>NZ_JBLZXA010000016.1:0-55461 GCF_056099005.1 Priestia sp. 53B2
CAAGATGAGATTTCCCATAGCGTAAGCTAGTAAGATCCCTGAAAGATGATCAGGTTGATAGGTCAGAGGTGGAAGCGTGGCGACATGTGTAGCTGACTGATACTAATCGATCGAGGACTTAACCAAACTTTAAAAGCGTAAGCTTTACTCAGCAAATTGTTACCTAGTTTTGAGAGAACAAAACTTTTTTAAAAAGTCTTGCTTTCTTTATCAAATCATGTATAATATAATATGTCTGGTGGCGATAGCGAAGAGGTCACACCCGTTCCCATACCGAACACGGAAGTTAAGCTCTTTAGCGCCAATGGTAGTTGGGACTTTGTCCCTGTGAGAGTAGGACGTTGCCAGGCTGTTATTATTCCACAGTAGCTCAGTGGTAGAGCTATCGGCTGTTAACCGATCGGTCGTAGGTTCGAGTCCTACCTGTGGAGCCATTTGGAGAGCTGTCCGAGTGGCCGAAGGAGCACGATTGGAAATCGTGTAGGCGGTTAACGCTGTCTCAAGGGTTCAAATCCCTTGCTCTCCGCCATTTTTATTTAATTAGCACAGTGGCCCGTTGGTCAAGCGGTTAAGACACCGCCCTTTCACGGCGGTAACACGGGTTCGAATCCCGTACGGGTCACCATTTATTTTTATCTACATAATAGTGGAGGATTAGCTCAGCTGGGAGAGCACCTGCCTTACAAGCAGGGGGTCGGCGGTTCGATCCCGTCATCCTCCACCATATATTATCATCGCGGGGTGGAGCAGTTCGGTAGCTCGTCGGGCTCATAACCCGAAGGTCGCAGGTTCAAATCCTGTCCCCGCAACCAAGTGGTCCCGTGGTGTAGCGGTTAACATGCCTGCCTGTCACGCAGGAGATCGCGGGTTCGATTCCCGTCGGGACCGCCATTTTAAATTTAATAAGGCTCGGTAGCTCAGTTGGTAGAGCAAAGGACTGAAAATCCTTGTGTCGGCGGTTCGATTCCGTCCCGAGCCACCATTTTAAAAAGAAATGTTTTTAAAATGCCGGTGTAGCTCAACTGGTAGAGCAACTGACTTGTAATCAGTAGGTTGGGGGTTCAAGTCCTCTTGCCGGCACCACAGTTATTGTGGAGGGGTAGCGAAGTGGCTAAACGCGGCGGACTGTAAATCCGCTCCTTCGGGTTCGGCAGTTCGAATCTGCCCCCCTCCACCATTTACAGGGGCATAGTTTAAAGGTAGAACTACGGTCTCCAAAACCGTCAGTGTGGGTTCGATTCCTACTGCCCCTGCCAATTATAAAAATAATATTGCATATATACGTGGCGATTGTGGCGAAGTGGTTAACGCACCGGATTGTGGTTCCGGCATTCGTGGGTTCGATTCCCATCAGTCGCCCCATTTATAAACGATATGCATATTCCAATATTGGGCTATCGCCAAGCGGTAAGGCAACGGATTTTGATTCCGTCATGCGTTGGTTCGAATCCAGCTAGCCCAGCCATATTTGCGGAAGTAGTTCAGTGGTAGAACACCACCTTGCCAAGGTGGGGGTCGCGAGTTCGAACCTCGTCTTCCGCTCCAATTTTAATAAAGTTATTTAGTCTTGAGTAAATGGCGGCATAGCCAAGTGGTAAGGCAGAGGTCTGCAAAACCTTTATCACCGGTTCAAATCCGGTTGCCGCCTCCATTTATTTACAAGCTGCCGGGGTGGTGGAATTGGCAGACACACAGGACTTAAAATCCTGCGGTAGGTGACTACCGTGCCGGTTCAAGTCCGGCCCTCGGCACCATTTATAATTTTAACTTGCCTTTTTTATTTTGCCGATGTGGCGGAATTGGCAGACGCGCACGACTCAAAATCGAAGGTCGGCAGCGGATAACCCAACGTACAACCAATCGGAAACATACATATCGAGTTATCAACGTCTTTCTACGTTTGTAGGAAGACGTTTTTTATTTGTCCGCGTACTATTTTACGCTCAAAATCGTATGAACTATATCGTACGTGGGGGTGTCGGAAATGAGTCGACGTAGCAATGAATTGACCACCGAAGAAATGAGAGCGTTAGCAGGCGTCTTGCCTGCGAGTAATTTTACGCTAGAAGAGTTGATTGATATATTTATTGATGACTGCACCGTTAGGAATCTCCGAGAACATTCAATTAGGTTTTACCGCAATGAGTTATCAACGTTTATGCGTTCTATTGAGGCGCAGGGCGTAGAGCTTAACGCCGAAACCATTACCACAGAAGTAATTAAACGTAATGTAATCCTACACATGAAAGAGCACGGTATTAAGCCGGTCAGTATTAATACGAGGCTGCGAGCAATACGGGCGTTCTTCAATTTCCTCTATAACCAGCGTTATATCAAACGTAACCCAATGGATCAAATCCAACTGTTAAGACACCGCAAAGAAGTTGTAGAAACACTCACGGTAGCGCAAATAAATAAACTCCTAAACGCATGTAACTTGCGGACATTTGTAGGCGTACGCGATTACACAATTATTATGTTGTTAGTTGAAACAGGCGTTAGAGCGAATGAATTGACCGGAATAAATGTTGAAGATATTAATTTCAGTAATGGAGTTATTCGTATCCGTAACGCTAAGAGTTACCGTGAAAGATTAGTACCGATTCAATCTAAAATGAAGGATCAGCTTCGTAAGTATTTGAATCTCCGAGGCGAGACAATTACAGACGCTTTGTTTGTAACGTTAGATGGGACATCGATTAGCAAACGCCAGATTCAGAATCGCATCACTGGTTGCGCTAGAAAGGCGAAGATAACAGACGTCAGAGTTAGTTGCCATACCTTACGTCATACGTTTGCTAAGTTATGTGTAATGAACGGAGCTAACGCATTTCAGTTGCAAGCTATTCTAGGCCATACATCGCTAGATATGACGAAAGTATATGTAAATCTATTTAGTAATGAAGTAGCCGAGGGACATAAGCAATTCAGTCCACTTAAAAATATAAATAATTTTCGCTTCTAAATAAAAATAAAAAAGAGCACCCACAAAAGTAGATGCCCAACCCTACCTAAAATAATATAGAAAAAAAGCGTGATAGTCAAACGCTTATTTAATTGTGTCTATTTTGCTGGTGTCCTCTTAAGAGAGAGGAGTAAACAAGATGTTAAAGTCGGCTAACTATACAGAAATGAAACAACTGCAGTCATTTGAAACTGTCGCAGCAATGAACGAAGCTATCCGTGGCTTCTTATATACATACAAACACGAATTAGCACCATCGGTTATTAACGTTTTAAAGACCATATCCCGTTACGGATGTAAAATCGTTGGCGTAGCGTTCTTAAAAGTAGATACTATCGCCAAGTTAACAGAGAGCAGCAAACGTACTGTTCAGCGTGCATTAAAAACGTTGGAATCTTACGGTGTAATTGAGCGTAAAGCAACGATGAGAGAGAAGGGCGGATCTGGTCATAACGTATACGTAATTCGAGCTGTTGACAGTTGTGTCACCCCGGATGTCACTGCGGAAATGTCATCCCGTGAAGAGGCGGAAAGCGTAGATGTACCAAGCGCTGAGCAGGCGAAAGTGGGCTCCGAAACTGTGATTGCTAAAACATCGCCTTCTAAGAGAATAAATAAACGAATTAACGTAAAGGACGTCCCACTCGACGAATCATTTACACCGTCTAATGTTCCGCAGGGATTCGTAGATGCTACTGCGCCGTTTTATCGCTCAGCAGACATTATTTATCGTTTGTGGAACCGTGTATTAATTGCGTATAAGAAAAGTGCGGTGAGTAGACCGGTAGAAGAGTGCGAAGTATTAAGCGATGTGATTAAAGCGTTTAAGGAGTCCGTATTTGCACAGAAGGCGAGTAAGATACGTAACACCTTCGAAGGATATTTTTATCGTGTAGTGGAGGCGAAGTTGGCGGTATGGAAGCGTAGGGAGAATCCGTTGTTTGATTGGTTAGCATACGAATAAAACCCTGCGTTAAAGCAAGGGTTCTCTAGGCTTGATAACAAAACTTAATTCAAACTCTTTGCCATCAATTATCTTTTCTAACTGACCAATACAAAGACTAGATCCACTGTAGTTTACTTGTTTCTCTAGTTTGCTTAATTTGCGCTTAGTCTTAAAAGTTTGGATATCGACAATTCTGTAAGGATACTCTACTGAGTCATTTTCTAAAACTATGTAATAATTTTCACCTTCTGTAACCAGAACATCGTTTAACTTTAAGTTAGTTCGGAAACTATGGTCTACTACTTTAATTGGCATATTAATACCTCCGGATAATTTTTTCAGAGCAAATATCTCTGCCTGTAAGATACTTACACTAATTTCGAATTAATTGCCCGCCAGCTTTCCGGAGTCTGCGCTATAAATTTTAAACGTCGGGTTGTGTATAGTCAATCAAACTAAAGTAGTTAATTGCATACGATTTTTCGCTCCTAACAGAACTGCGGTAGCCTACTCTCGCTTAGTCTCAACGTATTAAAACCGCGGTAGCACATTCCGCGGTAGAAACTGCGGTAGCTACCGCAGTAATTCGGAGGTATGTACAATGAAAGTACAAACGATTATAACTGAAAATTATTTGTATCTTAATTAAAAATCGGTTATAATTAGAATAGTTTAATAATTCTTATTAAGTGACTCTATAGTTCCCAGTTATAGAGCTGAATAGGGAATCTGGTGTAAATCCAGAGCTGTCCAACGCAACTGTGAAGGCTGATGAAACGGATAAGGCAAGGGTGGAAAGAGATATCCGGAGTAAAGAAACGCCTAAGTCAGGAGACCTGCTTAATACTTTTATTTTTTAAAGTAGAGCGAGGTGAGTAGGATAGTTATGGATATTTTTGTATTTATATTTAAATTCCCGTTATTAAAAGAGGTTGCTATAGGGTTATTAGTTAATGTGATCTGGCAACTAGTCTTAACATATAAAGTGACTGTGAAAATTGAAAAAAGATAAATGATTAAGCACTCTGTGAAGGGTGCTTTTTCTAATTAATCAGCGCAACAAAAAGACCATCTTAATCGATGGCCTATTTCGTATATAGAATAGGTATGGGTTTTCGACTTAGCCTTGGGTGCTAAAAACAATTCGGCTAGTTTTTACTTACCCGGATACATCTTTCGATAAACCTTTCTGTTGTGAAAAATTATGCGGAATACCAGCACGGAGGCTTATTTGCGTGTGGTTTAAAAACTTTCGCTGTACCATTTAATCAGAAGAGGCGTCATTATACGCACTATATAGTAGGAATGCGGATTTATGACGTCCGATTACTTCCGATTGGTGGTGCATAGTGTGACGTTTCACCAGCACGATGCCCGCGAAGGAGACAGCCGCCAAAAACTCAGGGGGTTGCTGCGCACAGAACGTCGGAGTACTATCGATACACACTCCGTTATGTGTATACGCTATACAATCGTATACAACAATTGGTTCCGAGAACATATCTTATGTAAACTAGCGTATTGTCAGAACCGTTGATATAAAGGGATTCGTAGCGTTTCGTAAGTGTTTGCGTTGCACACGCGTTTATGCATTCATAAATCCGTTGATATCAAGCGTTTCTTAATAACACGAATAAAACAACGAATGAATAAAAACATGCATAAAACAAGGCGTATAAAAAGGCGCGCGAGACAATCGTAGAGGCAACGGCGGGACCCCCAACGGCATCGCCCTATTCCTCTCCATCAGGGCTTCACACAATATGCGAAATAAAAATAACTCCCACTTTAGTATAGTAAAGTATTTACCCAGGCGGCTTCTTTTACGAAAATTAACTGATTCGAAAAAAATTTGTGCGAAATTTTCAAACCCAGGGTAGAGGTCTATCCTTATTTTAGTGCGCGGTTAAGTACACATGATACTACACGGGTTTTAACACGGTTACTGGCTACACGTGTTTACAAGCGCGGACGATATGGAACGACTAGCTACACGTTTTCTGTTAGGAGAAGAATAGACGAAATAAAAAAACGCCTATTCAGCGCTCTCTTTGATTACAAATAAATCTTCGATTGATAAATCCAACGCTTTGCTAATCGCCACTAACGTAGAAATTTCATAGCGACTTTGCCTTTCGAAACGACTTATAGTTGCTTCCGTTAAATTAGACATTTTTGCGAGATCTTTCTGACGTAATTCTCTTTCTTTTAGTATCTCACCTAAACGAGGCTTTACATCATAGTTCATTTGGATGACCTCCAACATAGTTGATAATTACATATTACATACTAGTAAGTTTTTAGTCAATATTCTAAAATTATTGTTGACTTTCTAATTACACATGTGTAATCTGTAATTAAGGAGGCGTTGATAATGAAATTTACAAGAGAAAAATTACTTTATTGGTGGGATGGTCATTGGATGATTGAAGAGAAAGACTACATTTCGTTAGGGAACGACCTTTATATCAACGGTTACTACGATGATGGTATTCGTCTTCAACGTATTAAACGTAATCAATTAGGTCAATTGATTGAATCAACCAGTGAGATATTGTCAGAGATTCATATTCCGATACCGGATATTGAAATGCAAGCAGAGTTAAGAAAGTTGGTTAGTATGAATGTTGTTGAATTTATGCTCTACTTATCATCGAAAGGGGTTGTTGTTGAATGAAAAAGGAAAATGTAATTTATAAGTGGACTTTTGAAGAAGATGGCGAGGTTGAAGTAGTATACGATAAAGAAGAAATCATTAGGCTTAGTAAAGATATAGCAGTTAGAGCTGATACAGACTCAGGTATCACAATCGAAAGAATTGCAGAGACTTCGAAAGGTGAAATTGTGTACATCGAAGAGCTGTTCCACTTGTATTTAGACGAAAAAGTATCAGAGACGTTTGATGTAGGTGAGATTCCTGATTTATCTGCAGTCGGATTTTTAACGAAATTAGCTAATATGATGGCGCTCGGGCGGGGGATTTAACAATGGAGATTGTAACGCTTAAGTACTGGTATGATTACGGCATAACTAAACCGAAATTAGAGGTTGAAGAGAAACAAGCGCTTGTAATCGCGCCAAATACTGTTGTAACGAGTGTTGGCGACAGCTGGCATATCGAAGTAATTAGGGAAAAGGATGAGAACGGTATTATTACGGACTGGCAGACGATAACTAATATCATGTTCTATCCCGAAGAAATCGTAACGGAAATTGATTTCGAATCATTAAAGGACCTTTCTGTGGCGGAAATGTTCCGAAGATTTGCGGAAGTAAACACGAAAAAGGCCTAACGCGTGGCTGCGATAGACCTCAGAGGATCCCGTATGGCATCGGATTCCAAATAATATTCGATTTATAACACACCCAAATTATAACATATTAGCGAAGATTTAGGCAAGGATTTTCGCTTAATTAAAGGGCTCGCGGCAACGGGCTCGGACGTTAAAAAGCTGGCGGCAGGCAATTTAATATAGATTAAGCGAGCATCTGAGGCAACAGGTGCTTTTTTGCGTTGTACAATTTAGGAATTCCGTTCGTATAGTCTTATATAGACAAAAAAAGTTTCCACTATCGCAAGTGGAAACGTTCTTTTATGTAAGGAGATTTTGTACCAATCGTTACGATAGAGTCTTATAGCTAATGTGCGCGAGATAGGCTCCTCCTGCATATTTTTTAGTAGGACGTCCAATTCGGAGATTTCGCGGATAATATCCACTATCGGAACTAGCTGCATTATATACGTTGTGCCAAACGAATTTATCGAGCGTAATATTGGTTAGTTGATTCAACGTCCAATTTTCATCGCAGTTGCAGATAGTGAATGAGAGGATTTTTCGTACAAAATCGAGGTGGAGACCGTCTGATACGTTATAGAAAATTCGCCGGTAAAAGCCGGCTTTATATAAAAATATATATTCGCAAATTCAATACGGAGGTGAGAACGCTAGATATTAAAACATTCCGTCTGCTCCAAGTTCAGTCGCAGCCGGTATCATCCGTTAAAAGAGTTATCGTCTATTAGTACTTATATTATCTGGGCGATGGTTTTAAAAAGTAAGAGATGACGCCGCCGAGGACTGGTTTTGGACGAAGGCGGAATGTTTGAAGTTCTTTAAGTGAATTATTTTCGATGGTTTTAGACGTCGTAGACAAACCTTGATTAAGATATACCAGTATTAAAGAAATACGAAGAAAATAGCAGATAAACGTTGATTTTATAGGGTTTTCAAGTGGTTTTAGGGTGTTTTAAGATGCTCCCGAAAAGCGCAGGTTTCTTGAAAAATGCTCCCGAAAAGCGCAGAAAATATGAGGAGGAATAACGAAGTGACGATAAATCAAAGAGAAAACCATTTAATTTGGCAAGGATTAACGGATAAACAAAAGCGTCAGCACTTAGGCGCCATGCAGAATCTAACGATAGAAGACGGAAAAATGACGACCAAAAACGGAAAAGATGTATCGGACATATATACCGTAGTATTCACACCAACGCCAGAAATGACGACTAATTTCGAGAACCGTAGCAAGATGGCTGACTTTCAGAGAGAAAATGGCGGCTTCGTTTTCGCATTCTTTAGTAGCTGCATAACGATGGAGGAACGCTTTCCTACGTTAACACAAAGCGATCTTGCCCGCCTGATGTTCATCGGTACTTACGCAAGTTGGGCGGAAGGTCAATTAAAATACGACAACGGTGTGCCTATCAACCGAGGGGGTCTACAGAAATTAACCGATATGTCCCGGAGTCGCTTCGGAGAGTTCTATAGTCGTTTGGCTGAAGCGGAAATTATAGCTGAAATAAACGGTAACTTATTCATTAATCCAACTGTTTTCTATCGCGGAGATACAGAGGAGCATCCGTTTGATGTAAGTGAGCTTGCATATACACGCTTGTTTCGTAAAACAGCTCGGGCATTATATAGCGCCTATAACGGACGAACTATTAAACAGCTTGCGGTCCTATACTCGGTGCTACCGTTCATTAACTTTAACTATAATATCGTTTGCTACAATCCGACTGAGCCTAGCAGAGAACTCGTTAAGCCCATTACGATAGATAAGCTTGCTGTTTTACTAGGTTACGAACGTACAGAAAACCTTATTCGTATTGTAGATAAGATCAAATACGACGGTAGTAAAGTGTTCGGCTACTTCGGAACAGACTTCAAATCTAAAGGTAAGGCTGGAATGATTGTAAATCCACGTGCTGTATACGCCGGTGGCGCTAAAACATTAGAGACAGCGAAAACAATATTTGAATTAAGCGAAAAGTTAGGTTAAGAGGGGGAGTGAAACGATGAAATCAATGATAAAAAGTAGTCCGACTCAGGTAATCGATGAAATTAAGCACCGAATACAGAGAATTGACTATTTAGAAGCAGAGGAACGCAAAGATATAATCGATTATATTTCCGCCAAGGTAAAATCAGAGATATGGCCATTTCTACGTCTAGCTAGGACTGTTAGACGTGGGTATTATCCGAAATGGGTAAGTTTCCAAAGGCTGTTAGCAGAATTCGAAGTGGAAGAGGAATTAACGAGAGCTAATAATTATGGACCTTTACCTGAAAGGCTTGAACAGCATTGGAATTCAGCAGGAGTACTGGAGTTAGAACAGTATATCGACTTCTTCAGAGCCTTACATGCAGAAGAAGATCAGTACCATAATGAATTATTTGAAGAAGCTTTTGAAGATTGGGCAAGGCCAGCATTAAGATACGCATTTGAGCGAGTAGACGTTAAAAAAAGTGATAAAGAGATTGTTCGCTATGTCTGCTTAGTTTTCTATACGGAATTTATTAAATTAAGAGCAGAATCTCAAGGGTTGCGAAGAAAAAGACGTAATGGGAAATGGATTTATTACTATGAGAAAGGTATAAATGAATTCGATTTCCTTCACGAGGATGTATATCAATTAATATTTCATATTGAGGATGAGGGTGAAGTTCTGACCTTAGGAGAAATTGCCAAGAAGCTAACTAAAAAACAAGTTTCGTTGCTTATTAGTGTATATAACTATGTTAGGGACGATGTACGTAACCTATCAACTGATGATTTCTATAAGAAGTATCCAAATACAAGGATGAACTACAGAAGAGCAGCTATAGATATGGGATACTCCTATGAAGCATTTGTTAAAAATATTCAAAGGATGCGTTTAAGAATTGTCCAATAGTAACCTATACTTTATATATAATGAGAAGAAAATAAATTTTAAATTTGGCTTGCCTGAGTAGCGATACATGGGCAGGCTTTTTATTTTGATATTAATGATTCTGACATAAATCAATTTAAATTAAACGGGAGGGATAAGAAATGGAGATTGGAGAGGCAATTACTGTTTATGAACATGAATACGGTGGTTTTGTCACTGCTCGCAAAGCTACGCTGTTTCGTGATGGCACTATCGAATACTGGCCAGAACCCGTCTACGAAGATGAAGACGAAGAAGTATTACTAGATATGTATAGTATTGAGGAGATTTAACACATAAAAGGGCAGTTAATCTGCCTATAAAAATTATTGGAGGAGATTTAACATGACAAAATTTAAAGAAATGATGGAAAGCGTAGCTAAACTTCAAGAAATTAAAGACTCAACAGCAGGACTTGTATCGACAGCTAGAAATTTATTTAGAGAAGAGGCGTCAAAGATCAACCAAGATAGAGACTTATCGCCTACAGGTAGAATGAAAAAACGCGAGGCTCTTCAAAAGCAGTACGGAGAAGCTTTTATTAAGAATGCCCGTCAACTACGAGAAGATTACGATAAAGCCGTAGTCAAAGCGAGTGTAGCTGCCGAATTTTTATTAAACGAAGGACCGGCTAAGCCATCGCCTACAAAATTAGCATCTTTCGAGCGAGAGTTTTCCGAATTAAAGACGGACCTTATGTTAGAAACGCGTCCGGACGAAGCAATGCGTAAATTAAAAGCCTTTGCGGAAGCACAGAACGATGCTTACTTGGCGAAACAAGTATTAAACGATTTCCCTTCCGTTGTGCAGTCGGTATTAGATATCGCAGGCTCAGAGAAAGCGAAATATAAGCTCGATCTTCAAAATACGTTGACTTCTGTACGCGATAAATCAATGACGGACGAACAGAAGAAAGCGCAGGAAATTCACGCTGGAATGGCTACGGAGTTTGGTCGCGATATCTTCCTGCCAAACGGAATAGAATTTAACGCCATCCAAGAAGCGTTTGGCGCAGAGTTTGCGCGTGCTGCAAATAAACCCCAGCATTATATACTTGACGAGGAAAAAACTAACGAACAAGGCTGATAGTTGAACCTAAGTTGAATTAAAAATCAAGTTGAACTAAGGCTGCCCTTTCGGGGTGGCTTTTTATATTAAGGAGGAAGAACAAACGTATGAGTATAAAAGAATATAATATGCTTTTAGAGAAATTTCATAATAATGTAGCCGAAAACAAAGATTGTACGGAGGTAGTACAACAAATAATTAATACTCAAATTGAATCTTTCTCATTGATAACAATAGAATAAAAATTTGCAGAGAAACAATCCTTCTCTGCAAATGACTTCAATGTTACAACTTTTTAAGAGCTGCGGGGGATTTGGGAAGCTTAACAATACCCTTAGGTGTAAAGATTAAAATATCATGAGCGTTTCTTATGACATAATTTTTTAAAAGGTACCCTCTTCCCTCAACAGCATTTTTAGTATTTTTAGCAGGTTTACTGATAACTACAATATCTTGACATCCATTTTTACATTTATAATGAGTCTCATCATTTTCTTCGATTATAGTACACAGACTTAGAAATTGTTTCTCTTCACATGTTGGGCAAACTCCTCCCAACATGTTATCCGTAATTATAGGGACATTAGGTATTTTAATTCCAGCATCCGTAAGAACGTCAGAAATTTTTATTATAGTAGGAAATAATGAAGTTCCTAGTATACCTAGTGATAAACACGCGTACCAACGACTTATCGATTCATCTTCATTTGATAGTCCTGGATGAGAGCCTTTTGTATGAGCTAGTTTCATAAAGCTAAAAAGGAAGTTTGCTTGTGTTTCATCTATAATTCCTTCCTTTTGTAGTGCTTGTCGTGCTCCACCGCCTGTTTTGTTACTTTTTAAGGTTATTTGACAAACGTCATTAAATAGCGATTCTAAAAATGAACGAATTTGACTATTAGCTGATTCCCAATTTTTTTGTTGGATAGATGAGATAATTTGATTAAAATGATTGAGCGTTATAGCTAAATTACGTTTATTAAGCTCTTTTTTTATTTTTTCTATGTGCTGATTTGTATCCATAGTTGATCCCCCTCCTTTTCATAAGATCTATTATATATCGGAAAGGGTTGAAAGAACTATATATTAAGAAATATTTATGAAAATTCTTACTATTAATTGGGATGAAATGTTATAAAAGTAATTGAAATAAGCTAGAGTTCTAGTTTTCTTTTTATTTTACCTAAAACAAGTTTTTTATAATGAGCGAAATATTAAATCTTGCTCGCAATGGCTGTCCCAACTGGGGCGGCTTTTTTAATTATATGAGGAGGAATGCGGGATGGCAAACGATAAAGACGTAACATTTAGCGAACTAGAAGGCCGAGACTTTAAGGAGATTAGCGAAATTACAGCACCGAAGGAGACGGATAAAGATGGCAAGTAATAAGACACCGAATTTAAACTTAGATATATGGGCGGAAATGGACTATTTTAAACGCGCTGAGGTTAACAGCAATTTTACAAAGATTGATGAAAATGTAGGTAGTGTACAAATTTCACAAAAGGAATTACAACCAACCGTACTTCCAGTAAATGAAATTTTCTATAAAGGCGTAAACTTTACGTCAATTACAGCCGGAGAATTCCAAAGCCAACGATCAAGTGACTTATTAACGTATTTCAACGGGCTAGGCGGAGATAGCGTTGCGATCGTATGTACATGGTTCCAGGATACTTCTTCGTCAACAACTATCAGCAGACATGCTACTAAAACCGTTCCAGATGCGGACGTAATCGCAGCAATTAGAAAAGCGAAGTCGCTCGGTATGAAGGTTATGTTAAAGCCTCATGTAGATTGTAATGATGGTACATGGCGCGGAGAGATTGTCGCATCTGATTGGGCGGCTTGGTTTGCGTCTTATCAAATGTTTATTAATACTTACGCAACAATTGCGGAAGCTGAAGGCGTGGATTTACTTTGCGTAGGTACGGAACTGGCGAAAGCATCTTCTCGTACATCCGACTGGCAGACGGTTATTAGTAATATTCGCGGTATTTATAACGGCCAGTTAACTTACGCAGCGACGGCATTCCAAGGAAATAGCCTTGACGAATTTATGAAGGTGGCCTTTTGGGATCGCCTAGATTTGGCTGGACTGGACGCATATTTCCCTATGACAAATAAAACGGGGCCAGCCATTGATGAAATTACATTGTCGTGGTCCAACAATAAAAACGGCGTTGATGTCCTGAAATTAATAACGGATTGGCAAAAAACGCATGGTAAGCCGGTGTTATTCACCGAAATTGGATGTACGAATATTGCTGGCGCTAACCAAGACCCGGCTAAGTTCGATTGGCCTTCGCCTGTAACGTCAAACCAGGAGCAATCTGATTACGTTGAGGCCATGTTCCAAGTGTTAAGCGCAAATACGGACTGGTTTAAAGGGTTCTTCTGGTGGCGTTTAGCGTTTAATTCAACGGATAGATTCACGTTTGAAAACCGACCAGCAGGCGAAGCATTTAAAAAGTACATGTCCGTTGAAAATAAAAAGGTTGCGGCATTACCTAAAACGGCGCATATGGGTGGCTATAACGTTTTAAACGTCGGCAATCATAACAACCTAGCAAATCCGCACCCACAATACGGATTACTCGCGCCTTACAAAACGGCAGAAACAACTGGGTCAACCGTGGGTCAATGGGCGAAAATAGCCGATATAACATTTACCGGTCAATACAAATACGTAATGGCTAAAATCTCTTTCTTTTCCGGAGCTAGTGGTTATACGACTATTCAACGTGGACATATCTTTTTGCGTGCTAAACAACAGGCAGCTATGGGAAGTGCTCCGACCGTACAAATTCGTTTAAGCGATCTTTCTAACATTTCGACTGACGATGTCCGAACAAGGACGGTACAAAACGACTCAACTGCAACCAAAATCGAATTGTACATCAAGGTTAGATACGACTTTGACCGAATCTTCTTCAATCCTTATCACATTGAAAAGAGTCCATCTCAAACGACCGTTAACTGGTACTCGGAGCAACCGTACGCATCTGCTCTACCGTCTGGCGGCGAAAACATCTCTGTGCCGGATAAAACGGTTGTAGGCGCTTGGCATCCATCTACACAATCAATGACGGCTGGGCAGTGGACTAAGGTCGCATTTACTACGGAATTAAGTGACTACCGAAACGAGTATGACGCAGCTAATTCGAAATTCGTAGCATCAAAAACGGGCGTCTATCAAATCGCTGCAGGTGTACGGATGACATCGCCTTCCGCACAGCAACGTTCATTGGCCGTGTATGTAAATGGTACGATGCTTCACCGCATGTGTGTTAGTTCCGGTACTATTCTCGTAGGTTGCTTACCGGTTAGATTAGCGTATAACGACTACGTCGAGATTTACTTAAATACTCCGGACGCTGTCACGGTTGAAAGCAATCAGCAAGATACGTTTATTACAATTACGGATTAGGCTCGCACTTACCTGCGGGCTTTTTATATTGGAGGAGAAAATAATGAACGAAATTTTAAAACTTGCTCAAAATCGTTGTGCTAACTACGGAGATGGGCGATGTCTTATAACTGACCGTACATGTTTATACGGAAGTCCAAACGCAGATATACGTAGGTGCAGCTGGTTTGAGACATCGGTGCTTCCGTCTGAGCCAGCGTTGGAGAGACGTTATCATGCGTCTCGAGGCAAAACGGATAGTCGGCCATGCTGCGAGAATTGCGGAACTCAGTTTAATCGTACTGGCGGGCGTCAAATCTACTGTGTGACCTGCGCTAAAGAGATCGAGCGAGTGAAGCGAAACAAGCGTAACAGACAATACCGAGAAGAACGGAAGAAACGAGCGTTATAGAATGACGGTTTATCAAATTAGAAGCGTGTTTTAAACGTCTATTCCCCCTGATATGACGTTTTTAATGCGCTACTAATATTTATATATGAAACCCTAAAAACGCCCTTTAAGGCGTCATCTGAAAGGAGAAGACAAAATGAAATATCTAAATGAAAATCAGTACAAAGCTATCGGATTATTACTTGAAGGTAAAAAGAACGTAGAAATTGCTGAGGAACTAGGCGTTCATAGGAATACAATCACCAACTGGACGAAAGAGGACCTTTTCCAAAGCGAATTACGTAAAGCAGCAACGCGTCATAGTCAAAATCGCTTAGGTTTGCTCATTGAAAGAATGTATGACGTGGCTATCAATGATCGATCAGCAGCGATGGCTAAGCTATTACTTCAGATGCAAGGTATGTTAACCGACAAGCATATCGTTGAACGAGAAATCTCAAGCGCTAGTAACGGCGTCGATTATAACAAAATTGACGATGAGATTGCCGCGTTTGCTAAGCGACTAGAAGAAGAAAGCGACATTGAACATTAACGGGCTGGCTTACGCTGGCTCTCCTATGCCAAAGGTCTTATGTTGTCGATATTTGTAGATATTTGTAGATATTATATAACCTGAAAATTCAAAATATTATATCTATGAATGCGCTTACATGTTATAATTTGCTTATAACAAAAGGCGGTGTTAACATGTACGAATTTGAAAGTTCTCTTTTAAAAGGAATGTATTTCGCAGTACCCATGGCACTGAGTCTCTGGATTCTCGTTATTATGTTAACAAAATCACTGTTTTTCTAACTAACTAATTAAATATATTAACTTATTTGCTCGCTAATTATAGCGGGCTTTTTTGTGTTTATAAAAATTTAAAAGGAAGTGTAACGATGGATAAACAACTAATCGAATTTGATGAGGCCGTTCAAGCGTTAGGTGATTCTATGCTATTGAACATGCCAGAACAGCATATCAAAGACGTTCAGCAGTTCCGTGAGTATTTCGAGCAACAACCGGATGCTAAGCTGCGCAAGTTAGGATTACGCCTTATAGACCAGTGTACAGCCTTCACTTATATGTTCCGTATGGGTGTTACGTATGAAAAGGTATATGACAAAACGATGGAAATAGGACGATTAAGAAAGGAGTTGGAAAAGTGTGGCATACAATCTTACGGCTGTTATTGAATTAAAGGACAAAATGTCCGCCAAGATGAAAATGATTACAAAGCAGTTAGAATTAACGAAAAGGTCAGTATCGAATGCTAGCGCTGCAATGACAGGTCTTGGCGCTGCGATGTCCACAACCTCAGCCGTCGGTGTAGCTGCCGTTGGTGCATTAGGCGCTAGTTTCGCAGCGGCAGGCGCTGGTGCTGTTGCGTATGGTGTCGTTGCTACGTCTGCATTGACGAAGGTATTTGACGCCTCTGAAGAGTTGGGAAAGATTCAAGAAAAAATCGATCAGGCTAGTTCTGTAAAAGAGCGGGTAGCAGCGCAGAAAGAGCTCGCAGCGTTATATAAAGGCATGAGTGCGGAACAACGGGGAGCTTTAAAGGATTTAACCGAATTTAAGTCGTTTTGGAGCGATCTTACGAAGCAGTTTGAAAAACCAATATTCAAGGCCTTTTCCGAAGGCTTAGACGCTACTCAGAAGATATTCACCAAGTTAACGCCTACTATCTCGAATACAGCTGCTGTAGTAACGGAACTGATGCAGGGCTTCAATAGGTCTTTAGACAGCGCCTCAGCCTCTAAGTTTTTCGGTTGGTTGAACACAAACGCTGCTAATAGTCTGAGTAACTTTGCACAAATGGCCGGAAATACATTGGCAGGCGTAGCGAATCTTTTACGGGCTTTCGCGCCTCTCGGGGTGGGCATGGAACAAAGTCTCGTCCGGCTCACTCAACGATTCAAAGAATGGTCGGCAAGCCTAAGCCAATCGCAAGGCTTTAAGACGTTTATAGACTACGTTAAAACCAACGGGCCTACTTTGATGAACATACTGACCACCGTAGTTAATTCGGTAGGTAACATCGTTATAGCCTTGGCGCCGTTAGGTCCGGTCGTCCTCAAAGCTGCGGAAGGGTTGAGTAGTTTTATTGAAAAAGCGACCTCTTCGAAGGAAATCGTATTAGGATTAGCCGGTGCTGTTCTTGGCGTTAAAGCAGCGATGATTACACTAACGATCATTCCGAAGATAACAGCCTTTGTTACTGCGTTTAAGAATGCGATAACGATTGCTCGGACGGCGATGCTCCTATTTTCGGCAGCACTATACGCCAATCCTATCGGGCTTGTTGCGGCGGCTTTAGGCTTAGTTGCGGCGGGAATCTTACTTTATAAAAATTGGGATACCGTGAAGAGAAAAGCGATTGAGCTTTGGAATAAAATGGGCGTATTACGATCGGTTCTTACAAACTTACCAGGTCCATTCGGTCAAATCGTTTCGGCAGGTATTCGAATCATGAGTAATTGGGATAGCATAAAAAGTAAAGCAGCTTCCGTATTCGGATCCGTTAAGAGTTGGATCGCCGGCGTACAAGCGAAATGGAAATCGTTTAAAAGCGCGGTAACCTCGTTCAAAATGCCGAGTATTAAGTTGCCGAGTATCGGAAGTATTAAAGCCGGTCTAGGTGGCGGAGGAAAATCGGGTAAAAAGCATTATCACGGTTTAGCACGCGTTCCCTATAACGGTTACCAAGCAACGTTGCATAAGAATGAGCGTGTATTAACAGCAAAAGAGAACCGTCAATATGCAAAAGGTGCAGGCGGTAACGTAATCATTCAAGGTAACACGTTTACAGTGCGTGAAGAGGCTGATATTAGTAAAATCGCTTCTGCACTTGCGAGACAAATCTACTTGGCTGGGGAAGCTGGCGCATAATGGCGAAGGAGCTTTGGTTAAAAGCCTCTTATCTTTTGATAGATAGGAGGCTTAAGTTAATTAAATGAAATATTGGTTTATTATTACATTAATGTGAAAATTAAAAGCGGACGACAAGATTCGACATCGTTTTGCAGAAGATACGTTATAATATAGCTATACGCAACTCATTGTTTCGTATCTAAATTTTATGGAAATACTTTATTAAAGAAGATAATTCTTTTAATTTGTACAAGTATTAATGGAGGTATTTATTATGCCTAGAGTTTCAACTTTTATGTACTGTGAATCAACTGAAGCAAACCCGCAGAATGGTCAAATGGTGATTAATGCACCTATGCATGTGTTTACGCCAGCTTTTGTACCAGGCATGTTTTCTTTCTCACTTGTATTTGGTTTGCTCGGTATTGAACTAAATTCTGAAAATAATTTTAGGGTCAAATTTTTGGGGCCGGATGAAAGTGTACTTATAGATACTAGAAATTTAGCTTTGCCAAAACCTGCTCCTGAAGATGAACAAAGGAATTTGCCTCCTAATATGCATGGGATGATGTTGAATTTTGATTTTAGAAATGTAGTATTCCGCCAAGAAGGACAATACAGAACTGAAATATTTGTTAATGACGATAAAATAGGAGAATTTCCTATAGATGTGAAGGGAGTGGAAAGCAGATGACTCAATTACAGACAAGTGTAGTGAACCCAGTATTTAGAATAGAGAGTTTAGATGTTGATGCCTTTAGAAATAATTTTCATCAGCGATTAAATAACAAAATGAATATAAAAAGAATTATTCAAACAGCTGGGGTTGTAGCTACAGCTCTATTTGTTCCCTCTACCGGTGCTTCCATTAACCAGCATTCTTCGTCGCTTGGTTCTGAACATGGATTCCGCATTCAAAGTTTACCAGGTCGTGTAGAGGCTGGAAAAAAGCTCACTGTTGATAACAAAGATGTAGTAAGTTCTTTTGCTTATTCATATACTGTGACGAAACCAAATTATGGTGTGCCGTTAAGCACTCGTCAGGAGGCGATTGAGTTGGAATTAAACCAACCTTCACTCTTCAAACATGAAAAAGTAATTAAGAGCAAAGTTATTAATGCTGGTTTTTTTGAGCCTACCTTGAGCACAGAGTTTGAGGAGAGCAATTGGGATGATTTCGGAAATGGTAATCAGTTGTTTAAAATTGATAAACAAGTAAAAAGTAGAGTTATATCAGGTGGAGATTTCAAATTTCCATCGTTGGATTAAACGAGAAAGATAATAAAGGAAGTTTTGAATGGAAAATAATTGGTATGAAATCATAAAACCTACAGAAAATATCTCTCAAGGAGATATACTTTTTAATTGTCCCTTGTTTATTCCTATTTACCCTAGCGATGATTTAGGTCCTGCAGATTTTGAGGATATCGCAGAGCGTGAATTAGTAACACAAGTACAAAGAGCGAATATAATTGTTTTAAATCAAGCTTGTGATCTTGAAGTAAGGTCTGGAAAAGATAAGCCGAAACTCGAGTGGGTCTTAGTTGCTGCTCTCCAGGATGCTAGAAGGTCTGAAGCTGGTAAAGGGCAATTAGTTCCTATATCTAAACTAGAAAGATCCCAATTGTTTTTATTAGAACCATCATATGGTGAAATTGAAATGGGACATCAAATAGTCCATTTTGATTCGCTTATTTCCTTACCTTGGAAATTGTTAAATACCTATAGTAAAGTTCATGGAAATAGATTGCGCTTAAATTCTCCTTATCTTGAACAGATGTCAGCTCATTTCGGTAATCATTTTGGGAGAGTGGCTATCCCTGAAAACCGAGAAGAAGTATTGAAAGAATTTTTTGCTATAAAGCAAGAATACGAGAATAGAAGAAAGCGAGATCCACGTCAATATCCAAAATCGTGGAAAGAATTATCTGAAGAAGAAATTTACGGTTTTATACAAGAAGCGAAGCAAATGGAAAAGAGTCCTGCTGAGTAAAGCGGGGCTTTTTTAATTGTTAACTTGTATAATCTAAATGTAAAATGCAGAGTGCATATTAATATGGAAGAAACTCGCCTAATTTATCCGTACTTACCCACCGTACAACCAGCGTAAACATACTTCGACAATTTTTTTCGAAAAAGGTGTTGACTCCGTAGCTATATCGTACTATAATTACATTATCGCTTTTGAACGTGATCGTACGTAGTAATACGGAACAAACGTAGTAGAAAGCTCGATATCATGCCGATGTGGCGGAATTGGCAGACGCGCACGACTCAAAATCGTGTTCCTTCGGGAGTGTCGGTTCGACCCCGACCATCGGTACTTTAGCTTTACTTGACAGGATGATTCCTGTTTTTATTTTTACTTATCGGTCGACAAATTTTGATAATATTTGCGGGTGTAGTTTAGTGGTAAAACCTCAGCCTTCCAAGCTGATGTCGTGAGTTCGATTCTCATCACCCGCTCCATACATATTGTTATCACAACGCAGTGTCTCGCTTTCAAAGCTGAGATGTTGCGTTTTTTATTTTTAGCGTAAATATAGCGTCTATCTTTTCAAGATAGACGCTATATTTAGGTACATCAGTTAATGACTTGATAGGTTGCTTCGCCGCCGTGAATTTGAATGAACATGTCACTTAGGGATTTAGTTAGTTTATAAGCCTGTTCTTCTGAAAGTGAAGGCTTTAAATAAATGAACTGTACAGCTTGTGTTGTCTTTTCAGTTACGTACGCTCGGTTAGAATCGACATAAGGGCTTCCGAAAGCTCCTATGGCATCTTTTGAAATGATTTTATTTTCTAAAGAAATGTTACGTTCATTTAGAGCTTCATAAGACTCTTCTTTTTTACCGATAGTAAATTCGATGGGGCCTTCTAAATTAGAGGAATCATAAATTCCAATTGGGACTTCATATTGCAATGAAAAAAAGTTATTAATGTCCACAGCAGAATTGATAGAAGGCAAATACGTTTGTTTTCCTATTCTTCTAATTAAAGCTTCTATAGAAGGACGGTATTTACTTGGATCAGTTCCAAATGTTTTGAAAAGCTTTCTCCACTCGCTAACACCTTCGAATTCTGTTAGTTTTTTTGACTCAAGGTCGAAATAAATGGACTCTTGAAAGAGGCGCAGACGTCCTTTTAGCATTTGAGGAGAATCACCAACTTCAATATTTTTATACTGAATGATTCCCATTTTAAAAGAAGGGCAAAGCTGTTTAATAGCGGGTGATAATGTAAAGTTCATTTTTTTGATCCTTTCTATTATAATTAGTATTTGTTCGTTTATAGATACCATCCTATCATTTCATTGAGTGAGAAAACAGTTCAATGCATGAATATATAGAATTTCTTAGAAAGGAGGCCATTACTCACTATGAATGTGTATCAGTTGAAGGAAGAAATTATTTCATACAGCAAAGAGATTGGAATCGATAAGATTGGATTTGCGAGTGCTTCTATGTTTGATGAGTTAAAGAATCGATTGTTAGCACAGCAAGAGTTAGGTTATGCTTCGGGCTTTGAAGAACCTGATATTGAAAAGAGAGTAGATCCCACATTAGTTGTTCCAAAAGCTAGATCTATTATTTCAATTGCACTTGCGTATCCTTCTAAATTAAAAGATGCACCAAAGAGCACAAAGGAAGATCGCCGAGGAATCTTTTGCCGTGCTTCTTGGGGGCAAGATTATCATACGGTTCTACGTGATAGGCTTCAAAAGCTTGAAACCTTCATAAAAGAAAAAGTACCTGCAGTTATTCTTCAATCGATGGTAGACACAGGCGAGCTGTCGGACCGAGCTGTAGCAGAAAGAGCTGGTATTGGCTGGAGCGGTAAGAACTGTGCCATTATTACACCTGAATTCGGTTCCTACGTGTATTTAGGAGAAATGATTACAGATATCCCGTTTCCTCCTGATAAACCGATAGAGGACGGTTGTGGTACTTGTAATAAGTGCGTTGATGCGTGTCCTACGGGTGCGCTTGTAACAGGCGGTCAGCTGAATTCGCAGCGATGCATTGCCTTTTTAACCCAAACAAAAGGGTTTTTAGATGAAGAATTTCGAAGTAAATTAGGCAATCGTTTATATGGCTGTGATACATGTCAAACTGTGTGTCCTGAAAATAAAGGAAAAGACTTTCATTTTCACCCTGAGATGGAGCCTGACCCAGAACTTGCGAAGCCTAAATTAAAACCGCTCTTAACGATGAGTAATCGTGAGTTCAAAGAGAAATTTGGACATGTTTCAGGGTCTTGGAGAGGGAAAAAGCCAATTCAGCGTAATGCCATTATTGCACTGGCCCATTTTAAAGATCAAACCGCCGTTCCAGATTTAATTGAGTTAATTAAAAATGACGTTCGCCCTGTCATTCGAGGAACAGCGGCATGGGCGTTAGGCAAAATTGGCGATAAAGAAGCGTTAGATACACTTATGAACTTAAGAGAACAAGAAAAGGACCAAGAAGTAATTGAAGAAATGTCAAAAGGTATAGAGATGCTTCAAGAGATCTAAAGCGTATTTTTATTGATAAAGTTAGCTAATGAGTCATAGCGTATAATAAACGCTTAGAAAAGTGGTGACATTATGCTAACAAAAAGGAATGTATTATATACTTTAGTTAAAGCGCGTGCGGACAGCTATGTAAAAGGTGAGCTGCATGAAGACTTCAAGCCTTTCATTGAACAGCAGTGTGAGCTAAAGCGGTCTCTTATAAAAAAAAGAGAAGTTGATGTTTTAAAATGTAATATGAAAGGTTCTATTCAATCTGCTCATACGGATCAGGAAGAAACTAGAGTATTATATAAGGTGCACATTCAGGCATTTTTAAAACAAAACGATTTTTTCTATATAGAAGAAGAAATTGAAGATCGTTTAGCTCTTTTTTATAAAGATACGCTTATTCAAGATGAGCTGCTGGTAAAGGACTTTTCTGAAGATGAGGTTGAAATGGATTTAGAAGAAGTAGAGGAAGACGAAGAAAGAGCCTCTTATTATGATCGTCTTGCGGCTGTTCAGTATGCAGAAAAATATTGGGATAAACCTAATGAAAGTTATAAGCAGTTTGAGGTAAACTGCACCAACTATATCTCACAGTGTTTGCATGCAGGAAAGGCGCCGATGCGGGGATATCCTAAAAAAGCAAACGGATGGTGGATGAGAGGGAACGCCTGGAGCTATAGCTGGGCAGTTGCTCATTCCATGCACAGCTATTTAAGTAACTCCAAATCAGGACTTCGGGCTGTGAGGAGATCTTCAGCAAGCGAACTTGTCCCGGGAGACGTTATCTGCTACGATTTTGAAGGAGATGGAAGATGGAATCATACGACGATTGTTGTAGCGAAAGACGGTCACGGTATGCCTCTTGTGAATGCAAACACGTATAATAGTCGAATGAGATATTGGGCTTATGAAGATTCAACGGCTTACACGCCAAAGATTAAGTATGATTTTTTCCATATCGTTGATCGGTAAGACTTTCGTTTTAGCAAGTTAGTGGTATAATGATGAATAGATTTGTTAGCAGAGGTGAAAATTTGTGGGAGTACACGTAGTATTATTTCAACCAGAAATTCCAGCAAATACAGGAAATATTGCGCGAACATGTGCAGCAACAAATACGACGCTGCATTTAGTTCGGCCATTAGGCTTTTCAACAGATGATAAAATGTTAAAGCGAGCTGGATTGGATTATTGGGAATTTGTAAATGTGGTGTATCATGATTCATTAGAAGAAGTATTCGAAAAGTATCCTGAAGCAGGTTTCTACTTCATCACAAAATTTGGTCAGCAGCCACATACAACATTTGATTATAGTGACTTAGAGCAGGATCATTTCTTCGTATTTGGAAGAGAAACAAAGGGTCTGCCAAAGCACATTATTGAAGAGAACATGGAAAGATGTCTTCGTTTACCGATGACAGAAAATGTCCGTTCTTTAAATTTATCTAATACAGCAGCTATTTTAATCTATGAAGCGCTGCGTCAACAAAATTATGCTGGTTTATCTTAAGTAAAAAGCGAGGTTCAAATTTTATTGAACCTCGCTTTTTTATTTATGTCGACGATGATATGTAGTGGTTATTTTTTAACGCCCGGTTTATCATTGTATCCCGCTCTGAAGATGGATGCTAAAAAAGCAATTGTTACTCCTAATACTAAAAGTAAGCGCATTGATTTTCCTCCTCAATCTAATTAAAAGGATTATACAGCTACTGCAGTTAAAACCGACTTCCCATATCTCATGATGATAATAATGACAAAATAACTTTTCTAGAGACATAAGTTCTCTAACAAAGTTTAACCGTTCCTTCTTACTCTTTTATTATAGCTAATAAATACTTCACTGTGAATGCCTAGCAAGGACAAATTTCTGAATTTTACAATTTAAAAAGCATGTTCAAACATTTTGCTGCATAGATTGTATTAATCTTGTTCACTAGCACCATAACTAGTAGGGGAGGTCCTTTAATGGATATATTAAAGAAAGTTGAAAGATACCGCGAAGAAGAGAATCGTCTTAAGTGGGAAGGGACATTTGAAGAGTACCTAAAGCTGATTAAAGATGAGCCTTTAATTGCTCAGCCTGCACACTCTAGAGTATACAACATGATAAAGGATGCAGGAATTGAAGAGGTAAATGGTAAAAGACATTATAAATTTTTCAGTGGACAAATGTTTGGACTTGAAGATTCGCTAGAACGCTTGGTGGAAGAATATTTTCATCCAGCTGCAAAGCGTTTAGATGTTCGTAAACGTATTTTACTTTTAATGGGTCCAGTAAGTGGTGGTAAATCGACGCTAGTGACCATGTTAAAAAGAGGGCTTGAAGCTTATTCGCTTACTGATCGAGGAGCTGTTTACGCTATTAAAGGATGCCCAATGCATGAAGATCCGCTGCATTTAATTCCACATCATTTACGTAAAGACTTCTTTGAAGAGTATGGTATCCGAATCGAAGGAAACTTATCTCCTTTAAATACAATGCGATTAGAGGAAGAGTATGGCGGCAGAATTGAAGACGTCATTATCGAACGCATTTTCTTCTCAGAGGACAAACGAACTGGAATTGGAACGTTCAGTCCTTCTGATCCGAAATCTCAAGACATTGCCGACCTAACAGGAAGCATTGACTTTTCAACAATTGCAGAGTATGGATCTGAGTCAGATCCGCGTGCTTACCGCTTTGACGGAGAGCTTAATAAAGCAAACCGGGGAATGATGGAGTTCCAGGAGATGTTAAAATGTGATGAGAAATTTTTATGGCATTTACTCTCTTTAACCCAAGAAGGAAACTTTAAAGCAGGAAGATTTGCTTTAATTAGTGCAGATGAATTAATCGTAGCGCATACAAATGAAACAGAGTATCGCTCGTTTATTTCCAATAAGAAAAATGAAGCTTTGCATTCACGAATTATTGTAATGCCTGTTCCATATAACTTAAAAGTGAGTGATGAGGAAAAAATTTATGACAAAATGATTCGTGAAAGTGACGTATCAGATGTTCATATTGCCCCTCATACGTTACGTATTGCGTCTATCTTTACTACATTAACGAGATTAAAAGAGCCTAAAAAAGGTGATATCGATTTATTAAAGAAAATGCGCCTGTACGACGGTCAATCTGTAGAAGGCTATAACGATGCAGACGTAGAAGAGTTACAAAAAGAGTATACGGATGAAGGAATGAGTGGTATTGATCCTCGTTATGTCATTAATCGCATTTCATCTACCATCATTCGAAAAGATATTAAATCAATCAATGCATTAGATGTACTGCGTTCATTGAAAGAAGGGTTAGCACAGCATGCGTCTATTTCTGCTGAGGACCGAGAGCGTTACCTGAATTATATTTCTCTGGCGCGTAAAGAATATGATGAAATTGCTAAAAAAGAAGTGCAAAAAGCGTTCGTTTATTCGTACGAAGAGTCTGCTAAAACATTAATGGATAATTATTTAGATAATGTCGAAGCATACTGCAACAAAAATAAGCTTCGTGATCCGCTAACAGGAGAAGAGTTAAATCCAGATGATAAATTAATGCGTTCAATTGAAGAACAAATTGGTATTTCGGAAAATGCAAAAAAAGCATTCCGTGAAGAAATCTTAATTCGTATTTCGGCTTATGCACGTAAAGGAAAACGATTTGATTATAATTCCCATGAGCGCTTACGCGAAGCGATTCAGAAAAAATTGTTTGCGGATTTAAAAGACGTAGTGAAAATTACAACGTCCACTAAAACACCAGATGAGCAGCAGCTGAAGAAAGTAAATGAAGTAGTGGCCCGATTGATTGATGAGCATGGATACAATTCAGTATCTGCTAATGAACTGCTGCGCTATGTAGGAAGTTTGTTAAATCGATAACTCAGTACTAACAAGAAAACATGGCACTTCCGATTTGTGCCATGTTTTTCTTATCTCTTAAAATAAACTCTGCATAATTAGGCTAATGTGTAGTACACATTGCACTTAACCCTCATATGATAAGTCATAAACATATACATGACACTAGACACTATAAAATGAATAGTTAATAGTGAAAGAATTAGTTAGCAAGTATACCATTCTTGCGCATAGGATAAGAGTAACCAACCTTTGAACTAAAGGTATTTGTCAGAAACTTTCGGTATAGCTTATGCATGCCGAGTAAAAACGTGCAGGTGTTTTTTAAATAAGGAGGGGAATAGCGTGGGAAAAGAAGTAGATAAAAGTTTTGCTGTCTCAAAAGAAGACTGGTCCCTCCATCGTAAAGGCCACGATGATCAAAAAAGACATCAAGAAAAAATTAAAGAAGCAATTAAAAATAATTTACCGGATTTAATTACAGAAGAAAATATCGTGATGTCCAATGGAAGAGAAGTTGTTAAAATTCCGATCAAATCATTGGATGAATATCGAATTCGGTACAATTATGATAAAAACAAACATGTGGGTCAAGGTGATGGAGACAGTAAAGTTGGGGATGTAGTAGCACGTGATGGATCTGCTGGAGATGGTCAAAAAGGAGCAGGAAAAGGTCAAGGAGCAGGTGACCAGGCTGGAGAAGACTACTTTGAAGCAGAAGTGTCTCTTATGGAGCTTCAAGAGGCTTTATTTGCTCAATTAGAACTGCCTAATCTTCAGCGAAAAGAATCTGATCAAATTGTTGTGGAACACATTGAGTTTAATGATATACGACGTACAGGTTTGATGGGGAATATTGATAAAAAACGAACGATGATGAGCGCTTATAAGCGAAATGCAATGACAGGAAAGGCCGCTTTTCATCCTATTTATCCGGAGGATTTAAAATTCAAAACGTGGAATGAAGTTATAAAGCCAGAATCGAAAGCAGTCGTCTTAGCTATGATGGATACGAGCGGTTCGATGGGCATATGGGAAAAGTATATGGCAAGAAGCTTTTTCTTTTGGATGACACGCTTTTTACGTACGAAATATGAAACGGTGGAAATTGAATTTATTGCGCATCATACAGAGGCAAAAGTAGTATCAGAAGAAGACTTCTTCTCCAAAGGAGAAAGCGGAGGAACCATCTGTTCATCTGCTTATCGAAAAGCGCTTGAATTAATTAACCAAAAGTATGATCCGAGCCGCTATAATATTTACCCGTTTCATTTTTCAGATGGCGATAACTTAACTTCAGATAACGCAAGGTGTGTAAAGTTAGTAAATGAATTAATGAAAGTGTCAAATATGTTTGGATATGGGGAAGTGAATCAGTACAATCGACATTCCACTTTAATGTCTGCTTACAAAAATATTCAAGACGAAAGTTTTAGACACTTTATTTTAAAACAAAAATCAGACGTTTTTCACGCGATGAAAAGCTTTTTTAGAAAAGAAACAGAAGACCAGAAATATGCTTAACCTAAAAGGCCTAGACTTGTTATCTAGGTCTTTTTTATGCGGTTTATTCGGCGCTTCTTTGGAGATAGTAAAAGTACGACTTTATCCAAAAGGAGAATAAGTGAATGAACGAAAATATAAAGAGCGAAATGCAAAAACATCAACAAAATCAGCGGTTGAACGCAGCTGAGTTAGGTTACTTATGGGCGCAATATTTAGGCGATACGCTGTATGTATGTGTTCTTGGGTATTTTCTATCTGTTGTAAAAGATGCCGAGATTAAGGAGCTCTTAAAAAAAGCCCATCAGATTTCACAAACTCATGTAGACGAATTGACGGAATTATTCAGTTCGGAAAAAATTCCAATACCAGTAGGTTTTGGGGAACAAGATGTGAACAAAGGAGTTCCTGCTTTATTTGATGATATTTTTATGGTTATTTATGTAAATGAAATGGCAATTGAAGGTATGAAGAAATATGCCAGAGCCCTAAGCGCAGTGAGAAGGCAAGATATTTATGATCACCTGTCTCGATGTGTAAAAGAAAGCGACAGTCTTTTAGAGGATTCTAACCACGTTATTTTAAGAAAAAGCATGCTGATGAGACCTCCGGTTATTCCTTATCCTGTAAAAGTGAATTTTGTGGACCAGAAAACGTTTATATCACCACTTTTCTCTCAAATGCATCCTCTAACTTCTTTGGAGGTTACGGCTATTCAAGAAATTGTTAATACAAATGTATTAGGTAAAACGCTGATGCTGGCATTTAGTCAAGTAGCTACCACACAAAAATTACGCTCTTATTTTTTTGATGGAGTCAAGCTTGCGAGTAAGCAAATCAAGCACTTTACCGAGTTACTGTCTGAAGCTGATTTACCAAGTCCGAGGCTGCTTGATGCATATGTAACCAACTCAACGATTTCACCGTTTTCAGATAAGCTGATGATGTATCATACTTCCACAGCGGTGACAATCGCTATTGATAACTGTGGTGCTGGCTTGTCTATGTCGTTCCGTTCGGATGTCGCAGTAGAATTTTCTCAGCTAATCGGGCGTATAGGGAAGTATGGAAGAGATGGAATTCGGATTATGATTGAGCAAGGTTGGATGGAAGAACCTCCAATGGCAACAGACCGTAAGAAGTTGGCGGAGAAATAATAAGGAGTATGTTGTAGATTATTATTAATTTTGCGGTACCGAAACATATATAGCTAAGCGAAAATAGATTGCTCTAGACCCACTTGAATGAGCAGTGATAAGATAAAAAAGCTGATTTTTCAAGAAGTAAGTCGAGGTGTGCAAATGAACAACAGTATAAGGGAGTCCATTGCGAAAAAAGTAGCATGGATTAGCGTATGGAGCAATATTGCCCTTACGCTAGGAAAAGTAATAGTAGGATGGATTGGAAATAGTGATGCTGTATTTGCTGATGG
Source organism: Priestia sp. 53B2 (assembly GCF_056099005.1). Lineage (NCBI taxonomy): Bacteria > Bacillati > Bacillota > Bacilli > Caryophanales > Bacillaceae > Priestia > Priestia sp. 53B2. The sequence continues at coordinate 29,136 of NZ_JBLZXA010000016.1, forward strand.
TATTCACTCTGCAGCGGACGTATTTGCCTCTATTATTGTCTTGTTGGTTATACGAGTAGCAAATAAACCAGCAGATGATGACCATCCATATGGACATGGAAAAGCAGAAGTGATTGTCTCAGGAATCGTAGGAATTATTTTATTGCTTGTATCATTTTATGTGGTATTTGAAGGAGTCGTTGGTTTATTCCATCCGGTTGAATCTCCAAATATTTTAGCCATGTGGATTGCTGTTATTTCATACATAGCAAAGGTATTGTTGTACCGTTATTCTTTAAACGTAGCGAAGCAGCACCACAGTAAGGCAATTGAGGCAATTGCATTTGATCATAAAGCAGATATTGTTGCTTCTATTGCAGCGGCAATTGGTGTTTTATTATCGATTATTGGTGATAAAATGGATGTTCAACTGCTGTTATACGGAGATAAAATAGCAAGTATCTTTGTTGCTTATTTAATTTTTAACATTGCCAGACAAATGATGGGAGAGTCTTTTCAAATCTTAATGGAAGGCAATATTGATGAAGAGCTACTGAAAGAACTTGAAGAAAGCATTTATGAATTTGAAGATGTGAAGCGGATTGATCGCGTTCGAGCAAGAGAACATGGCCATTATATATTGGTGGATGTACGTATTTCAATTGACCACTTTAAAACAATTAAGGAAGGTCATGATTTAGGACGAGAAATCAAAGCAACACTTATGAAAAAGCATGATAATATTCAGGAAGTATTAATCCATTTGAATCCTTATTATCCAGATTAAATAAGAAGCAGCGAAGTGTTATCTCGCTGCTTCTTATTATTTATAGATGTAGAAATTAATGAAATGAGTAGAATAAAATGATGAGGATTTTTATTTATAAAGAATCAAGTTTAATAAAATTGTATAAAGGGAATTGTATTTATTTATTGATGTGATAGGATAAAAAAGCATGTAAATACATTCACTACGAATGAAAGCAGTGGACGGGTACATATAGATAATAATAAATGGTTTTGGGAGTCAAAGAAGGTGATGTTGAAGTGAATGTAAGCATCAGGTCAATCGTTAAAAAAGTCATGTTTATTCTATTTATTGCGTATACGGCAGTGGTCATTTATGCTACTCTCATACGGGAAAACGAACATGTTTACGGAAAAGCAATGAACTTGGATTTATTTAGTACAATCCGTCTGATGTGGGAAAGCGGCAATATAATGCTTACTCTGACAAATATACTGGGAAATATCGTAATGTTTGCGCCGCTTGGAATGTTTATTCCTTTGTTTATGAAGTGGTTTGATGGTTTTATCCAAGTGTTTACGACGGGTTTCTTAATCAGTTTTTTAATTGAAATTTTACAGTACAAGCTAACGGAACGAGTATTTGACATTGATGATATCTTTTTGAACACGCTAGGTACATTTATAGGCTGGGTTATTATTAAAATACTATATTGGGTCAAGAACGTGCTGAAAGCACGTTTCAAAAAAAGATAAAGAGATGGAGACATAACTGAATCAATAGCTAGAAGCAGCTACAGATATGAAGCCTACGTTTACCATCACAATGAAAAGATCCGAACGATTCATCGTTCGGATCTTTCTTCAACTAAAATGCTTTTGTCCTAGCCACTGCCTCTTGTTGATAGAAACACTTAATGCAGCGCCTTACCGAAGAATGGGATGATTCAACGATAATATGCTGACAATTTTGCTGAACAAATAATAACTTTTGTTCAAGCTGCTTAATTTGTTCTTTAAGCTGTTCTACTTCATTATTGATAGATATTTGAACCACTGTTAACAAACTCTTTAGCTTTTTCTTTCATTCCTTCTTTTCTTACTTCGTTTACATCTTTTTCATTTTCTTGAGCCATGTTACGAATATCTTGAGAAATACGCATCGAACAGAATTTAGGTCCACACATTGAACAGAAATGGGCTGTTTTAGCACCTTCAGCGGGAAGTGTTTCATCGTGATATTCTTTTGCGCGCTCTGGATCTAGTGACAGGTTAAATTGATCATTCCATCTAAATTCAAATCTTGCTTTAGACAGCGCGTTATCGCGTTTTTGTGCTCCTGGATGGCCTTTTGCTAGGTCAGCGGCATGCGCAGCAATTTTATAGGTGATAACCCCTTCTCGAACGTCTTCTTTATTCGGCAGACCTAAATGTTCTTTTGGTGTTACGTAGCAAAGCATAGCTGTCCCAAACCAGCCAATCATTGCAGCCCCAATACCTGATGTAATATGGTCATAGCCTGGAGCGATGTCGGTTGTAAGCGGTCCAAGAGTATAGAAGGGAGCTTCTTGGCATATTTCCATTTGTTTATCTACGTTTTCTTTGATGAGGTGCATAGGGACATGTCCAGGACCTTCAATCATAACTTGAACATCGTGTTTCCAAGCAATTTTAGTTAATTCACCAAGCGTTTCTAATTCACCGAACTGTGCCTCATCATTAGCATCTGCAATGGAACCAGGACGTAGCCCATCGCCAAGCGAAATAGAAATATCGTATGCTTTACAGATTTCACAGATTTCTTCAAAGCGAGTATATAAAAAGTTCTCTTCATGATGAGCTAAACACCACTGCGCCAAGATGGATCCTCCGCGTGAAACAATACCTGTCGTACGTTTCGCTGTCAGAGGAATATAGCGTAAAAGAACACCTGCGTGAATAGTAAAATAATCAACACCTTGTTCTGCTTGTTCAATTAATGTATCGCGATATGCTTCCCACGTTAGATCTTCTGCTACGCCTTTTACTTTTTCAAGCGCTTGGTAAATAGGAACGGTCCCTACAGGAACAGGCGAGTTGCGGATAATCCATTCGCGTGTTGTGTGGATATCCTTTCCTGTTGATAAATCCATAATTGTATCGGCTCCCCAACGCGTTGCCCATGTCATTTTTTCTACTTCATCTTCAATAGCTGAACGAATAGCTGAATTTCCGATATTAGCATTAATTTTCACGTGGAATTTGCGGCCGATAATCATCGGTTCGCTCTCAGGGTGATTGATATTATTAGGGATAATGGCACGTCCTCTTGCTACTTCTTCACGCACGACTTCAGGATCCATCTGTTCACGAATAGCGATAAATTCCATTTCGGGTGTGATGATTCCTTTTTTCGCATAGTGCATTTGCGTTACATTTTGATTTTTTTTCGCGCGCAAAGGTAAACGATTAGTGATAAAGCGCTCGTACTGGTCTCTTGGATCACCATCATAATAACCGTTATCCTGTGGCTGAACCGTACGGCCTTGATATGTTTCTACATCGTTTCGTTCTGCAATCCACTTTTCGCGCAGAGCCGGTAATCCTTTTTGTAAATTAATTTCATAACAGGGATCTGTATAAACACCGCTCGTGTCGTATACACGTACGGGACTATTTTCTTCTTCACCAAAAGATCCTGTAGTAGGAGACTGATGAATTTCACGCATAGGCACTTTAAGGTCTTCTCTGGATCCTTGGACATATACTTTGTGACTGTTTGGAAAAGGCTTTTTCATAGAAACTGATACATTTTGTTTTGACATTACATATTCCTCCGGTTTCGCATAAAGTGTAGCTATACCGAACCATAAAAAAATCGGGTTCTGTGATAGACAGAACCCGATGGAATAGGCGAAAAAAGAATAAACATATACTATTCTTTTTAAGACTACTTCCCTCCGCTGGTATAACCCAAATCAGGTTCAAAGGGTTAAAGAGTTTTATTGCACTCTTCTCTCAGCCTGAGCTATCAGACACCCCTAGTAGAAATAACATTCAAATTATTCAATTTACGGCTTAAGTTTACCATCATTCGGTAAAAAATCAACCCTTAAATAAAAAAAGCTAGACAATTAACGTTGTCTAGCAGCATCGATTGCAATCACAATAGCTGTAATAATGTGCATGATAAACCCTAAAAATGGAATCCAAGCAACCAGTGAAGTAACAATCCCTAGTATGTTTCCATACGCAGATAACCCTCGTCTATTAGCTAAAATGAGTGTGATAGCATGAAGAATAAATCCAATAAAAAGAGGAGTATAACTAAAGCCCATAACAATCCCCGCGCCAATTAAAGGAATTCCCAGCAAGGCTTCATACCCAGCAGTGACCCATTTCATTGTACGTACATTTCCATTCATAGTAAAAAGCCTCCTAAAAAAGATACTACTATATACGAGAAAAGAGAGAAAAAAGTTTCAAATTACTTAGGGGATATGTCGTATAAGCAAGCGCTAGTTGATTAAAATGATAGATGACAGTAAAGGGGATGGAAAAAACATAATGATTTAGTCATTTTTTCACACTAAAGAAAAATAGTCTAGATGATTCATTTTTAGCTAAGGGACCGGAATTTATACCGAACATAGTGACTACTTTCTAAAATAAATAAAAGCTGATATCGTGTTTTTTGATTATAGCATGTAAGGTTTTTATTACAAATTATTAAAGATTCTTATCTTTTTGCAAATACACATTGTATTTCATAGTTTTAACAATTATGATAAAAAAGCAAGTGTCAAAATAGGAAAATAGTTGAGCATGTAAAACGAAGCGATAAGCTTATTAATTTGAAAGAAAGGCAAGGTACATAGCTTTATGTGGGAAATTATTGTAGCAATCATTTTAGGGATTGTAGAAGGTTTAACAGAGTTTGCTCCTGTTTCGTCAACTGGGCATATGATTATTGTGGATGACCTGTGGTTAAATTCAAAAGAATTATTTTCATCTCCAGTAGCTAATACATTTAAAATTGTTATTCAGCTAGGGTCGATCTTAGCAGTAGTAGTTATTTTTAAAGATCGTTTTATTAATTTATTAGGATTGGGAAAAAAGCCAGCTGCTCCAATTGGACCGACAAATCGCTTGAATTTAATGCAGGTAATTGTTGGTCTATTACCCGCAGGAGTGTTAGGACTTTTGTTTGATGATTACATTGATGAACATTTGTTTTCTTTAAATACGGTGCTAATTGGCTTAGTAGTCGGAGCTGTATTAATGATTCTAGCAGATTTGTTTGGACCTAAACGTCCGCGTGTAGAGACGGTGGACCAAATGTCTTATGGACAAGCACTGGGTATAGGGCTGTTTCAATGTATTGCTCTTTGGCCAGGTTTTTCTCGTTCAGGCTCAACGATTTCAGGAGGAGTTCTTCTTGGAATGAGCCATAAGGCAGCGGCAGATTTTACATTTATTATGGCAGTGCCAATCATGGCAGGAGCAAGTGGACTTTCATTGGTTAAAAACTGGCAGTATTTCACATCAGATGCACTACCATTTTTTATTGCTGGTTTTATCAGCGCCTTTATTTTTGCGCTGGTATCTATTCGCTTTTTCCTGAAATTAATTAATCGTATCAAATTAGTACCATTTGCACTGTATCGAATTGTGTTAGCAGCTATTCTATATTTTGTATTTTTATAAAATAAACACGCGTGTTCTTTAGTCCCTTAAACGTCTAATAGAGACTCAAAGAGCAAGAAAAAGCTATTGCAATGTTGCAATAGCTTTTTTGCATAAATATATATTATCGCCTTTTGAAAGCGTTTTATAAACATGGGTATTGACAAAACGTGTCGAAAAATAGTAAATTAATATTTGTGCAGTATAAAGTTAAGTAAAAGTAAGACTTCTGTTTAGTTTTATTGACTGTAAAAAACGTATGACAACGTATAGATCGTTTTAATTTTATAAAAACTGAATAATAAGCTTAATCGTATAGAGCGGGGGAATCATTATCGGCAGTAAAGCTGCCTTGGGGTGAATCCTTACAAAAGGTAGGAAACTCTCAATTCCGAATCCGACAGTTAACCCCGTTTGCTTTATTGAGAGAAAGAGCCCAAAATAGCGTAAGTAAAAGGCTGTTCTTTCTTAAGAATAGTCTTTTTTTGTTTTTTCAGAAAAGTATATACAAATGTCATACATCTTTGGGGAGGTACATCTATGAAAAAAATTCGTTTTGGTTTGGCTACGCAGATTTTTACCGGATTAATCCTCGGTGTTCTTGTAGGGGTAATTTGGTTTAACGATCCACGTGTAGTAACATACCTACAGCCGCTAGGAGACCTATTTTTAAGATTAATTAAGATGATTGTTATTCCAATTGTTATCTCAAGCTTAGTCGTTGGAGTTGCAGGAGCAGGGAGCGGTAAACAGGTCGGAAAGCTCGGCGTTAAAACCATTCTCTATTTTGAAATTATTACGACTTTTGCAATTGTAATCGGTGTATTGGTTGCTAATATTTTTCATCCTGGGCAAGGTGTAGACATTCATTCAGCACAGAAGAGTGATATTTCACAATACGTTGAAACTTCCGAACAGCAAGAAGGAAAGTCAGTGGCTGAAACTTTCTTACACATTGTTCCGACAAACTTTTTCCAGTCAATTGTTGAAGGTGACATGCTAGCAATTATTTTCTTTACAGTGTTATTTGCACTTGGAGTAGCGGCAATTGGGGAAAAAGGAAAGCCAGTTGTACAATTCTTCGACGGCGTTTCTCACGCAATGTTTCACGTGGTAAATCTTGTAATGAAAGTGGCTCCAATTGGTGTATTTGCTTTAATTGGTGTAACAGTTTCAAAATTCGGCTTAGAGTCACTCCTTTCATTAGGAAAGCTTGTTATCTTAGTTTACTTAGCGTTAATTTTCTTCCTGCTTGTTGTATTAGGAGGAATTGCGAAATGGGCAGGAATTAACATTTTCCACTTATTCCGCTATATGAAAGATGAACTTTTGTTAGCATACAGTACATCTAGTTCTGAAACAGTTCTTCCGCGTATTATGGAAAAACTTGAAAAGATGGGCTGTCCAAAAGCTATCGTATCGTTCGTTGTACCAATTGGTTATACATTTAACCTAGATGGTTCTGTTCTTTATCAAGCGATTGCAGCGTTATTCTTAGCGCAGGTGTACGGTATTGATTTAACGATCGTTCAACAGCTGACGCTCATTCTTGTATTGATGGTTACATCTAAAGGAATGGCTGCAGTGCCAGGAACATCATTTGTTGTATTACTGGCTACTCTTGGAACAATCGGTGTTCCGGCAGAAGGATTAGCCTTCATTGCTGGAGTAGACAGAATCATGGATATGGCACGTACGGTTGTTAACTTAGTAGGAAACACACTAGCAGCAATTGTAATGTCTAAATCAGAAGGCAAATTTGACCCTAAAAAAGGTACAGAGGTCATGAGGGCCGGCTAATTTATAAATTAAAAAGCTACTTATTCTATTCAAAAAATTAGAATAAGTAGCTTTTTTCATAATAATTCCTTTATTATTATGGGAATTGACCCTATAATATGTAACATCAGGTATAAAAATATCCAAATTTTATTCTTACATAAAGCAGTCACTGGTTCCTTTCTTTATCAGTAAATATAGAGATAGCTTAGCTAGTAGGGGGATAGTAGAGTATGTGGAAAAAGCGAATATGGGTCATCGCCTCGATAGTAATCGTATGTTTGTTAATCCCTTACAGTTTACCGATTGTGTTTGCTTTATTAACAGCATTAGCACTTGAGGGTATTGTTCAAAAATTGCATCAATCTTTTAAAATGAAGAGAGTCTATGCAGTGCTTATGACCTTCATTTTATATGTTGTTTCGCTCATACTTATTGGATTTTTTATTGTTCGGACAATCGCTACGCAAGTGGTTGCTCTTTCAAAAATAGCGCCTTCCTTTGTGAAAGAAATCTATGAAACCGCGATTTATCCAACTATTATTAAGTGGAAATACTATTCAAACGCTCTTCCTACAGAAGTGATTTCTTCTATCGAGCGCACGCTTGAAAAAACCGTAAATTCATTAGATTCTCTATTAAAAAGTACCGTAGAAATCATCATTAGCTTTGCCGCTACTGTTCCTGGGTTTCTATTAGAGTTTCTTATTTATTTAGTAGCGCTTGTATTTATCAGCCTTGAGCTGCCTGCTATTAAAAATAAAATTAAGTCATTTTTAACAGAAGAAACGAAATATAAGCTACAAGTTGTCATCACTCAGCTTATCCAAGCGGGGGTTGGTTTTATCAAGGCACAAATTATCTTAAGTGTCATGACGTTTGTAATGGCTTATGTAGGGCTTTGGCTGTTAGATGTTCCGTATACCGCGCTGCTTAGTTTATTAATTGTAATTGTCGATATCTTACCAATCCTTGGGACAGGATCGGTGCTCGTTCCATGGGGGATTTTTGCTCTTACGCAAGGGCATGACTCATTAGCAATCGGCTTATTTATTCTATTTGGAGTCATTACAGTAGTAAGGCGTGTAGTAGAACCGAAAGTATTTTCTACAAATATGGGTATTTCACCTTTGGCTGCACTAGTTAGTTTGTACATTGGATTTAAACTTTTAGGCTTTGTCGGATTATTTTTAGGACCGGCTTTAGTTATTTTATACGATGCTCTTCGTAAAGTAGGTATTATTCAAATTAACTTTAAACTATAAAAGCGCTGGATAAAACTAGCGCTTTTTTTTATTGAAACTTTTGTAGTACGTAATACGTAAAGAGGGAAAGGAAAAAACTATGCCGCGTTGGTTTTTATCTATCAATCGGCTAAATTATAGTTTTGCAGTCTTAGATTTAATGACATGAGGAGGAGAATTTTTGTTAGAGTCGGTTTTACTTTCTTTAATTGAAGCGCTAAAACAGCTCTCTTATTTTGGCGTAATTTTAGCATTAACGTTTGAATTTGTCCCGGCAGAGCTTGTTTTACCTTTAGTAGGGTATTGGGTGTATCAAGGTGATATGAACTTGTATCTGGCTATCCTTGCAGGTACAGTAGGCGGTGTTTGTGGACCGTTGACTCTTTATGCACTGGGACGTTACGGTGGACGACCGCTGGTTTTAAAATATGGAAAATACTTTTTGGTGAAAGAAAAAGAAATTGACGCCGCCGATCGCTTTTTTAATAAGTACGGCAGCGGGGTTGCTTTTTTTGGACGCTTTATTCCAGGAGTGCGCACGGCTATTTCTTTTCCGTGCGGGATGGCAAAAATGAATGTATGGCTGTTTTCTATTTATACATTTGTTGCGATGCTTCCAGTAACGGCTATTTATGTATATTTAGGATATAAGTTAGGACCTAAGTGGAAAGAGGTGGGGCCGATTGTGTCTCAATATATGCAGCCTATTGGAATCGGAATTGTTGTTTTAATTGCATTGTTTTTTATCATTAAATATGTGCGGAATAAACAAGTAGGGCAGAGCTGATAAATCGAGGAAAAGAGTGAGGATATGTCAGAGCATGAGCAGTTAAGAGTAGAGTTACGAAAAATTGAAAAGTGGGAGAAAGACCAAAAAGGACTTTTTTTCTGGGAGCGGCTGGCTCGCTTGCCTTTTTCAGCTTTAGATAAAGTAACGCCAAAGTTCATTCATCAAAAAATAGAAAAATTATTAGATGAAATTGCTAAGTATGTTGATAATGGAGGCCAGTATTTAGCTAATACGTCTGCCACTCTAGAAAAAGCATCAGCACAATTACAAGAAAAGAAACAGCTTTCGATAGAGGATATTCAGCGTTTATCTCTGCAAGAAATGGATGAATTGGCAGAGTATTTTATTGAAGTCCGAAAAAAGAATGCACAGCTGCAAGGAGCTACAACCGGGGTAGGCGGGATTTTTACACTGGCGATTGATGTTCCTTTTGTATTAGGGCTTACACTTAAAACACTGCAAGAAGTGGCTGTTTCTTATGGTTACGACCCCACTGAGCAAGAGGAACGAATTTTTATGGTCAAATGCATGCAGTTTTCGTCTTCTGACATTGTAGGGAAACGTGCGATTTTAGAAGAATTAGCAAGCGGAAATCGAACGCAGAGCTTGCAGCAGCTACAAGGGTGGAGAGAAGTGTTTCTAACCTACAGGGACAACTTGGGCTGGAAAAAGCTGTTCCAAATGATTCCTATAGCAGGAATGGTATTCGGGGCTTATATTAACAAACAAGCGATTAATGATATAGGCGAAGTTGGAATGATGCTTTACCGTAAAAGACGTATTTTGGAAAAAGTCTCACAATCGCAACAATAAAAAGAGACTGGTACGAAAGTATTTTAGTTGAAGAAAGATCCGAACGAGTTTGATTCTTGGTTGAGAATCAAATACGTTCGGATTTTTTCATTCGTATAGTAAATGTAGCTTTCATGTGTTTAGTTGCTTCTAGCTGTTGATTGGAGGGCAAGGCGAAGACTCCTGCGGAAAAAGAGGAACAGATGAGACCTCGCAGGAGCGCAAGCGACGAGGAGGCTCAACGGCCGCCCGCGGAAAGCGAAGCCTTGCACGGAAATCAACAGCGGTGTAACGAGTGATTCATACTAGATCGTTTACCTTTTTGTTCGTGTTTAGATGGTATTGATTTGTTTATATCTGAATTACTTTTTTTTCGACATTATTTCTAGGGAAATATGTCGAGGTGTGTTAAGTCTAGTTCCTTAATCAAAATGAAAAGTAGGAATGGTAATAGTATTTTTTCGTCTGGCAATCAGTAAATAAATAATTCCGATTACACTCCATACAATACCGATAAATAAGGATGTTGTTTCTAAGTTAAGCCACATAAAAAATAAAAATAAACTGCCAAGTAAAGGCATAAGTACATATGAAATATATCCACTGAGAGATCGTTTGTTTTGATGAATAAAATAATGGATAAAAACCGCTATGTTCACTGAACTGAACGCAATTAAAGCACCAAAATTAATTAAAGAGGTAGCTTTTTCAAGAGACAGACCTAGTGAAATTAAAGAGAGGCCACCAATAATCACCACGTTCCAAATAGGCGTCTTTGTTTTCGGGTGAATATAGCCAAAAATTCTCCGAGGCAGATAACCATCTTTCCCAATTGCATAGAGAAGTCTTGATGCACTCATATGTGAGACAAGTCCAGAAGCAATAGTTGAAGTCAAGGCCGCTGCTACAAAAATAGATCGAAAAAGCTGGCCGCCAATTTTATAAGCAATTTCCGCTGATGCACCTTCTAAATCATGAAACAAAGAGGCTGAAGGGAAAAGGAGCTGAGCAAAGTAAGAAACTGTGATAAATAAGGCGCCTCCCGTACATGCAATAATGAGAATCCCTTTAGGAATGGTTTTCTCAGGCTTAAGTGTTTCTTCGGCCATGGTGGTTACAGCATCAAATCCTAAAAAAGAAAAGCATAAAATAGCTGCTCCGTTTAATAACAGAGATATAGAGGCCGATTCACTTATAAACGGTTTAAATGATAGCTCTTGGCCTTGAGTTGTAGCACTTAAAATAATAAAGATAATAGCGACTAAAATTTGAAAAGCAACTAATAGCGTACCAAAAGAAACGGTTAAATGAACGCTAAAAATATTCATTATGGTCATGATGACAACAAAGCTGATAATCCATAAGGCCTTTGGAACACCTGGAAACAGAGAGCTTAGGTAAATATTTGTCAAAAGTGCATTGATCATTGGCAGAAATAGATAATCAAGAAGAGCCGTCCATCCTACCAAAAAACCAATGCTTGGATTCAGTACTTGCTGTGCATATGTATAAGAGGAACCAGCTCCGGGAAAAGCTTTTACCATTTTTCCGTAACTAATGGCTGTAAATAAAATAGCAATCAACGTGAATGCATAAGCGCCTGAAACATGTCCATCTGTTGATTCAGTTACAATGCCAAATGTATCAAAAACGGCCATAGGTGCCATGTAGCCTAAGCCTATCACGACGATATGCCATAATTTTAGTTGTTTAAGAAGAGAAGGGTCATGATTCATATTTGTCATCCTTTCTATGTATAATCATTCTGCATTATTTATTATTATACTATATTATTAGGTTTGTCATCTTTTTTTAAAAAAGAAGAGAAAATTGCGCGCTAAGAGATAAAGAGCGTTTAATTGATTACTAGATAAAGCAAAAAAATGCTTTTTTTCACTTTGATTTTTACCATTGAGTCTAGAAAGTATTTTACATAAAATGAAAGAAAGTAAAAAAGCTTCGTTTAGGGTGATCTACTTGTAATAAATACGAAAACAAATTTTTGAATGCGGTTACATTTTGTCGGTATACAAAGTTAAGAATGATGGTAAAGGAGATGAAGGAAGTGATTGCTACACCCTATATAAACTTGGAGATAAATAAGGAACCAGGTGTGCATGTCGTATTGGATGAAACAAAAAAAGATGGTGTTTATTTTATTAAATTAACGGTCAAGTCGGTTAAAAAAAGAATTCTTCCAAAAATGAAATTAAAATGGAGCGTTCCGTTGTTAGATATCCAACTATATAAATCTTTACAAACTAGTAAGGGCGATGTGAGTGCCTCTTTTGTTCATTGTTTTATGAATAAGAATGGTTCTAACCGCTACACCATTGCATGTTCAGACATACGTCATCCTATTCTGTGTGCTCCCAATTGGAAAGAAATGTGTCTAGATGTAGAAATGACTTTATTTAGTGAAAGCACTTGGGCTCTTCATAGCTATGAAACTGAACTGCGAGTAGACACAAGAATGGTTGAAACAGAAGAGTTATTCAAAGATTTAGCGAAATGGTATGAGAGAAAAGAGATTAATCTAGCATCTGCTTTTGAGCATGCAACGGCAATAGATGAAAAAGGAAATGTCTCGTTAGATATTTGATGGTAAGGAGAGGGATAAAGTGGGAATCTTATTTAATGAACGTACAAAGGAATTTCACCTGCAGGGACGCGATGTAAGTTATATCTTTTCAGTGTTGAGAAACGGGCAGCTCGGTCACTTGTACTATGGAAAAAAGCTTAAGCACCGTTCATCTTTTCAGCATTTTTTACGTGTAGAAACAAGAGGAGCTAGCGCTTCGGTATATGAAGGAGAACTAGCATTTTCTCTTGAAACAATCAAACAAGAGTATCCTTCTTATGGAACAACAGACTTCAGAGAGCCAGCTTATCAACTTCTTCAGCAAAACGGAAGCCGAATCACAAATTTTGAATACGATAACCATAAAATTTACAAAGGCAAGAAGCCACTAAACGGCTTACCTGCTACATATGTAGAAGAAGAGAGTGAAGCCACAAGTGTAGAAGTTGAACTGATTGATAAATTGCTCAATGCATCACTTGTTTTAACGTATACCGTTTACGAAGACCGAAATATTATTACGCGTCACGCACGATTTGAGCATAGAGGAGAAGAAGCAGTCGATATTTTGCGTATCATGAGCGGCAGCATTGATTTGCCTACATCAAATTATGAGATGGTTCAGCTTTCCGGTGCGTGGATTCGAGAAAGACACGTGAAAACACGAATGCTTCAGCCTGGTATTCAAAGTATTTCTAGTGCGAGAGGTACAAGCAGCAGTCAGCAAAACCCATTTTTAATTTTAAAGAACCCAGATGCAACTGAACACAGTGGAGAAGCGTATGGTTTTAGTCTTGTATACAGCGGAAACTTTCTTGGACAAGTGGAAGTAGATCATTACAATGTATCAAGAATAACGATGGGCATTCATCCTTTTGATTTTCAGTGGCGACTAGAAAGTGGACAAACTTTTCAATCACCAGAACTAGTACTGGCTTATTCAAATAGCGGGCTAAACGGCCTTAGCCAAGAGTATCACGAGCTTTATCGCAAGCGTCTTGCTAGAGGAAAATGGCGGGATTTGGAGCGACCAGTTTTAATTAATAACTGGGAAGCGACGTATTTTGATTTTAACGAAGAGAAAATTGTACATATTGCCAAAGAAGCGCAAAAGCTAGGCGTTGAACTTTTTGTATTGGATGACGGCTGGTTCGGTAAACGTAACGATGATACAACTTCTCTTGGAGATTGGTTTGTAGATGAAAATAAGCTTCCGGGCGGTATGAAGTCATTGGCTCAAAAAGTAACCGATTTAGGTATGGACTTTGGGTTATGGTTTGAACCTGAAATGATTTCAAAGCAAAGCAACTTGTATGAAAAGCATCCAGATTGGTTGATTCATGTGCCAAATCGTCATCAGTCTCATGGACGAAATCAATATGTGCTTGATTTTTCACGAGAAGAAGTAGTGAATTATATCTATGAACGAATGGAAGCTATTTTAAGTGAAGCGCCTATCTCTTATATAAAATGGGATATGAATCGAAATATAACGGAGGTTGGATCTGTTGGGCTGCCCGCGAACCGTCAGTTTGAAGTAGTACATCGCTATATTTTAGGTGTGTATGATTTGTATGAGCGACTAATAAGGAAGTTTCCGGATATTTTATTTGAATCATGTGCAAGCGGGGGCGCTAGATTTGATCCGGGAATGCTTTATTATGCTCCTCAAGCTTGGACGAGCGATAACACGGACGCGATTGAACGTCTAAAAATTCAGTACGGCACGTCTTTTGCCTATCCAATCAGTTCAATGGGAGCACACGTATCGGCCGTACCAAATCATCAAGTACGCAGAGTAACAAGTCTAGAAACAAGAGGAGACGTTGCGTATTTTGGCGCATTTGGTTATGAGTTAGATGTTACGCTGATGACAGAAGATGAAAAAGAAACCGTAAAACAACAAATTCAGTATTATAAAAAACACCGATCTCTTATTCAAAATGGCATATTCTATCGTTTAAAAAGTCCGTTTGAACAAGATGGAAATGTGACGAGCTGGATGGTTGTTTCATCCGATCAAAAACAGGCAATCATCGGTTATTATCAAGTATTGTCTAGACCAAATCCTTCTTACGAACGCATTGAGCTAAAAGGGCTTCATCCTGATTATGAATATACAGTGATGGAAACAGATCAAACAGCTTATGGAGATGAGCTCATGTACGCAGGTATTGCTCTAACTCATGAGTATCCGGGTGTTGAAGCATACGATGAAAAATCTGGAGACTTTGTATCGGTTATTTACACACTGCAAGCGCAATAAGCAAAAAGCCACTTCTATATCATAGAAGTGGCTTTTTGAGTTAACTATTATTTATACAGTGTTGACATAAAAGGAGAAGTAATGGTAACTTTTAGTTATAATTGTTAACTTTATATTTTTTTAGTTTACTAAAGTGGAGGGGAATCGATGGAAACCACAAGTTTAAGAGATTGGAAAGCACTTGCTCAGTCTATTATTAAAGGGAAAGAAATTACATATAACGAAGCGCTTCAACTTCTTCATGTACCGGATGAAGAAGTGTTAGAGGTCATGAATGCCGCGTACTTAATTCGTCATCATCATTATGGAAAAAAAGTAAAGCTTAATATGATTATTAATACTAAATCAGGTTTATGCCCAGAAGACTGTGGATATTGTTCGCAGTCGATTGTATCAGAAGCGCCGATTGATAAGTATGCGTGGTTAACAAAAGAGAAAATTGTAGAAGGTGCTTTTGAAGCTCAAAAAAGAAAAGCAGGTACATATTGTATCGTGGCGTCAGGCCGCCGCCCTACTGATAAAGAAGTAGCGCACGTAGTGGGAGCGGTAAAAGAGATCCGTCAAAAGACAGACTTAAAAATCTGTGCCTGTCTAGGATTTTTAACAGATGATCAAGCACACGAACTAGTCGAGGCGGGTGTTCATCGCTATAATCATAATTTAAATACTCACGCTGATAACTATAACAATATTTGTTCTACGCATGGATATGAAGATCGAGTCGATACGGTTACTACATCTAAAAAAGCAGGTTTGTCACCTTGTTCCGGTGCGATTTTTGGAATGGGCGAGACAAATGAACAAGCCGTGGAATTAGCTTTTCAAATTAAAAAGTTAGATGCAGATTCTATTCCATGCAACTTTCTTGTTGCCGTTCCAGGAACGCCTCTAGAAGACAAAAAGGCGTTAAAGCCAATGCAATGCTTAAAGCTGTTAGCGATGATGCGTTTTGTAAATCCAGCCAAAGAAATTCGAATTTCAGGAGGCAGAGAAGTCAACCTCAGATCACTTCAGCCGCTTGGTTTGTTTGCTGCAAACTCAATTTTTGTAGGTGACTATTTAACGACTCAAGGTCAAGAACCTACAGCTGACTGGGGTTTAATTGAAGATTTAGGATTTGAAATTGAAGAATGTGCACTGTAAAGCCGTTGAGAAATCAACGGTTTTTTGATTTTTAGGCGATTTACAGGAACTATACGGTTTTTTTACAAAACTCAACAGCTTCTTTATATTTCCTTCATAAATAACCATTATTATAAAACATGTGAACGATAAGTGAATAGTTACTAAGGTTATGAAATTGAGAAACCACAAAAAACAATAGGTCTATATCAATACCCTATGCGTTTTTTGTGGTTTTTTGTGGTTTTTTGTGAATGAAAGGAAGGCATCGTTTTGAATAGGGAAGCAGATTTCTTACAAAAGCTTGGGCAAGACCGTTTGATTGCATCCATTAAAAGCCCGAAAAATTTAGAACAATTTTTAGAAACAGAGATCCAGGCCGCCTTTTTATTAACGGGCAATATTAGTGTGATTAAACGCTATGTAGATTTACTTAAACAGCATAATCGAAAGGTTTTTTTACACGTTGAAAAAATTCCAGGGATTAGCTATGACCGAGAAGGGCTTAAATTCCTTGCTAAGTTTGTAAAGCCTACAGGTATCGTAACCACTAAAAGTTCACTCATTAATTACGCAAAGCAAGAAGGACTGGTTGCTATTCAGCGGCTGTTTCTAGTGGATACAGACGCGGTAGCACAAGGGTTGAAAACCGTTCAAGATATTAAACCGGATGCATTAGAACTAATGCCAGGATTAATTCCGGAGATGATAGAGAAAGTCGTTAAAAAAACAAGTATCCCTATTATTACAGGTGGACTCATTCAAAATGAAAGCCATATCCAAGCTGCTTTAAAAGCAGGAGCTACGGCAGTTTCTACAGGGAAATCATGGTTGTGGAAAAATATGAATGAGAGAAAGGAGCGTTTTTAATGAAAAAAGTAGAGCTAGTTAACATTGCGAAATCATACGATCAAAAAACAAATGTTATTCAAGATATTAACGTCACAATTGAACCGGGAGAGTTTTTTGTACTAGTAGGTCCTTCAGGGTGCGGGAAAAGTACAATGCTGAGAATGATTGCCGGATTAGAAGAAGTCACGCAGGGAGAGCTACTAATTGGAGATGTAAAAGCAAATAAACTGCTTCCAAGTCAGCGCGATTTGTCAATGGTGTTTCAAAACTATGCCTTATATCCGCATTTGACAGTGGAACAAAATATTCTTTTTGGTCTGCATACAAAGAAAATTTCAAAGCAAGAACAGCAAAAGCGCTGCAGGGAAGCAGCAGAGATGCTTGGTTTAAGTGAATATCTAAAAAGAAAGCCTAGACAGCTTTCGGGAGGACAGCGTCAGCGTGTAGCGCTTGCACGTGCTATTGTTACTCATTCGCCTATTTGCTTGATGGATGAGCCGTTATCAAACTTAGATGCGAAGCTGCGCGCGAAGATGAGGTCAGAAATTCGCCAGATTCAGCGTAAGTTAGGTATTACGATGATTTATGTCACGCACGATCAAACAGAGGCGATGACGATGGCAGATCGAATGATGATTTTAAATGGAGGAAATATTCAACAAGTTGGACGTCCGCTTGATATTTACAATGCACCAAAGAACACGTTTGTAGCATCTTTTATAGGTTCTCCCCCTATGAATTTATCAAACGTTTCTATAGAAAATAACTTACTAGTTTTTGAAGATAGAAGAGCTATTTCTATGAGTACACCACACAGTAACCTTAACGGTAAAAAAGAAGTTATGGTTGGAGTGAGACCTGAGCATATACAGCTTGCGACAAACGATAATACGAGTTTTATTGTGGAAGTAGATAATGTAGAAATTCTAGGCACGGAAACACTGCTTACATTTCATATGGGTGACAAGCAGTGGATGGCTAAGTGGAACGGTCAATGGACTATAAAGGTGGGAGAGCGAGTTCCTATTTTTATCGATCCAAAACACCTGTTTTTATTTGATGGCGATACAGGTTCATGCTTGCACTACGAACCATCAACAGAAGATTTAACTGTAAAGGGGGCATTTGTATGAGTGCTGTTACCAAAACAGCAAACTCACCTGTTTCTGTTTCAGCAAACCCAAAAGAAAAAAAATCAATGCCTAATATTATTGTTGGACTATCTTATTTACTGCCATCATTACTGTTATTTAGTGTATTTCTTTTCTACCCAATGATTAAGACATTATATTTAAGTCTTTTTATTACGGACACACGGGGAAATCCCTTAAATTTTGTAGGACTGCAAAATTTCTCATATCTATTTACAGATCCGAACTTCTTACAAAGTATGAAAGCTACTTTTCTATTTGTACTCTACACAGTGCCTATTGGCTTAATTATTGCCTTATTCCTAGCGCTAATCGCAAATGAAAAGCTGAAAGGAATTGGTTTTTTCAGAACAATGTTTTCATCTACGATGGGAATGAGCGTAGCGGCTTCTTCTGTGATTTGGATGTTTATGTATAATCCGACAATCGGGGTTATCAATAAAGTATTAAACCTTATAGGGATTCATGATGTGCAGTGGTTATTAGATCCTAAGTATGCATTGGTTGCTGTGTCTATCTCTACAATTTGGATGAACATTGGGTTTACCTTTTTAATTTTACTTGGCGGGTTACAAAATATTGATGAAAAGCTGTATGAGAATGCGCGTATTGCTGGAGTTAGCTATTGGTATCAGCTCCGCAAAATTACGCTTCCTATGCTTTCCCCAACGCTGTTTTTTATTATCACCGTTTCGTTTATTAACGCGTTTCAAACGTTTGGACAAATTGACATTTTAACAAAAGGCGGACCTACAGATTCCACAAATGTCATTGTTTATTCAATCTACAAAGATGCATTTGTAAACTATAATGTTGGCTCTGCAAGTGCTCAAGCTACAATTTTATTTTTCTGTATTCTACTGGTTACCGCTCTTCAATTCAAGCTTGGAGAAAGGAAGGTACATTATCAATGAGCATCACGAGAAAATGGACAACTTATTTGTTACTCATTGCAGCTACTTTAGTATTGATGTTTCCTATTCTATACGCTTTTTCCATTAGTTTTATGAGTGGAGCGGAAGTGTTGGAAGGAAAGATTTGGCCCTCATCTTTTTCATTTGAAAATTATCTCGCTGCTTTTGAGAAAGTTCCGCTGCTTCATTATTTAATTAACAGTTTTGCAGTGTCTATCTTCGTCATGGCTGGGCAGCTGTTAGTTTCGAGTTTGGCCGCTTTTGCATTTGTATTTATTAAATTTAAAGGAAGAGATGCTATTTTCTTTCTCTTTATCTCTACGATGATGATTCCGTGGGAAGCAACGATGGTTCCTAACTTTTTAACAGCACAAAAGCTAGGGTGGATTAACAATTATTTAGGATTAACGATTCCTTTTTTTGCTTTAGCGTTTGGGACATTTTTGTTGCGTCAACAGTTTAAAACCATTCCGAATGAGTTATATGAAGCTTCTCAAGTTGCAGGTATTAGCCGCTTTCGTTTCTTTTGGAACGTCGTGCTCCCTGTGTCTAAAACAAGTCTAGTCACACTTGGCGTATATAGCTTTTTAACAACATGGAATATGTATTTATGGCCACTACTAGTGACAAATACAGAGGATGTTCGTACCGTTCAGATTGGTTTAAAGCAAATGCAAACACAGGAGATTTCAACTGATTGGGGAGTGGTTATGGCCGCTGTCGTTGTTGTTATCTTACCGACATTATTACTATTATTCCTAGGTCAAAAACGTCTTCAAAAAGGATTAACCCAAGGTGCAATTAAATAGGAGAGTGAATGTGATGAAAAAGATATTGGCTATCGTAACGGCATGCTTGCTAGTTATTCTAGGTGCTTGCTCAAACTCAACTGGTTCTTCGGAAGCGCAAGAAACAAAAAAAACAGCATCAGGTAAAACAGAAGTCGTATTTTGGCACGCTATGAGCGGTGACCTTGAAAAATCACTGAATAAAATTGTCGATGAGTACAATAAATCTCAGGACAAAGTGGAAGTAAAGCCTATTTTTCAAGGAACGTATGAGGAAGCACAAACAAAATTTAATACAGTAGCAGGCACCAAAGATGCACCGGCTATTATGCAAACGTTCGAAGTAGGAACGAAATTCATGATAGACAGCGGTAAGATTCAGCCTGTTCAAAAGTTTATCGATCAAGACCACTATGATACTTCACAGTGGGAGAAAAACATTTCAAGCTATTACCAAGTAGATGGAAAGCAATATTCAATGCCATTTAACTCTTCAACACCTGTTCTTGTTTACAATAAAGATGCTTTTAAAAAAGCAGGGTTGGATCCTGAAAATCCTCCAAAAACGTATGATGAATTAAAGGCAGCTGCAAAGAAATTAACAGAAAAACAAGGAAATAAAACATCGCAATACGGTTTTTCAATTCTAAATTACGGATGGTTCTTTGAAGAGCTAGTTGCTTCTCAAGGCGGCCTGTATGTAGATCACGAAAACGGCCGTAAAGGTGATGCTGAGAAGGCAGTATTTAATGGAAAAGAAGGACAAAACGCATTTGATTTAATCAATGATATGTACAAAGAAGGTACATTCTACAACGTAGGACAAAACTGGGATGATATGCGCGCAGCATTTCAATCTAAAAAAATTGCAATGTTCCTGGACTCATCAGCAGGTATTAAAACACTAGTAGACAATGCTCCATTTGATGTAGGCGTATCTTATATTCCTGTCCCAAAAGAAGAGGATCGCCAAGGAGTAGCTATTGGCGGAGCATCTTTATGGATGTCTAAAGGAATCAGTGATGAAACATCAAAAGCAGCCTGGGACTTCATGAAATATTTAGCAACACCAGAAGTTCAAGCAAAATGGCACGTAGAAAGTGGATACTTTGCAGTTAACACAAAAGCGTATGAACAAGATATTGTGAAAAAAGAGTGGGAGAAATATCCGCAGTTAAAAGTAACGGTTGATCAGCTTCGTGAAACAAAGCCTACTCCAGCTACGCAAGGTGCTTTAATTTCTGTGTTTCCTGAATCGCGTCAAAAAGTAGTAACAGGGATGGAAAGCCTGTATCAAGGAGTAAAGCCAAAAAAAGCGCTTGATCAAGCAGCAAAAGAAACAAATAGAGCATTAGAAGTAGCCAATCAAAAATAACGTATGATTACGAAGCTCGTCTTTCAAGTTATTTTGAGGACGAGCTTTTTACTTAGTGAATGACTAGTTAGGGGAGATAGAGGACAATGAATACTTCAATTGATCTTTATGCGCATCGCGGCTTTAGCGGACGATATCCTGAAAATACAATGATTGCATTTGAAGAAGCTAGGAAAATGCAAGTTGCAGGTATTGAATTAGATGTACAATTAACAAAAGACGGGGAAATAGTAGTTATTCACGATGAACGAATTGACAGAACGACGAATGGAATGGGGTATGTTCAAGAATTTTCATACAAACAGCTGCGTTTATTCGATGCTGGCAGTTGGTATGACTCTCGTTTTTCTAAACAATCGATTCCGACATTAGTAGAAGTATTTGAGTGGATGATGGACAAAAAGATAAAATTAACGGTGAATATTGAATTAAAAAATGACCGAATTTACTATCCAAAACTTGAAGAAAAAGTTCTTCGTCTAATCGATGAGTTTGATTTAGAAGGTCAAGTTATTTTGTCATCTTTTAACTATGATAGCTTGGCTAAAGTGAGATCTCTCCATTCATATATACCAACAGGTTTTTTATTTGAAGGGGTGAGCGAAGATGCGATTGGAAAAGCAAAATCGATAGGAGCGCACCTACACTGTGATATGTCGTTTGCTCTTTCTTCATACGGGAAAAAAGCAAAGCAAGAAGGATTAGACTTACGGGTATATACAATTAATGAAATGAATGACTTTTTGAAGCTCCAGCAGGCTTCAGTAAAAGTAGTGATGACAGATTACCCTAACCGTTTTTTCTCTACCATGTTCAAAGGATGACGTAGAAAGAAGCCGGGACAAAAATATTTGACCCACAGTGAAAAACGAACCCTTGATCAACATGTTTGATTAGTGGTTCGTTATGTCTCAATCTCTTTTTTCACAAAAATATTATTGTATTCTGAATAGTATAAAATTTATATTGTGAAATTGTTTTATAGATGATATATTGAGAATAGATTATAATGTTCCTTATGAAAGCGAATACATGTTGCGTAGCTCCGCAAACGTTCATTTGCCGGTCCCTAGCATCGTCTGTTATCTCTTTTAGGAGGAATAAAAAATCATGTATGATCAAGATACTATCTATATTATTGGAGATGCCAAAGCTCCTCAAAGCAATCCGATTACTAAAAAGTTCAATCAGTATTTTTTAGGGTTGGTAGTTGATAAAACAAATGGGAAAATTATTGATGTGGAATGTTCAGCGACGATTGAGTTGACCGTTCGATTTGTTGAATCGATTTTTATTGGACGTCACATAAGTGATCCCACCCTTACAGACGAAATTAACAGCCGCTACTTCGGGTCTTCCCAAAAAGCGCTGGTGGTAGCGTTTCATGATGCACAGAAAAAATATCAGCAAATAACAGCTGCTTTGTCTACATAGACCTAGACGAAATCCAGCCTGACGTTTTCAAACGTTGGGCTGGATTTTGTTTTGTATAAAAACATTTTCGTGGAGATGAAGGGGGAAGAATAAATGATTCAAGATGGATTTATGTATGTGAGTGTGTTAACTGCCTTTGCTGCACTCATGGTAGGGATTGAAAAAAGATTTAAAGCCAATCGATTTTTTAAATTTATCCCGGGTATTGTACTTATTTATATAGGAGCTGCTCTTATGCAAACGGCAGGGTTATTTGGGGATAGCGAATCAAATGTCGCCATGTATACGGGTGTTAAAAATGCACTGCTTCCGGCCATGCTGATGCTTATGCTGTTAAAGTGTGATGTTCGAAGTGTAATTAAACTTGGTCCAAGAATGCTGGGAGGATTCATCGTTGCGGTTTTTAGCATAATGGTAGGTTTTATCCTCGTCTATGCCATCTTTAAGAATTTCTATGTAGAGGATACGTGGAAAGCTTTTGGTGCTTTATCAGGAAGTTGGACCGGAGGATCAGCTAACATGGTTGCTCTCCAAGGGATTTTGGATGTTCCAGAAAATATATTTGGCTACGCTCTTATGATGGATACGATTAACTATGCCGTATGGGTTATGTTTATGTTTTGGCTTGTACCATTTGCATCTAAATTTAATAAATGGACAAAAGCAGACGTCAGCTTTATTGAGAATAGTATAGATGAAGTCGCAGCAACTTCTGAAAGCGAAAAAGAAGGCCCTCAGTTTCAGCATCTTCTTTATTTACTTGGTCTAGGTTTGTTCGTTTCGGCATTTTCTACATTTATCGGAGGGCTTTTGCCTGAAGTGGGAGCGGTTATTAATGCAACGAGCTGGACGATTATGATTGCTTCTGTGGTTGGTCTAGTGCTTGCTGTAACCCCAGCGGCAAAAATTCCAGGTACGCTCGATGTATCAAACGTTATGTTATACATCGTTGTAGCGTTAATTGCTTCTCAATCAGATTTTTCAAATTTAGCTCAGGCTCCTATTTACTTAGTATCTGGTTTTCTCATTATGTTCGTGCACTTAGTGATCATGCTGTTGCTAGCTAAACTATTTAAATATGATTTATTTACGCTCGGAGTAGCAAGTTTAGCTAATATTGGTGGAATGGCGTCTGCTCCAATGCTTGCAGCTGCTTATAACCGTGCACTGATTCCGGTAGGAGTCATTATGGCTCTGATGGGTTCCTTCTTAGGTACTTATTTTGGTATGATGATCGCCAAAATTTTAGGGGCGATCTAAGAATAAACCAAAAGTACGTATGAAAGAATATTTGTGCTGAATCGAAAGGAAGCGATTGAAATGATAATTAAAGACATAACTGTAAAGCATCAAACCGTTCCACTGCTCGTTCCGTTTAAAACAGCGCTTCGAACAGCAACAGAGATAGACAGCATAAGTGTAGAGATTCAGTTAGAAAACGGAATAAAAGGAAAAGGAGCGGCTTCGCCAACATATGTTATTACAGGCGATTCTTTAGAAGGCATTCAAGCTGCACTTCAAGGACCTATTAAACTAGCGCTAATAGGGGAGGATATACGTCAGTTTCAAAAACTCTTAAAAAAAATTCAAAGCTGCTGTATTCACAATTCAAGTGCTAAAGCAGCTGCTGATATCGCTTTGCATGATGCTTATACAAAGTTTCTCAACATTCCTTTATATGCTTTCTTGGGCGATAAGCAGCCTATCTCTACGTGTATGACGATAAGTGTTGATACACCTGAGAAAATGGCTGAAGACGCACAAAAAAGTGCAGCGGACGGATTTGACATTTTAAAAGTAAAGGTAGGTTCAATTCCTGAGCTAGACCTTGAGCGTATTAAACATATTCGATCTGTCATTCCGGATCATGTAAAACTTCGTTTGGATGCAAATCAAGGATGGACTCCAAAACAAGCAGTGCAATTAATTAATAAAATGGAAACTCTCAATTTTGGTATTGAATTGGTAGAACAACCTGTCCCTGCTCATGATTGGGAAGGGTTAAAGTTTGTGACTGAACGAGTAAACGTACCCGTTATGGCAGATGAGAGTCTATTTTCTGCCAAAGATGCATTAAGGCTTGTAAGCGGGCGGTACGTGGATCTTTTGAATATTAAGCTAATGAAGTGCGGAGGAATTAATGAAGCAAGAAAAATCGCAAGTATTGCTGAGGCGAACGGTGTTGCATGTATGATTGGAAGCATGATGGAACCATCACTTTCCGTGGGAGCAGCTGCTCATCTGGCAGCCGCTCATCCGAATATCACGTATTTTGACTTAGATGCTCCTCTTTGGCTTTCAACTGAACTGGATGTGTTAAAGTACAGCGGTCAAGAGGTTTTCTTATCAGATCTTCCTGGAATAGGAGAAATCACCGTTCCTATCTCAAAATAAAAGGATAGTAATATAGTAGAAGGAGAGAGACGATGAATATAAAACGTTGGCTTTTGACGGCAACAACAGTTATTTTAGCTACATTTGGGGCCAGTGCAGTTCCTTCTGTTCATGCTTCTGAAGAAAAAGAAACTGCTTATATAGATGTCGCAGCAGCTACTCTGTGGACAGCACCAAACATCTTGCGTGAAGTGGACGCTCCGTCAGCTACTAATCCTGTAGATATGAAAAAGTGGACCACATCGATGAATTTGAAACAGAAGCAGCAGTTATCTAGCGATGGGATGCTTGAGACACAAGCGTTATATGGAAACAAAGTAACGGTTTTAGACGAACAAGGAGACTGGGTCAAAGTAGCTGTAGACGGACAGCCTACTTCTCGAAATGAATTAGGATATCCCGGATGGATGCCTACTAAACAATTAACCTATAGCAAAAGGTACGAACAGTATGCAAAGAAGCGTTTTGTAATGGTGACGGCCCCGACTACTTATTTATATCATTCGCCTTCTTTAAAAAAGAAAGGTATTGAAGTTAGCTATAATACGCGCTTACCTCTTTTGTCAAAATCAAAGAGTGCATATAAAGTATTAAAACCAAATGGAAAGACAGCATGGATTTCTACAAAAACAGGAAAAATCTACGCGTCTCAAAAAGATATTCCTGTACCAACTGGCACGGAGCTTGTTGAAAGTGGAAAGGCATTTTTAAATCTTCCATATTTATGGGCTGGCATGAGTGGTTTTGGATTTGACTGCTCTGGATTTACGTTTACGATGTACCAATCCCATGGTATTACGATTCCACGTGACTCAGGGCCACAGTCTCGAGCAGGGAAACCAGTAGATATGAACAACCTTCAACCTGGAGACTTATTGTTCTTTGCCTATAACCAAGGAAAAGGAAGCGTCCACCATGTAGCAATGTATGCGGGAGATGGCATGATGATTCATTCGCCGAACTCCGAGCGGACAGTAGAGATTATTCCTTTAAACACGAAGGGATATATTGAAGAGTATGCAGGTGCACGTCGTTATTTACCTTAATCAGTAAGATAAGAAAGAAGCTCTTTTTGTGAAGGGCTTCTTTTTTAATATAGAGTATAGATAAAAATTAGAAAATTTAGTTTATTTATGTTTAACTACTTCTCAGTAAGGGAAAAAGTTAAATAAGAGAAAAAAATCATTTTTCTTCTTGAAACATATTGACTTTATATGCAAAGCGTTATATTATTATGAAGCGTCGTTGAGACACACTCGTAACAACGAAGCTAAAAAAAGAATTTTAAAAAGTTGTTGACATTACGTTGATAACTTGATAAGATAATAAAGTCGCTTAAGAGCGGCGGTTGAACTTTGAAAACTGAACAAAGCGACAAACGTCAACGTTAATTTTTTTATTTTATATGAGCAAGTCAAACATTTCTTCGGAGAGTTTGATCCTGGCTCAGGAT
>NZ_JBLZXA010000017.1:0-8220 GCF_056099005.1 Priestia sp. 53B2
CAATCTCTTGTCTGGTGGCGATAGCGAAGAGGTCACACCCGTTCCCATACCGAACACGGAAGTTAAGCTCTTTAGCGCCAATGGTAGTTGGGACTTTGTCCCTGTGAGAGTAGGACGTTGCCAGGCATTTTTATTATCGCGGGGTGGAGCAGTTCGGTAGCTCGTCGGGCTCATAACCCGAAGGTCGCAGGTTCAAATCCTGTCCCCGCAACCAAATTATCTTTTATACATACTTGAATATACCATTATTATCCTTAGGCATAGCCTAAGGATTTTTTGTTTGGCTATATTTATAAACACTTGTTTAGGTTATGATATAAGATAGTGATGCAGATTAATCAGGAGGTTTTTTCATGTTACAAAGTAATATTCAAACTTATATTAAAAAAGAAATGAACGTTCAAGGTCAATCTTTATCTATATACCAGGAAGAAAAGGAATATGCGTTGCAAAAAGAGTTGGTACCGCAAAACCTGATGATAGAAGAAAAAGAGGCATCTTTACGTTTTAAAGATTCTTATATCGAAAGAGTAGATAAAGAAACGGACGAGCTGATCGCAGAAGAATCTCCTCTTTCGTTTTTAGATACGCCCATTTCTTACTTGAAAGAACACAGAAGTGAATTTCTATATGTAGAATCAAAATGGTTCGAATTTATTAAGCTTGATGGATGTTCTTTTGAAGTGGATGATGTGTTTGGCACATATAAAGTATTAACGGGGCTACATATGCAAAAAAAATTCGGTTCTTTACTAAAACAATTTTTTACTAAAGAACTTAATGAAAGCCCAACAAGCGTTCAGCTTTTATTTAATGATAAAGATGGATTATGGGATGTGAATATTGAGTTAGAGGCTATAAAAGAGTTTAATGAAAAAATGTCGATAGGTGAAGCTCTTATTCTTACATATCGTTTTTTCTTTCATCTAGTGGAGTATGTAGAGAACGAAAAAGCTTAAGAAATGATGATTACTTTCACTGTAAAGCATAGAACGTAGTTTCTATGCTTTTTTTGATGAGTAATACGTAATGAATGCTAAATGAAGCTGGAAATACATTTACATCTCTATGTTTTTATGGAATGATAAAGAGTATCTTTACATATATGACTGCTATGGGTAAGGAACAACTATCAGGAATATTTCTAGTTTTTTGAGAAAGTAGCTCACATATTAGCTGTTAATAGCACTCAGAGCAAGAAAGCTTCCGTAGGATGAAGTATAATATATACATACAGGAACTATTTTTAACTTTATAAAAAATGTCTGCTGACGTATGGGATTATAAATAAAGAGGGGATGTTCATGTTATTAAGAAAAATAAAGTCTGAAGAATTGGCAGAAGTCTATCAAATGGGATATGCCGCATGGCCTAAAGGCAGGACGTACAAAGAGTATGTGAGAGATAATCAAAAAGAAGAAACATATGGCATTCGGTATGTATACGTAAATGAAGAGAATCAAATTATTGGTTCATTTATTTTGCTTCTTTTACAAACTCCTCGATTAAAGTTTGCTTTGCATGGTATTGGATCCGTTGTTGTACACCAGCTTTATCAACGAATGGGGTATGGCCGCGATATGCTTGAAGACTTTTTTAAAAAGATGAAGATAGAGAAGCGCAGCGCTATTTTTATGTTGTATAGCGATATTCTTCCTGAATATTATCATCAGTTTGGGTTTAAGGAGCTCCCTTCTCATTTACAACGTTACCCTCAATCCATTGCTATGGTAAATTGCAGCGAGTCACAATATGAATACTTAAGTAAGCAATCCATAGAAGACATACCCGCCTATTTTTAAAAGGTATGTCTTTTTTATAGTATTTATCGGTACAATCGTTTACAATTTTATGTAAGCGTTTTCTTTTTTAGGAGATGAATGATTTTATTCGTCCTCATAACCGTAGGCAAATCGTGCAGTTAATATAAATTTTATTACATAAAACCTTGCTATCATCTTACTAGTAACTCTTATTCATTTCCATACAATACCGATATGTACGTTTGCTGCTAAGTATAACTATATCAATATAAGGAGGAAGCAGGAAGATGAAACGATTATTTATAGCAGGGATGATTTTTATACTTTTTTTATCTTTAGGTACTGTATCTTCTTCAGCCGCAGGAAGTTTTACCTCTAAAACATATAACGGAAGGACATACAAACTGTACGTACCTAGCAGTTATCAGGGAGGTGCTGCTTTACCTCTAGTAGTTATGCTACATGGCTGTACTCAAGACCCTGATCAATTTGCAGCAGGAACGCAAATGAATGAACTGGCGGAGACAGAGAAGTTTCTTGTTCTTTATCCAGAACAACCCTCTTCTGCTAATTCAAATAAATGTTGGAACTGGTTTGATACGGCTCATCAATCAAGGGGAAGCGGTGAACCAGCGTTAATTGCTGGAATGGTCAATCAAATAAAAAGCAGTTATTCAATAGATGCCGACCAAGTCTTTGTTGGAGGGCTATCTGCTGGTGCAGCTATGAGTGTTATTATGGGAGCTACTTATCCAGACATATTTGCGGCTATCAGCGTTGGGGCTGGCTTAGAATATAAAGCAGCGACTAATGTGACAGGTGCTTATACAGCAATGAGCAGTGGAGGTCCTAATCCTATCCAACAAGGAGATTTAGCCTATTCAGCCATGGGAGATCATAAACGAGTGGTTCCAGTTATTTTGTTTCATGGGACAGCTGACTACACAGTTACGCCTATAAATGCGCATCAAATATTATCGCAATGGGCTCAAACAAATGATAGAGCGTCTGATGGGTTGGATAATAACAATATTGATGATACGGCAGATCAAACTGCAACAGATACAGTATCAGGTGGAAGAAGCTATACGCAATATATTTACAAAGATACAGCAGGAAAAACAGTAATGGAAAAGTACATGATAGAAGGAATGGGACATGCTTGGTCAGGTGGAAGTACATCCGGTTCTTATACAGATCCTAAAGGACCAAATGCAACTAAATTAAGCTGGAACTTTTTTGAAAGCCATCCGAAAAATGGTGATGCTCCTAATTCAGGAGATATATCCCCACCGGTTACAGCTGCTTCACCAGCGGGAGGAACGTATGGAAGTTCTGTTTCTGTTACATTATCAACCAATGAACCTGCCATCACTTACTATACATTAGATGGAAGCATACCAACTGTTAATTCTCTAAAGTACTCTGAGCCTATTACCATCAACTCTAGCAAAACAGTAAAGTTTTTTAGTGTAGACGCAGCGGGTAACCAAGAGGAAGTAAAGACGGAAGTTTATCAAATTTCTGGAACTTCAGAGAAATCTTCAGTATTTTCTTCGCTTGCTGCTGAAGATGGATTTATCGGAAACTTATCAGCTGACGGTATGAGTAGTTCTATTCATAAAATTGGGGATAAAGGAATGTACAATACCGACACATACCGAACCATTTTATCTTTTGATACAAGTTCTTTACCTGATGATGCAATCATTACGGATGTATCTTTAAAAATTTATCGCAAATCTTCAACTGGTAATATTTCATCTTTGAAAGGCGATATTAAAAGCGGTGTATTTGGAACTAGCAGTGCTTTAGAACAAATAGATTATCAGGCTTCACCATCTATTTCAGCGGGCTTCCAAATGTCAGTGCCTTCACTTAATAATGGATATACAACTATTCAACTTCCTTCCTCACTTTGGGGATATATGAATAAGACCGGCAAAACTCAGTTTCGCTTGTCAAGCTCAGGTCCAGCGGACTTTTTAAGTGACGTAGTTGAAATTTATGGGGGCGACAATCCTGCATATGCTCCAACTTTAACTGTTTCATATAAGTAAAAAAACCTTCTAAAAGCTAACTGCTTTTAGAAGGTTTTTTTTTGCTGATAAGTTACTTTTATCACCCAATACAACTCCAACTTTTTATAGAGTTTTCTTCAAATTTTGACATGATTTTGATGAAATTTAATCATTATTCAAAAATGAATTGTCAGAAATATTACAAGAAAATGTTTAAAATTAATTAAATCCGTAATAAAAGTAAAATATTCCTGTAATGGAAGTGAAATGAACAGGTGGTATCATTCAGTCATTGAGTAAATAAGGAGGTATTCGGAAAATGAAGAAATTTGTATTTACTCTAGGGACAACGGCAATTCTTTCAGCAGGATTTGTAGGTGCAGCATCTGCCTCTACAAGCGGAACGTATGAAGTACAAAAAGGTGACACTTTATGGAAAATCGCTCAAAATCATAACGTGAGCGTAGACGAGCTAAAAGATGCTAATAACTTAACATCAACACTAATTTATCCAAATCAGACACTAAACTTATCTAGCATAAAAGAAATCGTACATACTGTAAAACGTGGTGACACTTTGTGGTCAATCGGTCAACATTATGGCGTAACAGTAGAAGAAATTAAGGAATGGAACGGTTTAACATCAGACTTAGTTTTCCCTGGAGAACAATTTAAAATTAAAACGGCACAAGCAGCTCAATCTCAAACAGCTAGTGCGCCAGTAGCAAAGGCAGCTCCACAAGCGCAGCAATCTCAAACGGCACAAGCTCAGCAAGAACAAGCAGCACAAGAACAAACGCAAAAAGAACAAGAGCAAGCTCAAGCAGCAGCACAAGAGCAAGCACAAAAAGAACAAGAGCAAGCTCAAGCAGCAGCACAAGAGCAAGCACAAAAAGAACAAGAGCAAGCTCAAGCAGCAGCACAAGAGCAGGCACAAAAAGAACAAGAGCAAGCTCAAGCAGCAGTACAAGCACAGGCACAAAAAGAACAAGAGCAAGCTCAAGCAGCAGCACAAGCACAGGCAGCACAAGAGCAGGCACAAAAAGAACAAGAGCAAGCTCAAGCAGCAGCACAAGCACAGGCAGCACAAGAGCAGGCACAAAAAGAGCAAGCTCAAGCAGCAGTACAAGCACAGGCAGCACAAGAGCAGGCACAAAAAGAACAAGAGCAAGCTCAAGCAGCAGCACAAGCACAGGCAGCACAAGAACAAGCAGCTCAGCAACAGCAACAGCAACAACAAGCTCAACAGCAGTCTCAACAGCAAGCTAGCGGCAAGTCTATGACTGTTGAAGCAACAGCTTATACAGCTAACTGTGCTGGATGCAGTGGTACAACAGCTACTGGAGTAAATTTAAAATCAAATCCAAATCAACGAGTAATTGCGGTTGATCCTAGCGTTATTCCATTAGGTTCAAAAGTATACGTTGAAGGTTATGGTCAAGCTGTAGCAGCAGATACAGGTGGCGCAATTAAAGGAAATCGAATTGATGTATTCGTTTCTTCAGATAGTGCTGCACAAGACTGGGGCAGAAGATCAGTTAAAATTACAGTTATCGACTAATACTAGTCTTATAGAATAGAAGTAAAGAGAGATGTCTTTTAGGAGACATCTCTTTTTTATGTTTAAAATGAACGTTTGAAAAAATTAGGTCCGGGCATACTAAAATTTATAGTAGGAATTAGTTTATTATATTAGTAATTATTTCTTGATTTATATACAATGTTTGAGTGTCCTAAAAAGCTGAAAATATGTCAGGAGTATAGAAATATGAAACTTTATAAAAAAATGGCTTTACTAATAGTGCTGGGTGTTATTGCAGGATTCTCGTATCTAGGCTATCAGGGATTATTTCAGCACAACGACCATTTGAATACGTCTGATCATAATCCTTTATCTTCTTCTAAACAGAAGCAGAATAGTATAGAAATTGTAGGGAACCCAGAGTCCATTGCTGTGTTAGTAAACAAGCAAAATCTTCTTCCTGATCACTATGAACCCACTGACCTTGTATACCCAGACGTTCGGTTTATATTTAAAGAAAAAATTGAAAAGCGCCAAATGCGTACAGAAGCAGCAAAAGCGTTAGAAAGGATGTTTTCAGCTGCTGAACGAGAAGGAATTTACCTAGCCGGTGTTTCTGCCTATCGTTCTCAAAGCCGTCAAGAATCTCTTTATCAAGCGTATATAAAACAAGATGGAGAAGCGGCAGCTAATCATTACAGCGCTCATCCAGGCAGCAGTGAACATCAGACTGGTTTAAGTATAGATGTATCAAGCAGCACCGGTAAGTGTGCAGCTCAAGATTGTTTTAAAGATACTCCTGAAGCCAAATGGATTGAGGCAAATTCATATAAATACGGATACATTGTTCGCTATCCAGAAGGAAAGCAGCAAATTACAGGTTATAAATATGAGCCGTGGCATATAAGATTTGTCGGAAAAGAACTCGCCTCTAAGGTGTATAAGAAAGGAATTACGTTAGAAGAATATTATAATGACTACATGCAAGTTGATAATCCAGTTCAATAAGAAAGAAGAGTTATATAAACTCTTCTTTTTTTTGTATTGCTGGAATATACCCTTACTTTAAAGTTGGGAACGAGGGAAAGATGTAGAGATGAACCACGGGATGATATATCCTATGCCTTACTAGTAAAAGAGTTAACGTTTATAAATTATAATGAATTTTGTGATAAAGAATACTCATGTTCGTTTTCATTTCCCTTCACATATTCTACAAAAAAGGAGGTGGAAGAAAATGAGTTTTTACGGAGGTTATGGTTACGGATACGGAGCAGGTCACGGAAGTAGCTTTGCGTTAATCGTTGTGCTATTTATTTTACTAACTATCATTGGTGCTTCATGGGCAGGGCACTATTAATAAGGTGACCATAAATAAGCTCCCTTGAAATAATTCAAGGGAGTTATCTGTTTTTATCTATAAGTAGGTAACTGTAAGTACGAAGTGCTTACATATCCTTTAAAGCCGTTGTATTCTACAAAAGCCCAATCAAATGAAAGCTTGTTATCTTTTGAGTAGCCCCAAGCTAAGAAGCTGACGCTTTTTCCTTTAGGGATAGTTGTTACAACTTTGTTGCTTGTGCTAGGCCCTGTGCGTAAATTAAGATGAGCAGCTGTATGAACAGTAGTAGGGACTTTCATTAAATAGGAAGTACTGATATATCCGGTGCCGCCAATTATTTTAATGGCAGCCCAGTCTGCATTTACAAACTTGACTACTTCAATTTGATCTTTTTTTCTTAATGTATCAAGAATCTTTCCCTGAGTGCTAGGTTTTGAACGTATATTGAGTACGTTTGCGGTCACTTCATATACGCTGAACGGTGCGTTTATTTTTTCTGCTGCACTTGCTGTTTGTTCGTGAGTGAATGGCAGTGTTCCAGATAGAGATGAAAAAGTAAAGCCCGCTGCTAATGCTAAAACCGATATAGATTTTATAATTGTCTTCATACAAATATCCAACTCCTTAGTGAAATAGGTAATAACTTTTCTATAACACTAAGAATAAGGATTACTTGTTTCTAAATTGTTACCAACATATATCCCAGTTGTAAATTTATAAAAGATCTGTAAAAAGGTTTATTTCACAGATCTTTTAATAGCTTTATCGTTACTGTTCTTCGCGATCTTCCGTTGATTTGTAAAAAGAAAAATATACAAAAACAGATAATACTGTTCCATAAATGCTCCACAAAGCTAAAGCGAAAATAAATTCTTTCTGCAGGCAATAAATAATGGTTAAAGCAACTAGTGATAACGATAGGTAGCCTACTAAGTGTAAAATCTGGTATGATTCCATTCTCTTTTGGGCTTTCCCCCGTTCCACACCGTGCGTGAGACTTTCACCTCACACGGCGATCCAGCAATTCCTAAGTTTGATTTCTACTAAGTCATAAACATTTCATTGGTCTAGTTCATTAGAACAAAGTTAGTTGTTCATAGTAAGTTTTGTTAGTACAGATTGAATTGTTTCCCACAAGAAATCGCAGTTTATTTAATTTCTCGATTTGTTTATCTGTCATTTTTAGTTTTTCCACTAGCTTTTTTGCCAGAGGTTCATTAGTTAGATGTATCAGCTTGTGAATTTCTGATTTTACTAGAATAAGATTTGCGTAGTTGTCGTCCTGCGTTTCGCTCCATAATCGTTTGTGATGACAATGCATGTCTGTCAGTTCAAGTTTTTCATTCATAATCCCACACCTTCCGTTTTGTGCAACGAATAGGGAGATTCGATTATCATTGAACTCAATTGTTGCTCTGTCATTAATTACTGGATGTTCCCTTAGCCACCTTAATTCTGCTTCGGTCACGTTTTCCAGTCCTTTATGGATTAGTTTACGTCCTTCTGATGTGTACTTATTAATAGCTATACGTTTACTCATAGGATTCTTATGCAGAACATACGCAAAAGGAA
>NZ_JBLZXA010000018.1:0-132946 GCF_056099005.1 Priestia sp. 53B2
TTACCCAATCATTCCTTCTGTCACTAAAAAAGTTATACCTCTTGTAATCTAAATTTAGAATCCATTGAGATCAATCTCTCCCCGTTAGGTTATTAGCCTAACTTTTGAAATTAACGTCTCGCACCAATAAAACTTATTAAAATGGTCTTTTTCATAAGCACCCCGCCTATTTAGTTTGATTACTCTATATGCTTTTTGATCTTGCTTTTATCCTATAATTATTCGACTATTGCGCTAAAGATGAAAGGAAAAAGTTAAATAAAGCCGAACTTATAATAAAAAGAAGAATGCAGGGGGCGTTTTATGTTAGAACAACATGTGTTAGAAGATATACAAAAGCTACAGTCTATTTGCGAACAAGAAGAGCACATAGAGCTGAAGCTGAATTTTGATATGTTACGAAGTCGAAAACAAAATGAAGTTAACGATTTTTTTCATTATGAAGATAAGCAGCTTGTTGGGTTTATTGGTCTTTATGGATTTGGGAATACAGTAGAAATATGCGGAATGGTCGCTCCTAGCTATCGCCGAAAAAGGATTTTTTCAAAGCTGTTTTCTCAAGCTTTACATATATGTAAGAAGCGTGGGTATACAGAAATTTTATTAAATGCTCCTGGCGATTCGGTTTCAGGCAGGGAGTTCTTAAAGCAAATTCCATGTTCATTTACTTTTTCAGAATATCAAATGAAGTGGACAAAAAAAGAATTGGAAGATGATAATCCCTTTGTTACACTTCGCTCTTCCCAATCAGATACCGATATGAAAATGGAAATGCAAGTTGATGTGGAATGCTTTGGTATGTCTTTAACAGAAGCAGCTGCTTATTATGAACAAACGAAAACGGAAGAACAGCAAAATCATTTTATCGTAGAGTACAATAGTCAAGCGGTTGGAAAGTTAAGGGTATCTTATGATAAAAGCGAAGCATGGATTTATGGATTTGGTATTTTGCCTTCTTATCAAAAATTGGGAATAGGAAAAGCTGCTTTAAAACAAGTTGTTTTAAAGCAGGTTCAGCTAGGATATGATATATTTCTTGAGGTTGAAGCGAAAAACAAACGCGCTTTGCAACTCTACGAAACATGCGGTTTCAATTCACATCACGTGCAGGATTATTACGTATATAGCTTGTAAATAAAAAACACGGAAATCTTAGATTTTCGTGTTTTTTATTTACATATTAGATGATATGTGCTTTT
Organism: Priestia sp. 53B2; assembly: GCF_056099005.1. Taxonomy (NCBI): domain Bacteria; kingdom Bacillati; phylum Bacillota; class Bacilli; order Caryophanales; family Bacillaceae; genus Priestia; species Priestia sp. 53B2. Next base: position 1,200 of record NZ_JBLZXA010000018.1, read on the forward strand.
TTGAGTAAATAATGAGACAGTAGAGAAAAAGTGATATGCCCGTTGATAAAAACAGGGAAGGCCATACAAATATAATAGGAGCGCTGCAAGCAAGGATACACGTAAGAATACCTCCAATAAATGCTTTTCTAAACAATTGATAAGCCGTATACCCCAGGCTAATACTGATAAATACATTGATGAGGCTAAGAAAAAAACAAATTATTTCCTCCTTGTTTTTAATACACCACGAAAAGAAATATTTTACATTTTTAGTATAGCAAAAAATAAAAAAACAATAAAATTTGGATACTAAAGATGAAAAAGGAAGCGATCTGTGTTATGTATAGTAAAGTGAATGAGAGCGTTAAAAACGGGAATGAGTTAATAAAGCAATGCAGTAGAAAGAAAGGAGTAATAGGATGGAATTTGCCCATATCTTTACACTAAGTGTATCTGTTGTAACAGCTATTAATGTTTTATTAGCCGGTATTCTTATTTTCATCGAACGAAGAGATATAGGATCTACATGGGCGTGGCTTCTTATTTTATTTTTTATACCGATTGTCGGCTTTATTGTATATCTATTCTTTGGAAGACAGCTAAAACAGAAGAACTTTTATAAGTTATCATCTGATGAGCGGGAATATTTAAGATCTTCAGTAGATGAACAATTAAAAGAACTTAAAGCTACCCATGAATATCGAAATGAATTATTGATTCAACATAATAAACTGTTGTTCACTAATTTAAATTCTTCTAAGTCACTCGTGCGCACGGACAATGAAATTGATATCTTTAGTGATGGTAATCAGAAATTTGATGCATTGTTTGAGGACATTCGAAATGCTAAAAAAGAAATTAATATTCAATATTATATTATTCAACGAGATAATCTTGGGAAAAAATTAAGAGATGAGCTAACAAAAAAAGCAAAAGAAGGCATAAAGGTTCGCGTTCTTTATGATGAAGTAGGATCTAGAAAAATGACGCCATCATTTTTTAAGGAGCTTATTTCATATGGCGGCGAAGCACAGGCATTTTTCCCTTCAATTCTTCGCTTAATTAATTTTCGGATTAACAATCGAAATCATCGAAAGCTTTGTATTATTGATGGTGAAGTAGCATACATAGGAGGATTTAACGTAGGAGATGAATATTTAGGGTTAGATCCAAAAATGGGTTATTGGAGAGACACTCATTTTCGCATTAAAGGAGAGTCAGTGAACGATATTCAAGGGAGATTCATTTTAGATTGGCATCAAGCAACAAAACAGCCAATTGAACTGGAACAATTTTTGCATCGTACAGAAACTCATTCTGGAACGGTTCCTGTACAAATTGTAGCAAGCGGGCCAAACTCGACTACTCAGCATCTGAAAAACATGTATATCTCATTGATTATGTCGGCCAAAGAAAGTGTGTACCTTCAAACGCCTTACTTTATTCCAGACGCAAGCTTTATGGATGCTTGTAAAATTGCTTTATTATCTGGAGTAGAGATTCATATTATGATTCCAAACAAACCCGATCATCCTTTTGTTTATTGGGCTACGTGGTCTCACGTAGGCGAACTGCTGACGTATGGTGCGAATATTTATCTCTATGAAAAAGGCTTTTTGCATGCTAAAACGATTGTAGTAGATAATGAAGTGTCTTCTGTAGGAACGACGAATATTGATCCACGAAGTTTTAGCCTTAATTTTGAAGTGAATGCAGTTGTATATGACCAGCCTATTGCCAAAAAGTTGCAGAACCTGTTTCTTGAAGATGTGCAATGCAGTTCAAAATTAACGTTTGAACGATATAAAGAACGCTCTCTTCTTATAAAATTTAAAGAAGCGGTATCTCGCTTACTGTCACCAATTTTATAATAAAAATCATTGATATCATGAAACAGACTTGAATTTTTAGATTCAAGTCTGTTGATTTATTGGTTTCTCCTTGTAAGGAGAGCTAGAGATAGAGTTAAAAAGTTTTACCAAAAAATCCAAGGGTATTAATACTATAACAAGCTAAAAAATAATAATACCTAGGAGGAATAGAAAATGACAAAAAATGTAGTAGGTACGTATGATTCAGAGGCAGCTGTTATTACAGCGATTCGAAATTTAAAAACACAGGGATATCCGGACAGTGCACTTTCTGTTTTGACAAACAGTGGTCTGCGTCATGAAAATACAGAAGCGATTGAGCATTCTGCAGGAATTGATGTGCAAACAGTTGATACAGATCAACACTCAAAGCACCATCAATCCTTTATGGAGAAAATAAAAAATGCTTTTACTCCGTCTGAAGAAAAAATGGATCAAGATGTTAATCGAATCGAAAATCAATTAACCGAATATGGTGTACCTGCTGCAGAAGCTTCCTCATATGTATCTGATCTTAAAAAAGGAAAAGTTTTGCTGATGGTAGACGCAGTTGAGCATGATAAACACAATTCAGCTCTAGGACAAACAGTGATACCTGCTGAAAAATCAGCTGACCCAATGAATGAAAAAATGTTATACGGCAATCACGAAAATAAAATAAGGTAATGTTGGAGTAACTAAATGAGATAATAAAAGACTGCGTTCTTAAATAAAAGCTAGTTAACGAAAGGAAGGGGACCGATGAGAAATCTAGAAAAAAGGGAATACGAACTTGACTATTTAAAACAGCAGCAAGAAGTTAATCAAGAGCTCATCAAAGTTTCACAGTCTCTTGTTGCTACGTTAAAACAGTATGAAGAAGAACCGAACAATACAGAAGTTTTAGCTGTAATCGCTGATTTAGAAGGTCAGCAAGAACAGCTCAAAGCAAAGACCGAAAAGATATCTAAAGAGCTTGCACATTTATAAAGTGAGATAAAAGAAGTTCCTATAAAAGGAACTTCTTTTTGCGTTTTATCATAAACAATCTATTGTGAGAGAAAGAGAACCTTATATAACGGGATGTAAACGTTATAGGGGGAGTGGTTTTGTTTTAGATACATATAGAGAAGAAGAAACGCGATAAGAGATTATATAAAAATGGGAAAAGGAAGAACGATCATTCGCTCTTCCTCCAGCCGTATTGCTTATGATAGTGATTTAGAAACGTCCGCCGCCAAGTTGCTGTTCAGCCATTTGCACAAGACGTTTTGTGATTTCGCCGCCTACTGAGCCGTTTGCGCGTGCAGTTGTGTCAGGACCAAGAGTTACGCCAAATTCGCTAGCGATCTCATATTTCATTTGATCGATTGCTTGTTGAGCACCGTGTACTGCTAATTCGTTGCTGCTCTTATTTCTGCTGTTTGCCATCATAATCAACTCCTTTTATAAGGTTAAGATTATGATTTGATTAATAGATAGTTTTTATACATAAAATAAAAAAATTTTTTCAAGGACTTATAGAATATGCTTATTGGAATAAAAAACCAAAAGTTTCCGCTAGTAACGGAAAATAATTATGTGTAGAAAGAGAGAGGGGACAAGTAAAATAGAACACAAGTAAGTAAGCGATTACATATTCATTAAGATAGAAGGCGAATTTTAATATTTCTATTCTATTTAAAAGGAGGAGATTTGCTATGTATCAAAGGTTAAAAAAATCTGTACTATTGGCTATTACATTGAGTTTAGCAATTGGCATTGTACTCTCTTATGAGAAAGCAGCGCTGGCGAAACAGACGCACGAAAAAGCCACATCCTATCGTACAGTGACAGAGATTTATGACTGGGGAGCGGCGATCACAAAAATTATTATTGACTTAGGTGAACCTGTTCCAACTAATTCACTTACAAAAGAAACGTTTAAGGTGCATGTGGCTCGAAGTGATAGTCGATTAGAACCGTCTTTATTGGAACAAGGAGATCGTATAGTAAAAAAAGCCTATGTATCTGATAAAGATGGACAACCAGCCGTACATACTGGAAAATATGCAGTTTTAGAAATGGAAGTTGGACCAGCTGTTTCATTAGGAGCACCACTAAATTATGATGAATATGGTACAGGATTAAATGCATGGATAGACAGTCAATACACCATTACTCAGCAAAGAGATATGATAACAAATAAAGGAAAATTATCAGGGCTTGTAGTGAAACAGTTTGCGGGAGAGGAAAAAGAACTCGTAGATGATTTTACAATTAAAAAAGGTATATATCACAATATAGAATTAGCATACGCAAGTCATGCGCCGGCAAAGGATAAGAAAAAGAATCCATTAATCATTTGGTTACATGGTGGAGGAGAGGGAGGAACAGATGCAACAATTCCCTTATCTGCCAATAAAGCTGTTAGTTTTGTCACAAAAGAAACTCAGGCTTATTTTGAAGGTGCCTACGTTTTAGTACCGCAAGCGCCAACAAAATGGATGGATGGTTATACGGGTAAAGCGGATGGAACTTCTATTTATAAGGAATCGCTGATGGCCTTAATTCAAGAATATGTCTCTAAAAACCCTGATATTGATCAGAATAGAATCTATATCGGAGGAGCATCTAACGGCGGATATATGACTATGCTTATGATTCGTGATTATCCAAAATACTTTGCAGCAGCATTTCCAGTATGTGAAGGACTAAATGATAGATTAATTACGGATCAAGATATTGAAAAGATGAAAGAAACACCTATTTGGTTCGTAGCTGCTAAGAATGATACAGTCCTGCCACCAACAATTAACACTCTTCCAACTTATGATCGATTGGTTAAAAGCCATGCAAATAATGTTTATTTATCACTATTTGAGGATGTACATGATACCACAGGCTTATATAAAAATAACGATGGTTCGCCCTATCAGTATAATGGACATTCATCTTGGATATATCTGTATAATAATGAACCCAACGCTAAAATAAACGGAAGCACAACAAGCATAATGGAGTGGATGAGTAAGCAATCGTTGAAAAATTAATCATTTATAAAAAAGCTGTTGCCTGTAGAGCAGCTTTTTTTATTTCTTTTTTAAAATTAAAGGCTATATCTAAAATAAACGATTGAATACTTTCGTGATAAAATAAAGGAAGAGATCACGAAGAAAGGAACAGTGAAAGTGAAACCAACCATTTATGATGTTGCGAAAAAAGCAGGGGTATCGATAGCCACTGTATCCAAAGTAATCAATCAAACAGGCCGTATTAGTGAAAAAACGATAAAAAAAGTGAATGAAGTAATGATGGAATTAGATTATCAGCCTAGCAGTGTCGCAGCGGCGTTAACAGGAAAAAAGACGTACACGATTGGTGTTCTAGTTCCTGATATCTCTAATCCTTTTTTTGCAGAGGTAGCAAGAGCTTTTGAGAATAATGCTAGAGCAGCGGGATACACGCTTTTTTTATGCAGTACAGATCATCAAACTGCGCGCGAGCATGAATATATAGATCTTTTATTTAAAAAACAAGTAGATGGAATCATTATCGCAACCGAACTAAATGATACGAAGCTCGTAAAGAAAATTGTGAAGCATGATGTACCTCTTGTATTGTTTTCAGTTGACCATCCTTCTATCTCAACGCATGTAGTGACAATTGATAACGTTCGCGGAGGATATATCGCAGGTACGTATTTAATAGAAAAAGGTCATCAATCGGTAACGATTATGACTGAAAAAGATAGAAAAAGCAGTGAGGGGCGATTAGCAGGATTTAAACAAGCGCTCACAGAAGCAAATTTATCACTAGAAAATCAGTCCATTATCAGCTGTTATTCAACAGTAGAAGATAGCAGGAGAGCAAGTAAACAGCTGCTTTCCTTGCCTAATAGGCCAACAGCAGTCTTTGCATGTACAGATCTAATTGGGGTATCGCTCATAAACGAGGCAAGGAAGCAGGGGCTTTCGATCCCGGGAGATCTGTCGGTAATTGGATTCGATAATACGATTTATGCCGATATTGCTGAGCCGGGTTTGACAACGATTGAACAACCCATTTCTCAGATGGCTACTAGTACGTTTGAACAGCTGTTAAAGTCTATGAAAAAAGAAGAGCATGCGAAACAGCGAGTAACGATTATTCCCGAACTAGTAGAACGTGCGTCGGTAAAAAAGTTATAAAATAGAGAAAGTAAAAAAGCTGCAGGTGTTGAGACACCTCCAGCTTTTTCTGCTTAAGCATATTTATAGAGAGACCGGACTTTTGACTTCGTTTATTGTTTCGCCTTTAATAGTTGTCTCTGTTGGAATCGTAAGGAAACCAGTTAGAAAAGCACCAAAGAAGTATAAGCAAGCAAAGATCCAAATTACGCCGCCCGTGCCCAAAAGACCAATAAAAACGGTCACAATTAAAGGACCTACAAAAGCAGAAAGTCCAGATCCTAAGTTCAATACAGACATTGCAGCTCCTTTATTTTCCGGAGCTAAAGAAGGCACTAACGCTGTAAGAGGGACATAACCTGCTAGTGTTGCACCGTAACAGCATGCGACAATCATCATCACCCAATAATTATGTCCGACGAATTGCGGTACATAGTAGAGAGCAAGTGTTACAATTCCGCATCCAACTCCGCCAAACCATTTGATTGTATTTACCCAGCCAAACTTATCTCCAACAATACCAAAAATAATATTAAAAGCCATATTCACAAAAAACAATGTACCCCAGATTTGCAACCATTCACTCATCGTAAAATCATGTTTCATCATATATGTTGGCAAGAAAACAACAAATCCAAATTGAGCAGCAGAGTTAATAATCTTTACGATGCCGCCGATCCCTACTTTAGGGTTCTCAAATGCAATTGTAATCCCTTTCATTAATTCTTTTGTTTTATTATCGTTTACTTTTTGTACGGTAAACTTGTCTTTATTCATAATAATAGAAAAGATTCCACCGATCAAAACAAAAAGTAAACCACTCCACAAGGTAGCGATTTCCCCAATTTTCGGAACCATATAACTTGAGTAAAAGGCTCCGATTACGCTTAATCCAAGCTGGAAGACAAACCAAAACCAGCCTACTGCTTTTGAAAGCATTTCCTGGGGCGTGCGGTAAGACACCCAGACCAAAAATGAGTAAGCAAATAAAGGGTAACCAAATCCTCTAAGAGCATAACAAATTAGTATAATTGTGTAATTCATAATATGAAGTCCTAAACCTATAAATCCAATTGAACCAATAATAAAGGATATCAAGCCGAATGCCATTGCTTTTCTAGGACCCCACAGCTGAACCAGTACGCCGGAGAACCAGGAAGAAACAGAGACCGTAATGCCGTAAACAGTAAACAGTAAAGCAGCATGTTCAATGGTTAAACCTCGTTCTACAAGATAAGGAGATAACCATCCTTGTTCTAAACCATCGCCAATCATAAAAACAATAATACCTATGTATCCCCACGTTAAATGAGAAGGGATCCCAATCCTGTCTAAAGCCGTTTTTCTGGAAATAAATTCATTCATTTTCCACACCACCAGATCGATTATTTTGTGTAAAACATCAAACTAATTTGGTTAAGCGCTTAATCTATTTGATAAAAAGTATACGCTTACAATTTTTGAACGTCAATTAAAATTTTAAATATATATAATTTTCAATTAAATGATTTTAATCATAAAAATATTAGTACGGAAGGCAATAATCACTGAATTCATGATAAAAATACTTGAATATAGAGAATCTCTTTATATTTTATTGATAAATAGATAAAAAAATGAAAATAGTTTTTTTATAGTATACGTTTAGAATTTTTTTAAAAAATATTCTAAATAATCCATAAAAAAGTTTGCATTTCAGAAAACGTTATGTATAATTAGAATCAGGAAAGCGCTTAACCTATATAGAGGTTTGAGCGAATGTTTTCTTAACTTTTAATTAAAGGGGAAAATAAGATGGGGATTCTTACAATTGGAATAATTGGTGCTGGACGCATAGGGAAATTACACGTTGATAATTTAAAATTAATGCCGCAAATAAAAATTAAAGCGGTTTCAGATGTGGTAGTAGATCATTTACATGAATGGGCTGCAAGTAAAGAAATTTCGAAGTTAACAACAAATTATCAAGATTTATTAGCTGATCCAGAAATTGATGCCGTTTTCATTTGTTCGCCAACGAATACGCACGCATCGATTATTGAAGAAGCTGCTCGAGCGAAAAAACATATTTTCTGTGAAAAGCCCGTTAGTTTTTCAGTAGAAGAAACAATTCAAGCGTTAGAAGTAGTAGAAGAACATGGCGTGCAGCTTCAAGTTGGCTTTAACCGACGCTTTGATCCCAACTTTAAAAAAGTGCATGATCTTGTACAGCAAGGAGAAGTAGGACAGCCGCACATTCTAAAAATTACGTCTAGAGATCCTCAGCCGCCGAGTCCGGAATATGTTCGCGCTTCAGGAGGATTGTTCATGGATATGATGATTCATGATTTTGATATGGCTCGTTATGTAATGGGCAGCGAAGTAATAGAAGTATCGGCTTACGGCACGACGCTCATTGATCCTGCTATTGAAGAAGCGGGAGATATAGATACAGCAATTGTCTCATTAAAATTTGCAAATGGAGCTTTAGGTGTAATCGATAACAGTCGTCAAGCTGTCTACGGTTACGATCAGCGCCTTGAAGTTTTTGGTGAAAAAGGTGCAGCAGCTGCTGACAATTGCCGTCCTACTACAGTAGAAATGTCAACAGGCGAAAGTGTAGTCAAAGAGAAGCCGCTGTATTTCTTTCTTGAGCGCTATACACAAGCGTACATAGCGGAAGTGACACAGTTTGCAAGAGCAATTATGGAAAAACAAAGCGTTAGTTGTACAGGGAACGATGGGTTACAAGCAGAACGAATTGCTAAAGCAGCAAAAGAATCTTTACTATCCGGGCAGCCAGTAAAGATTGAACATAAAAAATACGCAGTGAATTAATGACGGTAAACGTGGGGATGAAAGAAATTGGTCTTTCTACCCTTTTAGGAAAGCGCTTAACTAAGGAGGAATAATGATGAATCCGCTTGTTTTTAAAGAAAATCGTGGGTTAGATTTCATCGCTGTTGGCCGTTTATGTATTGATTTAAATGCAAATGAAACACAGCGTCCAATGGAAGAGACTAAAACATTTACTAAATATGTAGGAGGCTCTCCGGCTAATATTGCGATTGGAGCAGCAAGGCTAGGCTTAAAAACCGGTTTTATCGGAAAAGTATCAGATGATCAAATGGGACGCTTCATTACGGATTATCTGCAAAAAAATAAGATTAATACAGATAACATTGTTATTGATAAAACGGGGGCCGTAACGGGGCTAGCTTTTACGGAAATCAAAAGCCCTACAGATTGCAGTATCTTAATGTATCGTGATAACGTAGCGGATTTAAAGCTAAGTCCTACAGAAGTATCCGAAGAATATATCAAACGGTCAAAGGCACTTTTAATATCTGGAACGGCTCTTGCGCAAAGTCCTTCTCGTGAAGCCGTGTTTTTAGCACTAGAACACGCACGCAAGCATGAAGTTGTAGTGTTTTTTGATATCGATTATCGTCCATATACATGGGAATCGGAAGCTGAAACAGCCGTCTATTTTAATTTAGCCGCTGAAAAATCAGATGTAATTATTGGTACGAGAGAAGAGTTTGATATGATGGAAAAATTATTAAACTATGGAGAATCTAATGATCAAGTAACAGCAGAGCGCTGGTTTTCTCACCATGCTCAAATCGTTGTGATTAAGCACGGTGGAGAAGGGTCTATTGCCTATACAAGAGACGGCGATTCTCATCGCGGAGGAATATTTAAAACAAAAGTTCTTAAAACGTTTGGCGCTGGTGATTCCTATGCTTCAGCCTTTATTTACGGATTGATGCAAGGGCTGGAAATTCCGCAGGCAATGCGATTGGGGGGCGCCTCCGCTTCGATTGTAATTTCAAAACACAGCTGTTCAGATGCTATGCCGACAAGCGTTGAGCTCTTCAACTTTATGGAGACAGCAACAGAGATTTTACAGGAAGCTTAACAGATAAAGGAAAAATCTTAAAAGATTAAAGGAATAGAAGCTTATTAAAATGAGATAAAGGGAGAGATATTCTATGACACAAACAGCAGTAAAAACAGTAAAAAACTATATTGGTGGACAATGGATTGAATCAGCTTCATCAAAAACAGAACCTGTGTATAACCCAGCGACAGGTGAATTAATTGCACAGGTGCCTCTTTCTACAAAAGAAGATGTAGATCAAGCGGTGCAAGCAGCAAATGAAGCTTTCAAAGGATGGGCAAAAACAGCCGTGCCTAAACGTGCACGAATTTTGTTCAAGTATCAGCAGCTATTAGTAGATAACTGGGATGAATTGGCAAAGTTAGTGACGGTTGAAAACGGAAAAAGCTTTAACGAAGCGCGAGGCGAAGTGCAGCGTGGTATTGAATGTGTAGAATTTGCGGCTGGTGCTCCTACGTTAATGATGGGGAAACAGCTTCCTGATATTGCAACAGACATTGAGTCTGGCATGTACCGCTACCCAATTGGTGTAATTGGGGGAATTACGCCGTTTAATTTTCCAATGATGGTTCCTTGCTGGATGTTCCCGCTTGCGATTGCTTGCGGCAATACATTTGTGTTAAAGCCTTCTGAGCGTACACCGCTTTTAGCTGCAAGATTAGCTGAGCTGTTTGAAGAAGCTGGTTTGCCAAAAGGTGTATTAAACATTGTAAACGGCGCGCATGATGTGGTAAACGGTCTTCTTGAACATAAGTTAGTGAAAGCTATTTCGTTTGTAGGTTCCCAGCCTGTAGCTGAGTACGTGTACAAAAAAGGTACGGAAAACTTGAAGCGTGTTCAAGCTTTAGCCGGTGCTAAAAACCATTCAATTGTATTAAATGATGCAGATTTGAACGTAGCAACAAAACAAATTATCGGAGCCGCTTTTGGTTCAGCAGGTGAACGTTGTATGGCAGCATCTGTTGTTACTGTACAAGAAGAAATTGCGGATCAGCTAATTGAAAGATTAGTAGAGGAAGCAAATGATATTGTAATTGGGGACGGCTTAGAAGAAAACGTCTTCTTAGGACCAGTTATTCGTGAAAATCATAAAGAGCGTACGCTCAGCTATATTGAATCAGGCGTGCAAGAAGGAGCAGAGCTTATTCGTGACGGTCGCACAGATGCAGCAGTAAATGGCAACGGCTACTTTGTCGGACCAACGATTTTTGATCATGTTACGCAAGAAATGAAAATTTGGCAAGATGAAATTTTTGCACCTGTGCTGTCCATTGTACGTGTGAAAACATTAGAAGAAGCTATTGAAGTAGCTAATAACTCTCGATTTGCAAACGGTGCTTGTATTTATACAGATAGCGGCGCAAGCGTACGTGAGTTCCGTGAAAATATTGAATCTGGTATGTTAGGAGTAAATGTAGGGGTACCGGCACCTATGGCATTCTTCCCATTCTCTGGCTGGAAAGATTCTTTTTATGGTGATCTTCATGCAAATGGTACGGACGGCGTGGAGTTTTATACAAGAAAGAAAATGGTAACAACGCGCTGGTAAGTGATTCATTAAAAATCGTATCTCATTTTAAAAGGAAGTATCAGGAATTAAAGATATTCCTTATGCTTCCTTTTTTAAAATAGCAATCTATTACTAGAAGGGAGAAAGAAGCATGGAAACAGTTAGAATGACGACGGCACAAGCATTAGTGAAGTTTTTAAATCAGCAGTATGTTGAATTTGATGGAAAGCAGCATCAGTTTATTAAAGGGATTTTTACAATTTTCGGGCACGGAAATGTGGTAGGTCTTGGGCAAGCTTTGGAAGAAGACCCAGGAAATCTAGATGTATATCAAGGACGTAATGAACAAGGAATGGCCAATGCAGCGATGGCTTTTGCAAAACAAAAACATCGAAAGCAGATTATGGCTTGCACATCTTCAGTGGGGCCAGGTTCAGCAAATATGGTTACCACGGCAGCCACTGCTTCAGCTAATAATATTCCAGTTTTACTGCTTCCTGGTGATGTATTTGCAACTAGACAGCCGGATCCCGTTTTGCAGCAAATTGAACAGTCATATGATTTATCTATTTCTACAAACGATGCTTTTCGACCAGTGAGTAAATACTGGGATCGCGTAAGCCGCCCTGAACAATTGATGACAGCTATGATTAATGCGATACGTGTGTTAACGAATCCAGCAGATACGGGAGCTGTAACTATTTGTTTGCCTCAAGATGTGCAGGGAGAAGCATGGGATTTTCCAGCTTATTTCTTCCAAAAGCGCGTTCACCGCATTGAACGCCGCCTTCCGACTAGGGACAGTCTAGCAGATGCAATTCAAGCAATGAAAACAAAGAAAAAGCCAATCATCATTTGCGGAGGAGGCATTCGGTATTCAGAAGCTGCAAAAGAGTTAAAACAATTTGCTAGTGAGTTCCATATTCCATTTGGAGAAACTCAAGCAGGGAAAAGTGCCATTGAAAGTGACTATCGCTATAATCTGGGAGGAATAGGGGTAACAGGGAACTCAGCTGCTAATACAATCGCTAAAGAAGCAGATTTAGTAATTGGAGTAGGCACTCGATTTACTGATTTTACAACAGCATCTAAACAGCTTTTTCAACATCCCAACGTGCAATTTCTTACCATTAACACGTCTGAATTTCATGCAAATAAACTTGATGCCGTGAAACTTGTAGCTGATGCAAAAGAAGGGTTGCTTGCTCTTAGGAAAGAGCTAAAATCAATTGGCTATCAGTCTGGTTATACAACAGAAATTGCAAGTGCTAAAGACGCATGGGATACAGAATTAGAGCGTCTACATAGCATACGTTTTACTGGTGCAGATTTTGTTCCAGAAATACAAGGTCATTTAGATGAAAGCTTAGCTGAATATGTAGAATCACTTGGTACTCAATTAACGCAAACAGAAGTAATTGGAGAGGTGAATAAGCTCCTTGATGACAACTCCGTCATTGTTGGTGCAGCAGGAAGTCTTCCAGGCGACTTACAGAGAATGTGGAAGTCTCATAAACCCAATACCTATCATATGGAATATGGATATTCATGCATGGGATATGAAGTATCAGGCGCACTTGGAGTTAAGCTAGCTGAACCAGCTAAAGAAGTGTACGCAATGGTTGGAGATGGAAGCTATCAAATGCTTCATTCAGAGCTCATTACAAGCCTTCAAGAAAGAAAAAAGATAAACATTTTACTGTTTGATAACTCCGGCTTCGGGTGCATTAATAATCTTCAAATGTCAAATGGTATGGGGAGCTTTGGCACAGAGTTTCGCTATCGAAACGATGAAACAGGAAAACTAAACGGAAACGTGATGAAAATTGATTTTGCAGCCAGCGCCGCAGGCTACGGTGTAAAAACGTATCGCGTAAGTTCTCTTGAAGAATTAAAAACGGCGATAGAAGATGCACAAAAACAAGAGGTTTCTACGCTAATTGATATTAAAGTGCTGCCAAAAACTATGACGAACGGTTATGAATCATGGTGGCATGTAGGAGTAGCAGAGGTATCTAAAAATCAGCATGTACAGGGAGCTTATGAAGATAAGGTGAAAAACCTTGAAATGGCAAGAGTTTATTAAGAAGCAGGAGAAAATGAGGTTGTTGAAGAGAAACATTCGATAAATATAAAAGAGGTTTTAATTTCATATAAGGGAGAGGAAGAGATGTTCAAGGAAAATACGGTCAAACTGGGGATTGCTCCAATTGCTTGGACAAATGATGATATGCCTGAACTGGGAGCTGAAAATACATTCGAACAGTGTATCAGTGAGATGGCTTTAACCGGTTTTAGAGGAAGTGAGGTTGGAAACAAATATCCGCGAAATGTTTCCCTCTTAAAAAAGGCATTATCGCTGCGGAATTTAGAAATTGCAAGCGCATGGTTTAGTACATTTTTAACGACAAAGCCGCTGGAAGAAACGGTGACTCCATTTATTGAACATCGCGATTTTTTATACGAAATGGGAGCAAAAGTAATTGTTGTTTCTGAACAAGGGCACAGCATTCAAGGGCTGATGGATGTTCCTTTATTTAAAGAAAAGCCTGTGTTCACGCCAACAGAGTGGAGCAGACTTGCAGAAGGCCTGCACCACCTTGGGAAACTGGCACGAGAGAAAGATATGCATATTGTCTATCATCACCATATGGGAACAGGTGTACAAACAACAGAAGAAATTGAACAGCTAATGGAGCTTACCAATCCGGAGCTTGTTTCGCTGCTATTTGATACCGGTCATCTTGTCTTTTCAGGAGAAGAACCTCTTTACATCTTAAAAAAATATCTGCACCGTATTAAGCATGTTCATTTAAAGGATATTCGTCAAGAAGTAGTTGATCGAGTCAAAGAACAAGACCTGAGCTTCTTGCAAGCGGTAAAAGAAGGAGCCTTTACTGTTCCAGGTGACGGAGCTATTGAATTTGATGAAGTATTTACTACGCTTGCCGCTTCGGATTATAACGGATGGTTTGTCGTAGAAGCAGAACAGGATCCAGCCCTTGCTAATCCTTTTGAATATGCGTTAAAAGCAAGAAACTTTATTAAAGAAAAAAGCGGTCTTTAATTTCCATTGTAAAAGATTTTACGCCTTTTATGTGTTTATGAAAGGAAAGGAGGAGAGGAAATGAAGCCAACCATTTATAGTGTGGCTGAAGAAGCAGGTGTATCAATTTCTACCGTATCAAAAGTCATCAATCAAACCGGTCATATTAGTGAAAGAACAAGACAAAAAGTAATTGAGGTTATGGCGCAGTTGAATTACCATCCAAGCGTCGTAGCATCTGCTTTAACAGGAAAACCCACTAAAACGATTGGGCTTCTCGTACCTGACATCTCCAACCCTTTTTTTGCCGATTTGGCAAGAAGCATAGAAGACCGAAGTCATGAGCGAGGTTTCCATGTTGTAATGTGCAATACCGATAACGATGCGGAAAAAGAGAAAAAGTATCTATCGCTGTTAATACGTCAGAGAATCGACGGTTTAATTGTAGCTTCTGCTTTTCGCAATGCTAATCTTTTAAAAAATATGCTTAAGCAAGATATACCGATTAGCGTTATTGCTTCAGAAATTCCTCACATATCCGTTAATACAGTGACAGTGGATGACTATAAGGGAAGCTATTTGGCGACTGATTATTTGCTGTCTTTGCATCATAAAAAAATTGCGATTATTACAGAAAATGCAAAAAGTAATCACGCCCGTTTAGACGCTTTTCGAGACGCTATGCAAGAAAATGGAATCATCGTTCCGCCTCAGCACGTTATTACGACCGAAGCAAGTATTCAAAAAGGATATGAAAGTGCTAAGCAAATTTTTTCAATGAAGGAGAAAGTGACGGCTATTTTTGCTTGTAACGATTTACTGGCTATTGGAGTTATGCAAGCTGCAAAAGAATTCAAAATTGATGTGCCGCAAGACTTATCAGTGATTGGCTTTGATAATACGGTTCTTTCTACTACCATCACGCCCATGTTGACGACAGTAGCACAGCCGACAAAAGAAATGGCTGTAAACGTAGTGGATTTGCTGGTTAGAGAAATGAAATATCCAGCGATGCATAAAGAACATTTGCTTCTTGAGCCAAAATTGATTGTTCGGAAATCAACGGCTCCGTTACGAAGGGACGCCACAGCATCTACAAATAATTGAACACAATCAAGAATATTGCCGTTAATAAAAAATCCTCATAGTCACATATTCAAAAGAATTTATAGAGTCTATGAAGAAAAAATGAGTAATTAGTAAATTCTGATTGCGCTACTACATAAAGGAGGAATTTAAGTATGTTAGGTAAATTAGGTGAATTAAATAAAGGATACAACGTACTTACAGAAATGACCGGTCAGCACAAAGATATGCTGATGGATATTGGGATTTATAAAATGTCCCAAGGAAAAGAGGAAACTTTACTAGACAGCAGCAGTGAAACGGCTATTCTTTTATTAGAAGGAAAGGTAAAGCTAGAGTGGAAAGGCCATTCGAAAGAAATTCAGCGCCAGTCCCTATTTGAAGAAGAGCCTTGGTGTTTGCACGTTTCAAAAAATGTGGAGGTTAAAATTACGGGGCTTGCCGATAGTGAAGTATTAGTTCAAAAAACGGATAATGAAAAAGAGTTTTCATCAAAATTATATACGCCTGAAGATTGTCAAAACACAGTGGCTGGTGAAGGAGTATGGGAAGGTACTGCTCAGCGTGTGATTCGAACAATTTTTGACTACAATAACGCTCCTTACTCTAACCTTGTTATTGGAGAAGTTATTTCTTATCCAGGAAGATGGTCGAGTTATCCGCCTCATCATCATGACCAGCCCGAAGTGTATTACTATCGTTTTGACAAGCCACAAGGATTTGGCTGCGCAATGGTTGGAGAAGATGCGTACCGTGTAGTTGATAATAGTTTTATTACAATTCCTGGTGAATTGGATCATCCTCAAGCAACGGCTCCCGGCTATGCGATGTATTTCTGCTGGATGATTCGCCATCTCGACAATAATCCGTGGACAGACCGTATTATGGAAGAAGAGCATAAGTGGTTATTAGAGCCGGATGCAAGAATTTGGCCTGAAAAATAAATAAAGATCTTTATACGAAATGGGTTTTAAATGTTGAAAAACCTCGAATAAAAAATAATTATGCGTAAAATAATAGTTTATTTTTGTAAAATATGTTCTTATATGTTAAAATATAACTTGTATTAATATTCAGGCGATGATATCGCTCTTTGCTGCAGATTCCTTTTTAGGAGTCTCTTTTTTTGGAAACAGAAGCAAAAGATACAGACGATTCGTATGTAAATTAAAAAGAAAAGGAGATAAGCGTAAGCCGCTTATCTCCTTTTCTTTTTAGCGTTATCTAATGCTAAGTTCTTTTTCACTACTTTTTCTAAAGCAACTTCCACGTGAACATTTTTTTCATCGATGTCATTCACAAGCACGACGGTTCCTTTTCGTCCTTTAATTTTTAAATCATCACCCGTAGAAGGAATGTTTTCCCTCAGCTGGCTTAATAGAAGCTTTCTGTTTTCAAAAAAGTGGACAGCCACCATTTTATCTCACCTAATTTCATATGATATGTGTGATACAAAGATGTGTATATGAAATCCTTCCTATACATTATGTCGTCAGGGGTGGTTTTAGAACACATTGAATAGACAATTGTTGCATCGATATATGAAATAAATAGAATGGCATAGTTATAAATCTCCTATCCTTGGACATACTTATACTACTAATCTAAAAAGGGATGTGGATGAAAATGAAGGTGGCTATCGGATTAAGTGTATTTACGGTCGTTACAGGAGCAATTGCGTTAGGGTCGGTTTACTTTTTAGCGGGTATCTTTTCGTTTTTCTTAACGGTTTTTTCATAAAAAAATCCACCAAGAGGTGGATTTTTTTATTTAGCAGCGGCTTTTGTTTCATGAGGCAAATTGCCGATAAATCCAAATTTCCCGCCGACAACTTCTTTTACTTCGTGGATGACAATAAAAGAATTCGGGTCAATTTGCTGGATTTTCTTTTTAATTTTTAATAACTCGTTCTTTTTAATAACAACGTAAATAATACGTTTATCTTTGTTGGCGTAGTAGCCATATCCGTAAAAGATGGTAGCTGCATTTCCAAATTCACTGGTGATGACTTGTGCTATGTCTTTGTATTGATCAGACATAATCGTCATTGCTTTTTTGTTGTGGAAACCTTCGATAACGACATCTACGATTTTGGCACAAAGATAGACGAATATAAAAGTATAGAGCGTGTTGTTGACGCCAATAGCAAAAACCAATGCTAAAATAATGACGCTGTCCATATAGAACATGCTTTTAGAGATATTGTAGCCTTTTGTATAGTTTAATAAATAAGCTAAAAGAGTTGTTCCACCGGTAGATCCATCTGCGATAAAAATGAGAGCAAGTCCTGTTCCCATTAGTAAAGCCCCGAATACAATTCCTAAAATCATGTCGTGAACGTGAAAAGGAATATAGCTGACTAGACCGAGGAAAACGGACGTCATGACAGCTCCTAAAATAGTATAGAGAATCGTTTTTTTTGTTAGGAATTTATAAGCTAAGGCAATAAATACAAGGTTCAGGAGGAAAGTGCTGATACTTGTAGGAATATGAAATAAATAATATAAAACAAGAGCAATACCAACCGTACTGCCGTCACCTAATTTATTTGGAATAACAAAAAAATCAATCGATGCAGCAACTAAAAGCGCTCCGGCAATAATTAAAATGATGTCTTTATAGATTGTTTTCAATATGCAAACCTCCTTAATCATTAGGGTATTTTCACGTGGAACCTTATTTTTACTAGTGGTTCACAAATAATGAAATAAAAAACGTCTTAGAAATTGTCTAGTTATAAAACTGATCAACTTCTAAGACGAAGAATTACGATACGTGTATAGGTGTTAATCCTGCTTTTCTATGCTTCGATGTCACCGATTATATAAACCTCTGACCGCTATGTCAACGCTGTGAGAGATGTTCAACTTTTCAAAAAATAGAAGGCGGTTTCCTACATAAAAAAGAATCCTTTGCGATGGCGCAAAGGATTTTTAAATTTATTAGAATAGGGGGAATACGTTATTAGGATTACCATTTTCATAAATTAATATACCTTTATTTTTTAAAAAAATTTATTTGTTAATGACGATTGAAAGTTTGTAATTCACATGCTGATTTAGCTCTGTCAAAAAATCATTTAGTTCTTCATTTGAATGAAATTTGCATTCTAATAAGTAGCAGCCATCGCCGCTGATTCTAAAGTTGTTGATAACATACTCCTGCTGACTTTCTAAAAATGTAAGGTAGGGGTGGTGATGAATGCTCTGCGTATAGATATTTAAAAATGCATGGATGGTGTAGCCGAGTTTTCGTTCATCAATGTTAATTGTATAGCCTTTGATAATGCCTTCATCTTCTAGCTTTAATACTCTAGCAGAAGCGGCTTGTCCGGTTAAATGCACTTTTTCTCCTAATTCTTTCATCTTTATACGTCCATTTTTTGATAGCTCTTCTAGTATGCGTTTATCTGTGTTATCTAACATCGCTACAAATCCTTTCGTATTTCAAATCAAAAGGGTTAACTACTTGATGTCACCTGTGTATACTGATACGTCTTCTATTTTATACTAAAGAAAAGTAAGAAAAAAGAGCCGTCAATATGCCAGATATAGAAACCGGCAGTAGTTTGTAAACAGCTAGATTGACGAAAACTTAAGCTTGCTGTATGATTCTTTGAGTGTTTACGTGGTTCGTAACCATCCCACGTTAAAAAACTAAGGAGAGAATAGTAAGATGAATATAAGAACACTTTGCGTCAACGGTCTTTTAGCTGCTATGTATATTGCTGTCAGCATGTTAATCCAGCCGTTTGGCTTCACCAATATCCAATTTCGTATATCGGAAATGTTCAATCACTTAATTGTGTTTAATAAAAAGTACGTGTACGGCATTGTGCTAGGAGTATTTCTGACGAATTTGTTTTTTTCACCAATGGTCGCTTATGATCTGGTGTTTGGGGTAGGACAATCTGTGCTATCATTACTCATTACCATTTTTTCTATGCGCTACATTAAAAATATGTGGGCTCGTATGCTTGTTAATACACTTGTATTTACGTTCACGATGTTTATTATTGCGTTTGAACTGCACTTAGCATTTGATTTACCATTTTTCTTTACATGGTTAACAACGGCCGTTGGTGAGTTCATTGTTATGCTTGTTGGAGCACCAATTATGGCGGCAATTAATAAACGTGTACAATTTAATAAGCTAGTTGGATAAAAAAGATGCGGCTGTGATAAATCTCACAGCCACATCTTTTTTTCTTTGTTATTCTATAGGTGTAGTGATAAACCCCTTATTTATTGAAGAGCTTTTCACGCATGGACAAATTACCCATATCTAGCATGTAAAAAGAGCAGATCGCGTTTGCGTTCTGCTCTTTTTGCGTAAGGCAATAGGAAGTATTCAGTTAGATTATTTTGATAGAATGAGTGATAAATCTCACAGCGCATTCTTTTTTCTTTTGTTACGATATACATATAGTTGGCAAACTCCTTATCGAAAAGTTTTTCGCACAACAACACATTACCTATGCGTAGCAATTAAAAAAGCAGACCGATGACGGTTTGCTTTTTTAATTGTATTTTTTACCATTAAATAACTTTTTTGAGTTATAATTGTAAAATAACCTTTGTACTAGAGAGGGGATTGTTTTTTGAATAGAAAGTTAGGAATTCTTGTTTTATTAGCGTTAGCCATCTTATTTGCCGGGTGTTCAAAAGAAGAAGACAACGTTCCTTTAAGAGAACTAGAAAAGATAAGTATTAACGTAATCAAAGAACAAAAAATGAAGCAAGGAATTCCATATGAAATGGAATTAGTAAACAAGAGCGATTTGACCATCAAACAAAATAATGTATTTTTATCGTATCCTTTAAAAATGAAAAACGGTTATTCTGATAATAAATTTAAGGTGTTAGCAGAAGGAAATAAATTAAATATCAAGCCAAAACAAAAGGTGAAGTTAACGGCATTTCTTCCTTATAAAGGAACTAATAAAGAAGCGTTAGCTATTGATGAGCCTGACGTAAAGTGCATAGGGTATTGGAATAAGCTTGATGACTACCATCAATTTTCTTTTGGAGGATCCTTGAAGTAAGAATAATATATAACTATTTGTTAAATGGTGGAACTGAGCGTAAGTGTTTGATAAAGGTGGTGAATGAACAGTAAGTGTAGACACGGATAGATTGATTAGCTTCTTTATTTTATGGGGAACACCCGCTGTTTTTAGTATAGTAGAGTACTGTAAACTGAGTAAAACTGAAAAAAAAGAAGCTATAAGAGACTTAACATCTGTAAAATCTATTGTAACAACAGGATTTATATTGACCGGAGGAGTTATGGCGAGTTTAGGCAGGTTGTTATCTCTGCTGCCTCTGCACGTTATAGGTACTTTTAGTTTAGTCATTGGTGGTGTCGTGGGCGCTATTGAAGCATGGGAGATAGAAAGAAAGAGAAGTATTGTTATCCTTGTTTTGATAGTATCTATGATTGCTCTTACATTTATAATATAAATTCTCCATGTAACAAGAGCTGCTCAAATTATGAGCAGCTCTTATCAGTTTCTTACTTATTGTGTTTCAAGCTACTGATCTTTTTTCTTTAACGTAAGAGCGAGCAGGAACGAAACGACGGCGAAAGCGATGGCTACATAATAGACGGTATGAACCCCGCTTGTCATACTTTTTATTTGTAACAGCGTTTTATTTGTTTCATTTGATTGTTGAATAAAGTGCTTAGAAGCCATGGTCATAATACTTGTATACAAAGCGGGTCCAATCGCGCCTGAAACTTGGTTAATCGTATTTGAAATAGCTGAACCGTGAGCATGAAGCGGTTTTGGTACTTGATTTAAAGCCAGCGTCATCACGGGCCCGATGCTTAAACCTACGCCGATTGTAAAGGCTGCGTATAAGATGGCTGCAGCCGTCGTGCTTGTTCCGCTTGAAATAGTAGTGAATAAACTTAAGATAATTGTTAAAAGGACTAAGCCCGTTAAAAGCAGCGGTTTAAATCCAATTTTGTCAAACAAACGTCCTCCCACCATAGCTGTTAGAGCAAGCGTTACGCCCCCTGGAAGCATAAGAAAACCTGTTTGCAAAGGAGACAGTCCCGCAGCCGTTTGGAAATATAGCGGCAAAATTAACATCATTGAAAACTGAATCATCATAATAAGAAACATTAAGAAAATAGATCTTGAAAACACAGACGATCTAAAAGGCTTCATATTAATCATGGGAGAATTCAGCTTGCTTTGCTTTCTGACAAATAAAGCAAGCGCTATGACGCCAATTATGAGCGTAAGCCATACGATAGGATTACTCCATCCCGTCTCTTCACCAGCTGCGCTAAATCCATA
Source organism: Priestia sp. 53B2 (assembly GCF_056099005.1). Lineage (NCBI taxonomy): Bacteria > Bacillati > Bacillota > Bacilli > Caryophanales > Bacillaceae > Priestia > Priestia sp. 53B2. The sequence continues at coordinate 23,012 of NZ_JBLZXA010000018.1, forward strand.
AACAACTCCTCCAAATCCAATTGTAGAAAGAGTCACAGATGGGATATGAATTGTTGGTCTAGATGTTTCAGAAACGTTACTGAGCTTGAAAAGAGCAAATAGGAAAATAAGCACCGCCGCAATTAAAAGACCTAGAAATATAATTTGCCACGAATAATATTGAATAATTAATCCTGAAAGAACCGGTCCTATTGCCGGTGCAAATAAAATAGCTACGCTAAAAATCCCCATTACGGTGCCGCGTTTGCTAACAGGCACGAGTGTTAACATTGTGCTCATCACAAGAGGTAAAATAATGCCTGTCCCTAATGCTTGAATCATACGGCCCACAAAAAGCAGAGAAAACCATGGAGTAATAAATCCAATGAAGGACCCAATTAAGTAAAAGCTCATAGCCGTCACAAACAGCTGTCTTAATGTGAATCGTTGAATTAAAAAAGCAGACACCGGAACAGAGATGCCGATTACAAGCATATATCCGGTAGTTAACCACTGAGCTGAGCTCGTTCTAATGTGAAAATCTGAAATGATACTTGGCAAGGCCACGTTCATTACCGTTTCACTAATTAAGCATAAAAAATTTCCTAGAATCAAAATGAAAAGGATAAGCTTACTTTGTGTACTCATTTTTTCTTCTGTTTGTGTCATAAGTGACCTCCTTTTACTAAATTAATTTTTGTTTGCAAACAGCTTACCAATTTGGTCAGCTGCAATTTGCATAGGGACTGTACTATTTTTAGTTAATGAAAGAGTATAAGCCCCTTCAATCCAAGACTGTATAGCTGAACCTAGCTGTCTTGCTTCCTCTTGTTCATAACCTGAACAAACTAACTTATCTGCATAAACTTGCTCCCACTCGTTATACACGGCTTCACAGGCCATGCGAAGCGTTTCGTTTGATGACCATACTTCACTCGACATAGCAGCGAGAGAGATATCCGCTTCATTTTCCACTTGTTCAAACATTCGATCAGCCATCAGTTTTATATGATATTGAATAGCTGACGCGGCATCTTCATGAGAAGCGAGGGATTTTTCGATATAAGCTTTGACTCTTTCTCCCGTTTTTTGAATAGCTTCTTTTGCTAACTGTTGTTTTCCATCTGGAAAATAATAATAAATAGATCCTCTCGGAGCGCTGCTTTCTTTTGTAATTTGACTTAGACTGGTGGCGTGATAGCCTTTTTTGCGAAAAAGTTTAGCAGCTGCACTTAAAATTTTTTCTTTTGAATTGGTTGATTCCATGAAAACAGCTCCCTGATATAATTACTAGTTGATCGGTCAGTATAATGGTAGCAACTCTATACTGATCAGTCAATCCAGACGTCTAGGTCTTGTATATAAGTGAAGATTGATGCAAGCTTCACAGGTGTAAGCATTGATTGAAATGTTAAGAATAAGGTTACAAAGTATTTTAGACCTATACTTCTATTACTGTTAAAAAAAATATGATTAAGTAATGAAATTAAAAGAAGACGAGAAGCGTATAGCATGTTACGATAGGGACGGTATAGAAATTGGCATATGTCTGTTTCTAATAGAAGAGACAAATTTTAAAATTTTTAAATGTAAGGTTGTGATTCACCTGAGACTGAATAAATTTATTAGCGAATCTGGAAAGGCGTCAAGACGCGGGGCAGATAAGTTAATTAGTGAAGGAAGAGTAACCGTTAATGGAAAGGTTGCAAAAGTCGGAGATCAAGTTAAGCCTGGAGATGATATTCGAGTAAGCGGCCAACAGCTTCGGATTGCTCGAAATAATGTATATATTGCGCTTAATAAACCAGTCGGCATTACAAGTACGAGTGAAAAAAAAGTAAAGGGAAACATCATTGATTTAGTCAATCACCCTTTGCGTATTCACCACGTTGGACGCCTTGATAAGGATTCAGACGGCTTAATTTTACTTACAAATGACGGCGATATTATTAATGAAATTTTACGTGCAGAAAACAAGCATGAAAAAGAATATATTGTTGCAGTAGATAAGCCAATTACACCAGAGTTTATCAAAAACATGTCTGAGGGAGTAAAAATTTTAGGCACAAAAACGCTTCCTTGTGAAGTGACACAGCTGTCTAAGTATGAGTTTCAAATTATTTTAACACAGGGTTTAAATCGTCAAATTCGCCGTATGTGTGAAGTGCTCGGATATGAAGTATACCGCCTTCAGCGCACGCGTATTATGAATATCCATTTAAACAACTTACCTGTTGGGCAATGGAGAGATTTAACGAAAAAAGAGCGTACGCAGCTATTCAAAGAATTAGACTATGAACCTAAAGAGTGGTAAATCAAAAGACACCAGCCTGTTAGACTGGTGTCTTTTTTATTCGCATACAACTACTTGTCTAGAAAATACGCTTTTGCGCGCTACGCAGCGATCTGAAATAGAAAAGCCAGCTTCATGAATCATATGGTCAATCGTATCTACTGTAATCACGACTACTTTATCCGCAAAGCGGCGAGCGTGTTTTAAAATAGAAAGCTGATCTTCAGGCGTCGCGTGGGTGTAGAGATTGTAAGGCATGTCGATGATAGCTACATCATAGTGAGTTGTAACATCTGAAATCGGTCCAGTTTTGACATCACCGCTTAAGCCGAAATGCGCAATATTTTCACGAGATCCGTCGGTCACAAGTGGATTGATATCGCGTCCTACAATATCAATGCCCATTGAAAGGGCTTCTACAAGGACTGTACCGATACCGCAGCATGGATCAATCGCTTTGATTCCTTCAGGGTTTGGAACGGCAATGTTAGCTACAGCTCTTGCAAGACGGGTACTGAGTGCTGTAGAGTATTCACGCGGTTTCTTCAAATGATGCAGCCATACCGCTTCGCTTTTTTGATATTTCCCAAAATACCAGCGTCCTTCAAATGGAACAATGCCAAACAAATGGTCAGGGTTGTGCAAGTCTGCTTCTGCTACAAAATTCCAACCCACATCACGTTCAATAGCACGCTGACCTTTATAACTTATTTTTTGATCTTTTTCCAAGTCATTAATTTTCATGAAAATGAGTTTAAATGTTTTGTCTCCAAGGTCAATATCTTCTACTTGCTTACAAATATCTGCAAGGTCATCTGATTCATACATAATATCTAATCGCTCTTTGATAAAAGGGCTTCTGCTTGGATCAAGTTTAACGGCACTTTTTATGATAGGTTTCTCAGTTTCAATTTCAAAAAGAGAGCGTCTCTCTAATTGACATAGTGAGAGTTCCTCTTCGCTGCATGCGTATGTGTAGATATACTGAGGCAGCTGCGTATGGTTATTCAATATCGTATCATCCTTTATCGTATCTAATTATCCTTCTTCTCAAACAATAGCGAGAAAAGAAGAGAAAAGCAACGAATTTAAATATATTTGGCCGTGAATACTAAATTGAAGTGCTACATAGTCCACTTATTTGACAAAACATGCTAAAATAACTGGTGATAACCTGCATGTGCTGCTGTCTATACAAAAGAACTGGATCAAGGTTTCTCAAAAATCATTTACACACTGCTGACATTTTGATGAATAGGAGAGGCTACGTGATGTCTAAAAGTGATCATGAAAAGCAACAGATGAGTCGGGCTGATATGAAAAAACAAGCCAAAACATCCTCGCAAAACCTCGTGATGAACGTACTCATTGCCATTGTATCTGTATGTATTTTAGCTCTTATTATAAATGTTTTTGTACTAATGAAATGAGCCGTTATGCTGCTCATTTCTTTTTATTAGGTTCAGCTTTTATTGAAGCGTTTGAGGTCTCTTTCACTAGAGAGCACATTGTGAATAGCATATCTTTTTTTAACAAACGATAGTTGTGATATGATGAAGCAATAATACATTAGACAAAAAGCTGGAGGTTACTTAGTATGCCATTACTTAGATTTGATGTAATAGAAGGAAGAGATGAAAAAGAGTTAAAAAAACTGCTAGACGCTGCTCACCGAGCGATGCTAGAAGCCTTTGGCGTGCCAGAACGCGATCGTTATCAAATTGTACATCAGCATCCTGCTCATGAAATGATTATTGAAGATACAGGTCTAGGCTTTGAGAGAAGCAAGGATTTGGTTATTATAAGTGTAACGAGTAAACAGCGGACAGAAGAGCAAAAGCAAGCTCTTTACAGATTAATTGTAAAAGAGCTTGGAGAGAGCTGCGGCATTCAGCCAAACGACATTATGATTTCGATTGTTGAAAACGGTAATGCTGACTGGAGCTTTGGCATGGGAGAAGCTCAATTCTTAACTGGAAAATTATAAAACGGTTTATTATCTAGAGAAGCCCTTATTTCTAAGGGCTTTTTCTCATTTTGTCTATAAAAATATTATTCTCTTAGTCACATCTTACTCAAAATTAAATACAGACATCTGTCAAATGAATGATACAATAAGCTTATATGCCGTTTTGAGTGGAAAAACCATAAAAGAGTTCGGCGTACTAATTTTAGAACAACAATAAATTTACATAAAGATGTAAAGTTTTAAAGGTTAAAAGAGAAGTGTATAAAATCTGTAAAACAAAAGAACAGTTACGCGTTAAACATAGGAGTAAAAGGTTCTTCACGTGTTTTTTCGGATAATAAGAGAAAGTAATTTTGATCATTGAGGAGGAACTTAGAATGTTTGGATTTGATGCAGATGTATCGCCACTAGTGCGAATTAAAGTAATTGGAGTCGGTGGTGGAGGAAATAACACCGTTAACCGTATGATTGAACACGGTGTACAAGGAGTAGAATTTATCGCCGTTAATACGGATGCTCAGGCGCTTAACTTATCTAAAGCAGATGTGAAAATGCAGATTGGTGCGGCATTAACGCGAGGATTAGGTGCAGGAGCTAATCCAGAAGTGGGAAGAGAAGCAGCCGAAGAAAGCAGAGAACAAATTCAAGAAGTACTGCAAGGCGCAGATATGGTATTCGTAACAGCTGGCATGGGCGGAGGAACCGGCACTGGAGCAGCTCCGGTTATTGCCCAAATTGCCCGTGAACTAAATGCTTTAACAATTGGAGTAGTCACTCGCCCGTTCAAGTTTGAAGGAAATAAACGTACAAAGCAAGCAGTAGGCGGTATTACTGCGATGAATGAATCGGTAGATACCCTTATTGTGATTCCAAACGACCGCTTGCTTGAAATTGTCGATAAAAAGACGCCTATGCTTGAAGCATTCCGTGAAGCAGATAATGTTCTTCGCCAAGGTATTCAAGGTATTTCAGATTTAATCGCTGTTCCGGGGCTGATTAACCTTGACTTTGCTGATGTAAAAACAATCATGTCTAATCAAGGATTTGCGCTTATGGGTATCGGACGAGCTTCCGGATCAGACCGGGCAATTGAAGCAGCGAAAAAAGCGATTTCTAGTCCGCTGCTAGATGCATCGATTGATGGGGCAAGAGGTGTGCTGTTGAACATTACGAGCGGCAGCAGCCTGAGTCTTTACGAAGTACAGGAAGCAGCAGATATTGTCACGTCTGCTTCTGATCAGGACTTAAATATGATTTTTGGGTCTGTGATCAATGAAGATTTAAAGGACGAAATGATGGTAACCGTTATTGCCACTGGATTTGATGATGAAGATGTTTCACCATCAGCTTCTACTTCTAGAGTTTCAAGAGCACGCTACTAAATTAAATAACCAGCTTTTATGGTGGCAATTGTTTTTCAATTGCCTTAAAAGGGAATCCGGTGAAAATCCGGAGCGGTCCCGCCACTGTAACAAGGAGCCTTATGCCAAAAAGCCACTGTCTATTTAGAGACGGGAAGGCGGTATAAGGCGATGACTTGAAGCCAGGAAACCTGCCATAAATCGCAGCACACAATAACCTACGAGGATAGGGAGGTGTTTTGGCAGAATCAAAAATAAGATAAACAAGGGATACGTTTATCTAGATTTGTTGTGAAGACAAGCACTTCTTTTTAGAAGTGCTTTTTTTGTGTATTAAAATAGAAGGTGGAAAAATCAATGATAAATAATAAAAAACTCGTATCTATGATATTTCTTGTGTTACTTTGCCTCACTGCTTGCGCTCCTAATGAAGAGAGCATAAGTATAAAAGAAAGAAAGAAAACGGATAAAAGTGTGACATTTTTATTTAATTTTACACCTGCAACCCTTGATCCTCATACCGATGATGATTATACGGCAGTCCGTGCAGGAGTGGGGGAAACGCTTGTCAAAATCAGCGACGATTTAAAAATAAAGCCTTGGCTTGCTGAAAAGTGGGAAACGAAAGATAACGGCCTTACATGGACATTTACGATAAGAAAGAACATCACGTTTCAAAATGGAAAAGCGCTGGATGCAAATGCCGTGAAGTCTTCTCTTCAAAGAGCAATAGACCAAAGCTATGCAATGAGAAACGCTTTAAAAATCAAAGAAATGAAAGCGAACGGTCACACCCTGACAATTACGTTAAAAGAACCAATGCCTAAATTCCCTTCTGAATTAGTGCATCCAAACACAGCCATTATAGACGTTAATGCTTCTCATATAGCTAAGAAGCCCATTGGCACGGGTCCATTTCACGTCTTGTCTTTTGATCAAGGAAATCAAGTGAAATTAGAAAGGTATGAGGATTATTGGAATGGAAAAGTGAAATTGAAAAACGCGACTTTTGCATTTAACGAAGATGCTAATGCGCGAGTTGCTGCTCTTCAATCTGGAACAGCCGATATTATTTATCGCCCGCCTTTAGAAAGTTTGGGCACTTTACAAACAGATCCGTCTTTTAAGGTAAGTGGAGTACCTAGTGTACGTACTCATTTATTACTTTATAATCAAACCAATGACGCATTAAAAGACGAAAATGTAAGAAAAGCTATCGATACCTTACTGAACCGAAAAGAAATTGTCAGCAGCATAATGAACAATCAAGCGGCATCGGCTCGAAGTCCATTTTTACCCCAATTTCCTTTTGCTGATAATACTACTAATGAGCAAAGAGGTATGACATCTGCTAAAAAATATTTAGAGAAAGCAGGCTATCAAATCAAAAATGGCAAAGCAATCAAAAATGAAAAGCCATTATCGCTCTCTCTTGTCACATACAGCTCTCTTCCAGAACTTCCTTTGATTGCTCAGCTTATACAGTCTAATGCGAAAGAGTTAGGAATTACTATTAAGATTCATCTCGTTGAGGACAGCGATGAATATTTAATGGCAAAAGACGATTGGGATTTAGCACTGTACAGTCTTATCACTGCCCCTAGAGGAGATGCAAGCTATTATTTAAGTACGAACTATTTGCCGGGCGGTGGTTTAAATGCCAGCCGGATTAATGATGATAAGCTAACAAAAATGATTCAGCAGTTAAATTCAACCGTAGATGACGCAAAGCGAGATCAGTTAGCTAAGCAAGCAACCGCTTTGATTAATGGGGAAATGCTGGCATCATCGATTGTACATCCAAACATTGTTGTTGCTTATAATCAAAAAGTGAAAAACTGGACAACAAATCCAAGCGAGTATTATATGCTGACTCAGCATTTAGATGTAACGCCGTAGTCAATATTGTGTTGTTCCTATAGGAAAAAGAGAAAGTATACAATGATAGATAAAAGGATGTGACAGTAAACGTGCAAGAAGTACAAATGTATCAAATTAAAGAAGTAAAAGAAAAGGATGCTGAAGTGATTCAGTTTGTCATGAATATGCGGAATGAGCTATTTCCTATGCTGGAAAAAAATCAGCTTCCTGTGGATTTGCTTCATTTTAATGAACATTATGTTCAAGCGAAAGGCGCTGCTTTTTTTGCAGCTGTCACAGAAAATCAACAAGTAGTTGGAACAATTGGTTTATACGCTTACGATGGAAGGTTTCATGCATTAAAAAAGCGATATGAACATAAAACTGCAGCCGAGATTGTAAAATGCTATGTCGATCCAGCATACCGGCGTCTAGGCATTGGACAGCAGCTGTTAAAGGCAGTGGAACAATTTGCTCAAAATCATTTTTATGACACGTTGTATCTGCATACTCATCCTTTTTTACCGGGGGCTATCCCATTCTGGACTTCACAAGGTTTTATCGAAAGGGTTGCTGAACAGGATGAGCCATGGAATACGCTGCACATGGACAGAAAAATAGAACCGGTTATAATGTAACGAGATCATACATTAATTACCATAGAATCTGTATACGAGCTCATGCTATAATGAACGTAACTTACATTTATAGCCTGTAGGGCAAGTCCTTACAGAAAAGAACCACGTTTCGAATTGGCTGAAACGTGGTTTTTTTCTATGAAAAATAAATAACAAAATATTTTTAAAAATATATATGAAATCGCTTTCAAAATGATGAAATATATTATATAATTATTAGTGTTGTGTTGTACTTTGTTAGTGTTAAATCAATATCCTACATGTGTGAGCCGATTGCCTTATGGTAGTCGGCTTCCTTTTTTATGGTAGGAGTCTAAAGGGAAATAGCATTCGTTAAAATGGCTGTAATTGTCATGACAATAGTTGTCCCAAAGGCCCACTTAAAAAGAAACTTTTGATGCTCCCCGAAATCTACTTCAACCAGCCCAATCAGAATGAAAGTAGCGGGTACTAAAGGAGATAGAGGAAACCCAGTTGTGGAATGTCCCAATAAAGCTGCTCGTCCTATTTCTACAGGGTCTACACCAAAATTAGCTGCTGTATGGCTAATAACAGGTAAAATGCCAAAGTAATAAGCATCAGGTGAAAATATAAAGCTAAGAGGAAGGCTCGTTATTGCTACAACTAAGGGAAGGTGAGAGCCTAGCCATTCAGGAGTGAGGCTGACAATGGTATTAGCCATGGCATCCATCATTTTTGTTTCTGTAAAAACACCTGTAAAGATTCCGGCTGCAAAAACCAATGTACTAACCATTACAAAGCTGTTTGCATGACTTAAGATTCTTTCCTGCTGTTCTTTTGGATGAGGAAAATTAACAAATAAAGCAATGGCAAAAGCAATAGCAAATAAAATAGGAATAGGGAGTATGTCTACCACCAAGAGAGTCATTAAGCACAGTGTCAATAAGGCATTAAACCAAAAGAGTCTAGGTGGCTTCCCAGGGGTCTCATGAACTAAAAGCTGTTCAGCAAAAGCCATTGATGAACCTTTTAAATGAATGGTTCCTAAGCGCGCTTTCTCTCTTTTTCCTAGTAGATATGCTGAAAATAAAGTCCACATCAATCCCGCTGCCATAGCTGGAATCAGAGGGTTAAATAGATCTGATACTTCTAATTGCAAACTTGCTGCGGCTCTTACGAGAGGACCTCCCCAAGGAATCATATTCATAACACCTGCGCTTAAACTAATAACGCAAGCCAGTATTAGTCGGTTCATTCCCAGTTTTGTGTACAAAGGAAGCAAGGCGGAAACTGTAATTAAAAATGTAGAAGAGCCGTCTCCGTCTAAGCCAACAATCATTGTAATAACGGCAGTTGCCATTACGACTTTTAAAGGATCGCCTTTCACAAGGTTTAGGATACGAGAAATCATAGGATCAAATAAACCGACGTCAATCATTAGTCAAAAATATAAAATAGCAAAAACGATCATAATGGCCGTAGGAGCTACTTTTAAAATACCATTCATCATCATATCGCCCATATCAGCACTAAAACCTCCAATTACACTAAAGAGGATAGCGACAAAAATAAAAGCAACAACCACGGACAAGCGTTTACTAATGACAAGAAATAGAAAAGTCGCAATCATTCCAAAGCCTAACAAAGAAAGCATTATCCATCACCTCTTAAAAAATTAGAAAATTCTATTAATTATTATTATAGCATTAGAATTAATGTTAAAGTTTGGTATTTTTAAATAGGATAGCTTCAAACTAAAACTAAAAACTAAAAAAGCCGCCTTATAGGCGACTGGTTTAAGCTGGGTCAGCTGTTATGGACTGCTTTTGAAGGTGATCAGACAGTAGACTGTAGGCAATAATCTTCTTTTTATACTGTTTAACGACGTCGACATGATCATCATAACTGTATACGCATAGTCGAACATCGTTTTTACCTTTTTTCGTGTCGATAACAAGTGGAGTTTCACTGTCTTCTAGGTGTTTATAATAATCCTTGTTTCCTTCATGGACATAATATTGTTGTAAAAATGTTGCTTTATTAAAATAATCAATTACTTGCATTTTGTCTTTGCCTTCTAAATGTTTCCCATCAACTGTGACAGTAACGTTTTGATCATCAAGTGTTGGATGTAATTGAAATTTAGTCATAAGCCATTTGACAACTGGAGTTGGAAGACACGTTATTAATATTTTGAGCGCACTTACAAGAATGATGGAAAGTAATACAATCCATGTCATAGGTAATCATCTCCGCTATAGTTTAAATGAAATAAGGTCACATACTTATTTTACCACAGAGAACATGAGTGCTTTTTGTACATTATGTGAACCTTCCTCGGTGAAAAGATGTATATGAAATACGTTTATTTATGCACATTTAGGGAAATATAAAATTATAACAAATACTACATATAAAAAAGGAGAAAAAATTATGTTGTGGACGATTATTGGACTTTTATTTATTTTTTGGTTATTAGGATTAGTTTTTCATATTGGCGGCGGCATTATTCATATTCTTCTTGTCATTGCAGTGATTGTGCTAATCGTAAAACTTGTGAAACGAATTTAGATATAAAAGGCCTTTCCCTAGGGAAAGGCCTTTTATATGGAGAGATTATAAAAACAAGATGTATTTTGATATAAAAAATCATATGCTTCCATTACAGAAATCTTTTTGAGACGTGCTATTTCCTCAACGGACTGATGCATCATTGATGGAACCGTTGTCTGGTTTTGAAAAGGTCCTTCAAATGGCCACGGACCATCTGTTTCGATCATCAAGTAGTCAAGAGGGTATTCCATGGCAAGCGCTTGGATTTTTGGCTTATATACAATATCGGGTGTAACGGAAATGTAGTAACCGTTGTTTTTCACTCGTTCAACGGTTTTTTTAGCTCCTTTGAACCAGTGGAAGTGAGCTTTAGACACGGAATGTTTTTCTAGTAAGTCGCACACGATTTCAGCATCTTCATATACAGCGTGAAGAATTAACGGCTTTTCCCACTTTTTTGAATGAACAATAAAAGCTTCGAGTAGCTCCAAATAGGGCTCTAGAGAAAGAGTATAGGTCTGACTTAAGTAATAAGGCAGACCAACCTCACCAACAGCAATCATTTCTTCATTGTTTTGATCAATCCAGGCAAACAGCTCCGCTAATTCATTTGAAGAAGGCAGTATTTGTTCAGGATGAAATCCGTAGGCGGGTTTCACACAGGAATACAATTGGCTGATTTTTTGATTAAGTTGGCAAGACTGTAATGTGGAAGATACAGAAATAAGCGCTTGTAACGAAGGATCCTTCTCTATTATGTCCTTCCAGCTTTTCGGTTCATATTGATCGAGGTGAATATGAGCGTCAATGATTTGTTTCATAAATATCGCTCCTTTCAGCCCAGTTTGTTTAGAAATAATACGTAAGAAAATGTATGATTCTGTAAGGCCTCCACTTTATTTCTTATTTGTTTTTTGTTCCCCCATTTAGTAATAGATGAAAACGTATAAACAATAAGATCTAACCAAATAAAACTAAAAGCAATAACATGAGCTTTTGTTAGCGATTCATGGTATAGAATTACTCCTGCTAGCAGAGATAAGGTTGGTGAAATATATTGAAGAATACCAAGCGTTGATAATGATACTTTTTTAGCACTTTTTGTGAATAATAAGAGTGGTAGAGCTGTGACCATTCCACTTCCGATTAATAAAAGACTTGTTGAAAAAGAATCAAAAAACTGTAAGTGTGATTGAAACGTGAGGTAGCCTATGTATGCTAATGCAATAGGGGAGGTGACCATCGTTTCAAGAGTTGATCCGATTGTTGAATCAGCTTTAATCTTTTTCTTTGCCAAACCATATAATCCGAAAGTAAGAGCTAAACTAAGCGAAATCCAAGGAACCACACCATAATGAAGACTGAGTGTTAATACGCCGATCGCTGCTAGTATAAATGCAAAAATTTGAGCCCCGCTTAATCTCTCTTTTAAGACAATAACACCTAATAAAACACTTGTTAGGGGATTAATATATTGTCCAAGGCTCGCTTCTACTATTTTTCCATCAATGACAGCCCACATAAAAATGCCCCAATTTGCACTAATAAGTACAGACGCAGTAAAAAGGGCCCAGAATAAGGATGGTTTTTTCATTATTTCTTTTACAAACGTAATGTATGTACGCCATTTCTTTGTTATCAATAAAAGAATAAGCATAAAAATAAAAGACCAAAAAACGAGCTGAGCTAAAATCTCCCCCGGTGCTACGTGGTGAACCAGCTTCCAATAAATTGGCGTGAGCCCCCACATAAGATAAGAAAGGACTGCATACGTTACACCATCTTTGTCATGATTTAAGTTCATTTAAAACCTTCTTTCTAACATGAGATACATTTGGTAATAAGAGTGATAGATTAACATAAAAAAGCAGCATAAACGATTATATCACAGAGAAAAACGATTCTTCACATGTTGAATGGCTCAAAAAAGCGCTATGGGCAAGGTCATTGCTTTTCCATGTCTAAAATAAAATCAAATTGCATGTTTCTAACAAGGTAAGTGCTTACACAAGTGTGCATGATAAGCGCTCCTTCAGCTTATATTCAAGTGGTTATGAAAAACAGTTGATTTCCCCATTAGAAACTGTCAAGCTTAAGGAAGAAAAAAATCTTAGAGGAAAGAATATATAGGTGACGAATATGATCGAAATAAAAGTGTCTGCGATAAGCGACGGAGAATTTAATAGAGGTGTATTTGCTAAGCAAGATATTAAAAAAGGAACGCTTATTCACGAAGCTCCTGTTATCGCTTATCCTAATAAAGAGCATGATTTTATTGAGAAAACAACACTAGCGGATTATGCTTTTGAATATGGAGTGAATCATACGGCTATTCTTTTGGGATACGGTATGCTGTTTAATCACTCGTATACACCCAATGCTACGTATGAAATTAATTTTGACAATCATACCTTTGATTTTTATGCATATACGGATATCCAAGCAGGAGAAGAAATTCTCATCAACTATAATGGAGATGAAGATGATCAAGAGCTCCTTTGGTTTGATCGTGAAGATGAAGAAGAACAAAAGTAAAAAGTTAAGCCCATCGAAAATCGATGGGCTTTTTATTATGCTTTTTTATCTGGATACATAGTAGAATTCAAACGGATGAATTGGTAAATATGCGTAATAATAACTTTTAAAACGGCATATCCAGGGACGGCTAAAATAATACCGATGATTCCGAATAAGTTTCCGGCGGTTAGAATGACAAAAATGACTGTAATCGGGTGAATGTCTAGGCTTCTTCCCATAATTTGCGGAGAGATTACTTTACCTTCAAGCAATTGAACAACTGCCCAGACAATGGCTAGTTTTACAAGCATGAAAGGAGAGGTAATAAACGCAATAATAATTGCTGGGATAATGGCGATAATAGGACCAAGGTAAGGCACAACATTGGTTACCATAGCGATAATCGCTAGAAGTAATGCATAATCTAACCCAATAATCAGATAGCCAATGAAAAGCAGTACACCTATACAAATCGCAACAAAAATTTGCCCGCGAATATATGCGCTTAATGCGTGGTTCATGTCGGCTAAAATAAATTTAGCCTCAGAACGAGAACGGTTTGGAAGCAGTTTTACAATGTAATTAGGTAAGTTTTTCCCATCTTTTAATAAGTAAAAAAGAATAAAGGGTAAAACGGCAACCGATAATATAATTTCTGTAATGGTGCCGACAAAGTTCACAATACCGCTTGAAAATCCAGAAACATATTTACTCAAGTGTTTTGATGCATCTGTTGAAAGCTTATCTAGGTCCGTGTTAGCCGACTGAAGACCTTGTTCGACATATCGGTTATTCGAAAGGTTCGTCACCGCATGCTGAACGTCATGCGTCAGCTCTGGGATATTATCAATAAGGCGGTCAACTTGATTTTTTAGAGGCGGAATAACCGATGAAATAATAATGGCTAATGCGCCGATAATCACTATGTATAAAACAAGAATTGAGATAATTCGTTTTACACCTTTTCGTTCTAAAAAGTCAACAAGCGGATTAAATAAATAAAAGCAAATTCCTGCTAAGATAATCGGCAGTGCGATTGTTTTAACAAAAATAGAAATAGGAATTAAAATAAATCCGATTTTTGATAACGAAAAAATAGTCATGCTGAGAATAAAAATAATAATTGTATATACAACAAATTTATTATTTAAGATTTTTTCTCGGAAAAAAGTGCCTTTCTGAGGTCTAGGTTCCAAGCTGTTCAACTCCTTTAAAAAATAAATGTATAGTTATCATACCCTGATTTAGACTAATTTAAGAGGGTTTTTTACAAAGCAGTGTGCATACTAGTAGAAAATCTTCTAGAAAGAAGGGGTGAAATCATTGAAAGAACACAAACAACCATCGTATGATGATTTCTCTACAGTAGAAAAAAGCCACGAGTATATAACCGCTGAAGAATTTCCAGACGGTCCTTTCGGCTCTCCTGTTAATCAAAAATTGGGGAAATCTACTTCGTGGGAAGAAGGCCAACGAACGTATAGCGCATTTAATTATGAAAACAAAAACCTTCATGAAAAAGCGCAGAGATTATTCCCAGGCGCGCACCCTGTACATGATAATCCAGAGGAACATGAACAAAATCCAAGTTAGTGTCTTTATTATGCTCTGAATATATTGTCCTATCTTTTTGCTGAATTATGTTGACAATAAGAAGTTTAGCCTGTAATATAAAACGTAACTTATCACTGTTTCTACAGGATTCGACAAAATTTGATTTACTTAAACTTGTGATCTCAACTTCTATTTACAGCTATTAGAGCGCTGTAAGTAGAAGTTTTATTTATGTTATCGATAAAAATAAAAAAGCAGGTCTGCTCAAGCAGGCCTGCTTTTTTATTATTGAACAGCGTCAAATTTATTTACTTTCCACTGAGAATTAGATTTATAGAATGTGACAGTGCGTTTTACGCTGCCGCCATCTACAGTTGGAACTGTGAATTCATAAGAGCGAACTGTTGCTGTTTGATACACAAGCTTTGTTTTTGCTTTTGACCACTCTAACATGCTGAATCCGTCGCCGATTGGGTGTGCAAGTTTGCCGTTATATGTCATATAGCCGTAATTTTTTAATCCTTTTTCTACTGCACTATTTGTAAATGTCTCAGATAAGTAGCTTGATAGCTCGGCTTTTGTATCAAATTCAGGGCAAAGATACACGTACTCAGTTCCTTTATATTCAAATGTACGTTCTGTACATGGTTTGTTTTTATAACCGTGCAGAGCACTCCAGAAATGATTGCTGGCACTAGCTGCAATTTTGACAGCATTTGCATCCGTTAGTGTTGTAGATGTTGTTTGTGCTGTAACTCCAGTGCTTAGTGTAAAGAAAATAGCGATTGATGATAAAACTAGTCCAATTTTTTTCATTTCTAACTCACTCCTAATTAATTAACCTTATTTATGTAACAATTATGTGTTTTATATTTCTTTTGTTACATTTATATTACAATAAATCTGTAACAAAAGAAAGTGTTTTGTCTTTTTTTCTTAAATTTTTTTAGTTTTTTACTAGTTTCTAAAATAGATATAGTAAGGGAATTACCAGTTAAATGTTGATTTATCAACGTTTTTAGGCGTTTCTTTCTACTTTTTAATCTTTTTGTTACAAAACTGTAATAAAAGAAGCTGAATACCTTTACGATACAGAAAAATAAAGATAAAACGGTGAAAAAGTGAATGTGAAAACTGTTTTTTCCTTTTTTTAGGCAAATTTCTTTTGCCATTTTCAGCTTTTTAGTAGGGTAGATTAAGAGGAGGCGAAATGATGAAAGGCATTATACATAGTGAAAAAAGTGGAATAGCAGGCATGAAGTACAGAGATCTTCAGGAGATGCACCCTCAAAGAGGAGAAATTCAGAATAAAAAAACCCCCAGCGCTAACTGGGGACTTTTTTATATAATCAAACGTTTGTTTAAATGAAAGAAACACGGTAATAACAGTTTTTTAGCGCTTTTTTATCATAACCACCAAGCCAATAAAAAGGTAACAAATCCTCCTAGTATCAAAAATCCCATGCTGTATTTGAGCGTGTATTTAAACAGTTCACCTTCTTTTCCAGCCAGTCCCACTGCTCCGGCAGCGACGGCAATTGATTGAGGAGAAAGCATTTTAGCCATCACGCCGCCGGCAGTATTGGCCGCTACAAGAATAATTGGCAAGACATTAATTTGCTGAGCTGTAGTTAGCTGCAAGTTGCCGAACAGCGCATTATTTGATACGACAGACCCCGTTAGAAATACGCCAATCCAGCCAAGAAATGGAGATAAAAATGGAAAATAAGCAGCTGATGTAGCAAGCGCCAATCCAAGTGTAGAAGACTGTCCTGAATAATTTGAAATAAAGGCAAAAGCAATGACCATCATAATAGTAATAATAGGTCTTGATAATTCTTTTACGGTTTCCAAAAGAGTGATCCATGCTACTTTTGGCGATACGTTAAGCAAGAAAACTGAAAGGATACAAGCAATAAGAATTGCTGTACCTGTTGCTGCAAATACATCTATTTTTAAGACAGCAGCGTAAGGAGTAGGATCTTTTACTAAAGGCGCTGCTTTAATTACGTGATTGTGTAAAAATGGGACGTTAATAAGCAGGTTCATATGCTCAAGCATCGTTTTGACAAAAGAAATGCTCCAAGCCGTAACGAGTATCGTTAATAGAATAAAAGGAGACCAAGCCTTTAAAATCTGTTTTGGTGACAGGCTGAAGCTTTTAGCTGTTGCTGGGCTTGTTCGTTTAATATAAAAAGCAAGAGCAAGCAAACTCACAATAGAAGATGTGATATTTGGAAGTTCAGGTCCGATGTATGTAACAGTTAAATACTGTGTCAGTGCATAGGAAATGGCTGTGATGCTCGTTGCTTTCCATACGTCTTTTAATC
This sequence comes from Priestia sp. 53B2, assembly GCF_056099005.1. Taxonomy (NCBI): domain Bacteria; kingdom Bacillati; phylum Bacillota; class Bacilli; order Caryophanales; family Bacillaceae; genus Priestia; species Priestia sp. 53B2. The sequence continues at coordinate 40,027 of NZ_JBLZXA010000018.1, forward strand.
CTTTTATCCCATCCATAATAAAGACAAGTAAAAAAGGGATAAGAAAAGAAATAATCGGAAGCTGCGTGCCCAGAAAATGAGCAATTTCTTTTGGATCTATGCCAGATACTTGTCCCGCGACAATGACAGGAATCCCCATGGCGCCAAATGCTCCTGAAGCTGTATTAGCAATTAAACATAGCGCCGCCGCTTTTAACGGTTTGAACCCAAGTCCAACTAGAAGCGCTGCTGTAATGGCAATTGGAGCTCCAAATCCCGCTGCCCCTTCTAAAAAAGCATTGAAGGAAAAAGCAACAAGCAGCATTTGCAAGCGGGGGTCATCGGTTATTGAAATAATAGATTGTCTAATGGTAGTAAACTGTCCGCTTTTGACAGTTAGCTTGTATAAGAACACCGCGCCGATAATAATATAGCTGATGGGCCAAAGTGCATACAGAAACCCATAGCCAGTGGCTCCTAAGACCATTGAGGCAGGCATATCATAAAAATAAATAGCAATAATCATAGAAAGAAGCACCGTAATACCGGCAGCGATGTGTCCTTTTAATTTCAAAAGAGTTAAAGCAATAAAGAAAAAGATAATGGGGATGAGTGCAATTAGTGCAGAAAGCCAAATATTATTTAACGGATTATATACCTGAGTCCACGTCATATTCATACACCTCTACTACATATTTAAAACAAGGGAGCGGGGGAGTCCCCCGCAAAAATCTTTAGATGTTACACAAAAGCTCTGTCGCGAGTTTGCTTAAGAATGCTAGCAGAGTGCTCGAGCTGCTGCTGTTCGTGAGGAGTTAAATTCAATTCAATAATTTGACGCACGCCGTTTTTATTAATGATAGCTGGTACGCCAATATACACATCAGAAATACCGTATTGTCCTTCTAATAAAGCAGATACCGTTAAAATAGAATTTTCATCATCTAAAATAGCCTTGGTAATGCGTACAAGCCCCATTGCAATTCCGTAATAAGTCGCTCCTTTTCGATTAATAATATGGTAAGCCGCATCGCGGGTTTGTTCGAATAGATGCTGCATATCCGGTTCTTTTTCAATAGCGGCAGTATTGATAAAATGTTCGAGCTTCACACCGCCAATTTGCGCGTGGCTCCAAACAGGAAATTCCGTATCTCCATGTTCCCCCATAATATAAGCGTGGACGTTGCGAGAATCTACTTCGAAATAGTCGCTTAACAAGTAGCGGAAGCGAGCTGTGTCAAGAATCGTTCCTGAACCAATTACCCGTTCGTTTGGTAATCCTGATACTTTTTGTGTAACGTGTGCGAGAATATCAACTGGATTTGTTGCTACTAAAATGATGCCGTCAAATCCACTGTTCATAATATCTTTTACAATGCATTCAAAAATTTTAACGTTTTTTTCAACTAGATCTAAGCGTGTTTCCCCTGGAGCTTGATTAGCGCCCGCTGTAATAACTACTAAATCAGCGTCAGCACAGTCTTTATAATCTCCAGCCCAGATTTTCATCGGTGTGGCAAATGGCATTCCATGATTGATATCGCGTGCTTCACCTTCTGCTTTTTCTTTGTTCATATCGATTAACACTAATTCATTGGCAATACCTTGATTCACCATTGAAAAAGCGTAGCTTGAGCCAACAAAACCAGTTCCGATAACGGCAACTTTTCGTGTTTTTGGTGTAAATTGTGTTTTCATTTGTATCATCCTTTGAATTTTATTTTGTGATGTTTTTCACAATGTTAGTGTAACAAGAATAAATAGCTTCAGCTGTGATAAAAATCACACCCTTTAAAAAATAGTAAACAATTTTACAGGGCGATTTAAAAAAGGGTCCTTCTACATGAAGTGCCACATTTAGAAAGATCTTAAACGTTTAAAGTGTTGAGTAAAGGCAACTTGTTTTGCAGAAAGCTAAAGAGTTTAACATTCTCTATTTGTATGTTAGCAGCCAATAATGTTTCTATAGACCCACACGAAATCCATTTGTTACACTAAGTTTGCTTATTTTGAATAAAGGAGTGGATGGGATGGAGAACTACTATGAGCAAGCCCAAAAAGGCGCTTGGGTTAGTATCTTATCATATATCTTTTTATCAGCATGTAAACTTATCATTGCGGGTGTCACCGCTTCCTCTGCATTAAAAGCCGACGGTCTTAATAATGTTACAGATATTATTGCATCAATTGCCGTCTTAGTCGGCTTAAAAATCTCTAAAAAACCTCGCGATAATGATCATCCCTATGGACATTCCAGAGCGGAACATATCTCTTCACTGATTGCCTCTTTTATCATGATGGTCATCGGACTAGAAGTATTGGTCGATGCGGGTCAGTCGTTATTTATGGACAAATCTGAAGCGCCTAATTTACTGGCTGCTTGGGTAGGTCTTGGAGCGGCTGCTGTTATGGGTGGTGTCTACCGATATAATATTAAGCTTGCTAAAAAACTTGATAGCCAGTCTTTATATGCGGTTGCTAAAGATAATTTGTCTGATGCACTTGTGAGTATAGGGGCTGTTGTGGGAATTTTCGGCTCACAGTTCGGCCTGCCCTGGCTGGACGTGGTAGCTGCTTTTGCTGTGGGAATTATTATTTGTAAAACAGCCATCGAGATTTTTAAAGAAGCGGCTCATTCCTTAACAGACGGATTCGACGAAGAGAAGTTAGGGCACTACAAAGAAAGCATCGAGCTTGTAGAAGGTGTAAAAGAAGTAGAAGATGTGAAAGCGCGCAAGCTTGGTAATCAAGTCGTGATTGATGTAACTGTTAAAGTAGATCCCCATTTAAATGTTATCAAAAGCCATGAAATTGCTGATCAAATTGAACATATGATGAACGATGAGCATCAAATTAAAGATACGCTTGTTCATATTGAACCTGATGCATACAAAAAGCAAAAATAAGACCAGCACGTTCTTTCGTTATGAAAGGATGCGCTGGTTTTATTTTGCGGGAATTTGAAATAAATCACAAAAACTTCTTCAAAAATGAAAATGAAAAGCCGTTATTAGTAATATAAAGATTTTTGTAGAAGGGTGAGGGAATGAAGAGGTTAAGTGCAAAGCTCGTAGTATTTTTTAGTATTTTTATAGCTATTTTATTATTAGTTGTTTCAGGGGCTGTTTATCAATTTACCAAAACGCAAATAGAAAAAGATGTAGAAGTTCAGTCTCAAAGTCAAGTGAAAGAGTTAAAAGAAACCATTCATACGTACTTAGACATGTATAGTCGTTCTTTGCTGACGTATAGTGAAAACGATGTAATTGTTAATTTTGTTAAGCAGGAAGGAGATCAAACAAACCAAGAGAAAAATCCGTATTTTACATGGAACACAGTTCAAAAAGAGTTTACACAGTTTAAAGAAAAGTATCCAAACCTAGCACTTGAATACATAGGCACTAAAAATAAAGGAATGTATTCTGTTCCTAAACAAGAGTTTGGTTCAAACTATGATCCGACTTCAAGGGTATGGTACAAACAAGCGGTAGAATCACCTAATGAGGTTATTTATACGGATCCATATGAAGATGCAGCAACAAAAAAGACGGTCGTGACAATTGCAAAGGCTATTTTAGATCCAGATACTAAAAATGTGCTGGGCGTTATAGCTACTGATTTAGACTTAGATGCATTAAAAAACATTGTAGGTAAAGCAGAAGTAAATCACGGTGGGTATGCATTTTTATTTGATCAAAATGGGACAGCGCTCGTTCATCCAACAGAAGCTGGGAAAAATTTAATGAATCAGCCATTTATGAAAAAAATGTACGAAGCATACCGAAATAGAGATTTCATGAAGTATACCTTTCAAGGTGAAGAGAGAGTGATGGCATATGATACTCTCGAAGGGACGAATTGGAAGATAGGAAATGCCTTTATTTATAATGAAATGCTCTCAAGCGCTCATCATTTACTGACTGTTATTGTCTGGATTGCGTTAATTGGCATCTTATTATCAATGGTGCTAACCATCTTTTTCTCAAGAATCATTACTAATCCGATTCGCCGCTTGAAAAATGAAGTAGCCAAAGTAACAGCTGGCGATTTAACGGTTCAGGTGAAGACGAAATCAAAAGATGAAATTGGTGAGCTTACTCATTTATTTAATGATATGGTAGCCAAAATGAAAACATTGATTGGAACGGTTCAGACGTCTGTTAAGACAGTAAAAACGTCTGTTGAAGACTTGAGTGCCGTATCTGAAGAAGCAACTGCATCCAGTGAGGAAATCGGCCGGGCTATCCATGAAATTGCCAGCGGTGCCACGCAGCAAGCTTCTGACGCTGACACTACTAATCATAAAACGATGAGTTTATCTTCGCAAATTGAAGAAGTCATTGAACAAAATGCACAGATTAATAAAATGACGATTGAAGCTGTAAGCATCAATGAAAAAGGTTTAAAACAGATGCAGCTCCTTCGCAACCAAACTACTGAATCGTCTCAAACGATTCACGCTGTTCAAGCTGTAATGGAAGAGTTAACAAATAAGATGAAAAAAATTGAATCTATTATTTTCACAATTAATAGTATTTCAGATCAGACAAATTTACTTGCATTAAATGCTAGTATTGAAGCAGCTCGTGCAGGAGAACATGGCAAAGGATTTGCGGTAGTAGCTGAAGAAGTGCGAAAACTTGCTGAACAGTCCTCTCAGGCCACTGAACAAGTTCGCCATACGATTGCAGCGATTCAAGGGGAAGTCGCTGCTGCGCGTGAAGAATGCAACCGTACAGAAGAGCTTTCAAAGTCTCAAGACTTTGTGGTAGGAGATACAGAACGAGCTTTTCATGAAATTGCAACTACGATTGAACAAGTGGCGGCGGCTGTCGAACATGTGACAAGCAGCATGGACAGTATCGATGAGCATAAGGAAGACGTGGTAGCGGCAATTCAAAGCATAGCAGCTATTGCACAGCAATCAGCAGCGGGAACTGAAGAAATTACTGCTTCTACAGAAGAACAAATTAGAGCTATTTCTACTGTTTCTCAATCAGCTGAACATCTGCAAGAGATTAGTGAAGAATTGGCGAACTTGATTCGTCAGTTTAAAATTCAATAGAAAAAAAGAGGCTAGGACAAAAGTATTTTAGTTAAAGGAAAATCCGAACGATGAATTGAGATTCTTGATAAAGAATTCAACTCGTTCGGATTTTTTTATTGATATGGTGAACCCAGGTTTCATGTAGGTATCTCAAGCGGTTCAGCGCACTTCTTCTATTTGTTTGCCCTTAGCTGGTTGTGTCCTAACCTCTCTTTTATGTTTAATAGGAAAACAACTTGCTGTAAGGCAAAAAGACTTGCTGAGTTGGAGGTGCAACAGCTGACACACGCTGATGTGTAAACGGGTGTATAAAAGAAAGCTTAATGGCATGTAAAGCTTGCTGCTGCTCTTTTAATCTCTTTCCTCCATAAAGAGTATCACCAAGTAATGGATAGCCGATGTGACTCATATGAACACGAATTTGGTGAGTGCGTCCGGTTTCGAGCGAAAGTTCAATAAGCGTTTCGTTTTTTGCTGTATTGCGTTTTAACACCCGATAACGTGTTTTGGCAGCTTGTCCCGTTCTAGATACTCTTCTTCTTGTAGCGTGATGACGATCGCGTCCAATGGGTTCATTGATGATGCCGTCCTCTTTTTTTATGATTCCTTGGACGAGGGCAATATAAGTCCGATTAATTTTACGTTCAGCCAGCAGCTGATCAAACACAGAGCTTGCTACAAAATGCTTCGTGAATAAGATAGCACCTGATGTATCGCTGTCCAAACGGTGAACGTGTCTAGGCTTTGTTTTGAGGCCTATTTTTTGAAAATAAGCAGCTACAGCATTTAAAAGAGTTTTTTGGTCTTGCTCTGATGAAGGATGAGTATCTAGGTTTATTGGTTTGTTTACGATTAGTACGTGCTCATCTTCAAACAAAATCTCTATATCAACATTGTAAGGTGTTATTTCATTAGGCTCTGCTTCAAAAAAAGGAAGTGAAACTCTATCATTTTCCTTAAGAGTGTTTCTCCATGGAAAAGGCTCACCGTTTATAAGGACATTTTTATTCATCCGAAACTGATGCAACGTTTTTTTAGGAATACGCCATTTCGTTTTTAAATAATCTTCAATTGTTTGCCCTGCATCATTTTTTGCGATTTTATTTTCTAGCCATTGGCTGTGTATACTCATATTTAATCCCTTCCTTACATACTAGTAAATATCCTTTAATCTTTTAAAAGAACTTGTAAATAATTAGGAGGAAATAACTACCTGAAGTTCTCGTTTTATGTTTATGTTATGCTAAATAAAGAGACATAAGTTAAGAGAAAAAAGGGGGGGTAACCATGAAAATTGCCCAAGCAGCTCCACCAGAAATGGAGAATTACATAGAAGAGTTGACTGAACAGCTTTGCTATGACTTGTTACCTCGGTATGTATCTGTAGATAAGCTTAATCCTGATGAATTATTAAATCCAGATTATTGTACAGACCATTTATATAATGGCTTACTCGATGAAGCATTGCAAGTCATTAGTAGCCTTCAGACAATAATTGCCGTGATTGAAGCGATTCAACATCGGCCGATTGAAGAAAGCGACTGCGAGCAATTCGAAAAAAATATTGCAATTTTAAAAAAATACGGGTTCTTATTTCCTATTTCCATTGAGTGTTTTGCAAAAGAAAACAATTTGATTACGTATTCGTATGAATCGTTTTATAATTCATACATAAATTAAAGAAAGAGGCTGGGACAAAAGCATTTTAGACGAAGTGAAGAACGAACCATTGATCGAGATTTTTGATTAGTGGTTCGTTTTTTTGTTATGGTAAACGTAGGTTTCTTGAGGGGAGGTCTTTCTAGCAGTTGATTGGAGGGCAAGGCGGAGACTCCTGCGGGAAAAGCAGAACAGATGAGACCACACAGGAGCGTATGCGACGAGGAGGCTCAGCGCCCGCCCGCGGAAAGCGAAGTCTTGCACGGAAATCAACTGTGGTGTCATAAGCGGTTCAGCTTATGTATACTAGTTGTTCGTCTTTCCATTGGATTCATTTAGTTGTGTCTCAACTTCTTTCTTTTTATTGGCATATTTCAGATTTCAATTGAACATTCAAAAAGAGCTTGTGATATGGTCAAACTTGTATAAATCCATCACAAAAAACAAATAGGAGCGAAAACATGACAAAAGCAAAATTATGTTTTATCGGTGCAGGCTTTCACGCATCAACGAACATTTATCCGTCCGTTATTGAAGCGGGAGCAGAAATTAAAGCAATTTCCACACGCAGTATGGAAAGATCAAAAGCTGCTCTTCAGCGATTTGGGAGCAGCGGTACGCCATACGATGATTATAAGAAAATGCTGAAGCAGGAAAAGTGCGACGGAGTAGTAGTTGTGGCACAGCCTGAAGATCATCCTGCTTTGGTGCTTGATTGCATTCGAGCGGAAAAAAATGTTTATGTGGACAAGCCTTTGGGGATGAATGAAAGAGAAGCAAAAGAGATTTCAGATGCTGCTAGGGAAGCTGGCGTAAAAGTAATGGTAGGTTTTATGAAGCGCTATGCACCTTGCTATATAAAACTAAAAGAGCTAATTGAAGAAGGAAACCTTGGAAACGTCCGTTCATTTCAAGCGAGGTTTGCTGTAGACAGTACCCCTTTTTGTAAAGATGAAGAGCAGTTTATGAAGCTTGCTGCCATACATATTGTTGATCTTGTCCGTCACTTGTTCGGCGAAGTCGTTCACGTGACAGGGTTCAGAAATAATCATGGTGAGTATATTTCAAATAGTATTTCGCTGAAGTTTGAAAATGGCACGGTAGGAAGCCTGTATTTTACTGGCATGACAGCGTGGTCTCGCGAAAGCGAAAACTTAGTAGTGACATTTGACAATGGCTTTGCTCTTGCTGATGAAGTAAACGCATTGACTATTCACGAATCTCAGACTTTTGATGATTTACCATGGAAGTCATTAAAAGAAAACGACCGTGTGTTTACACCTTCTGCTTCTCCAATGTCAGGAGCATATCGAGATCTTTACCTTCGTGGATTTGTTGGAGAGATGGCTCATTTCATTGAGTGTTGTACAAGTGATAAAGAACTTCTTTCCAGTGGAAGTGACAATGTAAAAACGATGAGATTATGTGATCGAATACTGTCATCTTTAATGTAAAGAAAGCTTTAAAGAAAAGAATGTACTATGAATAACTTTCTGTAAATTATGTATATCATACTAAATAATGTTATGATTAGACAGGTCGTATAAACGAAATTGTTTACCTTTCATAAGATTACAGAACGTTTCAATCTTATTACATATGTTTAAAATTAGCCTAAATGGTTTCTTTTTACGCCTATATCATATACAATGCCCCCTAGATGATTTTTTCGAATAGCTAATAATCGTTTGGGATTATGAAAGGAGATTAATCATGAAAAAACTGATGTATACATTGCTCATTGGGGTAATTGCTGCAGCTTTAACAGCATGCGGTTCAAACGATGATGCAAAGCAATCAAAAAGTGATGATCAGAAAACTGCACAAACTGAGAAGCAAAAAGAGGCTCAGGAAAAGCAGGAAAAGCAAGCAAAAGAAATGCAGAAGAAATTAGATAAACAAAAAGTAGATGAGAAGAAAACTGTAGCAGTTGTAAACGGTAAAAAAGTTTCTGGTGAAGAATATAATGCAGCCCTGGCTACATCACAAAATCAGTACCAACAAATGGGACAAGACCCAACATCTAAAGAAGCAGCTAAACAAGTAAAGCAGCAAACAATTGACAATTTAGTAGGTCAAACGCTGCTATTGCAAGAAGCTGAAAACAAAGGCTATAAAGCAACTGATGAAGAAGTAAATAAAAAGTTAAAAGAAACGAAAAAGCAGTTCAAAACAGATAAACAGTTTAAAGCGGCTTTAAAAGATGCAGGACTAACTCAATCACAATTAAAGTCTGAGCTGGCTGACAGCATTAAATATCAGCAGTACGTAGATAAAGACATCCAAACACCAGAAGTAACAGATAAAGAAATTCAAGATTATTACGATCAATTTGCAAAACAAAGTCAAAGTCAAGCAAGCGGCGGTAAAGAACAATCTCAAATGCCAAAGCTTGAAGACGTAAAGCCACAAATTAAGCAGCAGCTTGAACAACAAAAGAAACAAGAAGCATTGGAGAAAAAAGTTGAAGAACTTAAGAAAAATGCAAAAGTTGAAGTGAAGCTTTAAATACAAACGAAACGGCCCTTTAAAGGGCCGTTTTTTTGTTATGTATATTTTTTGCTTCTTGTCAGTAAAAAGGGGTGCGTGAAAGATTTTATTGTATTTTGACTTATAAGGTAAAAAGTGTTCTGATGGTTTGCCTTTCATCCTATACTTTTCTTATATAGATATAAGAGAAATTGGGGGAGTCGATAAATGAAAAAGGTGGCTGTTTTTTTTGTTGGACTTGTTTTTTTACTCGCGGGGATGGGTCTGACAGGCAATGCGTCTGCGGCGTCAAATCAACTTATTATTATTAACAAATCTACTAACACCCTTGCTTTTTATGATGGAGGAAAATTAGTAAGGACGTTCAAAGTTGCGACAGGGAGGCAGATGAGTTATACACCAGAGGGTACCTTTAGCATTGTGAATAAAATTAAAAACCGGCCTTATTATAAAGACAACATTCGGGGAGGAGATCCTAGGAATCCGCTAGGTGATCGCTGGCTAGGATTAAATGCGCGCGGAACATATGGAACGACGTATGCTATTCATGGAAATAATAATCCAAGTTCTATCGGGACTTACGCAAGTTCAGGGTGCATTCGTATGTATGATGAAGAGATACGCTGGCTGTTTGACCGCGTTCAAACCGGTACAAAAGTGGTTATTGGTCAATTTCATTCTCAAAGTTTTGATTCAATCGCTGTTAAAAACAAATACAAAGTAAGCAGTGCTTCAGTCGCCCAGAATCTTTGTAAAACGAAAAAGCTCTCAAAAGGCCAAATTGGTTTTGTAACGATTCAATCACCGATGGTTTTGTTAAAAGAGGAAAAAGGAAAATGGGTAAAGATTCGTACGTTAAATCGCGGTGAACGATATAATGTATATAAAATAAATGGCATTAAAGTCTCTTTAGGACCAGGATTTATTGAAAATTATCCTAATAAAAAAACATCCATAAAATTAGATATTTGCAAATAGAAAATGAGGCTGGGACAAAAGTATTTTAGCCTAAGTGAGAAACGAACCATTGATCAAAATGTTTGATTCGTGGTTCGTTTTTTTATTATGGTGAAAGTAGGTTTCATCTATTTCGTTCCTTCTAGCAGTTGATGGGAGGGCAAGGCGAAGACTCCTGCGGAAAGCGAAGTCTTGCACGGAAATCAACAGCGGTGTCACAAGCTATTCATACGAGCTAATGTATCCATTTGTTCGTCTTTAGATTGGATTTACTTCGTTATGTCTCAACCTCATTTTTTGAATTTTTAATAATGTTTATTATAATAAAAAACAGGGAAACTAATTGCCTAATGAAGAGAGAGAAAGGGTTGTTTTAGCGTATGTCTACAATAGATTTATCAAAATTCGAGAAAAAAATGATTATTCGTAACATCAAACCGGACGATATAGATGAAATTTTAGCACTTCAAAAGCTATCATTCCCGGGAATGGATCCGTGGAAAAAAGAACAGCTTGAAAGTCACCTGGCCATTTTTCCAGAAGGACAAATATGTGCAGAGTACGACGGGGAAATTATCGGATCTTGTTCAAGCTTGATTGTGAACTTTGATGAGTACGATGATCAGCATACGTGGGACGATATTACAGACGAAGGATACATTACAAATCATAACCCGGAAGGCTACAATCTTTATGGGATTGAAGTAATGGTTCATCCAAAGTATCGCGGCATGAAAATAGGACGCCGCTTATATGAAGCGCGTAAAGATTTAGCACGTGAATTGAACCTGAAAAGTATCATCATCGGAGGAAGAATTCCGAATTACCATAAGCATTCAGCTGAAATGTCGCCTAGAGAATATGTAGAGCAAGTTATTCATCATAAAATTTATGATCCAGTGCTATCTTTTCAGCTAATGAACGGATTTACGCTTATGCGTATAAACCCTGGTTATCTTCCTGATGATCTAGCTTCTAATAAGTATGCAACGCTGATGGAATGGAACAACGTAGATTACGTTCGCCGTTCAAAACGCCATTTTAAAACGTCATTTCCAGTGCGTATTTGTGTTGTTCAGTATATGATGAAACAGATCAATTCATTTGAAGAGTTTGCAACACAGGTAGAATATTATACAGATGTTGCTTATGATGCAAAAGCCGACTTCTGCGTATTCCCGGAAATTTTCACAACTCAGCTAATGTCTTTCTTGAATGAAAAGATCCCAAGCAAAGCGGTTCAGCGCGTAGCAGAATATACGGAAGAGTACATTGAGCTATTCACTAACTTAGCGGTTAAATATAACGTAAATATTATTGGAGGATCCCACTTCGTCGAAGAAGATAATGGAGATATTTTTAATATTGCCTATTTATTCCGCCGAGATGGAACAATTGAAAAGCAGTATAAAGTGCATATTACACCTAATGAAAGAAAATGGTGGGGAATTAGCCCAGGAGACAAAGTTGAAGTGTTTGATACAGATTGCGGTAAAATTGCGATCCAAATTTGCTATGACATCGAATTTCCGGAGCTTGCCCGTATTGCTACCGATAAAGGTGCAAATATTATTTTTACACCGTTCTGCACGGAAGACCGTCAAGGTTATCTGCGCGTAAGATACTGCTCTCAGGCGCGCGCAATCGAAAACCAAATTTATACGGTTATCGCAGGTACAGTTGGAAACCTGCCTGAAACAGAAAACATGGACATTCAGTACGCTCAGTCTGCTATTTTTGCACCTTCTGACTTTGAATTTGCACGAGACGGCATTGTAGGAGAATGTAATCCTAATATTGAAATGGTAGTTATTGGAGACGTAGATTTAGAAATTCTTCGCCGCCAGCGTCAATCAGGAACGGTTCGTCAATTAAAAGACCGACGCCACGACGTTTACAATATTAAATATAAAAAATAACGCAGTTTCTAAAAACATCATGCAAATGCATGGTGTTTTTTATTTCAACTTTTGCCATAATAAAAACTATTACAATGAATTTTGTGGACTAACCATGGAAAAGAGGGGAAAACATGAGTTTTCATGGACAATCGGTATTACCCGCTGTTCGAGATATGAAGCAATTGGAAAAATTTTTAGCAAGTAATTATGAGTACGGAGTTCTTTTAGACAATCAAGTAGGCATGCTAAAAGGAATCATGAGAGAGGTCCATAAGCATGAAAAGAAGCTAATCATTCATTTAGACTTAATTCATGGCTTAAAGCACGATGAGTATGCGGTTGATTTTTTGTGTCAGGAGTTTAAGCCTGCGGGGATTATTTCGACAAGAACAAACGTCATTTTAAAGGCTAAACAAAGAGGGATTTATGCCATTCAACGGGTCTTTTTATTAGACAGTACGGCTTTGAGAAAAAGCTACGAGTTAATGAAGAAAGTAAAACCCGATTATATTGAGCTTCTTCCTGGAATTGTGCCCAACTTAATCCAAGAAGTCAAAACCGAAACGGGCATTCCAGTGTTAGCTGGAGGTTTAATACGAACGGAAGAAGAAGTTCGTAATGCTTTAGAAGCCGGGGCTTCTGCTGTTACAACATCAAATAGAGAACTGTGGAGTATTTTAACTTAAAAAAACTGTTTGACAACGCTTTCACCATCTAGTAAACTTCTAGATAAGTTAATAGATGTGAGGGAGAATAGGAGATCCACGATATAGCCTTTTAATGATTTTATTAGGGGGATGTATGGTGGATTTTCTTATTTTCTTGTAAAGTTAATCGTTTTCATACAAAGGGGAGGTTATTTATATGCAAGCATTCTTAGGAGAAATAATTGGAACAATGATTTTAATTATCCTTGGCGCTGGTGTATGTGCGGGCGTCAATTTAAAAAAATCGTTTGCTGCTAATTCAGGATGGATCGTTATCACAATGGGATGGGGAATGGCAGTAGCCATGGCAGCATATGCGGTTGGTAATATGAGTGGGGCACACTTAAACCCAGCGTTAACCGTAGCGCTTGCTATTACAGGGGATTTTCCATGGTCACAAGTACCGATGTACATCTTAGCTCAGTTTATTGGAGCCATTCTTGGTGCAACAGTTGTTTATTTACACTACCTTCCACACTGGAAAGAAACAAAAGATGCTGGTACAAAATTAGGCGTATTCGCAACGGGACCAGCAATTGCTAACCCATTTGCAAACGTTTTAAGTGAGGCAATTGGAACGTTTGTATTAGTTGTAGGAATCTTAGCAATCGGAGCAAATAAATTTACAGATGGATTAAATCCTTTAGTAGTAGGATTTTTAATTGTAAGTATTGGTTTATCATTAGGAGGGACAACAGGCTATGCCATCAACCCTGCTCGTGATTTAGGACCTCGTATTGCTCATGCTATCCTGCCGATACCGGGCAAAGGCGGTTCAAACTGGAAATACGCCTGGGTACCAGTAGTGGGACCTTTATTAGGCGGATCAATTGGCGCAGTATTTTATCAAGCGGCATTCTTAAATAAAATGTCTAGCAGCTTATGGATTGTCTTAAGCATTGCGGTGATTGTTTTAGCTGTTGTGTACACTATTTCAAAGCAAAAAGCAGCGCACTTGCAGTCAGCTGTAGTGCCGAAAAAGTGAATGCGCTTTACCATCAAACTATGTACAATAAAGAAACAACATTATATAGAGAATAGGGGATATTGATATGGAAAAATTTATTTTATCTTTAGACCAAGGAACAACAAGCTCACGAGCGATGTTATTTAATAAAAAAGGTGAAGTGGTACACGTAGCACAAAAAGAATTCACACAATATTTTCCAAAACCAGGCTGGGTAGAGCACAATGCTAACGAAATTTGGGGTTCTATCCTTGCAGTTATCGCATCTTGTTTGTCTGAGTCAGGCATTCATGCAGATCAAATCGAAGGAATTGGAATTACCAATCAGCGTGAAACAGCAGTGGTATGGGAAAAAGCAACAGGAAATCCGGTATACAACGCTATCGTATGGCAATCCCGTCAAACATCTGGTATTTGTGAAGAGTTAAAAGCAAAAGGATTAAACGATACGTTCCGTGAAAAAACTGGATTATTAATTGATGCATACTTCTCTGGAACAAAAGTAAAGTGGATTTTAGACAACGTAGAAGGTGCACGTGAAAAAGCAGAAAACGGTGAATTGTTATTCGGAACAATTGATACATGGTTAATTTGGAAGCTATCAGGCGGAAAGGCGCATGTAACGGATTACTCAAACGCATCCCGCACGCTTATGTTCAATATCTACGATTTAAAATGGGATGATGAACTGCTAGATATCTTAGGGGTACCGAAATCAATGCTTCCAGAAGTAAAGCCTTCTTCTGAAGTATACGCTCATACAGTAGATTATCATTTCTTTGGTAAAAACATTCCAATTTCTGGAGCAGCAGGGGATCAGCAAGCCGCTTTATTTGGACAAGCTTGCTATGAAAAAGGAATGGCGAAAAATACCTATGGAACAGGTTGCTTTATGCTCATGAATACGGGTGAAAAAGCAGTTAAGTCCGATCACGGCTTGTTAACTACATTAGCATGGGGGATTAACGGCAAGGTAGAATATGCGCTTGAAGGCAGTATTTTTGTAGCTGGATCTGCTATTCAATGGCTTCGTGACGGTTTAAGAATGTTTAAGGATGCGGCTGAAACTGAAAACTATGCAAGTCGTGTAGACTCTACAGAAGGCGTATATATTGTTCCAGCTTTCGTAGGGCTTGGAACGCCGTATTGGGACAGCGACGTGCGAGGAGCAATGTTTGGATTGACACGCGGTACAAAAAAAGAACACTTTATCCGTGCAACGCTTGAATCACTAGCCTATCAAACAAGAGATGTATTAAGTGCAATGGAAGCGGACTCCGGTATTACATTAAAAACGCTTCGTGTAGACGGTGGGGCAGTGAAAAACAACTTCTTAATGCAGTTCCAAAGCGACGTCCTAGACGTTCCGGTTGAGCGTCCGCGCGTGAATGAAACAACAGCGCTTGGGGCAGCATATTTAGCGGGGCTTGCGGTTGGCTACTGGAAAGATTGCGATGAAATTGCGCAGCAGTGGAATATGGAAAAATCTTTTGAACCGAATATGGAAGAAGAAAAGCGTGAAGAGCTATATAGTGGCTGGAAGAAAGCAGTACACGCAACAATGGCGTTCAAATAAGTATTTGATGAAAACCCTTTAATTAAATCTTCATATGTGCTATAATATAATCAAGTTAATAAATTGGTTGGAGAATCGGAGAGACCACAGATCCATATGTAGACATACTATATATGTGATTTGTGGTCTCTCTTTTTTTATATTGGAAAATTTTGATATCTTTGAAAGATGAAAGGGGAATGGCGTATGTTTTCAAGTCAAACACGTTCAAATAAATTGGTAGACATGACACAAAATCAATATGATTTACTAGTAATTGGTGGGGGAATTACTGGGTCAGGTATTGCACTTGATGCTACTCATCGAGGCATGAAAACAGCATTGGTTGAAATGCAGGATTTTGCAGCAGGGACATCTAGCCGTTCAACGAAGCTTGTTCACGGCGGTTTACGCTATTTAAAACAGTTTGAGGTTAAAATGGTAGCAGAAGTCGGTAAAGAACGCGCTATTGTGTACGAAAATGGTCCGCATGTAACGACTCCGGAATGGATGCTGTTACCTTTCCATACGGGTGGAACATTCGGGAAATTCTCAACTTCAATTGGACTGCGCGTATATGATTTTTTAGCTGGTGTAAAACGCTCAGAGCGCCGCAAGATGTTTAGCACAGAAGAAACGCTTAGCCGCGAGCCATTGGTAAAATCTAAAGATTTAAAAGGCGGCGGTTACTACGTTGAATATAAAACAGATGATGCACGTTTAACGATTGAAGTAGCTAAAGAAGCTGCCGCAAGAGGAGCAGATTTGGTTAATTACACAAAAGTAGAAAACTTCATTTACGATAAAGGTAAAGTAGTAGGAGTAGTTGTGCGTGATCAGCTTGAGAATAAAGAATATAATATCTATGCAAAAAAAATCGTAAATGCTGCAGGTCCGTGGGTAGATACGCTTCGTGAAAAAGATAATTCAAAAAAAGGCAAGCAGCTTCAATTAACAAAAGGAATTCACTTAGTTATTGATCAAGAGCGCTTTCCGTTAAAACAAGCCATTTATTTTGATACACCTGATGGACGTATGGTATTTGCGATTCCGCGTGATGGAAAAACATACGTGGGCACAACAGACACGGTCTATAAAGAAGACGCTAGACATCCGCGTATGACTGTAAAAGACCGTCAATATGTAATTGATGCGATTAACTACATGTTCCCCACGGTTGATATTACGGTAGACGATGTAGAGTCGAGCTGGGCGGGTGTTCGTCCACTTATTCACGAACAAGGAAAAGATCCTTCTGAAATCTCGCGTAAAGATGAAATCTGGACATCAGAATCAGGTTTAATTACAATCGCTGGAGGGAAATTAACTGGGTACCGTAAAATGGCTGAAATTGTCGTAAATCGCGTAGCTGAAGATTTTAAAGCAGAAGGACGCGAATTTGAAAGCTGTCAAACTAAACATTTACCGATTTCTGGAGGTAATGTAGGAGGTTCAGGTGGGTTCCCAACGTTTGTAGAGCAAAAAGTCAAAGAAGGCATCAAACTAGGGTTATCACGTGACGCTGCTGAAAAGCTTGTAAAACGCTACGGCTCAAACGTAGATAAAGTATACCGCTACATGATTGAACGTCCGGATCAGCTAAAAAACAGCGACCTTCCAGCTAGTGTATTTCTGCAAATTCAATATGGCATAGAAGAAGAAATGGTTTCAAAACCAGTGGACTTCTTTATTCGACGTACGGGTGCTTTATTCTTTGATATCAACTGGGTAAGAAGCTGGAAAAAACAAGTGATTGCTCATATGGCCGAAGAGTTAAAGTGGACGCCTGAGCAAACAAAAGCTTATACAGATGAATTAGAACAGCATCTTCATGACGCAGTTGTACCGGTAGATGAAAAAGTTAACCGTATGACAGGTATTTCATGATAAAATAAAAAAGTACCTCAAAATTTGTCAATACAGCCATAATATAATAGCAGGAAGTCAAATTTTGACGAAGAAATATAATATGACTGTTAAAAAAAGAGAAAGACGATTACTCGTTTTTCTCTTTTCATACATATTTACATTTATATAAGGGGGCTTTTTTTATGAGTTGGAAAGAAACATATACATCTTGGATTAATCATCCAAATTTAGATCCTGAATTACGTCAAAATTTAGACGTAATCAAAGGTGATGAAAAACAATTAGAAGATAGTTTTTACAAAACATTGGAATTTGGAACAGGCGGAATGCGTGGGGAAATTGGAGCGGGTACAAACCGTATGAATACGTATACAATCCGAAAAGCTTCCGAAGGCTTTGCTGAGTACATTAAACAAGCTGGCGAAGAAGCGATCAAGCAAGGCGTAGTCATTGCGTATGATTCTCGCCACAAATCGCCTGAATTTGCGATGGAAGCAGCAAAAACATTAGCAAGTCACGGAATTAAAACGTATGTATTTGAAGAGCTAAGACCAACACCTGAACTTTCATTTGCAGTGCGTGAGTTAAACGCATTTGGAGGTATTGTTATTACAGCGAGCCACAATCCTCCTGAATATAACGGATACAAAGTATATGGTCCAGACGGTGGTCAGCTGCCGCCAAAAGAAGCCGATGAACTAGTTGGCTTTGTAAATGCTGTGGAAAATGAACTTACATTAGCTGTTCAATCTGAAGCGGAGCTAAAAGAAAAAGGTCTTATTGAAATGATTGGTTCAGCGATTGACGAAGCATACAATGAGAAACTAAAAACGATTTTAATTAATCCAGAGCTAGCTTCTGAAACAGGTAAAGACTTAAAAGTGGTTTTTACACCTCTACATGGTACAGCTAATAAGCCAGTTCGCAACGCGCTTCAATCCATCGGTTACGAAAATGTCACGGTTATTGAAGAACAAGAACTTCCTGATCCAAATTTCTCGACGGTTAAATCTCCGAATCCTGAAGAGCCGGCTGCATTTGAATATGCTGTTCGTAAAGGAAAAGAAATTGATGCAGATATCTTAATCGCAACGGATCCAGATGCAGACCGTTTGGGGATTGCTGTAAAAGATCCAAGCGGCGAATATGCGTTATTAACAGGAAACCAAACGGGTGCTTTATTGCTTCACTATTTGCTTTCTCAAAAGAAAGAAAAAGGCGTGCTGCCTGCTAATGGCGTTGTGTTAAAAACGATTGTAACGTCAGAAATCGGCGCACAAATTGCTCGTTCATTTGGACTGCAAGTTGTTGACACTCTAACAGGTTTTAAATTTATCGGTGAAAAAATTAAGCAATATGAGCAAACGGGCGAGTATACATTCCAATTCGGTTATGAAGAAAGCTACGGCTATTTAATTGGTGACTTTGCTCGTGACAAAGACGCTGTACAAGCAGCCATTCTAGCAGTAGAAGCTTGTGCTTATTATAAAAAGCAGGGCATGACGCTATATGAAGCGCTTCAGCAAGTGTTTACTAAATATGGTTTCTATCGTGAAGGTCTGAAATCTTTAACGCTTAAAGGAAAAGAAGGATCTGAGCAAATTCAGCATATTTTGGCTACATTTAGAAATGAACCTCCTACTGACATTGCAGGATTAAATGTTTCGGTTGTAGAGGATTATACATTAAGTGAGCGTCAGCATATTAAAGCAGGAAAAGTAGAAGAAATTACATTACCAAAATCAAATGTATTAAAATATATCTTGGAAGACGGTTCTTGGTTCTGCCTTCGTCCGTCTGGTACAGAGCCAAAGGTGAAGTTCTATTTTGGCGTCGTGTCAGAAGATGAAGCAACGAGCATTGCCCATTTAGAAGCTGTACAAACAGCTGTAATGGGTGAAGTAGAACGTGTATTAGATAAAGTGAAAACGGTATAAAAGTAAAGCCTGCTCAAACTTGAGCAGGCTTCTTTTATGATACTTTATTTGATTGCGTATTTGACAAATATGAAGAAGATCGTAGAGCTTTATAAATTCTCGGAGCAAGCATAGCCCCAAGAACAGTAAAAATAAGATCCTTTACCGCAAACCACGACATAATCTTCCAGGCGGCTGCATATGTCATTGCAGGAGCTTCAAGCCAGTAATTAACCGCTACATACATATACGTAGTACCAATTAAATAAATAACTGCAATACCAACTAGCGATGAAATTAAAAAGATAGAAAAAGTTGGCTTGCCGCGCATTTCCATAATTTTTCCTGTGATAAATGCAGCTACAATATAAGAAAGCAAAAAGCCGCCGGTGCTTCCAAATAAAATACCAATTCCTGCTTTAAATTGAGCAAATACCGGAGCGCCGGCAATGCCAATTAATACGTATACAATCATCGAAATAGAACCCATTCGGCTCCCAAGTAAAAGTCCTGCTAATATAACAAAAAAAGGCTGAAGTGAAAGAGGCACGCCGCCTACTTGTAAAAAAGGTGCCCAAGAAGTAATGTTTGCACCAATAGCCATAAGAGCTGCAAACATACCAGCTAGCGTTAAATCTAATGTGCGAAACCTTTTAGTACTCATATATGTTCCTCCCAGTATGTACTGAAATATCTTAGCGTATGTACTGAAGATTGTACGTCGAATTCACTTTTATGTCAACGATAAAAATAAATATGTTTACATATATTATATAATGTTTTTTGAAATAAAGTATGTATATTTTTAGTGCAACATAAAAAAATAAAGAAGGGAATTCATCCCTTCTTTGTCCAAGTGTGTGTATCAAAAATACTAGTACAATGATTCTTCCAGAAGCTCCGGGTTGTGCTCCGAATATTCCGTTGCATGATCAATGTAGCGTAGTAAAGAATAGAGCTCTTCTTGAATGATGCGGTAGTTTCGTTCAAAATTGTAGGCGTGCAAAAAATGTTCAATCTTTTTTGAAAGAAAATCGTCGTCTGTTCGAACCATTAAAATTAATAAGTTATCCCATTGTGAACGGTGTGTGTAATATAAAGCTCGATCATAATCAATTACATCCATTAATAACGTTCCTCCTTTTGAGGAGTTGAAATTAGTGTATGATATTTGCGGGAATTCTTACGCTGTAAATGTTGGGCAAAAGACCAGTGCATAATTAAAAGAGGTTGTAGTCATTATGCAAGAAGAATAAACGTACAGCACGGATAAATGATAAGAAAGGCAAAGAATGATGCAGCGTAACAGTTATATTACATCCATTATTTAAGACAACTAAATAAAAATCCCCTTTTCTTGAAAAAATGAAGCTTCTTTTTGATGAAAACACATGAATTGACATGTTTGTACATAGATTGAAGTAAGGAGTGAAAGGGGGAGCTGTCGTGAAAGAAGCAGATTATAAGCAATTATACCGTGCGATTGATGAAATTACGGAAATAGCTAGCGGTTTCGGCTTAGATTTTTATCCGATGCGCTATGAAATTTGCCCGGCAGATATTATTTATACGTTTGGTGCATATGGGATGCCAACTCGTTTTTCACATTGGAGCTTTGGAAAACAATTTTACAAAATGAAATTACACTACGATCTTGGATTGAGTAAAATTTATGAATTAGTTATCAATTCAGATCCTTGTTATGCATTTTTGTTGGATTCCAATGCGCTTATTCAGAATAAATTAATTGTAGCTCACGTGTTAGCCCACTGTGACTTCTTTAAAAATAACAGCCGTTTTGCCAACACTAAACGGGATATGGTAGAAAGTATGGCAGCGACCGCTGATCGAATTAAAGAATACGAAGTAAAGCACGGTAAGCGTGAAGTAGAAAAGTTTTTGGATGCTGTCCTATCGATTCAGGAACATATTGATCCGTCTCTTATGCGTGCCAAGCTTTCTTGGAGCATAGATGATGTAGAATCATCGGAAGAAGAAATCATTTCTCCTTACGATGATTTATGGAATTTGGATTATAAAGAAAAGAAAAAACCAAAACCTCCAAAGTCTTTTAAAAAATTTCCGCCTCAGCCTGAAAAAGACATCTTATTATTTATCGAAGAATACAGTCCTTATTTAGAGGATTGGCAGCGGGATATTTTAACGATGATGCGAGAAGAAATGCTTTATTTCTGGCCGCAGCTTGAAACAAAAATTATGAATGAAGGCTGGGCTTCTTTCTGGCATCAGCGCATTATTCGAGAAATGGACTTAACGAGTGATGAAGCGATAGAATTCGCCAAGCTAAATGCAGGGGTTGTGCAGCCGTCTAAGACGGGAATCAATCCATATTATTTAGGTTTAAAAATCTTTGAAGACATTGAAGAACGCTACAATAATCCAACAGAAGATATGATTCGCCGGGGCGTGGAGCCGGGGTCAGGAAGAGAGAAGATGTTTGAGGTACGTGAGGTTGAATCAGATATTTCCTTCATCCGTAATTACTTAACAAAAGATTTAGTTATGCGTGAGGATATGTACTTATTCCAAAAGCAAGGAAAAGATTATAAAATCATCGACAAAGAGTGGACAGAAGTTAGAGATCAGCTTGTTAATATGCGCGTAAACGGCGGATTTCCTTACATCACAGTAACCAATGGAGACTATTTAAAAAATGGGGAGCTCTATTTAAAACACTGGTATGAAGGAATTGAATTAGATGTCAAATACTTAGAAAAAGTGGTACCGTACGTTCATCAGCTTTGGGGCCGCCCCGTTCATTTAGAAACGGTAATGGAAGGCAAGCCAATCGCCTTTACGTATGATGGAAAAACAGTGCATAGAAAACATTTGTAAAAAAGAAGACCGCTTAAACAGCGGTCTTTTTGGGCTTCTGTAACTTATCCATATAAATTGAAAAAATAAAATAACTATGCAATAATCGAATGAGAATCACTTTCATTTAGAAAGGAAGATAAGATGTTTGTTGTAAACGCAAGTTTTGAAACAGAAAAGAAATTTGAAGAACAGCTCAAGCAAAAAGCTAAGAAAAACAAAACAGAAATTGAGGCAGCCAAAGGAAATTTATCGTTCGAATGCTGGAAAAAAGATTCCGCAGATAAAGTTGAATATGTCTTTGTATCCAAGTGGGAAGATAAGCAGTTCTTTCAAGCGTGGATCTCAAGAGAAGAACATGTGAAGGCACATAAAGAAGCGAATACAAAGAAAACGAAAGCATTTTCTGAAGCTATGGAAATCAAGAAAACGCTGCGTTTTTATGAGGCGGTAGAAGAGGACATTCTTTGCTAAAAAAGCATGCTTGACTTTCATAAATGTTGTAACTATAATGATTACAACAAAATAGGAGTGAGAGCAATGAAAATTAGCAGTCGATTCACCGTGGCCGTTCACATACTATCTTTAATTAAAGTAGATAGCAGTCATCCTAGTACTTCAGAGTGGATTGCTAGCAGTGTAAATACAAATCCTGTTGTTATAAGACGAGTAATTGGGATGTTAAAGAAAGCTGGACTCGTGGGTGTAAAAGCCGGAGCTGGCGGAGCTTATCTATTGAAAGATTTAGAAGAGATAACGTTGTTAGACGTTTATCGAGCGGTGGCGGCAGTGGAAGAAGGAGAATTGTTTCAAATGCATGAAAATCCGAATGTGGAGTGTCCTGTAGGAGCCAATATTCAAAGTGTCCTTGAATTGATTTTAAAACGTTCTCAAGATGCCATGGAACAAGTCTTAGCTGATGTGACCATGAAAGAATTAGTGACGGATTTAATAGCAAAAATAGATGCATAATAACATGCTTCTGTTCGTAAAAAAACGGAGAAACCTAGGTTTCTCCGTTTTTTTATAGCTTCACAATTGTTCGTCCTCGAGCTTGTCCTTTTAATAAAGTCGGAAGTACCTCAGGGAGCTGTTGTAGTGAAATTTCCTGCTGAATGAAAGGTTCAAAGCTTTCAGGCTTAAAGTCATTAGCGAGTCTATTCCAAATCTCTTTTCGAGTAGACATTGGACAGTAAACAGAATCAATACCTAATAAATTAATCCCTCTTAAAATGAAGGGAAAGACGGTTGTTGGCACTTTGCCTCCAGCTGTTAGCCCGCTGACAGCTACAGAGCCTCCGTACTGAATTTGACTGAGAACAGAAGCTAGAGGTTCTCCGCCCACGGGATCCACCGCAGCGGTCCATTTTTGCTTGCCTAATGCTTTTAATTTGCCGTTATAAACGTCTTCACGCGCTACAATAGAGGTAGCGCCAAGCTCTTTCAAATAAGCTGCTTCCGAGCTTTTTCCCGTACTTGCTTCCACTGTGTAGCCTAATTTTGAAAGAATGGCAACTGCAAAGCTTCCTACACCTCCCGTAGCGCCTGTTACAAGCACAGAGCCATTAGATGGACTAGTATGGTTTTCCTCTAAGCGATGCACAGATAAAGCAGCTGTAAAGCCAGCTGTTCCGATAATCATTGCTTCTTTTAACGTTAAATTTTCAGGAAGAGGGACAATCCATTCGCTGCGTATGCGCGCATACTCACTATAGCCTCCAAAGTGTGATACGCCAATGTCATAGCTTGTTGCGATGACACGATCACCTTCTTTAAAATCAGGGCTGTCAGAAGATACAACGACTCCTGCTAGGTCGATTCCTGGGACAAATGGATAGCTTGTCACAATATTGCCGTTTGCGATGCTGGCTAAGCTATCTTTATAATTCACCCCTGAATAATGAACGCGAATAAGTACATCGCCTTCTGGCAAATCGTTTAGCGTCAGTTCTTGGACGGACGCCTGCACTTGGTCTTCACTTTTTTTATCTACTATTAATGCTGAAAATGATTGCTCCATTTTATTGCTCCTTTCTATACTGAGATGTATATATCTATACATTACCTTATTTCTATACCCATTATAGAAAATAGTAAAAGAAGTTCCTAATACTTTGATTACGAAAGGGGTTATTTCATTATAAAATAGCGGTATAGCTATTAGTTAGCAATACATAGAAAAGAGGAGAAGAGAAATGAGTACAAACATATATTTTAACCATGATGCAGGTATTGATGATTTAGTATCCCTTTTTTTACTGCTGCAAATGGATGATGTAAAGGTAACGGGGGTATCTGTTATTCCTGCTGACGGATACTTAGAACCAGGTATCAGCGCAAGCCAAAAAATTATTGATCGTTTTGGAAGTTATGATATCGAGGTAGCCAAATCTACTTCACGCGGTATGAACCCATTTCCAAAAGAATGGCGCATGCATACGTTTTATGTGGATGCGCTGCCGATTTTAAATGAAAAAGGGAAAGTGCAAACAAAAATAAGTCAGCTGGCTGCTCACGATCATTTAATTGAAACATTGCAGCACACAGACGGAACAACGACTTTATTATTTACAGGACCGTTAACTGATTTAGCAAGAGCACTTGAAAAAGCGCCGGAAATAGAAGAGAAAATTGATAAGTTAGTGTGGATGGGCGGTACATTTCAAGAAGTAGGAAATGTGCAGGAGCCTGAACATGATGGAACGGCGGAGTGGAATGCTTTTTGGGATCCAGAAGCAGTAGCAAAAGTATGGGAAAGCAAAATTAAAATTGAGATGGTTGCTTTAGAAAGCACGAATCAAGTTCCCTTAACGCCCGCTATTCGTCAAATGTGGGCTTCACTTCGAAGATATGAAGGAGTAGACTTTGTAGGGCAGTGCTACGCGGCCTGCCCGCCGCTTGTGCACGTTGAAACCAATTCAACATATTACTTGTGGGATGTACTCACAACAGCATTTACAGGGAATTCAACACTTGTGAAGGTCAAAACCGTTTCGAGTATTGTGCATACAGAAACACCGAGCCAAGGAAGAACAGAAATTTCTGAAGAGGGACGACCTGTAGAAGTCGTATATGATGTCACAGCTGAAGCATTCTTTACGTACATTACAGATTTAATGAAAAAAGCAGTAGCCAAATAAAGAAAAAGGTTGCACATGAAAGTGTGCAACCTTTTTAATGAATCATATTCAAGAATTGACGTGTCCGCTCTTGTTGAGGATTTGAAAATATTTGATCCGGTGTACCTCTTTCCATAATGACACCTTGATCCATAAAAATAACTTCATCTGCTACTTCACGGGCAAAGCGCATTTCGTGAGTTACCACCACCATCGTCATTCCTTCTTTTGCCAAGTCTTTCATCGCTTGAAGAACGTCTCCTACAAGCTCAGGATCTAGAGCTGAAGTAGGCTCATCAAACAGCATAACTTTTGGGTCCATCGCCATTGCTCTGGCGATGCCAACACGCTGTTGTTGTCCGCCAGACAGCTGGAAAGGATAAAAGTCAAGCTTATCTCCTAAGCCAACTCGTGTTAATAATTCTTTCCCTCTTTTTTCTGCTTCTTGAGTAGAAACGCCTTTTACAATTACAGGACCTTCCATAACATTTTCAAGCGCACTTTTATGAGGAAACAAGTTATAGTTTTGAAAGACCATACCTGTTAGGCTTCGAAATGAAGTAATATCTTTTTTACGAACAGGTTTGGTGAAATTCATGCTTTTTTTATCAAGTTCAATCGTGCCGTCTGTTGGGATTTCTAAAAGATTTAAGCAACGTAAAAAAGTAGTTTTACCGGATCCAGAAGGACCAATTAATACAATTACCTTGCCCTGTTCAACTTCTAAATCAATCCCTTTTAATACTTGCAAATCACCGAATGATTTATGCAAATTTTTGATATTAATCATATGAAAAACTCCTTTAGCTACTCGAAACGGTTATTTAGATACGTAACGATCTAGTCTTATTTCAATGCGGCCTTGGATAATGGATAAGATTGTGCACATAATCCAGTACAAGAGCGCTGCTTCACTATAAAGAAGTAAAAATTCATAGTTAGTCGAAGCAATTTCTTGAGCTTTACGGAACATCTCAGAAACAAGAATAAGCGATGCAAGTGACGTATCTTTAATAAGGCTAATAAAAGAGTTAGATAATGGCGGAATCGATACACGTGCTGCTTGCGGTAAAATAATTCGTCTTAAGGCTTGGGAATAGGTCATACCAAGTGAGTAGCCAGCTTCCCACTGTCCTTTAGGAATAGATTGAATCGCTGCTCGGATAATTTCAGATGCATACGCACCTACACTTAATGAAAATCCAATAATAGCAGAGATAAATGGATCAATTGTTATATCTAAATTGGGTAAGCCGTAGAAAATAATAAATAATTGCACAAGCAGCGGTGTACCTCGAATAATCGATACATAGATGCGCGCAATTATATTTAAAACTTTTATAGATGATAAACGAGCCAAGGCTGTTAAGACAGCTAAAATAATACCGAGTACAAACGTGATTAATGTTAGTGGAATAGAATATTGAATAGCTCCCTTTAGCATTGGTAAGAGAGATGATTGAGCGATTGAAATCAATTGATTCAATCGCTCTCCATCAGGAAAAATATTATTTAGGAGAAA
Organism: Priestia sp. 53B2; assembly: GCF_056099005.1. Taxonomy (NCBI): domain Bacteria; kingdom Bacillati; phylum Bacillota; class Bacilli; order Caryophanales; family Bacillaceae; genus Priestia; species Priestia sp. 53B2. Next base: position 66,550 of record NZ_JBLZXA010000018.1, read on the forward strand.
CATCTTCGCCAAACCATTTCTTGGAAATTTTTGCGTATGTTCCGTCTTTTTTCATATCTTTCAATGCTTTGTTTACTTCATCCACTAACTTACCGCTGTCTTTTCTAAACATAAAGCCGCTTGCAGCACCATCGGATTTTTCATCCGCGATTTTGATAGGTGCGTTAGGGTGCTTTTTCTTATAGTCAAGGAACGATAATTTATCGTTGATTGTAGCATCAACACGGTTTGCGCTCATTAGTTCTACTGCTTGAGCAAAACCTTCAGCACTCGTAATGTTTGCACCATAAGATTGAGCCATGTCTTTATAGTTACTTGTTAATGACTGCGCTGATTTTTTTCCTTTTAAATCTTTAAATGATTTGATATCTTTTTCGTCTTTACGAACAATTAATACGGCGCCTGACTGGATGTATGGGTCAGAGAAATCGTATTTCTTTTGACGATCTTCACGAATACCCACTTCATTAGCAATCATGTCAAAGCGTTTAGCATCTAATCCTGCAAACATGCCATCCCACTGTGTTTCTTTGAACTCAGCTTTTACGCCAAGACGTTTAGCTACTTCTTGAGCCAATTCTACATCAAACCCAGTTAGCTTTTGTTTGTCATCATGAAAAGTGAACGGAGGGTATGTACCTTCAGTTCCAACTGTTAATACACCATCTTTTTTCACTTTATTATATAAATCCTCTTGTGAAGATTTATTGTCTCCATTGTTTGCTTCATTTTTTGAGCTAGAACCGCATGCGGCAAGCACAACTGTGAAAGCTAATAGTAGCGACAAAAGTGCAGCAAATTTCTTCATTTTCTAAACCCCCTAGTATTCTGATAGGAAATGATACTCTGTGATACTAAACAAGAACACAGCAAAAGTCAACAAAAAAAACTTATACGATTAATGTGACTTAAAATAAGGGAAATATACCTTCTATACACGGTTTGTCATAAGGATACAGAAAGATTTTAAAATTTGGATTAAGTGGATTTTTAAGGGAAATTAGAGGAGTAAAAAGGAAGTTTCATGCGACGATTTTCTCTTTCATTTTTTCATGACTTTTGGTGCAATAAACATATAGTTAAATGTTAAGGTAGAAATAAATTCCTTATGGTACACTTAAAGAAGAATTTATGAAACGGAGCGATATGATGAAAGCCATAAACTTAATCTCAATTGCCTTTGGTGCTATCGCTGGTACATATGCACGTTATTTGCTGAACCTTTCCTTATTATATACGGGCTATCCAATAGGAACGGTAATTGAAAACCTATTAGGAAGCTTCATACTAGGCCTATTAACAGGATTTTTTGCGTGGAAAAAGCCAAAAGAATGGATAAAGCTTGGACTAGGAGTTGGCGTGTGCGGCGGTTTTACAACGTATTCAACGTTTGCAGGAGACGTCATTTCTCTCACTCAGCACCATTTACTTGGGGGAGCCATTTATGTCATTGTCTCTTTAGTAGGTGGAATCCTTCTTGCTTTAGCAGGCTTTCTATGCGGTGAAGCGGCAGGGGAAAATTTAGTGAAAGTACATGAGGTGAAGTAAATGAGCATAGTGAGCTTGGCACTTGGCGGGGCAGCTGGAGGAATATGCCGATATCTTTTGGGTTTAAAAGTTACAAAAACAATTTCAAACCCTCCTTTTCCAGTATCAATGCTGTTTGTAAACTTGCTCGGTGCGTCTGGGCTTGGTCTTTTTTACGGTAGTTATTATGAAAAGGTCCCGAGTCATGCTTATGATGATTCAATATTTTTAATGATTGGCATTGGTTTTTTTGGTGCCTTTACCACTTTTTCAACGTTTAGTGTGGAAACCGTACAGTTAATTCGAGAAAAATCTTATCGAAAAATGTTGGCGTACGTGGGGATTTCAGCATTTGGAACAGTTGGTTTATTTACAGTCGGCTTACTGGCAGGAACGTTTTTATTTAAGTAAAGAGAACGTTTCTAGTAGGGAAAAACAAAAAGACGGAGAAGTAGAGAATGGATAGAAAAGCAGAAGTTTGGAAATACATTTTGTTGATTGTAGCTGTTGCAGGTCAGATCATCGGTTTTTTATTTTTATTTATAAATGTTGTGGCGGCATTTATTTTTTACGGTTTTTATATTCTAACTTTTATTATGTTACTCCTGCTGTTTATATGGGATCGGAAAAAGGAAAAAGACAAAGAAGAATTTGACGACTATACCGATTACTAACCATATAAAAAGCAGAATGATGCGGTGCGCCGGGCCTCTTAGTAAAGAAGCTTAAAAGATACATCTATAAAAGGAAGAGAGCCGTAAGAGCATAAAGAGATATTGTATTTACATCTAGTTGTGTTATAATTTTAAGTGCGAAAACAAAATCAATAAATAGCAATCACTAGGGGAGCTTTTTGAAGCTGAGACGAATGTATTTCGGACCCTTTGAACCTGATCTGGTTTGGACCAGCGTAGGGAAGTGGCGATCATGTTTACATAACGATGCATGCTAACCACTCTACGTTGTAGAGTGGTTTTTTGTATGTAATAAAGCCCTCTACACAAGACGAAGTGATTGAAATTTCTCTTTATTCTGAATGGAAAGGTTTCGATCATGTGGATATTCCTAAATTTCATGTCATTACAACAGATAAGCAGCCAATCGAAGAGCTTCAAAAAATTTTAACGGCTATCGCGCCTTTTGCGGGCGCTGTTCATATTAGAGAAAAAGAGAAAACGGCAAAGCAGATTCAATGTTTACTAGAAAGCCTGCCATTTTGTCGCTCTAAAATTATTGTGAATGACAGAGTTGATGTAGCGCATGCTTTAAAAGCAAAAGGCGTACAGCTTGCCTATCATAGTTTAGACGTTTCGTTTGTTATAGACGCATTTCCTTCTCTTATTGTCGGAAAGTCAGTTCACTCTGTGGAAGAGGCTTTAGAAGCTGAAAAAGATGGGGCTCACTACATTCTATACGGACATATTTATTCAACACATTCAAAAAAAGGATTAAAAAGTCGAGGGATAGCAGCACTAAAAGAAGTAGTAGACGCTGTGCAGATACCGGTTATTGCCATTGGAGGGATTACACCTGTAAATGCCAAAGAGGTGCTTCAAACAGGAGCACACGGTATAGCTGTGATGTCTGGTGTCATGCTTTCGCAAGATCCCCTCAAAGCGATTAAACAATATTCTCATATATGGACATCTGGAGGTGGAAAAAATGAAGCAGCATTATGATGTACTGTTAATCGGAGGAGGTATAATCAGCTCTTCTATCGCTTATCATCTGTCAAAACAAGGAGCTTCAGTAGCTATTCTTGAGCGCAATCAAATTGGTTGTGAAGCTTCAAGTGCAGCCGCTGGTATTTTAGGTGCTCAAGCTGAGATTGATGAAGAAGGCCCTCTTTTAGACCTTGCTATTAAGAGTAGAAGCATGTTTCCTGAACTGGTGAAGGAACTAAAAGAAAAAACGGCTATCGACATAGAGCTCATTCAAAAAGGCTTATTAAAAGTCGCTGTAACAGAAGAAGATGCACACGTATTAAAGAAAAAAGCCGCTCAGCACCACCGGTGGGATGAACATGTAAGATGGATCGATGTAAAAGAAGCGCGTTTGTTAGAACCGGGGCTCTCTCCAGACATATACGGAGCCATTACAATACCGGGAGACGGCCAGCTAGCTCCGGCTAAGTTAACGCAAGCTCTTGCTCATGGAGCCTTGTATCACGGAGCAGATGTATTCGAATACTGTGACGTTCATTCTCTTATTATGGAAAATGAAACAGTAAAAGGTGTACAGACGTCCAAAGGCTCTTTTTATGGAGAAAAAGTAGTTATTGCAGCAGGCTCATGGGCTAAACGATTTATTTCTTCTGAACATTTAGGTCAGGTGTTTCCTGTAAAAGGGGAGTGTATTGCTCTTCAAAGCCATAAGCCGCTGCTTTCTAAAACGATTTTTTTAGATGAAGGTTTTTACTTAGTGCCTAAGACTGGTGGAAGAATCGTAATAGGGGCAACTAAGCTACAGCATGATTTTACCAAGACGGTTTCTGCACAGGGTATTCAATTTTTGCTGAATAAAGCTTCTGCGCTTCTGCCAGCTATTAAAGAAGCCACATTTGAAAAAGCATGGGCAGGTCTTCGTCCACAAACAAATGATGGCTGGCCTTATTTAGGAGAGCATCCTGAAATAGCGAATCTACACATGGCATTTGGCCACTACCGAAACGGTATTTTATTAAGTGCTGCAACTGGAAAAATTATGGCTGATGCTTTGTTAGGGAAAAAGCCGAATCATTCATTTTTCACATCATTTCAGCTAACGAGAGTAATGGAGGGAGTTCATTGAATCTAATCATTAATGGTAAGACCGTTACTGTTGGAGATGAAATTGAAACGGTCGAGCACTTGTTGCAGGCTCAGAACCTGCATGAACGAGTGGTAATTGTTGAGCTAAACAAGAACATTTTACAAAAAGAAGAACATAGTGATGCAAGTTTAAAAGATGGAGATACATTAGAAGTCGTTTCATTTGTAGGAGGAGGATGAAGAGTATGTTAAAAATTGGACAGTATACATTTAATTCACGTTTATTATTAGGAACAGGGAAATTTCCGGACTTTACGACTCAGCGTCAAGCGGTAGAAGAGTCGGAAACAGAAATTTTAACATTTGCTGTTAGACGAATGGATATTTTTGATCAAAATCAGCCTAATTTACTAGAAGCGCTTGATGTGAAGCGTTTCACTCTTTTGCCTAACACTGCGGGAGCAAAAAATGCAGAAGAGGCCGTACGTATTGCTAAATTAGCAAAGGCTTCTGGACTTTGTGACATGGTGAAAGTAGAAGTAATTGGATGTGATAAAACGCTGCTTCCTGATCCAGTTGAAACATTAAAAGCTAGTGAAGAACTGTTAAAAGAGGGCTTTACCGTTTTACCTTACACATCAGATGATGTTTTACTTGCGCGTCGTTTAGAGGAGTTAGGGGTACATGCCATTATGCCAGGAGCTTCGCCTATCGGTTCAGGTCAAGGTATTATTAATCCGTTGAACATGCGTTTTATCATTGAACAATCAACTGTTCCAGTAATTGTAGATGCAGGTATTGGAACGGCTTCAGACGCAGCTCAAGCTATGGAGCTAGGAGCAGATGGTGTGTTATTAAATACAGCTGTTTCAGGAGCAAAAGATCCTGTGAAGATGGCTCGTGCTATGAAGCTAGCGATTGAAGCAGGAAGAGCAGCATTTGAAGCAGGACGTATTGAAAAGAAACAATATGCAACGGCAAGCAGTCCAACAGAAGGGATGAGTATCGGTTGATTAATCGTTATTCCCGCCAAGAACTGTTTCAACCTATTGGAAAAGGCGGACAGCAGCAAATTCAAGAAAAGCATGTTCTGATTGTAGGAGCAGGTGCTCTTGGAACAGGGAACGCCGAGGCCCTTGCACGAGCGGGGGTAAAGAAAATAACGCTCATTGACCGGGACTATGTAGAGTGGAGCAACCTTCAGCGGCAGCAATTGTATAGTGAAAAAGATGCTGATAAAAGAATCCCAAAAGCAATTGCCGCTAAAAAACGGCTTCATGATATTAATCATGATGTAAAAGTAGAAGCGCACGTAGCAGACGGTACCCCTCAAGTTTTAGAACAGCTTGTTGAGGGGGTAGATGTTATGATTGATGCAACCGATAATTTTGACACACGCCTTGTAATGAATGACTTATCACAAAAATATGATATTCCTTGGATTTACGGAGCATGTGTAGGAAGTTATGGAATTAGTTATACTATCATACCAAGTGAAACACCGTGTTTATCCTGTTTGCTTGAATCTGTACCGCTTGGAGGGTTAACATGTGATACAGTGGGAATTATTAGTCCTGCTGTACAAATGGTAGTCGCTCATCAAGTAACAGAAGTGTTAAAAATATTAGTCGGAGACTGGAATGCGCTCAGGAGGGAACTTGTTTCGTTTGACGTATGGAAAAATGAGTATACGAGCATCAATGTGAACGTGTTTCGCAAATCTGCTTGCCGCTCATGCGGCAGTGAACAAACGTATCCCTTTTTACAATATGAAAATCAAACGAAAACAGCTGTGCTATGCGGAAGAAACACCGTACAAATCCGTCCGGGCAAATCAGCCAAGCAGCCGCTGCAGTCTTTAGGTGAACGATTAAAAGAAAAAGGATATAAAATTGAACAAAATCCGTATTTGCTTTCTTTTTATGTAGATGATTACCGTTTAGTGATGTTTCAAGATGGGCGCGTCTTTGTCCATGGAACAAATGATATAGTAGAAGCAAAGTCACTTTATCATCGGTATATTGGGTAAGAAAGAGATGGAGGTTTCAAGCATGACAGTACCAAAAGCATTAACCATTGCTGGATCAGACAGCGGTGGAGGAGCAGGCATTCAAGCAGATTTAAAAACATTTCAAGAGCGTGACGTTTTTGGCATGTCTGTTATTACAGCTGTGACTGCACAAAATACAGTTGGCGTTCAAGGAGTTTATCCTTTAGAAGTAGAAGCAGTTGAAACGCAGTTAGATTCAATTGCCACTGACTTATTTCCTAATGCAGTGAAGACAGGTATGTTGTTCAGTGCTGATATTATTTACGCAGTAGCTCGTAAAATCAAACAGTACGGACTGCAAAATGTTGTAGTTGATCCCGTTATGATTGCAAAAGGCGGTCAGTCTCTTCTTCAAAGAGAAGCTGTACAGGCTCTAAAAGAATTGTTGCCTCTTTGTGAAGTCATTACGCCGAACATACCGGAGGCGGAAGTCATCACGGGTAAAGAGATTCACACGATTGAAGACAGAAAAGAAGCGGCAAAACAGATGCATGAGCTAGGTGTAAAGCACGTGGTAATTAAAGGCGGACATGATCAATCTCATCAAGATATGATTGATATAGTGTATGATGGTCATACGTACGTTGAAATCACGCATGAAAAGATGAATACAAAGCATACACACGGAACGGGATGCACGTTTGCTGCTTGCGTCACGGCTGAACTAGCGAAAGGCAAAAGCGTGGTTGAAGCAGTTCAAACCGCTTCGGATTTTGTTCACTATGCGATTAAGCATACGCTTGAAATTGGTTCCGGACACGGTCCTACTAATCACTGGGCGTATAGAAAATACTTTCGTTCAAACATATAAAAAAACGTGCCTACAATCTAGGCACGTTTTTTATGAAGAAGGAATATGCGTAGGAATCTCTCCATCGATGCCTAAATAATAATGTCTAATGGGCTTTAAATTATCATCAAGCTCATAGACAAGCGGCACGCTTGTGGGAATATTCAAGTTCGCAATGCCATCAGGCGAAATGTTATCCAAATACTGCATCAGAGCTCTAATCGTATTACCGTGAGCGGAAATAATGACTCTTTTGCCAGCTTTAATAGAAGGAGCAATGATTTCGTCCCAGTATTCAAGAACCCGCTTTTCCGTGTCAGCTAAGTTTTCAGTTGCAGGAAATTGCCCTCTACTTAAGTCCTTATACTTCGGATTGGAAGCTTCATAGCGAATATCTGTTGTTTTTAAAGCAGGAGGGCGTTCGTTCATCGACCTTCTCCACAAATGTACTTGCTCTTCTCCAAATTTTTTTGCGGTTTCTTCTTTGTTCAAGCCTTGAAGAGCTCCGTAGTGACGTTCATTCAGCCTCCAAGATTTATATACAGGAATCCACATGAAGTCCATTTGATGTAAGACAACCCATAGAGTGCGAATGGATCGTTTTAAAACAGAAGTATAGGCAATATCAAACACATACTCGTTTTTTTTTAATACTTTTCGGGCTTCTCGCGCTTCTTGCAATCCATTTTTAGAAAGATCTACATCCGTCCAGCCTGTAAATTTATTTTCCAGATTCCACACGCTTTGTCCGTGCCGAATCAACACAAGTTTTATCATCGTGTTCTCCTTTCAACAATGACTAAGGACTCTATTCTTTTTTATTATGAGAAGGAAAGAGTTTTTTATCCTAAAGCCGGGGACAGGAGTTTTTATCATTTAGAAAAAGTGATGCCGAAAAGTAAAGCTTTAACTTTTTTACGCATATGATAAAAATAAAAAAGGGAAGGGAAGATAGTGGATGAGTGACCAAGAACGTCAGATTCAAGCGCTGCACGGCCAGATTGAAGATTTAAAAGAAGAAATGTATCAGATGAAGCTTGATATTAGCACATTAGAGAAAGAAAAAGGAAAGCCTGTTTTGACACCGGCTCTCGTTGGTCAAATAGGAGGTTTTGTTCTAGGTGGATTAGCTATAATCGGTATTTTCTGGATGTAGAACTTCTCGTTTTGAAAACGAAAAGTTCTCCTGATTTTTCAATAAGCAATTCCAACGCGGCATTTGGAAAATTTTTGAGCCCATATCTCATGGTAGGTAAAGTGAGCGGTATCTCCCGTTGAAATTTTAACGGCATCAGCTGGTAAAATATCTTTTTCCACTCGATACGTGCCTGTTATTTCACCCTCAGGCAAGTATGTTGGGCATATAACGGTCCAGTTTAGATCACTTTCCTTCAAGTGTAAGTATCCTTTTAAATGATCTTCTGCTGCTCTGGTCGTTTTACGCTTTGATTCATTTGATTGAAAACGATACTTTTCTGGTTCTGTTCGTGATTGTAAGATGCCTGCAGTTCCAATAGTAAGAATACGATGAACGCCGTAATACTTCATGCTGTTTATAATAAGCGGCATACTTTTTGAAATCGTCTCTGCACCATCTGTATTTAACGCGCTGACTACGATATCTTGGTGCTTGAGGGCAAAGTTGATATTTTCTTGATGAAGTACATCGCCTTGTAAGATATGTAGGTTTGGATGACTAACCTGTAGCTTATTGCGGTCTCTAACAAGTACAGTAACGTCGTTTTCATCTTTTAGCATCATTTTTAATAAAGACTGTCCAACTCGCCCTGTAGAGCCTAATAGTAAAATTTTCATTGGCTACACCCCTCTATAAAAGATAGTATCTATTCTTTAGGATATACAATCTGTATACTTATTCATAATAAAAAGCATGCGTAGCATAAAGTAATACAAAGTTGATGAATGAAATATTCAACAACAAAAAAATTTGATATGATAAAAAGACAGAAAAATCAAAAAATAGGAGAGTGAATGGCTTTTGGGAGACTTGCCTCTGAATCAAATGATGATATTAGTCGTCTTGCTTATGTTATCAGCTTTCTTTTCATCTGCTGAGGCAGCCTTTTCAAGCGTAAATAAAATTCGTTTAAAACATTACGCTGAGAAAAAATATCGGGGAAGTAAAAAAGCGCTGCATATTGCTGAACACTTTGAGCAGACGCTATCGACAATTTTAGTAGGAAATGTTGTCGTAAACATTGCTGCGTCCTCTTTGGCAGCTAAAATTGCCCTCGATATGTTTAAAGGAAACCTAGCACTTGTGATTAGTATCATCGTTATGACCATCATCATTTTGATTTTTGGTGAAGTCTTGCCAAAATCGTTAGCTAAAGAGCATGCCGAATCTTTTGCGCTGATGATTTCTTCCTTGTTATTTATTATTATTAAATTGTTAACCCCGATTTCCTTCTTATTTTTACAGGTGAAAAAAGGAACTTCTCACTTGTTAGCCTCTGCTCCTACACCAACGATTACAGAAGATGAAATTAAAGTGATGGTAGATTTAAGCGAAGAAGAAGGAACGATTAATAATATTGAAAAAGAGCTAGTTCATCGTTCACTCAATTTTAATGACATTGTGGTGGGGCAAATTTTAAAACCTAGAATAGATGTCACAGCAGTTGACGTAAATGCCGATATTGATTCGGTTTGTCAAATGTTTCTTGAAGAGAGATATTCGAGAGTCCCTGTATACGAAGATCATATTGATAATATTATTGGCATTTTATCAGAAAGAGAATTTTTAACCTGTTTAGTCCAAAGAAAAGAGATTTCTATTCGTGATTTGTTGAGACAACCTATTTTTGTAGTAGAATCCATGAAAATATCTGTTCTATTGCCAGAGCTCCAAAAAAGTAAGGTTCACATGGCAATTGTAGTTGATGAGTTTGGGGGAACGGCCGGCCTTGTGACCTTAGAGGATATATTAGAAGAAATTGTAGGAGAGATTTGGGATGAACATGATGAAGCTGTTAAGTATGTACACCAGCTAGGGGAAAAGGAGTACGAATTTAACGCCGACATCCCTATTGATGAATTTTTAACCTATATAGCGGTTAGTTCTCCTGACAGTACGTGCCATACCTTAGGGGGATGGATATATGAGCAGTTTGATCATATTCCTGCTAAAGGAGACTTTTTCTCATATGAAGAGATATTGTTTACCATTAAGGAAGTAGAAAATCGACGTATTCGCAAAGTTTCGGTAAAATCATTTGCGAATAAGAATGAGGAAGCTGATTAAAAGAAATTAGAAAGCGCTCCAAGAGATCTTGGAGCGCTAAAGCCATAATATGAAATTAGTTAATATTAGTACTTGCCGCCTAAGTTTTGCTCAGCTAATTGTACTAAACGTTTTGTGATTTCGCCACCAACAGATCCGTTCGCACGAGCTGTTGCATCTGGTCCTAAGTTTACACCAAACTCACTAGCGATTTCGAACTTCATTTGATCGATAGCAGCTTGAGCACCAGGCGCTACTAACTTGTTTGATGAATTTCTGTTTGATGCGTTTTGATAATTTGCCATGTGTATTCATCTCCTCGTTAGATAAAATAGATTGTAATGGTTGAGTTAGCTGGAGTTGAACCAGCCGAGCAGATGCATCGATTAGATCTGCTTGCCTACCGCGGCCTAACTCAATGTTTACGAGCTGTTGTGCTCGGTTGTTACTAGTATTATGGCGAAAGGGAAAAAAACATATACATAGAAATTTATTGGCAATTTATAGAAAATATTGTGTGGAGTTTGATAAAGAGTAAGAGAGTTTTATTCCGTGCATATTATAGGTACATATTGATGAGGTAAAGCGAGGTGTGCAGATGTCGATTTGTTCCTTATGCAATGGGTTTAGTGATGTACAAATGACGTGCAAAACATGTGGAGGAGTGCTGGGGGATATGGGAAAAGTCAGCGATTATTTTGATGATTACAGTGCTTACATGGAAATCGATCAATTAAAAGTAGAAAATGGTTATCCTAGTGATTTAGCAAATCACCAATGTATTCATCTCTTTTACTGCTCTACTTGTCACAGTGAAGAATTGAAGCAAATACAGGAATAAAAAAAGACCCCTAGGGGTCTTTTTTATTCGTGTTCAGCACGGATGCGCTGTTCAGATTCTGCATCAAAGAAGTGCGCTTTGTTCATATCTAATGCTAAGTCTAGAGATTGAAGCGGTTTAATATCTGTTCTTGAATCTACGCGTGCTACAAAATCTTGTCCGCCAAGTTTAGAATAAAGCATGGTTTCAGCTCCCATTAACTCGGATACATCGACTTTGATTGTAACTTTTGTGCCAGGTGAAGATTCAATAAATACAGGCTCATCATGGAAATCTTCAGGACGGATGCCTAAAATAATTTGTTTGTTTAAATATCCTTGCTCGCGAAGTATTTTCATTTTACCTTCCGGAACTGCAAGAAGAGAATCGCCTACTTGAACCTTTCCGTCTTTTAACGTTCCGGTTAAAAAGTTCATAGCAGGAGAACCAATAAACCCGCCTACAAATACATTTTCAGGTTTTTCATATACTTCTTTTGGTGTACCAACCTGCTGGATAATCCCATCTTTCATAACAACCAGGCGAGAAGCCATTGTCATTGCTTCGGTTTGGTCATGTGTTACGTAAATTGTCGTTGTACCCAAACGCTGGTGAAGCTTCGCAATTTCAGAACGCATTTGCACACGTAATTTCGCATCTAAGTTTGATAAAGGTTCGTCCATTAAGAAGACCTTAGCATCACGAACGATTGCACGACCTAGAGCTACACGCTGACGCTGTCCGCCAGATAATGCTTTTGGCTTGCGCTCTAAGTATTGCTCAAGTCCTAAAATACGAGCGGCATCTTTTACGCGGCGGTCGATTTCATCTTTTGGTAATTTACGAAGTTTTAAGCCAAAAGCCATGTTGTCATATACGCTCATATGCGGATACAATGCGTAGTTTTGGAATACCATTGCAATGTCGCGATCTTTTGGAGCAACGTCATTTACACGCTTGCTGTCAATATAAAAATCACCTTTGGAAATTTCCTCTAGCCCTGCAACCATACGAAGCGTTGTCGATTTCCCGCAGCCTGAAGGACCAACAAATACAATAAATTCTTTATCTTGAATGTGAAGGTTAAAATCTTTTACCGCCGTCACATCTTTATCATACATTTTATAAATATGTTCTAAACGTAATTCAGCCATTTCCATTTCCCCCTTGTATGTACTCTGTGAAACCGTTTTCTTAACTCTAGTGTAATTTTTTTTAACGAAACGGTAAATGGCAAACATGCACAAAAAAAGAAAGAGTTTTCGTGCATTATTTACGAAAACCCTTTCACTTTATTTTCCATCTTGCGAATTTTTTAAAGCAAGAATGGCTAAGTAAGCAGACACAGCTCCTGTGAAGTGTTTGATATCAAGGTGTGTGCGATCAATAAATTTCTCAATTCTATACTGCAAGCTGTTGCGATGCATGTACAATTTCTTAGCAGCAAGAGATACGTTTAAATTACATTCTAAATAAACTTTAATCGTTTCTAACAGATCTCCATCATCTTTTACTAAGTCAAGTAAATGTATCATATGATTTTGGATTGCCTCTGAAGACTCTTGCAGAACCAAATGGGGTAAAACGTCGGTAAAATGGATAACATGTTTTTGTTCGACTGTATGCTTAATTTGATAAAACCATTTCTTTTCACGCTCAAAAATTAATCGCGGTGAAGACGGAAAAAAGTGAATTTGGCCTTCAAAGAACTGAATCGAAGTTTCAAAATCATGACATAGCACCTCGATAGAATCTAATAAATTTTCAGTTAAGTCATTAGGATCATCAAAGGTTTCGATAACGATACCTGATTGTTTATCAATCCACAACACAGTAATGGAGGTAGAATACAAGGCGTGAAGTGCATTTTCAAACTCTATTTTTTGTTCAAACAAACGTTTAATTAAAAACTGGGTGAAGCGAAAAGAATGGTGCGTATGATGAGAGTGAATGACTTTTTTAGGCGCTTCAAATAACAGGTTTGACCAATACAATTGCTCTGGCGTCAGTAAAGAAACTTTCTCATCATAAGGGGTTAAAAAAGCAGAAAGTAACGCCTGCTCTTTTTGAGATAAAGCCGAGTGTTCAATTCCAATGAAGCCTTCATCACATGAAAACCATTTGTAACGTTCAAATTGAGAAGGGATTTTAGCCTTAATCATTTTATCCCCAAATAGTGTGTGCAGCTGTTTCATCTGTGCTCGTTCCCTTCGGTGAAAGCTTACTATTCATAAACATGAAAAAGCATAAGCTCATGAATATAATCAATTAATTGTGTTTCATCTATTTGATTAGAAAGCGCAGTTTTCCATACGATTTGTCCATCTTTTAAATAATCAGCCTCATAATAAACCCGATTCATATAAAACGAGATGTGCCAGCCCGGCATTCGATTATTTTGATACAGTGGTTTAACCTGAAAATGTGAAACCATAAAGAAAATCTCCTTTCTCAATTAGTTATTATAAGCTTAACATGAGAAAAGGAGATGAAAAAACATTTAATCTAAAAATTTTGTTAATTTGTAAAATATGTTGCATATGTGTTTAGCACCTTGCGTTTGAATATCTGTTTCATCAAAAATCATCGGTTTTGCATTCACTTCAAACAAATAATACTGCCCTTGGGCTGACTTTGCCATATCAAGAGAAAATTCTTCAACTAGAGGGAAGGACTTTTGAAGGACTTGCCCGCACGTATTTACAAAGGACGAAAGAAAGGAAGTATCTATTTCATTTTCAAGATCTTGAAAAGGTAAAATACTGCCGCCGTTTAAAGTATGTGTTGTAATGGATTGATAGGGACTATGTCGAATACCGACGCCGCTAATAACATATCCGCTATCTTTGTGATGCGCTAAAATACGTAAGTCATAGCGCCTGTCTTTGAATGGTTGCGTCTCAATCGCTTCTTGAATGAGATAAGCAGACCTGGGAAGGTCAATTGCTTGTAAAGAAGAAAATTCTTCTTTGCGCTTATGATCTTGGTAAATAATCGTATGCTTATGGGAAGATAATCGGAAAATTCCAGCACCTTTACTGCTGTTAATAGGCTTAAAATAAAGGGAAGAGTGTTTTTGCAGAAGCTTAGCAATATCAATTTCTGGTGTTAAACGATAGGTTTTAGGAAGGTGAGAAAATAGTAGTGGATCCTTTGAAAATAATTGATATACTTTCCATTTTGAAAAAAAAGCGGAATTAAAAAGTGGGATGTGCTTGCTTTTAATTTTCTGATGTAAAGATGTCAGCTTCTTGGTTTCAGATTTTCTTCCTGGATAACGATTATATATAACGTTTGGCAGCGGCAAAGTTGTTTTGATCCACTGCTTTTTTGCACCGTCAAAGCAATATCCTTCAAAGAAGTGATGAGACATTGTTTCTTCAGCGAATAAAGCAAGAAGCCCGCCTTTTTCTTGCAGGGTATGATGTAAGAGTTCTAATAAAGGGCGCTGTTTTACATTCAGTTTTTCCAAAACAGCTTTGTTCGTTAAAACTCCCACAATAGGACCGACTCTTTCTCCTTTTAAACGAAGAAAAGCTTGAGTAGAAGAAATGTTTTGAGTAAAGGGAAGTTCAATTTCTTGAACTCCCCATGTGTAAGATGCTAAAGGGTTATGATGAAACCACTGCTGCTTTTCTTTGTGATAGTAAATTGTAATCATATGCTGATGCCTTCAGGTGTATTTAGATAGTATCCAGATAAGTAAATCGCATATTCTAGAGAAAGTTTTCTAGTTTGTTGATCTGCTTTTCGTAAGGCAGGGTGTGAAAAAATAGAGCGACCAGGCTTAGAGTTAGCTTCAAACAGCCATACGTTTCCTTGATAATCCACTCCAAAATCGAATCCAAGCTCTCCAATTAATCCGTTCAGCTCCTGTTCAAGCACATGACTAATTGAGATAGCAGCATCTTTTAGCTTATTTTCAATTTCTTTTTTGTAAGAAGGGTTGGTGAATATTTTGGCTGTAGCTTCAATTTCTCCGCCGTAATCAAGATGCGTAGTGATGCTGTTGGGACCGGCTACTTTAGCAGCTAGAGCAGTAAGCATCCATTGGTTATTTCCGTCTTTATTCGTATGCACGCGAAAGTCTACACAGCGCTTTTCTTTTTTGATTAATGAAATACCTTGCTGAGCAATGTAGGAAGGATTAGTAAGTAAATATTCAAATTCTGATAATAGATCCTCTAAGGTTTCTTTTTCTTGAACATGAAGACCTTTTTCTCCTTTGTAAGTCAGCGTGTACATGGAATCCTTAAAAGATAGGGTATAAATGCCGCGGCCTAAGCTTCCGTTTTTCGGTTTTAAATAAACGGTTTGATGAAGAAGCAGGAGTTTTTTTATTTGCTCACACGAAGGACTTTCAACCGTGTAAGGTAACAAATAGGCTGTCTGCTCGTTCAGTTTTAAAAGCTCATGAATTTCCCACTTGTTGAAAAAATCAGGATTAAAAAATGGAATGCCGTAATCAGTCATCATCTTTTCTTTAATGAACTTAAAAGGAGCTAACACCTCTGTTTTTCGATTTGGCAAACGATTATATACAACGTTAGGAAGCGGGATTTCATGCTGTGTCCAGCCGCTTTCTTCATAAAAATAGCCGTTTATGGTCCCGGTTTCCCAGTTGATATGATGAGTTCCAAAAATAAAAGGCAGGCCCCCTGTTATACTTGCAGTAGAAAGAAGTTTAGCTAAGTGAAGGGAACGCTTTCCAATTGGCCGCAGCAGAGAACCAGTAAAGCCAGCGGATAACACACCGATTAAAGGTCCTAAGTGAATGGTCTCATTCACAATAATAGGGTGCATCATATGGGCGAAAGGAATTTGAAGTTTTGTCATTAGCTCAGCTGAAATCTGAATTTCTTTACGTTCTGAAGATTGTATAAGGCATGGAGCTGTCATTGTTCCAAAAGCTGCTTGTTTCAAGGAGTCTTTGTAAAGAGATGCAGGAACAGAAAGATCGCAGCCTAGCTGCTCTACTACAACAAGGCGAGTAAGAGTTTTTTTCATAGCATTACTCCTTACGATACGATAGTGTGTTAGCTAAATAGACGCAGTAAGACAGGACATTTTTATACATGACTTCTTTTTGTTCAGGTGCTGTCTCCATTACTATTTTTCTTCCCGGTTTCGAATTTAAATCTAGAATCCAGATGCTGAAGTCTCTCGAGATACATAAATCAATACCTAATTCAAAAAGAGAAGGAAAGTGATTTTCCAGCACGGACGGAATCGTTTTACAAATGGTGTTGATTTCATCCATTACATATTGACGATGAACGCGAGGGATGCGAGGCAGCAAGTTCTCAAAAGATACAATAGATGCTCCTGAACTTACATTTGTTACGATGGAGTCCCGTTCACCTTGTCTAATTCCTCTTCCAATTTCTTTCCAAGCACCATCGTTTCCTTTTTGTAATAGCAGTCTTATATCAAAAGGAGTGCGTTCATAAGGGAAAAATGAAATATGGGGCTGAGCAATATACAGTACATCACGGGTCGTTTTCGTAAACCAGTTCTTAAACTCCTGAAAAGAGGAAAATAGAATGGTATTTACAATGTCATTTTGTTGATAAGAAGCTTCAATTTCACGTCCGCGCTGTCTTAATTTCACAATCCCTTTACCTTGTGAGCCGTTGGCAGGTTTAATCATTAGGCTATCGTTTGTTCGAAGCAGCTGAACAAGTTGCTCTACACTTTCGATTGAAGTGGTAGGAGGAATATATGAAGATAAATAGCTATCTTTTTTAATTACTTCATAGACATCTAGCTTATTGGGCAATCCATGGCCTAAAAATGTAACATCTTCCCGCTGTTTAAGCCAGTTTACAATAGGGCGAGCCTTTTTAGACAGCGAGTCTTTTCGATAAAAGCAGCGATCGTAAATAAACGAAGGAAGTAAGAAGGAATCTTCTATCCATTTCTTTTGTTGTAAATCGTAGCGGAAGCCTTCAATATTTTCGGTGTTAGGATGAATGTTAAAAGGAGTAAAACGGTATATTTCAATCGAAAACTCAGAAGCATGTTTAGCAATTTCGGTCACGTACTCCACTTCTTGCTGTGGGTGAATCGTTAAAAAGCCTAATGAAATCATCATAAATCCTCCTTGGGAACTTGAAAATTCGTTGCATGCAGACAATAATCAAGCAGTGCTTTTGTTGATGGACGGACAGAGAAAGCGCTTGAATCTGATTGTTTGGAAGGTTTGACATTTACTTCAATAATCCAAGGCTTTCCTTCTTGATCAATCGCTAAATCAATACCGAATTCTGCATAAAGTTCAGACGGATGAGAAAGCTGCGTGCAAATTTCAATCGCAATCTCTTTTAAAAGTGAAAGGATATGGCGCGTAGTTTTTGAATCATAGAGCTGAGTTAACACTTGCTGAGGAGGATGAATATCTCCTCCACGGGCAAGATTTGAGACGAAATTGCCGGGTTTTGATACACGTGTGACAATGGACGTGATTTTCCACGTCAAGTCGTCTTTTTTATGACAGAGAATGCGGAAATCAAAAGGGCACTGTTTGTACGTCTGCAGTGAAATTCCTTCTTGGATGAGGAATCCTTGCCTTTTTAATTGACTATATAGCGTTTCAAATAAGTCATAGAGAGATTCATATTCTTTTTCATACGTCTGCGTAAACGTTGTATAGTCTAAAATATACTTCTCTTTTTTTGAAATTTTAAAAATGTTTTTTCCTTGGCTACCATGAACAGGCTTCAAAAAAACATCGTCATGAAGTTCTAAAGCGTCAAGAAGATCTTGACGTGAACGAAGCTGATACGTTTTGGGCAAATAGGGAAGCAAGTGTACGACCTCTTTAAGCTGCTGAAAAACCGTCCATTTATTTAAGTAACGTGCGTTAAAGAAAGGAACGTCATGATCTTTCAAAAATGTTTTAAAGGTCTGAAAATCAGAGGTTTGTTCCGTTTTCCTGGCATGAATCCGGTTGTGTACGATTCCCGGAAAGGGAACGTCTGAATAAACCCATCGATCAGCGCGATAAACATATCCTTTAGGGCATAATGACTTCACGTCGCTTAATTTGCTCACATAGCAAAAACACCCTAACTCCTTGCAAGCTTGAACAAATTCCTTACAAAATACAGAAATGGAACCAAAGAGTTCTTCATCTTCTCGAACTTCTGTTACGATGCTAATTACGGGTCCCAACCTAAACGTGTTCTCTTCATAAATGCCTCTCAGCTGATGCGTTTCATACGGAAAGCGAAAGTCTGTAAATAGAGCTTCTGACATCATGAAACAGCATTCTCGATGCTGAAACACGGTGGCTTCGACTTCTTTCGTGATAGAGCCTACTGTTAACGTAAACTCGTGCTTGCACTTCACACGGGAGAATAAAGCAGAACTAATGTAAATGTCGTTGCTCATATGGTTCTCTAGTGGTTTTAGAGAAATGGTAAAAGTATTCATAAACGAATCCTCTTTTTCTTTCCTTTAGTAGACGAATGCTGATATATACTATGAGGAATTAGCCCAATCTGTGAAGAGAATTTATCGTTTTCTGAGAAAATAAAGGTCTTAAGCTGAATTTTATATAATAATTTGTTATAGTTAGGGAAGTCAAGAAATTATAGAACTTAATTAGGAGGAACTTAACGTGTCTGTAAACTTACATGATGTAGCAAATGATTTAGAAAAAGCAATTCGTCAAAGCGACGATTACACAAACTTAAAAAACTTATATGCAGCAGTAAACGCTGATCAAGGTTCAAAACAATTATTTGAGCGTTTCCGTGCAATGCAAATGGAGCTGCAACAAAAGCAAATGATGGGCCAAGAAATCACTGAAGAAGAAGTTCAGCAAGCGCAGCAAACAGTTGCAATCGTTCAACAAGATCAAAATATTGCGAAGCTAATGGAAGCTGAGCAACGTATGAGCATGGTAATTGGTGAATTAAACAAAATTATTATGAAGCCACTTGAAGAACTTTACGGTGCGGCTGAATAAGAGATAGAGGAAAAGAGAAATCTTTTCCTCTTTTTTTGTGCAGAAATTTCTTCTAATTGTGCAGTTCTGCTCATAAGCTTAGTAACAAGGCTACACATGCCGACTCTCATGAAAAGGTCATTTATAACCGTATCCGAACGGATTAGACATCTATGAAAGAAGGGGTTCTCATATGGCTTATCGATTGCTAGCGTTGAATATTGATGGAACCATTTTAAATAGCCAAGGGCGCGTTACAAAAGAAACGAAAGACGCAATTCAATTCGTGAAAAATAAAGGGGTTTACGTTACGTTAGTAACAAACAGGCATTTTCCGTCTGCTAAAAAAATTGCTCGGTCACTTAAAGTTCATCCAGCAATGCTCATTACTCATAGCGGTGCCTTTATCGGAACATCGATAGACAAACCAATACTAGATAAGAGAATTAGCGAGGAGAAAACATTTAATCTCATTCAGCTTTTTGAAAATTTTAATTGTCATGTTCGCATTTTACATGAAAGGTTTTCAATTGGAAATCGTGTAAAGCTCCCTAATAATATTGTAGCTAAAAGCGTGTTAAAAACGGGAGAACCGCTCTTTTATCCCGTGCAGTTCGTAGATTCATTAGGAGATACGCTTCGTGATGAACCTGTTTCTACGCCAAAAATAGAAGTGTATTTTGCAGATCGTAGAGAAAAAGAATACGCCGAGCAAACAATTGCTAGTGCAGTTCCGGATATTGAATGGTTTTCGTATCCAAATGAAAATAGATGTTATATTACGCCAAAAGGAGCCACAAAAGCTGCCGGCGTTCGTTATGTAGCAAATCGTCTAGGGATACCAATGGAAGACGTAGTAGCAATTGGGAATTGCTATGATGATGTAGAAACGATTGAACATGCGGGAATGGGGGTGGCCATGGGCAATTCACCAACAGAATTAAAAATGCTTGCGGATTGGGTTACTCGTTCTAATAATGAAAATGGTGTAGCCTATATGGTAAAAGAATTATTTAGAAAGCAGCAGCGCCTTGGTTATCTTCATCAAATTGACAGCTTTCGTTTAAAATAAATAAAGGAAAAAAGAGGCTAGAACACAAGTAGTTTAGCCGAAGGAAGACCCGAACGATGAATCGAGATTCTTGATAGAGAATCCAATTCGTTCGGATTTTTTTATTGGTAGAGTGAACGTAGGTTTCATATATGTAGGTGCTTCTAGCTGTTGACTGGAGGGCAAGGCGAAGACTTCTGAGGGAAAGGTGCAAGCGACGAGGAGGCTCATCGGCCGACCGCGGAAAGCAAAGCCTTGCACGGAAATCAACAGAGGTGTAACGAGTGATTCATATGAGCTCCTTTATCCCATTTGTTCGTCTTTAGATTGAATTAATGTAGTTATGGCTTAGTCTCTTTTTCCGTTTGTTTCCTGTCCGTGCATTCCCTTGAGCTGAGCACCTTGACCGGACATACGTAGGTTTTGTAAACTGATTACTTAGAGAGAATTGATTTGAAAGGTGATTATATTGAACATTTATATAAAAGGTATAGAAGATGAGCGTTTTTTACGTCCGCTTCACCGAATTTCAGATTTGTTTTTTGAAGAAAGCAACGTCTCCTTTGAGGATGATAACGAAGCTCAGCTGAAGGTCGAAGTAGAGCTAAAAGTTCATGAAGAAATTTATGCGAAAGCAGTGCTGCATGACGCTGAAACGGACAAGGTGTTTACAGAAGAGCTTTCTAAATCGTTTACGCCGTATGAAACAGAAAAAGAAAAATTTAAGCAAATAAAAAATGTGGTGCTTCGCGTCTACTTATCTGTGCTACAGGAGTATACAAACATTGTTCAAAAATGGGGTATTTTAACCGGTATTCGTCCGACGAAGCTGCTTCATATGAAACTGCAGTCAGGCAAAAGTAAAGAACAAGCGCATCGTGAGCTAAAGGAAGAATATTTAATCACCGATGACAAAATTAATTTAATGCAGCATATTGTGGATCGTCAACTAGCAGCTATTCCAGATTTACATGAGTTAAAGAACGAGGTAAGCATTTATATAGGCATTCCGTTTTGTCCGACAAAGTGTGCATACTGTACATTCCCAGCCTATGCAATTAACGGACGTCAAGGATCCGTTACGTCATTTTTAGGCGGCTTGCATTATGAGATGCGTGAAGTAGGAAAATGGCTAAAAGACAATAACGTCAAGATTACAACCGTCTATTATGGCGGAGGTACACCAACGAGCATTACTGCTGAAGAAATGGATATGCTGTATGAAGAGATGTATGAATCGTTCCCAGATGTACAAAATATCCGTGAAATTACGGTAGAAGCAGGAAGACCCGATACGATTACGGAAGAAAAGCTAGCTGTTTTGAACAAATGGAATATTGACCGGATTAGTGTAAATCCGCAGTCTTATATTCAAGAAACCTTGAGAGCTATTGGACGTCATCATACAGTTGAAGAAACTATTGATAAATTTCATCTTTCTCGAAAAATGGGGATGAATAACATTAACATGGATTTAATTATTGGGCTTCCAAATGAAGGTGTAGAAGAATTTCAGCATACGCTAGACGAATCTAAAAAATTGCTTCCGGAATCTTTAACTGTTCATACGCTATCGTTTAAACGCGCGTCTGAAATGACTCAAAATAAACGGAAATATAAAGTGGCAGATCGTTATGAAATTGGTAAAATGATGGATTTAGCGACTGAGTGGACTCAAGAACAAGGGTATGAACCTTATTATTTATATCGCCAAAAAAATATTTTAGGTAATTTAGAGAACGTTGGATATTCATTCCCTGGTCAAGAGAGCTTGTACAACATTATGATTATGGAAGAAAAGCAGACGATTATTGGCCTTGGATGCGGGGCATCCAGTAAGTTTGTGCATCCAGAGACAGGCATTATTACAAGGTTTGCGAATCCAAAAGACCCAAAATCGTACAACGATGGATTCGAGCACTACACACAAGAGAAACTCAAGATTTTAGATGAATTATTTATGAAATAAAAAGGTCACTTTTTAGTGATCTTTTTTTATTTTCGGCAGGGAAATGTCGGAATCTGTTGAATATATAAAAAGTTGTAAGCGTTTTCTTATTATAGCGATGCGAGGTGCCGCTTAATGATGAATGTACAGTTAACCGTACCATCTATGATGGAAAGAGCTGAAAAGCTGTTTAGTAAAAAAGAAGTGATTTCTAAATCTTCAAAAGGAATTCAGCGTTTAACTTATAACCAGTTAATAAAACGGACTCGGCAGCTCTCTAGTATGCTAGAACAAATTGGAGTGAAGCGAGGAGAAAGAGTCGGGACGTTTGCATGGAATCATCATAGACATCTAGAGGCTTATTTCGCTGTGCCCGGAATGGGCGCTGTTCTTCACACCATCAATATCCGGTTAGATCCTGAGCAAATTGTATACATCATTAACCATGCACGCGATAAGGTCATTTTATTTGATGAATGTTTTTTACCTTTATTTGAAAGCATTCATCAAAAGCTTCCACATGTTGAAGCCTATATCATTATGTCAGATGAAAATAAGCTGCCAGAAACAGACTTGCCAGTTTATCATTACGAAAGTTGGATTAAACAAGGGGATGCATCGCATTCTTTTGTTCAAGATTTAAACGAAGAAGAACCAGCAGGTCTTTGTTATACCTCTGCTACTACAGGAGAGCCAAAGGGCGTTGTATATTCTCATCACGCTATTTATCTGCACTGTATGGCGCTAGGGCTTGCTGATAGTGCTGGATTATCAGAAGCTGATATCGCTATGCCTATCGTTCCAATGTTTCACGTGAACGCATGGGGAATTCCCTTTGCTGCCGTTTGGTTTGGAACAAAGCTCGTGCTGCCGGGTGCTTTTTGTACTTCAGAGACGATTGCTTCTCTGATTGAAGAAGAGAAAGTAACTCTGGCTGCAGCAGTACCTACCGTTTGGTTAAACTTTTTACAAGAGATAGAAAAAAGGCCTTACGCAGTCGATAGTTTGCGCGCTATTTTATGCGGCGGATCAGCGGCTCCAAAAAGCGTTATTCGAGAATTTCAGGAAAAATATCAAATTGAATTTATGCATGCATACGGAATGACGGAAACAAGCCCTGTTGTGACCGTCTCCCGCTTAAAAAGCTATCAGTACAGCGAAGACTTTGAGTATCACCTCAACGTAAAAGCGAAGCAAGGTTTCTTAGTTCCTGGCGTTGAAATGAAAGTAATAGGTCAAAATGGAGAAATTGCTTGGGATGGAGTGGAAATGGGTGAGCTATTACTAAAGGGCCCATGGGTAGCTTCTGAATATTACAAGGATAAAAGAACAGAAGATACGTTTAAAGACGGCTGGCTGTATACCGGAGATATTGTGACGGTTGACGAAGAGGGAACGATCAAAATCGTAGACCGAACAAAAGATTTAATTAAAAGCGGAGGAGAATGGATTTCATCGGTTGATCTAGAAAACGCGCTTATTGCCCATGAAGCTGTTTTCGAAGCCTGTGTCATAGCAGTCCCTCATAAGATGTGGCAAGAGCGTCCAGTGGCTTGTGTCGTGTTAAAAGATGCATACAAAGGTGTCGTTTCATCAGAAGAGCTGCTCGAATTTTTAGCGCCGCAGTTTGCAAAATGGTGGCTTCCAGATGACATTTTATTTATGAATGTAATTCCAAAGACAACAGTAGGAAAATTTTTGAAACGTACGCTTCGTGAACAAGTCCTCAATCATTATCAGAAAGGGTGAGTAAGATGACCGTCGAATTAAAAGTAGTAGAACTAGTTTTGCAAGAGCGTATCGCCACAATTTCGTTTAACAGGCCGGATGCGTTAAATGCATTAAACGAAGAAGTGCTAGAGCAGTTTATTCAATGTTTAAAAGTTGTCGAAGAAAGTGAAGCGGACTTTTTAATAGTAAAAGGAAACGGAAAAGTATTTTCAGCAGGCGGAGATATTAATATGATGATGTCACCTTCACAATCAGAACGTTTTGAGCAGGTAATGGATTTGATTAATGAAGCCGTCCTGACTTTATACAGCCTCCCTCAAATGACGATAAGTGTACTGCACGGTGCGGCAGCAGGGCTAGGGCTCAGCATTGCGCTTGCTTCTGATTATATTATTGCAGAAAGACACACAAAAATTGCGATGAACTTTATCGGTATTGCTCTAATTCCAGACGGAGGCTGTCATTTTTTACTAGAAAAGCGCATCGGTGCTCATCGTGCAAAACAGCTGATTTGGGAAGGAAAGACATTAAAAGCAGAGGAAGCTCATCAATTTGGCATAATTGATGAAATAAAAGAAGGAGATTTGGCGAAGCATGTAGAAGATTATCTCTCATATTGGCTAAAAAAACCTTCACGTGCTTTGAAGGAAACAAAGCGAATTTATGTGGAGACATTTGTTTCACAATTAAAGCAAGTGCTTGCGCTTGAGAAAAGAAGTCAGTTTGCTATGAGCCAAAGTTCGGATCATAAGGAAGGTGTACGTGCGTTTCTGGAAAAGCGAGCGCCTGTTTTTAATCAAAGTGAAAAAGATATTTCCGAAAATTAAGTGAACTAGTTTAAAAGCCAATATTTTTGTCTATCATATTGATAGAGCATGTTTAAAAGTTGCAAAACAGTGGTAACACAAGATAATGTAGAAACTAATGAGGTGATTGGAAATGAACAAAACAGATTTAGTAAACGCAGTGGCAACAAAATCAGAGTTAACAAAAGCAGATGCATCTAAAGCAGTTGATGCATTACTAGAAACAATTTCATCAACGCTAGGTGAAGGTGAAAAAATTCAGTTAATCGGCTTTGGTACATTTGAAGTACGTGAGCGTGCTGCTCGTACAGGCCGTAACCCTCAAACGGGTGAAGAAATGCAAATTCCAGCATCAAAAGTACCGGCATTTAAAGCTGGTAAAGAACTAAAAGAAGCTGTAAAGTAATATAAAACGCCGGAAAGCTAAAACTTTCCGGCGTTTTGTATTAACGATGAAATAATACAAGTTTTCCGCTAGAGCTAACGCATCGATGCGTTTTTTCTAAATAGGAAAGCTCTTCTAACTTTTTGGTGCCGATAGTCTTTGCTTCTGTCTCAGAAGCTGCTTCAAAACTTTCATCTATTAATTTTTCTCCAGTCTTTTCAAAAGCGGTTAATGTGTAAGTACTCATAAAATCTACTCTCCTCTTATAGTGTAATTGTAAGCGTATTCAACATATTTCTCGTCCTATTCCCCTAAATCCTGCTAAGGTTTACAGATATCATTTTTTTCCATACAATAAACATAGGTTTATTTACAAAGGAGGAATTAAATGTCTCTTTCTATCCGTGAAGTTTCAAAAAGGTACGGTGAATTTACAGCTGTAAACGAGCTATCCTTGCAAATTCCAAAAGGCGAAGTGTTTGGTTTTTTAGGTGCAAACGGTGCTGGCAAAACGACGACGTTTCGAATGATTTTAGGGCTCATTGAACCAACCTCAGGTCACATCCAATGGAGTGATAAATCTTTAACTTACAGTAGAAGTCATCTAGTTGGCTACCTTCCAGAAGAAAGGGGACTGTATCCGAAATTAAAAGTCAAAGATCAGCTTGTGTACCTTGGACGGTTGCGCGGAATGAAAAAAGCGAACGTGCTGCAAGAAATGGAGCACTGGTTATCTCGATTTAATATTCCTCAATATGCTTCCAAAAAAGTAGAAGAGCTATCCAAAGGAAATCAGCAAAAAATTCAATTTATTGCCTCCGTTATTCATCGGCCCGAGCTGCTTATTTTAGACGAACCTTTTAGTGGCTTGGATCCTGTAAATGTAGAGGTATTAAAAGAAGCGGTTCTTGATTTGAAAAAACGCGGAACGACGATTGTTTTTTCAAGTCATCGAATGGAACATGTGGAAGAACTTTGTGAATATTTATGTATTATGCATCATGGCACGCCTGTAGTGTATGGAAGGCTGCCCGAGATCAAACGTTCATTTGGAAAGAAAAACGTCATTGTACACGGAAAAGGTCCATTTGAGAGAATTACAGAGCTTGAAGGCGTTGTAAAGGTAAAAAAAACGGTTGAGGGCATGATTGTTCAAATTCAACATGAATCCGTATCACAACTCATTTTTCAAGAACTTAAACACTTTTCATTTGTATCTAAATTCGCAGTGGAAGAGCCTTCATTAAATGATATTTTCATTGAAAAGGTAGGTGCTTCCTATGAATAAATTTTGGGTCATTGTCTTTCATACATATCTTAATAAATTAAAAACAAAATCTTTTATTATTACGACGATTATTACTGCTCTTATTCTAGTTGCTCTTACAAATATGGAGAAAATTATCGACGTTTTTAATTCAGACGATAACGGCACAAATGTGGGTGTCATCTATGAAGTGGAAAGCGTATATACGTTGTTCAAACAAAATGTAAATGCCATGGATAAAGACATTCATTTAAAAGAATTTACGTCTGAGTCTAAGGCAAAGCAAGCGGTAAAAAGCGGGGAGCTCGATAGCTATTTACTTTTATCTTTAAACGATAAGCAGCTGCCTCAAGCTGTGTACAAAGCTAACTCTTTGGCCGAATCAAATCTTTCTTCTACCTTAGAACAGGCGGTACAGCAGACAAAAGTGGCTATGGCTACAGTGAAAATCGGGTTAGAAGAAAAGCAAATTGATCAGCTTTACAGCCCTGTTTCATTTAAAAAAGAAGCGTTAGTTGAAAATGCCAAAACAGAACAAGAGCTAAATCAAGCAAGAGGTCTTGTTTATGTGCTGCTGTTTGTTATTTATTTTGCCGTTATCATGTATGGGAGCATGATTGCGATGGAAGTAGCTACTGAAAAATCATCCCGTGTTATGGAGATCCTTGTATCGAGCGTATCACCTATTACACAAATGTTTGCTAAAATCATTGGAATTGCACTGCTCAGCTTAACACAACTTGCAGTGATACTGAGCGTGGGCTACACATCGTTAAAAGCCAGTGTGGAAACAAATCATAACGGTATCTTTTCTTATCTCGGATTTAATGATGTTCCGCTGACTACATTCGTGTATGCATTTGTCTTTTTCATATTGGGGTACTTCCTTTTTGCTACGCTCGCGGCTTTTTTAGGTTCTCTTGTGAGCCGTATTGAAGATGTACAGCAAATGATTACGCCCATGACCCTTGTGATTGTGGCCGCTTTTTTAATTGCTATGTTTGGACTTGGTGATCCTGAAACCACAATCATTACGGTCACATCCTTTATCCCGTTTTTTGCCCCGATGATTATGTTTTTGCGTGTAGGTATGTTAAATGTTCCTATGTGGGAAGTGAGTGTATCGATAGGGATTTTAGTTGTGACGATTACTGCTTTAGCTATATTTGGTGCCCGTGTGTATAAAGGAGGAGTCCTTATGTATGGTCAATCTACCTCTTTTAAAGATATTAAAAAGGCGCTGCAGTTAACGAAAAAAGAAACATAAAGAAGTGAGGTTGAGACATAACTAAATGAATCAAATCTAAAGACGAACAAATGAGATACATGAGCTGAACCGCTTGTTACACCGCAGTTGATTTTCGTGCAAGACTTCCCTTTCCGCGGGCGGCCGGTGAGCCTCCTCATCTCTTCCGCTCCTGTGGGGTCTCATCTCTTCCGCTTTTCCCGCGGTAGTCTGCGTCTAGCCCTCCAATCAACTGCTAGAAGGAATGAAACAGATCAAACCTACGTTCACCATAACGAAAAAAAACGAACCACTAATCAAAAATTATGATCAATGGTTCGTTTTTCATTTCGGCTCAAAGACTTCTGTCCCGGATTCTTTTATGAAAAAGGGTCTAACCGTGCATTCGGTGCCAAGCGATGGTAAAATGAGATGTAAAGAGCTGTAAATAAGCGGACGAAGCGATAAGAGCTTCGTTATCAAATACATAGAATGAAGTGGTAAGGAGGAAAAGGTCATGACAAAAGGAATTGCTCAATACGAAGTAGGAGAGCAAGTTGATCTTTATTTTTTAATTAAATCCTCAACGAGAGGAATTGCAAGCAATGGAAAGCCATTTTTAACGGTAATCCTACAGGATAAAACAGGTGATATTGAAGCCAAGCTGTGGGATGCATCCCCAGATGACGAGGAAAATTATGCTGCTCAAAAGATTGTGCGAGCTGCTGGAGAAGTAATGAATTACCGCGGGCGCAATCAGTTGAAAATACGCAACATTCGTCCTGCACAGCCCCAAGACGGAGTGCGCACATCTGACTTTTTAGAAGTGGCGCCGTTATCTCAAGAAGAAATGGTCGAACATATTACAAAGCGTATATTCGAAATGAAAAATTCGAATGTCCAGCGCATTACTCGCCATTTGTTTAAAAAATATCAAACGGAATTTCTAGAATATCCGGCAGCAACTAAAAATCACCATGAGTTTGTATCGGGACTTGCCTACCATGTGGTGTCTATGCTGAAGCTGGCTGAGTCATTTTCAACCCTTTATCCAAGCTTAAACCGCGACTTGCTGTACGCTGGAGTTATTCTTCATGATCTTGGCAAAGTATTTGAACTTTCAGGTCCTGTTTCGACGATATACACAGTCGAAGGGAACCTGCTTGGCCATATTTCGATTATGGTGAATGAAATTGGAAAAGCGGCAGAAGAATTAGCGATTGAAGGAGAAGAGGTTATGCTTCTTCAGCACCTTGTATTATCGCATCACGGTAAAGAAGAGTGGGGAAGTCCGAAAAAGCCGTTAATTAAAGAGGCTGAGATGCTTCATTTGATTGACAATGTAGACGCTAAAATGAATATGCTGGACCGAGCATTAACAAAAGTGAAGCCCGGTGAGTTTACAGAGCGTATTTTTGCACTTGATAATCGCTCATTTTATAAACCAACGATTGATTAAAAAGGTATAAGTCTTTCTTCCTTCGCATATAGTGGTTGTAAATAACTGTGATGGGGGATCAATATATGGTGACACTACCAATTTGGATTTATTTAGTTGTAGCAGGCATTTTCTTTAGTGGTTTTATGGCGATTCGTGCTGCACAACATGATAAGCAAGTGGATGATTCGTTTATTGAAAAAGAGGGACAAGTCTTCATCGAAAGAATGCAAGTGGAAAAAGAAAGACGCAACAGCGATTCCATCTGATTATATAAAAGAGCCTGTCACATGAGTGACAGGCTCTTAGCATTACTGCTGAGGAGTTTCTACGCCAGATTGACTATCTGTCGCACCTTCTTCGAAAATTGGTTTTACATCCTTATCTTTTGGTTTCACTTTTGCTTTATCAAGCTCTTTTTGAATCTTCTTGTTCGCTTCTGCTTGATCTACTTTTGAACGTTTGATTTGCTGCTCAAGTTCGGGTTTCTTTTTCTCAAACGATTCTACTTTCTTTTTATCAACTAGTTTAATGATATGGTAGCCGTACTCTGTTTTGATTGGTTTACTTACTTCACCTTTTTTCAGCTTGTAAGCCGCTTCTTCAAATTCTTTAACCATTTGGCCTTCACCGAAGTAGCCTAAATCGCCGCCGTTAGCTGCAGACTGCTGATCCGTTGAATATTCTTTTGCCAGACTAGCAAAGTCCTCGCCTTTTTTGATTTTCGCTTCTACTTCATTTGCTGTTTTTTCGTCTTTTACTAAAATATGGCTTGCGCGAATTTGAGGTTTTTGAGCTTTATATTCATCATAAGCCTTTTTCAGTTCTTTGTCCGATACCTTAATGCCTGCTGTAGCAGCTTTTTCACGGAGAATATCAACTTTTAGCATATCTTTGACTTCTTTTTCGCCTTTTTGCTTAATAACTGAATCCACCTGATCACCGTATTGTTCTCTTAGAATGTTCAACTGCTGATCAAGCTCTTTATCCGTTACTTTATATTTTTTACTCAATACTTTTTCTTCGGTAACGCTTCGTACGAGTGTATTAAATTGGTCTTGTCCGATTGTATCTTTCATTTGCTTATACAAATCACCTTGAGTGATATTGCCTGCTTTTGTTTCTACAATTACTTTTGAAGAATCGTTTGCATTTGAAGCATCATTTCCCCCACTGCATGCTGATAAAGCAACGAGACTGGCTGCCGTTGTTAGTGCAACTAAGCTTTTTTTCATACGTAAACACTCCTACTCATCATTTTTACTTATGTAGCTTGACTCAAGATTTACTATATCACATTTCCTGATGTTAGCAAATGAAGTTAAAACCACGTAAATTTACATTTATTTTCCACTAAGTATGGAGTGATTATACGCTTATGACAGCTTTTTTATAAAGCGTTTTCAAAACGGTAGACAAACTCACAGAGTAATCTCCAAACGAGAAGCAAGAGAAATAAATTATGGAGTTTGGGCTAAAAGCCTAGACGTTTTTTGAGCTGATGCATAAGATGCAGTATTAGAAACAAAGGGGGTGCTCAAATGAGCGGATGCGGACATGGAGGCGGTTTTGCACTATTAGTTGTACTGTTTATCTTATTAGTCATTGTTGGTTGTGCATGTTACTACTAGGAAACAGATGAATATAAAAGGAAAGGGGCGATAGATATGGGTTCTTACGGATGCGGATACGGCAGTGGATTTGCGCTATTAGTCGTATTATTCATCTTATTAGTTATCATCGGAGCTAGCTGTTTTTGCTAAGCCTATAAAAAAGCGGTGAGACATCTCACCGTTTTTTATGTAAATGATACTTCAATATAAGATGAAACTAATAAAATGGTAATTAATACATTAATCGTACGAAAGACTTTAGGCTGTTTTTCAGCTGGAATTTCTTTTTGAATACACAATGTATTTGTTAGTGCATTGATGTAGAATAAAATGAATAGTGCAAATACAATAAAGAATATGTACATAAAAATCCCCCTAACAAAATCAGTGTGACGAAGACAAAAAGTCTTATAGTCATTTATATAGTACAGCTTTGTATGAATTTACAAATATCTATATTAACATTACCAAAAAAGCGGTAAAATAGATAGTTATATATACAGTTGAGCAAAGAATTTCAAAAGGTATTTACACAGAAATGCGGTTTTTATTTTATAAAGGGTAGTTAAGAAGTTGAGAAATAGGTTTTAAACGAAATAGCAAAGTGAATGGATAAGAAATGAGTAACAATTAGCCATTGTGCAAAAGGATTGTTAAAAAGGACAGAGGGATTTATATTAATATATGCAGTGAGTACATAATCAGTATATGAAAATCTTTATACGGCGCTACTTAAACAGGAAATGTGAATGACGAAGAAAGAATTATTTGGAAGAACATGAATGAATCATGTACAATATGGAGTAGAGGTATATGAACGTTGAAGGAGTAGGGGAAGCGGATGGAAACTTTAGAATCTCGAGTATCACGTTTAGAATATTACATAAAACTGTTATCTGGGACATCTGAACAAGAAGCTAAACCATTTATTGATTTAGTGGTAAGAAATCAGCTCACAAAGAAGGAAGTAGAGGAAATTTTAATTCTGTGTGAAGATACAAAAAACGAATATATTGAGCAAAAAGCGGAAGGTCTAACAGACTTTGTTCCGCTTCTTACACAATTTGTTGGCATGCTTAATTATAAATTAAATCCTAGAGAGACGGTCGAATCGCTTCGTTATCAACCTTCTTATCAAGATGTGATGAATGAATTTTTTGAAATTATTCAATGGATAAGGGACTAACCATTAAGAGTTTGAAATAGTCTCCTGGTGGTTTTCTTTATCTTTCTTGACAAGCTTGCCATCTTCTTCAGTGAATTCTTCTTCGATATGATGGAAAGATCGCTCGAAGATATCCATAAAATCTTCACCGTAAATTTTGCGGATGACGGTCATTAGTTCCATAAACTCTGGGAATTTGCCGTACAAGTCGCGCAACGGAAGTGCACCGCTGAACACTGAATTATTAGAAGGTTCGTAATGTTCCATTAAATCTAATAAAATGGCCTCGCCTTTATCTGTCAGCTGAATGTACGTATTTCGCTTGTCGCTTTCTTTTTTAGAAAACTCAAGTAAACCTCGTTCTTCTAGTTTTTTGGAGAAGTTAAATGCAGTAGAAACATGCATAACTCCAAACTTGGCAATTTCGGAAATGGAAGCCCCGTTTAAATGATATGAAATCCATAAAATATGATGCTCGTTAATATTAAGGTCATAAGGCTTAATCCATTGCTGCCAATCCTTCTCTACGGTTTTCCAAAGGGCTTTACTTAATTGGGCAATGCGTTGGCTAAATAGAAGTGCTTCTTTCAAACTGTAATCTTGATCACTAGTCTTTTTCATCTTCTCCCACCTACTTAGTCTCTTTTTTTATTTATCTTCTATTATGCCAATAAAATAAAAAATTATAAAGATGTAAATTTACAAAATTTTAAAAAATTAAAAAAGAAGGCGTTTTAACCTTCTTTTTTGTCAATTTTTTCATTGGGATTTTTAGTTGTCTGTACATGTTCCTCTAGGTTTGACAAAGAATTTTGGATTTCTTTCAAATGATGTTGAATGGATTCCTTATGAGGGACAATTTCTTCTTTAAACTGACCAAGGGTAGTAGAAAGGTCACTTGCGATATTTTTCACTATAGTATTTCCTTCTCTGGCGGTCATTTGTACTTGTTGAGAAACAGCTTTTATTTTCGTTGAGAGCTCTTGTTGTGAAGCGTTAACTCGGTCTTTTCTAGAACTGACACGCTGTTTAAGTTCTCGTCCTGAATATGGAGTAACAAGAAGCGTTGTAATAGCGGCTACGGTGCTTCCGATTGCTGCTCCAGCTGCTAGTTTTTTCATTCTACTCATTATTTATTTCCTCCTATGTAGTAAAGTAATTGCTAACACTTCCTTCTGACATAATCATAAAAAAATAGCATAGATTTATACAAAAGAAGGAGGTTATCAATATGGGGTAGCTTTATTCATTCTTTTGATGATTAGCCTGAGTTTTTTTCTGGCTGCCTTTAAATGGTTTAGCCTTACGACTAGAACGGCATCATATCCACCTAAACATGTGCTTAAACAAAAGTCTCTTACATGTGCGACGGTGGCTTTTGCGAGTTTTTTATTGGCGCTTATACTTTATTATGTAACCTAGGATGGGGAACTTAAACCTTTATTACATAGTAAGTCTTCATACCTATTGTATGAGCTGCAAATGAAATTTAAGTGAAAAGCATCCTGTACCATTTCTTTTTAAACAAAAAGTTAAGAGTCGAACTGTAGGCTGTCTCTAAAAGATCAGCAACATACTATAAATGAACCGTTTTATCTAAAGGTCCGCCACGCTTTGGCGGGCCTTAGCTTTTGGTGTAAAAAAAGAGCCTGATTCTTAATTAAATCAGGCTCTTGACGTTACGATAATTTTGCTTTGATGCTTGTGCGTTTTAGAACGGATTGAACAATTGGATAAATAACGACCATAACGATTGTATTCACTACTGTTGCAGGTAATACAACCGCAGCAACAAGTGCCATGACGCTGTTTCCGCCCGGTAAGCCGACGATTAGCGCGGCAGCTGACAAGAATACGGTTCCTGATACGAGTGTGCCAACAGCTGTTAAAGCAGCAGCGACTGGTGTTTTAATGCCTGTTGCTTTTTTCACAAGCATAAATAATGCAAAGAAAACAAATGCTGTAATTGGTTTATCAATTAAGTTTGCAATTTGTCCGCCAGGAAAGCTTGTTGTTAAAGCAGAAATAGCAGCTGTTGTTAAGCCAACTAGTGCAACATTTTTTACGCTAGGAAACAACAGGATTGCTAAAAACATCATTGTTAACATCATATCCGGCTTCATTCCAAATAAAATAGGAGGTACCACCGTGTGGAGAACCGCTCCAATTCCGACTAATAACGCTAAAGAAACTAAAACTTTTGTATTCATTTCTCATCTCTCCTCTTCTAAGCTAAGCTCGAAATATACCAATGGTGCGTCTATGCCCATTGCATATATTTACATACTGATTATAACATATTTATATAAAAAAAGAATCAGTTAATTCTGCCAATTATGCATTCGCCTGTGCAAATTCATCCATAAAAACGGCAAGAGCTTCACATGCTTCAAGCGGTACGGCATTGTAAATAGAAGCGCGGCATCCGCCGATTGAACGGTGTCCAGCTAATCCTACGAAGCCTTTTTCTTTTGCTTGCTGTAAAAAAGCGGCCGTTAACTCATCGTTTGGTAAAGTAAACGTTACATTCATAATTGATCGGCTTTCCTCTGTAGCGTGAGGAGTATAGAAACCGTTTGAACGTTCCATGCTTGTGTAGAGCAACGCAGCTTTTTTATGGTTTTGGGCTTCAACTGCTTTAACGCCGCCTTGTTCTTTAATCCAGTCTAAAACAAGTGAAAGCATATAAATGCCAAACGTTGGAGGAGTGTTGTAAAGAGAATTGCTCTTTACGTGGGTCTCGTAATTCAGCATTGTTGGTAAACCTTCAGGAATACGTTTAAGCAATTCTTTCTTTAAAATGACAACCGTTACACCAGATGGTCCGAGGTTTTTCTGAGCGCCAGCATAAATGAGTGAGAATTTAGATACATCAATTTGACGGCAAAGAATGTCGCTTGACATATCAGCAATTAAATCTACTCCTTCGATAGAAGGGTAGTCAGCCCATTGTGTACCAAAAATTGTATTGTTGGATGTGATATGCAAGTATCCGATATCTTCTTTTGGAAGCTGTAAACTGTCTAAAGCTGGGATAGATCGGTAGTTCTCGTCTTTAGTAGAAGCAACCACTGCTGTTTTTCCAAGTTTCTTTGCTTCTTTTAATGCTTTTTCCGACCATGATCCAGTTAGCACATATGCACCGACTTGATCAGGAGCTAAAAAGTTCATTGGAATCATAGAGAATTGCAGGCTTGCTCCGCCCTGCAGGAATAAAATTTCATGTGTATCCGGAATGTTTAGCAATTCCGTTAGTGTTTCTTTAGCGTGTGTTAATACATCTTCAAACTCTTTGCTGCGATGTGATAATTCCATCACAGACATACCTGTATTTTTGAAATTAACTAGCTCCTCTTGAGCAAGTTGTAAGACAGGTAGGGGAAGCGCAGATGGACCTGCATTAAAATTATAAGCTCTGTTTAACGTAATCACATTAATTCCTCCTCAAATTAGTTCGAACACTTATCATTCAAAATGGCTAATGACTGATGTCAGAAAGAATATCATTATACTATCACGAAAACCCTTGATTGTGGAGGTAACTTTTCAAAAATTTAAATTAATCTGTAAAGAAAAAATAATAGAAAAAAGATAAATAAAAAGTATACGCAAACATGTTTTGGCAAACATGTAAATGAAATGTTTATATGCTATACTGATGGAAGAAATAAAGTGGAGGAACCCAATGAGAGTATTAAAATATGCAATATTAGGGCTCTTAAACCAGAAGGAGCTCAGCGGGTATGACATTACCAGACTTTTTAAAGAAGAGGTCGGTAATTTTTGGAGTGCTAAGCACAGCCAAATTTATCCTGAGTTAAAGCGATTAACAGAAGAAGGATTTATTCGCTATGAAACGGTAATTCAAGGCAAAAAATTAGAAAAAAAGATGTATTCGATAACGGAAGAAGGAAGAGATGAGTTAAGCAAATGGCTCACTACAATTGATCCTATTCCTGAAACAACGAAAGATGAATTTATGTTAAAAGCTTATTTTGCTTCATCTATGTCAGTAGAAGAGTTAAAGCAACAAATAGATAATCAATTATCAAGCAGGAAAGTGAAGCTGACTTTTCTAAAGAAACGAATGGACGATCTTTTAGAAGAAGCTAATCATCATATTACCGTTTCTTCACCTCAATTTGGTCATTATTTAGTGCTATCTCGCGCTCAAGACCGGGAGACAAGCTATATCCATTGGCTTGAACGTACGCTGAATTTAATTGAAAAAGAACAATAAGAAAAGGTGAACGATCATGACTTGGTGCATAAAATCATTTCAAGAGTTATCAAACGATGAGCTTTATGAAATTTTACAGGTTCGCACCGCTGTTTTTGTTGTCGAACAGAAGTGTGCTTACTTAGAAGTAGATGGAAAAGACAAACTTGCTTATCACTTGTTTAAAAAAGAGGATGAGAAAATTCTCGCATACCTTAGAGTTTTACCAAAAGGAATTAGCTATCGGGAAGCTTCTCTTGGACGCATTATTGTAAAACAAGAACAGCGCGGTACAGGTCTTGGAAGAGAATTAGTAGCAAAAGGAATCGATTTTCTAGAGAATGAGTTGCACGAGAAGACAATTAAAATTCAAGCGCAAAGCAGGCTTCAACCATTTTATGAATCGTTTGGTTTTAGACCTATTTCCGATATTTACTCAGATGAAGGGCTCCCTCACGTAGATATGCTAAAGACACCTTAGAAACTTCACCAATTGTGTGAAGTTTTTCTATTTTTAAAACGGGTAAGGTGAAAGGAAGATACTGGGCTTTATTAAGGCCGAGATAGAATCGATATGACTACTACTAAATTAGTAATTTACGAATAAGATAGATAATGAATTTGTTTCTTTTTGCTTATTCTTTGATTTTAAGTAAGTGATATATTGAAGAAAGTAATAATATTGTATATAATGTTTTTGTAACAAAAATGTAACAATTACGTAATATTATTAATATTTATTAGAAAAGAAATTTGTTGTACATATTGCTTGGAGGCATTTTTATGAGTGCAAAAGAAAAGAAAAATAGGTATATATATAGTTTAGATGGACTTCGCGCCTTTGCTGTTATGGCTGTCATTGCTTATCATTTAGGCTTTGGATGGGCATCGGGAGGATTTTTAGGAGTTGACGTTTTCTTTGTACTATCAGGATATTTAATTACCTCAATTTTACTGGTGCAAACGTGGGAGAATCCATTAAAGAATTTGAAGCATTTTTGGATCAGCCGTACGAGAAGACTTCTTCCAGCTGTGTATGTGATGATAGTATTAACTGCAGCATGGGTTATTTTATTTAACCGGCCATTGTTAACAACGCTACGAGGCGATGCATTATCGTCTATTTTTTATATGAGTAACTGGTGGTTTATTTTTCATAAAGTTTCATATTTTGATAGTTTTGGGTCACCGTCACCACTAAAGAACTTATGGTCACTTGCTATTGAAGAGCAGTTTTATATTGTGTGGCCACTTGTTTTATTGTTGGGTTTAAAATTTATCAAAAAGAGAGGAATTATTTCTCTATTCATTTTAGCTGGAGTAATGGCCTCAGCTATTCTAATGTCTTTTTTATATGAACCAGGAGGGGATCCTAGCCGCATTTATTATGGAACCGATACTCGGCTGTTTGCCCTTTTAATCGGCTGTTTACTTGCATTTGTCTGGCCGATGTATCGTTTATCATCAAAAAATCTTCCAGCCGTAGGCAAGCAAGTATTAAACGCGGTAAGTATGGTGAGTTTCTTTGTATTTATGCTCTGCGTATGGAGCGTTGATGAGTATAATCATGCATCTTTTCTTTATCAAGGTGGAATGCTGCTGATTTGTTTAAACGCTGCTGTACTGGTTGCAACGATTAGTCATCCTAGTAGTTTTTTAGGAAAAGTTCTGTCGTTTAAACCGCTTCGCTGGCTTGGTACTAGATCATACGGTATCTATTTGTGGCATTATCCGGTTATTGTTCTTACAACACCTGTATCCGAGATTGGCCGCCCGGTCTATTGGCATGCGCTGTTACAAGTAGGACTTACGTTTATCATTGCTGAACTTTCTTACCGTTACATCGAAGTGCCTATACGCACACGCGGCTTTCGCTATTATTTCCGGCACTACCATCCGAGAGAGCTTTTTAAATGGCGTAATCTCTCTCGTTCGAGACAAGCGGTTTTGGGCAGTCTCATTTTCTTTTTGGCGTTGTTTACAGCGGATATGACAAGCTTTGCTATTAGTACGCAGCAAAAGGATGAAACGGCAGCAAAAGAGACAGAGGTTAAAATTCAAACGAATCATAAAGAAAATGCTTCAACTTCTGTCAAAGACAAGAACAAAGCGGATGATAAAAAAGCAGAGAACGCGGAAAAGAGTTCCGGGGAAGAAAGATCTGATGCAAAAGAAAAACAGCAGCCGAATTCTTACAGAGATGTTCTTGCGATTGGAGACTCGGTCATGCTGGATATTGCTCCTAATCTTAAAGAGATGCCGCTTAGTATTACGATTGACGGAAAAGTAGGAAGGCAGCTCAATGAAGCACTGCAGCTAACTCCTAGCTATCAAGCATTTAATAATCCGAACAGCGCAGTGATTATTGAGTTAGGAACAAACGGCTACTTTACAAATGAAGAACTTGTACAACTGTTAAAAGCTTTTTCACATGCGGACGTTTACTTAGTGAATACGCGCGTTCCTCGTTCGTGGGAAAGCACCGTAAACAAGAACTTGAAAGCTGCTTCTGAAAAGTTTGATCACGTCACGCTCGTAGATTGGTACTCAGAGGCTTCTAAGCACCCTGAATACTTTACATCAGATGGTGTCCACTTGGTACCTGAAGGATCAAGAGCATTAACAAAATTGATTGAAGAGCGTATGAATTTAGAGATTAAAGCGGAAAGTCGTTCATAATAAGTGAAAAGCCGCACTATGTTTTATATCACAAACTGATTAAACATGTGTCAAATGAATAGATGAAACAAAAAAAGCTTACATGTGTAAGCTTTTTTTGTTTCAAGAAAGGCGAGAAGAAATATTGCCAGCGATTTCTTGAAGTTTTCCAGGCGTGTATTCGCTTGTATGCTCTTTCCATACAGCACCGAATCCATCGCCTTCCCCATAGCGAGGAATAATGTGCATATGATAATGAAACACGGATTGACCAGCTTTTTCACCATTATTATTTAAGATGTTTAAGCCGATTGGGCTGTATGTTTCTTTAATTGCATTTGCGATTTGAGGAACCACTTCAAACAAATTGCGCGCAATTTCCGGCGTTAGTTCGTGAATGTCTTTTTTATGTACTTTTGGAATCACCAGCGTATGACCTTTTGTTACTTGACTAATGTCTAAAAAAGCTAATACATGTTCATTTTCAAACACTTTTGCACCTGGGATTTCACCGCGAATAATTTTGCAAAAAATACAGTTTTCATCATGTGTGCTCATTATGTTCACCTTCCGTTACCAATATAAATGTATGGGTATACATGTACGTTTATTTTACCACAAAGTAGAAATGCAATCAGCAGGCAAGAAATAGCTACTGGCATTTTATACACAAAAACGGGATGCAAACGATTATGCATCCCGTCATGTGAAGAAGAAAAAAATAGCTTTTAATGCAGCATATGATCTTTAAGGAACACCTCATTTACGTAATTGCATTGCCTAATGAAACAGTAACTTGAAAAAGTATATTCTCTTTAACAAACACCTCATTTAAGCATTGAGCTAAAAAATATACAATGTGAACGAAATCGTTCTTGGTCTTTGACAAACACCTCATTTACACAGT
Organism: Priestia sp. 53B2; assembly: GCF_056099005.1. Lineage (NCBI taxonomy): Bacteria > Bacillati > Bacillota > Bacilli > Caryophanales > Bacillaceae > Priestia > Priestia sp. 53B2. The sequence continues at coordinate 106,095 of NZ_JBLZXA010000018.1, forward strand.
AATAAATGAACATTATTGTCTACCCATTATATATATTCTTACTACGTTCATGACTACCATCCCCTTATGAATCAAACATACATCGATTTACAATAAGGTTTTCTGAAATATGCCTGCTGTAGACACCTCATCCCAAATGTAAGAAGCTTTGTAATGATTAGTTGTAATCAATAACTTGTTTTCCTTCTTCCCTATATAGAATGTCCCGATATTTCGATTATATTCTGGGAAAATTAACCGAAAAAATTGAAAACGATGTGAGGAAGAAAAAGATTTGGTACAATAGAGCAAATAGCGCTTGCGCTTGGAGACAAAAAAGAACAAATAAAAGGAGATCGTGATGAGTTCTTTATTGCAAATTAACAATATTACAGGGGGATATACAAAAACTCCCGTCTTAAAAGATGTATCGTTTGATGTAAATGCAGGTGAATTAGTTGGATTAATCGGGTTAAACGGAGCCGGCAAAAGTACAACGATTAAACATATCATTGGATTAATGGAAGCAAAAAAAGGAAGTGTATCCATTAATAATAAAACCTTTCAACAAGACCCAACAGGTTATCGAAGTCAGTTTACGTTTATTCCAGAAACTCCTGTGCTATACGATGAATTAACATTAAAAGAACATTTAGATATGACAGCTATGGCTTATGGACTTGAGCCTCAAACATATGAAGCCCGTCTGCGGCCGCTTTTAAAAGAATTTCGTTTAGATCGGAAGTTAAAATGGTTCCCTGCGCATTTTTCAAAAGGAATGAAGCAGAAGGTTATGATTATGTGCGCTTTTTTGGTTCAGCCGTCTCTTTATATTATTGATGAACCTTTTTTAGGTTTAGATCCGCTTGGTATTCAATCTTTACTTGATTTGATGACGGATATGAAAAAGCAAGGTGCAGGCATTTTAATGTCCACACACATTTTGGCGACTGCGGAACGCTACTGCGATAAATTTGTTATTTTACATAACGGAGAAGTAAGAGCGCAAGGAACGCTTAAAGACCTTCAAGAAAAATTTCAGATGCGCAATGCTACTCTTGATGAAATTTATATTGAATTAACAAAGGAAGAAGGCTATGAGTAAGATTGATGCATTATGGAAGCAACGGTTTCAGCAGTATTTAGTGGATGTAAGAAGATATACAAAATATATCTTAAATGACCACATTAAATTAGTGTTAATTTTTGCGATTGGCGGTTTGGCCTACTATTATCAACAGTGGTTGAGTACATTAACACCTGCGTTTCCTTCGGCTATAGTAATTGCGATACTTATGGGATTGATTTTAACCATGGGTCAAATTCAAACGTTTTTAAAACGACCTGATTTAGTCTTTTTACTTCCTTTGGAGACGAAGCTGCAGCCTTATTTTAAAAAATCTTTTTGGTTTACCTTTACGATTCAGCTTTATATTTTATTATTTGCAACTGGTGCAGCAGCACCTCTTCACGTAAAGGTAATGCATGATTCTTACTCAAACGTTTTTGTGTTTTTTCTGCTATTACTCATCTTGAAAGTTGTAAACTTAGGCATGTCTTGGTGGGCCGTATGGTTTGAAGAAAAGTGGGCGAAATGGACAGATTATATCGTCAGGTTTTTCTTGAACGCAGTTTTTACGTACTTCTTATTTTCGCATGCATACGTATTCTTTACAGGAGTCGTAGCGGTGATTATGATTGCGCTAGCCATGTATTACCGCTCACTTACAAAAAGAAAGCCGATTAAATGGGAGAAGCTAATTGACTTAGAAGAAAAGCGCATGGGCTATTTTTATCGATTAGCTAATTTATTTACGGACGTTCCTCAGGTAAAAGAGCGAACCAAACGCCGTAGATATTTAGATTGGCTAGTAGCACGTATTCCATTTCGTCAAAGTGCCACTTACCATTACTTGTACACCAGAACATTTTTGCGATCAGGAGATTATTTAAGTTTGCTCGTTCGCTTAACTGTCATTGGCGGATTCTTAATTGTAGCTGCGCCGTTTCAATACGGCAATATAGTGGTAGTTTTATTTGTTGTATACATGACGGGTTTTCAATTACTCCCGCTTTGGAAGCAGCACAAACAGATTTTATGGCTTTCTCTTTATCCGGTTGAAGCTAAAGAACGGAAAAAGGCATTTTTGGACGTATGGAAAAAAGCGCTGTATGTACAAATTCTTGTGCTCGCCATAGTGGTGGCTTTTTCTAATATAGTTGCTGCACTGCTTTCCGTGGCAGCAGGTGCTATATTTATTCACTTATTTGTAAATGCATATGTAAATAAAAAATTAACGTAAAAAAAGCTCCTAATGGAGCTTTTTTACGTTTTTAGACTACTTTGGAGACGAAGATAATATACGGAAGCGATAGACGTTCATTGCTACTTTTGTGAGATGGTCAAGAAGTTGATAATTAGCATATGCACCTATAACAGCTCCAATTCCCGGCATAAGCTGAAACATTTTCACGACATCAATGTAATCGCGGTATTCTTGTTGAAAAGCTTTCCAATCAAGCTCAAGAAGTTCCTCTTTCTTTTCTTCCCAGTTTTCTACTACTTCGAGCAGCTTCGTTCTATGGTCGTCGCTGCAAAAGGCAAGATGAAAAATATACAGCATATAAATGCGTTCTTCTTTTTCTTTTACATCAAAACCATACGTAGCGGCAATGTCAAATAAGCACTTCATTTTTATGGAAAGAAGAAGCGGGAAATCTGCTGCACCTAAAAGGATACCGCCTGCACCAGTACCAGCTCCTTCTACAGCAGCTGTTTTTTTGTACTTAGGTATGAGTTCCAAAATTCTTTTCTCTTTTTCTTCAAACGAAAGACCGCTAACATCTCTTTTTTTAGTGGTGAAATCGGACCCAACAAGCGTGGTTTCAACCATTTTTTTTATGCTTTCAGTCATAATCTTATGGACTTTAGCAGGGATTTTTTCATTTATTTTAAGTTGTAAAGATTTTGCGGTCCGTTGAAATTTAGAAGGACGTTTCAACATGCTGAATTTCCAATGTTCAGCTTCTTGTAACACTTTTTCTTCATACGTATTCAAAAAAGTCACCTCATTTCAGTCGATATAAATACTACGTTTTAAGTGAGGAAAAGGTTCCTGAAATAAAACAACAAGCACTCGTCTGCTTATCTGTACGAATGCTTGCTGAATGATTAATTCGCTTTTATTACGTTTTTAGAAGGAGCTTGTTCTCTTAAATACTCAACAGCAGCCGTACCAAGCGTTTTAGCTGCGATAAGCATTGCTTTTTCGTTAAAATCAAATTTAGGATGATGATGAGGATACGGAGCATCTACACCTTCTGGCTGAGCTCCTGTAAAAAAGAACGTTCCTTTAATATGCTGCAAATAATAAGAAAAATCTTCCCCAGTCATGTGAGGCTCTGTTTCTTCGACTGTATGAACTTCATCGATTTGAGAAGCAGCAGAAGCAAGAAAGGACGTTTCTTCCGGGTGGTTTACGACGGAAGGATAGCCGCGCGTATAACTCAGTTCATAAGAAGCGTCAGCTGTTAAGCATGTACCTTGGACAATTCGTTCGATTTCTTTTTCGACATCATTTCGTACATCTTCATTAAATGTTCTTACCGTTCCAATTAGTCGAGCAGAATCAGCAATAATATTAAATGCATTTTCCGCTACAAAAGAACCTATGCTCACAACCGCTGAATCAATTGGGTTTACACGTCTGCTTACAATTTGCTGTAAATTAACAACAAGCTGAGAGGCGATGACGATTGAATCTTTTGTTTTGTGGGGCTGTGCACCGTGTCCGCCTGCTCCTTTGATCGTAATTTCAAAGCGATCAGCAGCAGCCATAATAGGGCCCGTTCGATATTGAACCACACCAGTCGGAGTTAATGACCATAAATGCGTTCCGAATATCGCGTCTACACCGTCTAAGCATCCGTCTTCAATCATGGACTTGGCGCCTCCGGGAGCGTACTCTTCGGCGTGCTGATGAATGAAGACGATTTTACCAGGGAGAGAATCTCTTATTTCAAAAAGCGCTTTAGCAAGGACTAAAAGAGTAGCCGTATGACCATCGTGGCCACATGCATGCATCACACCCGGAACAGTGGATTGATATGGTACATCTTTTTCATCTTGAATAGGAAGGGCATCAAAGTCGGCTCTCAAAGCTACAGTAGGACCAGGTTTTCCTCCTTGAATGCTTGCTACAATGCCGTTTCCTCCTACATTTGCTCGGTAAGAAATACCGATTTTTTCATAAAAAGACCGAATGTAGGCAGCGGTTTGAAATTCTTTAAAAGACGGTTCTGGATACTGATGCAGATATCGGCGGACTTGAACCATTTCATCAAACTTTTCTTCAAGTAAAGTATGTAGCTTGGAATTCACATGACCATATCCTTTCTGTATAAATTGAATAAAGTTTTGAATTTTTTGACATTTTAATCATTATATCATTATCTATAAAAAAGAAAAGAATGTAAGCGTTATTATTGAAAAAAGTAATTGAATCATGAAATATTTTATATACATAATAGATACATAAGATGAGGAATAGGGATAAAGAATGAGTTTTTTACCAATTTTCTCACGAGATAATAGGAGGTAACAATATGGTAGATTCACAAACTGTATCCCTGTACAAAAAATTGATGTGGATGTTTGGGGTTGCGGGGCTCGTTTTTTTAGGAGTGTTGTTTGTTGTGTCGACAGATTCTTTTCAAGGAGACCACTGGCTTGTTTCAGCTATAGATGGTAGCACTATTCTTCAGTCAGCATCATCTGTTTTTCATGGTTTGTCTTTTTTAGCTTCAAAGGTGATGATTATGGTTCTTTTAGCTGTACTTCTTGTTTTTTTATTTTTTTAAAAAGACTATATCGGTATGATATCGGCATTTTTACTTATTTTAAGCGGTGATATTATTAATAAAGCAGTTAAGGATGCGGTAGAACGAGGACGTCCTCTTGAAGGTATCGAAGGCTACAGTTTTCCAAGCGGCCATGCGATGATGGGAATTCTTATCTACGGTCTGATTATCTTTTTTCTTACAAAGCATATGAACAGTCAAAAGGTAGCCAAGTGGTATCAGCTTGCAATTACTTTAATCGTTTTATTAATAGGTGTGAGCCGTATTCTATTAAGAGAACATTTTTTAACAGATGTCTTAGCTGGCTACAGCTTAGGGATTATGTGGCTTATTGTAGGCATTTTCTTTTATACACTTGTTTATGCGTATGTAAAGCCTTCAGCGGAAAAAGAGTTTCCAAAAGGCATGTGAAAAATATATACATATGGAGTCTGGAAAAAAGTAGTATAGCCGAAGTGAAAAACGAACCACTAATCAAACTATTCGATTAGTGGTTCGTTTTTTTTTGTTACAGTGAACATAGATTTTATCTGTTTCGTTGCTTCTGGCAGTTGATTTCCGTGCAAGGCGAATCCTTGCACGGAAATCAACTGCGGTCGAGCAAGCTGTCCAGATTATATATCCAGATTGTTCGTCTTTGGATGGAATTCATTTCGTTATGTCCCAGCCTCTTTTGTTTAAACTAAGAACATCGCGACAACTGTTGTAACGACTAATCCGATCGCTACAGGTTTTAAATTGCGTCTGGCGAGTTCAAACGGACTGACTCCGCAAATCGCAGCAGCTGGAATCAATGCCCATGGAATCAACGTGCCTCCCCCAACCCAAATCGCAGCAATTTGCCCTAAAGCAGTTAGGGTGGCAGCGCCCGATCCTAAAGCAGATGCAAATAAATGAGAGACAGAGCCTACAAGCGAAATGCCTGAAAAGCCTGAACCGTCCAATCCGGTAATAGCTCCTAGAACAGTTATCGTTACAGTAGCAACCTGTGTGGTTAACGGCACAGTGGAAGCAAGCGCAACGCCTAGATCATTTACAAGTCCATGTGATCCTTTCGGAAGAAAGTCACCAATGATTGTTGTGAATCCAGCATCTCCCAAATAGAAAAAAGCTGCAATGGGAATAACGGGACCAAATACTTTAAAGCCAAACTGCAAGCCTTCAATCAAATAGGAAGTTGTTTGTTCGAGACCTTTTCCTTTGTGAGCAATAAGTGAAACCACCACTAAAATAAATAGGGCTGTGCCGCCAACGAGAGCAGTCGCATCTCCTCCCTGTAAATGAAGCGCGAACATTGCCCATACGTCTATAGCAAAGAAAAGGGGAACTATAATGGCTAAAGCCCGCCGTACTGAAGAAGAAAGAGGGGTGGATTGGACAGAAGAACTGCTTGTTAACATTGCCGGTTGAGCGTGAATTCTATTATGCTTCATATCTTGTTTTAAAGAGTAAAAAGCAGAGAGTGTCGTAACAACTCCCATCACAATGACCAGAGGGACACTTGCTTGAACCACCTCGTGAACTGGAAGACCTGCTGCGTCAGCTGTTATCTTAGGAGCAGCTTGAATAACAAAGTCTCCTGAAAGCGCAACGCCGTGGCCGAACAAATTCATCGCTACAGCTACGCCTATAGCTGGAAGCCCTACGCGAATGGCCACTGGTAAAAGCACGGCTCCAAGTAAAGCAACGGCTGGAGAAGGCCAGAAAAAATAGGAGATGGTCATCATAACTAATCCAATAACCCAATAGGCAAGAGCAGGCGTTTTAATGAGGCGAGCAAAAGGTGAAATCATCGATTCATTTATTCCTGTAGCCATTAAGACTTTACTCATGGATACAATAATTGAAATAATTAAAATGGTAGGAAGCAGTTCTGTAATGGCATAAATGAAGCTGGAAAAAACAGCGCTGACGGAGTGGCTTAACGAAGAGGTAGCCGTTAAGGAAAGCAAAAAAATCCCGAGTATACAAAGGATACTCGTATCCCGCCGCATAATCATAAAGCCGATAATGAAGGCGATAAAAAGGACATACATCCAATGAAGAGCGCCAAGCTCTATGCCCATAAAAATTCCTCCCAATAGGTGATGTAGTATACAATATGACGTTTGTGCCTATTGTGATACTCGCCTACTAGGAGGATGTTTACTTATTTAACTACGTGGTATGAGGTCACATAAGAAGGGCGAGAGAAAATCGATGGCTGCTGATCCACACCTTCTGACGTACCGCGTTTTTTGTGTGCCTCATTATAGGCTTTTGAAGACTGCCAACCGCTAAATGAACTTTCATCTTTCCATCCTGTAAAGATAATGTATGTGTCATTTTGCAGTGGACGAAGCACACGAATAGCTGAGAAGCCTGCTTCATTTTCAATTAAACGAGCTCGTTGGCTAAATCGCTGTTCAAACAAAGGACGGCCTTCATCTGTAACTGAAATATTATTTAGTACAGCAAATCCGCTATCTGCAAGATCTCCAGAAGCATCTAATACCTCATAAGCATGTCCTTCTTTAAAAATTGTATCTCCATCTGTTTCGTGAACTAGTGCAAATTGATCGTCATCTTTGTGAAGCAGTAACAAACGTTCACTCGGATGTTCGTCGATCAACTTCTGAAGGTAAGGGCCTGTTCCGTAAGTAATAAAGATCTTCATGGATTATACTTCCTTTCTAATTGGGAATTGCATACAATTTACAATTGTAAATCATACTAAAATTATAAAATTTTACACACAAAAATTCAAAAATTGTGAACTTCTAATGAAGATGGTAAAGTAAAACATTGATGAAGTTGTTTTCTATATTATCAAAAGTTTAGCGAAAGAAAAGGGGTGGCACGATGTACAAAAAAGGCTTATACGCAATTGCTGCCTTAGTTGGAATTTTTCTATTAGGATTGATTGGATATATTATCATCTTGTTTCTTGGCAACTATGTAATTGATGAGAAAAAGATCGTCATGGACTCGGCTACGAGGTTAGTGGACGAAAATGGAGACGAATTAACAAAGCTCTATGTGAAAAATCGGGACTTGGTTTCAATTGATAAGATTCCAAAGCATGTGCAACAAGCATTTATTTCAATTGAAGACGTTCGTTTTTATGAACACCACGGAATCGATTTTAAATCTATTGGTCGAGCATTATACCGAGATATATTGGCTGGAGGAAGTGTTGAAGGAGGAAGTACTTTAACACAGCAGCTGGCTAAAAATGTGTTTTTATCTAATGATAAAACGCTGCTTAGAAAAACAAAAGAAGTAGTGGTGGCCATTAACTTGGAGCAGCGTTATAGTAAGCAAAAACTTCTTGAAATGTATTTGAACCAAATATACTTTGGACACGGAGCCTATGGAATCCAAGCTGCATCCAAGCTTTACTTCAATAAAGATGTCTCCGAATTAACGGTAGAAGAAGGTGCACTGCTCGCTGCACTGCCAAAAGCACCGAATTCTTATTCTCCTATTTTACATCCAGAAAAAAGTATAGAACGTAGAAATGTTGTGTTAAATGCCATGCAAAAAGCAGGTTATTTATCAGCTGAAAAAAATGTCCGTTTGCAAGGAAGAACGCTGGGGTTGAACGTAAAGGAACAGGCTAAAAACCCAGCGTATTTAACCTATATCGATATGGTTATTCAAGAAGCAGAGAAGAAATACAGCATTTCGAGCAATGAGCTTCTGCGCGGTGGTTATACGGTCAAAGTACCTATGAGTACAAAAGTACAAGAAGCCGCCTACGAGCTGATGAAAGAAAATCGTTATTTTCCAGGTACAGATAACAGTGCCCAAGGTGCTTTTGTATTAGTGGATAACAAAAGCGGAGGAGTTTTATCTGTTATGGGAGGACGAGATTATGTGCAAAAATCGCTCAATCGCGCAAATGTCAAAAGACAGCCAGGTTCTACGATGAAACCTATTGCAGTATATGGCCCTGCGTTAGAAGAAGGTCAATTCAAGCCTTATTCCTTGCTGCAAGACAAGCTTAGAAGCTACGGGGGATACACACCTAAAAATGTAGACGGCCAATATGCTAAAAAGGTAACGATGTACGATGCCCTAAAAGATTCTAAAAACGCAGCTGCTGTCTGGACATTGAATCAGCTAGGAGTTGAAACAAGTAAGCAGTATCTCACAAAGCTAGGAATTCCTTTAGAAGATAAAGGGCTTGCGATTGCTCTTGGAGGATTAAAGGAAGGAATTACACCGCTTCAATTAGCAGGAGCGTACCGGGCATTTGCTGAAAACGGAGAAAACATCCAACCGTACTTTATTCAAGAAATAAAAGATCAAGACGGAAAAGTAATTGCAAAAGCTGTTCCCGACACTCACAAAGCATTTTCAAAACAAACGGCTTGGTATATGACAAAGATGCTTCAAGGAGTTGTTAAAGAAGGAACGGCAAAAAATGGAGAGTTTAAAGGAGAGTTAGCAGGAAAAACAGGGTCTACTTCGTATACGAATGTTAAAGGAGCCACAAGGGATGCTTGGTTCGTTGGATATACGCCAGACGTTGTAGGAAGCGTGTGGATGGGATATGATTCTACAAATGACCAGCATTATTTAACAAAAGGAAGTTCTTATCCGACTCTATTATTTAAAGACATTCTCACAAGAGCTGGTTACGACGAAGCTGCATTTCAAAAGCCAGCAGGCGTTAAAGATTTGCCAAAACCAATACGCTTAGAGCAAGTTAAAGACTTAAAACAAGAATTAACATTCCATCCATTTGGTTTGCTAACGGTAAATTTATCGTGGACACCTTCACCTGATAAAAGAGCTGTTTATTATGTTTATGAGAAAAAAGGAGATAAAGCCGAAGTAATTGGCAAAGTGAAGGGAAAAGGAGCATTTGAAAAAGAGCGTGTGAACCTGCTCGACAGTCCTACTTATTATGTAGTTCCTTACAATTCCCAAACAAAACAAAAAGGAAAAAAATCCAACGAAGTAACACCTGCTCTTTTTCAATAAAAAAGGAAGAGTAGGGCGAATTTTTGACATTTTTAGCAGGTGGCTATACAAGTCGTAAAGAAATGGGTATAGTGACAAGTAGAGAATATAACGTGAAACTTTAATCAGTAGAGGAACCGGTATGTTCCTTTGCTGATTATTGTCTGTCTAATCGAAGAAAATACGGATGGAAGACAATCGAGAAAGGTGGAAATTATGAGTCAAGGAACGTTTAACGATACTTTTTTAAAAGCCTGTAGAGGGGAAGAAACGGATCATGTTCCGGTTTGGTATATGCGCCAAGCAGGGCGTTCACAGCCGGAATACCGAAAGCTAAAAGAGAAGTACTCTTTATTTGAAATTACTCATCAGCCGGAGCTTGGGGCATACGTAACACGCCTGCCCGTTGAACAGTACGGAGTGGACGCAGCTATTTTATATAAAGATATAATGTCACCGCTTCCTTCAATTGGAGTGGATGTTGAAATCAAGTCAGGAATTGGTCCCGTAATTTCTAATCCAATTCAATCTTTAAGCGATGTAGAAAAACTAGGAGAAATTACGCCGGAAGAAGATGTTCCGTATGTATTAGATACGATTAAGCTGTTAACAACAGAACAGTTAAACGTACCTCTAATTGGCTTTGCGGGTGCTCCTTTTACAGTGGCAAGCTATATGATTGAAGGAGGACCTTCAAAAAATTACAATAAAACAAAAGCATTTATGTATACGGAACCTAAAGCATGGTTTGCACTAATGGATAAGTTAGCAGATATGACGATTACATATGTAAAAGCGCAAATTGATGCTGGGGCAAAAGCCATTCAAATCTTTGATTCATGGGTGGGTGCTTTAAATGTAGCGGATTATCGTTACTTTATAAAACCTGTTATGGAGCGAATTTTCACCTCTTTACGTGAAAAAAATGTACCGCTCATTATGTTTGGAGTAGGGGCAAGTCATTTGGCAAAAGAATGGCATGATCTGCCGCTGGATGTAGTGGGATTAGATTGGAGAACACAGCTGGATGAAGCACGTGCATTAGGCTTAACAAAAACACTGCAAGGAAACTTAGATCCTGCTATTTTGTTAGCTCCATGGGAAGTTATTGAAGAACGTGTAACAGAAATATTAGATAAAGGGATGGCCAGTCCTAGTTACATCTTTAACTTGGGGCACGGCGTTTTTCCACAGGTTCAGCCGGAAACGTTGAAGCGTTTAACAACCTTTATTCATGAATATTCTGCAAATAGACAATAAATTGTCAAATAATTTGGAGCGCTAAACTTTGAATTTTTCTTTTTATTCATGGCAAAATGAAGACAAGTATTGAATCTAACAAAGAGGTGTCGAACACATGAGTAAAAAAGTAATGGGATTACTTGTAATGGCATATGGAACGCCATATAAAGAAGAAGATATTGAACGTTACTATACACATATCCGCCGCGGACGTAAACCTTCACCGGAAGCCTTAGAAGATTTACAAAACCGCTACGAAGCAATCGGGGGCATTTCACCTCTTGCAAAAATTACGCAGCAGCAAATGGAAAGTCTGGAAAAGCGCTTGAATGAAGTGCAGGATGAAATTGAATTTAAAGCGTATCTTGGCTTAAAACATATTGAACCGTTTGTTGAAGATGCAGTAGAAGCCATGCATAAAGCCGGAATTAAAGAAGCGGTCAGCATTGTGCTTGCACCTCACTTTTCAACGTTTAGCGTAAAATCCTATAATGGGCGCGCCAAAGAAACGGCTGAAAAATTAGGAGGACCAATCATTCATTCAGTAGAAAGCTGGTACAGTGAGCCAAAGTTCATTCAGTACTGGGCTACACGTGTTAAACAAACGTTTGATTTAATAGACGAAGAGAAGCGTCAAAAAGCCGTGTTGATTGTTTCTGCGCATAGCTTGCCAGAAAAAATTATTGCAGCAGGAGATCCATATCCAAATCAGCTTCAAGAAACAGCGGATTTAATTGCACAAGCAGCTGGTATTGAACATTACGAAATTGGCTGGCAAAGTGCTGGAAATACGCCTGAGCCATGGATAGGTCCTGATGTCCAAGATCTAACAAGAGAATTGCATGAAGAAAAAGGCTATACGTCGTTCGTCTATACTCCGGTTGGATTTATCGCAGACCACTTAGAAGTTCTTTATGATAACGACTATGAATGTAAAGTGGTGACGGATGAAATTGGGGCTGATTATTACCGCCCTGAAATGCCCAATGCACAGCCTGAATTTATCGATGGGTTAGCTACAGTTGTGTTAAAACGAATTGCCCGTTAAGTTAATATAGATTCTTTGTACGTTGAACAGGGACGAAAAGTAACTTATAATCAATATAAAGAAAAGTAAGAAGCGAGCTATGGATTTCCATAATCGCTTCTCTTTATATTGAATTTTACAGAAAAGGCGATGATAACATGACGGATAGACGAAAAAAGGTTGTCATCATCGGTGGAGGAATAACAGGTCTTTCAGCTGCCTATTATTTGCAAAAAAAAATAAAGGATCATCAGCTGCCAATTGATCTTCAACTAATAGAAGCGACGCATCGGCTTGGTGGAAAAATTCAAACGGTTAAACGAGACGGGTATTTATTTGAAAAAGGTCCGGATTCATTTTTAGCGCGTAAGCTAGCTGCTACAAAACTGGCAAAAGAAGTGGGGCTGGGTAGGGAGCTAGTCGGAAATGAAAAGGGAAAATCCTATATTCTAGTAAAAGATACACCGCATGCGCTGCCTGATGGTGCTGTAATGGGGATACCAACCAAGTTATCTCCTTTTATCACAACAGGGTTATTTTCACCTGTTGGCAAGCTGCGCGCAGCAGCTGATTTTTTTATACCGAAGACAAAAAATCAGGATGACCGTTCGCTAGGCGTATTTTTTAGAAGACGGTTTGGTGATGAAGTTGTTGAAAATTTAATTGAGCCTCTATTATCAGGAATTTACGCAGGAGACGTTGATCGTTTGAGTTTAAGATCAACATTTCCACAGTTTTTGCATGCTGAACATAAGTACAGAAGCTTAATTGTTGGAATGAAAAAGCTAAAAGAAATTCACCCACAGCACGGTGATGATTCGGAGTTTAAAAAAAATAGTGTCTTTTTAACATTAAAAGAAGGTCTTCAATCGCTAGTAGATGGGGTAGAAAAAGCAATAGATCCTGATATTATTACAAAAGGAATAAAAGTAGAGAAAATTTATAAAGAAGATACCACATATGAATTATCGTTAAATAGCGGGAAAGTCATAAAAGCAGACAGCGTTATTGTAACTTCTCCTCATGCAGCTGCTCAGTCTATGCTTTCGGAATATAAAATATTCGAACCGTTGAAGCATATGCCTTCCACTTCAGTAGCTACTGTTGTGATAGCCTTTGCACAAGAAGCGCTGCAAGACAATCTAGATGCAATGAATATCGCCGTTTCAAGAAATAGCGATTACACGATTACGGCGTGCACGTGGCTAAATAAAAAGTGGCCGCATGCGGTTCCGGAAGGAAAAGTGCTGCTGAGATGTTTAGTTGGACGAACCGGGGATGAAGCTGTGGTGGATCAGCCTGACGATGAAATTTTCAAAATTGTCCTGGAGGATTTGAAGAAGCTCATCACAATTTCTGCTGAGCCTGAATTTTACGCGGTAACGAGATGGAAGCAGTCAATGCCTCAGTATACGGTCGGACATCACGATATGCTAGATACTATGAACGAACAGCTTGAAAAAGAGCTGGCCGGTCTTTATGTAGCGGGAAGCTCATACGAAGGTCTGGGTATACCAGAATGTGTAGAGCAAGGAGAAGATGTGGCTAAAAAAGCGGTTAAATATGTGCAGCAACTGTAGAAGTGGAGCGGTGAATCAATGCTCCGCTTTTTTGTCTACTACCTGTAGAGAAAGGTTATACTAAGAGAAGAGATTGTGGTTGAAAAGCAAAAGAAAATTATGCTATAGTAAAACCGTACTTGTTGACTGAAATATTCATTTGGTCAGAAAGAAGGGGATAACGTGGCTATAGACCGAAAGCAATCAGTTGTTGATGCAGCGTCAAAATCATTTGCGCTGTTTGGATATAAAGCAACGACTATGGAGCAAGTGGCGAAGCTTGCAAATGTCGGAAAAGGAACGATTTATACTTTTTTTAAAAACAAAGAAGAGTTATTCGATGAAATTGTTACACGAATGATTCGAGAAATGACAGATGCAGCTGAAACTGTCATTGATAGCAACCGTCCTTTTTTTGAAAATGCCCAAGCAGCTATTTTTCGAATCTTAGAATTCCGCACTGAGCATCAGCTCATGCTGAAGCTGGTACAGGAACAGCAGTTAGGCACTACAGCAGTGCAAGAAGTGCTGGTGCGAGTAGAAGAAGAAATTTTGACTTATATAAAAAACAAAATCGAAATTGCGATTTCTAAAAAAGAAATCAAACCGTGCAACCCGGAGCTCACAGCTTTTTTACTATTTAAAATGTACATTGCACTCGTCTATGATTGGGAAAAACGGCATGAGCCGCTTTCAGAAGAAAAAATTGCTGAATTAATTGAACTATACTTTTTACGCGGTCTGTCTCAGTGAGATGGGCTTTTTTTATAGAAAAAACAAAAAAGGTCTCGTGACGAGACCTTTTTATTGTTCATTATCATCTTTTTTTACACCGTTTAATTCTGTATTTCCTGTTTTTGCATCTTCTTCTTTTTGTTCTACTTCTTTTTCGCCTTCTTTTTTAAGATCGAAGTAAGCTTTAATAGAATCGCCTGTAATAGTTTTACTTAACGTATTAGATGTACCTGCTACATAAGCAGAAGGGATGACAACCGCTACTGCTACTTCCGGATTATCATAAGGCGCGTATGAAACGAATGTAGAGTTACGGACGCTTACGCCTTTGTTAAAGGTTTCAGCTGTACCTGATTTACCCGCAATATTATACTGACGATATTTCCCTGTATTAAGTAAACGCCCTGTACCATGTGAGCTAGTAACTACGCGGCGGAAGCCTTGCTTAACAATGTCAATTTCCGATTGACTCATTGTAATCCGGTTTAATACTTCGGGCTCAAACGAGCTTTGTACGCTTCCTTTTAGTTCGCTATCAAGCTCAGGCTCACGAATTTCTTTTACTAGATGGGGTTTCATACGATAGCCGCCGTTTGCAATCGTTGAAATGTATTGAACAAGCTGAAGGGGTGTATACGTATCATATTGTCCAATACCAAAATCCAGTGCTTTACCTGGTTCATTTGTGACGCTGTTACGAATACCCGTTGATTCGTTTTCTAATTCGATGCCCGTTGAAATTCCAAGACCAAACTGGCTATAGTATGAGCGCAGTTTATTAAAGATAGACGGTGGAATGTTCAGTCTGCCGCCAGGGCGGTACGTTTCACCAGCCATGCTCATAACCGTGCGGTACATAAACACGTTTGATGATTGTTCTAGAGCTTTTTGGATTCCAGTAGCTCCCATATTATGTGAAGACTTTTTCTTAGTGCCCCCAGCAAATGTCATCGGTGCATCATAAAACACCGTTCCGGGCTGAATAGCGCCTGAGTCAAGACCTGCAAGAACAGTAGCTCCTTTTACAGCGGAACCTACTTCATAAGAAGTGGTCATGTTACCAAGAGCAAAATCTTGTACTTTTCGTGCTCCCGTCTTTTTATCTGTAACGAGCTGTTTTCCACCCATTGCTAAAATGTCTCCCGTGTGAGGGTCCATCATAATAGCAAACGCGCGATCCATTAATCGTGAACCAGCTGCTCCAGATGTCACAGCTTTTGTTAAAATATCTTCAACTTGCTTTTGAAGTTCCATATCAATCGTTAAAATTAAGTCACTGCCGCGCTGACCTTCAGTAACGGTCTCCTGACTAACTAAGTTGCCAGAGCGGTCCGTTACGTTTTGCACGCGAGCTTTTTGACCGCGAAGAACGTCTTCATACTGCTTTTCTAAATAACTTTTTCCTACTCGGTCGTTACGGCTGTAGCCGTGGGACAAGTAGTACTGTAAGTTTTCGCTCGGTAATCCTTCATCAGCTGATGTGATTTTACCAAGTAGCGTGCTAAGTAAGCCGTCGTATGTATACATACGGTCCCAGTAAGTTGTCGTATCAACGCCTGGTAATTCACCCAGCTGCTCACTAATGACGGCAAGCTCTTTATCGGTTAATCCGCTTTTAATAATTTGAGCGGTTAACGCGTAGCCGCCTTCCATCTTGCTTTTAATAGCAATCACTTCAAGGTCATCTTTCACCGATAAAAGTTCGTTTTTTGTGATGCGCTTTAGCTGAAGAGGATATAAATCATCTTCAGAAAGTTGACCTTCTTTTACTTTTTGCTTATCCGCTGCGGTAATTTTTTTCGCAGCTGCTTTTGGATGAGTTGCAATCCAATAATCTTTTAAGTCGCGTTCTGTTAGCTTAATCGTATTTTTATCTTTCTTTTTATCCGATTTGCCAAACACGTCTGTTGTAACAGGAACATCAATAAGAGTGGCAAGCTTTTTAGCTACTTTTAGCTTGTCTTCTTGAGTGACGCCTTTCAAACGCGTGTACGTGACAGCGTTCAACGGTTTATTATCCACGATAACGCGGTCATAGCGGTCTAGCATCTTTCCGCGAGGAACCGGTGAATCTACCGTTTCATCTTCTGTTTTTTCAACTTCTCGTTTATAGTTCTCTCCGTACACAATCTGTACGAAGCCTAATCGTAAAATGAGTGCAGAAAAAAGCAGGAAAACCACAATAAACAGCCAGTTAATTCGAAATGAGACATGTGTTTTTTTGCGCTTTTTAGTTTTCATGTAAACCCCTTCACTTTGTTTATACAAGTTAAAAAAATTCATAAATTTTCTTATGAATCTATCACTCTACATATTAACATAATTTTGTCTATAAATGTTATTAGGTGGAATAAAACAGACAAAAAATTTATAGAAATTTTTGCGGAAGAAGAGAGACCTGTCGAAGGGTGCTGAAAGGGGTGTTCAATATTTTCCACTCGGTTGTTCAATATTGTTACCTGTTCAAATGTCCTAGAATCGGTAAAATAAAGAGAGATAGATATCAAGGGGGGCAAAACGAATGAAAATGAAAAGGCTTTCAATAATGTCTGGCGTGTTAGCAACATCACTTTTATTTGCGACAGCATGTTCAAACTCAGGTACGGATTCAAAAGCAAGTAAATCAACAGGCTCAGGTGATCAAGTTGTTATTGATATGTTCCAGTTCAAAGTGGAAATCGCAGATCAGCTGAAAGAATTAACGGATGAATATACAAAAGAACATCCAAACGTAAAGTTTAACATCCAAACAGTCGGCGGAGGCGCGGACTATGGTGCAGCATTAAAAGCACAGTTTGCCTCTGGAAATGAACCTGATATCTTTAACAATGGAGGGTTCCAAGAAGCGCAAACGTGGAAGGATAAATTAGAAGATTTATCTGATCAGCCGTGGGTAGATAATCTGTATGATATCGCCAAAGAACCGATGACAATGGACGGAAAAATCTACGGTCAGCCGCTAAACTTAGAAGGTTATGGTTTTATTTATAATAAAGATTTATTTAAAAAAGCAGGCATTAAAGAATTACCTAAAACGCTGTCAGAATTAGAAGCAGCTTCTAAAAAGCTTAAAGCAAAAGGCATTACGCCATTTTCTAATGGATACGGCGAGTGGTGGGTGCTAGGTAACCACTTATTTAATATTCCAATGGCACAGCAAGACGATCCAGATGCGTTTATTAAAGGTCTAAACGAAGGAAAAGCAAAATTTGAAGGCAATGAAACGTTTAAGCAGTTTATGAATCTGTTCGATTTAACGTTAAAGTATGGAAATAAAAATCCACTAACGACAGACTACAATACACAAGTTACTCAATTTGCTTCTGGTGAAACAGCAATGATGCAACAAGGTAACTGGACGGTAAATATGATTACGAAAATTAATCCGGACATGAAAATGGGCTTTATTCCAATGCCAATCAGCAACGATGCAAAGAAAAATGATAAACTAGCAATCGGAGTTCCAAATAACTGGGTAGTGAACAAAAATGCGCCAGATGCAGATAAAAAAGCAGCGAAGGAATTCTTAAATTGGATGGTTTCTTCTAAAGAGGGTCAAAAATTCTTAGTTGAAAAGTTCAAGTTCATTCCAGCGTTCAAAAACATCGACGGAAAAGGAATCGATTCTTTATCTGATGATATCTTAAAATACTCTGAAGAAGGTAAAACATTATCTTGGAACTGGTTTAAGTATCCGGAAGGAACGGTTCAAGAAGTCGGCGCAGCAATGCAGTCTTACGCAGGCAAGCAAATGACAGAAGAAGAGTTTATGAAGAAATTAGATACAATTTGGGCAAAAATGAAAAAATAAACAAGAAGTCCGCGTGGAAAACGCGGACTTTTTGGTGTGAAAAAATAGCTGGTTAGATTCATAGTTATGAAAAAATAATAGTCAATTGAAAGCGCTTTTAATGTATAATAATAGTCATAATGTATGACATTAGTCAAAGGAGGTTATTTGTGAAAGGCTGGAGCATACGCAAGAAATTAATTTTGTTTTTCTTATTCGCAACGGTTATTCCATTTTTAATTTCGACGATTTTTACGTATCAATACACAAAAGAAACGGTTAAGAACCGATTTATTTCTACCAACTATCAGGTTATTAAAAATGGAAGCAATGATTTGAGCGATTACTTAAATGAAATTGCTAATATTACAAAAAGGCTGTACGGCTACCACCCATTTATTAAAGTGTTAGATGAAGGTGTATCAAGTGACTTAGGAGCCAATCAACTGGAAATATCACGAACTCTTCTTTACTTATATAATACTCGTCCAGAGATTGAACAAATCCATCTTTACATTGAAAACGGGCATGACTCATATACAGCTTATAATTCGAAAGTGAGCAGCAGAGGGAAGTACGATGATATTTACACTCAGGCTTACTATTCTTATTTAAATAAAAATCATAAATTTCTTGTGATTGAGCCTACCCATGAAATTTATAGCTACAATAATTTATCAACGTTAATTGATTCACTGCCGAATCAAGTTATTAGCTTTCATCAGCGGATTGATGAGATTCCATCAGACAAGTTGTTAGCTTATCTATCTTTAGACATTAATATGACACAAATTCAATCTATATCGCAGCGTCTATATAATGAAGAGTCAGAAGATTTTTATTTAATGAACAATAAAGGGAAGGTTTTGTATTCCTCTGATTCAAAGGTTATTGGAAAAAATGAAAACTACGCGTGGGTGAAGGCGCTCACTTCTCAAAAAGACCATAGCATGGAATGGGAGGATAAAAGCTTCTCAGGCGTATTAATGTATGAAAAGCTTAAACAGCCCTTTGAGGACTTGTACATTGTGAAACGAATTCCTTACAGTGTTTTATATGAGGATGCAAGAAAGACAGCACTTATGAATGTATTAATTGGCCTGCCATTTCTGTGTATGCTCGTTATCGCTACGCTTTTTATATCAGTACGTTTTACACAGCCGATTAACGTATTGATTCGCAATATGAAAGAAGTGGAAAAAGGATCATTTGAGGTGCGGTTTAAATCGCTTGGAAACGATGAATTTGGTGTTTTAGGAAGGCATTTTACCTCTATGGTAGAAACAATTAATGACTTGATTGAACGTAAATTTCGATTGGAATTAGAAAATAAATCAACGCAGCTAAAAGTGCTGCAGTCACAAATTAATCCGCATTTTTTATACAACGCATTTCAATCAATTGGAACTCTTGCTCTTAAGCATAAAGCAGTTGAAGTATATTCTTTATTAACCTCACTTTCGCACATTATGCGTTACAGCATGAATATGAAAGAGGATATCGTTAGCTTAAAGCAAGAAGTCGATCATGTAAAAGCTTTTTTAAGTCTGCAAAAGCAGCGGTTTGGTTCAAAGTTTGAGTATGAGTTAAATATTGAAAAAGAGGCAGAGCTTATGCGAATACCGAAAATGATTTTGCAGCCTCTTGTTGAGAATTCTTTTAAGCATGGATTCGAAACCCGCACAGGAAGCGGAAAGCTGTTTATTTCAGCGGATTTGAACGGCGAAGAACTGATTCTAACTGTTTCTGATAACGGAAAAGGGATAGGGCAACAAGAGTTGAATCAATTAAAAACGAGACTTCAGCAATCGTATAATCAAACAGATGAGCATATTGGATTGCAAAATATTTATGAACGACTTCGCATCTACTATGGAGATCATGCTTCAATGCAAATTAGCAGTCAAGAAAATCACGATTTTACCGTTGTCATAAAGCTAACAACAATTGAAGAAAAGAGGGATAGTGATGAAAGTATTAATCGTGGATGATGAAGAGCATGTAAGAGAAGGAATAAAGCTGCTTGGACAGTGGGAAGAGCATGAAATTACAGATGTGATAGAAGCTGATAGCGGTGAGCAAGCGATTGCGCTTATCGAGGATCACGGACCGGAAATCATTTTTACTGATATGAAGATGCCTAATATCGATGGAATTGCTTTGTTGGAGTGGATTAAAGAGAATTCACCTTCTAGCAAAACGATTGTGGTAACAGGGTATGATGACTACCACTATATGCGTAAAGCTATTCATTTTGGAAGTACGGATTATATTCTAAAGCCAGTGGATCCTTCGATTTTAAACGATACGCTTATACGAGCTGTAACCCAATGGAAGAAAGAAGAAGAGTCTAGAAAAGTCCATAATAGCAGCTACCGTTTAATCAATGAAATGAAGCCGATTTATCGAGATCGAAAACTGACGCAGTTAATGAACAATTATTTGCTAAATCAATCAATCTATGAAGAGTTTGGTTTCCATCTGACTAGAGAATATGAAGTGGGGATTGTACGTGTAGATGAATCCATTATTCGTTCTTTTGGCGGTGACCGGGATTTAGCCTATTTTTCAATTTTAAATGTAATCAATGAAATGCTGATGGCAGAAGAAAATGGGGTAGCCTTCCGTTATTTATCAAATAAGTGGGAAATTATCATTATATTTTGGAATGATTTTGAACGTATAACCTCTTTGCTGACGACTTTACATACAGCAATTCGCCGTACGTTAGACGTGAGCTGTCGGATTGCAAGAGGGTGCAAAGTCTCTTCTATTGATCAGCTAATGAAATCCTATGAAGATGCGAAAAATTCGCTTTTATTAAGCAATGTTCTTGATCAAAATAAAGTGAAGGTCTACGGCGAGGAAGACGTTTTAGCAAGTGCTTTATTAATAAATATGATGGACTATAACAGTAAAATTGAAGAAGCGCTGCAAGTCGGGAAGTTTGAAGCCTTTTTGCCGGTATTCAACGAAATTATCACAGCTTTTGAAGCGCAAAATTATCTCTCATTAAAGCAAATTCTGCATTTTGAGCAGGAATATCAGCTGTTAAGCCAGCATTGGTTAAAAAGATATCACATTCCTTATACGATAAATAACGGTCCTGAATATGTTCTTTCTTTTTTCTATAACCAAGATGGGCAGTTTCAGCTAGCAAAGTATGTAGAGAGAAAGAAGCGTGAAGTAAAGCGCTTTTTAAAAGTAGTAAAAAGGTATAGCAAGCAAAACAATCGCGACGTTATTTATGAAATCGAACAATATTTGCAGCAAAATTTTCATCGAGATGTGAAGCTTCAAGAAATATCGGAACGTTTCTATCTAAGCCGTGAATACATTTCGAGAAAGTTTAAGCAAGAATTTCAAGAAAACATTTCAGATTATATGGTGAAAGTCAGAATGAATAAAGCCAAATCACTTTTACTAAATGAAGAACTAAAAATCTATGAAATTGCGAATATGATTGGATATCATGATGATAAATACTTTCGAAAAGTGTTTAAAAAAGTAGAAGGCATTACGCCAAACGAGTATCGCAGTTTGACCGTATAAAAAAAGCTGAAACTGTTTTATAACAGTTTCAGCTTTTTTTATTTCATGATATCTAGACAGTGATCACATTTGTTTCCGTAGCATTCATGCTGTTCTTCGATGTCGTTTCCGCATTCTACGCACTTTTTATTGGGTAATCTTTTGAAAAATTCAGTCATTTTTTCTAACATTTTAAATCCCCTCCGTTGTTTTTGTTACTAACATTGTATTATAACAGATGATAAAATGTCAATTATGTTTTATAACAATTTAGCCTATTTTGCTATTCTAAGTGGTTATTTGTTATATAACAATGAGTTATTTCGATAAAATGGCCGAAACGAGTGCCTTTCAGTTAGTTTTCAAAAAAAAGTAGGGTATACTGAACGTAATAAAAATAGTACGAAAGGGTGATTGAAATGAAAGTAACTGTTATTGGTTTTTGGGGAGGATATCCTGCGGTTTCAGAAGCTACTTCTAGCTATTTAGTGGAGCACGATGGATTTCAGCTGCTTGTTGATTGTGGAAGCGGTGCATTGGCTCAGCTGCAAAAATATGCAAAGCCAGAAGAAATAGATGCTATGATTTTATCTCATTATCATCATGATCACGTGGCTGATGTCGGAGTATTTCAATATGCTCGCCTCATTCAGACTCATCTAGGAAACGCTGTTAAGGAACTTTCTATTTATGGACATACATATGATCAGGAAAGCTTCAACAAACTTACTCATAAAGGAATTACTAAAGGGGTAGAGTATGATCCGAGTCAAAAACTTGAAGTTGGGCCTTTTACCATTGAATTTATGAAAACGAAACATCCAGTCGTTTGTTATGCCATGAGAATAAGCGCCGGCAATCAAACTGTCGTGTACACAGCGGACTCTAGTTATTTAGAAGAGTTTGTTTCCTTCTCAGAAGAAGCAGATCTTCTTATTTGTGAATGTAATTTTTATGCCAATCAAGATGGAAGAGGCGCTGGACACATGACAAGTACAGAAGCCGGTACACTTGCTTCAAAAGCAAGTGTCAAACACCTCATGCTTACTCACCTTCCGCACTATGGAGAACATCAACAGCTAGTAGAGGAAGCCGCTGCTCATTATAGAGGTACGCTTACATTAGCTGAATCAGGATATGTATGGGAATAACAAGGAGGAAAATGAATGTTATTTATTGATAATCAAAAAAATTATGATCCCCGAATTAACTTAGCAATTGAAGAGTATGCGCTCAAGCATCTAGACATTAATGAGACATATCTGCTGTTTTATATTAATGAACCTTCTATTATTATTGGGAAAAACCAGAACACCATTGAGGAGATTAATACAAAATATGTTGAAGATCAGCAAATTCATGTAGTGAGACGTCTGTCTGGAGGCGGTGCCGTTTATCATGATAAAGGAAATTTAAACTTCAGCTTTATTACGAAAGACGATGGAAATAGCTTTCATAATTTTAAAAAGTTTACCGAGCCGGTCGTGGAAGCGTTAAAGAAATTAGGAGTTAATGCTGAGCTAAGCGGACGAAATGATTTAATGGCCGAAGGACGGAAAATTTCTGGAAATGCTCAGTTTTCAACGAAAGGGAGAATGTTCAGCCATGGAACTCTTCTTTTTGATTCAGAGATTGAAAACGTCGTATCAGCGTTAAAAGTAAAAAAAGATAAAATTGAATCCAAAGGCATTAAGTCTATTCGAAATAGAGTAGCAAATATCAGCGAATTTTTAGAACAGAAAGTAACGGTGGAAGAATTTAGAGAAATGCTGCTTCGATATATCTTTGACGGAGAAGAAAATATAACAGAATATAAACTAACGGAAAAAGATTGGGAAACGATTCATCAAATTTCTAAAGAGCGCTATCAGTCATGGGATTGGAACTATGGAAAATCACCTAAATTTAACTTACATCACTCTCACCGCTTTCCTGTGGGACAAATTGACGTTCGTTTAGAAGTGAATAAAGGAAAAATCGATGCTTGCACCATTTACGGAGATTTCTTTGGAGTGGGGGATGTCCAGGAAGTACAGGAAAAATTAACAGGTGTTCGTTATGAAAAAGCTTCTATTGAACAAGCCTTAGAAGACGTCGATATTCCACATTATTTTGGTAATATTACAAAAGAAGAGTTTGTTGAATTAATCTATTAAGAAAAAAGTCTGCTACATCAGGCTTTTTTTCTTTTTAAACAGATGAGTCTTGTCAATAGAACAGCAGTAACATTATAATAGAATAGAAGAAGTAAGAATTTTTACATTATTATGACTTAATAATGAATGGGTGTTCATTCATTCATTATTAAAAGGAGGAAGTTATGAGATGAATTTGTCAGCACAGCTTCATAAAACAGCTGAGCAATTTCCACAAAAATCGGCATATGTTTTTATGGACCAAGAAACATCTTATGCAAATCTTGATGCATCGGTATCTAAGTTTGCTCATGGTCTGAAGCAATTAGGTGTAAAAAAAGGAGATCATATCGCTTTGATTGTCGGCAACTCGCCTCATTTTGTTATTGGATTGTACGGTGCTCTTCGAGTAGGAGCTACTGTTATACCCATTAATCCTATTTACACAGCGGATGAAATTAGCTACATGCTTCAGGATGGAGATGTAAAAGCAGTTATTGCGGTTGATTTACTTCTCCCTATTTTAAAGAAAATCATTGGACACACTCCATTTTTGGAACATGTTATCTTATGTGAAACGACAGATACAGTGGAAAATATACCTTCTTATTTTCACACGTTTTCGCAAGTTGTAAACAGAGGGGAAGCTACATATGATTTTCTGGAGTTAAAAGAAGAAGATGTGGCCATCATTCTGTATACGTCAGGAACGACTGGAAAACCAAAAGGAGCTATGCTTACACATAAGAATATTTATTCAAATGCTCAAGACGTAGCAGATTATTTAAGTATAAATGGGAATGACCGAGTCGTAGCTGCTTTGCCGATGTTTCACGTATTTTGTTTAACTGTTTCATTGAATGCGCCTTTAATGAATGGAGGAACGATATTAATTGAACCAAAATTCAGTCCATCTTCTATATTTGAATTAATTCAAAATCGACAAGCGACTATTTTTGCCGGCGTTCCCACAATGTATAATTTCTTACTTCAGCATGACAAAGGAAAAAAAGAGCACTTTCACACGGTAAGGCTTTGTATATCAGGCGGGGCATCAATGCCGGTGGCACTTCTAACCAATTTTGAAGGTAAGTTTGGGGTAATGGTAGCAGAAGGGTATGGATTATCTGAGGCTTCTCCTGTGACGTGTTTCAATCCGATTGATCGAGAGAGAAAAGCCGGTTCTATAGGCACATCTATTATGAATGTTGAAAATAAAGTGGTAAACGAACTAGGAGAAGAAGTAGAAGTAGGACAAGTTGGCGAACTTATCGTCAAAGGCCCTAACGTGATGAAAGGGTATTACAAGCTTCCTGAAGACACGGAATATGCTCTCCGAGATGGTTGGCTGTATACAGGTGACTTAGCAAGAATGGATAAGGAAGGTTATTTTTATATCGTTGACCGTAAAAAAGATTTAATTATTGTAGGAGGATATAATGTTTATCCTCGCGAAGTAGAAGAAGTGCTATATGCGCATCCAGATATTGTAGAAGTGGCTGTTATCGGAGTCCCTGATCCTTCCTTAGGTGAATGTGTTAAGTGTTACGTGGTTTGCAATAATCAAGAAATAACGGAAGAGAAGCTTATTGCCTACTGCAAAGAGCGCCTTGCTAAATATAAAGTGCCAAGTGAAATTGAATTTTTAAAAGAACTTCCTAAAAATACAACGGGAAAAATTTTACGGCGTGCACTGAAGCAACAAGTATCTCAGGAACGATGAAATGAAAGCGATTCCAAGTTGGAGGTGGTAAAAGGATGTCATCTATTTCTTATGAAATGAAGGGACACGTCGCCCATGTGATACTGAACCGTCCGGAAGCGATGAATGCTTTTAATTACGATATGCTTAAAGAATTGGAAGAAGTAATTGAAGGAATTCGTATTCAAAAAGATATTCGAGTTGTGACGTTTAAAGGGGCAGGTGAAAAGTCTTTTAGTGTAGGGGCCGATTTAAAAGAACGTAAAACCCTCTCTGATCAAGAGGTAAAGCGCAATATTTACAAAATAGGAGAAGTGTTTTCGAAGATAGAGCAGCTTCCGCAGCCAACGATAGCAATCATCAATGGATATGCATTTGGAGGAGGAATGGAGCTGGCTTTAGCATGTGATTTCCGGATTGCTTCAACCGAAGCGCTTATGGGTTTAACGGAAACAAGCTTAGCGATTATACCAGGCGCAGGAGGAACACAGCGTCTCCCTCGGTTAGTTGGGGAAGCAAAAGCAATGGAACTAATTTTAACAGCTCAGCGTCTCTCAGCATCAGAAGCGAAAGAATGTGGTCTAGTAACGAAGGTGGCTCCCGGATACGAAATAGAAGAAACAATAGATATTTTTATCTCTCTTTTATTGAGAAATGGGCCAATTGCACTTCAGCAAGCAAAATTTGCTATCAAAGAAGGAATGAAGGCCGATTTGCAGACTGGTTTGCAAATTGAACGAAAAGCATATGAGTTAACGATTCCGACAGAAGATCGTCTAGAGGCGCTTCAAGCATTTGCTGAGAAGAGAAGACCTAGTTTTAAAGGGAAATAAGAAAGGGCTGTCTTATGGACAGCCCTTTCTTAGTTTCTTCTATAAGAATAATAAAAAAGAATATGTAAAAGCGCAGGAACAAAGAAGGCAAAGTTACAGCTGGCTTTTGCCTATAATATTTACTATAATACGGTGCAGTAATCATTGTTCAAATCTATGAATAATAGTTTTTAATTTTTTCTTTAAAAACCGTTGACTTTAGTTAAAATATATTTTATTATTATAAAGCGTCGTTGAGACATACCGTTAACAACGAAGCTAAAAAAAGAATTTTAAAAAGTTGTTGACATTACGTTGATAACTTGATAAGATAATAAAGTCGCTTAAGAGCGACGGTTGAACTTTGAAAACTGAACAAAGCGACAAACGTCAACGTTAATTCTTATTTTTTAAATGAGCAAGTCAAACATTTCTTCGGAGAGTTTGATCCTGGCTCAGGATGAACGCTGGCGGCGTGCCTAATACATGCAAGTCGAGCGAACTGATTAGAAGCTTGCTTCTATGACGTT
>NZ_JBLZXA010000019.1:0-24693 GCF_056099005.1 Priestia sp. 53B2
CCTGATAAGCGTGAGGTCGGTGGTTCGAGTCCACTTAGGCCCACCATATTCCACAGTAGCTCAGTGGTAGAGCTATCGGCTGTTAACCGATCGGTCGTAGGTTCGAGTCCTACCTGTGGAGCCATACTGGCCCGTTGGTCAAGCGGTTAAGACACCGCCCTTTCACGGCGGTAACACGGGTTCGAATCCCGTACGGGTCATCTTAAAAGCAGTTTGCATATGCAAACTGCTTTTTTTGTTTGTAAACAGAGTTTATTCTTTTGTCTAAACTCTATTTTTCGTTTTTCTATGATTTCTTCTCCCCAAATTGCATTTCTTATAGCACATCTATAAACGCTTGTTCTAAATTTCGAAAAAAAACCTACAATAGTAATAACGGCATACTGTTTGTACAAAAGGAGGGGAATGCGTGAAAAAAATTGTTTGGTGGTCCATCGGAGTTTTTCTTGTGTATGGAGCGTGTATTTGGGTGTATTTATTCTATATAAGCGATACCTCTATTCCACAATCATTAAAAGGCACCAGCGTAGACCCGGCTACTTTTATGAATGCACGAGAACTTATGTTGACCGAAAAATATTCAAAAATTAGAGATGCACTCTTTTTTATTCGAATTCCATATGAATGGCTAGGGTTTATTTTAATTTTAGTGTTAGGTGTGTCTAAGAAAGTTAATAAGTGGTCTAAAGATGTCAGCCGTTTCAGTCTTCTCCAAACTGCTATTTATGTATTTTGGTTATCCGTTCTGCTGCTGATCTATTCTTTTCCTATGGACTGGATTAGCTATAAGCTTTCAAAGGCTTACCATATTACGACGCAACCTTTCCGAGGATGGATGAAGGATCTTTTTACAGATTTTTGGGTGAACTATGCCACCATGTTTTTGGTGATTGCTGTGTTATATGCATTCATTCGTAAGTTTTCAAAAAGATGGTGGCTGTATGCGTGGCTAGTATCTATTCCATTTACGCTATTTTTGACGTTTATTCAACCAGTGGTTATCGATCCGTTATATAACGATTTTTATCCATTAAAGAATAAAGAGCTGGAGACGAAAATTTTACATTTAGCAGACGAAGCTCATATACCTGCTAAGCATGTATATGAAGTAAACATGTCTGAAAAAACGAACTCTCTCAATGCATATGTGACGGGAATAGGTTCTAATTCAAGAATTGTGTTATGGGATACTACTCTTAATAAATTAACAGAACGTGAAATTTTGTTTATCATGGCGCATGAAATGGGTCATTATGTAAAGAAACATATTTATGTGGGGATTGCTTCAGCATTAGTTTTATCGATCGTAGGCTTATGGCTAACGAAGTACTTAGCTCGCTTTGTGATTAAGAGATGGAGAAAAGCATTAAAAATTACTTCTATTAGTGATTTAAATTCTTTACCGCTTATTCTACTTATTTTTTCTGTTCTTACATTTGCTGTGAGTCCGTTAACAAATATGCAGTCGCGTCATCATGAACTTCAATCTGACACGTACGCTATGGACCTAACAGGAGATAAGCAAGCTGCTATTAAAACGTTTCAGGACTTAACGAAATCAGGACTGTCTCAGGTAAATCCGCCGTATTTAGTGAAGATTTTCCGATATGGTCACCCAACAATACTAGAAAGAATTTCATTTGTTGAGAAGTATGAAAGAAATGAATAAGTGATATAAGAAAAAGTAAAGGATATATGAAGCCTTTTATACGTAGGTATTAATAGAAAAGCCTCCTTGCGAGTAGGAAAAAAATTCTAAAAGGAGGTTTCATTTTCGAAAGTACTGTTATATAATAACGTATGTAAAATAAAAACTGTTTTATAACAATAGGGAGGAATAGTTATTTGTGATTGAAAAGATAGCAGTCTAAATTCTCAGCGTATATTCACCTCAGCTAAGTCTTACTACATGTCCTTCAACTACTTACTTATTTCATCTACGTTTTTGCTAATATTATGGCAAACTGCTAATTTACTTCATCATGAAACAGACATATTCTAACTGCTGCGTTTTATATTTTTATGAATATAGAATTTTAAATTCATTAGGGGGTATAAAGAATGAAAGACATTCGTGTAAAAAACCTTGAAGAGAATTGGAAAAGCGATGAGCGTTGGAAAGGAATTGAACGTCCATATTCTGCAGAAAAAGTCATTGGGCTAAGAGGGTCCATTGATATTGAACATACGCTTGCTAGAAGAGGAGCCGAAAAGTTCTGGAACTTATTAAAAACAGAGCCATACGTTCATGCCTTAGGAGCTTTAACAGGGAATCAAGCAGTACAACAGGTAAAAGCAGGGTTAAAAGCAATTTACTTAAGCGGATGGCAAGTAGCTGCAGATGCAAATCTTTCAGGAAATATGTATCCTGATCAAAGTTTATACCCGGCAAACAGCGTGCCGCATGTTGTGAAACGAATCAATCAAGCGCTGCAGCGTGCCGATCAAATTCAGCATTTAGAAGGAGAAGGGGATATCGATTACTTTGCTCCAATTGTAGCAGATGCAGAAGCAGGGTTTGGAGGACAGTTAAACGTATTTGAACTCATGAAAGGAATGATTGAGTCGGGAGCATCTGCCGTACACTTTGAAGATCAATTATCCTCTGAGAAAAAGTGTGGTCATCTCGGCGGCAAGGTATTGCTTCCAACTCAAACCGCTGTGAAAAATTTGATTGCTGCTCGTTTAGCTGCTGATGTAATGGGTGTTCCAACACTTCTGATTGCTCGTACCGATGCTGATGCTGCTGATTTAATTACAAGTGATGTTGATCCTGTAGATCGCCAGTTTATTACAGGTGAACGCACCGCTGAAGGTTTTTATCGCACGAGAGCCGGAATCGATCAAGCTATTGCTCGTGGCTTAGCATATGCGCCATATGCTGATCTAGTATGGTGTGAGACGTCTGAACCAAACTTGGAACAAGCACAAAAATTTGCAGATGCTATTCATGAAAAATTCCCAGGTAAAATGCTTGCTTATAACTGTTCACCATCTTTCAACTGGAAGAAAAAATTAGATAAGAAAACGATTGAAAAATTCCAAAGAGAAATCGCAAAAATGGGCTACAAATTCCAATTCGTTACGCTTGCTGGCTTCCACGCTTTAAATCACAGCATGTTTGAGCTGGCACGAGGATATAAAACAAGAGGAATGGCAGCTTATTCAGAGTTACAAGAAAGAGAGTTTGCTAGTGAAATAAATGGATATACTGCTACTAGACATCAGCGTGAAGTAGGAACGGGTTATTTTGATGAAGTGGCGCAAGTAGTTTCTGGTGGGACTTCCTCTACAACAGCTTTAAAAGGTTCAACGGAAGAAGAGCAGTTTCAGGCACATAAATAACAAGAAATCTATGAGTGGAACGGTTGGTTACTTCCACTCATAGGAAAAATCCTAACAAAAAAGATTCTTACAGATGTAAGAATCTTTTTTTATGTAGTAAACACGATTTAACAGACAGCTGTTCTTCCTGAGAAGAAAGTATCTGCCTGTTAAACGTACATATAAATCATTAACATGAATTAAGTTCTTAAAATATTAAGTAGATGTTTGAAGTAGGGATTGGTACTGTGCTGATAGCTTATAAAAAGCAATTTCATCACGTAGATCTAATGCCGTGTTAATGTTTGTTTCTAACAGTTCTTTTTGACGCTTAAAAAGCGATTCATCAATTACCATTTCGATATAAACATCCAACATACTCACAGTATCAATTACTTTTTTCTTGCGAGCGAGGGACTTCATCATTTCCGTGTACGATTTTTCATTGTTCATACCTCATCACCTCTGCACCCTTTTTATTATTATATAGATTAAAAGAAGAAAAAACAACTAATTTTCTAAATTTTTAGATTTTTATTTTTAGAAATGATAAAGTAAGAGGGAAACGCTACTTTCGTTTTTATCGATTGACTATTTGATTTAAAAATGAATGCTTGGGGGCGAAGAAATTGAATCATTTAAAAAAGCGTACGGTAACGATAGAGGATTTGTATGAATTGAAGTCTGTTTATAATCCTCAGATTTCTCCAGATGGAAAAAGTGTAGTTTATACGGTCCGAGAAACGAAGAAAATAGAGAACGCGTATGAAACGCAGCTGTTTATGTTAGATCTTGAAACGAAAAAAACAAAGCAATTAACGTATTATAAAGGAAATAATCATTCTCCCGCCTGGTCCCCTGACGGCAAGTGGATTGCTTTTTTATCCGATCGCAGTCAAGCCGTTCAGCTCCACTTATTAGCAGCGACAGGCGGGGAAGCAGAAGCACTCACAGATCTTGAAAAAGGCGTTAGTAATCCGGTGTGGTCTCCTTATAGTGACGAAATTATGTTTTCCACAAAAATGGAAGAAAAAGCTGTAAGAGTTGAACAAAATCATGAACATCCCCAGCCATATGAAGTGGAACGTTTACTGTATAAATCCGATGTTAGCGGTTATTTAAAAGGTGAATATACTCACGTTGCTGTTGTTAAACTTAAAAATAAAGAAGTGACGTTTGTAACCGGTGGACCTTATCATCACTCTGTAGGATGCTGGGCCCCTGATGCAAACTCAATTGTATTTTGCAGCAGCCGAGGAGAGAATCCGGATTTATCGTTAACTATGGACGTGTTTATTTTGCATCGTGATACTAAAAAAGTAACATCTATTACAGGAGAAACAGGATATTTTCATCAAGTTTCGTGGTCACCGGATGGGTCATACATAGCATACATTGGAAATGAACGTACATACGGATCAGCTTCAATGAATGACATATACATTTATCAGATCTCTAATCAAAAAACAGCTTGTATCACTGCTGGCATAGATTTAGAAGTAGGAGATATGGTAGCAGGAGATTTTCACTTTGGCAGAACCGCAGCGGGAATTATGTGGGGCAGTAATGAAGAATTTTATTTTGTCGTAAGTGAAAAGGGTTCTGTAGGCATATATAAAGGAAATGTGAATGGAAAGCTAGACCCTGTACTTGTGGATAATGCTCACGTATATGGGGTATCTGTTCTTCCCAATTGTGAGGAAGCTATCGTGGCAATCAGTACATTTACACATCCCGGAGATCTTTATTCTCTAAATTTAAAAACAGAGGAATTAGTGAAGCTGACAAACGTTAATGACTCATTTTTAAAGCATGTGCAGCTCACAGAAGCAGAATCTTTTTACGCGACTTCTACGGACGATATACATATCCACAGTTGGGTAGTGAAAGCTGCTGCTACCAATGATGAATCTCCAACCATTTTAGAAATCCATGGAGGTCCGCATCTTATGTATGGTCATACATTTATGCTTGAATTCCAAGTGCTTGCATCAAAAGGGTTCAATATCCTCTTTTCTAATCCAAGAGGCGGCAGAGGATATGGTCAAGCATTTACAGATGCGGTTCGAGGGGATTACGGAGGCATGGATTATACGGACTTGATGGCAGTAACCGACGAAGCAGTTAAGCGCTACTCTTATATTAATGAAGATAAGCTTGGCGTAACAGGAGGAAGCTACGGAGGGTTTATGACAAACTGGATTGTAGGAAGTACAAATCGGTTTAAAGCAGCGGTGACGCAACGGTCTATTTCAAATTGGACAAGTTTTTACGGCGTTAGTGATATTGGCTATTATTTTACCGAATGGGAATTAAAAGCTGATATTTATGAAAATCCGGAAAAACTTTGGAACCACTCGCCGCTTCGTTTAGCGGAGAACGTTAAAACACCGCTGTTAATCTTGCATAGCGAACAGGATTATAGATGTCCAATTGAACAAGCTGAACAGCTTTATGTGGCACTGAAAAGAAAAGGTAAAGAAGTAGAATTTATTCGTTTTCCTCAGTCTAATCATGAACTTTCTAGAAGCGGTAAGCCTAATTTACGAACGGCGAGACTAAAATATTTAACAAGCTGGTTTAAACGTTATTTAAAACAGTCTCAGTAAAAAGTGCATGACTGTTCAACCAAATATGTTTGTGTAAATAAAGGCTGTATGGCAAACGTAAAAGGACAGGAAAGGTAAGGTAAAACGCTGTAAAACTTTTGTTTGGTAAAGGAAAGTAGTACAATAAGTGAAAAGTAGCACAGTTGTTTAAATAAGGAGAACATTCGATGGATTTTGAAACATTAAAGCATTATTTGACATTAGACGGCGTCCTCGAGTTATTAAAACAATATCAATCATTTGGAATCATTCCAGGGCTGCTGTTGCCTATTTTAGAAGCGTTTATCCCCATCTTGCCGCTTTTTGCGTTTGTAATGGCCAATGCTGCCGCTTTTGGCTTATGGTTAGGTTTTTTAATTTCATGGGTTGGCAGCTGCGTTGGATCACTGCTTGTCTTTTTGATTTTTAGAAAATATGGACAGGCGAGGTTTTTACATTTCATCAGCCGGCATGCGCAAATTCGAAAGATTATGATTTGGGTAGAAAGACATGGGTTCGGACCGCTGTTTATTATGCTTTGTTTCCCTTTTACCCCGTCTTCGGCAATTAATGTGGTAGCAGGACTATCACGTGTTAGTATGGCTCAGTTTATGCTTGCTGTATTAGCCGGTAAAATGGTGATGATATTTATGATGAGCTTTATTGGGGCCGATTTTGTTTCATTTGTGAAACAGCCTCTAAAAGCAGTACTTGTTTTAGTCATTATTTTTGTTCTATGGCTTGTTGGAAAACAAATTGAACGAAGATTAAATGAAAAATCTAAAGTGAAACAGTATGACAAATAGTTTGTTTATATATAACAAATAGTGATGAAAGACTGCTTTTTAATAGGCAGTCTTTTGTTATACATACAGCCAAAAGGGGTATTGTAAACTATAGAAAAGCCTTTTCTTATAGGGATACAACAGCATTTTTGAAAGGATCTTAAAATTTTTCTTAAAGAAGTTATTTGTCTGTTTATTCGGTTGGCAGAACAATGCACATACAGAGTATCTGTCCAGTAATGAACAAGTTTTTTGTTTATCAATTATGAAAAATATGCTAAAATAAAAGAAAAAACTGGGAATAAATTAGACGTCTATTCCTAGTTGCACCTAAGTAATGAACCCTTTGTTTTCTAGAGATATACATGTTTTTTCTCAACATGTATTATCACCTCATGTATTTCAAAACGTTTTCTTAAAAATTATATGAATGATTTTTGAGCTTGACTACTAAGATGTAAGTAGAGGGATCATTACTAGAAAAGCACCGGATGATCATTAAGACGTGCTTGGCGTCGTTTTGAGGAGGGGAATGCGCTACTAAGATTCAAGCGACTTGCTGATTAATCGTTGTTAGTAAGCGTCTTATAGCGCGGGTGACATGAGATTAAAAGATAAGGTGGCAATTATTACGGGTGCAGCAAATGGATTAGGGTTCGAAGCTTCTCGAATATTCGCACAAGAGGGTGCAAAGGTCGCTATGGTTGACTACGATGCAAAAACGGGAGAAGAACGAGCAGCTCAGCTAAAAGAAGAAGGCGGAGATGTAGCATTTTTTCAAGTGAACGTAGCGGATCGAGACAGTGTAGATGCAATGGTAGAAGAAGTAGTGAAACGCTACTCTAAAATAGATATTTTAATTAACAATGCAGGTATCACCAGAGATGGAATGCTAACCAAATTATCAGTTGAAAATTTTCAAGCAGTAATCAACGTAAACCTTACAGGCGTTTTTCACTGTACACAAGCAGTGGTACCGCATATGATTGCTCAAGGTAAAGGGAAAATTATTAGCACATCTTCGGTATCTGGCGTATATGGAAATGTTGGTCAAACAAACTATGCGGCGACAAAGGCAGGCGTAGTAGGAATGACAAAAACATGGGCTAAAGAGCTGGGACGAAAAGGAATTAATGTAAACGCTGTAGCTCCCGGGTTTATTGAGACGGATATGGTGAAGGCGATGCCAGACAAAATCATTGATCAAATGAAATCCACTATTCCTTTACAAAGATTAGGTCAGCCTTCTGACATTGGTTATGCGTATCTGTATTTAGCATCTGATGAGTCCAACTATATTAATGGTACAACACTTCATGTAGATGGTGGAATCATGATGTAAAGGTAGAAAATAACTCGCTTTTCTAAACTTTTCAGTGGTCTTTTGACTACTGAAAAGTTTTTTTGTTGCATCCAGCATTTCACATATCGGCAAAGTGGAATTTTGTCTGCAAGTTCAGTAAAATAATAAGGAGAGAGATAGCGAGATTTAGATGATTATCACTATAAAATTTTGACGACTGCGTCACGTGTTTACGTGGCGTTTATCCATTTTGCACTTAAACAAATGAAAACATAGAGAAAAAATGAAGGGGTGAAAACGTGGGGCTACAGTTTTTATTAGGACGTTCAGGAAGCGGGAAAACGGAATATCTTTTAAATAGCATGCGCCAAGAGCTGTTAAATGCTCCGCTTGGGCATCCACTTATTTATATTGTACCTGAACAGATGACATTTCAGTCGGAGTATGCGCTTGTTCAAACACCTGGGTTAGAAGGCATGATGCGTGCTCAAGTTTATAGTTTTACACGTCTTGCATGGCGTATCCTGCAAGAAGTGGGAGGTATTAGCCGCTATCATGTGGATCAAACAGGTATTCATATGATGCTTAAAAAAATTATCGAACATCAAAAAGAAGAGCTTCGACTGTTTGCGAATTCTTCAGAACAAGCAGGGTTTATTGAAGAACTAGAAAAAATGGTTAAAGAATTTAAACAGTACACAGTAGATGCCCCGTCTCTCGAAGAGATGAAGAAAAAGCTGCAAGCAGAAGATGAGAAAGTCCTTGCTGATAAATTACATGATTTACATCTCATTTACGGAGAATTAGAAAAACAGCTGATGACGAAATATGTAGATGGAGAAGATTATTTGAAGCTGCTGAGTGAAAAAGTAGCGTCTTCTGCCTACCTTGCTCAAGCAACGATTTATGTAGATGGATTTCATCACTATACTCCTCAAGAATTAACCGTATTAGTAGAGCTGATGAAAGTTTGTAGAGAAGTAAAAATAGCGGTGACCTCTGATTATTCATATCAAGATTTTATTCCAAATGACTTGCACTTGTTTCGCTTAACGAGCGAAACGTACCAAGAAATAATTGGCCTGGCGGCTGAAAACGGGATAGAGATTCAAGAGCCAATCGTATTTAACGAACAAAAAAGGCATCAAAACAGTCCAGAGCTTGCCTATTTAGAACGAT
This sequence comes from Priestia sp. 53B2, assembly GCF_056099005.1. Taxonomy (NCBI): domain Bacteria; kingdom Bacillati; phylum Bacillota; class Bacilli; order Caryophanales; family Bacillaceae; genus Priestia; species Priestia sp. 53B2. The sequence continues at coordinate 9,180 of NZ_JBLZXA010000019.1, forward strand.
ATTATGATGAACGGCCAACGCCGGAATTTCAGTCAGAGCCCGAGCACATTCAGCTGCTGCCGGCTGTTAGCCGAAGAGCAGAAGTTGAAGGGATTGCAAGAGAAGTGCTGTCACTTGTGCGCGATCACGGCTATCGCTATCGTGATATTGCCTTGATTGTTAGAAATGCAGAGGATTATCATGACTTGCTTCAAACTATTTTTCGAGATTATGAAATTCCGTACTTTATTGACCAAAAGCGAGCGATGTTTCACCATCCACTCGTTGAATTTATTCGCTCAGTCTTAGAGGTGGTAAGCGGGTCATGGCGATATGAAACCATCTTTCGAGCAGTGAAAACAGATCTTTTATTTCCTTTATCATCTGATGTGCACCAGCTTCGCGAAGAGATGGATGAATTAGAAAATTATGTACTTGCTTATGGTATTCAAGGATCTAAGTGGACGAGCAAGGAACCATTTACCTACAGAAAATATCGTTCGCTTGAAGACATGAATCTTGGGAAAACGGACGAAGAGCTTGTTTTTGAACAAAAAATAAATGAATTAAAAAATATGATTGTCCCTCCTATTTACTCGCTTCAGCAAAAATTAAAACAAGCGAAAATAGGAAAAGAAAAAGCAGAAGCGCTCTATCGTTTTTTAACGAATCTAGATATTCCACAAAAGATAGAAGCGCTGCGCAATCGATGTGAAGAAGAAGGAAAGCTTCAAGAAGCAAGAGAGCACGAGCAGGTGTGGAAAGCAATTCTTCACTTATTTGATCAGTTTGTTGAAATGATGGAAGAAGAGAAAGTATCGATTTCTTTGTTCGCAGATCTATTTGAGACAGGGCTTGACAGCATGCAGTTTGCGCTTGTTCCGCCTGCACTGGATCAAGTAGTTGTGGCAAGTTTTGAGCGTTCGCGTTTATCCGATATCAAAGCAAGCTTTGTATTAGGTGTAAATGACGGTGTGATTCCAGCAAAACCAAAAAGCGATGGCCTGTTATCTGAGAAGGAGAGAGAGCAGCTGCTTGAATCAGGTTTATTACTCGCGCCAACTGGAAGACAAAAGCTGTTTGACGAACAATTTCTCATTTATTTAGCACTTTCCAGCTCTTCTGAAAAACTTTATGTTTCGTATCCTCTTGCCAATGAGGAAGGAAAGACCCTGCTGCCTTCACTTGTTATTAATCGAGTAAAAGAGCTATTTCCGCTGCTGCAGGAAAAGCTGTTAATGACGGAACCTACGGATTTAGAAGAAGAAAAGCAAGTTGATTATATAACAAATCCCTTAACGAGCATTGCGCATTTAGCCAGCCAGCTGCAAGGATGGAAACGCCATTATCCGATGAGTTCCGCTTGGTGGGATGTATATAATTTTTATGTGAAAAATCCAGATTGGAACTCATACAGTGAGAAAGTACTAAGCAGCTTATTTTATCAAAATGAAGCAAAACGGTTAACAAAGAAAACGAGTCAGCGTCTGTATGGAAAGCATATTCAAGCAAGCGTATCGAGAATGGAAAAATTTGAAGCCTGTCCATATGCTCATTTTGCTTCTCACGGGCTCAAGCTTAAAGAACGAAAAGTTTTCAAATTAGCGGCTCCTGACATAGGCGAGTTATTTCACGCGGCATTGAAGATGATTTCAGACGAGCTTCGCGGCGGTCAAAAAGAATGGAAGAACTTAACGAGAAAAGACTGTCAGCAGCTTTCTACGGCTGCGGTGCATGAACTTGCTCCGCGCTTGCAAAATGAGATTTTATTGAGCTCGAATCGCCACCACTATTTAACACATAAGCTGCAGCAAATTATTGAACGTGCGTCGCTTGTGTTAAGTGAGCACGCTAAGATGAGCGGCTTTGTTCCTGTTGGATTGGAATTAGGGTTTGGACCTAGTGCAGAGCTGCCTTCTATGCAGTTCACCCTGCCAAATGGCCATACGATGGAACTCGTTGGCCGAATTGACAGGGTAGATAAAGCGGAAAGCTCAAAAGGACTTTTACTGCGTATTGTGGACTATAAATCAAGCGATAAAGCATTAAACTTAGTGGAAGTGTACTACGGTTTATCTCTTCAAATTTTAGCTTATTTAGACATAGTCGTGACGTATGCTGAACAGCTTCTTCATGATAATAGAGGAGCATTGCCTGCTGGCGTTCTTTATTTCCACGTTCATAATCCAATGATCAACAGTACTAAAGCATTACAGCCTGATCAAATTGAAGCTGAAATCTTCAAGAAGTTTAAAATGAAAGGACTGCTTGTAGGAGACGAGGAAGCAGTAAGGTTAATGGACGAAACGTTAGAATCAGGGCACTCACAGGTTATATCAGCTGGCATTAAAAAGACAGGGGGCTTTTATTCCAATTCTTCGGTTGCGAGCGAAGAAGATTTTACACATCTCCGTCAGTATGTGCGAGGTAAATTTGTGGAGGCAGGTACAGAGATTACAAATGGGAAAATTGATATTTCGCCTTATAAACTAAAAGATAAAACACCATGTGCGTTTTGTGAATACCGCTCAATTTGTCAGTTCGATGAATCAATGGAAAACAACGAATATCGTCAGCTTAGTATAGAGAGTCAAAGTGTTATTTTAGATAAAATTCGAGAGGAGGCCAAACGAGATGAGTGAAGATATACACGTAAAACCGGCCGACTCCCAGTGGACGGATGATCAGTGGAACGCCATTGTTTCATCCGGTCAAGATATATTAGTAGCCGCGGCGGCTGGCTCAGGAAAAACAGCGGTTTTAGTTGAACGTATTATTAAAAAGATTACGATGGGTGATGAGCCAATCGATGTTGATAGATTACTCGTTGCTACGTTTACAAATGCTTCTGCAGCCGAAATGAGAAATCGAATTGGAGAAGCATTGGAAAAAGAGTTAAAAAAGAATCCATCTTCTTTGCACCTGCGCAGACAGCTTAATTTATTAAACCGTGCGTCGATTTCTACGCTCCATTCTTTCTGTTTAGAAGTCATTCGAACGTATTATTATTTGATCGATGTAGACCCTGGTTTTAGGATTGCAGATGATACGGAAGCGGATCTTCTGCGTGAAGAAGTATTAGAAGAATTGTTTGAAGAACAGTACAGTATTGAACAGAACGAGCGATTCTTTGATTTAATTGATCGTTATACAAGTGACAGAAATGACTTAGATATTCAGCTTATGGTAAGAAAGCTGTATGACTTTGCAAGATCTAACCCTGACCCAAACGGCTGGCTTGAAATGATTGTGAGTCAATATGATGTGACAGAAGACTCTTCTATTGATTCACTTCCGTTTCTATCTTTTCTTTTACAAGAAGTAACAACGCAGCTGATGGGCATTGAGTCGATTTTAAAACAGGGCTTGGAGTTAACAAAGCTGCCAGGAGGGCCTGCTCCTCGCGCCGTTAATGCAGAGGAAGACCTGGCTCAAATTCATCGGCTGCTCAGCGCTTCTAAGCATTCTTTTGCTGATTTGCATGAGGAAATGCAGAATTTGAATTTTACTCGTTTAAAGCCATGTAAAGGAGAAGCATACGACTCGCAGCTTTTAGACGATTTCGGAGAGCTTCGCAAAAAAGCTAAAACAAGTCTTGAAAAACTTCATGCTGATTTGTTTTCTAGGCCTTTGCACGGCTACATGGCTGATTTTGAGAAAATGAAGCCCGTTATTGAAACGCTAATCTTTTTAGTTCAGCGCTTCGGTGAACGATATGAACACATGAAAAAAGAGAAAGGGTTAGTGGACTTTTCTGATTTAGAACATTATTGCCTGCAAATCTTGAGTGTAAAAGAAGATGGAGTGCTTAAGCCTTCGTCCATTGCCCAAAAATATCGCACTCAGTTTGAAGAGGTGCTTGTTGACGAATATCAAGATACAAATATGGTTCAAGAAACACTGATTAAATTAGTGACGAGAGATAGTGAAGAACAAGGGAATTTATTTATGGTTGGAGATGTAAAACAATCCATTTACCGCTTTCGTTTAGCGGAGCCATTTTTGTTTTTAACAAAGTACAAGCGCTTTACACAAGATGGTCGCCAGTTCGGAAAACGTATCGATTTGAATAAAAACTTCCGCAGTCGTTCTCAAGTGCTTGATGCTACAAACTTTATTTTTAACCAGCTGATGGATGAAGAAGTAGGAGAAATTGCATATGACGATGATGCTTCTTTAAAATTAGGAGCATCGTATCCAAAAGTGGAAGGAATGGAAACGGAGCTTCTGCTAATTACAAAAGAAAATGCAGAAGAAGGATCGGAAGAAGAATCGGATTCTTCTCTCGTCGCTTTTTCAGAAGCAGAGCTTGAAACGGCTCAGTTAGAGGCAAGAGCAATGGCGCGCAAAATCAAAGAACTGGTTCAAGACCGTTTTCAAATATATGATCGCAAGCTCGATATCATGAGAAACGTGACGTATCGTGACTTTGTTATTTTGCTTCGTTCCATGCCTTGGGCTGCGCAGATTATGGATGAATTTAAGCAAGAAGGCGTGCCGATTTATGCCGATTTATCAACAGGCTATTTTGATGCTACTGAAGTGATGATTATGATGTCTTTATTAAAAGTAGTAGATAACCCGCATCAAGACATTCCGTTAGCTTCTGTTCTTCGCTCGCCGGTAGTAGGGCTTTCAGATGAAGAGTTAGCTACACTGAGAGCAGAGCAAAAGAAAGGAACGTATTACGATGCGTTAAAAACGTACTTAGCGGTTTCAGATGATGAAGAACTTCGCGATAAAGTAAAGTATTTCTATGAGCAGTTAAAAGCATGGAGAACACAAGCTAGACAAAGCTCTTTGTCAGAACTAGTATGGCAAATTTACCGCGATACGGGTTTCTTTGAATTTGTTGGCGGACTTCCTGGCGGGAAACAGCGTCAAGCCAATTTACGTGCTCTTTACGATCGCGCTCGCCAGTACGAGGCAACTTCATTTAGAGGTCTGTTTCGATTTTTACGCTTTATTGAACGCATGCAGGACCGAGGGAACGATTTAGGAGCTGCTCGAGCACTGGGAGAACAAGAAGATGTGGTGCGTTTGATGACGATCCACAGCAGTAAAGGTCTTGAGTTTCCTGTTGTTTTTGTAGCTGGTCTTGCTCGTCAGTTTAACTTAATGGACTTGAATAAAGCATATTTACTCGATAAAGAACTAGGTTTTGGATCTAAATATATTGATCCAAAACTGCGTATTACGTACCCTACTCTTCTTCAGCAGACCATGAAGAAAAAAATGAAAAAAGAAAGCATGGCAGAGGAAATGCGGGTATTATACGTAGCTTTGACGCGTGCGAAAGAAAAACTTATTTTAGTTGGAACAGTAAAAGACGCACCAGAAAAGCTCAGACAATGGAGCTCCGTTATGGCACATGAAGATTGGACGCTTCCAGCTCACGTGAGAAGAGATGCAAAATGTTATTTAGACTGGATTGGACCTTCTTTAATTCGTCACCAAAATGTTAGTCATATGGTTGAAGGAGAGGTCCAGCCGGCTGAGATGATTCATCAGCATGCTTCAAGCTGGAAACTTTCAACGTTATTAGCAGGTGATTTAGCCGAACAGCCTCTTGAAGAGCAGCAGCATCATGAAGAGCTTTTAAACGCTCTTCAAAAGCATGAGCCAGTTTCAGAATCGAGCGATTATAAAGACGAAGTGTATAGACGCTTAAATTGGTCTTATGATTATCGTGTAGCTTCCGTTCATCGTTCGAAGCAATCTGTTTCTGAACTAAAAAGGCAGCAGCAGCTGACGGATGCAGGTGGAAGCGACGATCTCGTTCGGGGATCTAAAGCGCCTCTTGAAAATCGTCCGCTGTTTCTTCAAGAGAAATCTCTCACAGGAGCTGAAAGAGGAACAGCTACACATGCCGTTATGCAGCAGCTTCCATTAAATAAAGCTTATACCCTTGAAATGGTTCAAGACTTTATTCAATCAATGGTTACCAAAGAATTATTGACGCAAGAACAAGCGGATGCTGTTGATGCAAATGATGTAGCAGACTTTTTAGACAGTGACATTGCACAAGGTATTCGAACGGCTCGCACGGTTTATAGAGAGATGCCTTTTAGTTTAGGTGTCTCCGCTAAAGAAATCTATGATCACTGGGAGCAGGAAGACGAAACAATTTTAGTGCAGGGTATTATTGATTGTTTGTATGAAACGGAAGAAGGCCTCGTTTTACTTGATTTTAAAACGGATAATATTTCGGATCGTTTTCAAGGGGATTTTGAACGGGCAAAACCATTTCTAATTGACAGATACCGCATTCAGTTAGAGCTTTACGCAAAGGCCATTGAGCGGATTGTAAAACAACCTGTGCAGCATCGCTATCTGTACTTTTTAGATGGTGGACATGCTGTTGAAATATAAAAAAAGAAGAAGGCGCTAGTCTTCTTCTTTTTCAACAATAAGGAGAGAGTAACATGCGTTTATTACATACAGCGGATTGGCATTTGGGGCGAACGTTAGAAGGTCGAAGCCGCCTGGGTGAGCAAGCACAGTTTTTAGATGAACTGGCAGACATTGTGGAAGAAGAAAAGATAGATGCGATTCTCATGGCGGGAGATGCCTTTGATACGGTTAACCCTCCAGCAGCAGCAGAGCAGCTTTTTTACGAAAGTATGTCTAGGTTGAGCAACAATGGAAAACGTCCGATTATTGTTATTGCAGGTAATCATGATAACCCAGATCGGCTGTCGGCGGCTTCTCCATTAGCTGTTCATCAAAATATTACGCTTCTTGGTTTGCCCACTACCGATGTAGAAAGCATTCACATTCCTACATCAGATGAAATGTTAAAGGTTGCGGCTCTTCCTTACCCGTCTGAATCAAGGTTAAAGGAACTGTTAGCGGAAGAAAATGATGAGCTGGCTCTTCGAAACTCATATGATGCCAGAGTAAAAGGTATTTTCGATAAAATGAGTGAGCAGTTCACAACAGATACCGTTAATATTGCCATGAGTCATATTTACGTAGCAGGCGGAAGTTCAACGGACTCAGAACGTCCAATTGAAGTAGGAGGAGCTTATACGGTGGCGGCAACTAGTTTACCTGCTAACGCTCAATATGTAGCATTAGGACATTTGCATCGCCCGCAAATGATCAATCGCGCCAGCACCCTTGCAAGATATTCCGGTTCACCTCTTGCTTATAGTTTTTCAGAGTCAGGCTATGCAAAGTCCGTTACCATTTTAGACGCTAAGCCAGGAAAAGAGATTGAGATGACTGAAATTCCATTATCTAGCGGAAAGCCTTTGACACGTTGGAAAGCGAAAAACGGATTGTCAGAAGTATATACATGGCTTGATGAGCAAAAAGATACGCAGGCATGGGTTGATTTAGAAGTTCACGTAGAAGATGCACTGTCACTAGAAGAAATCCATCGCCTTCGCAAGCTTCATCCAGGCTTTATTCATATTCGTCCGGTATTCAAAGCAGAAGAACTAGCACTTGAAACACGTTCACAGCGCGAAGTGCCGATCGAAGAACTGTTTACAAAGTTCTACAGCAGGCAAACCGGCGGAGGGGCACCTGATACTGAATTAGTCAAACTGTTTTTAACCTTGATTAACGATGAAGAAGTATCGGAAAAGGAGGATGAAAAATGAAACCTATTAACTTGACCGTTTCGGGGCTTCACAGTTTTAGAGAAAAACAAACTGTCGATTTTGAAGCGCTGTGTTCAGGTGGTGTTTTCGGAATATTTGGTCCTACAGGAAGCGGGAAATCCTCCATTTTGGATGCCATTACACTAGCTTTATACGGAAAAGTAGAGCGTGCAGCCAATAATACACAAGGCATTTTAAATCACGGGGAAAATGAACTGAAAGTATCATTTACGTTCGAGCTGGAAAACGCTAGTCATAAAAAACGCTATACTGTTGAACGAAGCTTTAAACGGACGGATGAGCTGCGTGTAAAATCAGCTTCAAGTCGATTGATTGAAATCGAAGATGAAACGTACGTATTAGCAGATAAAACAAATGATGTAAACCAGCAGGTACAAGAGCTTCTTGGTTTAACAATTGATGATTTTACAAGAGCCGTTGTATTACCACAAGGAAAATTTGCGGAGTTTTTATCGTTAAAAGGGACAGAGCGTCGTCAAATGCTTCAGCGTCTTTTTAATCTCGAACAGTACGGAGATCAGCTTAGTAAGAAAATACGCTATCAAGTTCAGCAGCTAAAGACAGACCTAGATAAAATCACGGCAGAACAAACGGGATTAGGTGAAGCTTCAACAGAGAAAGTAACGGAAGCCGAGCAGCTTGTAAGTGATAGCATTGTACTTTTGGAAAAACGAGAAAAAGAAGCGTCTGATTTGCAGGAGAGATACGATCAGCAGGCGTCTCTTTGGAAAGCGCAGCAGGAAAAAGCACTGATAGAAGAAAAACTAGTGCATGCTTCTAAGCAGGAAGAGGAGATTAAACAAAAGCAAGATGTGCTGACGAAAGCTCAGCAGGCAGAACGTCTTTTTCCTTATTTAGAAACATTTGAACAAGCTGAAAAACAGCAGAAGCTTTACGAAGATAAAGTAGAAAAATTAAAAGCACAAATTGTTCAAAAAAGTGAGGAATATAAGCGATCGAATAGTTTATATGAGCAGGCTCGCTTACAAAAAAATGAACAGCAGCCCAAATTAGTTGTTCAAAAAGAACAGCTTCAACAAGCTTCTGATCTTCAAAAACAAATTAAAGAAGGACAGCAAGAAATAAAAGAAGCGGAAGTTTCTCTTCAGCAAAAGCAGCAGGCACTTCAAGCGAAAAATGATGAATTAATGGAAGCAGATAAGCGGTATCAGCAAGGCTTGACTCTTCAAAAAGAGTTAAAAGAAGCATTAACAAAAGTGGAGATTCAACCCGATTATCGGCAGGCTGTTCAGCAAGCATTTTACCGTTATCAAGTATGGAATAACGATAAAAAAAACCTAGATGAAGGTCAAAAAACGTATAAAGAAAAAGCCGAACAGCTTAAGCATTTGCACACACAAAAACAAACACACCAAGAGAGATATCAGCAAACAATAGAACAAAGTAAAGGGTTATTTTCAGATATTCAAGGCTTGTATCACACTGTATGTGAGCGGGAAAAAGAGTTTCAGCAGCTTTTTCAACAAGCAGATGGTTTAATGAGCGATCTAAAAAGACGCAAAGAAAAAGAATGGTCACGCCGTCTGGCTCATCAATTAGCTGAGCAGCTGACCCAAGGAGAGCCTTGTCCAGTTTGTGGCTCTGAGCATCACCCTAACCCCGTGTTACACCAACAAGAAGATGACATCACAACTGAATCAGCTGATCAGTTCGAAGATCAAGTCAATCAATTGCGTGAACAGCGATTTAGCTATTCGTCGCTCAAAATGCAGCTTGAACAGCTAGCTAAACCTCTTGTTGAAAAAATACCTGAGTTAGCTGAGTTTATGAACGAAGCTGGCGAAGTTCCTGCTTTAGGAGAAATGGATACAGATGCCTTTGGCCATTATGCTAAGAAAATAGAAGTTGAAATCAAATCTCTTGAGCAGGATTATTTGCAGGTAAGTGAAAAACAGCAGGCAATTCTCGGGCAGGTACAAAAGGTCCAGCAAAGTCTTGAAAAGATTGAATTAGAGCTTGCTCATTATCAAAAAGAACAAGCTGAATTAGAAGGAAAAGTAAATCAGCAAAAACAGGCGCTACAAGCAGGAAAAGAAGCTTTTCAACAAGACTATCCTTCCTTTGTATTTGAAGAGATGGAAAAAATTAATGAAAGGCTGACTGAAAGAGAAAAAGAAGAGCAGACAATAAAGGCTCGAATTGAAAAAAGCAGCGTATTTTTTGAAAATCAGCAAAAGAAAATCGAACGTCTAAAAGAAGAGAAATATGCGGGCGAAAAAGAATTTACAGAATTAAAAGCAATGCTGGCTCATAAACAATCTCTTGTTCACTCGCAAATTGAACGCTTGCGTACGCTTACAGAGCAAGAAGATATTGAACAGGCGCTGCAAAAAACAGTTCTTTTACTTGCGGAGTTAGAGACGAATGAACAGCAGGCATATCAACATTGGCAGACTGTTCAAAAAGCGTATCAAACGCTGCAGATGGATGAAAAAGCAGCGAGCGAATCTCTAGAAACAGCTCATATGCAGTATAAAAAAGCAGCTGAAAAATGGGAAGAAGCTATAGGGAATTCTTTATTCAGCGAAGGAAAAGAAGTTCAGCAAGCTTTGTTATCACATGAGGAGATGAAATTGTTGGATGAAACTGTTCAGGCTTATTGGGACAACATAAAACAGATGAAGTCATCAATTGAACAGTTAAATATCCAGCTGAATCACCAGTCCTTAGAAGAGCAGCAATTTGAAGAAACTCAGCAGCTGCTTCATGATATAAAAGCGGCTGTGAAAGAAGCCGTTCAGCTCAAGGGAGCAGCTGAGCAAACGTTAAAAAGCGTCAAAGAACGACATGAGCGATTTTTAGTGCTTGAACAAGAACGTGAAGAAAAACAAGCGTTATTTGAACAGTATCAAAAGCTTCAAACAGTATTTAAAGGAAATGCTTTCGTGGAATATATTGCTGAAGAACAGCTGATGTCCGTTAGCCGAGATGCTTCGGAGCGTCTGGGTATATTAACACGTCAGCGCTATGCGATTGAAGTTGATTCCCAAGGCGGCTTTATTATGAGAGATGATGCAAATGGAGGTGTAAAACGTCCGGTTTCAACTTTATCTGGTGGAGAGACGTTTTTAACTTCGCTGGCTTTAGCCCTTTCATTGTCTGCACAAATTCAGCTAAGAGGAGAATATCCACTGCAGTTTTTCTTTTTAGATGAAGGATTTGGAACACTTGATGGAGAGCTTCTTGATACCGTTGTTACAGCGCTTGAAAAGCTTCAATCAAATAATTTATCAATTGGAGTCATCAGTCACGTTCAAGAACTTCGCGCTCGTCTGCCAAAACGTTTGATTGTTGAGCCATCCGAGCCATCTGGCAAAGGAACTAGTGTAAGAGTAGAAACTTTATAGGGAAGGAAATCTATATGAAGAAAAAAGACAGGCGGATAGGAACATGCGAATTATGCGGAAGGCAGGATGTCTTGACGACCGTACATCATTTAACGCCAAAGGAAATGGGCGGAGCGTTTGAACCAACGGCAAACTTATGTATTCCGTGTCATAAACAAATTCATGCATTATACACAAATGATGAATTAGCCATTCGTCTTAGTACGATTTCTTTATTACAAGCTGATTCTAAAATTAGCTCTTTTATTAAATGGATTCGTAAACAGCCTTCTTCTAAATTACCTAAAACCAAGAAATCAAACAGCCGAAAATCCAAGTGAATAAAAAACCCCTTATCTGCTTTAATAGCAAAGATAAGGGGTTTTTTTAAGCATTTGCTGCTATATTTTGATCGAATAAATCTGGATCTAACGTATTTGTTCCTGAAATGCCGTTATTTGTATTAACAAAGTTACCTGTATTTAAAGAACCAGAGCCTGACGCTGTTTTAGCAGCACTTTTTGGAGAAACATAAAACGTATCTCCAAACGTTACGACACCGCCTCCGACGCTCGTGATACTAACGGGTCCAATTATTGCTGGCATGAGATTCACACCCTTTTTTCGTGATATTAATTTAGTATATGAGCAGCTTTTTAAAAGGTTCACTCACTGCTGCTAGCTTGTGAAGAAGCACTACTTGATGTTCCTGCTTCAGCTTCTTTTGAAGGTTCATCGTTGATCAGTTCACGAATATGCTTAATGCGAGCTTCTGCATAAACATTGCACGTTGAGCCAACATGAATAACTGATGAGAATGAGCATCCCTTTATATCAATTCTGTTAACACGGATCAAAGGTATTTCATTCCATGTTTGAACCGGAATAGGTTCGTAATCACCATGAGGAATAGGCTCATTAAAGATAGCGTAATCATCAAAGTTTCCTTCTCTGCCGTAGAAAAACGGATATTGTCTCCGGTCAGCTAAAGCTTTATTAAGCAAGTGAATTTCGGTTGAATCACCGATTTGGCAAAAGGAGCTCGCCGACAATGAATTAATTTCTATATAATTAACGGAAGATGTGCGTGAAAGCATACATAAGCTCCTTTATGATAACGATAGTGGAACATAAGGGCCGATAATCAAAGATTCAGCCGGCGTATCAAATGTTGAGGATAGAGAGATGTAATTTGCATCACCAATTAAAAAAAGAGAGGAAGAAGATACGCCTGTAATACTAACGTCTCCAACAAGCAATTCTCGGTTTACAACGTTAAAGTTCATGAAGGGGGTCCACCTTTCTTTAAAGATTCAGGTAAATACGTTAAAAATGCGTCAATTCCTTTTTTCATATCTTCATAAAGTTTACCGATAATCTGAGGTTTGATTTGTTCAAAATTTCGTTCCATTTCTTCCGGCTGAACTTGCTGTATATAAAAAGTAATCCGCTGCTGCAGCTGCTTTTTAATATCTTCTAAAATAAACTCGTAGTACGATTCATCAATCATCATTGAGCGCTCATCAAGCACATGTTGAACCATCGAAAATCCATATTGATTAAGCTCATTTAAAATCGCTTCGTGAATATCAGAGACCCACTGTTTTTCTAGCTGGCGGTTCAACGGTTTTAAGCTAGGATTTTGCGGTCCAGGACCTCCGGGTTGTCCCGGCTGCTCACCTTGAGGCGGCTGCCCTTGTTGCTGAGCTCCTTGCGAAAATGTTACTTCTGGTTTCTCATTAATAATGATATCTTCTAAATTATCAGGTGTAAGAGGGTTTAATCCAATATTTAATGTTCCGTCTAAAGAATCGATTTTTAACTGTTCAAATTTATATTCAATTTTATCAATTTTAATAGGTGGCTGTTCACCTAAATCTTTTATTTTTTTTTGAAGTTCTTGTACGTTTTTTTCAAGTTGAGCAATGCGTCCTTCTTGCTGCTGAATATACGAAGACATTTGCTGAACATACTGATGTACCTGCTGAATATAGTCCATGTTATCCACCTTCAATCACCTCGATTCCCTTATCTTCTGATAAAGAAAATAGTTATATATATACATATGGCGCTGAAGGCTTTAACATGTCAGTCGTTGTCTCGAACTGGGGGAGTTAACGACTGTGAAAAAGGAGCTGGCGCAGTTCCTGTACCGGTCCCGGGAGTAAAGGTAGAAGGAGAAACAGATCCAAGAATTCCTTTTTTTGTTTCAGTAGGTGCAGCGCCTGTAAATCCTCCTGTATTAAAGAGATTTGAGTTCGGTTTAATAACACCTACGCTTCCAATTTGAAGTACTGAAGAGTTACTTACGGCACTGATTTTCATACTTTGAATACAGATACTTTGATTCACGTAAAAGTTCATAAGCATCCTCCTATATGAGCTTCATTTCTATTATAGATTTCCAGCAACATTTTGGTCATTTACATCATTGTCTGACGTATTGGTTGAGCTCTGCTGATTCACAACATATAATCCGTCACCTGTATTAAACGAACCTGCGCCAGCAAATGTTTTAGCAGTGGAAATAGGGGCTATTGTATAAACATCTCCAATATGAAAGACGCTGGCTGAACCAACACTGTTAAGATTAACAACACCAACAATGGCAGGCATAGGCAAACACCCTTTTAGTTTAGTCTAGTAACAGCATATGAAGCCTAGACAAAAAGGTGCTTACTGCTTTTTCCTTATCTATATGCAGAGGGGAAGCAAAACATTAAAAAGAGGAATGGAAATAGTAAACATTGAAGAAAAACTTTTGCGTTCGATATAATGTGAAAGCAATAATGAAATCATGTAAGGTGTGAAAGAATGAAACGTTTCAAAATGAATGCAGCTGATAAAGAACAGCGTATTGAGGCAGCAGATGTGTTAAAAGGAATCGCGCTTATCGGTATTTTGCTCATGAACATGCCGAATTTTTATTCACCTGCTTCCTATTACGACCATAATTTGTTGGACGGTTCAAGAATGAATTATGTTGCTAATGAATTAGTTGATGTAGTTGTAGGGCAGACAGGGTACGCGCTGCTCGCTATTTTGTTTGGATTTGGTTTTATGAAAATGTTCCAGCGTACGTACGAAAGGCAAGTAAGTTTTACTCCTTTTTATGTGCGAAGAATGACGGCTTTGCTCGCCGTTGGGGCTATTCATGCTTTATTTATTTGGCACGGTGATATGATTGTGATGTACAGCTTCTTTGCTTTGATCATGCTATTTTTTCAAGAAGCAAAGAAAGAAGTATTATTAGCGTGGGGAACCGGAATATTTAGTATTTACGCTGCGATTATGATTGTTATTTTAACAGTAGCCGCTTTTGCTAATGAAGGAGATACAGCAGCGGGAATTCACCAGCCTATTATTGACCAAGCGCTTCAAGCATATGGACACGGAAGTTTTGCGTCAATCTTTCATCAGCGCTTGCTTGATTGGTACTACGCCTATAATTTAAATACGGTTCCTTTTCTGTTTTTATCGCTATTTCCACTGTTTTTATTAGGCGGTTTTATGGCAAAAAGCGAGTGGTTCGAAGAAATAGAAGAATATATAGTGGAGACAAAGTGGCTTTGTCTTATTTCATTCATCGTGTATGCAGCATCATCTGTATTGCCGTATGTTTTAGATCACAATGTAGCGACATCTTATATTCACGATACAATCGGAGGAACGGCAGGAGCCATTTTTATTGTAACATTGGTCACATTAGCTATGCGAAGTGTATCTATTCAAAAAGTCATGCAGCCATTTGCCCTTTTGGGGAGAATGATTTTAACTAATTATATTGTCCAGTCCATTGTATGTACATTTCTTTTTTACTCATATGGGTTAGGATACTACGGACATATTTCAATTGTAGAAGGTTTGGCTATTGCGGGGATTATCATTTTTATTCAACTGCTGGGAAGCTGGATATGGATGAGTCTATTTTCAGATGGTCCGCTTGAAAAACTCATTCGATATGCTACTTATGGACGCAGTCGCTAAAAATCCTTTTCCTTCCTTTTATTATTGGTGAAGGAAAGGTTTTCATGATATGATATTTTCAGAAAGGACGTGAGATGAATGGCTCCACTACATATTCATGTAACGCTTTGGACATTATTGATTATCTCGTTTGTGGTTTCGTTGATTTTACATCGAGCAGGTAAAGCTAAAGGTCAAAAAATCCTACATATGGTGGCGAGACTCCTATACTTATTAGTATTAGTATCAGGTCTGCATATGTTAGCAGCTTGGTATCATTTTCAAGGCGCAGCGCTCATTAAAGGAATTGCCGGAGTGTTAGTGCTTGTGGGAATGGAAATGGTACTTGTTCGTACTGAAAAAGGAAAGCGTACAGGCGTTGCTTGGGCAGTTCTTGTAATTGCGCTTATCTTAGTATTCTATTACGGATATGTTGTACTAGGATAAGAAAAAAGCTATCTTGGATTGAACTGAACCCGAAAAGTTAGACCCTTTATCTAAGCAGCGAATGAGGATTGAATTCTGTATTCTACAGGGGTCAATCCTTTTAATTTTACTTTTATTCGTTTGTGGTTGTAATAAACAATATAC
>NZ_JBLZXA010000020.1:0-1025761 GCF_056099005.1 Priestia sp. 53B2
TCCCTATATGAGTTGCGCTTATTTAGGTACAAATCAATAGCCTTCAACTTATCTTCAAATGTATGTCTAGACATACAAGCACCCCAATCATTAGAGTTTCTTTGTCTAACAATTGGGGTGCAGTTCAGATAAGATAGCTTTTTTCTTTTGCTTTAATCTAAAAAAAGATTCATTGAACGTTCTCCATCATTAACGGTATATTCAAATCGATCTAGGTGATGCGTGCCTCGTTCGAATAAATGCTGAACGGCACAAATTTTTTCCTCATTGTCATAAATGATAAAATTAGCACCTTTTGTATCACCGTCTGTCGGTAAAAAACATAATGTGTTGTGACAGTAAATACAATCATAAAGAGAGAATTTTAATGAATTTAAGTGCTGAGTGAATGATAAAAAGGTCTCTTTCGGTAGTGATTGAAGAAGCTGTTCGTATGCATAAGGTAGCTTTTTAGTCAGTCTTAGCTTATCCCCATTTCGCAATAAATACGTTCCATCGTGAAGCTTTATTTGACGGTCATCAACCATAATGGCTTTTTCCCAGCGTGTATCAATAAGAAGTTCTAATGTATCATCCATTACTTCATGGAGCATGGAAGCTTCGTCACTTTCATCTTCAAAGAAAATCCACTGTGAATCAACACATTCAACCGTACCAATCACGAAGGAACGCGGCTGATTGTTCAGAGCTTGTTGTTTAGAATAATGATTCATAATCAAACCTCCGTGTGAAATTTATCCATATTTTTTTATTGCCTAAAAAAGCTCTCTTTATAACTCGAAAGTGAAAATAAAATATAAGGACAATTCAACTGTAACTATTGCGTGCATACAATGGCATTATTTCATTCATAAACAAGAGCGTGAAAGAAAGGATGATAAACGATGTGTGGTATAACGGGTTGGGTCGACTTAAAGCGATCGCTTTTAAATGAAACAGCAACAATAACAAAAATGGCTGACACTTTATCGAAAAGAGGTCCTGATGACACCAACGTATGGACACAGCAGCATGTTGCTTTTGGGCACAAACGCTTAGTTGTAGTAGATCCTCAAGGCGGAAGACAGCCGATGACACGAGAAAAAAATGAACAGCTCTATACGCTTTGCTATAATGGAGAGCTTTACAACACAGAAGATATTCGGAAAGAATTACTAAAAAGAGGTTATCAATTTCAGGGACATTCAGATACGGAAGTACTTCTAACATCTTATATAGAATGGAAAGAATCATGCGTAGATCATTTTAATGGTATCTTTGCTTTTTCAATCTGGGATGAAGCCAATGAAAAATTATTTATAGCACGCGACAGAATGGGAGTGAAGCCCTTATTCTATCGATCTTATGAAGGTGGAGTTCAATTTGCATCTGAATTAAAAGCGATATTAGCTCATCCTGAGGTGAAAGCGGAAGTAGGATTAGATGGATTAGCAGAAGTGTTTGGCTTAGGACCTTCTCGTTCTCCCGGCCACGGCGTATTTAAAGAAATAAATGAATTGCGCCCGGCTCACGCGCTCACGCTTACGCGTGACGGGTTGAAGATTTGGCGATACTGGAACGTAAAAAGTGAGCAGCATACAGATGATTTAGGTGAAACTACAGAAAAAGTTAAATTTTTAGTGCAAGACGCGATTGTAAGACAGCTAGTGTCGGATGTCCCGGTTTGTACATTTTTATCAGGTGGAGTAGATTCAAGCGCCATTACAGCAATTGCTGCAAATGCGTTCAAAGAAAGCGGCAAGGGCTCTCTTCATACGTATTCTATCGATTATGAAGACAATGATAAATTTTTTAAAGCAAATGAGTTTCAGCCAAATTCTGATGGGACTTATATCAAGCTCATGTCGGATACGTTTCAAACAAATCATCACCGCTGCATTATTTCAACGGAGGACCTTGTGCAGCATTTAACAGAGGCTGTAGAGGTGAGAGACCTTCCTGGAATGGCTGATGTAGATTCATCGCTGCTTTGGTTTTGCCGTGAAATCAAACAAGATTTTGTCGTGAGCTTATCAGGAGAATGTGCGGATGAAATTTTTGGAGGATATCCGTGGTTTCACCGAAAACATGATTTGTCTTCGGATACCTTCCCGTGGATGCGTTCATTAGATGCTCGAATTGATTTGCTGCAAAGTTCATGGAGAAAGAAATTACAGCTAGAAGATTATGTGCGTGCAAGATATGAAGAAACATTAAAGGAAGTGCCTGAATTAGAAGGTGAATCGTTAGAAGATGCGCAGCGGAGAAAGCTGTTTTATTTAAATCAGATTTGGTTTATGACAACTTTATTAGATCGTAAAGATCGTATGAGCATGGGCGCGAGCTTAGAAGTACGCGTACCTTTTGCAGATCATCGCCTTGTGGAATATGCATGGAATATTCCGTGGGAGATGAAAATGACGGGCAATAAAGAGAAAGGAATTTTACGCAAAGCGCTTGAAGGAATTTTGCCTCATGATGTTCTTTATCGCAAGAAAAGCCCTTATCCTAAAACGCATAACCCAGCTTATACAAAAGCTGTAACTGTATGGCTTCAATCTCTTTTACAAGATAAACAGTCACCTCTTCATGAATTTTTTGATAAGCAACAGTTAAAGCATATTATTGATACAGGCGGAGAAGGATTTAAAGCACCGTGGTTTGGTCAATTAATGACAGGACCTCAGCTGCTAGCTCATCTAGCTCAAATTCACGTCTGGTTTACTCACAATAATATTCAAATTGTTGAATGACAGAACCCTCGCAGTACAGAGGGTTTTTTTTATGAAATAAGTCATCTGTTTCTCTTTTTTGCACGTTTAACTAGAGAAGAAGACCGCAGTCTATTTTTGTATAACTTTACATAGATATAAAATAAAAGCTTGAAAGCACCAAATAAAGGGAAAGTGTACTGAAACCCTGGAAAAATGGTACAAACGTCATATTTTAATGGTTTAGTTATTGGTAATTTTATGATTCGAATAAAGACAAGCAGTTTATCGTTGTGTTTAATAATAAAGCTTTGTATAATGTTTGTATAACTATTGTATAGGATTAGGAGTGTATGTATGCAAAAAAACGTAATCGTGATTGGAGCAGGTCCAGGAGGACTAGCGGCAGCGATGCTGTTAGCAAGTCATGGCTATAAAGTAGATGTATATGAAAAGCAAGGATACGTGGGCGGGCGAAATTCAGCGATTAAAATGTCAGGTTATACGTTTGATATGGGTCCTACATTTTTGAGCATGCCACAGATTTTTGAAGAATTATTTCAAGCTGCTAATCGCAATGCGCATGATTATATGGACTTAAAACGTCTAAATCTCATGTATGAGCTTATTTTCGATGATGCGCAGATTCAGATGACGGATAACCATAAAAAGATGAAAGAAGAAATCGAACGTTTATACCCAGGAAACGGAGAAGGCTACGAGCGCTTTATGAAAGACACCGAAGCAAAGATGGCGGCTTTGCTGCCTTTATTGCAGGGCGAGATGGATCGTTTTCATCACTATTTAAAGCCTGAAGCAATTCGAGCACTGCCGCATTTATCCTTAGGTAAAACGCTCTATGAGGTACTTGGCAAGTATTTCACTGATGAGAAATTGAAATTAGCTTTTACTTTTCAATCGAAGTACTTGGGAATGTCCCCTTGGGAATGTCCAGGAGCCTTTTCTATTTTATCGTTTATGGAACACGCTTACGGTATCTTCCATCCAATAGGAGGAGTAAACCAACTATCTCAAGCAATGGCAAAAGTAGTGGAAGAACATCAAGGGCACATCCACTTAAACCAAGGTGTCCAAAAACTATGGATTGAAAATAAGAGAGTAAAAGGAATTATTCTAGAAAATGGAGAGCGAATAGGGGCAGACGACGTCATTATTAATGGAGATTTTGCTCATGCAATGACGAATTTAATAGATGAAGGCACCCTTAAAAAATATGCAGTTAAAAAACTTGAAAAGAAAAAATACTCTTGTTCTACTTTCATGATTTATCTAGGCATAGACAAACAGTACAAAGATCTGCCTCATCACACGATTGTGTTTGCTGAAGATTATAAAAAAAATGTAGAAGAGATCACAAAAACGCTAGCTCTTTCAGAAGACCCTTCTATCTACATCCAAAACCCAGGTATAACAGACCCAACTTTAGCACCAGAAGGAAAGTCTGCTCTTTATATTTTAGCGCCGGTTCCAAATAATTTCAGCGGTGTAAACTGGGATGAAAAACAAAAAGATTTTCGGGATGCAGTATTAAAAATTGTAGAAAAGAAAACGGGTTTCAAAGATTTAGAGAGTCATATTGAAGTTGAAAAAATCATTTCACCAAAGC
Organism: Priestia sp. 53B2; assembly: GCF_056099005.1. Lineage (NCBI taxonomy): Bacteria > Bacillati > Bacillota > Bacilli > Caryophanales > Bacillaceae > Priestia > Priestia sp. 53B2. The sequence continues at coordinate 4,318 of NZ_JBLZXA010000020.1, forward strand.
AGTGGGAAGAAGACGTGCTGGTCTATAAAGGAGCGACATTTAACCTTGGACATCAGCTCACTCAAATGATGGTGCTGCGTCCGCATAATAAATTTGAAGAATTAGAAAATTGCTGGCTAGTTGGAGGAGGAACTCATCCAGGGAGCGGTCTACCAACTATTCTGGAATCATCTCGCATTACGACAAAGCTCATCTTAAAAAGAGACGGACAATTACTGAATGAGCCGTTTAAAACCATGAAGGAAATGGAGAGTGCATTATGAGAACAGCAATTGTTGGAGGCGGCATAGGCGGTTTAATTACCGCTTTGTTATTAAGGAAACGAGGATTTTCTGTTGATATTTTCGAAAAAGAAAACAAGCTGGGCGGTCGGCTGGCGTTTGTAGAAAAAGACGGCTATAAAATTGATGAAGGTCCCACGATTGTCTTACTGCCTTTAATGCTTGAACGTATTTTAGATGAAGCAGGCATTTCTGCTTCTCAATATGAACTAATACGCTGTGATCCACTTTATGATATTCATTTTCCAGACGGTACGACCTATACAAAAAAAGCGACTGAAAAAGATCAGTTAGAGGAGATTAGCCGTTTGTTTCCAGGCGAAGAGCAAAACTACCGGCGTTTTATGTCTGAATTAAAAAAGCGATTTGAATTAGGAAGTAAGGCATTTTTGGAAAAAACATTTGTAAATAAACGAGATTTTTGGACATGGCAAAACATCAAGGCATTAAAAAAAATGAATGCAAATAAATCAATGAGAAAATTTGTTTCAACGTATTTCCATGATGAACGTCTAGTAGATGCCTATTCGCTGCAATCTCTCTATATTGGAGGAAATCCTTATTCGGCGCCAGCTATTTATTCCCTTGTTCCTTACAGTGAGCATGCTCATGGCATCTATTACGTAAAAGGCGGATACGCAAGTCTTGTGCCACTTCTTGAAAAGGCGCTGATAGAGCAAGGTGTAAACATTCATTTGAATAAGGTGGTTCAAGAGCTTTCTATATCAGGAGACAAGACGGAAGGGGTTATTGTTGACGAAAAACTTTATCCATTTGATCAAGTTGTTTTAAATGGCGACTTTCCTAATATGGCGAAAATTGCTCGAAAAAAAGAAAAGAAGTATATGCCTTCGTCCAGCTGTCTGCTGCTTTATCTTGGTTTGAAGAGAAAATATGATCATCACAATGTGCATCAATACTTTATGGGCAATGATTTGGCTAAACATATGGAAGCAGTGTTTAAGCATAAAACGATTCCTGAAGATCCCGCTATTTATACATTTAATCCCTCTGTTATTGATCCATCGTTAGCCCCTGAAGGGAAAAGTGTGCTATATGCGCTTGTACCGGTTCCATCCGGTGGCCACATTGATTGGAGCAATCAGCAAGATTTTGTTGATGAAATCATTCGAACTTTAGAAGAAAAAGGGTTTGAAGAGCTTCGTAAAGAAATAGAGTGGGTAAAAGTACGCACGCCAAATGATGCTCAAGCATTTGGACTTTACGAAGGAGGAAGCTTTGGTATTGCTCCTGAGCTGTTTCAATCGGGCGTATTCAGACCCCAGTACCAGCCGTACGAATATAAAAATGTTTTTGCGGTCGGAGCATCTATTCATCCAGGCGGAGGCGTGCCGATTGTTATGCAAGGAGCAAAAATGTTAGCTGATCATCTTATTGAACAATCATCTGTTCAAACGGTTGCAAAGCTTTCTTAAGATCTTGTAAGCCATAAGGAAATGATGGTTTATCCTTTAATAGAGAAAGGGGTCCTATATGATGAACATTTCGTTAGACAAAGCGTACAATCAGTGTGAAGAAATTATTAAAGAAAACTCAAAAACGTTTTACAAAGCTTTTTCCATGCTGCCGTCAAAACAAAGAAAGGCAGTATGGGCAGTATATGCATTTTGCCGTCAAGTCGATGATATTGTAGATGAAGGATGCAACCCTGAAATAGAGCTGCAGCAATTCGAATCAGAATTTGCCCGATTTAAAAATGGAGAACTATTAAACGAAAGCGCCATGTGGGTAGCTCTGCGCAATGTATTCGAACAATATGAGATGAATGTTCAAGCGTTTGATGATATGATTACCGGCCAGAGAATGGATTTAGTAAAAAAAGAATACGATACGCTTGATGAAGTGAAAACATACTCTTATCACGTAGCGAGTACGGTAGGGTTAATGCTTTTACCGATTTTAGCTCCAACTACTCATAAAGATTTAGAAGAAGAAGCAGTTGCATTAGGCATTGCGATGCAGCTGACCAACATTTTAAGAGATGTTGGGGAAGACTTAGAGCGAGGGCGCATTTATTTACCGAAAGACCTTATGAATTCTTACGGATATACGCGCATGCTATTAGAGAACCGGTGGGTCACTTCTGAGTTTATAGAGATGTGGGAGCACCTGGCCAAAGAAGCTGAAATGTATTATCTAAAAGGACTTCAGTCGATTCATAAATATCCGGTGGCTTCTCGTTTACCTCTTACAGGAGCGGCGCATTTATACCGAGCGATTCTTGATAAAATTCGAAAAGAAAATTATGACGTATTTACAGAAAAGCACTTTGTCACAAGTCAAGTGAAAAAGAAAATTATGACATCTATTTCTACGGGGTAACGCAAAGGAATTACTTTTCCTTTGCGTTGCTTTTTTTTTGAAAAGATATGAAAGCGTTAACTATTATGTAAATAAGAAAAAAGTCTCATTTTTATCACATATTAACTTGAATATTCAGAAAATTATCTATATGATAATATACATAACATTAAATGTTAATAAAACTAACATGGAAGAGGGGTTACGATGAAAAAAGTAGAAGCCATCATTCGTCCAGAAAAATTTCAAGCGCTGCGCGTAAAATTAGAGGAAGTAGGAATAAACGGATTAACGGTCTCAGAAGTAGCAGGATGCGGTCAGCAAAAAGGAGAGCAGGGACTGTTCAGGGGACAAAGTTTTGAAATCAAACTAGTACCTAAAGTCAAGGTAGAAATGATTTTAGAAACAGAACAAGTTGATGAAGTCATTAAGATCATTCAATCAATTTGTTCTACGAATCAAATAGGCGACGGAAAGGTTTTTGTATATCCGGTAGAGGATGCTGTACGAATTAGAACAGGAGAAGCAGGTGTAGAGGCTATTTTATAAAAAGAGAGTGTTATTTTAATAGAGGGGGAGTTAAGCGTTGAAAAAGAAAATTAGTGCGGCTTTGTTTATTAGTTTGTTGGCGGCAACACGCGTTAATGCGGCTGACCCAACTGTTGAATCAGTCAGCGCATCAATTGACATGATGTGGGTAATGTTTGGGGCAGTACTTGTGTTTTTAATGCACGCAGGGTTTGCGATGGTTGAAACAGGCTTCACTCGTTCGAAAAATTCGCTTAATATCTTAATGAAAAATATGCTAACGGTAGCTGTGTCTTCCGTCTTGTATTTTGTGGTTGGTTTTGCGCTTATGTTTGGAAGTTCTAAAGGAGGATTTATCGGTTCGAGCGGTTTCTTTTTAAATGGAGAAAACGATCAAATGAGCTTTTTTGTCTTCCAACTTGTTTTTGCAGCAACGTGCGCTACGATTATTTCAGGAGCGGTAGCAGAACGTATGAAATTATCCAGCTATATGGTGCTCACAATTGCTATGGTAGCTGTTATTTATCCAGTTGTAGGTCACTGGGTATGGGGAGGAGGATGGTTGTCTAAACTAGGCTTTGTAGATTTTGCAGGGTCGACAGTTGTTCATTTGACTGGAGCTCTTGGTGCGGCTGTAGCAGTTACTTTTCTAGGAGCGCGTCTTGGAAAGTATGGAAGCGATGGAAAAGTCAATGCTATTCAAGGACATAATATTCCACTTGGCGCCTTAGGTGTATTTATCCTCTGGTTTGGCTGGTTTGGATTTAATGGAGGAAGTACATTAGCAGCGGATCCTGCCCTTGTACCAGGAATTATCGCAACTACATTAATGTCTGGGTCATGCGGAGTCCTGTCTTCTGCTTTATATACAAAGTTTCGCTACAAACGTATTGACGCTAGCTTAACATTAAACGGTGCCTTAGCTGGACTTGTAGGGATTACAGCTGGAACAGCAAACGTATCGATTCCTGGTGCGATCGTCATTGGGCTAATTGCAGGAATTATTCTAGTAGAAGCTGTGCATTTTATCGATAGCAAAATGAAGTTAGATGATCCAGTTGGTGCTATTACTGTTCATGGAATTTGCGGTATTTGGGGGACGTTAGCAGTGGGGCTGTTTGATACGGCTAATGGTTTATTTTATGGTGGTGGCGTACAGCTATTAGGTATTCAAGCTCTTGGAATTATAGCTGTGATGGGCTGGACAATTGGAACGGTTGGGTTATTCTTATTTGTTCTCACGCGTTTTTCTTCTATTCGAGTATCAAGTGAAGAAGAAATTGCTGGTTTAGATTTTGCTGAACATGGTTCATCCGCATACGAATTTCGTGAAAGTTTTGTAGCGACAGGAGACGGTAATCTTCATCCTGAATTTGGTGTTGGATTGATTGATCGATTGAATAAAGTTGGTAAAGTATCGGATAAACCTCATATATCGAACGTAAATGAGACGGTATAGCAGTATATAGATGAAAAAAAGTGATTAAAAGTAAAAACTTTTAATCACTTTTTTTGTTTTTATCAACTTATTTAACAATAATGTAAGCGTTAACGTTATAATGGAAACAAAAGTGAGTTTGAAACAGTTCGTCTATAGGAGGAGAATAGATGAAATGGAAAAGGACAAGTATGCTACTTATACTATTATTGCTTTTTGGAAGCAGCGCCTCAGCGCAAGATCATAAAGATATACGTGATGAGGTAATATACTCATTGATGATTAACCGTTTTTATAACGGAAGTGAACAGAATGATCGAGATGTTAACTATGAACGCTCAGATGCCTATTATGGAGGCGATTTACAGGGAATAGCACAAAAGCTAGACTATATTCAAGAGATGGGATTTACCGCTGTTTTATTAACTCCTTTTATGGAAAATGATGAGACAGGCTATCATGGATATGCGGTGACCAACCATTATAAAATAGACGATCATTTTGGAACGTTAAAAGACTTACAAAATCTTGTGAAGAAAGCACATGAGCGCAATATAAAAATTATGGTCGAATTTCCTTTGACAATCAGTAACAATCATACCTGGGTAGCAGATAAAGGAAAACAAACATGGATAAGTAATGAATCCGGTACAGATAACGAAGTAATTAAAGCATTGCCTCACCTTAATTTAAAAGAAAGCGCTGTGCAGAAATACCTTATTAAAAATGCTGCTTGGTGGAGCAAACAAGCAGATATTGACGGATATTACGTTAAAGATATCGATCAAGCTCCTTCTGCATTTATTTCATCCTTTTCTCAGACGCTAAAAAGCATGGATCCTTCTTTTCTATTAATAGGAGAAATAAACGGGCAACCATTAAAAAAAAATGAGCAGGCTGATTCGTTAGGAGTGGATTTGCTTGTAGATAGAACGCTAGCCGAAGCCACTGCTGCTACGTTTAGCGGTACTAATCGTCCGCAGAAAATGTTGTATGACAAGTGGGGAAAAGGAAGTAATCAGCCTTTAGCCAATTTTTTAGATGATGTTCATAGCACACGTTTTACAGCACAAGCATTAAAGAGTGAAAATCATCCTGGAGCCCGAACAAAGCAAGGGCTTTCCTATCTTTATACTTCGCCGAGTGTACCAATCGTTTTTTATGGAACGGAAATTGCGCTGAATGGGGGAAAGGGAGCAGAAAATTATGGCATGATGAATTTTTTAGCTAATCCCGATATTATAGATCATTTAAAAAAACTGGCTGAACTTAGAGCAAAGTCGCCTTCTCTTCGAAAAGGAAGCTTTACCCTTGTGTCTGAGCAAAAAGGTGTGGCTGTATACAAGAGAAGGTATAAGGACGAAACGACATTTGTTGTGGTTAATAATACAAAGGAAACGTCGGCCATTAATGTCCCGCTTAAAAAAGTTGGAAAAGAAAATGAACTAAGAGGGTTAATAACGGAAGGAATTATACGACCCGTTGACGATGTATACAACATTTCATTGGAGCCTGAGACCACAAATGTATATAAAGTAGTGAAAAAGTCAGGGTTTAATATTGGATATATCGCAGCGGTTGCTGCTGTTTATACGGGATTTGGCATCTTTTTGTACAAAGCATCTTCAAAAAGAAGAAAAGAAAAGAAAATTTCTCAATCTCGTAAAAAGGACAGCGCGTCGTAGTTGTCAAATTATATTGGATAAGTATTAATGAAGAAAACATAATTAAGAGGTGGAATTATGGGTGTAACAATAAAAGATGTGGCAAATTTAGCAAATGTAGCCCCTTCGACGGTATCTCGCGTCATTGCAGACAGCTCAAGAATTAGTGAAAAAACAAAACAGCGCGTGCGATCGGCTATGAAAGAACTTGGTTATCACCCAAATATTATTGCGCGAAGTCTAGCAAATCAAACGACAGAGGCAGTCGGCCTAGTGATGCCGAGCTCAGCAGACAAGGTGTTTCAAAATCCATTCTTTCCCGAAGTGCTAAGAGGAATCAGCACTGGAGCTCACGAAAACAAAAGAGCGATTTATATGTCCACTGGAGAAACGGAAGAAGAGATTTTTGCAGAAGTTGTTCAAATGGTACAGGGGAGACGAGTGGATGGATTAATTTTGCTGTACTCCAAAGTTGATGATCAAGTACTTTCTTATTTGCAAGAACAGAGCGTGCCGTTTGTAGTTATCGGAAAGCCGTTTAAACATAGTGAAAGCATCACGTTTGTTGATAATGATAATTTTAAAGCTGGAAAAGAAGCGACGGAATATTTAATTGAATCTGGGCATGAGCGTATTGCTTTTATTGGCGGAAGTCTTGAATTAGTCGTTACCATTGACCGTTTAACTGGCTATGATAAAGCGATTCAAAAAGCAAACATTCCTTACCGGGACGAGTATGTGATTCATGAAGAATTTCTACAGAAGGGAGGAAAAGAAGCTGTTTGCGAACTTTTATCTCTAAAAGAACGTCCAACGGCTCTAGTAGTAGCAGACGATCTAATGGCATTAGGCGTTTTAAATACATTGGATGAAATGGGGATTGCAGTTCCTGAAGACATTTCGATTGTCAGTTTTAATAATGTTCTGATCGCCGAAATGGCTAGACCTGCTCTCACATCTATTGATATTAATATTTTTGAACTTGGTTATCAGGCTGTACGCTGCTTGATTAAGCAGATTGAAACGCCATATGCTGTTGCAGAACAAGTGCGCGTTCCTCACAAAATGATTAAAAGACATTCCTGTAAAACCATTCAAATGACGAAAAGATAACTTTATATACAAATAGAAAAGAGGCTGTAACAAAAGTATTGTAGTTGAAGGAAGATCCGAACGAGTTTGATTCTTGATGGAGAATCAAACTTGTTCGGATTTTTTTGTTGGTAGGGTAAACGTGGGTAGCTGCTTCTTAGCTGGTGATTGGGTTGATTTAGGTATGTCTCAATATATTCTTTATGCCAAAAATATTGGCGTTTAAAGTGCAAAAAAATATACACATGCCAATTATTTTTTCCTTTATCAAAAAGAAAGAATGATAGAAGTGGTGAAAACCTTGATGACAAATAGGCTGTAAAGTTTTATTAAAAGTTGGCACGCTATTTGCATAACTATAAAGTAAACAAAGATTTGCATACTAGGAGGTATATATCATGGTAGTTTCTTATTCTCATGAACCATTTACAAATTTTAAGGACGAAAACAATAAAAAGGCATTTCAAGAAGCATTAACATATGTAAATACACAGCTTGGCAAAACGTACCCGCTTGTGATCGACGGTGAAAAAGTGGAAACTGAAGAGAAAATTACGTCTGTTAACCCAGCGAATATAAAAGAAGTGATTGGATATGTCTCTACAGTAAATAAAGATCTAGCAGAGCAAGCGATGCAGTCAGCTTTAAAAGCTTTTGAAACGTGGAAAAAATGGAAAGTAGAACATCGAGCAGATATTCTTTTCCGTGCAGCGGCCATCATCCGTCGCAGAAAGCATGAATTTTCTAGCTATCTTGTAAAAGAAGCAGGAAAGCCTTGGAACGAAGCAGATGCTGATACAGCAGAAGCAATTGATTTTTTAGAGTACTATGCACGTCAAGTCCTGACATTAAAAGATGGTTCTCCAGTACAAAGTCGAGACGGTGAGTATAATCAGTACAATTATATTCCGCTTGGCGTAGGTATTATCATTTCACCATTTAACTTCCCGTTAGCTATTATGGCTGGAACAGCAGTAGCAGCTATTGTAACAGGCAACACGATTTTATTAAAGCCAGCTGATGCCACTCCTGTAGTAGCAGCGAAATTTGTAGAAGTAATGGAAGAAGCAGGTTTACCGAAAGGCGTATTAAACTTTATTCCTGGTGCTACACCTGAAATCGGTGACTACTTAGTTGAACATCCAAAAACACGCTTTGTTTCATTTACCGGCTCGCGCGCAGTAGGTTGCCGCATTTACGAAAGAGCAGCAAAAGTACAGCCGGGCCAAAAATGGATAAAACGCGTTATTGCTGAAATGGGCGGAAAAGATACGGTGGTTGTAGACAAAGATGCGGATCTTGATTTAGCTGCTTCTTCAATCGTATACTCTGCATTTGGTTTTGCAGGGCAAAAGTGCTCCGCTGGTTCTCGTGCTGTTGTGCATCAAGATGTGTATGATGAAGTCCTTGAAAAAGCAGTTGCGCTAACAAAAACATTAACCGTTGGAAACCCGGAAGAAGTTTCAACTTATATGGGACCTGTTATTCACGAGGCTTCGTATAACAAAGTATTATCGTATATTGAAATTGGAAAAGAAGAAGGACGGCTTGTTGCGGGAGGAGAAGCAGACAATTCAACTGGATACTTTATTCAGCCAACTATTTTTGCGGATGTAGATGAAAAAGCTCGTCTCATGCAAGAAGAAATTTTTGGTCCGGTAGTAGCATTCTCTAAAGCGCGAGATTTTGATCATATGATGGAGATTGCAAACAATACAGAATATGCATTAACAGGCGCTTTATTATCAAATAACCGCGAGCATATTGAGCGCGCCCGTGAAGAGTTCCATGTTGGAAATCTGTATTTTAACAGAGGATGTACAGGAGCGATTGTTGGGTACCAGCCTTTTGGCGGATTTAATATGTCAGGAACGGATTCAAAAGCAGGCGGACCGGATTATCTTGTTCTTCACATGCAAGCAAAAACAACATCTGAAACATTCTAATTGGAAAATAAGGAGGAGTAAATATGACAACTGAAACACAAAAAACGGTGAAAATCATTGAGCAAACAGAAAAATTTGGGGCACACAACTATCATCCGCTGCCGATTGTAATTGAAAAGGCAGAAGGCGTATGGGTACACGATCCAGAAAATAATAAATATATGGATATGCTAAGTGCTTATTCTGCTGTTAACCAAGGACATCGCCATCCAAAAATTATTGAAGCATTAAAACGTCAAGCTGATAAAGTAACGTTAACATCACGAGCGTTTCATAATGATCAGCTTGGTCCATGGTATGAAAAGATTTGTAAATTAACAAATAAAAATATGGCTCTTCCAATGAATACGGGAGCAGAAGCGGTGGAAACAGCTATTAAAGCTGCACGCCGCTGGGCTTACGATGTGAAAGGCGTTGCTGAAAATCAAGCACAAATCATCGCGTGTGTGGGCAACTTCCACGGTCGTACAATGACAGCTGTTTCCTTATCGTCTGAAGCAGAATATCAACGTGGTTTTGGACCGATGCTTCCAGGGCTTCAAACCATTCCTTACGGTGATTTAGAAGCGTTAAAAGCTGCTATTACACCAAATACAGCCGCATTTTTAATTGAGCCAATTCAAGGTGAAGCAGGTATCGTTTTACCGCCAGAAGGCTTTTTAAAAGCTGCAGCTGACTTATGTAAAGAGCATAATGTGCTATTTATTGCTGATGAAATCCAAGTTGGCTTAGCGCGTACAGGCAAAATGTTTGCTTGTGATTGGGAAGGCGTAGAACCAGATATGCTGATTTTAGGTAAAGCCCTTGGAGGCGGAGTTTTTCCTATTTCTTGCGTAGTAGCTAATGAAGACATTTTAAGTGTCTTTAACCCTGGCTCTCATGGTTCAACGTTTGGAGGAAATCCGCTTGCTTGTGCCGTGTCATTAGCTGCTTTAGAAGTAATTGAAGACGAAGAACTTCCAGCGCGTTCATTAGAATTAGGTTCTTATTTTAAACAGAAGCTCCAAAGCTTAAGCAATCCAATTATTAAAGAAGTGCGCGGCCGCGGTCTATTCATTGGGGTAGAATTACATGAAGAGGCTCGTCCTTATTGTGAAAAATTAAAAGAACAAGGTTTGCTTTGTAAAGAAACGCACAGTACGGTAATTCGTTTTGCGCCTCCGTTAACGATTTCAAAAGAAGAGTTGGACTGGGCGATTGAACGAATTGAAAAAGTATTTGCTGAGTAATCGGTCTAAAGTAAATAAAAATAGTACGATATGTATATATCGTACTATTTTTATTCATATGCAGCTAAATAACGTTTTTATTTGATAGGCAGGAGGAATAGAAGTGTATACCCAACTCTCACGGCTAAGGATGGAAGAGCAAGTTGAATGTTTAACAAAAGCGTTAGTTAAAATCAAAAGTGTCAACGGGACAAGCGGTGAAGTGAAGATTGCTGATTTTATTAAAAACACGCTTCAAAGTTTTCCTTATTTCAAAGACAATCCGCTTCACGTCTGGGAACAGAAAATTAATGGCGATGCGCTAGGCAGAAAAAATGTATTCGCTTTTATTCAAGGCAGCAGAAAGAATGCTCAAACGATTATTTATCATGCGCACTTAGATACGGTTGGCATCGAAGATTTTGGTTCATTAAAAGACATAGCGTTAGATCCAGAAGAACTTCAGCGCTATTTCTCTATGCATAATATTAATGAAGATGTACAGCGAGATGCCAAATCAGGTGAATGGATGTTTGGAAGAGGAAGTGTTGATATGCAAAGTGGAATTGCTGTACATTTAGCCAATGTGCTGCATTTTACTAAGCATCCAGATCAATTAGAAGGAAACGTGCTTTTTATGGTCAACCCAGATGAGGAAAGTCAGCATGCTGGAATTATTTCTGCTGTTTCTGAACTGAACCGTTTGAAAAAAGAAAAAAATCTTTTATATGTAGCAGCGATTAATACCGACTTTATTACACCCCTTTACGATGGAGATTCCACGCGCTATATTTATACAGGAGCCGCTGGGAAACTGCTTCCATGTTTTTATATTTACGGAAGGGAGGTACACGTAGGAGATACGCTTGCTGGTATAGATCCTAATTTGATTGCATCTGAGATTACGGGAAGCATCCATAACAATATTAATCTAGCTGAAAATATTGAAGGAGAGCTGGTACTGCCACCTTCCTGCCTGTATCAACGAGATAATAAAGAGGCTTATAATGTGCAAACCGCTGTAAGCAGTCATTTGTATTTTAACTATTTCATCTATGAACGAACGGCAAAAGAAGTGATGAGTCAATTAATTGGATTATCAATCGAAGCATGTGAAAAAGTGGAGAAAAAACTTTCTGATTATTACGAACTTTTTGTTCGAAGAACGAATTTACCAAAGCGAAACTTGTCTTGGAAAGTGGATGTTGTGAGTTTGGAAGATTACCTGGAAGAATTGGATCAAAAAGGGATAAATGCTCAGGCTTGTATTGAACGAGCTTTCGAACAGTATGCGCATTTAGAACTTAGAACAAGGTGCTTTAAAGTAATTGAAGAACTTCAAAAGTTAGATCCGCATCAAAGTCCGCGCGTAATTGTCTTTTTTGCACCGCCTTACTTGCCTCATAATCACTTGAAGAAAGACGAAAGCAGAGATCAGCAGCTTCTTTATCCCTTGCAAGCAGCTGTGGAGAAGGTTGGAAAACAGATGGGAGAGACGTTTCAGTTTAAAAAATTTTTTCCCTACCTAGCGGATGGCAGCTTTTTATCTCTTCATGAGACAGATGAGGAAATCGATGCTTTTACACGTAACTTTCCGGGGTGGGGGATTGCAGGGGCGATTCCTTTCCGTGAAATTCGAGAGTTAAATATTCCGTCCATCAATATAGGAGTATATGGGAAAGACGGACATAAGTGGACAGAGCGAGTGTATAAGCCTTATTCGTTCGGAGTTCTTCCTAAGTTGATTCAAGAAACAACTGTTCAGATGCTAAAAAGTAGGCATGCTTGTACAAACCACATATAAGAAAATGAAGAACGGAGGTACCGATGAATAGACATACAGAACAAAACCAATTACAGAGAACAATGAAAAGCAGACATTTATTTATGATTGCGTTAGGAGGCGTTATAGGGACAGGACTATTTTTAGGTTCGGGTTTTACTATTAGCCAGGCAGGGGCAGGTGGAGCCATTCTTGCTTATATAATAGGCGGTTTCCTCATGTACTTAGTTATGCTTTGTTTAGGAGAGCTAGCGGTAGCGATGCCGGTTTCAGGTTCCTTTCAAGAATATGCCACAAAGTTTTTAGGACCTTCTACAGGCTTTATGATTGGATGGCTGTACTGGTTCAGCTGGGCAAATACAACAGGGCTTGAATTTACTTCAGCAGGAATTTTAATGCAAAGGTGGTTTCCTGATGTACCTATATGGTCATGGTGCTTGATTTTTGGCGTCATTACCTTTTTAATTAACGCTCTTTCCGCTCGAAGCTATGCTGAAACGGAATTTTGGTTTTCGAGCATTAAAGTTACCGCTATTATTCTATTTATTTTAATTGGAGGAGCTGCTGTTTTTGGTTTTATCGACTTTAAAGGAGGAGAACCTGCACCGTTTCTTTCGCATTTCACCCAAGGTGCAGGTCTTTTTCCGAATGGAATACTGGCAGTTCTATTAACTTTAGTAACGGTTAACTTCTCGTTTCAAGGAACGGAGCTTGTCGGTATTGCAGCAGGAGAAAGTGAAAATCCTGAGAAAACGTTGCCGCGATCCATTCGAAATGTCATTTGGAGAACGCTGTTTTTCTTTGTGTTAGCTATGTTTGTGTTAGTCTCTATTCTGCCATACAAAACAGCAGGCGTCATTGAAAGTCCGTTTGTTGCCGTATTAGATCAAATTGGCATTCCATACGCAGCGGATATCATGAACTTTGTCATTTTAACAGCCGTTCTATCAGTGGCGAACTCCGGCGTTTATGCTGCTTCTCGTATGCTTTGGTCACTGTCAAACAGCAATATGGGGCCAAAACCTTTGAAAAAATTATCTTCAAAAGGTGTTCCAATTAACGCGTTAATTGTGACAATGATTATTTCAGGGTGCTCGTTGATTACAAGCGTCGTGGCTGCTGAAACCGTATATCTTTGGTTTATTTCGATTTCAGGAATGGTGACCATTATTGTTTGGATGTCCATTTGTGCCTCTCAATTTATGTTCCGCCGTCGTTTTTTAGCGGAAGGAGGAGACATAAAGGAATTGAAATTTAAAACGCCGCTTTATCCGTTCGTTCCTATTCTAGGTTTTTGTTTGTATGGACTTGTATTAATCAGCTTAATTTTTATTCCGGATCAACGAATTGGTCTTTACTGTGGGGTCCCTTTAATCATTGTACTCTACGTGTATTATCACGTAGGAATCAAGAAAAATATTGATCAAAAACAATCGGATTCACCGGTTTATAAAGCAAAATAAAAAAGAAGTGCACTGTGCACTTCTTTTTTATTTAGAGCGGATGTTTAATCGTTTCATACGATACTGCAAGCTTTGTCTGGTCAGCCCTAGTATCTTAGCACTTTTTGAGATGTTGTGATTGTGTTGTTCAAGCGTTTGTTTAATACATTCTGCTTCAAACGCTAACAGCTGTTCCTTTAAAGGAAGAGAAGGGTGAAAAGCGCTTGGATAAGAAGGTGCGTCACTGCTTGCTTTATTTTCAAAATGTTCATGCTGCTTTAGCTGGAACTTCGTTCTGTATTGGAAAGGAAGGTGAGAATAGTGAATAACATCTTCGTCCATCACCAAGTTCATTGCACCTTCAATAATGTGTTCTAATTCCCGTACGTTCCCTGGCCAGTCATAAGAGAGAAAAGAAGACATGACTTGGTGATCTACGGTTTTTACATTCATCTGAAACAAATCATTGTATTTTTTGATGAAAAACTTTGTTAATTCAATAATATCTTCTTTTCGTTCACGAAGAGGAGGAATAAAAAGCGTCACGACGCCAAGTCGATAATATAAGTCTTTGCGTAATCGGTTTTCTGCAATCGCATCGATTGGATCTTCATTCATGTTCGCGATCACTCGAACGTTAACCGGTTTGTCCACTGTATCCCCAATTCTTCGTACAGTTTTTTCCTGCAGCACTCGAAGAAGCTTAGCCTGAAGATTTGGGTTTAACGAGTTGATTTCATCTAGCAGTAATGTGCCTCCTTGCGCTTGTTCGAAAAGACCAGGATTATCCATTGCACCTGTAAAAGCTCCGCGTTTCGTACCGAACAAAAGGCTTTCAATTAAATTATCCGGTAGCGCAGCACAGTTTTGTGAAATAAAAGGAGCAGAAGAGCGGCTGCTGCCATTATGTATGCTTTGAGCAAACAGTTCTTTTCCCGTGCCTGTTTCTCCAATAATTAAGACATAAGAAGGAGTTCTAGTAGCGCGCTTGGCGTCTTCAATCACATCGTGAACGGCTTGACTGTTTCCGATGATGCTATCAAACGTAAAGCGTGTGTTTCCTTTTTGCCTAATGTTTTGCCGGATTAGACGCTCTAGTTTCGTCACGTCCTGAGCAATTTCAACCGCTCCTTGAATGACCCCGTCTTTTAAAATAGGGAAAGTATTATTAATCGTCGTGATTTCTTGTCCTTGATTGTTGAAATACGTTTGCTTGACGTTAACCGTTTCTTTTCCTTTTTGCAGCGCCTGTACAAGCGTGCTTTGCTGATTTTCTTTGAACATAAACACATCTAACAAGTTTTTATGTAAAACGTCTTGTTCATCCATCAGCTCCATCTTTGTCATCTTTTCATTATAAATAATCGTTTTTCCTGTTTCATCGACCGCATGGATACCGGCATCGACTTTATTTAAAATGGTTTCATATATATGTTTAAGAGTGCTTAATGTATCGGTCATTCAAATACTCTCCTTTAGCGGTGTTCATATCTCTATTTAAACAAAAATAGCTGAATTCTGATAGTGTTTCCACATAAAAATAAATGAATGACCGAAGAGAAATGTTATCCGTTTACAATGGATCCCCCATTAATGTGCAGAACTTGCCCGGACATATAAGAAGAATCAGAGCTTGCCAAATATACATAGGCCGGTCCGAGCTCAGAAGGCTGTCCTGCCCGTTTCATAGGTGTATTAGACCCAAATGTCGCAACTTGCTGTTCGTCGAACGTAGACGGAATAAGAGGTGTCCAAATAGGTCCCGGAGCTACGCCGTTTACGCGAATGCCTTTTGTTGCGAGCGAAGCTGATAAAGAACGCGTAAAAGCAACGATAGCACCTTTGGTTGAAGAGTAATCAATCAGCTGATCATGCCCATGGTAAGCTGTCACAGACGTTGTATTAATAATAGCGCTTCCTTGTTTTAAATGAGGCAATGCAGCTTTGGTCAGATGAAAAATTGAAAAAATATTCGTTTGAAACGTACGAGTAAGCTGTTCAGTCGTGATATCCGTAATACTTTTTTGAGGATGCTGTTCAGCTGCATTATTGACTAAGATGTCTATTTTTCCGAAAGTCTGAATGGCCTTTGAGACGACTTCTTGACAAAAATGCTCATCTCCTATGTCACCAGCAAGTAACAAACAAGAAGCTCCCATTCGTTCAACTTGTTTTTTGGTTTCATTTGCATCATCATGTTCATTAAGATAGGTTATGACAACATTTGCGCCTTCTTTAGCGTAATGATAAGCGACAGAACGTCCAATGCCGCTGTCTCCTCCGGTGATAACACCTACTTTGTTCTGTAATTTTCCGCTTGCCTTATAGTCTGGAGCGATAGAGATAGGGATTGGATGCATATCTTTCTCAATACCTGGCTGAGTTTGCTGATGCTGAGGAGGGAAGTTTTGATTTTGATTTTGATTTTGATTCATTGGTATACACTCCTTAATTAATATGAGTATGTAAGCGTATACTAGTATTTGTTAAGAAAGTGTATCTATGCATAGGAATAAGCCTGAACGAATAAAAAAAGGCTTTAAAAGAAAAAATGAATGCCGGGGCATCCATTTTTTTAGCGGTAATTAATAAATTGTACGTCAATAGGTAAATCAGCGCTGCGAATAGCTGAAATAATTTGCTGCAGGTCATCACGATTTTTACCGCTTACGCGAAGCTGATCATCTTGAATCTGGCTTTTTACTTTTAAACCAGTATTTTTAATAATTGTATTTAGCTTTTTAGCGTTGTCTTTGTCGATACCTTGAATTAGCTTGGCGCGTTGTCTAACCGTTCCTCCAGAGGCGTTCTCAATTTTTCCATATGAGATATTGCGTGTAGGTACGCCGCGTTTAATAAGCTTAGAGATCAGTACGTCTTTTAACTGTTCAAGCTTAAATTCATCATCAGAAATAAGAACAAGCTCTTCGTTTTCAAGCGAGATTTCGCTTTTACTGCCTTTAAAGTCGTAGCGGGTTTTAATTTCTTTTGTTGCCATGGTAATGCCGTTTGTTACCTCTGATAAATCGACTTGTGACACAATGTCAAATGAACTATCTTTAGCCATAATAACCTCCATATGTAAAGAGTTTGTTCTTTTATTATAAATAAAACACAAACTGTATACAACTGATATTGAATAGAGAGCCGGTAATTGATACAATACAAGTTATGCTTTTTGTTGTAAGCTATAGAAGCAGCTTTTTTAAACAATGCATGCATTTAAGTTGATTTGAAATTTAAAATGCTGTTCGATGCAAAGTGAGAAGGTATGTGGTGACGGAATAGTCACTACTAATTTATATAAAGGATGGATAGAACGATGAATGTAGAAGCTGGGATGAAAGCGTATTTAACAGTAAACCGGGAAACGCCGATTGGTTATATGTTAGCAGAAGGTGAAGAAGAAATTTTGCTACATAAAAATGAAACAACAAGAGAACTTGCTGAAGGAGAAGAAGTAGAAGTTTTTCTATACCTTGATCAGCATGACCGTTTAACGGCAACGATGCACTTACCTCTTGTTGAAGAAGGTGTTTATGAGTGGGTTGAGGTCGTAGATGTTAATCCAGGTTTGGGCGTGTTTGTAAATATCGGCATGAACAAAGATATGTTAATTGGTTCAACAGACTTACCTGCGCTAGAAGATCTGTGGCCAGAAGCCGGAAACAAGGTTTACTGTACAATGAAGATTTCAAAGCGCGGTAAGATGTATGGAAAAATTGCTACAGATGATGTGATGAAAGCAATGGCATTAGATGCTCCGCCCGAACTTTTTAATCGTGAAGTGAGCGGATACATCTATCGCGTACTGCGCGTAGGTTCATTTATTATGACAGATGAAGGATATGTTGGATTTATTCATGAAAGCGAGAGACGCAAAGAACCAAAGCTTGGTACGTATGTAACAGGCCGCGTAATTAATGTAAAAGAAGACGGAACGCTAAACGTATCGCTTCTTCCTCGCAAGCAAGAAAGCATGGATGAAGATGCACAAGTACTATACGATTACATGGAAAGCCGCGGTGGTGTTATGCCATTTTGGGATAAAAGCTATCCAGAAGATATTCGTGAGCGCTTTAATATGAGTAAAGCTGCGTTCAAACGTGCGCTTGGTAAACTGATGAAAGAAGGAAAAGTTTATCAAGAAGAAGGATGGACATATTTTAAAAAAGAAGAAAACTAAAAGGAGAAGCCGCTGAAAATTCAGCGGCTTCTTTTTATAAGTGATCAGTTTTTTTAGAAAATGAATGTTTTCCAAGCTCACGGTTATGCTTAGTTTGCAGATTCTTTTCGTGAAGCTTTGCGTTATTATCTTTTGCTTTTTTATCGTTATCGCTCGTTTTTGGCATTGTGATACACCCCTTTTTGATCGTACCTTTAGAATGCCCTGACCTCTTTAAATTATTCGATGGTTTCGTTCAAAAAGAAGACTGCAATCGTCCCTGGGCCAGAGTGAGAACCTATGGCTGCACCAATAATATTAATAATAAAATGTTTGGTTCCAAAACGTTCTTGAATCATCTCTTTCAGCTGAAGAGCTGTTTCTAAATCATCTCCATGGCTAATTCCAATGGTTTGAGAAGAGAGGTTTTTTCCTCGCTCTTCCATCACGTCAAGCATGCGTTTAAATACTTTTTTACGGCCGCGGATTTTTTCGATTGGAATCAATTTTCCATCTTCCACATGAAGCAGCGGCTTAATATTAAGCAGACCTCCTACAAAAGCAGAAGCTTTGCTCACGCGGCCTCCTTGAGCAAGAAAATCTAGGTCATCGACCGTAAAAATATGCTCCATATGCAGAGCGTATTGTTTTATTTTTTCTGTCATCTCTACTAGTGAGAGGTTTTGTTGTAGTAATTGTGCTGCATAATAAGTAACTACTCCTTGGCCAAGAGATGCACATTTCGTATCGATTATTTCTAATTGAAAATCAGGATATTTTTCTAGGAGTTCTTCTCGAATCATCATTGCTGTTTGATATGTACCGGATAATTCTGAAGAAAAAGCTAAATAAATGCACGAATCATCTGATTTAGCTATGTTCTCAAAGACTTCATACATAGTAGTTGGAGCGGCTTGAGATGTTTTTGGCATTTTGCCTTTACGGATGGCTTCGTAGACAGAAGCTGGTTGAATCGTTTGCAGATCTAAAAATTCTTGATTATCCAAGCTTACGCGAAGCGGTAAAAAGCCAACGTTATTTTCTTGAAAAAAGGATAAAGGCAAATCGCTTGCACTATCGGTTAAAAGTTTAATTGACATAAATGTCACCTTCCTAATTGCATTTATAAAATATTAAATGAGTTTGATGTATAAACATTGAGAAGCGTTATATACGACATAGTATTAGTGTATAAGCACTTTGAGGAAAATACAATTTTTGAATAAGTTTTTTTAATTCGGCCAAATCGTACATACTATATGTACTAACTATTTTAAAGGTGCTGACTTTATTCATTTTATAAATGGGTATAAGAAAGTAAGAAGTTTTAAAAAAGCGGAGGTCGGTCATTTGAATATGTGGCTTGAAGCAAAAAAAGCGATAGTCGTCTTGGTAGGAGCATTATTGAATGCGCTTGCGCTCAACTTGTTTTTGATACCTGCTAATGTATATTCGAGCGGCTTTACGGGAGTAGCGCAGCTTGTTTCGAGTATCGTGACAGATTACACCCCTTTTACTATTTCCACTGGAGTGCTGCTGTTGTTGTTAAATATTCCTGTAACTATTTTAGGGTGGAAAAAAGTTGGGAAGTCATTTACTGTTTACAGCTTTATCAGCGTTGCTGCAACAACTTTGTTTCTTGGAATTATTCCTATTCAAGCACTTTCTAAAGACATCATCCTTAACGCAGTTTTTGGAGGCGTTATTTTAGCGGTGGGGGTAGGAATTACGTTAAAATTTGGAGCTTCAACTGGTGGGCTCGATATTATTGCCCTGATTTTGTCTCGAGTAAAAGACCGACCAATTGGCACTTATATGTTCATATTAAACGCAATTATTATCGTGCTAGCAGGTCTTTTATATGGTGCTGAGAAGTCACTCTATACGCTTGTGACGCTTTATACAACTACTCGCGTCATTGATGTTATTCATACGCGTCATGTCAAACTTACAGCAATGATCGTAACGAAAAAAGGAGTGGAGCTAAGAAAGGCGATCCACGCCAAACTCGTGCGAGGGATTACGGCGGTACCGGCTAAAGGCGGCTTTACAAATGAAGATAAAGAAATGCTAATGATTGTTTTGACTAGATATGAATTATTTGACTTGGAACGAGTGATTAAAGAGGTAGATCCTAAGGCATTTACCAATATTGTTCAGACAACGGGAATCTTTGGTTTGTTTCGCAAGGATTAAAAAAGGTCCAGGTAATTAATTACCTGGACCTTTTGTATTAATGTGTACCTTTTAAGTCATTAGAAAGCTCTTGAAGCTGAGCTTGTTCTTCAGGAGAAGCATTTTGCTGCGCATGAGACAGCATATCAGCTGCTACGTTTTCACTAGACGTGTGAGCTTCACCGTGAGCGTGAGACTGACCGCCTTCTAAAGTGCTTTGAAGCTGTTCAAGCTGGCTCTTTTCTTCAGGAGAAGCATTTTGCTGTGCATGAGATAATATATCAGCTGCCACGCTTTCACTGGACATGTGAGCTTTACCGTGAGCGTGAGACTGACCGCCTTCTAAAGTGTTTTGAAGCTGTTCAAGCTGTGCCTTCTCTTCAGGAGAAGCATTCTGAACGATATGAGACAGCGTATCAGACGTAATGTCTGCGCTTTTCTCTTGTGAATGTGATTCTCCATCTGTATCATACGCTTGATGCAATGAGTTTTGGAATTGCTTCAACTGCTCTTGCTCCTCAGGAGAAGCGTTAGAAGCAATACTATTTAATACGCCTTCTGAAATATCAAGCTCACCATTGCCGTGCTTTTGACGGTGAAGCTGATCTTCTGAATGGCCGGATACTGCATTTCGAATCGCATCTTTTACTTGACCAAAAAGTGAATTTTTCATAAGTTACTGTCCTCCATGAGGAGTTTGGCGCTGCTGAGCTTGAAATGCTTCTGCCTCTGCCATAGTCATATGATAAGGAATTCGTTCATCATGTTTTTGAACTGCGTCTGCACCTTGTTTCACAAAACGTTTTGATCGATTGCCTCTGCCCATCATAAATTCCTCCTCGTAATATAAATAAAACCGACACCTTAAGAAGTGTCGGTTATAGTGTGTGCTAAATAAAAAAAATGATAGCGATAAAAATTTACCTTGCTTTTCAAAAAAAGCTAAGTTATAAATTTAACGTTTTTTCCAAATAATAAGCAATACCATCATTTTCATTCGATTTTGTTACTTCACGCGCTAGCTGCTTTAATTCGTTAATACTATTTTCCATGGCGATACCGTGTCCTGCAAATTTAATCATTTCAAAATCATTGTCTTCATCTCCAAACGCAATAATTCGTTCGCGTGGAATTTGATAATGATTAGCTACGCGCTCAAGACCTACAGCTTTATTAAGTCCTTTTTTTACAATTTCAACCACATGCCAAGGTGCTCCCCAGCGTCTATGTTCTAGTACTTCTGCATGAACATCTGAAAGGTGAGAGCGTATATCTTGTACATGTTCTTCATCTGCGTGAATTAAAATAGACGTTGGATCGTGCTGTAGCGTATGACGCAAATCACCCGTTTGTAATTTAGGATCCCCTAGGCTAAGTACATCCATTAATTTTCGATCTTCAAAATGAAGATACACATCATCTTGTACTTCTGCCATGATATTGTTGATACGATAGTCTTGCATAGCTGTCACAATGTCATGGACAGTGCAGCGGTTTAAAGGTTCGTGATGCGTGCCGAAATCAGGCTGAAGGGGGTGATGGACAAGCGCTCCGTTAAAGTTTACGATAGGCGTGGATAAATCTAATTCGCTGTAATACATAGCACTGGAACGATAAGGTCTTCCAGTTGCAATCATTACAATATGTCCTTCTTGTTTGGCTTTTTCTAATACCCGTTTTGTTATAGGTGAAATGGTTTTTTCATTCGTTAACAATGTTCCATCCAGATCTAAGGCGATTAAGTGTTGATCGTTTCTCATATAGGGCTCCTTTTAAATTGAAGTAGTTATACGATTATATTGAATTCTACTAATATTCATGCTTGTATTCCCATATTTTACACAACTTTTCCTTAGGAGCAAAGCAGAACGATTGACATGCAAAAGCTGTCTTGTTACGGTGTAAGACATAGTTATTGATTGCTTACGATAAATTGTTTCAGGGTATATTTAATACGTGAAGATAATTACGGAAGTAAAAGAAAGGAGAATGAATATGGATAAACAGTTAGAAGATAAAATCATGGAATCACTAGAAGAAGTAATTGATCCAGAGCTTGGCGTTGATATCGTAAATTTAGGCTTAGTGTACGGTGTAGAAATGGAAGAAAACAACACGGTTATCGTGACGATGACGTTAACTTCTATCGGCTGCCCGCTGGCTGGTGTGATTGGCGAACAGGTGAAAAAACAATTAATTTCTCTTGAAGAAGTAGAAAATGTAGAAGTGAATATCACATTTAATCCGCCATGGGATAAAGATCGCATGACGCGCTACGCTAAAATTGCATTAGGTGTTCAATAAGAAAAAAGCCATCAACGATGGCTTTTTTTCTTATTCAATTCTGCACAATTCCACAGGGCAGTCCTCACAGTCTATTTCTTTCTTTAAAAAAGAAAGCTTATGAATGATAATTTTTCCATCTGCCATTGAAATCACTTCGTTTTTTCGCAACTCAGCAAGCATGCGATTGACCACTTCTCGAGATGTCCCGCATAGATTGGCGATTTCTTGATTTGTCAACGTTACGTTTAATAAAATACCATTTGGCTTCATTACTCCAAAGCTATTAGACATGCGGATCAGAGTAGAATAGAGAGCACCTTTTTTTCCATTTAGAATTAAGTCTCTAAATTTTGTCTGCATTCGCTTAATTTGTAGTCCCATCCACTTCATGTACTCCATAGAAAGAGCAGGGTATTGTGCTAGTTCGTTTTCTAACACCCGTTTTTGAATACTGATTGCCGTACAATGTTCAATAGCTTTTGCTTGAAGCATATGGGGAGTAGATCCGCAAAACAGCATGACTTCCCCGATTAAGTCTCCTGAACTCGCCAGCTGAAGCGTCAGTTCACGTCCTTCCGGCGTCACTTTACCTACTTGTACAGCTCCAGAAGTAATAAAAAATAAATGAGTTGAAGGTGAACCTTCTTGAAAGAGAAAGTCACCTTTTTTAAACGAAATTTTATAATCAAAGTTCATAAAAAATTGCTGCAGCTCATTTGAAAAAGAATCCGTTGTGATGTTCATCATGTTATCACCTTTTAATTAAAATTTTTGCGACTGTTACTTATTAATCTATTAAGTTAGAACAGTCTGTATATGCTGTACGTCCACTAGCCGTATGAAAAAATGTCATACGGATCATTTTGATCGATATTCTTATTATACACAAAAACAACCAGTGTTTTCCAAAACTATCTGTGAACAATTTCTAAACAAAAATAGAAAGATAGTTATAAAAATAAAAACTTATGAATAAATAAAAATGTTTAAAAATATAGAATAAAGTGTTGGATTTTTTAAATATTCATTTGATTTTATTTTTATACGGTATTATAATGATAAATAATTCAAATAGATACGTGGAAAAAGGAGTTTTAAAATGAAAGAATACAAGGTAGGAATTGTTGGAGCAACAGGATATGGAGGAGTAGAACTGATTCGTTTGTTAGCGAATCACCCACATTTTCATGTTTATGCAGTTTATTCATCCTCTCAGGATGGGATGGAACTAGCAGAAGTTTATCCTCACCTTTCTAATACTGTATATACACTGCAAGATATAAACCCTAAGAATATGGCTGAAGAATTAGATTTAGTGTTTACAGCAACTCCGTCCGGTGTTTCTAGCAAACTTGTACCTCAATTAGTAGAAGAAGGAATAAAAGTGGTAGATCTATCTGGAGATTTTAGATTAAAAACAGAAGCGCTTTATGAAAAATGGTACAAAAAGCCTGCTGCAGCCGAAGCGTTTTTACAACAGTCTGTGTATGGATTATCAGAATGGTTTGCAGACGAAGTCGAAAGCAGCACGTTCGTTGCGAACCCGGGTTGTTATCCAACAGCTACACTGCTTGGGCTAGCTCCCCTCGTTAGTAAACAAATGGTGAAATCAAACTCTATTATCATTGATGCAAAGTCCGGAATCTCAGGAGCAGGACGCGGTCTTTCGCAAATGGCTCATTATGCTGAAATCAATGAAAATATGAAAATATACAAAGTTAATCAACATCAGCATATCCCAGAAATCGAATCTATTTTAGAAAAGTGGGATGAGGAAATTGGCCACGTTACGTTCAGTACGCACTTAGTTCCAATGACGCGAGGGATTATGAGTACAATATACGCTGAACTTTCTGAAGTGAGCTCAGTACAAGAGCTTCATCAGCTATATGTAGATACATATCAAAACTCCCCGTTCGTTCGCGTTCGAAAAGCTGGTGAATTTCCGTCTACTAAAGAAGTAAGTGCATCAAATTATTGCGATATCGGTGTTGCATTTGACGAACGAACAAAGCGTGTCACGATTGTTTCTGTCATTGATAACTTAGTTAAAGGGGCAGCCGGTCAGGCCATTCAAAATGCCAATATCATGATGGGATTTGAACAGCAAGCGGGTATCGGGCTACTGCCTGTCTTCCCATAAAGGCACAGCATCACTAATCACGATAAAAGCAGGAGGGAACGTATAGTGATTACGGTTAAACAAACGAAAGAAAAGATAAAGAAAATAGAGAACGGTACAATTGTAACGCCGCTAGGTTTTTCAGCAGATGGCGTTCACGCTGGTTTACGTTATGCTAAAAAAGATTTAGGAGTTATTGTAAGCGACGTGCCAGCTAATTGCGCAGCTGTTTACACGCTTAATGCCTTTCAAGCAGCGCCTTTAGCTGTTACAAAAGAAAGTGTAGCGGTGGAGCAGAAGCTGCAAGCGATCGTTGTGAACAGCGCATGTGCAAATGCATGTACTGGAGAACAAGGATTAAAAGATGCATACCAAATGCGAAATACATGTGCAGAAAAGCTTAATATTCTACCTCATCATGTAGCGGTAGCTTCTACAGGCGTAATTGGAGAGCTTCTAGATATGAAAAAAATTGTTAAAGGTATTGGGTTATTAAGCCCTTCGTCGAACAAAGAAAAAGCAGAAGAATTTCAAACGGCTATTTTAACAACAGATACAGTGATGAAGTCAGCCTGCTATGAAACAAAGATTGATGGTGAAGTAGTTACCATTGGAGGCACAGCGAAAGGATCAGGTATGATTCACCCAAATATGGCTACGATGCTTAGCTTTATCACAACGGATGCTAAGGTTGAGGCTTCAGTGCTACAAGATGCGCTAGGTTCTATTACAAATAAAAGCTTTAATCAAATTACAGTGGATGGTGATACGTCAACCAACGATATGGTTGTTGTTTTAGCAAATGGAAAAGCTGATCATCAGTCGCTTACACCAGATCATCCTGAATGGAATTCGTTTTATGAAGCACTGCGCTTGACGTGTGAAGATTTAGCCAAACAAATTGCACGCGACGGTGAAGGAGCAACAAAACTAATTGAAGTAAACGTATCTGGTGCTCATACAAACGAAGAAGCAAATGTGATTGCTAAACAAATTGTGGGCTCGAACCTAGTGAAAACGGCTATGTATGGAGCCGATGCTAATTGGGGACGAATTATTTGTTCAGTTGGGTACAGCGGAGTAGCGCTTAATCCAGAAACAGTGAATGTTTCGTTAGGCAATATCCAGATGTTAGAAAACAGTCAGCCTGTTTCATTTAGTGAAGAAGAAGCAAAGGCTTATCTAGAAAATGATACGGTCGAAGTCTATGTTGACTTGCAGCAGGGAAATGGAATTGGCAAGGCGTGGGGCTGCGATTTGACTTACGATTATGTCAAAATCAATGCCAGTTATCGAACGTAAGGAGAGAGTGAAATGAGCAGTGAAAAAATCGTCGTTGTAAAATGCGGAGGCAGCATTGTCAATCAGTTAACAAGCGCTTTTTTTGAAAGTATTCAGCAGTTAAAAGCGAGTGGATATCAGATCATTGTTGTGCACGGAGGCGGGCCTGATATTCAAGATACGCTTACCGAACTTCATATTGAAACGGAATTTGTAGATGGGCTTCGAAAAACGTCCAAAGAAGCATTAGAAGTGGTGACGATGGTATTAGCAGGCAAGGTTAATAAGCAGCTTGTAAAAGAACTACAAAAAGCGAACTTAAAAGCGGTAGGACTATCAGGAATTGATGGATTATTGCTTAAAGCAGAGGCAATTGATGTGGAACGTCTAGGTTACGTTGGAGAAGTAAAAGGCGTAAATGATACATTACTAAAACAACTAACTGACAGTCAGTATATTCCAGTTATTTCTTCCATTGGAGCCGATGAAGAAGGCAATAGCTATAATATTAATGCTGACGTGGCGGCCGGAGCCGTTGCACAAGCAGTAAATGCTGAAAAGCTGATGTTTGTAACGGATGTAAAAGGTGTGTTAAAGGATGGAGCATTGCTTCCTGAGCTTACAAAGTCAGAGATTGATGCACTTATTGAAGAAAAAGTAATTTACGGCGGAATGATTCCGAAAGTAACATCAGCGGTAAATGCGTTATCTCCTTTGCTTGAAGAAGTTCATATTATTAGCGGAACTGATGGATTTTTAGATAAGGAAGGAAAGCTGATTGGTACAGCAATTAAATATAGTGGAAAAGGTGGAGAAGATAGCGATGAGTTCATTGTTTCCAACATATCAACGGTTTGATATCCATGTGGAAGAGGCGCAAGGAACAAAATTAATAGATAACAAAGGAAATGAGTATTTAGATTTTATTTCAGGTATCGCTGTTTGTAACGTAGGTCATCGTCATCCTGATGTTCAAAAAGCGGTCGAAGAGCAGTTAAATAAAGTGTGGCACGTGTCAAATTTATTTCATCAATCGATTCAAGAAGACGTAGCAGGTAAGCTTGTGGAACACTCAAACGGTGATGCAGTATTTTTCTCTAACAGCGGTGCAGAAGCCAACGAAGCGGCGATTAAATTAGCGCGCAAGTACACACAAAAACACAAAATTATTACGTTTACAAAATCATTTCATGGACGTACATTTGCTACAATGACAGCTACAGGGCAGGCGAAAATTCATGATGGCTTCGGTCCTCTTGTTAATGAGTTTGTTTACGTGCCATACAATGATGAAGAAGCATTAAAACAAGAAATGGACGATAGCGTAGCAGCAATTATGGTTGAAGTCATTCAAGGAGAAGGCGGAGTGGTTCCAGGAACCGAAGCATTTTTATTAACCATTCAAGAGCTGTGTAAAAAGCACGAAGCACTGTTTATAGTCGATGAAGTGCAAACTGGAATCGGCAGAACAGGAAAACCATTTGCTTATCAGCATTTTAACGTTTCACCAGATATTATTACAGCAGCCAAAGGGTTAGGAAGCGGAATGCCGGTTGGTGCGATGATTGGAAAAGGCTATCTCAAAGAAGCGTTTGGACCTGGTACTCACGGAACAACCTTTGGAGGAAACCCAATTGCATTAGCTTCAGCCAAAGCAACCTTAAACATTATTTTTAATGAAGCATTTTTGGCAGAGGTTACAGAAAAAAGCCTTTATTTTACCCATGCTTTGAAAAATAGTGTAGCAGATTATTCATTTGTAACCGATGTTCGTGGAAAAGGTTTTATGATTGGAATTGAATGCGGAGAACATCAGTCAGCATTGCTTGCAGCTATGCGTCAAAAAGGATTGCTAGCACTGGGAGCAGGACCGCACGTAGTACGATTGCTGCCGCCTTTAACTGTAACAAAAGAAGAGTTGGACCAAGCGATTCATATCATTGAAGAAGCGTTTAGCCAAACAAAAATTACTTCATAATACAAATTTTTTTGAATATATTTGTATAAAAATTCTGTTTTATAAATAATTATTCGAAGAGGGATGCACAATGAACGGATATTTACACTTAGCAAACGGCGATTCGTTCGCCGGACACATTGAACATACAGCAACGCACCAGGCAGAAGGAGAAATTGTTTTCTTTACTGGAATGACTGGTTATCAAGAAGTTGTGACTGATCCATCTTACAAAGATCAAATTATCGTCTTTACGTACCCTTTAATTGGGAACTATGGTATCAATGAAAAAGATTATGAAAGCAAAAAGCCTCACGTAGCAGGCGTTGTCGTATACGAATGTTCAGATGAAGGGTTCCATTACGAAGCGATGTACAGCTTTAAACAATATTTAAAGAAATGGAACATTCCGCTTATTACACATGTGGATACGAGAGCGGTCGTAAAACGAATTCGAAAAGAAGGCACGATGCAATCTGCCTTTTCGACATCTGCTGAGCCGCCAGCATTTACTGCTGAATGCGATGGATATGTAGTAAAAGAAGTATCAACAAAAGAGCCTGTTACTTACGGAAACGGTGAAAAACACGTTGTATTAATGGACTTTGGCTATAAAAAATCAATTTTACAAGAGCTGTTAAATCGAGAGTGCAAAGTAACAGTTGTTCCTTATTCTACAAGCTCTTCAAAAGTAAAAGAGCTGCAGCCGGATGGCATTGTCTTATCAAACGGACCTGGAGATCCAACTCAAGTGAGCAGTCAGCTGGATGAATTAAAAGAAATTATTTCATCGTATCCAACTTTGGGAATTTGCTTTGGACATCAGTTAATTGGGCTCGCTTTTGGGGCACAAACCAAAAAGCTGGCGTTCGGTCACCGAGGAGCTAATCAGCCTGTAATTGATTTAACAAATAACAAAGTGTGTATGACGTCTCAAAACCACAGCTATGTCGTAGACGAACAGACGATTACATCTACGCCATTAAACGTTCGATTTAAAAATGTGAATGACGGATCGGTTGAAGGCTTAATGCATAAAGACCTTCCTGTTATGTCGGTTCAATACCATCCAGAAGCACATCCTGGACCAAGTGACAGCACGTATATCTTTGATGAATTTATGACGAAAGTACAGCAAGTAGGGAGCGGAAAAGTATATGCCTAAAGACCAAACGTTAAAAAAGATTTTAGTAATCGGATCAGGACCAATCGTAATCGGGCAAGCAGCAGAATTTGATTATTCAGGAACTCAGGCATGCTTGTCATTAAAAGAAGAAGGTTATGAAGTTATCTTAATCAATAATAATCCAGCTACCATTATGACGGACACTCACGTAGCAGATCGAATCTATTTTGAACCATTAACAGTAGACTGCGTGGAGAAAATTATTGCAAAAGAAAAGCCGGATGGTTTGTTAGCCACATTAGGTGGACAGACGGGTTTAAACTTAGCCCTTGAGCTTCATGAACAAAACATTTTGCCGAAATACGATGTGAAACTTTTAGGAACACCGATTGAATCAATCAAAAAAGGTGAAAGCCGTGAAGAGTTCCGTGCATTGATGAATGAACTGAATGAACCGGTGCCGGAAAGTGAAGTTGTCACAAAAGTAGAAGAAGCGTTAGCTTTTGCCGAGAAAATTGGTTTTCCTGTTATTGTACGTCCTGCTTATACGTTAGGCGGAACGGGCGGAGGAATTGCTCATTCTATGGAAGAGCTTGAAAAGCTTTCAGCGTCAGGTTTGCGTGAAAGTGCTATTACTCAGTGCTTAATTGAAAAAAGCATCGCTGGATTTAAAGAGGTTGAGTACGAGGTTATGCGTGACGTGAACAATACGTGCATCACAATTTGTAATATGGAAAACATTGATCCCGTAGGCGTCCATACTGGAGATTCGGTAGTAGTTGCTCCTTCTCAAACGTTAACAGACGTGGAATATCAAATGCTTCGCTCTGCTTCAGTTAAAATTATTTCATCGCTTGGCATTATTGGAGGTTGCAACATTCAGTTTGCGCTTGATCCAAAAAGCAAGCAGTACTATCTAATTGAAGTAAATCCGCGTGTGAGCCGTTCGTCTGCTCTTGCATCAAAAGCAACTGGCTATCCGATTGCTAAAATTGCTGCAAAGCTATCGGTAGGCTACACGCTTCATGAGTTATTAAATCCTGTGACAGGAGACACGTATGCAAGCTTTGAACCTGCTCTTGACTATGTAGTAGTGAAATTTCCAAGATGGCCGTTTGACAAGTTTTTCTACGCTGAGAGAACGCTTGGTACACAAATGAAAGCAACTGGAGAAGTAATGGCTATTGACCGTAACTTTACACGTAGCTTCCAAAAGGCATTATCTTCTTTAGAAATTGACTTACAAGGATTAGAAGTAGAAGAACTGCAAGAAATTTCAACGGATGAATTAAAAAGCAAGCTAGGCGAACAAAGCGATGAGCGTATTTTTGTTATCCTTGAGCTTTTACGCCGCGGCACAACGCCTGAGTATATCCATGAAGTAACACAAATTGATTATTTCTATTTAACACACTTTGCACAGCTGATTAAAATGGAAGCCTCTTTAAAAGAAGTACGTTTTGATTCCATTACAGCTGAACACTTTAAACAAGTAAAGGAGCATGGTTTTACAGATGCGTATCTAGCAAACGTATGGAATGTGCCAGAACTTGACGTAAGAGCGAAACGTAAAGCACTACATATTACGCCAAGCTATAAAATGGTGGATACATGTGCAGCGGAGTTTGAATCTTCAACGGCTTATTTCTACTCTAGTTACTACGGCGAAAGTGAGATTGAACCATCAACGAATAAAAAAGTTGCGATTATCGGTTCTGGACCAATTCGTATCGGGCAAGGAGTAGAGTTCGACTACAGCTCTGTACACGGTGTGCTAGCTCTTGAAAAAGAAGGATACGAAACGATTTTAATTAACAATAATCCAGAAACGGTAAGTACGGATTTTGAAGTAGCAGATCGCTTATATTTCGAACCTGTAACAGTAGAAGACGTATTAAATGTTCTTGATGCTGAAAATGTGACGGATGTAATTGTTCAATACGGAGGTCAAACGGCAATTTCGCTTGTTAAAGGGCTAGAAGAAGCTGGCGTCAATTTACTAGGGATTACAAATGATGTCATTGATGCATTTGAAGACCGTGACCTGTTTTATAAGCTATTAGATGACTGCAATATTCCTCATATTCCAGGTGAAATGGCGAAAGACGCTAAAGAACTTGTACAAAAAGCAAAAGATATGGGATTCCCATTACTCATTCGTCCTTCTTACGTAATTGGGGGAAAAGGAATGCTGACAATTCAAAACGAAACAGAGCTTCAGGCTTGTTTACCGGCTATTAAAGCTTCTCATTTCCCAATGCTTATTGATGCTTACTTCCCTGGAAAAGAAGCAGAAGTTGATGTGGTAGCAGACGGAAAAGATGTGTTGATTCCGACAATCGTTGAACATATTGAAAAAGCCGGCGTTCATTCAGGAGACAGCTACGCGCTTTTACCAGCCAAAACATTAGAAGCAGCACATAAAGAAAAAATGGTGAGTTACGCTCAAAAAATTGTAAACAAACTTCAATATAAAGGGATTATGAATATCCAGTATGTTATTTACAACGATGAAGTCTACATGCTGGAAGTTAATCCGCGTGCCAGCCGTACAGTGCCAGTAGTAAGTAAAGTGTGCAACACGCCGCTTGTTTCGCTATCAACTCAAATATTGCTTGGGAAATCATTGTCGGAAATTAGTGAAAAGCTAGGTTTATTGCCAGATCCAGCTTACACAACCATTAAGTTTCCAGTATTTTCGACAAGTAAATTATCAGGAGTCGATCCTCTTGTGGGACCGGAAATGAAGTCAACTGGTGAAGGAATTGCGATTTCTTCAACGATTGAAGAAGCAGCAAAAAAAGTATTCCATCAGTATGTGTTAAGTAAAAAAGGTGCTGCGGAAGTGTATATCAACGGAGAAGCGCAGGGTCTTGAAGCACTTGTGCAAAGCGCGGGCTTAACTCTTGTTAAAGGTAAAGAAGTTAGTGAATGGGTGAAAACGAAAGAAGCGTTATTATACGTAAGCTTACAGCCTGAAGATAAAGAAAGCCGTATGTCAGCGTTAAAACATGGTTTGATGGTCATGACGGAGGCAGAAACGGCTTCGCTATTTTTCCAATCGTTCCAAGTCGATGAATATCAGGTTTCATCACTACAAGAATGGTTTCAAAAAACTAAAAAGGAAGTGACAGTATCATGAGTACAGTATCGGTAAATACCAATTTAAAAGGAAAAGATTTGCTTACGCTTAAAGATTTATCATCAGACGATATTATGTCACTTTTGGAGAGCGCCATCGAGCTGAAAGAAAAGCATAAAAATGGTGAAATCGTAACATCGTTAAAAGGAAAAACGCTGGGGCTCATTTTTGAAAAATCTTCAACAAGAACAAGAGTCTCATTTGAAGCAGGAATGATGCAGCTTGGAGGAAACGCCCTCTTTTTAAGCAGCCAAGATTTACAAATTGGACGCGGAGAAACGATTGCTGATACAGCACGCGTACTATCTGAATTCATCGATGCTATAATGATTCGTACGTTTGAACACAGCAAGATCGAAGAGCTTGCAGATTACGCATCTATTCCCGTTATTAATGGTTTGACAGATGATTATCATCCTTGTCAGGCTCTAGCTGATTTATTAACGATTTACGAGCACAAGAAATCATTTAAAGGGCTAAAAGTAGCTTATGTTGGAGACGGAAATAATGTAGCGCATTCGTTAATGATTGCATGTGCAAAAATGGGGATAGATATTTCAATTGGATGCCCTGATGGTTATGAGCCAAAAGACTTTGTAACAGCTTATGTTAATGAAATAGCTGCTACAACAGGTGCGAAGGTTATGATTACAAAAGATCCTGTAGAGGCTGTGAAAAATGCCGATGCTATTTATGCAGACGTATGGACAAGTATGGGACAGGAAGAAGAAGCACAGCAGCGCTTGAAAATATTTGCTCCTTATCAAGTAAATGAAGAACTAGCTGCCTATGCTAAGTCAGACTATTTATTTCTGCACTGTTTGCCTGCGCATCGTGAAGAAGAAGTAACAGCAAGCATTATTGACGGCCCAAATTCTGTTGTCTTTCAGCAGGCTGGAAATCGTATGCATGTACAAAAAGCTTTGCTGCAAGCCATTTTAGCTTAAGAGAAAAACCCTTTCTGAGAATATCAGAAGGGGTTTTTTGTTTAAAGGGAATTAATTGAGGGAACACCACTTGTATACTAAACAGAACGAAAGGTGATTTATGATGAAAGTATTAGTTGTTGGAGCAAACGGAACAACGGGAAAACAAGTGGTAGAAAAAGTTGCAAACAGCAAGCAGCACGAAGCTTATGCGATGATTCGCGACGAAAAGCAAGCAGACGCTTTAAAGAAGCTAGGTGCCAACGTTGTGATTGCTGACTTGGAGCAAGATGTTTCAGATGCTTTAAGAGGTATGGACGCTGTCATATTTGCAGCAGGTTCTGGAGGACATACCGGAGACGAAAAGACAATCGCTGTAGATCAAAACGGTGCTAAAAATATCATTGATGAAGCAAAAAATCAAGGTGTAAAGCGCTTTGTTATGTTAAGTTCAATGGGAACAGACGCACCTGAACAAGGACCAGAAGGTTTACAGCTTTACCTGCGTGCGAAAGCGATAGCGGATGAATACCTAAAGCAGTCTAATCTACAGTATACAATTGTACGACCAGGAACTTTATCGAATGATCAAGCTACTGGAAAAATTGATATCAATAATGATATTGAAGATAAATCTAAGACGATTCCCCGAGCAGATGTAGCAGCCGTGCTTGTAGAATGTCTAAACGAAGAAGCTACGATAGGAAAAACGTTTGAAATGTTAGCTGGAGAAACTGAAATCGAACAAGCTATTAAATTTACTCATTAACATAAAAGGGCGGATCTAAAGGTCTGCTCTTTTTCTCTGCCTAATATGAAAACATCTCCATTATGAAACAGAAATCTTAAGGGAATAGTATAGGAGAACATTTCATTTCAGGAATGAGGAGGCAGGACAATGGGA
This sequence comes from Priestia sp. 53B2, assembly GCF_056099005.1. NCBI lineage: Bacteria > Bacillati > Bacillota > Bacilli > Caryophanales > Bacillaceae > Priestia > Priestia sp. 53B2. The sequence goes on from NZ_JBLZXA010000020.1 coordinate 38,106, forward strand.
CAAAATCGTCATTTCACACCGGGTCAAAAAGCTCCTAATAACGGAGTGTATATTGAAATTGGTGAAACAGGAAGCAACGTAAATAATCCTCAAAAGGTTAAATTAAAAGCAGGAGAGCGTTTTCCAGAGACGGCCAACGATGATCGCCACTGGACGTACATGCGCAAGCCTTAAATAGTAAAAAATAAAGAAGCCATTCTAAATTGAATGGCTTTACTTGTTTTCCTATTGCTGGGTATAATGAAATAAAGGTCAATAAAGGTCAAATGTATCGAAGGAGGATGTTCAATGGATATAAATAAAATGACCCAAAAATTGCAAGAAGGCGTGATGGAAGCGCAGTCCGAAGCTATTAAACGAAATCAGCAGGAAGTGGATATTGCTCATTTGCTTTATACGCTCATTCATCAGCAAGATGGTATTGCTCCTCGCATATTAGATCATTTACATATAGATCATCAATCTTTTCAGCAGCAGGTAAATCAATTGCTTGCGAAAAAACCAGCTGTTACAGGAAGTGGTGCTGAAGCAGGGAAGGTTTATATTACGAATAAACTTCAGCAGCTGTTTGTTAAAGCTCAAGAAGAAGCATCCCGTCTGCAAGATGATTATGTTTCAGTTGAGCACATCTTTTTAGCATTAGCACAGGAACCGTCTTCTAGTGAATATGGCAAGTTATTTTCAAGTCACGGTATAACAAAAAAAGCTCTGCAAGATGTGCTTACCAGCCTTCGAGGAAATCAGCGAATTACAAGTCAAAATCCGGAAGTCACATATGAAGCGTTAGCTAAATATGGAAGAGACTTAGTAGCAGAAGTACGAGCAGGGAACATTGATCCAGTCATTGGACGAGATGGAGAAATTCGCCGCGTTATCCGCATTTTATCGCGAAAAACAAAAAATAATCCAGTTTTGATCGGAGAACCTGGCGTTGGTAAAACAGCTATTGTCGAAGGACTAGCACAGCGTATTGTTCGCCGAGATGTGCCTGAAGGATTAAAAGATAAAACCATCTTTTCATTAGATATGGGAGCTTTAGTAGCAGGAGCGAAATTCAGAGGAGAATTTGAAGAACGTTTAAAAGCTGTTCTTCAAGAAGTTAAGAAAAGCAACGGTCAAATTCTTTTATTCATTGATGAGCTTCATACAATCGTTGGCGCAGGCCGTACGGATGGAGCGATGGATGCAGGGAATATTTTAAAACCAATGCTTGCTAGAGGAGAACTTCACTGTATAGGAGCTACAACTCTTGATGAGTACCGTCAGTATATTGAAAAAGATCCAGCGCTTGAAAGACGCTTTCAACAGGTGCTGGTTGAAGAACCTTCAGTAGAAGATACAATCTCTATTTTACGTGGTTTAAAAGAACGATTTGAAATTCATCACGGTGTAAACATTCATGACCGAGCGATTGTTTCAGCAGCGGTTATGTCTGATCGTTATATCTCAGATCGCTTTTTACCTGATAAAGCAATTGATTTAATTGATGAAGCATGCGCAACTATTCGAACAGAAATTGATTCGATGCCATCAGAATTAGATGAAGTTACACGACGTGTCATGCAGCTTGAAATTGAAGAAGCGGCATTAAGTAAAGAAACAGATCAAGCAAGCATCACAAGGTTAGAGGCAATTCGAAAAGAAGTCTCTGATTTAAGAGAACGTGCAGATACAATGAAGCTGCAGTGGGAAAAAGAAAAGCAGTCGATTCAAACGGTGCAAGATGTCCGGGAGCAGCTTGAAAAAGCGAAGCGAGACCTAGAAGAAGCTGAAGGGAAATATGATTTAAATAAAGCAGCTGAACTTCGCCACGGACGCATTCCAGCTCTTGAAAAAGAACTAAAACAGCTGGAAGAAACAGCTGCTGAAAAAGCACAAGAAAACCGTTTGTTAAGAGAAGAAGTAACAGAAGAAGAAATTGCTGAAATTGTAGGAAGATGGACGGGAATTCCGGTATCAAAACTAGTTGAAGGGGAAAGAGAAAAGCTGTTGAAGCTTGAGTCAATTTTACAGCAGCGTGTGATTGGACAAGACGAAGCCGTATCCTTAGTGACGGATGCTGTGATTCGCGCACGGGCAGGCATTAAAGATCCAAACCGTCCGATTGGATCATTTATTTTCCTAGGACCTACCGGAGTAGGAAAAACGGAGCTAGCCAAAACGTTGGCACATTCTTTATTTGACAGTGAAGAACAAATGGTTCGTATTGATATGTCTGAGTACATGGAAAAGCATGCGGTCTCTAGGCTTATAGGAGCGCCTCCTGGCTATGTAGGATACGAAGAAGGCGGCCAGCTAACGGAAGCGGTGAGACGCAAGCCTTATTCAGTCGTTTTGTTGGATGAAATTGAAAAAGCACATCCCGAAGTATTTAATGTGCTCCTTCAAATACTAGATGATGGAAGAGCAACAGATTCAAAAGGAAAAGTCATTGATTTTAAAAATACAGTCATTATTATGACGTCGAATATCGGTTCTCAATTTTTATTAGACGGTTTAACAAGTGAAGGCGAGATTACTGAAAAAGCCAGAGAGCAAGTGATGGCTCAATTAAGACAGCATTTTCGTCCAGAATTCTTAAATCGAGTAGACGACACGATTTTATTCAAACCGCTAACTGTTCATGAAGTAAAAGGGATTATTGATAAGCTATTGCTTCAGCTTGAAAAGCGTTTATCCGATCGTCATATTTCGTTAACATTAACAGAAGAAGCAAAAAATTATATTGCAGCCTCCGGGTTTGATCCGGTATATGGAGCTCGCCCTTTAAAAAGGTTTATTCAAAAATATATTGAAACAAAAATTGCCAGAGAATTAATTGCAGGGCAAATTGAAGATTATAGTCAAGTGACAGTTGATGTAAAAGATGATGAGTTTGTTGTCAGCGTATAAGTTTTCTAAAAAGTCCATTCATGATAAATTGAATGGTCTTTTTTTGCTATTAAAAGCAACTCTTCTTTTAAAATAAATAAAAAGAAATGAAAGAAAATACGTGAGAGCTAAGCGTAAAAACTTATTCAGTTTTAGGTTGTAGAATATATCTAATTCATTTATGATAATACAAAATGGGCAAAGGAGCATGAATGAGCACATGAAGGACCGTATAGAGCTTATATATGACGAAGCATACGATTTTATAGATCAGGCATTAACTAAAATAAGAGCGCTGGATAAAAATGAGCTTCAAGCTGAAAATGAAGAAGTGCAGGAAAAGGCAGAACGGACAGAGTTTGCACTTCAAGCTGCACGAGATATTTTAGAAAATATGATTATCCCGGGTAAAAAATTGACTTTTATTTACGAAAAAGGTTCTGTGGTAGTAGAAATTCCCGATAAAAAATAAAAACGACTTCCTTTTATGGAAGTCGTTTTTATTTTGGCAATGCAAAGTGCTCATCAATGGATGCATCACTTTTTCGATACTGCCCGGGTGTCATATTGGTTGTTTTGCGAAATACTTTTGTTAAATAATTGGCATTTGCATAGCCGACGTTTTCAGCAATTTCTTCGATTGAGTACTTGGTTTGATGCAATAGCTCGGCCGCTTTTTGAATGCGAAGCTTCGTTAAATATTGAATCGGCGTAATCCCAGTTGTTTGTTTGAATAACCGGCTAAAATGATAGCGAGATAAATGAGCTGCATCTGCCATTTCATCCGGACCGATTTCTTCATGATAATGATTACGGGCAAATAAAATAGAGCTAATGATACTTTCAGGCCAATCTTCTGTAAAACTGTCCATGCTTTTAATATATTGGTACAGCTCCATTACAAAGCGGTAAGATAAGCTTGAGGCATGAAATGGATCTGCTATATGTTTTTCACTTGCCCGCTTATATATTTGAGCAAGCAGCTGAACAGGTGCTGATTCAGGATGAAACCTAATTACAGGGGAGTGGGTTGACTGAATATAATCCCAGCATTTTTGTACTTCATCTCCGTATAATGTAAGAAAAATAAACTCCCAGTTTTCACTTTCCTTTGGTAAGTAATAGCGATAATTTCCAGGTATATTGACGATGAATGCTTTCCCAGCATCCACTTTATATTCTTGTCCATCTATTTCAATCATCCCGTACCCAGAAACCGTGTATTGAAAAATATATTTCCCTACGTCTTTTCGCTGATTTCCGCTCCAGTTATAAAGGGGAGAGAAAACTTCATCCCACCCAACAGACCATAGCTGCGCAACTTCATTTGTGCGGGATTCTAAAAACCTGTATGCGTACGTTGAATATTCTTGAGCTTGGAAATGTGAGAGCAAATTTTCACCTTCTTTTTGAAATAAAGTAGTACTTAATTCTTACTTTAACGTAATCGCTTTCATTTTTCTATAATTTTTTGAAAATATCGTGATTATTTTTAGGGAATGTCTCTAAATCTTATTATTTTCTTATAATTTGCAAGTCAAGGCTCACATAAAGATAACATCTTTTTGGCGCAAGAGTAGTTCATCGTCAATTCAAAAGGATCATTTTTAAAGTGATAAGCAAAAAAGTACCGATTATCAATAGGAATTTTACCATTGAGGCAAAGAAAATTGGACTTTACAATGTACATATGAATCCGTTTCCAAAAAACTACTTAAAATAGGTGATAATAAATGCTGGGAAAATTAATCGAAGAGTTCAAACAAATATTTCATTCGTCAGAAGCTATTCGCTGCTTTTTTGCGCCAGGACGTGTCAATTTAATTGGAGAACATACTGATTATAATGGAGGGCATGTTTTTCCTTGTTCATTGAGTATAGGAACGTATGCGGTAGTACAAAAACGTCATGATCGAAAAATACGTATGTACTCTAAAAACTTCTCTGAAGCAGGCGTCATTGAATCCTCTTTAGAGCAATTAACGTACAAAACCGAAGATGATTGGGCTAATTATCCAAAAGGAGTAATGGAGACCTTTAAAAAGCACGGATATGATCTTCCTTTTGGTTTTGATATCTTGTTTTTTGGCAACATTCCTAACGGAGCAGGGCTTTCATCATCAGCATCAATTGAGTTAGTCACATGCGTACTTTTAAATAAAATTCTTGAATTGAATATTGATATGATGGACCTTGTAAAAATGGCGCAGCAAGCTGAAAATGAATTTATCGGCGTAAGCTGCGGGATTATGGATCAGTTTGCAATTGGAATGGGAAAGGAAAATCAAGCCGTATTGTTAAACTGTCAAACTCTTGAATACCAATATAGCCCGCTGCAATTAACAGATGCTGTGCTCGTTATTTCTAACACAAATAAGCGAAGAGGGCTGGCAGATTCAAAATATAATGAACGCCGCATGGAGTGTGAAAGAGCGCTGTCAGATTTACAAACGTCACTTTCCATTAATTCGCTTGGTGATTTAACCAAAGAACAATTTGAAAAGCATAAATCTTTGATACAAAACGAAGTAGATTGTAAGCGCGCTAAACATGCGGTATATGAAAATGAACGCACAAAAGAAGCGGTTGCTAAATTGCAAAACGGTGATTTAAAAGGGTTTGGTCAATTGATGAATGAATCGCACTGCTCACTGCGAGATGACTATGAAGTAAGTGGGAAAGAATTAGATGCTCTTGTAGAAGCAGCTTGGTTGCAAGAAGGTGTGATTGGATCACGCATGACAGGTGCAGGCTTTGGCGGCTGTACAATTAGCATCGTACAAAAAGCACAGGTTGATAGGTTTGTTGAAAAAGTAAGGAATACCTATTATGAGAAAACGAGTTTAGAAGCTGAATTTTATGTGGTTACGGTTGGAGAAGGAGCGCGTGAACTCACATTAGAAGCAGTATAAGAGAAAACAGATAGAGAAAGGAACGAGTGTATGTCAGTCAACATTCATGAAGAAATCACCCGACTTATTCAATATGGTTTACAAAAGAATCTATTAACAGAATGGGATATAGATGTGGTGAGAAATAAACTGCTGGAAGTGTTAAAGCTCGACGAATGTATTGTAGTAGAAGTCAAAGAAGAACGTCTGGAACATCCAGCTGCTATTTTAGACAACATGCTTGATTGGGCTGCAGAAAACAATCGAATCGCCGAGAATTCTATTACGTATAGAGATTTATTTGATACCAAAATAATGGGATGCTTTGCAAGCATGCCTTCAGAGGTTAATCGGACATTTTATGATCACTATCAGCAAAGCCCCCAAAAAGCCACAAGCTATTATTATAAGCTGTCAAAAGACATTCACTATATTCGAAGAGATCGAATTGCTAAAAACGAAAGATGGGTAACAAACACTGACTTTGGAGAACTTGAAATTACTATCAACTTATCAAAGCCGGAAAAAGATCCAAAAGCAATTGCAGCAAGCAAATCATTGAAGGAAAGCAACTATCCGCTGTGTCTTCTCTGTAAAGAAAATGCTGGTTATGCAGGTCGTATTAACCACCCAGCTCGTCAAAATCACCGGATTATTCCTGTGGAATTGCAGGAAGAGCTGTGGTACATGCAGTTTTCACCTTATGTTTATTATAATGAACATGCCATTGTTTTTGCGAGTGAACATACACCCATGCATATTTCAAAGCAAACGTTTAAGCGGCTGCTTGCCTTCGTTGAACAATTTCCACATTATTTTTTAGGATCAAATGCAGATCTACCCATCGTAGGAGGATCTATTTTAACTCATGACCACTTTCAAGGCGGCTATCATGATTTTCCTATGGCTAAAGCAAAAATAAATAAATTGTTCTCTCTTAAAGCATATCCAGACGTGAAAGCTGGAATTGTTCATTGGCCGATGTCGGTCGTTCGTCTTCAAAGTTCGCACCTTGCACCATTAGTGGAAGCAGCGGATTTCATTTTGAAGAAATGGAAATCATATAGTGATCAAAGTGCTGGTATTTTAGCTTTTACAGATCAAACTCCTCACAACACGGTGACGCCTATTGCTCGGAAAAGAGGAGATTTGTACGAATTAGATTTAGTACTGCGAAACAATAGAACAAACGGCAAACATCCAGATGGAATTTATCATCCGCATGCAGAAGTTCATCATATCAAAAAAGAGAACATAGGTTTAATCGAAGTAATGGGGCTTGCGGTTTTACCCGGTCGTTTGAAAGACGAAATGAGTCTAGTGGCCAAAGGGTTAGTTCAGAATAATCTGAGCGAGTTAGCCAGCAGACATGATCAAGTGCAAAAACACGTGAAGTGGGCCGAAAAAATCAAGAAAAAATATCCACATATTGAAGCGGAAAATGTCCAAAGTATTCTCCAACAAGAGCTCGGTTTGGTCTTTGCAACTATTTTAGAACATGCAGGTGTGTTTAAACAAAATACTGAAGGGCAGCTCGCATTCAGTCGTTTTATGAATTCGTTAAATGAAGCGTAAATCATTAATAAAAACAGGCAGCTCGTAATGAGCTGCCTGTTTTTATACAGTTAGGGCATGCTGTTTTAAAAGGATATACAGAGCCTGTGTTCCTTTATTATCATCGCCTTGTTTTTCGAGCTGTTCATAAAGCGATTTTGCTAATTTTAGCCCTGGTGTATACAGCTCCATTTCTTCAGCTGATTCAATGGCAATCTTCATATCTTTAATGAAGTGTTTAATATAAAAACCTGGTTCGAAGTCTCCTTTAATCATGCGAGGAGCTAAATTACTTAACGACCAGCTTCCCGCTGCGCCTGTTTCAATACTTTTTAGAACGGTATTTGGATCTAATCCGGCTTTTTCAGCATAAAGTATAGCTTCGCATACACCCATCATATTAGAGGCAATAGCAATTTGATTGCACATTTTTGTATGTTGACCAGCACCAGCGCTTCCTTGAAGAACGATATTTGTCCCCATTTTTTCAAGTATAGGCGTAACGGCAGAGAATGCTTCAGAATCGCCTCCTACCATAATCGCTAAGGTTGCTTTCTGAGCCCCAATATCTCCTCCTGAAACAGGAGCGTCAAGCGCATGAATGTGCTTCTCTTTTGCTGCTTGATAAATCTCACGAGCAAGTATAGGGCTCGATGTCGTCATATCAATTGTATAGCAGCCTTTCTTTGCATTATGTATAATGCCGTCTTTTCCTAAATAAATCTCTTTTACATCGTGAGGGTAGCCTACCATGGTGATAATAACATCAGATTGTTCGGCCACTTCTTGAACGGTTTCTTTCCATTTGGCCCCTTTTTCAAGTAGTGCTTGAGCACGAGTTTTTGTTCGTGTATAAACAAGGACTTCATATCCTGCGTCAATTAAATGCCCGGCCATGCTTTGACCCATAACGCCTGTTCCGATAAAACCAATTTTTTCTTCAGTCACAGCAGTATTCACTCCTACAATTAATAGTTTGATTATTCAAAAATTATACAGTTGAAGTCTGGCATAATCAATGATTATGAATGTATATAAATGTAAAAAAAGTAGCTTCAGTCATTCGTTTTGAATACGAGTTAACGAAAGAAATTGCTGAGAAGTGCTTATGCCAAAAGATAAAAAAAGCGCTGGCTTTACAGCCAACACTTTTTAGTGGTGATTATTTGCTGGTTTATTCGGTACACCCAGTTCTCCAATCAAAATTACAACTAGCGTGAAAACTACTCCAAGGATGGAAGCGGTTGCGAAACTGTAAGTACCACCCGTCATTGCAGAGATTACGTACACTGCCATATTCATTAGTAAAAAGCCCCAAACAAAAGCCATTACGACACGCATTCTATTCACCTCGTTTACAGTACAGTTTGATTTCATTTTAGCATATAGCAGTCAAATAAGAAATTGAATTTTTTATGAATAAATAAGGGGCGTGTTCCCATATAGAAACAAAAGAGCAATAAGTCAGAAATAGGCATTATTCTAGTGCGCTTTTTGATGGTTCTATCATACACTGTATGGAACAACTAGTAAGTTACGGAGGAAGAGCTATGATACATCGACGCTTTTTTAGCTTAGATACGCAATGGAATGTCGTACATGTCCCTGAACGACCGAATGGTTTCGGTGTGTTAGTATTGGGTGATAAAGATCATTTTGTTGAAAGTTCAACTAGCTTATGGATTCAGCACGGCGGAAGGTCACAGCTGTTGCAATGTTTACAAGATGAAGGATACACAGTATTTTATTCCAATTTATATGGCCGGCATTGGGGGTCTCCTGAAGCATATCACCTTGCAAAACAACTTTATCATTTAGTAATGAAACAAGAAATTTTAAATAAACGAATTCATATTTTAGCTGAAGGAATGGGGGCCCTGTTAGCGCTGCAGCTAATGGAGAATGATGGGGATACGTTCATTCGATCAGTTTGTTTATTAAATCCATGTATTGATCTTCATACGCATGCAGAACATGAAAAAAACAATAAATTCTTTTATAAACAATTCACGAAAGACTTGACTCAAGCTTATAAAGTAGAGCGGAAGCAAGTATCAAAGCTAATTAAGGAGTACCCTTCTGTTACGGAATTAAAATCAACGCTGCCGGTGAAGATATGGACCGCGCCTAATGCCTCTACTCATTATCCAATTGCACACAGTAAAAAATATGAACTACATCGTGAAGAACTTCACTCTCCGATTATGCTTTCACTTTATTTGCCGGAAAAAAACTATTTGTTTGAACGGTCCCTTCTCCAATTTTATAAACAGTATGAAAAAGTGTTATAAGCAAAGCTTCTATGATTATACATATCATAGGGGCTTTTTGTATAAGAGATAAAAGGAAAAAAAGAGTTCATGATGCTTTCACAGATAACCTTCTTTGAAATAAGGAATGAGTATTCTCTATAACTATAGGGCTTTAAGCTTTTTGTTGAATAAATGATGAATGAAGAATTGGAGGAAGCGATATGGGAAATGTAGTAGTAATAGGGGCAAACCGCTTTATTGGTTTTCATTTATGTATAGCTTTTTTAGACGAAGGTACAGAAGTAAAAGGATATACACATTCTGCTCATAAAGAAGAAGATGATTTGCAAGAAGAGATGAAATTTTTCTTAGGGAGAAACGCTAATTATGTATCGACTGAAATAGGAGATTCATTAGATATGATTACCTCAGAAACGGATATTGTCTACTTCACGTATTTCGATGGAGGAGATTTTTATCATCCTGATTTTTTAAGACAAAAAATGCAAAAAGCGCAGCAAGTGCTCATTCAAGCTCTTAACAAATGCCGTCAATTCAACATTCGATTTGTGTTTGTTTCTACCATGCGCGTATTTGGAGACCAGCAGCGAAAGATTGAAGAAACAATGATTCCAGAACCGGACAGTAGTGAAGGAAGACTATACGTTCATTTTGAGCGAATGATAGAGAAGTATAAAGATGACGGATGGCCCATTATAATTGTCAGAACGCCGACTCTTTACGGACCTTGGCAGCCTTTGTCAATGTGCTATTCTAAAAATATTGCCGGGTACGAAGAGGCATTTAACATTATGGAAGGCACGGATTTTATTATTTATATTGAAGATGCCATCAGTGCACTTAGACGCTGTAAAACTGCTGCATATTCATATGAAGTGGTTCATTTAGTTGAAGAAAAGTTACAGCCTTGGAGCGCAGGAGCAAACATTACTCATATGGAGGTGAAGGAAGAAGCGGCTCAAGAAAAATATGAAATCAGCAGGAAAGCGAAAGAACTGCTGCATTTTTCTTCAAGAGTAACGGCTAAAGAAGGCATTTATCTGCAAAAAAAACATATGAGAACATTCTTTTTACCTCTTCATTAAAAGGAGAAAGTTGTACTTATAGAATAGATTCGCTAATATAAGGAGGAATAAATGTTTTTAATAAAGGAGATTTCACTATGGAAGAGCAAAATATGCAATTCATGCAAATTGCAATGAAGTACTTGCCAGAAGCAAAGCAGATTTTAGATGAAACAGGCGTTGAGTTATCGATGGAACACGTGCAGCCGGTATTGACATTACTAACAAAAGTAATGAACGATGCCTATGAGCTTGGCAAGCAAGATGCATTAGCTGAAAATGAAAACAACTAAAGAAAACAGCTCGGTAGAATCCGAGCTGTTATTTTTGTTTGGAAAATAAATCGACTAAAGGGGCAAACTGTTTAAGCAGAGGAGCTAGTTCTTCGACGGCGAGTACAATTTCATCGATTTGTTTAAATAATCTTTCCCACTCCTCTCGCTCTCTTTCTTCTCTTGATTTTCTGCGCCCAGCTCCAAACATAAAATCAGAAAAAGCTTCATTTCTTTGTCTTCTTGCCATGATACTCATTCCTTTCATTATTTTAATGGTGGGTAAGTTCTTACCTAATGTCCCATACTAGAGTAAGAGGGTCCCGTATGATCACTATATGTAGCATGATAGATACCTGAGTAGGACGAACACCTATATAGACAAAAAATAAAAAATGAAGTAAAATTAGTACCAACTCATAATAATTGATTATATAATCGATAAATGAAATGACGGATATAGGTTTTATAGGAATATAAGCCTTTTATTTAAAGGAGAGGTTGATATGAACGCTGGTGTTCTAGGAATTGGACGTTATGTACCAGAGAAAGTTGTAACAAATTTAGATCTTGAAAAAGTAATGGATACATCAGATGAGTGGATTCGTACGCGCACAGGTATTCAAGAGCGCCGAATTGCAGCCGATAACGAGGACACATCTGATTTAGCTTATAAAGCAGCAGTTGAAGCTTTACATAAAGCTAACGTCGAGGCAGAAGATATTGACATGATCATTGTTGCTACGGTAACGCCAGATCAACCGTTTCCTACAGTATCATGTATGCTACAAGAAAAATTGGGAGCAAAAAAAGCAGCTTCTTACGATGTGAGTGCCGCATGTGCAGGGTTTATGTACGGCATGATTACAGCTAAGCAATTTATTGAAACCAATGCTTACAAGCATATATTAGTGGTCGGTGTAGAAAAGCTTTCTAAGATTACAGATTGGGACGACCGTAACACGGCTGTTTTATTCGGAGACGGAGCAGGTGCAGTTGTAATGGGACCTGTATCAGAAGGACGAGGTATTTTATCCTTTGAACTAGGGTCCGACGGTACGGGAGGCAAGCACTTGTATCAAAACGAGCTTGATCATATTGTCATGAACGGACGTGAAGTATTTAAGTTTGCTGTTCGACAAATGGGGGAATCTGCTGTTAATGTAATTGAAAAAGCAGGTTTAACAAAAGAGGATGTTGATTTTCTTGTACCTCATCAAGCGAATATTCGTATTATGGAAGCTGCAAGACAGCGATTAGACTTACCTGAAGAAAAAATGTCTAAAACAATCCAATACTACGGCAATACATCAGCAGCATCGATTCCAATTTCAATTGTTCATGAGCTTGAAGCAGGGAAAATTCAAGATGATGATTTAATTGTAATGGTTGGCTTCGGAGGCGGCTTAACATGGGGAGCTATTGCTATTAGATGGGGAAAATAACACTACATTTTTAAAGCAACTGAAGGAGATGAATGTACGATGAATAAAAAACGTGTAGTTGTAACAGGACTTGGTGGGCTTACACCAATTGGAAATGACGTGGAAACAGCTTGGAAAAACGCAGTAGCAGGCGTGTCTGGCGTTGGTCCTTTAACAAGACTAGATGCAGATGAATTCCCGGCTAAAGTAGCAGCTGAAGTAAAAGATTTTAACGTGGAAGATTTTATTGACCGTAAAGAGGCTCGTAAGATGGATCGCTTTACTCAATATGCAATGGTAGCTGCATTGGCGGCTGTTAAAGATGCGGATTTGACTATTACAGAAGAAATTGCTCCAAACGTCGGCGTTTGGATTGGTTCTGGAATTGGCGGTATGGAAACGTTTGAAAACCAATATTCAACGTTATTAGAAAAAGGTGCCCGCCGTGTAAGTCCATTCTTCATTCCGATGATGATTCCTGATATGGCAACAGGACAAGTTTCTATTGCTTTAGGGGCGAAAGGCGTGAACTCTTGTACGGTAACGGCATGTGCAACAGGTACAAACTCTATTGGTGATGCGTTTAAAGTAATTCAACGCGGAGATGCAGACGTGATGGTGACGGGCGGTACGGAAGCGCCAATCACGCGTTTATCTATTGCTGGTTTCTGTGCGAATAAAGCACTTTCTACAAATCCAGATCCTGCAACAGCATCTCGTCCGTTTGATAAAGACCGCGACGGCTTCGTTATGGGAGAAGGTGCGGGTGTTATTGTGCTTGAAGAGCTTGAACATGCACTAGCGCGCGGCGCACGTATTTATGCTGAAATTGTGGGCTATGGTTCAACTGGAGATGCTCATCATATCACAGCGCCAGCTCCAGGAGGAGAAGGCGGCGTTCGTGCAATGCGTCATGCGATTGAAGATGCAGGCCTACAGCCAAGTGATATTGATTACATCAATGCTCACGGTACAAGTACAGGATACAATGATAAATTTGAAACAATGGCTATTAAAGAAGTATTTGGTGACCACGCTCAAAAAGTAGCAATTAGTTCAACAAAGTCAATGACTGGCCACTTGTTAGGAGCTGCTGGCGGAGTAGAAGCTATCTTTAGTGTGAAAGCAATTCAAGATGGTATTCTTCCTCCAACAATTAACTATCAAACACCTGATGAAGAGTGCGATTTAGACTACATTCCAAACAAAGCGCGTAAGCAAGAAGTAAAAGCGGTGCTAAGCAACTCACTTGGATTTGGCGGTCATAATGCAACTATCATCTTTAAAAAATACGAAGCATAATAAAAAATTCTAGGCTGATGCCTAGAATTTTTTTTATTTCTAATAACCAAAAGAGTAGCTGTGAACATATCATGAAATAAAAGGATGAAGAAAGTGAGGGGAAAACATGCCGATTGTTTCAACTTCTACTTGGACGGAGCCGAAAGAAATAAGCCGTTATCTTGCGCGCTATTTTAAGAAATTAAAAGAAAAAGAATATATGGAATTACTTTTTAACTATGGAATGTGTCCGCCTTCTTTAATGTTTATAAAAGAATTAGAAGAAATGAAGAAAAGACAGGTTTGGAAGAAAGTTAAAGCACATTATGAGAAGCTTAAAAAAGCATGGAATGGGCCCGATGTAGCGGTGCTAGTGCTTCCAAGCAATCCTAGAAATCGAAAAATGCAGCGTGAATTTAACGGAAGAGCAGGTGTAGCTTTTACCGATAAATTATTTGTGTTTATGACAAGTCATACATCCGATGAAGAAATGTTAGCGGTACTTACCCATGAATACCATCACGTTTGCAGGCTAAAAGCCATTAATAAATCTGATGAAACGATTACTTTGTTAGACGCTATGATGATGGAAGGGTTAGCTGAAAGAGCTGTAGAGGAGTATTGTGGTAAAAAATATTTAGCTCCTTGGACAAATTATTATACCATTGAAGAAGCTAAAAAAATGTGGGAAAAGCATGTTAAACCCTATTACAATCTGCGCGCTGACGAAAAAAAATATGATCAACTGTTATTCGGCCAAAATTGGTATCCAGAAATGATGGGCTACAATATTGGTTATCATCTTGTTACTTCATGTATGAAGCCTCACACTTTAACTACTACCCAGCTGCTTCCTCTTAGCACCAATACTATCTTAAAAAAATCTGCGTTCCAACTGTAAAAAAACAAGTTCTATATACCTAAAGTTAAAAATAGTAAATTTTCTCCTATTTTCAACAAAAAATTAGGAAGTTTATGCGTTAAAGTGCCGAAGAGATATTCAGAAATCATTATTTTAAAAATAAAAAATATAATTAATTTTCAAAATATATTGATTTTGTAATGAAATTGTAATAATATCTTATTCAAATATAACAATTTTTAGAAAAATGAGGTGTGCACTATAAATGGATAAAAAGCCCGTCGAATCAACACCTTTACTAGAAGTGAAAAATTTACAAACTGCTTTTTCCATTAATGATTCCTGGCATAATGCTGTGGACGACGTGTCGTTTCAAGTCGGGCGAAAGCGAATTGTAGGAGTTGTCGGAGAATCTGGCTGTGGAAAAAGCGTATTGTCTTTATCTGTTATGGGGCTATTACCTAAAGTAAATAGTCAAATTAGAAGCGGAAGCGTTTTATTTAACGGAAAGAATCTTACGCACTTATCAGAAGATGAGATGAATGATGTTCGGGGGAAAGACATCTCAATGATTTTCCAAGAACCGATGACATCCCTTAATCCTGTGTTAACCATTGGGTATCAGCTGCAGGAAGTATTATTTAACCATATGAATATATCGAAAGCGGAAGCGCGTGAAAAAAGCATTGCGCTTTTAAAAAGCGTTGGTATTTCGAGATCCGAAAAGCTCATCGATGAATATCCGCATCAGCTGTCAGGAGGAATGAGGCAACGTGTCATGATTGCCATGGCGGTAGCTTGTCAGCCTAAACTTTTAATTGCTGATGAGCCGACAACGGCCCTAGATGTTACGGTTCAAGCTCAAATTTTAGAATTGCTAAAAGAAATTCAAGAAAGCAATGATATGTCTATTATTATGATTACACATGATTTAGGAGTAGTTGCTGAGATGTGTGATGAAGTGATTGTCATGTATGGCGGAAAAATTGTTGAGCATACAGATGTTGATACGTTATTTTATGCCCCAAAACATCCATACACGAAAGCGCTTCTTCACTCAATTCCACGCATGGAAGATGATGTAGAAGTATTAAATACGATCAAAGGAATTGTGCCTTCTCTTGTAAACATGCCGCGGACAGGCTGTCGTTTCGTTAACCGATGTCCTCATGCAATGGAAGACTGCAGTTCCGTTACGCCTGTTCTTCGCCAGGATTCAAAGGAGCATGATGTCGCATGTCTGCTGTATAAAAATAGCTATCCGTCAAAAGGAGTGAAGACAAGCTAATGACTAAAGCGATGAAAGATGTATTGCTAGAAGTTCAGCATTTAAAAACCTACTATCCTATTCACGGCGGATTTTTTCGAAAGAAAATTGGTGATGTAAAAGCAGTTGACGGTATTTCTTTTGCTATTCGAAAAGGAGAAACGCTCGGACTGGTAGGAGAATCTGGCTGTGGAAAATCCACGGCAGGAAGAACGATTCTAAGACTGTTGGAACCAACTAGCGGAAAAATTATTTTCGATGGTAAAGATATCACAGAAGTAAAAGGAACTTCTCTCCGTAAAATCAGACAAGATTTCCAAATGGTTTTTCAAGATCCTTATGCTTCCCTCAATCCAATGCAAATGGTTGGAGATGTTATTTCTGAACCAATTCGGAATTTTACAGGAAAATCAACCAATCAATTAAAATCAGAAGTTATGAATCTACTTACAAAAGTAGGGTTACCGGAAGATGCATACTATAAATATCCTCACGAATTTTCCGGTGGACAGCGTCAGCGGATTGGAATTGCACGTGCACTTGCACTTCGTCCAAAACTTATTATTGCTGATGAACCGGTATCGGCACTCGACGTTTCTGTCCAATCACAAGTTTTAAACCTTCTTAAAGAACTTCAACAAGAATTCGACCTAACCTTTTTATTTATTGCCCATGATTTGAGTGTTGTTAAACATATGAGTGACCGTATCGGTGTTATGTACCTAGGCGGTTTAGTAGAAATTGCTGATAAGAAAAGCCTATACGCAGAGCCATTGCACCCTTATACGCAAGCGCTTGTATCGGCTATACCTGAACCAGATCCACGAAAGAACAAACAGCGTATTATTTTACAGGGAGATGTGCCAAGTCCAATTGATCCGCCAAAAGGCTGTGCGTTTCATCCTCGCTGTATACATGCCATGGCAGAGTGCAGCCAAACGAAACCTGCCTTAAAGGAGGTGAGACCTGGCCATCAAGTAGCTTGCCATTTATATAACTCGTAAAAGCTACATACGAACAGATTATTAGTTAAATAGGGGGAACGTCATGATGAAAAAGAAATCGTTTTTATCAATTGTTTCCATTTTGCTTGTGCTATCGCTTTTTCTAGCGGCATGCAGCGGTGGAAGCAGTTCTTCATCTTCTAGTAATAAAGAAGGCGGAGAAACAAAAACTGAAGGTGCAAAAACAGACAAGCCAAAAGATGGCGGAACGATTACGTATGGGATTGACGGAGCACCGGAAGGGCTTTTTGAGTACGCATTGTATGGCAGTGCATACGATAGCCAAATCTTAGAATTTATCAATGAAGGTCTCTTTACTTATGATAAGAAATTAAAGATTAAATCTGACTTAGCTAATTGGGACGTGAGTGGTGATAAACTAACTTACACGTTTAAATTAAAAAAGGGGATTAAGTGGCATAATGGAGATCCATTAACTGCAGATGATTTTAAATATACGTATGAAACGATTGCCGATAAAGACTATACAGGTCCACGCTATGTAAACGTTGAGCACATTAAAGGCGCTCAAGAATATCACGACGGCAAAGCGGATTCTATTTCCGGAGTTGAAGTAGTAGATCCGCAAACATTTAAAGTAACATTTAAAGAAGTTCGTGTAAATAACTTAGACAATCTATGGCCGTATCCAATGCCGAAAAAGTACTATGAAGGAATTGCTGTAAAAGATCTTGCAGAGTCCAAACAAGTTCGTAAAGAGCCTATTGGTGTTGGACCGTTTAAAGTGAAAAAAGTGGTAGCGAGTGAATATGTCCAAATGGAGCGTAATGATGATTATTGGAAAGGTAAACCTCATCTTGATGGTGTTGTTGTAAAAGTACTGGATCCATCTGTTTCCGCCGGAGCATTGAAAAAAGGCGATGTCGACATTATGGATGTTCGTCCAGCTGATTTAGGGCAAGTTGAAAAAGCAGAAAACTTAGACTTTTTGGAAGGGAAATCAACTAGTTATTCGTATATTGGTCTACGATTTGGACATCGTGATCAAAAGGCTGGTAAAAACGTAGATGATTACGAAAAGTTCAAAGATCTAAAACTTCGTCAAGCATTGCTTTATGCAATAGATAGAAAAGCAATGGTAAAAGCATTTATGAATGACAAAGCGGTTGTTTCTAACACAGTTATTCCGTCTGTATTCTGGATTGCTGCTGACCAAAAAGATTTAACAAAGTACAAGTATAGTCCAGAAAAAGCTAAAAAATTATTAGCTGAAGCTGGTTATAAAGATAAGAATAATGACGGTTTTGTAGAAGATCCAAACGGAAAACCATTTACCATCTCATTCGGCCACTATGCTGGTCCAGCCAACTTCGAGGGTCGTGCGAAAGCTATTATGCAAGCATGGAATGATATTGGTATTAAAACAAAATTAGCAACGGGTTCACTTGTTGAATTTAACTTGTACAATGAAATGAAAGATAACGACGATAAGGCGTTAGAAGCGTTCTTTGGTTCTTGGGACACTGGCTCAGATCCAGATCCTACAGGATTATGGAGCTCTAATGCTGAATGGAACTATGGCCGTTGGGTAAATAAGGAATCTAATGAAATGCTTAAAGACGGTTTGAGTGAAAAATCATTTGATGATAAATACCGTAAAGATGTATATGTAAAATGGCAAAAATTCTTTAATGAGCAGCTGCCAGCGCTTCCTTTATGGGAAAATATCAATATTTATGCTGTGAATAAGCGTGTGAAAAACGTAACTCTAGATCCATCAACGGTAGTTGTAGATCCGGAGAAATGGTCTGTAACGGAATAAGTATTTTACATGTAAAGGAGAGTCAACGATGCTGCAATACTCACTAAGACGTATTTTAGGGATGATTCCAATGTTGATTCTGATCTCCTTTGTTGTGTTTTCCCTGGCAAAAATGATGCCAGGGGACCCTTTTGGGGGAGAAATCAACCCTAGTAATACAGATCCAAAATACATTGAGGAAATGCGTGATAAGCTAGGATATAACGATCCTATCTACGTTCAATATTGGAACTGGGTAAAGGGCGTAGCACAAGGAGATTTAGGAAAGTCAACAACTCATAAGTTACCGACATTAGATATTATTTTAGAGCGTATGCCTAATACTATCTTTTTAGCTTTGACTTCGCTTTTGATTACGTATGTGTTTGCATTTATTTTAGGTATGTATGCAGGAAGAAAACCGTATACCTTAGCAGATAACTTTATTGCAGGATATAATTACTTTGCATTAGCGGTTCCATCGTTTATCGCAGGGATCGTAGGCATTTATTTATTTTCCTTTCAGTTAGGTTGGTTTCCATTTAGCGGTTCTGTTGAAGTAGGATTGAAAGAGGGGTCATGGGAATTTATTCAAAGTAGAATTCATCACGTTATATTACCCGCGCTGATTCTTGGCTTGATGTCGACCGCGCAGTATACCCAATTTTTGCGCAATGACATTATTGAAAACAGTCGCAAAGATTTTGTGCGCACTGCTAGAGCAAAAGGAACAAAAGAATCTAAAATTTATAATGTTCATATTTTACGCAATTCAATGATTCCTCTTATCACTTTTTTAGGGTTTGATCTTGTAACAATCATTAGCGGTTCTATCATTACAGAGACGATCTTTACGTATCCAGGAATCGGAAAGTTGTTTGTTGACTCTGTAGCAACTCGTGACTACTCAGTTATGATGTCGCTTACAATGTTGTTTTCAATTTTAACACTGGTTGGGAATCTAGTTGCTGATTTGTTATACGGCGTAGCAGATCCGCGTATTCGTTTGGATTAGGAGGAGAAAGTATGGAAATTGTAACGAAAAAAGATGTACAGCCAGAAGTGAATATGAAAGCTCCTAAAAACCTTTCTCCATGGGCGATTGCGCGAAAGAAGTTTGTTAAAAATAAACTAGCCATGATAAGTTTAGCTTTCATGATTGTGATTACGCTTCTTGCCATTTTTGCACCGTTGCTTACAAAAGCAGATATTACACGTATCGACTATATGGCGATGAATGCAGGGCCTTCTAGTGAGCATTGGTTTGGAACGGATACAAATGGGCGAGACGTATTTGCACGTACATTGTATGGAGGAAGAACTTCGTTACTGATTGGAGTTGCCTGTACAACACTTGTTATTTTAATCGGAACTCTTATTGGGTCGATTGCGGGTTATTACGGAGGCAAAGTGGATCAATTCTTAATGCGTTTTACAGATTTTGTATTAAACTTTCCGCTAATTGTTTTCGTTGTAGTGTTAAATACAATCCTAATTGGAAAGATCTCAGGCGTTTGGACGCTCATCCTAGTTGTTAGTTTCTTAAGCTGGGGAAGTACGGCCCGGCTGGTTCGAAGCAAAGTCTTGGCTGAAAAAGAAAATGAATATGTGCTTTCAGCTGTTTCCATTGGGTGCAGCCCGTTTAAAATCATCTTTAAACATTTGCTGCCAAATGTGTTTTCAACGATTGTGGTTCAAGCCAGTTTGCAGATGGCTATTCTTATTGTGTTTGAGTCAGCGATTAGCTTTATCGGTTTTGGAGTGCCGGCTGATACGCCAAGCTGGGGGAATATGCTGACAGAAGCAAGGGAATCAGATGTGCTGCAGAATAAGCCTTGGATGTGGGTTCCGCCAGGTTTAGCTATTACATTTACAATCCTAGCTATCAACTTCATTGGTGAAGGATTAAAAGATGCTTTGAATCCCAAATCTCTTCGTTAAAAATCTATCACAAAAGTGTGATAGATTTTTTTAAGTTTGTCAGACCTCCTGACAAACCTATTACTATAGAAGAAACTCGGATTTTTTTCTGCTTATAGGGGTGGATATAGCTCATGAAGCCTTTAGCAATCATTAGCACTGGCGTTATATCTTAGCTTCGAAATAAGTGCATTTGAATAATAGCCAAAAACGAAGGCATTTTACAATTAATTTTTAGAAAGATAACATCATTTGGAATAAAAATTCCTTTCTCTGCCTATACTGATGGATAACAAACAGATAGTAAGTGAGGGGTAAATTATGCTATATCTTCATGATGTATGGGTTAATTGGTTTGAAGGCGAAGAAAACGGTTATAATGTGTGTCATTTCCATGAGTGGAGAAAAGACGATTGTGTAGAACTGCTCGATCAAGCACCATTATTAAAAGTAAATCCGCTTTTATTTCATTACATTGAAAATGATCTTTCCGAGCTACCTCAACAACTACTACAAGATGTCTATCAGAAAGCATACATTCGGAAAAATCATGAACGCACGCAGGTTGAATATTGTTTTATCGTTACAGATGGAACGAATATTTTAGCAATTGATACGATGGGATATCATATTCCGATTCGAAAAAGCCGCTTAATTCCAAGACAAGAGCAGTTAGTCTATGAGATGATTGCGGATCAAGAAGAGCTAGAATATAAGTTCAGTGAAGACGAGCTGAATAAAAAAGAGCATCATATTCTTTCGCCGTCTCCTGAAACGATGAGAGGACTAACACGTAAAGAACGTCAGCTAAAACAGCTTTTATTTATGGCACTTGATCAGCTACATACAACAAAAAATACAGCTCAAATCCGCTACTGGTACACAGAGTGGAATCCAACGAAATACGAAGATATTCAAGAGATGTCGTTTCAAGACGTATGGAATCAGCTATACGATGAAACGAAGTCAGGGTGGTCACCGAAACATAAATTATTATGCGAGCGCTTAGTAAAAGGACAACCTTTCTTTGAAAAACTTTGGGAAATTGAACAAGAGCCAAAAGTTAATTAAAAAAAAACGACTGCATAGCAGTCGTTTTTTTAACGTTTACGGCCAATTCCCATTGCGTTTCGCATTTTGCGAAGCATTTTATTAGCCGTTGCATTTGCTTTATCGGCACCTTGATCTAAAATATCATCTAGCTCGCTAGAATCAACTAATTCATAATATCTTTCTTGAATTGGAGCGAGTGCTTCAGCTACCACTTTAGCTGTGTCAGCTTTAAAGTCACCATAACCTTTGCCTTCGTACATTGCTTCAATGTCTTCGATCGATTTATTGGCTAGGATTGAATAAATACTTAATAAGTTTGAAATACCTGGCTTATTTTCTTTATCATAGCGAACAATACCTTCTGAATCCGTTACGGCACTTTTGATTTTCTTTTCAATTGTTTTTGCGTCATCCAAGAGCGTAATGAAAGCTTTTTGGTTTGGATCGGACTTGCTCATTTTTTTCGTAGGATCTTGAAGAGACATGACGCGTGCGCCCACTTTTGGAATACGTACTTCAGGAATAGTGAAGATATCATTGTATTTTTTGTTGAAGCGCTCAGCTAAATCGCGCGTTAATTCTAAATGCTGCTTTTGATCTTCACCAACTGGAACCAAATCGGTGTTGTATAAAAGAATATCCGCTGCCATTAATGGAGGATAAGTTAGTAATCCTGCTGATACTGCTTCTTTTCCAGCGGACTTATCTTTAAACTGAGTCATACGTTCAAGTTCACCGATATACGCTACGCACTGTAACATCCATCCCGCTTCTGTGTGGGCGGGCACTTCTGATTGAATAAATAAAGTCGATTTTGCTGGATCAATTCCTACTGCTACATACAGAGCAGCAAGGCTGCGAATGTTTTTACGAAGTGCTAAACGATCTTGAGGCGTTGTAATCGCATGCTGATCTACAATACAAAAATGACAGTTATAGTCATGTTGAAGTTCAACAAATTGCTTCATCGCTCCAATGTAGTTACCTAGAGTGATTGTACCGCTTGGTTGAATACCTGAAAAAATTGTTTTCATCAAATCTTCCTTTCATCTGCACATATATGATGCTAATTTACGAATACAACATAAAAAGGCCCATCCGCTCCTAGCATAAGCTAGGGGCGAATGGACCGCGTTGCCACCCTAATTAGCACACATAATTGTGAACTATCTTTATTCATATAACGTTGAGGTCAACGTTCAAGCTTTGCACTTGAAAGCTCCAAAGTCCATTCTGCAGGTTTCAATGTTTGTTTTCACCAGCCACAAACTCTCTAAAAATGAAAATTCTGCATACTACTCTTTTTCACAGCTTTAATTATATAGTTATTCGTTATTATAACGCGAAAAAGCAGGAATTTAAACATCTTATCGCTAAAAAGTTTTATAAGACAATTTACTGGAATTTTTCAGCGACAAAAAAAGACAAGAACCTTTTAATTAAAGCATTTCTTGATGAAAATTTGGTGTAGGATTTGGTAAAAATCTTTTATTTAGTATTTCTAATGACTTTGTAATACTATTGTAATACCTATACTACAAAAAAGATTTTAGACGTCTGACAAGTAGGCACAATCCTTATAGGATAAGGTTTTTTCCCTCGTGACAGAAAAATACCATTAAATAATAGTATTGCAATAAATTTTTAAAATATTTATAATAGGCGTAACAAACATATTTTTTACAAAGGTATTACAATTTCTTAATTTTTCAGAAAACACAAAATAGAAAATGTTTTGTTTCAATTAGCGAATTTTGTAATGAATGAGTCTTCTACATATTAAGCGCATACATTAGATTTACAGCATGTAAACAATTGATGACAGTTTCATAGAGTAGAAGAATAATTTTGCAGTGAGGTCTTTAACGCTCTACTACACGAAAAAATAACTGATTATTTTGTATTGAAAGAGGATTAAGAAATTAGTGAATATCAAAAAATATGGTTGCCACACAAACAAAATTTAATAGGGGGTAATACGCAATGAAGAAAAGGTTGTCGATTCTTTTCAGTTTGCTGCTTGTCATGAGCTTGTTTTTAGCTGCATGCGGGTTTAACAAAGAATCTGGTGGCAGTGAAAACGCTAGCAGTGATGGCGGCGATAAGAAAAAAGAGCAAGAGCTTCGCTTAAACATTAAAACTGAGCCTTTTTCACTTAACCCAGGCTTAGCTAATGATTCAACGTCATCAAACGTATTATTACAAACATTCGAAGGTTTAACTCGTATCGGTAAAGATGGAAAACCTGAAAATGCAATGGCGAAAGATGTGAAGGTCAGCGATGATCAAACTAAATATACGTTTACGATTCGTGACGATGCAAAATGGTCAAATGGTGACCCTGTAACAGCAAAAGATTTCGAATATGCATGGAAATGGGCGTTAGATCCTAAAAACGAATCTCAATATGCATATCAATTATACTATGTTAAGAATGCACAAGCTGCCAATGAAGGAAAAGGTTCATTAGATGATGTTGCCGTTAAAGCAACAGATGATAAAACGCTTGAGGTAACATTAGAAAACCCAACGCCATATTTCTTAGAATTAACAGCTTTCTATACGTACTTCCCAGTGAATACGAAAATTGCTGAATCAAATGAAAAATGGTATACAAATGCGGGCGAAAACTATACGTCAAACGGTCCTTTCAAGCTTAAAGCTTGGAAACATAATGACAAAATCGAGTTAGTTCCTAATGAAAACTATTGGGATAAAGATGCTGTAAAACTTAAAAAAGTTGAAATGTACATGATCAATGATAATAACACTGAACTTTCAATGTTCAAAAACGGTGAATTAGACTGGGCGGGTATGCCTACTGGTCAATTACCAGCTGATGCACTTCCTGAATTAAAGAAAGACGGTTCATTAAACATTCAAGAGATTGCGGGTACTTACTGGTACAAGTTTAATACAGAACAAAAACCTTTAGACAATGTGAACATTCGTAAAGCATTAGCTTATGCAATTGATCGTAAAGGTATTACAGAACAAATTACAAAAGACGGTTCAGTTCCAGCGATGGCGGCTGTACCACCAACAATGTTTGAAGACAACAAAAAAGGCTATTTCAAAGACAATGATGTGAAAAAAGCAAAAGAATATTTAGAAAAAGGCTTGAAAGAAATGGGCCTTAAAGATGCTTCAGAACTGCCAGCAATTAAGGTTTCATACAACACGGATGAAAAACATGCAAAAATTGCACAAGCTGTTCAAGATATGTGGAAGAAAAACCTTGGTATTAAAGTACAGTTAGACAACTCTGAGTGGGCTGTTTACATTGAAAAATTACACCAAGGAGATTATCAAGTTGGACGTATGGGCTGGTTAGGAGATTTTAACGATCCAATCAACTTCTTAGAATTATTCCGTGATAAAAAAGGCGGAAACAATGATACAAACTGGGAAAATCCAGAATATAAAAAGTTATTAATTGACTCTCAAAAAGAAACAGATCCTAAAAAACGTCTGGAAATGTTGAAAAAAGCAGAAGGTATCTTTATGGATGAAATGCCAGTGGCACCAATCTACTTCTATACAAACGCTTGGGTACAAGACAAGCAGCTGAAAGATGTTGTGATGTCTGGACTTGGAGACATTCAGATTAAGTGGGCTCATTTTGAGTAAGTAACATCAATTGTGACAAAGGGTATATGGGGCCTGGTGCTCCATATACTTTTCTTTCTTGTGCGCGAATTTTGTAAAAATATGGAGGTGTGTCAGGGTGTTCAAATATATAGGAAAACGACTTATTTATATGTTTCTATCATTATGGCTGATCGTAACAGCGACCTTTTTCTTAATGCGTGCTGTTCCAGGAGGTCCATTCACATCAGAAAAGCAGCTTCCCCCTGAAATTCAAAAAAATCTAAATCAGTATTACGGTTTAGACCAGCCTTGGTACCATCAGTACTTTGATTATTTAACATCAATTTTAAAGTGGGATTTTGGTCCATCTTTCAAATATAAAGGCCAAACGGTAAATGATTTGATTAACGGCGGATTTCCTGTTTCATTCATGCTAGGGATGGAAGCTATTTTAATAGCAATTGCTATTGGTGTAGTACTTGGTGTTATTGCTGCTTTAAAACATAATAAGTGGCAAGATTACACGGCAATGGTTATTGCAGTTCTAGGAATCTCAGTTCCGAGTTTTATCATGGCAGCGGTATTACAATACGTTCTGGCTATGAAACTACAAATTTTTCCGGTTGCACGCTGGGAATCTTGGGCACACACGGTGTTACCAGCTCTCGCACTTGCTTCAACCCCTATGGCGTTTATCGCACGATTAACTCGTTCGAGTATGCTTGAAGTATTAAGTAATGATTATATTCGTACAGCGAAAGCAAAAGGTTTAAGCAGAGGCGTTATTACAGTTAAGCACGCCATGCGAAATGCGATGCTTCCAGTCGTATCCTATATGGGACCTTTAGTAGCAGGGATTTTAACGGGTAGCTTTGTTATTGAAAAAATATTTGGTATCCCGGGATTAGGTTCACACTTTGTACTCAGTATCTCAAACCGAGATTATACAACGATTATGGGCGTAACGGTGTTCTACAGTATTTTACTACTTTTTTGTATCTTGCTTGTAGATATTGCATACGGCTTCATTGACCCTCGAATTAAACTTACAGGTGCTAAGAAAGGAGAGTAACTATGCAGCAACTTCCGAAAATTCCTAAAGAAATGTTTGAAACAGCAGGGATTGACCGTGCTCAGGCAGAAAAGATTGAAAAACCGAGTCTTTCATTCTGGCAAGATGTTTTTATTCGTTTTCGCAAAAATAAGCTTGCTATGTTTGGTGTAGTACTAATGGTTCTCCTTGTTTTTATGGCTATATTTGGTCCATTGATGGTGAAATATGATTATGCAACTAATGATTTACTGAATGCTAATCAGGCTCCATCTTCAGAGCACTGGTTCGGTACAGATGAATTAGGGCGTGATGTTTTTGCCCGGACGTGGGAAGGCGCTCGTATTTCATTATTTATCGGGTTAGCAGCAGCTTTAATTGATTTATTCATCGGCGTAGTTTGGGGAAGCATCTCTGGATACCGCGGCGGCCGTACGGATGAAACGATGATGCGTGTTGCGGATATCTTATATGGTGTTCCTTACCTTTTACTGGTTATTATTTTAATGGTTATGCTTGGCCAAGGGTTAGGCACGATGATTTTGGCAATGACCATTACCGGCTGGATTAACATGGCCCGTATTGTGCGTGGACAGGTATTGCAGTTGAAAAACCAAGAGTACGTAATGGCTTCACAAACATTAGGAGCAACAACAAAACGTATTTTATTTAAACATCTTATTCCTAATGCAACAGGCCCAATTTTAGTAACAATGACACTAACGATTCCTTCAGCAATCTTTACAGAAGCATTTTTGAGCTACTTGGGACTAGGTGTTCCCGCACCGCTTGCAAGCTGGGGAACAATGGCTTCAGAAGGCTTACCTGCTTTGGAATACTATCCTTGGCGCTTATTTTTCCCAGGTTTGTTTATCTGTTTAACAATCTTAGCGTTCAACGTAATTGGTGATGGATTACGAGATGCGTTAGATCCAAAACTACGTAAGTAAGGAAGTGAACTCATATGTCACGTTTATTAGAAGTAAAGAATTTAGCTGTATCATTTAAAACATATGGCGGAGAAGTTCAAGCTGTTCGCGGCGTTAACTTCCACTTAAATAAAGGTGAAACACTAGCCATCGTTGGTGAATCAGGATCTGGTAAAAGTGTAACTTCACAAACGATCATGCGCCTTATTCCGATGCCTCCTGGCCAAATTAAAAGCGGTGAAATGCTGTTTGACGGTATTGATTTAGCTAAGAAAACGGATAAAGAAATGGAAGCCATCCGCGGTAAAGATATCGGTATGATTTTCCAAGATCCAATGACTTCTTTAAATCCAACGATGAAAGTTGGAGCTCAAATTGGTGAAGTCGTAATCAAGCACTCCAAAGTGTCTAAAGCAGAAGCGAAAAAACGTGCGGTCGAGTTATTAACGCTTGTAGGTATTCCTTTTCCAGAACAGCGTGTAAACCAATATCCGCATGAATTCAGCGGCGGGATGAGACAGCGTGTTGTCATTGCGATGGCTCTTGCTTCTAATCCGAAACTGCTGATCGCTGATGAACCGACAACGGCGCTTGATGTAACCATTCAAGCTCAAATTTTAGAGTTAATGAAAGACATTCAGAAAAAAACGGATACATCTATTATTTTCATTACCCATGATCTTGGTGTAGTAGCCAATGTAGCTGATCGAGTAGCGGTTATGTATGCTGGTCAAATTGTTGAAATGGGCACTGTGGATGAAGTGTTTTATGATCCGAAACATCCGTATACGTGGGGACTGCTAGCTTCTATGCCAAGCTTAGATAACGAGGCAGAAGAAGAGCTGGCTGCTATTCCTGGAACGCCGCCAGATTTAACTAATCCTCCAAAGGGAGATGCATTTGCAGCGCGAAATCCATACGCAATGAAAATTGATTTTGAGCAAGAGCCTCCAATGTTCAAAATATCTGATACGCACTATGCGAAAACATGGCTGTTACATCCCGATGCACCAAAAGTAGAGCCGCCTGCTTCAGTTCAGCGCCGCATGCGTAAAGTTGATAATGTATACAGTACACCTGTACTCGCAGCGAAGGATGGTGAATAATATGACAGATAAATTATTAGAGATTAAAGGCTTAAAACAACATTTTTTCACAAGTAAAGGAACAATTAAAGCAGTTGATGGTCTGACGTTTGACATCTTCCGCGGAGAAACATTAGGGCTTGTAGGTGAATCCGGTTGCGGCAAGTCAACGACAGGCAGAACAATTATTCGTTTATACGACGCTACTAGCGGTGAGGTGCTATTTAATGGCGAAAATGTACATGGTCGCAAATCTCGCTCAGAGCTTAAAAAATTCAATCGTAAAATGCAAATGATTTTCCAAGATCCATATGCGTCGCTTAACCCTCGTATGACCGTAGCAGATATCATCGCAGAGGGCATTGACATTCACGGTTTAGCTAAGACGAAAAAGGATCGTATGGCAAAGGTTCACGAGCTTCTTGAAACAGTGGGGCTTAACAAAGAACATGCAAATCGCTATCCACATGAGTTTAGTGGCGGGCAGCGTCAGCGTATCGGTATCGCAAGAGCACTGGCAGTAGAACCTGATTTTATCATCGCAGATGAACCAATCTCAGCTTTGGACGTATCTATACAAGCTCAAGTTGTTAACTTAATGAAGAAGTTACAGCGTGAACGTGGACTAACATATTTATTTATCGCCCATGATTTGTCAATGGTAAAATACATCAGTGACCGCATCGGCGTTATGTACAGAGGTAAGATTGTAGAGCTTGCACCAAGTGATGAACTTTATCGAAACCCTGTTCATCCATATACAAAAGCGTTGCTTTCAGCTATTCCTCTTCCCGATCCTGACAGTGAAAAAACGCGTCAGCGCAAAATTTATGATCCAAGTATCCATGACTATAACGGTGAAGAACCGGAGCTTAGAGAAGTATCTCCAGGTCACTATGTGTCTTGTTCTCAAGCTGAGTTTGCCACATATACAACATAACAAAAACGATCTCACAACGAGGTCGTTTTTTATTTAGTTATCAAAGAACACTAAGCTTCAAGTTGCAAAAAACATGTAAGAACAAGTAACATTAGCGCTTTACAGGTATTATACAGTAAAGGATTGAAAAATACTATTGAAAATTTTCAGAATTTTATATTTAAGACAAAATATCTATGTATAAACCTTATAACTAAAGGAATATAAGTGATTAATAATGTTATAAGTTGAATAATAATTCAAAAATATAAAAAGAAGGTAGACGCATGTCTACCTTCTTTTTATAAATCTGCTAAGATATCGCCGTCTTTACGATTTTTGTCAATTTTTAATACTTGATCTGCCGGCTGATAAGACGCACCGTATATTTCTTTGTCTTTGTACGTATGAATTAACTCGTACGTTTTTTTCATTTTATTTAAAATGCTTTCCTCTGTTTCAGAGGTAGGAGACCAATATAGAATTTCCATCTGGTTAATTTCATTTGTAGCTAATGACCGGCGGTTATAGCCAATTGTTTGAGCATGCTTAAAGTCTGCACGTTTATAAAAATGCAGTCGTTTTGCTGAGTCTGAATCTTTATAGTCTACAGGCTCTACTTCTAAGATAATTGGTTTGTTATGCTGTTTTAGCTCATCAATTAATTTACCGCCAAGCCCTTGACCTCGAGCGTCTTTTGAAACAAAGAGGTAATCAATAAAGATAAATTGGTTTGTTTCCACGTACATTAATACGTGATGAGGTCCTTCATTTTTATGATAAATATCGCTGCGTTCTTGTAAAAGCGTTTCGATATGCTTCTTTGATTTCATTTCTTCAATGGGAAAATATTGACTTAGTTTTTCATACCAATTCATAGCACCCTCCTACTGATCTTTTCATGATGATGTTCATAATAGTGTTTAAACAGTTATCTTATCTTTACCCTTTTTAGGGAAAAATAAGCATCTGTAATTGAAAATATAGAAGAATAATCGATTGATTATTCTTAATAATTAGATAATTATAGCGGAATAAGAACATATAATGTAAAAAATGGTTTTTATTATATTTCGATCGTAAGTTTATTTGTGAAAATCACAAAAAACTATCGCATTTTTTGTGATTTTTGATAAAATGAACGAAGTGAAGTTTTTTTAATATTGTATTTTATAGATGTGATAGCGGTAAAAGTGCAGGTGCGAAACCTGCAATATCAGATTTTTAGTACATACACTGCCTAGAATTAATTGGTTGAAAAATAAGTTAATACTATACAAGTAGCCGCTATTAAATGAAATGGACATGTTAGGAGAGAGAATTATGCAAGGGAACACGCAAGAAAAAGAATTAAGCCGTGGACTTGAGGAAAGACATATTAGCTTAATGTCTTTAGGCGCAGCTATCGGAGTTGGACTGTTTTTAGGTTCTGCATCCGCTATTCGGTTAGCAGGTCCTGGTATTCTTATCATGTATGGAATCAGTGGTCTTATTATGTTTTTTATTATGAGAGCGCTAGGTGAAATGGCAGTACAAAATCCAGTAGCCGGTTCTTTTAGTAAGTATGCTAACGATTATTTAGGGCCACTCGCTGGTTATTTAACAGGCTGGAACTACTGGTTTATGTGGATTATTACATGTATGGCTGAAATTACAGCTGTTGGGGTATATATGGAGTTTTGGTTCCCGGGTGTGCCTCAGTGGATATGGGCACTTGCAGCACTTGTTATCATGACAGGCGTTAACTTTTTAGCTGTAAAAGCATATGGCGAACTAGAGTTTTGGTTTTCTCTTATTAAAGTAGTAACGATTATCCTTATGATTGTGCTTGGACTAGGCATGATTATCTTTGGAATTGGAAATGGCGGTATTGCAACAGGAATCAGTAATTTATGGAATCACGGGGGCTTCTTCCCGAATGGTATGAAAGGTGTTCTTCTATCACTTCAAATGGTTATGTTTGCTTACCTTGGTATTGAAATGATTGGGGTAACAGCAGGAGAGGTGAAAAATCCAGAAAAGACATTAACAAAAGCAATTGATAATGTACTGTGGAGAATTTTGATTTTTTACATTGGAGCTTTGTTTGTTATTATGTCTATTTATCCTTGGCCAGAGATCGGAACACAAGGAAGCCCATTTGTTTTAACATTTGATAAAGCTGGAATTCCCGCTGCAGCAGGGATTATAAACTTTGTAGTGTTAACAGCAGCTTTATCTTCTTGTAACAGTGGAATTTTTAGTACAGGCCGTATGTTATTTAATTTAGCTCAGCACGGGGAAGCACCAAAACGCTATGCCAACTTAACAAAAGGCGGCGTGCCTGGTGCAGCAGTTATTGCTTCAGCTGTTGTACTGCTACTGGGAGTTGGCTTAAACTATGTAGTTCCTGATAAGGTGTTCACCTGGGTGACAAGTATTGCTACTATTGGAGCGATTTGGACATGGGGAATTATTTTACTTTCTCAAATTCGCTTCCGCAGAGGATTAAGCGATCAGCAAGTAAGTGATTTAAAATATAAGCTTCCGTTTTTCCCGTATACGTCATATCTCTCTCTTGCTTTCTTAGCGGGAGTAGTAGTGGTGATGGGTTTTTCCTCTGACACAAGAATAGCCCTTATTGTAGGTCCGATATGGTTTGTTTTATTGGTTGTTGTCTACTATTCAAAAGGTTTTCATAAAAGATAAAAAATGAGGCTCGAACAAAAGTAGTCTCGTTGAAGAAAGATCCGAACGAGTTGAATTCTTGATTAAGAATCCAACTCGTTCGGATTTTTTTATGGTGATGGTTAACGTAGGTTTACTGTATGTAGGGCTTCTAGCTGTTGATTGGAGGGCAAGGCGAAGACTCCTGCGGAAGCAACGAGAAGGCTCACCGGCCGCCCGCGGAAAGCGAAGTCTTGCACGGAAATCAGCAGCGGTATAACAAGCGCGGTCCATACGAACTCATATATCCCATTTGTTCACCTTTAGATTGATGTAGTTGTGTCCCAGCCGCATTTTTTTCCAAAAGAAAATGAAGGATTTATTATTTCACTTTTCGCTTTAGTGTGCTAATATATTATATTGTTAAACAAATGAAGAGATGAATGAAGAAACAAATAATTTTTACGTGTTAATAGATTAGCATCGAGCTTTCTATCTCAAAAGTTTAAGCTTTTAGAAAGCAAAAGGAGACACAGCAAATGAAAGATAAAAAATGGGGACTTTGGTTTTTAACAGCCTTTGTAGTTGGTAATATGGTAGGCGGCGGAGTATTTATGCTTCCTTCTAATTTAGCAAACGTATCAAGTCCAATCGGTTCAACACTTGCTTGGATTGCAACAGGTCTTGGCGTATTCATGATTGCTCTTGTATTCGGGAATTTAGTCATGAGAAAGCCCGAATTAAAAGGAGGGCCTCAAAGTTATGCAGCGAATCTTTTTTCATCGCCTAAAGCAGGTAAAGTAGCAGGGTATAGCATGGCTTGGGGCTATTGGGCAGCTAACTGGGCTGCAACAGCATCTGTCATCATATCGTTTGCGGGATATTTAACAACGTTCTTTCCAGTAATGGAGAGTAAGGATATTTTATTCTCAGTCGGAAATTTTCAATTAGAAGCTGGAAAATTCATTACGTTTTTAGTATGTTCTATTGTCCTATGGGGAATTCAAGCTATTTTGCAGCGAGATATCAATAGCGCCGGTAATATTAACTTTATCACAACGGCAGCTAAAATTATTGGATTCGGTTTATTTATTGTTGTGGCGCTATCGCTATTTAGCGCATCCAACCTGGTCAGTACAGAATTTGTTAATTCAAAGGGTATAAATGTAGGATTGGGAAGTCAGGTCAATGGGGCAGCCATTGCTACGCTTTGGGCGTTTATCGGAATTGAATCGGCTGTACTGTTATCTAACCGTGCAAAATCACAAAAAGTAGTAAAGAAAGCAACGCTGCTTGGATTATTGATCTCAATGGTTATCTATGTGGGGATTACGCTTCTAGCTATGGGGATTCTTTCAACAGCTCAGCTTCAGCAGTCTCAAAAACCTTTGGTAGATACGTTAGAAATGGTGATTGGACATAAAGGTGCTTACGTAATGGCCATTTTAGCACTTATTTCTTTATTAGGTTCTACTGTTGGATGGATTGTTGTTAGTGCAGAAGTTCCTTATCAAGCAGCAAAATCAGGGTTGTTTCCACAGTGGTTTGCTAAAACAAATCAGAACAATAGTCCAGCCCGCTCACTAACATTAACAAATGGCTTAACACAGTTGTTTTTGTTTGCGACTATTTCAGGTACAGTTTCGCAAGCCTATAATTTCGCTATTGTTGTAGCTACTCTCGCTTATTTAGTTCCTTATTTCGTGACGACAGTTTATCAATTAAAGCTTATTGTGACGGGTGAGACGTACGACACGATTAAAGGATCGCGAGTAAAAGACGGAATCATTGCCTCGTTAGCACTTATTTATTCGCTTTGGGTGATTAAGACAGGGACAGCTGATTTAAAAACATTTTTCTTAGGTATTGGCTTATTTGTAATCGGGCTGTTACTGTATCCTATCTTAATGAGACGAGTAAAAAGCACATCAGCTATTAAATAAATAAGAGGTTATCTCAAAAGCTTTGCAGAAAAGTCAGCTCTTCTGCAAGGCTTTTTTAGTGACTGAAAAATTTGGGGAATTTGTGAAAGAAAAAAATAATAAAAAAAATGAAACTAATCTACAGGTTTATTCGTAATAGTAGTGTGGTAAATAAATAATGAAGAAAATCGGCAATGAAAATAATGACAGTGAAGGAACGAACTAATGTACTAGTTCACTTCAAAAAGTATATCATTCCGATGAAGTTTATAGTATAATGCAAATAGATATTATTTTTTAAAAGTAATTATAAAGTAGTATCGATTTTCATTATCAGTCATTAAATATTTACACTCGTTGAAGTTTGTATAAAACAACATGATTTACAGTTCATGTTTTAAATGTTATGACCGATTATGATAGAAGGAGTGAAGGAGTAAATGGTTACATTATATACATCACCAAGTTGTACATCTTGTCGTAAAGCGAAAGCTTGGTTAGAGGAAAATGATATTGGATATACAGAGCGTAATATCTTTTCAGAGCCGTTATCAATCGACGAGATTAAAGAAATTTTACGTATGACAGAAGATGGAACAGATGAAATCATTTCAACACGTTCGAAAACTTTCCAAAAACTAGACGTTCAGGTAGACGCTATGCCTTTGCAAGATTTGTATGAATTAATTCAGCAAAATCCCGGCTTATTGCGCCGTCCGATTATCATTGATGAAAAACGTCTACAAGTTGGTTACAATGAAGACGAAATCCGTCGTTTCTTACCACGTAAAGTGCGTACTTTCCAACTTCGCGAAGCTCAAAGACTTGTGAATGGTTAATTTTTATATTTGTCTGTTTAAGATTTAAATAAGAAACCAACCAAGTAACGTTTGCTTGAAGTTGGTATATAAAAAATAAGCAGCAGGGAGCCAAATGGCCTCTGCTGCTTATTTTTTGTCGAAATAGCAGGGAAAATGAAGTATATATGTAATTAGTAAAGAAAGAGAGTATCTAAACATATAAAAGTGGTGGTGAACGGATTGGAGCTTTTACAGCTAAAATATTTCCAAGTAGTTGCTAGATTAGAACATATCAGTAAAGCGGCCGAAGAGCTATACGTATCTCAGCCTGCTCTCAGCAAAACGATTTCACAGTTAGAAAAAGAGCTAGGCATTCGTTTGTTTGATCGAAACGGTAAATACATTAAATTAAATCGGTATGGTAAAGCATTCTGTGCCAAAGTAGAACTTGCTTTAAAAACATTGGAAGATGCAAAGCACGAGCTAAAGGATATGTCGAACGATCCATGTGAAGAAATTCGCCTTGTTGTATTAGCTAGTTCACATTTACTTCCAGAGCTATTAAGCAGGTTTCGTGAGCAATATCCTCAGGTGCGTTTTCGACTGATGCAGCACTTGACTAATAGCTATTCACAGCCTGATTTTGATTTATGTATTTCAGCTTTTCCATTAACAACCCGTCAGATCGAACATACTACTTTGCTTCGTGAATCGATTTTGCTCGCAGTGCCTCTTGATCATCCTTTAGCCAAGAAATCACGTGTAAAGTTAAATGAACTTAAAAATGAGAAATTCATTGTGCTAAAGAAAGGGAAAGAGCTAAGGAAAATAACGGATGTAATTTGTAAGGAACAGAATTTTGTACCTCAAATTACGTTTGAAAGCGATGATCCAGCAACAGTGAGAGGTTTGATTAGAGCGAAGCAAGGAATAGGTTTTATTCCTGAAGTAACTTGGGGAGGTTCTACAGGAAAAGATGTAAAACTGCTGAAAATTGAAGAGGAAACATTTGAACGTACTATCTTTTTAGCTTGGAACAATGGAGGCTACGTGACGGATTTACAACAAATCTTCAGGCAGTTTGTGATCGATTATTTTAAACATTTACCCTCCGGTATGTCTCATGAATACATATAAAAATCATGACTAAATGTCATGATTTTTATTTCTTTTTCGAATAAATCTAAAGTGAACAGTAGAGAAAAGCTGCATTATGTCATTTTTGATATAAGTGTATAACTAAAAATGCATAGGTTATTCAACTTTTTTCCTTTACACTATTTTCAAACAATAAAGTAAACGCTTTCAATAATGGATTGGGGAGGAAGTAATATGATAATCTTCGGTGTAGCATTGCTGTCTATTTGCATGTTGATAGGGGTAATTGTAGGGGACGCATTAGGAGGGCTGATGGGAGTAGAAGCCAACGTTGGAGGAGTAGGGGTATCTATGCTTCTTCTTGTACTAGCAGTGGATTATTTAAAGAAGAAAAATAAGCTCCAAGTAAAATCCGAAGAAGGCATTGCTTTTTGGGGAGGTATTTATATTCCTATCGTGGTAGCAATGTCTGCACAGCAAAATGTTGTAGCTGCTCTTGATGGAGGAGGGATGGCGCTTCTTGCAGGGGTGGTAGTAGTCGTAGTAGGCTTTTTATCCATACCATTTATCAGCAGAATAGGAGAGAAAGCGAAGGTGAAAGAACAAGAAATAGAGCTTTCTATTTTACCTAAGGAGCAGATAAAATGATGAATATGATCAAAGAAGGATTAGAAAATAACGGGCTGATTACGGCATTTGCTATTATTGGGATTGTCATGTATATTGCTTATTTTTTATCAGATAAATTAACAAAAGGAAGAGTTCACGGATCTGCTATTGCTATTATGTTTGGATTAATCCTTGCTTATATCGGTGGAGTGAACACAGGAGGAGAGAAAGGAATTTCTGATATACAGTTATTTTCAGGAATTGGTTTAATGGGCGGAGGGATGCTGCGAGATTTTGCCATTATTGCTACTGCGTTCGGTGCCAATTTTAGCGAAGTCAAAAAAACGGGAATCAGCGGGATGATGGCCTTGTTTTTTGGGGTTTTCTATTCCTTTGTAATAGGTGTAATTATTGCTCTTTGTTTTGGATATAGAGATCCCGTTGCTTTGACCACAATCGGAGGAGGAGCCGTGACCTATATTGTGGGGCCGGTTTCTGGAACTGCGATTGGAGCCTCTTCTGATATTATCGCGTTAAGTATAGCTATAGGATTAATTAAATCCATTTCAGTTATGATTTTGACACCGATATTTGCTAAGAAAATCAAATTAAACAACCCTCGTACAGCAATGATCTATGGAGGAGTTATGGGGACGACGAGCGGTGTAGCAGCTGGTTTAGCCGCGACAGATGTAAAACTTGTACCTTACGGAGCCATGACAGCTACATTTTATACAGGTCTTGGTTGCTTACTCGTACCATCTATTCTTTTTTTACTCACAGAGATTATTTTTTAAGTGTACAAAGTGTTTTATGAATAAAAGACTGCTGTGCTCATTAAACTAAAGAAAAGGCCATACTAAATAAAAATGTTTAGTATGGCCTCTTCTTTATCATTTAGTTGAACGAAAGCTATTAACAACCATGCCGCTTATCAGCACAACAGCAATTGTTATAAACGGAATAAATGTTCCTAGAGATGTATGGTCTGCAAAGAATGAATGTAAGTTCTTTTCATGTCCAATCATATTTCCAGCAGTATAAGCTAAAATAGCTGCTCCACCATAAACGAGCAGGGGAAATCGTTCCATCAAATACAAAATGAGCTTGCTTCCCCAAACAATAATGGGGACGGATACGAGTAATCCGGTAACAACCAAGGTAATATTTCCATGAGCTGCGCCTGCTACAGCTATTACATTATCTAGTCCCATTACAATATCAGCAAATACAATCGTTCTTACAGCGGCACCTAATGTCACACCTGCACGGATTGAAGATGCATCATCACCTTCTGATACAAGAAGCTTAAAGGCAATGATCACTAATAAAAAACCGCCGATGAGCTGCAAGTAAGGAATAGTTAGTAAATAAACAGCTAAAATAGTAAGTACAATGCGAACTATCACAGCTAAGCCAGTCCCTAAAAAAATAGCTTTATTTCGCTGATATTCAGGTAAGTTGCGGCTTGCTAAGGCAATAACAATAGCGTTGTCTCCACCTAATACAATATCGATACCGATAATAAGAAGAATGGAGGTTATTAATTCTAAATCCAATAGTCTTCCCTCCCAATATGTAAGGATAAGTAGCTCATATTGCTTTATCTGTGTTCATTTTTAACAAAAAGCGTTCATAGGGTAAAGAGATTATGTATATAACAAAGTAAGGTGTAAGGTGGCTATGAGTTGTCAGAGTATTTTTTATTTCCTTTCTTTCGCATTTTGTCATAAAATAGATATACAAGGTTCACTCAAATAGTGTATGCTTGTATATCCCAAGTTAGAATGCTTTACAAAGTGAGAAAGTACATGTAATATTGCTTTAACACGGGGGTAAAATAGTCCCTTCATCGTTTAGGGGTAATGTTCGAAATGGCCGGATTACCTTCACTGATTTTTCCGAAGGGAGAGATGATAATGGAAATCGAACGCATTAATGAAAACACAGTAAAATTCTTTGTCACTTACGTAGATATTGAAGAACGTGGATTTGATCGCAATGAAATTTGGTTTAGCCGAGAGCGCAGTGAAGAGCTATTCTGGGAGATGATGGACGAAATTCATCAAGAAGAAGAGTTTGTAGCAGAAGGTCCTCTTTGGATTCAAGTACACGCGCTTGAGAAGGGGCTAGAGGTTATTGTAACAAGAGCACAAGTTTCAAAAGACGGTCAAAAGTTCGAAGTACCTGTTGGTGAAAATGATAAAATCGATATCCCTGTAGATGGAAAAATTGAAGCGTTGCTTGATCATCAAGCGAATCAAAATAAAAAAGCTGATTTTGAAGAAGAAATTATAGAAGACGAAGGGCTGCAGTTCGTCGCACGCTTTCAAGACTTAGAACATTTAATTTCCTTAAGTCACCATTTAGAGTTAGATGATATCATCAACAGCATGTACGTGTTTGAAGGGAAATATTATTTATACGTTGAGTTTACAGATGATGAAGACTTTGTAGCTGAAATTGATAACATTTTAAGTATCATTTTAGAATATGCAAATGAATCAAATGTAACAGTTCATCGTTTAATGGAATATGGAAAAGAATTAATCAGTGAAAATGCACTTGAACAAGTAAAGCAGTATTTTCCTTTACGATAATAGCAGCCGATTTCATGTATATGAAATCGGTCTTTGTTTTGCCCTCTTTTTTGGAAATGCTCTCCGCTCATATCGAACAATATAGGTGGAAAAAGCAGGCGGCTGCTTTCTACACGGGAAAGTGTAGTGTCAAAATAACAAGTTTGAGGATAATAACGGTATAGAGACCTGTTGTGAATGATGAAAGATTGGTTTTAGGATAGGTGAAAACAAGTTGAAAAATAGATTACAGCTTTTAATTTTTGTTATTGGTATTATTGCTTTGCTTTATTTTACAAAAGGGTATTGGGACGGTAAATTTATTGGCGTGCTAAGTATCTTAATTACGATTAGTGTTGTTTTCATCGGTCTTGTTATTTCATTAGAAAACCGTCATCCAACTCAAACGCTAACGTGGCTCGTAGTATTAGGCGGTTTCCCGGTAATAGGGTTCTTTTTTTATTTGTTATTTGGACGCAATACGCGAAAACGGCGTTTATTTGCTAAAAAAGCAAAGCTGGATGAACAGGTGCTTTTAAAGATGGAAAGAGATTCCGGTATATTAGAAAATCACTTTGAACAGTTGGGCACCAGTAGAAAGCAAATGCTGAAGCTAGCCGTTAGGCTTGGCAAGAGTCCAATTTCTTTTTCATCAGATACGCGCGCATTGACGAATGGAAAAGAGACGTTTCACGAAATTATGGAATCATTAAAGCATGCAAGGCATCATATCCACTTAGAGTATTACATCGTACGACATGATCACTTAGGAGAACAAATTAAAGATATTTTAATTCAGAAGGTACAAGAAGGAGTTTATGTACGTTTCTTGTATGATGCCGTGGGCAGTTTTCAGCTTTCACCGCATTATATTCACGAGTTAAGAAACGCGGGCGTAGAAATGATTCCGTTCTTGCCGGTCAGACTTCCATTTCTCAATAATAAAATCAACTTCCGTAATCATCGTAAAATTGTAGTCATTGATGGAACAATTGGATTTGTAGGAGGTTTGAACATTGGTGATGAATATCTTGGGAAAAGTCGGCATTTTGGCTTTTGGAGAGATACCCATTTGATGGTGAAGGGTGAGGCAGTACGTTCATTGCAGCTTATTTTCTTGCAAGACTGGTATTATATGACAGGTCAGACGATGCTTACTCAAACGTATCTATCGCCGGATTTAATTGATATTAATATGGAAAAGTGCGGCGGTGTGCAAATGATTGCTGGCGGACCAGACCGTGAGTGGGAAATTATCAAACACTTATTTTTTTCGATGATTACGTCTGCAAAAGAGTCCATTTGGATTGCTTCTCCTTACTTCATACCTGATGAAGATATTTTTACTTCCCTCAAAGTAGCTGCTCTAAGCGGTATAGATGTAAGGCTTCTTGTACCTCAGAAGCCCGATAAAAAAATTGTTTTTCATGCATCACGCTCTTATTTTCCGGAGCTGCTAGAAGCAGGTGTGAAAATTTACGAGTATAAAAAAGGATTTATGCATAGCAAGATTGTGATTGTTGATAGAGAAATTGCCTCTATTGGAACAGCTAACATGGACATGAGAAGCTTTCATTTGAATTTTGAAGTAAATGCTTTTTTATATCGCACAGCTAGTACTCAAAAGCTCGTATATGAATATATGCAAGATTTAGAAGAAACGAGTGAGCTTCACTTTAAAGACTTTGAAAAGCGGCCATTTATACAGCGGCTATTTGAATCAACAGCCCGTTTGCTTTCACCGCTATTATGATCGCTGTAAACCACATTGCGTATGCTGTAATGTGGTTTTTTTCTGAAAGAAAAGGGTTTAGTAGAAAGGTGTCGAATACAAGGATATAGCTCGCTACTATAGGAAGGAGAAATGTACGATTGTTAGTTGCCCAAACAGAAGAAGGCCTCATTTCACTAGCTCAGCGCTTTTCACTTGAACAGCTTAAGCTGTGGAAAAAAGAAAAGCAGTTCTACTGTCCCTCTTGTCAATCCCCTGTACAGTTAAAGGTAGGTACAAAAAAAATCTCTCATTTTGCTCACCTGAAAAAAACGTGCATCGCTCAGCATGAAGGTGAAACAGATTATCATCTCGACGGAAAAAGAAAGCTGTTTCACTGGTTTAGTTCTCATCTTGAAGTCGAGTTAGAAAGTTATCTTCCTGACATCATGCAGCGCCCAGATCTTCTTGTAGATACGCCCTCGCAAAAATATGCAATCGAATTTCAATGTGCTTCCTTATCTTCCTCAGTGCTAACCAAACGTTCTATTCATTATGAGAAAGGAAATTATATGCCCCTTTGGATTATGGGGGCAAAAAGAATGAAGCGCTTATCCACTTATATGTATCAACTTTCTTTTCAAGAGTGGCAGTTTCTTACTCTTTCCGATTATACGCCCACACTTCTTTATTTTTCACCTTCTACTAATCAACTGTTGAAACTTGAACATCTTATTCCTTTTTCATCTCAGATTTGTTATGCACAGCTTGTCGTGCTCTCTCCTCACGAGCATACCTTTCATGATCTTTTTTCTACACATACACAACCTCAATTTTTCTCTTCATGGATAAAGAAAAAGAAGGCATGGAGAACGCATTATGTCCTCTATCCTAATCAGAAGCTTCAGCCTTTTTTACACGCTCTTTATGAAAATAATATTCCTCCCTCCCATATTCCAGCAGAAGCAGGCATGCCGCTGCCTTCTTTATACATGGTTGAAACGTCTGCTACTATATGGCAAACGTGGCTGCTTCTCGATTTAATGCAGCAGAAGCAAGTAGGGGATTTAGTTACAGAAAAAGAGTTATGCCGGCTATGGCTCTACAGAATTCATAAAAGGCATATTGTATTTCGTTCTTTGCCGATGGCCCCTGTTGCTGTGGAACAGCCCCTGTTTGAGTATATAGAGGTATTAGGCCGGCTAGGGATGCTAACGTATATAACTTCTGGGGTATACAAAATCAGAAGGCCCTATACGATTCCAAAGCAAACATCTGATGCTTTTTTAGAGGATGGACAAATGATGAAAAGGTGGTTAAATCAAGCAAAAGAAGTGACATAATCACTGAAAATCAGTACGCTTAAGAAAGAATCCTTTTTTCAAAAGCGTACTGACTTTTGATTAATTCTTTTAAAACAACATACAATAACGAAAGAAATAAAAAGGATTCGCCTTAGAAAAAGCGAACAGTTATAGACAGGTAGAAAAAGATGGAGGGATGACCATGAGTGAACAATCAAAAGTAAAAAAGTTACCAAGTAGAAGCGAGATAAAAGTAGAAGATACGTGGAAACTAGAGGATATTTTTGCTTCAGATGACGCATGGGAAAAAGAATTTGAAGAAGTAAAAGCTCTTATTCCGCAAATGGAAAAATTCAAAGGGAAACTTGGAGAGTCCGCTCAAACTTTATACGACGCTCTTCAAGAGCAAGACGAGCTCACAATGCGCGTTAGTAAACTTTATACATATGCTCATATGCGCTACGATCAAGATACCACTAACTCTTTTTATCAAGGGTTAAATGATCGTATCAAAACACTTTATACCCAAATTGCAAGTGCATTATCGTATGTAACACCAGAAATTTTGTCTATTGAAGAATCAAAAATTAAACAATACATGGCGGAACATAAAGAGCTAAAGTTATATGCTCATGCATTAGATGAAATTACTCGCGAGCGTCCGCACATTTTATCAGAAAGCGAAGAAGCGCTTCTTGCTCAGGCTTCTGAAGTGCTAGGATCTTCAAGCAACACGTTTGGAATGTTAAACAATGCAGATTTAGAATTTCCTTCCATTAAAGATGAAAATGGAGAAGAAGTAGAAATTACGCACGGGCGCTATATTCGTTTCCTAGAAAGCAGCGATCGCCGCGTACGAGAAGAAGCGTTTAAAGCGGTGTACGAAACGTACGGTAAATTTAAAAATACGTTTGCAAGTACATTAAGCGGCACGGTGAAGAAAGATAATTTTAGCGCCCGCGTTCGTCACTATAATTCAGCTCGTCACTCAGCTCTTAGCACAAATAACATTCCAGAAGAAGTATACGATAACTTAGTTAAAACAGTGAACGATAACTTGCATTTATTGCATCGATATATTGATTTACGTAAGAAAGTATTGGGAATTGAAGAACTTCATATGTATGATCTCTATACGCCTTTAGTAAAAGACGTAAAAATGGAAGTAACCTATGAAGAAGCAAAAGATTATATTTTAAAAGGTCTGAAACCACTAGGTGAAGACTACCTTAACGTGTTAAAAGAAGGATTTGAAAACCGTTGGGTAGACGTTCATGAGAACAAAGGCAAGCGAAGCGGTGCTTATTCTTCAGGAACGTACGGCACCAATCCTTATATCTTAATGAACTGGCAGGATAATGTAAATAACTTGTTTACACTAGCCCATGAATTTGGCCATTCTGTACACAGTTATTACACAAGAAAAACGCAGCCATATCCTTACGGAGATTATTCAATCTTTGTGGCAGAAGTAGCTTCAACGTGTAATGAAGCGCTTCTAAACGATTATTTACTAAAAACGATTGATGATGAAAAGCAGCGCTTGTACTTGCTTAACCATTATCTAGAAGGATTCCGCGGTACGGTATTCCGTCAAACGATGTTTGCTGAATTTGAGCACGATGTGCACGTGCGTGCTCAAAACGGAGAGCCGCTTACACCTGAATTATTAACAAAATTATATTATGACTTAAATAAAAAGTATTTTGGAGACAACTTAGTAATTGACGAAGAGATTGGATTAGAATGGGCTCGTATTCCGCATTTCTATTACAATTACTACGTTTATCAATATGCTACAGGGTTCAGTGCAGCAGCGGCATTAAGCAAGCAAATCCTTGAAGAAGGAGATGGAGCTGTTGAGCGCTATGTAGGTTTCTTAAAGTCAGGAAGCTCTGATTATCCAATTGAAGTGTTGAAAAAAGCAGGAGTAGACATGACAACATCTCAGCCTATTGAAGAAGCGCTAGCCGTATTTGAAGAGAAATTAACGGAAATGGAACGTTTATTAAATCAATAAAATTAAAATGAAGCAGGAGCTGTATCCTGCTTCATTTTTTAAATCCTCGAAATTTGTTGTGATTGTTAAGCAATGTAAAAATAATAAGGATAGCTAAAAATAAGAGAGGGCCTGCGATAATGAGAGGAACAAGCTGCATAAGAGATAAAATATAGAATAAAAAAGAAACCAAAAGAATAACAACCCCTAGAGTAATTCCAGCAATTTTCATAGTTAACACCTCTATTAAAAGCATAATTGGTTGTACTATATGAGTGAATCTGGCTGTTTATGAAGTTTTTTTATAAAAAAGTGAATAAAATTGAAAAAAGGGGTTGCCAAAAGTCGACATAATTTGCTATAGTATTAATCGTGAAGTTTATCACAAAACAAACATATACCCCTTTGTTT
Source organism: Priestia sp. 53B2 (assembly GCF_056099005.1). Classification (NCBI taxonomy): domain Bacteria; kingdom Bacillati; phylum Bacillota; class Bacilli; order Caryophanales; family Bacillaceae; genus Priestia; species Priestia sp. 53B2. Next base: position 82,258 of record NZ_JBLZXA010000020.1, read on the forward strand.
GACCGTGAAAAATTTCTCCCATCCCCTTGTTGTCTTAAGACAAACGAAAAGACTTGGCGAAAGCCAAGTCTTTTTTGTTTAGTTGATGCTTAGGATAAGCATCAACATTTAATGATTAACAGCTCTTTTCAGTACTTCTCCAAAAGGTTCCGTATTTGACAGGAACTCTCTCAACGACTTGCTGAAGCTGAAGTTTTTTCAATTCTTTTTCAGCCTCTTCTAATGATAAACCATACACAACTGCAACTTCTTTTGAAGCAACAAATTGAAAGTAGCTTAAAAATGAACGAAGAGGCGGAAGACAAGCTGGATCTGGGTCAATTTCTAACATCTCTTTAATGATGTGTACATATGTTTCGTACGAATAGTATCCTGATATCTTAATGCCTTCTTCTTCAACTTTTTCGTTGAAGAACACAAGAGTTGGAATCTCATCGACATCCATTTCCGACGTGATTTTTAAATCACATTGAAAGGCCTTCGCAGCGTAATCTGAATGCAAATCTTTTACAAATTCATCAACATCTAGCCCCACATGTTTTGCACATTGTATTAAGACAGATTCTTCTGTAACATTTTGTTTTTCTAAAAATACTACTTCTTGAAGTCTTCTCAAAAAGCGAATGCCCTGTTTCTTTCCTTGCAGACCGGCCGCTTTAATCGCAATTGATGCAGCGTAAGGAGTATCGATTGGGTTTTCAAGCCACAGATTGCCGTCACATGACATACCGGAGCGGCTTCCAGTTTTCTCCCACGATTTTGCAATATGTTCAAATTTTTGCTGTGCTCCAATATTTAATTGCTGTAAGTTTCCGCCAAGCACATGCTTGAGGGATAACAGCTGACCGTATTCTATTTGTAACTTCTTTAGAATAGGCTCGAGTGCCCAGCATTCCGGGCAAAGAGGGTCAACAAATACATAGATTTCAAGCGGCTTTTTATTTGAACCTTGACAAAGCTGATGCAAGGATGGGTATTGGCTATTTAGATTACTCAATGTGAAAATCCTTTCTCATCTGTCTGTTCCGGTGAATTAATCATGTGTTGGGCAGTTAAAATAAGACGATGATAAAGTTCATCTCTCTCAGGGCCTTCTAAATTAATTTCGTCCATTGCTTCATGCATACACGTCAGCCAGGCTTTGGCTCTTGACGGTGTAATTTCAAAAGGAAGATGCCTAGCTCTCAGCATAGGGTGACCATGCTCTTCAGTGTATAACGAAGGCCCTCCTAAATATTGTGTCAGAAATTGCTTTTGCTTTCGTGCTGTTTCTGTTAAATCATCAGGAAAAATTGGCGCGAGCTCAGGATGTTGTCCAACGCGTGTATAAAAAGCATCAACAAGTTTTGAAATCGTATGTTCACCGCCTAATAATTCGTAAGGGGAGTGGATTTTTTCTCTCATGTTGATAACTCCTTTGTTATAAGAAATATACGTCTTAACTCTTTGGTGTTTTTTACTTTCCTTAATTTTAGCAGTGTCATTTCGTTAACTCAAACTATCCGCTTACTTCTTCTACTGGAAAAGAGATAAAGTGGAATTCTACATAAGAAAAGTCTATGATGCTGTGGCGAATCACTAATTATGAGAAACAAAGGAATACTTTCACAAACGTTTCCTTCTATTTATATAGTGTAACCTCGACAAACTACAGCCATTCCATGTTCGAGTGGCGAATGATTTTGTTCATTTACACAAGATAAGAAGACATAATTTTATTTATATATTTTTGCGTTTCTTGAAAAGGGGGTACTCCGCCGTATCTATCGACATTACCTGGTCCAGCATTATAGGCCGCCAACGCTAATTTCACATTTCCGTTGTATTTATCTAACATTTGTCGAAGATATTTGGCTCCTCCAAATACATTTTGCTTGGAGTCGTACGGATCTTCTACACCAAGAGCTTTAGCGGTTGCTGGCATTAGCTGCATAAGCCCAGCCGCTCCTACAGAACTTTTGGCAGATGGATTAAAGTTTGATTCTTGTTTAATAACAGAACGAATAAGTTTAGGATCCAGCTGGTAGCGTGCAGCTGCTTCTGTAATTATCGTTTGTACATCCTGAGAACTGGCCTTTGCCGTTTCATTTTTTTGTGCAGGTAAGGCAGCATTTGAAGCCGCTGCCTTACTTGAGGAAGAAACAGATGGCTCGGACTGCATTTGAACCGCCGTAGATGGAAACATCTGCGCTGCCTTCAAGTAAAGATTGGTACTCATTTGAGGCTCTTGATTGACGTAGTCTTGAAAAAGCTGAGCAAATACAGAGAGTAAAGTTGTACCAAGCATCACGTTAGCTGTTGGCATCTGGTTGTTAACTGAAAATGGCTGAGTTCCAGGAAATTGAACGGAAGACATGTAATTGTTAATATTCATGCTCATGAATTTATTCTCCATCCATTAACGTATACTTTCGCTTGTAAAATCGTCGAATTTTGTTTTCCGTTGGTTTCTTTTTAATATCAAGCTCCGTAAGCAATTGCTCAAAACATTTTGCTCCTTCATTGGCATCGGTTACTTCGTATTCAAGTTCATAATCCTCAGCACCTAGATAAAAGCTATGATCGAGTACAAGTAACCCGTTTTTATATGGAATTTCTGCTCGACTTGTACGCAAAGTGCCAAAATAAGTTAGCGCATGGCTATCGACTTGTAAATCAGTAATAAGCTGTTGAATTGTTGACGGAATCTTGGCGCTGCCATCTAGCAATTCTTTAGCTTGTTCATTTGTTAAGGCTTCATGTGTTTCTAAAAGACCCTCTTGATGAGGCTGTTTGAGCGTGAGAACGGACTTATCCTTTTTGCTTCGAATTCGCAGGGCAGCCCCGCAGTCTTTTAATGAGAAAGAAGGTGTATCAAAATAGTGGTTTTCTTGAGAAACAAACTGATCTTCAGTTAGTTGAAAGTGTGAGCGGAGACGATCAAACTCTTCTTTCGTTACTATATTTTTAAATTCAATTTCAATTTCTTGTTTCAATGAAATCATCCTTTTAATTTAGGTCTTTTGGTAAGGCACTTTCCATCTTAATTTATCACACTTTTTGAGACAGTCAAACTACATTTCCTAACAGGAATATCCATATGGGGAACTTGGAAAATGAAGAAATACGGATTGTTTAGGTTTTACCTTTATTAAACGTTCCTGGAATGTGTTAAAATAGTAACGAATTGTATAGTTGGAAGGAGTTTATTTATGCACAATCGAATTGACATCACTACCTGTGTGATGAAATCAAATGAATTACATTTAAAAGCAGACCCTATTGAGACGGAAATTGAACAATTGGAAGATACAAAACAAATGCTTGTTGATTCAGATAACATGTCATTTGTATATGTTGTAGATATTAATGATCAATTTATGTATGTTGGCCTTAGTGATAATATTTGGGCAAATTTAAAGCACGTCTTACATAAAGATATGAAAGTATTTTTAGAAATTAATAAGAAAGTAATTGAGCTATCAGCCGTTAAAGAAGAGCTATCTTATCTCATCAGTAACATCGAAGGAAATGTGAATTATGGAGACGAGATGGTAGCACGAGTAGAGGAAGTTTTTTTAGATAAAGAAAATAAGTAATAGAGAGAAAAAAGGGGGGTGTTATTAATGATCAGGCATTGGGATTTATTTTTAGCACCGTATAAACAAGCCGTTGAAGAACTTAAGGTGAAATTAAAGGGAATTCGTTCACAGTATGATATGAAGTCTACGCATTCACCTATTGAATTCGTGACGGGACGAGTAAAGCCTATCGCCAGTATTTTGGATAAAGCGACTCGAAAAGGAATTTCTCTCGATCGCTTAGAGGAAGAGATGCAGGACATTGCGGGACTCCGTATGATGTGTCAATTTACGGACGATATTAAAGCGGTCGTAGAGCTCCTACGTCAGCGAACAGACTTTGAATTGATTGAAGAAAGAGATTATATTCTTCATAAAAAAGAAAGCGGCTATCGTTCATATCATGTGGTCGTATGTTATCCTGTTCAAACAATTAAAGGTGAAAAGAAAATTTTAGTGGAAATTCAAATTCGTACACTGGCTATGAATTTTTGGGCTACAATTGAGCATTCTTTAAATTATAAGTACAGCGGGAAATTTCCTGAGAATATCAAAAAGCGACTTCAGCGTGCTTCTGAAGCGGCTACTCAGCTCGATGAAGAAATGTCTCAAATACGAGGTGAGATTCAAGAAGCTCAGGCTATTTTCTCACGAAAAAAAGAATCGGCGGAAGAATCTTAGGTATGACTCAGCAACAGCTTTGTACATTGGATGGATAGGGGGAGAGAATTAGGTGGAGAAAATAAAATTTGCTATTACATCAAAAGGCAACCAAATATCAAATACGCTTATGCAAAAAATGAAAACGTATTTATTAGATTTTCATTTAGAATATGATGAAAACCAGCCTGATATTGTAGTGTCAGTAGGAGGGGATGGAACGCTTCTCTACGCGTTTCACCGCTATCGAAACCGACTTGACAAGACGGCTTTTATTGGGGTTCATACCGGCCATTTAGGCTTTTACGCAGATTGGACACCTGATGAGATTGAGAAGCTGGTGATTGCTATTGCAAAGACACCCTATCAGACTGTAGAGTATCCACTGCTGGAAGTGATTATTCGCTATACAAACGGTGGACGCGAAGCTCGATACTTAGCTCTGAATGAATGTACAGTAAAAAGTGTAGAAGGTTCTTTAGTGATGGATGTGGAAATTAAAGGGCAGCGATTTGAGACCTTCCGAGGAGACGGCCTTTGCGTATCCACTCCCTCGGGAAGTACAGCTTACAACAAATCCCTTGGAGGCGCGATTTTACATCCTTCGCTTCAAGCTATTCAAATTGCTGAAATGGCTTCTATTAACAATCGAGTGTTCCGTACGATAGGTTCTCCATTGGTTCTTCCTGGACATCATACAGCGCTGTTAAAGCCTGTGAACGACGCAGACTTTCAAATTACCATTGATCATTTAACTCTTTTACATAAAGATGTAAAGTCGATTCAATTTCGGGTAGCAAGCGAAAAAATTCGATTTGCTCGCTTTCGTGCGTTTCCTTTCTGGCAGCGTGTCAGAGACTCTTTTGTATGTGATGATTAAAGGCAGGGAAGAGAATGAAACAAGTTTTTACGTTGAGTTGGACCGTAGATAATTCTTTCGAGGGTGTAGCGGTTCGTGAATTTTTAAAAGAACATGATATTTCCAAAGCTTCTCTGACGGACATTAAGTTCAGAGGAGGAGCAATTGAAGTAAATGGAAAGCATGCAACGGTTCGATATATTCTGCAAAAAGGTGACGAAATCAAGGTGGCGTTTCCACCAGAAAAAGCAAGTGAAAGTCTTCTTCCTAAAGCTATACCTTTGGATATTGTATACGAAGATGAGTATATAGTAGTTTTGAATAAGCAGCCAAACATGCCAAGTATACCTTCTCGAGAACATCTAACGTGGTCACTAAGTAATGCTGTGCTCTATTATTATGAGAAAAATAACATTAACTCGACTGTTCATCTTGTAAATAGGTTGGACCGAGACACATCTGGGCTGCTTATTGTCGCTAAACATAGGCACGTTCATTACTTATTCTCTAAAGCACAAAAAGAACATGAAATTAAACGCGTATACCGAGCTTTTGTTCATGGTAAGCTTGTTGGCAAAGAAACGATAGAGGCACCGATTGGCCGAAAAGAGTCAAGTATCATCGAACGGGAAGTAAGAGAAGATGGGCAGTTTGCTATTACACACTATACGGCGCTGCGTCAGTATTCTTCTTTTACAGAAGTTGCTCTTTCGCTTGAGACGGGGAGAACTCACCAAATTCGTGTTCATATGGCTTATAAAGGATATCCACTGCTTGGAGATACCTTATATGGCGGAACGAATCATCTTATTTCTCGTCAAGCTCTTCACAGCTATGAGCTCACTTTTTTTCATCCTTTTTTACAAAAAACTTTGTCTTTTACAGCACCTTTGCCGCCAGATATGCAGAAACTTCAAATCGTAAAAGAAAGTCGCTTTTTTTAATGAAAAGCGACTTTCTTTTTACACGAAGTGATTAAATTTTTCCTCTACATAAGGCATAGATGAAGGCACCGATATAATATTCCTTTCAGGATACTGAAACGCCGTTAAAGCCCCTCCAAAAACTGCGCCTGTATCAATATTAATGGTATTATGAATTTTTCTGGCTTTTACTACGGGTGTATGCCCATACACGATAAACGGTTTTCCGTTATAATGTTGGGCCCAATCCCGTCGGACAGGCATGCCGTTTAGATGTTTTTCACCCGTAATGTCTCCGTATAGCACAAAGGTTTTTACTTTTTTATCCGTTCTGCCGATGTATTCAGCTTTAAGACCGGCGTGAGCAATAATTAATTGGTTTTGATCAAGCTGCACATATAGAGGTGATTGTTCATAAAGCTCAATGAATTTTTTCTTAATGAATTTCTGTTCTCTTGAAGGTAAAGCTTCGTACTCAGCAACGGTCGTTTCTAACCCATGAGTAATTTGCACTTTGTTACCGCAAAAGAAGCGATATAGCTTATTGCAGTGATTGCCTGGACAGTAGTAAGCTTGCTGATGCTTTATTACAAGTGACCATACGAGCTCAATCACTTTTAGTGAATGAGGTCCTCGGTCTGTTAAATCACCTACAAATCCAAGGCGCCGTCCGTCAGAGTGGACAGGAATCCCGTCTTGCCACTCATACCCAAGTTTTTCTGTTAACGCTTTTAATTCATCATAGCACCCATGGATATCGCCTATTATATCTACTTTCATCTTTTATCCACATCCTTAAAAGGTTTTTCCTTTGACGATATAAAATTACCCTTATATGGAGCAAACTATGTGTAGAACTTATATAATATTGGGAAAAGAGTAAAGAGCTGTGAGTTGAAAAAAAACAAAATTCATCATAAAGTTAAATGAGTTTTGTGCGACAGGGAGGTTGAAGACATGACAGATTCAATTGAAAAAGAAGAAAAGGCATGGTTCGCCGAACATTTATTATCACTTTTAGAAAAAAATGAAATCGATGCATTTCGTGAAGAATTTTTACATATGCATACGTATGACCAAGCTCAATTTTTTGAAGAATTAGATGAGCCTTCTAGATTTGCGCTGTACGAGATGTTATCTCCGGAAGAAATGGCGGATATCTTTGAAAATGTAGAGATACGAGAAGAAGATTATCAAGAAATTCTCTCAGAGATGCATCCCAATTTTGCAGCGGACATGCTGTCGAAAATGTCGGCGGATGATGCCGTTGACGTATTAAATGAATTGGATAAAGAACAAGTGGCGAGCTATTTAACGATTATGGATGAAGAAGCAGCGGATGAAATTAAAGAGCTGCTTCATTACGAGGAATATACCGCTGGAAGTATTATGACGACTGAATTTGTGGCCATTCGTGAAAATCAAACTGTACATTCAGCCATGCACATTCTACGCAGGGAAGCTCCAGAAGCGGAAACGATTTATTATGTATTTGTTATTGATGAACAAAAGCATCTAGCAGGTGTTATTTCTCTTCGTGATTTAATTATAGCAGATGAAGATACGATGATAAGCGAAGTTATGAATGAACGAGTCGTATCCGTGTCAGTAGCAGAAGACCAAGAAGAAGTTGCGCGTATTATGCGCGATTACAACTTTCTTGCGCTTCCAGTTGTTGATTTTCAGCAGCATCTTCTCGGGATTATTACGGTTGATGATGTGATGGATGTTCTTGATGAAGAGGCATCGGATGACTATTCTAAATTAGCCGGTATTAGTGATGTAGATGATACAATTGACCACAATCCTTTAGTAGCGGCCAAAAAGAGGCTGCCTTGGCTTATCATTTTGCTGTTTTTAGGAATGATGACAGCGAGTTTAATTGGACGTTTTGAAGATACGTTGAATCAAGTAGCTATTTTAGCTGTATTTATCCCTTTGATTGGCGGTATGGCCGGTAATACAGGAACACAGGCACTAGCCGTTGCGGTTCGCGGACTGGCGACGGGAGAGATCGAAGAAGAAAGCAAATTTAAGCTGTTAATCCGAGAAGCAGCTACCGGAATGATTACGGGCGCATCATGTGGACTTTTAGTTGTGTTAATTGTTTATATTTGGCAAGGAGATCTTATTTTAGGCGCTTTGGTAGGCGTCTCTGTATTTTCAACATTGATTGTGGCTACCCTAGCAGGAGCGTTTATCCCGCTTCTCATGCACAGGTTCAAAATTGACCCTGCAGTCGCATCAGGACCATTTATTACAACGATCAATGATCTTATCAGTATTTTAATTTACTTCGGTCTAGCGACAACATTTATGAGTTATTTAAAGTAATGAAGGGACTTTAGAATTCGACATGAGTAATCATGTCGGATTTTCATTATCAGTTCATATAGTTGACAGAGAACCTTCAAGCTTTTATGATTAACCTTTAATTTTAGAATACTAATGTCTTCGTTTTATAAATAGCGAAGGTAAAAGGAGGGGAATCTAATGGAACAGCACGCGTCCTTTACATCACTTGTTATCGTCATTAGTTTGGCCTTTTTAACGCCTATACTGTTGCATCGGTTTAAACTTAACATTATACCTGTAGTCGTAGCTGAAATTATTATGGGATTAATTATAGGGAAAAGTGGTTTTGACCTTGTGGAGCAGGATATGTGGCTTGAAACACTTTCCACTCTAGGCTTTATCTTTTTGATGTTTTTAAGTGGTTTAGAAATTGATTTTTCTGCTTTTGCTGGAGGAAATTCAAAAGACAAAAAGGTATCAGGAGCGAAGGTGCCAAATGCTTTTTCCATTTCTATACTAGTGTTTGCAGCTATCTTTGCGGTTTCACTATTTTTGTCCTATGTTTTTGTATGGACAGGTTTTATTGATAACGCCTTTTTGATGACGCTTATTATTTCTACCATTTCACTAGGAGTAGTAGTGCCGACCTTAAAAGATGCACAGATTATGAAAAAGCCGATTGGACAAACCATTTTATTGATTGCGGTTATTGCGGACTTAGTCACGATGATTTTACTAGCCGTATTTGCTTCCGTCTATGATAAATCAGGAAATAGTAATACATGGTTGATTTTAATTTTATTTGGAGTAGGAGTGATTTTATACTTCATAGGGAAGCAGTTTAAAAACCGATCGTTTCTTGAGACAATGTCTAAAGGTACAATTCAAATCGACACGCGCGCCGTATTTGCACTCATTATTATTCTAGTGGGCCTTTCGGAGTCAATTGGCGTTGAAAACATTTTAGGCGCTTTTTTAGCGGGATCACTCGTTTCTCTTCTTGCGCCTAACAAAAACTTAGTTCATAAATTAGATTCGTTTGGCTACGGATTTTTAATTCCTATCTTTTTTGTGATGGTAGGAGTGAAGCTTGACGTTTGGTCATTGTTCAGTGATAAAAAAGTGCTGATTTTAATGCCTTTATTATTCATTGCATTATTAATATCCAAGCTAGTCCCAGCGTTAATCTTAAGAAAATGGTATGATATGAAAACCGTTTTGGCATCGGGCTTTCTTTTAACATCGACTTTATCACTCGTTATTGCGGCAGCAACGGTTGGTGAAAATATTGGTGTTATTGATTCACAAATGTCCGGTGCGCTGATTTTGGTGGCGATTATTACATGTATTATTACACCTATTATCTTTAGAAAGCTGTTTCCAAAGCCAGAAATCAGTGACAGAAAGCTGAAGGTTAATATGCTTGGTGCAAATCAATTTACACTCCCGGTTATTCGAGAAATGGATCTTGATTTATATGATGTTACCATTTATCATCCTACTCAGGACAAAATTGAAAACCGTACGTCGGATTCCATTTTTAATATCGTCGACATCGATGGATATAGTAAGGAAACTTTAATACGTATGGGGATTTTAGATGCGGATGTATTAGTTGTAACAACAGGGGAAGAAGAGAGAAATAGCGACATTGCTCTATTTGCAAAAGAATACGGTACAGAAAGGGTTATTGCTCGCGTAGAAAGTCCTGTATTAGATGAAAAGATGAAAGAAAATAACATTGAAGTTTTTTCTGTGCTGTTATCTACGACTGCATTGCTAAAAGCTTTAATCGAGTCGCCAAATATTTTAAATATCTTAACGAATCAAGAAACAGCGCTTTATCAAATTAATATGCGTAACCTTAAATACGAGGGGATAGAGCTTCGTAAGTTCCCATTTACAGGAGATGTGATTTTTGTTCGAATCTTTAGAGGCAAAGATTCCATTGTACCTCATGGCGATACAGAGCTTGAATTTGATGATCGTTTGATTGTAACGGGGTCTCGTTCGTATGTGAATGAATTGCGTATGCTTCTTGAGTATAAAATTAGATAAAGGTATCTAGATAGGTGTAGGTTTCTACCTTATTGAGTGAGGGGAAGAGGCTGGGACAAAAGTATTTTAGCTCAAGTAAAAAACGAACCACTGATCAAGATTTTTGATTAGTGGTTCGTTTTTTTGTTGCGGTGTGACAAGCGGTTCAGCTCATGTGTCCCATTTGTGCGTCTTTAGATTGAATTAATTTCGTTATGTCTCAACCTCTTTTATTGTGTTTTCTCAAATGCTGGAAAAAAAGTACAGCGCTGCTTTTGGTGTTAAAAAGGCTACCGGAAAAAAATAAACAAGTTTTTCCGTGTTCAAGCATACATTTTTAAAAGAACGATAACAAGCAATTGGAGGTATGCTTCATGACTAACTCAAAATCTAAGTCAGAAGAAAACGAGCCGCTAATGTACATTGTCCAGCCAAACGCTACGCAAAATCAGCGTTCTATGCAATATTATTTTAGCTCAAAACAGCAAGACAATAAAGGAATAGAGAAAGAGCATGTGTTAAAAGAAGAGCCCAGCTTTTCTTCCATTCAAGAAGTCAAAGAGCCTGACGTAGAAAAAGTGGAAGAGATTAAGTATGAAAAAGAAGAAGAGCGTTCAATTGTTCCCGTGGATATACCGCAATCAGAGACTAAAAAGCCAAATAAAATGTTTCAGTCTATGACGATTAAAGAAAAAGTTGAATTTCTATGCAGCTTCCCGCCTCATATGTCTCAGCCAATTTGTGAAATTACGTGTCAAAACCAAAAATATATAGGAACGATTTTAGAATTAAAAGAAGGAAGTTTATACGTAAGCGTTCCTCCTAATAAAGAGAAAACAGTATTGACATTTCATGATATTCAGACCATATCTATCGTTAAAATTTAAGTAACTCTAAAAGCTAACAGTGAAGAAGCACGTTAGCTTTTATTTTCATAAGTTTGTGAATGCACGGAGGAATGAAGATGACATGGATTTATCTAACGTTATTTGTCTTTGCGACATTTCGACTTACTCGTCTAATTGTTTTTGATAAAATTACAGCTTTTATTCGTAAACCGTTTCATAAAATCGTAGAAGATCAAGATGAACAAGGAAATACGGTAACTTACCTAGAGATAAAAGGGAAGGGACTGCAAAAGTGGATTGGAGAGCTGCTCAGCTGTTATTGGTGTACGGGCATATGGTGTACGGTAGGGCTTTATTTTAGTTATGTAGCGATCCCGCATATTGCTATTCCTGTCATTACAATCTTAGCTATCGCAGGATGTGCAGGAATTATAGAATCGTTTATGAAATAAATGGACGAGTTAAAAGACATATTGAACATCAATATGTCTTTTAATAATTAAGGGAAATTTAGCACTACTTTATTAAAAAAAGGAATGCCTTCTCGCCATTCTTCACTATAAAAAAAGCCTTCTAGAATAAATGAAGTCGTATCAGAGGACAGCGGAATGACTATTTGAAAAGAGTCAAATAGTAACTTGTCTTTTGGCTTTAATACGGTTTGCTTAATAGGTTTGATCCAATATTCACCGTCATTTTGAATTTTTCCCTGCCATTTTGGATGAGCATAGCGCCATTCTAAAGAAGAAGAGGGGATACTAGAAACTTCAATGTCTTTTTCATCAATGATCTTCCCGCTTAATATAGCCGAAGCAGTGGGTTTCATTTTTAAGCAAAGCACCGGAGAGCGTAAAGTACTGCTCGTTTGATTTTGAATAATTACGTTGCCGAATATCGTCAGCTCGCTTTCATCTTGTTCTGGCAGCAGTATAGAATGTTGAAAGAAACAGAGAATATCACTCTTTTCAAACCTTTCCACAGGTTTTTCCACAATTTTTTCGATTACTTTTTCCACGATCTTTTCTTCAATAACGGGCTGTTTTCTCGAGGCTTTTTCCCGAAATGCTTCTGCAATAATTTTTTGTTCAGAAAGCTCGTTTCTTAGTAAATCCAGCTCTTTTTCTAATCCTTCAATTTCTACTTCTTTTTCAGATGTAGAAAGCGTCTCAGCGTGTTTTTTCTTCCAAAACAATGTATTTTCTTTTTCTCGTTCTAAAGCTCGTTCATAGCTTTTTAATTGGTTTTGTACGTACCGAATTTCCGATTTATAGTGAATGAGCTTTTGTTTTAATTGAGTTAAATCATCTTTAGGGGAAGGGGAGTTACGACTCATCTAGTAGTCTCCTTTCCTGCTGAGCTATGAATTAAGTTTGTAAACCTGAGCTGCCCACAGCAGTTTTATTTATATGTATGCACAAAGCTTGTAAACGATGAAAAAAGAGGAGAAATATTCTCCTCTGGCTTTTTATCTCGTTAATCAAAGTCGTGAAGGTCGAAGTCTGACTCTACGTCGTCTCCATCAAAATCATCGTGATGTGGCTTTCCAGGGAAAATAGCATCACATTGAGGTGGATATTCAATAGGTGAGCAGCTGCTTGTGGAAATGATTTCAGGGCGAGGATAGCAGAAGCTGCCCTCTACTTCAACTTTTACATCTTTTTCAATTTGGACACTTAGGCACAATACAAGATCAAAACTTAGTTGCTGTAAGTGACAATCTGATAATCTGAGAGAACCGTCAGTTCCTTCAAAAGATTCAAGGTGGACAACAGGTTCTGTTCCTTCCGGGGCGCATAAATAGAATGTCTGATGTATTTTCCAAGGAATAACGCTAGATTCAACCTCATCGTGTTTGTGATGTCCACTCAATTCAATTAACTTAACTCGGTAAAAGCCGCTAATTGATAATTTTACTTCATGAAGAACAACAACTTCTCCATCTGGTAACACAATTTTTTTAGGTCTGCGACCACCGTGTGGCACAAGCTCAATCACGTTATCAAGTGCGTCTTCATCTGAAGGATCTACAGGGTGACCTTCACTATCTGTTAAAACAATTTCCACTTCTACGTCATGGCCTAAATCTTTAAGATTTTCTTCATTAAACAATGAAGTATCGTTAGTAAAGATTTGTGGTAAAACAACTTGACGTCTAACCCAGTCGTACACTTTAGGTACGCGGATACATAATGATTCAAAAAGTTCTGCCATTTTTAAACCTCCTAATTGTAATTGTCCTTCCTTTACGCTTTTCGTTACTAGGTATCGGACTACTATAGTGTATGAATGACCAGCTTTTATGTTCCTTAGTAAAAGCGGAATTTATCGGAATAAATTCTAGTTGGAGCGAGCATAAAAAATGAAGGAAATAATAAACTCAATTACAGCATATTCATGTTAATAAAAAGTGTTATTCATCTTTAACTGATTTTTTAGAAGCTGTGGGTTATTTATAATGGAGGAGTGAAGGGCATGAGCGAGGAAAAAACGAAAAAATATATTGCTTCATTGAAGTCGGAGTTGGCTTTTTATAAAGAAGAATATCAAAAATTCAAGCACCAAGAATTTGAATATGAAGATATTAAGGAAGAGTTAGTGGAATTACAGCAAAAGCATGAAAAAGAAAAAAAGAAGCTAGAGGAAAAAATAGATTGGCTCAGAGCATGCGTTAATGAACAAAAATCAAAAACCGAACAGTCCATTGTACAGTACAATCATCAAGCTCAAGGGACAATTCAAGAACTGCAAAATCGGCTGCGTGAAGTGACAGAGCAAAAGGGAGGAGAAAGATCGAGAGTAAGAAAACCAAAAAACAGCACGGATTTATTCTTGTCCCTGCAGCGCAAAATGGACAAATAAGATAGAACGTCTTTCTTTAGTCCAGAATATAATGTTATAGATAGGATGCTGTGAAAAGGAGGGAAACATGATGTATTATCATTATAATTATAATCCTAATCAATACCCTCAGCCCCTGCCTTATCATCCACAACCAATGACAAAACAATCGGTGAAGAAAGGGCAGGCTATTCCTAAGCCAGTCCAGTACCCTTCTCCAAAACAAGGTGGTTGCGGCTGTGGTTCAAAGTTACCAAAGCGATAAGCAATAGAAGCATTGTCACTCGGACAATGCTTTTTTACATAGAGTGGAGAGAGGTGTAGAGATGCCAGATTTTTTCGATGAATTTGAACGTTTTTTTGAACAGCATATGATGGAAGAACATCGAAAGAGAATGAATGAAGTAGAAAAAGCAGAAAAGCAGATGGAACAGCAAGAGAGGAAACTGCAGCAAAATGTAAAAAGACTTGATGAGCAAGATGCTGAAGATCCGTTTGGACAATGAAATTTAATGTACACAGTTGAAAAGCCCATACAAAATCATTTGAGTGAACATACAGTATAGGGAGTAAAACAGAGGGGGTGTAATATTATGGGCTGCGGATTTGGCTACGGTGGTTGTGGTTACGGTGGTGGCTACGGCGGTGGTTTTGCGTTAATCGTTGTATTATTCATTCTATTAATTATTGTTGGTTGTGTTTGTTTTTACAATTAATCCCTTCTATGAATAAGGCACCGAAAAGTGCGGGTGAAGTTTCACTCGCACTTTATTTTTTTTATTAAATGTAAAGGGCACCATCTAGGCACATGGTGCATACGATGAAGTATAAATAAAGGAGGTCATGCAAAATGGATAATAATATGTTTAAAAATATAGAAAAGAAAACAGGCGTTAATATGAAGGATATTTTTGAACTTGCGAATTCTGTACAAAATGCTAATTTTAAAGATGAGCAAACGGTGCGTAATATTGTGAAGCGAGTAGCACAAATTGCGAATAAGCCAATTTCAAAACAAAAAGAAGAACAAATTGTTAAGGCGATTGCAAACAATAATCAATCCATTGATTTTGCGACCATCGCTAAAATGCTAAATGAGAAAAAATAATTTAACGTTTTTATATAAAGCCCTGACCTGTCAGGGCTTTTTTCCATTTATGCAATTTCATTTGTTTGGAATGCGTTAGAATCAAGATCAAACAGTTCCGGATGCTGTGCTAAGTAATTAATTTCTTTAATCCGATGAGCGATAGGGGGGTGAGTTGAAGTAGTTTGATTCAACCACATAAAAAAACCTTTTTCCTGTGAGTGCGTATGAACAAATTCCTCCTGATTTACTTTTTTATTTAGACAATGACCAACCGCAAGTATAGTGAGTGCTTGAGTGGCAGCTTTTGCATCACCAATCGCAACGGAAGCTATGCGATCACACGTATATTCACAGGCCCTAGAGTAAGCTTTTCCTAAAAAAGGAACCCAAAGGGCAGGTAGAATAAGTGAGTGGTAGAGTGTATGCTTACGTTTGATATGAACTAATTCGTGGGCAATAATAAAAGAAAGTTCTTTTTCTTGATTATCTTCAATCATTTCAACAATGTCGGAGTATAAAACGACAAAGTGACGTCCAAAAAAACGTGTAGCAAACGCGTTTAACAATCCGCCTGATTGAACAATATAAATATCGGGCAGCTCTAAATCCAGCTCTGAAGATAACTGTTTTGCCTGATGATAAGTGTGCGGGAACTGCTTCTCTGTCAATCTAACCCCATTGTTGCGAATTTGAGCAATAGAAAAACCGTGGAGTATAAATGTAATTAAAAAACCGATTACAAGGTAGATAATACCAACGAGTGAAATAATTAAAAAGAAATAGGTCAATAAGCTGATAACCATACACAGAATGAAAAAAATCTTTTCATTTTCATGAATAAGCTTTGTGTTCAATAATGGAGCCCCCTAAAATATAGTAGTACAGTACATAACGTAGTGTAACGTATCCACTTACGAATATCTACCTCTTAGTGGAACATTTGGTTAATAATAGATGATGAGAATATTAGTTATGGACGCTAGCTTGAAGTAAGAAAAAGAGGTTAAAACATAACTACAGGAATCCAATTTAAAGACAAACAATCTGGATACATAATCTGGACTGCTTGTTCGACCGCTGTTGCTTTCCGCGGGCGGCCGATGAGCCTCCTCGTCGCTTGCGATCTGCGGGGTCTCATCTGTCCCGCTGTTCCTGCAGGAGTCTTCGCCTTGCCTTCCAACCAACAGCTAGAAGCACCTGCGTTCACCACGATTATAAAAAAACGAACTATTTATCCGTTTTTGATAGATAGTTCGTTTTTCACTTTAATGAAACTACTTTTGTCCTAGCTTCTTCCTTCAACTAAAATCTTTTTATTTCAGCTTGTTTTTCCTTTACACTTTTTTTATAAACGACTTCAGGAATCTTGAAGGATAAGCGGTTTTACCTCTTCTAGTTTGCGGAACAGATAAGTAAAGTGAATTCTGTGCACGCGTCATTGCTACATATAAAAGGCGGCGTTCTTCTTGAAGCGGCACATCATCTCCGCCTCGATAAGCTTCGAGTGCATAATCATGAGGCAATCCGCCATCTACGCTGCTCAGTACGTATACATGCTTATATTCAAGACCCTTTGCTCGGTGAATTGTGGTTAACTGAATACTTTCATTAAATTGCTTGCTTAAAGCTTTCATCTCTGTGTTCATGCCAATCATATGGTCCACATGCTCTAACAGTTCAGGGACGGTTTTGAATTTACGTGCTACAACTTTTAAATCCCGCACGTCATCCGAACCTTTTTCCATCATATTTCCTTCATTTCCGCGTTTTTTGACAAAATCATCGAATCCCATATCTTTAGAAATCGTCTCAAGTGCCAAAGAAGGAGACATTGATTTTAGCGACTTGAATAAAGGAATTACTTTCTTGAGCTTTTTTTGCTGAAACGGTTTTAAATCTTGAAGATATTCAAGTGCATCAATAAATGTACCATCATGAAGAATACTTGCTGCTTTTAAGTCATTGACTGCTGTTTTCTTTAAAAAGAGTGCGTTTACTAAATCTTGTAGCGAACTTGCGTCATTTGGATTCACGCTCAAGCGTAGAAATGAAAGTAAACTTCGAACCATTCGTCTTTTATAAAACGAATCCGCATCTTGTTCGATTGAAAATGGCAGGTTTGACTGCGATAAACGTTCAAAGATGGCGCGTGAAGAAGCGTGAGTTCGGTACAAGACCGCGAATTCAGTTGGAGAAGCCCCTTGCTTAATCTTTTCTTTCATATCCGTTACAATCATTGTTGCTTCTTCTTCTTCATCGTAGGGAAAGAAGAATGTAGGTCGCAACTCATTATCAAACTGGGCAGCCATTTCTTTTTGTCGGCGCGCTGTATTTCGTGCAATGACTTTATTAGCGGAAGAAACGATGGCGTGAGCTGAACGATAATTTTGGTTTAACGTAATAACCGTTGTATGAGCAAAATCTTTTTCAAAGTTTAAAATGAACGAAGGGTCGCTTCCGCGGAAAGCGTAAATTGATTGATCATCATCTCCTACGACACACAAGTTTTTAGAGTCTTCACTTAGCATTTTCATAATTTTATATTGAACTTTATTGATATCTTGAAATTCGTCAATTAAAAAATAGCGAAACCTTTTTTGATAACGAGTTAGTAAATCGGGATTTTGTTTTAGCATTTCATAACATCCATACAGCATGTCATCAAAATCGAATAGCTGTTTTTGCTTTTTGACTTCTTCATAGCGACGATATAAAAAGTGCACATCTTGTTCCCATTTGTCTTTTGGGCGAACATCTTGCACCCCAACAAGCGTGTTTTTCCAATAGCCGATTTGCTGAAGTGCCTGATCAAACGGAAAATCTTTTTCATCCACGTGGAGCTCTCTTGCTGCTTCTTTCACAATCTGTTCTTTTTGCCAATCCCATTTTAGCAGGCGGTCCATTTGCCACGCTTGAGGATTATGATGAACAATCATACGTAAGAAAATGCTGTGAAAAGTTCCAACTAGCATTTGACGAAGATGTAAGCCGGACATCTTTGGGTATGTAGCCAATCGTTCTTTCATTTCTTTAGCTGATTTAGCCGTGAAAGTCACCAGCATAATGGATTTTGGATCAATTTGTTTTTCTTGTATCATATATGCGGTGCGGGCTGTTAATACACGCGTTTTTCCGCTTCCTGCACCGGCTAGAATAAGGAGCGGTCCTTCTGAATGTGTAACAGCTTTCCATTGATTCGAATCTAATTCAATACCGCTCTCTTTAAATTCATTTAAATAAGGAGAGTCAGAGTGTTTAGGAACAGCTGGTTTTAAGCGAAAAGCAGGAACACTTGAAAAAGGTGCGGAAGACCTCCATGTCGCTTTCTCTTTTACAGTTGAACTTTTCTCACCAATAGCTCGTCCTTTAGGAATACGAAATCCATTGGTTTCTCTGTATTCAGCCGGATTTTCTTTTATTTGTTGTACAGCTGTTGTTTCTGATAGTGTGTCTGAACACTCTTCTCTTTCATGGGGAACTTGAGCATGATAAAAGTAAGGAGAATGCTCAATCCCCAGATATAATTTAACTGGTTCTCCGCAGTGAGCACACGTCATTTCTCCTCGGAGACTAGCTTCATATAAATATTGAAATCGGTCTCTAGACGTTATAGCAAGATTAAGTATCTGATTTTGATAAAGTGCACGTTGCAAAAAACATGGCCTCCTTTTTAAAACATGAATAATCAATAGTAAATAAGAGGGAGTTAAAGCAAGAAGCCGCTCTCGTTCTACATCGATATAGATGTGTGTATACGCACAGTTTTTGTTTTATAGTCAAAGTCTATCATATCAAAATCATCTTTTCTTAAAAAGAGCACGGATATTTTTGGAGGGATAGGGTGTAAAAAAGGGTATATATTGAATAAGACATCACATATGTTCAAAAAAGGCGGTATAGATACAAGATGCCATCTGTTTTGAACAAGTCTAAAGTAGAGGGTTTAAGTGAGCTGTTTCAATGTCGATACTTCTTGAGAAAAATACTGAGGTCTGGGAGTAGAAGGTATCTTGAAAAAGAGGAGGGTTCATATGGGATACATACTGCCCGTCACACCTTATCAATCTATTCAATACGTAAATCGCCTTCAAAAAAATAATGTTTCTTTTTCAAATCGTATTTGGCCTATTGAGAAAAAAAGCTTTGACGAAGAGTTTGAATCGCATTCTCACTCACTGGAATTGACGCCAAGTTCAGTACAAAAGCGAAAAAAGCTTCAAGCAGCAGAGTGTATATACAGCAAGCTAACAAATAAGGGCCTAGTGATTAATACACGTGTCTAATAGAAAAAATCGTGAACGCAGCAGGATGAATGCGCTCACGATTTTTTAACAAAGTAATGAACAAGTAAAAAACATTTTAGTAAGATTCAATAAAAAGAGTACTGCCCTGCTGCCATTCAGCATAAAGCACCTGTTTATAATCGGTAAATCCCTGTTTTTTCAACTGTGTTTTTAGCCAGTCTTCATCAAAGCCTGACTGAATCAAGTTTTTCAAAAGCAAACGTCCATCACTGACGAAGGCGATAGATAAAACTGGTTCAGAAGGAGGCAGCTGTAGATCGCTTCTTGTTGGCTTAGCATAATCAGATTTTGGCAATACGCTTAGTGATCCATCTGTTTCTAAAATCGCATATTCAACTTCACGAATGGAAAATATGTCTTTTGAACGAAGCATATGAAGAAGCTGATCGATATCTAATCGATTTTTGCTAAGTTCTTTGTACGAAATTTTCCCTTTTCGAATAATAATAGATGGCCGTCCTTCTAAAAACAAGCGCAGGCGAATATTTTTTTGAGTAATAACTTCGGTAACATAAATAAGCGCTCCCCAAAAGATAACAGCAAATAAAATTTTGCCTATTCCTACTTCTGAGTCGTATAACGCATTTCCTACTAACTCTCCTAATACAAGAGCAGAGATAAAATCAAAAGTGGTAAGCTGAGTGATCGTCGCTCTGCCTAAAAATTTAGTTAAAATAAACAAGCAGATAAATCCGATAAAGAGTTCTAATGCAATTCCGATAAGTTCATCCATATTTTCACCTAATTCACATGATTAGGTATTAGTATAAGCAAAGCAAAGGTTCTTATCCTTTAAAAAAGCAAAAACACCAGGTTCAATTCCTAGTGTTTTTTACTTAGTTTCTTTACCATCTCTACATGTGGAATTCCAGCATCCATAAATTCACCTGAAACCGTTACGTAGCCTAGCTTTTTATAAAATCCTTCCGCATGCGTTTGAGCATGCAGCTTAATCTTTTCAATCTCGTGCTCTGCTGCGAGCTCTTCTAACTTATCCATCAAAAGCTTTCCTACACCGTCTTTGCGATAAGAAGAAAGAACGCAGATTCGTTCAACTTTTCCATAGTCCTCTACTATACGGAAGCGTCCTGCTCCAATTGGTGCAGTTCCTTTGTATACAACTAAATGCAGGGCTTCGGAATCGTATTCATCGATTTCTTGCTCTACATCAACCTGCTGTTCTTCTACAAATACTTTTTGACGTACGAAGTAAGCATCAGAATGATCTTGTTTGTTCGTTAGTACTTTGATGTTCACGTATCTTATCCCTTTCCAAGACGAAATGTTTCAAAAACAGTCCATGTTTCATTTTCAAGCTGGTACATTAAATGAAAGCGATCCACTGTTTCTTCATGAGCGACATCTACAAGCTTCAGCTGGCTATACACATCTAAGTGCTCATCATCTGAAAGGCGTTGACCAATTGTAATATGTGGAATAAATGAATACTCAGTTGGCTGTTCGAGATTGCCTTCATGAAGTTTATTGTAAAGTGACGTCAGTTCTGGCTTTTGTTCTACTTTTAAGTAAATAACGTTATTAGCTGGTGAAAATGAGCTTACTTTCGTTACATTTAATGTAAATGGATTTGTTTCTTCGGCAATTTTACGCAAGTTAGCCGCAATTTCATCAATTTGGTCTTCTGTAGCTTCAAAGACTTCTTTTAATGTAAGATGAGGCGGAATTAATGAATAGTGAGAATCATAGCGCTTTCGATAAGAATTCGCTACATCTTGCAATTTTTTAGATGGAAAAAGTACAACACCAAATTTCATAAAAAATCCCTCCAAAGTAAGATCATAAAATATGTATAAAGCGAGCTTATTATAACAAATTTTCAAAAAATATGGTATCTTTCTACTTCAACATATATTGAAGCGACCGCTTTACGTCTTTTTGCCAATATTTCCACGTATGATTTCCATTAAATTCTTCGTAGAAAACAGAATATCCACGCTGCTTCATTTGTTCGTGCAACAGGCGGTTAGGCTCAATAAAATTCAATATACCATCTTGTGTTGTTTTGACATCCGTCTCTTCAGTCCCAATAACATGATACAAATCCAGAAGTGAAGGAGAAGCAAATGAGTTGACCGTTTGTAATACAGCATCGTTCACGAAAGGAGAATGCATAATTACTTTCCCGAACGTGTGAGGATACGCAATGGCCGTCAGAAGTGAAACTGTAGCAGCAAGCGAATCACCAATTAGAACACGTGATTTTCCCATTTCATATGTAGGATATGTTTTATCCAAAAATGGCACAAGTTCATGTGCTAAAAAGCGAATGTAAGCATCTACTTGATTTCCTTCTGGATGATACTTATCGCGCCTGTCTTCCACGCTTTTATATGGAATTCCAACAAAAATAGTACGATCGATTTCTGACTCGTTCATTAAATCATCAATTAAACGAGGTGTCCGTCCGTACATAACATAATCTTTTCCGTCTTGGGCAATAAGTAAGGAATACTTATAGAGCGTAGAATAGTTTGACGGCAAATAGACTAGTAACGTGACATCTTCTTGTAGTGCGTCACTATAAAAAGAAATTTCTTCTAACTTCCGCTTACTTTCTGACATGAATAATCGACTCCTATGCATTTGAATGAAAGCGTTACCTTTATTGTAACACATTTTCTAATAACCGTTCTTTATTTTATTGTAACGAATTTTTTAGCGAATGACGAGAAAGAGGCATGCGTCATTAAAAAAGCGCTTCAGAATCGACTGAAGCGCTTTTGGTTAATCTAATTTTTTCATTTTTTTTAACATAGCTTTTTCTGCTTGGCTGGCTTTTTCTAGCGGCTTCTTCGTATATTCTTCTTCTTTTTCATCAATCGAAACCAATTCTGTGTCATTTTTTACATAACTTCGGATATTACGAGCACCGAAATAGCCGTTTACATCTTCTAAAATAGGCTTGTTTTCTTTTTGATCATAAAGAGTATATGAATTCTCTTCCTTAACGATAGCGTAGTGATTCCCTGCTAGAAGAGCTACGGCTTCTTTTTCGCTTTTTCCAAAAGTAGACATGAGAAACAGAACGATTAAGACGATAAAGAACAGGGCTGTTGCGCCAATGAAAAATAATAATAAGCCTCTGCTAAATTTACTTTGTTTTTCTTCCACAGTAGACAAACCTCCTGATTAGATAATTTCATTATAGCAAGTAAATGTAATGAGCGCCTAAAGAGATATGTGACGAGTTTATGAATTCAAGTGGATGAAACAAAAAAGGTTTTTAGCGCCTCTCATCGAATTTAATATAAAGAGAGACAACAACTTGAAAAGGAGAGAGAGACATGACAGCGAAAAAAATCCCAACGAGCAAAGAAGTAGCAAAGGCAACATTTGATTTGCTAGAAGAGCGTGGCGTAACAGTTTTAGATATTGCTGAAATTGTGTATGATTTACAGCTTCCTTATCATCCAGCTCTAACCATTCAGGAATGCGCTGAAAGCGTAGAAAGAGTATTGCAAAAGAGAGAAATTCAGCATGCGCTTCTAGTTGGAATCGAACTTGATAAGTTAGCTGAGCAAAATAAATTATCAGAACCTCTTCAAAGTATTGTAGAACAAGACGAAGGGTTGTTTGGTGTTGACGAAACGATTGCTCTAGGTGCCGTTTTAACCTATGGCAGTATCGCTGTTACGACCTTTGGCTATTTAGATAAAGTAAAAGTAGGCATTATTGAAAAGCTGGACTGTAAAAAAGAAAAAGGAGTTAATACCTTTTTAGATGATTTAGTAGCGAGCGTAGCTTCTAGTGCGGCAAGTCGTTTAGCTCACCGTCAGCGTGATGAACAAGAACAGCTGCAAGAGGGCAATCCGGCTACGTAATAAACTTCTTTTAGTATGTATATAAGCTGCGTAAATTAACACGTCGAAATGATTGAGTCTTTTATTTGAATAACGGAGACTAGGCACGTATCACCTACGTGTCTAGTCTTCGTTGATGGAACGATTTATGGCTGTAGTGAAGTAGTCATAAGGTAGCTTAAGTTTTTCAGCCCAAGACTTTCATAAAAAGCACGTGCTTTCTCGTTAAATGCCCATACGGTAAGCTGGAGGTCATTTGCTCCTTTTTGTACAGCCCACTGTTTCGTAGCAGAAAAAAGACCTTTTCCGACGCCATAATTTTGAAAGCCTTTCTTAACGCCAAAATATTGGATGTACGCTGTGTAGGAAAGAGGAGCTAATGTGGTGGGAGGGTTATATTTTAATTCAACAACAGACGCTCCAATAATTTGATTTCGATATTGAGCTACAAGAATATCAATGGTTGCATAATAAAGAGTAGCTTGATATTGTTCCGGAGATAAAACAGCCATTTGATTATCAAACATAGAAGGAAGCGCATTTGCGTGGAGTTCTAGTGATTCCCCTAATATTTTATTTACTTCTGTATAATCATCTAGTTTTGCAGTGCGATAGATAATATCCATACACACTTCACCTACTTTTTAAAAGTTGTGCTTTATCATATGTAGCAACTTAGAAAATGTTAAATGAGAATTAAAACCTGAAAATTTTAAGCGAAGAACTGCACTAAACAGAGCATATATTCTATGCTCTGTTTAGTGTTATAGTTGAAGAACATATAAGGGCGAAACATTAAATTCTAGTTTCAGCAATGGCATCGCGTACTTTTTCAAGCGAGTGTTTAGAGGCGTCTTTATTTGCAATCATTACATTAACGTACAAAGCATCAATGAGGCTTAGCTGTCCAATCCTCGAGGCAAGAGCTTCAGATCGATATTCTGTTTCTTCTGAACTCGTATAAAGAGAAACATCGACATTTTGGCTTAATGGAGATTTTGGAAAACCCGTAATACCGATCGTTTTGGCACCGTTCGCTTTTGCTGTATTTAAAATGTTCATCGTGTCTTTATTTGTTCCAGAATGAGAAATCACTACCGCTACATCCTGTTTCGTTAATTGAGAAGCGGACATAAGCTGGAAGTGGGAATCAATAAATGCAAACGTTTTAATTCCTGTTCGAACAAATTTATGAAAAGCATCCATAGCCACTACTGAAGAGCCGCCCGTGCCATAAAACTGAACTTTATCCGCCTTCATAAGAAGTTTGACGGCTTTTTCAATAGCGTTGCTTTCTAGTATCTGTAATGTATTTTCAAGCGTTCGCACATTGGAGCGAAAGATTTTTTCAGCAATCGTTTTTTCATTATCCGTTTCAGCAATTTCCTCGTGAATTTGCTGAATAGGCGTCATAATTTCAGCAGCCAGCGCTATTTTCATCGCTTGATAGCCCTTGAAGCCAATTCGTTTACAAAAGCGAAAGACTGTTGCATCAGCTACATTTAAATCGTCTGCCACTTCATTAATGGTACTGTGAATAATTTGTTCCGGCTGTTCTAAAATATAATTTGCTATTTTTTTCTCTTTTTCACTGAATCTAGCATAGTGAGAACGAATTTTTCCTAAGCAATTTTGCGTCATAACTGATGTTCCTTTCCGCGAATTTAGTAGTAAAAAGAGTATAGCACAAAAATATGAGTGAAAAAAATTTTCTTGTAAACGATTGCAAAATGAAAAATAATTCGTATAATGGAGGTAATGTGAAATTTTTTTTCAAAGGGAGTTTGTAAAATGAAAATTGGATTAATCGGTTTAGGAAAAATGGGATATAATTTATCATTAAATTTAATGGACAATCATCATGAAGTAGTAGCTTATGATGTAAATAAAGAAGCGGTAGAAAAACTTTCAAACGAAGGGGCAACTGACGCCTTTACTGTTGAAGAGCTAGTCAATGAACTTCCCCCTTCACCTAAAGTTGTATGGATTATGGTTCCGGCTGGAGAAGTAACGGAAAATGTTATTACAGAACTAAAAGAACTTCTGTCAGAAGGAGATATTATAATAGATGGAGGAAACTCTAATTATAAAGAATCTGTTCGACGTGCTCATGATCTTCAGGAAAAAGGTATTTACTTCTTTGATGTAGGGACAAGCGGCGGAATGGAAGGCGCAAGAAATGGAGCGTGTACAATGATCGGCGGAGATGCGGAAGTATTCCGTACAATTGAACCGATTTTTAATGATATTTGCGTAGAAAATGGATTTATGTACGCAGGTAAAAGCGGAAGCGGTCACTTTTTAAAAATGGTTCACAATGGTGTAGAATATGGAATGATGCAATCCATTGCTGAAGGATTTGAAGTTCTGGAAAAAAGTCAGTTTGATTTCGACTATGAAGCCGTAGCGCGCGTTTGGAATAACGGATCTGTTGTTCGTTCTTGGTTAATGGAACTAACGGAAAATGCGTTTTCAAAAGATCCTAAACTAGATAGTATTAAAGGGATCATGCAGTCTTCTGGCGAAGGGAAATGGACCGTAGAGACTGCTCTTGATCTTCAAACGGCAACTCCTGTTATTGCTTTATCACTAATGATGCGCTATCGTTCATTAGAGGAAGATACATTTACAGGAAAAGTTGTAGCAGCACTTCGAAATGAATTTGGCGGCCACGGTGTTGTAAATAAGTAAAGTAGGGGGACAGCAGCATGAGCAAAAAATATGCAATAGGTGTAGATATCGGAACAACGAGTACAAAGTCTGTATTGTTTTCAGTAGACGGTACAGTCATTGCGAATCATGGGATTGAGTATCCATTATACTCGCCGACGCCCGCGATGGCTGAGCAAGATCCTGAAGAAATTTTTCAAGCAGTTGTACGTACAATTCAAACGGTTGTAAAAACGAGCGATGTAAAACCTGATGATGTTTTATGCGTTTCATTCAGCTCGGCTATGCACAGTGTTATTGCCGTTGATCAGCAGGGAAAACCGCTGACAAAATGTATCACGTGGGCAGATAATAGAAGTGCAGAATGGACTGAAAAAATTAAAAATGAATACAATGGTCATGAGATTTATTTGCGTACGGGCACGCCTATTCATCCGATGTCGCCGCTTTCCAAGCTAACATGGCTTTCTAATGAACAGCCTGAATTAGTGAAGGGAACACATAAGTTTATTTCAATTAAAGAATATGTATTCTTTAAGTTGTTTAACGAATATGTTATCGACTATTCGATTGCATCAGCAACGGGTTTGTTTAATCTGAAAAATCTTGCGTGGGATGAAGAAGCACTTAAAGTAGCAGGTGTTACAACCGATCAGTTATCCACTCCTGTTTCAACAATGCATCAGTTAAAAGGGTTAAACCCAGCGCTTGCAGTTGACATGCACTTACTTCCAGATACGCCCTTTATTGTAGGTGCAAGTGACGGTGTATTATCAAATTTAGGCGTAAATGCAATTGAACCAGGCGTTGTTGCTGTGACAATCGGGACAAGCGGAGCTATTCGAGCAGTGACTGACAAGCCAGTAGTCGATCCTAAAGGTCGTATTTTCTGTTATGCGTTGACAGAAGACCACTGGGTAATTGGCGGCCCCGTAAATAACGGAGGTATGATTTTCAGATGGGCTCGCGATCAGTTTGGAGCGTCGGAAGTAGAAACAGCTAAACGTCTTGGAAAAGATCCGTATGAAGTATTAACGGATATTGCGGCTTTAGTGAAACCGGGAGCAGACGGCTTATTGTTTCACCCATACCTTTCAGGAGAGCGTGCGCCGCTTTGGGATGCAAATGCTAAAGGTTCATTCTTTGGCTTAGGTTTGCATCATAAAAAAGAACATATGATTCGTGCTGTATTAGAAGGCGTTATTTTTAACTTGTATACGGTATTATTGGCACTTGAAGAGTTAATTGGAGAGCCTACAAAAATTCAGGCAACAGGCGGATTTGCACGTTCCGCACTTTGGCGTCAAATGATGGCAGATATTTTTAACCAAGAAGTATCCGTGCCGGAAAGTTTTGAAAGTTCATGTCTAGGAGCAGTTATCCTTGGCTTATATAGCCTTGGCGAAGTTGACTCATTAAACGTTGTTTCTGATATGGTTGGAGCGACTAATCATCATTATCCAATCAAAGAAAACAGTGAAGTATATAAAGAGTTAACGGCTATCTATATTCGTTTGGCTCGCTTATTTAAAGAAGAATACGAAAGCATTACGGCTTTTCAAAAAAAATACGTACATTAATATCCAAAATCATCGCTTGAAGCTTCCAAGCGATGATTTTTTGTGTGTTAGGTTATCTAACAACCAAAAGAGTTGACACTACACAATATATAAAAGTTCCCTCAAATAATGTTACAATTTGTCCAGTGTATCCCCGTTTCTCATTAAATATAATAAGGGATAACGTTAGTATTTATCACATACTAGAAGGAATCGTCACAAACGCCTTTATATTCCAGAAAATTCAAACAAAATTTGTTTTTTGGAATGAACTTATTTTATGAAAAGGGGTTTTATGGATGAAAACACAAATCGAGCAAGATGGAATTGTGACGCTCACGGATGAGACGCACAATCAGCTGAGCGGCAGTGACCTTTGGAATGAGGATTTACGTCCTACTACGATGAAAGAGCATTCTTGGAAAGGAGTTAACTTTGCCACGCTTTGGATTGGGATGTGTCTGTGTATTCCAGCTTACACAATGGCGAGCGGAATGATGACGCTTGGAATGAACTGGTGGCAAGCAATTGGTACAATCTTTTTGGGAAATGTTATTGTTCTTATTCCTATTTTGCTTAATTCTCACGCTGGAACCAAGTTTGGCATTCCTTATCCAGTATTTGCCCGCCTGTGGTTTGGAGATAAAGGAGCACATATCCCAGCACTGGCTAGGGCCATTGTGGCTGCTGGGTGGTTTGGAATTAATACATGGATTGGAACGGAAGCAATTGATACACTGCTGAGCGCTTCGTTTTCGTCTTGGAATGGTTTAGCTGGTCATACAGCCATTGTATTTGCTCTTTTTTGGCTTTTAAATGTAGGAGTGGCATATAAAGGACCGCAAGCGATTAAAGTATTAGGAGCGATTGCTGCTCCGGTTATTGGTATTTCAGCTATTATTCTTTTTATATGGGCTTATACAAACTCGGGAGGATGGGGCCCCATTTTATCTACGCCTTCTAAATTTACATCAACCAGAGAATTTCTAGCCGTATTTTTCCCTGCTTTAACTGGAGTCATTGCATTTTGGGCGACGCTCGCTTTGAACATTCCTGATTTTTGTCGATATGCTAGAAGTCAAAAATCTCAAATGGTTGCGCAAACCTTCTCTTTGCCATTGACGATGAGTATTTTTTCATTTATTGGAATTGCTGTTACCTCAGCAACAATCGTTATATTTGGAGAAGCTATTTGGGATCCAGTGGCCTTAGTAGCTAAATTCCCTCCGTTTATCATTTTCTTAGGAACAATCGTTATCGTGCTTTCTTCTTTAACGATTAATGTGGGAGCAAATATTGTCGCGCCGGCCCGTGCAATTGAGAATCTGAATCCAAAGAAAATCACGTTTGCGATGGGGGCGCTAGTGACCGGTATTTTTGCTATTTTACTTCAGCCATGGTACATCATGTCTAATTTCGGGAACTATATTTTCGGCTGGCTTGGAACATACGGAGCGCTGCTTGGCCCTATAGACGGCATCGCCATTGCTGACTACTGGCTTGTAAGAAGGAGACAGATGGCATTAAAGGATTTATATGAGGTAAACGGTCGCTACAGTTATTCAACAGGTTTTAATAAAAACGGTATTTATGCATTAGTAATTGGCGTGGCCATACCCGTTTTAGGCTTACTGATTCCTGGACTGCGCTTTTTATGGGATAATGCCTGGACATTTGGTCTATTCATTTCTATCATCGCTTACACGTATTTCATGAGAGGAGATAAAAGTGTATTAGCGCCGGGGGAATATGAAGAAATAACGTTAAAAACAAGCGAAAAACCGATTATCGACAGTCAAACGGCTGATCCAACCATCACCAAATAAATAAGATGAATCCAATCATTAACATGATTGGATTTTTTTATGTGTTGAAACTATATGGAAGAAAATTGATAAAATTTTTTTGAGTTTTTTTGTTGATTTAAGAATTTTTTTTTCATATAATTTAAGTAATAAAGAAATGAAATCGTTTTCTAAAATAATTAATGTAAACGATTTCGATAATTGGAACTTATTTTTTAAAAAATTCACAGGGTGTAGAGCTTTTTTGCTACATAGAGAAAGCGTTTACTTAAAGGGAAGGTGGAAAGCAAGATGGATGCATACTTATTAGCTATTACAGTTGCTGCAATTGTTATTGTTATTGTAGGTGTTTCAGTTTTTAAATGGCATGCGTTTATTAGTTTAACGGTTGCGAGTTTGTTTTTGGCAATTGCTTCTGGGTTATCAATGGATAAAATTGTTGGCGCTTACGAAACGGGAGTGGGCGGTGTTTTAGGCCACTTAGTAGGAATTTTAGCGCTGGGAACAATTTTAGGTAAGCTGATGGCCGATTCAGGTGCCGGCATGCAGGTAGCGGATTATTTCGTAAGAATATTCGGTGTGAAAAGACTGCCATGGGCGATGCTAGTAGCAGGTTTCATTATTGGTATTCCTGTTTTCTTCGAAGTAGGAATTTTAATTCTACTGCCTTTAGTTATTTCCATTCATAAAACAACAAAACAAAATATATTATTGATTGCTCTGCCGGTTATTGCAGGATTATCAATTGTTCACGGTCTCGTTCCTCCCCATCCAGGAGCGATGGCAGCTATTAGTATTTACGGAGCAAATACGGGGAAAGTGCTTTTATACGCATTAATCATTTCAATTCCAGCTGCAATTATCGCTGGACCAGTTTTTGCAAAATGGGTTCACAAACGAGTGATTCCAGAAGGAGAACCTGATCTAATTCGTATTACAACAACATCAAAAGATCTTCCTGGTACAGGCGTTTCATTTTTTGTCATTTTACTGCCCGTTCTATTAATGATCTTAGCAGCTATAGCACCTGTTATTAACGGATTGCCAAGCGGCGTAGTGAAGTTTGTAGAATTAATAGGAAGTCCATTAATTGCACTTTTAATTGCTTGTTTTGCAGCGTTTTACCTGCTTGGAAAACGTCAAGGTATGACAAAAGATGTGATTAAAAAACTAACGGAAGAATGTTTGCTTCCTGTAGGATCTATTGTCTTAATTATTGGTGCAGGGGGTGGCTTCAAACAAGTATTAATCGATAGCGGAGTAGGTACAACGATTGGTCAAATGTCTGAACATCTATCTCTATCACCACTTGTACTTGCATTTTTAATTGCTGGATTAATCCGTATTGCTACAGGTTCAGCAACAGTTGCATTAACAACAGCGGCTGGTATTGTCTCACCAATCATTGAGCATATGTCCGGTGTTAACTTAGAACTGCTTGTGATCGTTACGGGTGCGGGTTCACTAATGTTCTCTCACGTTAATGATGCTGGCTTCTGGATGGTGAAGGAGTATTTAGGATTAACAGTGAAAGAAACGTTCAAAACATGGACCGTTCTGGAAACGCTTCTATCCTTTATTGCTTTTGCAGGAGCACTTATTCTAAATGCATTAATTTAAAAATAAGACTCTTTTACTCTATGTAAAAGAGTCTTATTTTTTTATGAAAGAAAAGAATTTACAAGAAAAATAATCAAAATATTTTATTTATTCGTTAAATTATGGCAAAATAGAAATAGAAGAATAATAGCTTCTAAGAAGGGAATGACAGAGAGTGAGTAATCAACTAGTATTTTTCACAAACTTTTCAGAAGGAAAATTAGATTCAGACGTTTCTTGGTATTGTCCACCAGCTCAATTTCAAATTGATACAGAAACGAATCGATTAGTGATTAAAACAGACGCTAAAACGGATTTTTGGCAGCGTACTCATTATGGCTTTGAAGCGGACAATGGACACTTTCTTTACCGTGAAGTAGAAGGCGACTTTGAAATCATGACAAAGGTGCATACATATCCAGTTAATCGCTACGATCAAGCAGGTCTCATGATTCGTGTATCAAAAGATACGTGGATCAAAACGTCAGTTGAATACAATCCCGATGGTCCTAACCAATTAGGAGCAGTCGTAACCAACCAGGGCTTCTCAGATTGGTCCAGTCAAAATTTCACTCAAAACAAATCAGCGCTTTATTTTAAAATTCAGCGCAAAAACGATGATTACACCGTTTGTTATTCAAGTGATGGAGATTCTTGGACTCAGCTCCGACTCGCTCACTTATTGAACTCAACCAAAGAACCTGTTCAAGTTGGTATTTATGCTTGTAGTCCTCAAGGAGAAGGGTATGAAGCCCAATTTGATTTTATAAAAGTAGAAAAAATGTAAATAAAAACCACGATTTAGCGACAGCTAAATCGTGGTTTTTATTTAGAAAGCGCATTATCTAAAGGCTGTGTGGCAGAAGCAGATGTCGGTTGATTGTGTAAAGCAATCTTTTGCTTGAAGTAACTGATGACAAAACCTGTAATCGCAATGGACATAACCGAGAAAATTCCTTTTGAAAGTCCAATTGAATACATACTCGACAGCACGACAAGGAAATCAAATGAAAAATTCACTTTTCCAGGATCCCAGCCGAATTTTCGCTGCGCGAATAACGCTAGAATATTAGCACCGCCGAGAGAAGCTCCGTTCATAAATAAAATGGATAAGCCAAGGCCGGCAATTAGTCCGCCCGTAACAGCACCCATCAGGCTGGGAAGTGTAAAAGAAGGAAGCAAGTGATCGAGTGAAGTGAGAAGCGATAGCAAAGATACTGATCCTATAGTTGTGGCGGTAAATTTCCATCCCATTTGAAAAAAGGAAAAGAGATAAAAAGGAATATTAATGAGAAAAAAGATCACCGCAAACGATAAGGGAAGGGCATATGACAAGCTTAGAGACAGACCAGCTGTTCCCCCCGTCACTACGTGAGAGTGCCGCAAGATAAGAACACCAATACTTGCAATCGTACATCCAAGAATAATCCATAAAACTTTTTTCATAAATAAACCCCCTTTGTTTGTTTTTTCGGAATTTTCATTTTCAATCATCTACTTTAATGATAGGATATTAAATAAAGAAAACACATGTATAAATGAAGGAAATAATACTTGTTCTATTATCAACTTGAATAAAGATTTTATTTATTATATTCATTTTGAAAGGAAAGGTTTGTATGGATCAAATCGATGCACAACTATTGTCTATTTTGCAAAGGGACGGGCGTATGACGATTAGTGATTTATCAAAAAAGCTGGCTCTTAGCCGTCCAAGCGTATCAGAAAGACTGCAGCGTCTTCAGGAACGAGGAGTGATCCAGCGTTTCAGCGCTACGGTGTCTCCGAAAGCTTTAGGAAGAGATACACAGCTGTTTATTCAAGTAAGCGAATTAAAAAGAAAACCGGAGGAATTTGAAGACTTTATTGAGCAAAATGAAGACGTGCTTGAATGTCATCGCGTAACGGGGCCGGTTTCTTACTTTATCAAAGCAGCCGTGTCTGGAATGGATGGACTTAGAATGCTAGTGGATGAACTGATTCCTTATGGAAATGTGAATACCTCAATTATTTTAAAGTCGCCTGTAGAAAACAGGATGATTACTCCTGTAAAAAAACCGGCCCCATAAGAGGCCGGTTTTTTTGTGTAAGGACATATTAATAAAATCCTTTAATAATATAAAAATGATTTTGTAAAATATCAGGTATTTCTTCTTCTGAAACGTTCCTTTTCGTCTTTTTTTCTCCATCTGTTACAGTTAGCGTTTCACCAGAGAGGGTAATGCGCCCTGTAGGGGTTGCGATCGTAACAAGACGTTTGTGTACAAACGGAGAATCGGCTGACGTTTGATTGAACTCACACATGGGAGTAAAGTCAGTCAGTTTCTTAGGAAGCGTAGACACACGGTACAGCGTTTTCCATACATCATCTTCCCATCGTTGCAAATCATACATATGCTCAGCAACGTTTGTCATACGATAAGAGCCGCTTACATCTCTTACTACTTCGCCATTTAGAGGCATTGGTTTGCGCACAGAATCTCCAAATCCAACGTCTACGATGTAAGACTGATTTTCAACTGTCACAAGGTTTGTAGCGTGACTTCCTTCAATGGTCCACGTGCCATCGGGTTTTTTGACGGTAGCTGAAACGTAAGAGACTTCATATCCGCTTTCTTTTAACAGCCAGCCAAATAGACCATTTAATTCGTAGCAAAATCCTCCACGCAAATTTACAATTACTTTTTGAAAAATTCGTTCTAAATCAATTATAATAGGGGTTTGAGACATAACATCTAAGTTCTCAAAAGGAACATGAAGCATGTGTTTGTTCTGTAAAGCAGCTAAGCTTTCATACGTTGGGCTATCCGGTTTCTTAGCTAAAAACCGACTAAAATAATAATTAATATTCATCAAATGCACCTCTTAGTAAATCATTTCTCTCTGTCTTTAGCAGAATGTTCATGGAACAGCGCTTTTTCGATTGTCTCTGTGGAAGCGAATCCTTGAAGTACACGGCTGCCAATTTTTAAAGTTGGTACTTTCGTTACATGAGCATCTTCATACGCATGAACTAAGCTATCTTTATGAACTTGTTCGAACGTCCGGTCTTTTAAGATACGTGTAAATATTTCTTTATCTAAATGCAAGGAATCAGCGATTTCTGCTAAGACTTCAATCTGGCTAATATCTTTTTCCTCTTCCCAATAAGCTTTAAAAACAGCATCTACATAGGCAATTTCTTGACCATATTTTTTAGCAAAATGAAAGCCTTCATGTGCTAAATGAGTGCGCGGGACTGGAGGCATGTCCGGCATATTTATTTCCACGTGCAGCTGTTGTGCTAAGGGAGCTATCGATTGATTCCAAGGTTTCTCTAAAAAATCTTCTATTTGCTCCATCTGTTCAGCTGGCTCAGGACAAAGTTCAAAAGGCTTCCATTCAATCTCAGCTTTTTGTTCTTTAATGACTTCTCTTAAAGACTTAGTGGCTAGAAAACATAGTGGACAGACAAAATCAAAATAAAATTCAATATGCGCTTTCATCCCGTCACGCTCCTTTATGGCATGTTTTTATTTTATCAAAAGTAAAGATGATTCTTCCAACTTCAGAACTGTGGAAAAATAGTTGACAAAATTGGATAACTCTTTCTATAATATAGTCAATACATATCACGAGCGATTAGTTCAGTGGGAGAATACATCCTTGACAGGGATGGGGTCGGGGGTTCGAATCCCTCATCGCTCATACCAAAGCCGTTTTCTTATTAATAAGAAAACGGCTTTTCTCTTCCTTTCGTCGGCGTACAAGATGAAAGGAAGAAATTTATGTTGAAAATCGTAATCATTACGTTTAAACTAAATGAAACGATGATTTGTTGTAAAGATGAAGGGTGGAGTGACCGTGAATGAAAAGATGATGGAGGTTTTTGCAAGAGATATAATTGCTTCTCTTCCCATTAACAAACGCATGCTATATCAATTCATTGAGGGAGTAGAAGATCATTTAGCACAGCAGGCTGAGACGAAAGAACAATTTTTAAAGCTTCTTAAAGAAAAGTCACCCCATCACCAAGCAGCTAATCGTTTTGGGATGACTATTTACGAAACGGTTGCTTTAATGCACGAAATTGAAGATGAAATCAGTGAAAAGTTAGAAAGGAAATTAGATAGATACAAGTGGATAGATTACACGTGTTATGCTACATATCCAAAACAAACCATTCATAGTGCCCGCTATTATCTTATTATTTCTTAGATAGTTTACTGACTTTTTATATTGCAGGTATATGAACTGAAAGTAAGTTTGACTTTCAAAATGAGTGTATATCCAAAAGCCGCTGATGTGATTTTAAATCTTGAGCGCGTATAGAAGAATTAAAGTATAATGAAACATAGTGCATCAGGACATGATAAAGATAATCACTAATTTAAAATAAATGAGGGTACAAAATGAATCAAAGAAGTTTTAGTCAATATGATCTTAGTGACAAGGTAGCTAAGGCGCTTTCTAGCCTGCAATACAATCATCCCACGGAAGTACAAAGCAAGGTGCTTCCCATCGCGCTAGAAGAAAGAGATGTTGTCGTGAAGTCTCAAACAGGAAGTGGAAAAACGGCTTCCTTTGGCATTCCACTGTGTGAATTAGTTAACTGGGAAGAAAATAAGCCACAGGCCTTAGTGTTAACACCTACACGAGAGCTGGCCGCGCAGGTAAAAGAAGATATTACAAATATCGGCCGTTTTAAGCGAATTAAAGCAGCAGCTGTCTACGGAAAATCACCATTTGCCAAGCAAAAAGTAGAATTAAAGCAAAAAACACATATTGTTGTAGGTACGCCTGGACGAGTGCTTGATCATATAGAAAAAGAAACGCT
This sequence comes from Priestia sp. 53B2, assembly GCF_056099005.1. Taxonomy (NCBI): domain Bacteria; kingdom Bacillati; phylum Bacillota; class Bacilli; order Caryophanales; family Bacillaceae; genus Priestia; species Priestia sp. 53B2. Next base: position 117,942 of record NZ_JBLZXA010000020.1, read on the forward strand.
TGCATTAGAGAAAATTCGTTATTTGGTTATTGATGAAGCAGATGAAATGCTAAATATGGGTTTTATTGACCAAGTAGAAGCAATTATTCAACATCTTCCTAGTGAGCGTGTAACGATGCTTTTCTCCGCTACGCTTCCTGAAGATATTGAAGAGCTTTCTCGCAAGTATATGAAAAAGCCGGTTGATGTTGAAATCAAAGCAAATGGATTAACGACAAGTACGATTGACCATTCTGTTATATCAGTAGAAAACGAACGTAAATTTGAACTGCTGAAAGACGTAACCACAGTAGAAAACCCAGACAGCTGCATCATTTTTTGCCGCACACAAGAGCAGGTAAATACGCTGTTAGATGATTTAGATGATCTTGGGTATCCTTGTGATAAAATTCACGGGGCAATGGTGCAAGAAGACCGTTTTGAGGTTATGAATGATTTCAAAAAAGGTAAATTCCGCTATTTAGTGGCGACAGATGTAGCTGCGAGAGGAATTGATATTGATAATATCACACACGTTATTAACTACGACCTTCCGTTAGAAAAAGAAAGCTACGTTCACCGTACAGGAAGAACGGGACGTGCCGGTAAAAAAGGAAAGGCTATCACATTTGTAACGCCTTATGAAGAGAGAATGCTATCGGAAATTGAAGAATATATCGGCTTTTCAATTCCAACATCTACTCCTCCTTCTAAAGAAGAAGTACAGCAGGCAGCATCCGCTTTTACTGAAAAAATTAATGAGCGTCCAGAAGTTAAAAAAGATAAAAGCGAGTCATTAAATAAAGACATTATGAAGCTGTATTTTAACGGAGGAAAGAAAAAGAAAATTCGAGCGGTCGATTTTGTAGGAACAATTGCGAAATTAGACGGAGTAACCGCGGACGATATTGGAATTATTACGATTCAAGAAAACGTTTCTTATGTGGAGATTCTGAATGGAAAAGGTACCAAAGTGTTACAAGCAATGAAGAACAAAACAATTAAAGGAAAGAAATTAAAAGTTCATAAAGCGATTAAATAGCAGAAGGAAGTCCATCTTTTTAAAGATGGGCTTTATTTATACAGCCAATAAAGGAGTTGAGAGTATGAAGTACATAAAAGAAGCGTGTGCAGAAGGGTATGAGCAGGCAAAAAAAGCAGAGAAGCTAGGAGCAGACCGCATTGAATTGTGTGACAATCTCAGTCAAGGAGGCACTACGCCAAGTTACGGCACCATTCAATATGCAAGCGAACATCTTGATACAGATATCAACGTGATTATTCGCCCAAGAAGCGGTGATTTTATATATTCCGAAGCAGAATTTCAAATTATGAAAAAAGACGTTAAAGCATGTAAAGACCTTGGAGTAAACGGAGTAGTATTTGGCATTTTAACAGAAGAAGCTGAAATCGATTATGGACGCACTAAAGAGTTAATAGCAGAAGCTCATCCTTTAAGCGTTACGTTTCATATGGCATTTGATGAGATTAAAGATAAATACAAAGCCATCGATATACTTAGTGAATTGGGAGCAGACCGTATTTTGACCAAAGGAGGGAAAGGATCTGCTTTGCAAAATCTTCATATGATCCGAGAATTGATCACATATGCTAATGAACGTATTATTATTTTGCCCGGCGGAGGAATTCATGAAGGCAACGCAGAGCGGGTTATGAAAGAAACAAAAGCAGCTGAATTACACGGAACAAAAATTGTAGGAGATTTATCTCCTTAAATAAAAAGAGGCTGGGACAAAAGCATTTTAGTCCAAGTGAAAAACGAACCATTAATCAATATGTTTGATTCGTGGTTCGTTTTTTTGATGGTGAATATAGTTTCATCTGTTTCGTTCCTTCTAGCAGGTGATTGGAGGGCAAGGCGAAGACTCCTGCGGGAACAGCGGAACAGATGAGACCCCGCAGGAGCACAAGCGACGAGGAGGCTCAGCGGCCGCCCGCGGAAAGCGAAGCCTTGCACGGAAATCAACTGCGGTGTAATAAGCAGTCAAGCTCATCTATCTCATTTGTTCATCTTTAGGTTGGATTCATTTAGTTATGTCTCAACCTCTTTTATTTTGATGTATTTCCTTTTGCTGCTAAGTCGCTCGTCATTTTGGTACGCTGAAAGAAAAAAGAACCTACGACGAGTACAGCAATTAAAAGAGTTAAGAAAAACTGAGAACGTAATGAATCAATAAATGCCATGGCAATAAAAATACTAGTGATGGCAAGGATTGTAGCGTAAGTTAAGTAAGGAAATAACCACATTTTAATTTTTAATGCTTCGGGATTTTCTTTTTCATATTTTTTTCTCATTTTAATCTGTGAAAATGCAATAACAAGATATACAAGAAGCGCTACGCCGCCTGATGCATTCACTAAAAACAAAAAGATTTTGTCCGGTGAAATGTAGTTAAAGATAACGCTAATGTACGAGATAACTGTACATGCTAATATCGCGCTAACCGGCACGCCTTTTTTATTTAATTTTGAAAAACTTTTTGGCGCATCGCCGTTTTGAGACATGGAAAACAGCATGCGAGAACTTGTATACAGACCAGAATTCAGACAGGAAAGAACGGCTGTTAAAATAATAAAGTTCATAATTTGAGCTGCGGCCGGTACATTCACTAATTCAAGAATAGATACAAATGGGCTTTTCATTAGGCTTGACGAATTCCACGGAAGAACCGTTACTAAAATAAAAATAGAGCCTAAATAGAAAAACAAAATGCGATAAATAACGGTATTGGTCGCGATGGTAATGGCTTTTTCAGGCTGAGACGATTCACCTGCTGCGGTTGCGACAATTTCTGTTCCCATAAAGGAGAACATGACAAGGGCAATTCCTAAAAATACAGAGCTAATTCCATTCGGTAAAAAGCCGCCTTTGTGCAAAAGGTTGGAAGTGCCGGGAGAATCAATTCCTGGAATGAATCCACAAATAATAGCTATACCTAAAAGTAAAAAAAGAACGATACTGACGACTTTAATGAGGGAAAACCAATATTCAAATTCTCCGAAAGATTTAACAGAGTACAGATTGGTCATCGTTAATAAAAAAGTAAGAGCCAGGCTTACTCCCCAAGACGGCAAAGACGGGAACCAGTATTGAATAATATTTGCACCTGCAATGGCTTCAACAGCAATAACGATAACCCAGAAAAACCAATAGAGCCAGCCAATCGTGTAGCCGGCCCAAGGGCCTAATGTCTCTTTTGCATAAGTGGAAAAAGAACCGCTGGAAGGATTTGCAGTAGACATTTCGCCAAGCATTCGCATGACTAAAATAACGAGCAAACCAGCAAATGCGTACGAAAAAATAGATCCGGGTCCAGCGGTGTTAATAAGTGATCCGCTTCCGATAAACAATCCTGCCCCGATAATTCCTCCAAGAGAAATCATGGTGATGTGCCGGATCTTTAACTCTTTTTTTAACTGTGGCTGTGGATGGATGTTCATTTGTGACCTCCTATATAACCTGAATTTTTAGTTAATATGAAGAATTATAGTATGTTATAAGGGGCAAGGACAGGATATTGTTAGAAGTTCTTTCATGTAAAAAACCGGATATGAATGGTTGCATTCATACCCGGCTTACTCTGACACAGACATTCATTATGCGTATAAAGTACCTGATTAGCGTCTTTTTTCTTTATTATGATAAGCAATGCAGATGAATTTCTTATGAATGTTAGCTGAAAATAAGCTGAATAATCGTTTTAGATGCGTTAATCAAAAGAGGTATATATCCAATTAAAAGATAATATAGAATGATTTTCAAACTCTCTGCAAAGCTCTAAATGCGGGTTTTCCTTTCTGAAAGCGGGTATATATAGTAGTAAGAAGTTTATTCTTTTGTTAAGTATAAAAGAAAGATGTGCGATAGAAACAGGAGGTTATAAATAATGAAACATGTTGAAGTAGTAGAAAAAGGAGCAAACATTAAAGAAGCAGTTAATCAATTTGCAGACAAAGGTTTTGAGAAAGATGAAGTATACGTGTTTACGTATGACAAGGAAAATTCTAAAAATTTAACAGAAGTAACGGACACAAATATTATTCGACTGTCTGAAGAAGGTCCTTTACATTCAGCAGCGAGTTTATTTTTAACAAGAGAAGATGAGCTTCGAACAAAAATGGCTTCACTAGGCTTATCAAAAGACGAAACAAAAAAATATGAAGAAGAGTTAAAGAAAGGCAGTGTGATCGTAGTAGCTGCTACAGGAGAAAGAAAAGACGTTTAAATTTAATAGAGGCTATGGAAAAAGTAGTTTAGTTAAAGGAAGATCCGAACGCGTTTGATTCTTGATGGAGAATCAAACGCGTTCGGATCTTTTTGTGGGGACGGTGTAACAAGTGATCTATACGAGCTTCTTTATCCCATTTGTTCGTCTTTAGATTCAATTGATTTCGTTATGTCTCACACTTTTTTTGTTTTTTCCAATATATGATTGATAAAACTAATGGTATTAGTTAAAATAAAAACTAATACCATTAGTTTTTATTTTGATAATAGGGGATGAGGAAATGAGAATAGTTCGTGAGAAAATGTTGTATCAACTGACGTTTTTGCCTCGCTTTTTTCCAGTGAATTGTTATTTAGTCGAAGAAAAAGACAGTCTTACGTTAATTGATGCAGCTCTTCCTTACAGCGCGTCAGGTATACTGAAAGCTGCAGATCAAATTGGAAAACCGATTACTCGAATTGTTTTTACACATACTCATGAAGATCACATCGGAGCGATTGATAATTTGAAGAAAAGTTTGCCGAATGCTTCTGTTTATATGTCGCAAAGAGATTATCGATTATTTTCAGGAGATTTCACACTCGATTCTGAAGAACCTCAAAACCCAATCCGTGGGGGAATACCAAAACTAGGAAAGATTTCAACTGAAATTGATCATTTCATCGAAGAAGAGTCTTATATAGGCTCACTTGCTCCTATTTTTACACCTGGACATACACCTGGGTCTATGTCTTTTTTAGACCAGAGAACGAACGCATTAATTGCCGGAGATTCTTTCCAAGTGCGAGGGGGAATTGCGGTATCAGGTCAGTTAAAACCGCTGTTTCCGTTTCCTGCCTTTGGAACGTGGAGCAAAGAGCTAGCGCTTAAAAGTGCAGAAAAGCTACATGAACTAAACCCGTCACTTCTTGCTGTTGGACACGGAAGAATTCTTTCTCAGCCGCTAAAATTGATGGGAAAAGCAATACAACAAGCAAAAGTAAAAATAGAAAAAAGGAGATGAAGGGATGTCGCCACGACAAGGACTAGATTTCAAAAAGGTTATTCAAACAGGTGAAAATTTGGCCAATCGTGAAGGGTTTTATACTGTTACAATTGCTTCATTAGCCAAAGAATTAAATGTTCGTCCACCGTCTTTATATAACCATATAAAAGGGTTAGAAGAGCTGCGCAAAGAACTGGCTTTAAGTGGACTGCAGCAGCTATATCATCTTTTAAAAAGTGCTGTTGAACATGCTTCTGGAGAAGACGCTGTTTATCAGCTAAGTAAAGCGTACGTTTCATTTGTAAGAAAGTCTCCGGGAATATACGAAGCAACGGCAACGGTAGCACCAAGGATAAAAGATGAAGAAGTACAAAAAGCATCTGATAACATTGTGTTTTTAGTGCTAGATGTGTTAAAACTGTATCAGCTTCCGGAAAATGAAGCCCTTCATGCTGTTAGAAGTCTTCGCAGCATTTTACATGGGTTTTCTTCTTTGGAGCATAAAGGGGGATTTGGAATGTCGTTAAGCACTGATGAGACTCTAGACTTTTTAATCCGTACGTTTGCATTGGGGCTACACCGATATAAACAGACCACATAAATTTCATTAATGCCACTAAGCCTAATGCTTTAGTTGAAATTGAAAAAAAAGAGAAAGAATGATAGATTACAAATAAAGACATTTATTCCTATTGTTTTAGGGTTGTTACTGATGAAGCAGGCAAAACCTAAGCTGCAAGGACAGAAAAAGGTAGTTTCTGTTTGTTGCTGTTTAGGTATTTTTTGTTTTTGTTTAAAATAACCAGCCCTTTTCATTTGTTTTATAAGGGAGAAATCTTCTGAGAATGGAGAGAAGCAAACATGCTTAATTCAAGAATGATCGTCATATTAAGAGAACTAATGTCCGTACAGTCTACATTATCAACCGTTACGAGTGAATATTTAGCAACAGTAAATCAAGTATCTTCTCGAACTATTCGAACGGATATAAAACAGCTAGATGACATTTTGTCTCAGTACGGAGCTAAAATTAAATCAGCTCGTGGGACAGGATATGAACTTAGCGTTTTAGATGAAAAACAGTTCCATCACCTATTAAAAGAACTTTCGGCTAATCAATTATTTGATGCAACTTCTATTCCAACCGTTCCTGATGACCGCGTGCATTATTTAATCAAAAGATTGCTGCTAGCAGACGAATATTTGAAGCTCGAAGATTTAGCAGACGAGTTGTATATTAGCAAGTCAACGGTTCAAAACGATTTAAGGGATGTTAAAAAACAGCTGTGTAAGTATGATATTCTTTTAGAAAAACGTCCTAACTATGGCTTGAAAGCTAAAGGGGACGAAATGAAAATGAGATTCTGTATGTCTGAGTACATATTCAACCGAAAAGATAAAGAAATAGATATGGTATACAATAAAATATCTATCCTGCCCCAAGAATCAATCTTAACGATTAAAGCCCACATTTTAAATCAAATAAAACGATACAATATTATGGTTTCAGACATTGGATTAAACAATTTAATCATTCATTTAGCTATAGCTTGTAAGCGAATACAAGAAGAAAATTTTATCTCTTTGTATTCAGAAGATCTGCTTGAGATTATGGAGCATAAAGAATATGAAGTGGCAGCTGAAATTGTGCGAGAGATTGAAAATGCATTCAAGATTCGTTTTCCGAAGTCAGAAACGGCATATATCGCCATTCATTTGTTAGGTACAAAAATGCTCAACAATAGCAATCATGAAGAAAAAGAAGTGAAGCAGTTTATTGACACAAATATCTATGAATTAACAGCAGCTATATTAGAAGCAATTGAAAAAGAGCTTCATTTAGAAATTAGTGAAGATTCAGAGCTGATCCTTGGCATGAGCTTGCATTTGAAACCGGCTATCAATCGCTATAAATATGGAATGAATCTGCGAAACCCGATGCTTGAAGGAATTAAGAGTCATTACCCTCTGGCTTTTGAAGCTGGGATTATAGCTGGGAAGGTTTTGAAAAATCGCCTTGAAATCGACATGCATGAAACGGAAATTGGCTATTTAGCTTTACATATTGGAGGGGCCATTGAACGTCGGAAAATTATCAATCAGCCTAAGCGCTGTTTGATTGTATGCGCATCGGGAGTAGGGAGTGCCAAGCTATTATCATATAAGCTGCAGGCTACTTTTGGATTAAATCTGACTATTTTAGGAACAACGCAGTATTATAAGCTTCACCAAATGTCGCTGCACTCTTTAGATTTTATTGTTAGTACCATTCCAATTCCAGATCATCTTCCTGTTCCTGTAGTACAAGTAAGTACGATTCTAGGAAACAGTGATTTTAAAAAAATTGATTGTTTAATGAAGAACAAACAGCAGCCTTCCTTAGAATACACAAAAAAAGAACTAGTATATTTACAGCAAGAATTTCAAACGAGAGAAGAAGTGCTTCATTTTTTAGGAGAGAAATTAACTCATCTAGGACTAGTTCCTTCTCAATTTATAGAATCTGTTTTTGAAAGAGAAGCTGCATCACCAACAAGTTTTGGCAATCTCGTTGCGATTCCTCATCCTATGGTTCCTCAAACGGATACGACGTTTTGGGCCATTTGTACGTTAAAAAAACCGATTATGTGGGAAGGAAACCTCGTACAATTTATTTGCCTTTTAAGTGTAAAAGCGAATAATCAAGGCGATTTGCAGAAGATGTACAGTTTGTTAGTCCGCGTTGTGGATGATAAGCAGGTCGTGCAGCGCTTAGTAAAGTGCAAGGATTATGAGGAATTTATAGAGGTGTTTATGAAAAATATTAGATAAAAAAAAGTCTAAGAGAGGGGGTTCTTTTTTTATCTGAATGTTCAAACATAATTTTTCCGTTAGTAGCGGAAAAAGGTTGTGTATAAATGTAAGCGCTTTTATTTTAAGATAAAACTATCAACAAAACAGATAGCAAAATAAAAAACGGGGGAATGGCAAATGAATATTCTATTATGTTGTGCAGCTGGAATGTCCACAAGTTTACTAGTAACTAAAATGGAAAAAAGCGCTCAGGAGCAAAGCACGGAGTATAAAATTTGGGCGGTTCCTGGCGACTCTGTTCGCAACCATATTGATCAAGCGGATGTACTTTTATTAGGACCTCAAGTGCGCTACTTATTGCCGCAGCTTAAGAAGCTAGGTGAAGAAAAAGGAGTGCCAGTTGACGTTATAAATCCTGTTCACTACGGAACGTGTAATGGAGAACAAGTGTTAAAATTTGCAGTTCAACTAGTTTCAAAATAGGAGTGTGGACTACATGAGCAAATTTAATAGTATGCTTGAAAGCAAAGTAATGCCTATCGCGGGGAAAATGGCGGGTCAACGTCATTTACAAGCACTTCGAGACGGTATTGTTCTGACAATGCCGCTCATTATTATCGGTTCAGTATTTTTAATACTGTCGAATTTACCGATACCAGGTTACAACGACTTTATGGCAGGGATTTTCGGAAAAGAATGGGCAACGAAAATGGCCTATCCAGTTGGAGCTACATTCGATATTATGGCGCTGCTTGCTTGTTTCGGAATAGCCTATCGGTTAGCTGAAAAATACGGAGTAGATGCTTTGTCCGCAGGGGCTATTTCACTTGCTGCTTTTTTACTTGCTACTCCGTATAAAGTGTCCTTTCTCCCAAGTGGAGCCAAAGAAGCTATTTTAGTAGACGGCGGAATTCCAACCGCTTTAATGGGAAGTAAAGGACTCTTTGTAGCAATGATTGTCGCGATTCTCTCTACGGAAATTTACAGATGGTTTATTCAAAAAGACATTGTCATCAAGATGCCTGATGGAGTTCCTCCCGCTGTTGGAAAATCGTTTGCTGCTCTTATTCCTGGCTTTACGGTAATAGCATTTATTTGGATTTTACGTTTGTTAGTAGAACAAACGCATTTTGGAAGTCTGCATAATATCGTTGGAGAATTGCTTGGAAAGCCTTTAGGTGTGTTAGGCGGCAGTTTAGGCGGTACGCTAGTTGCCGAGCTTGTTATTATGCTCATGTGGTCTTGTGGACTTCATGGAGCGAATATTGTCGGTGGAATTATGGCTCCCATTTGGTATGGAGCTATGGATGAAAACCGAATTGCATTTGCTAATCATGAAGCATTACCAAATATTTTCACACAGCAGTTCTTTGATATTTGGATCAATATCGGAGGCAGCGGAGCAACGTTAGCTCTAGTTGTAGCTATGATTTTAAAAGCACGCAGTCAACAAATGAAGCAGCTTGGTAAGTTAGGGATAGGACCAGCTCTTTTTAATATCAATGAGCCAATCATCTTTGGACTTCCGATGGTGATGAATCCAATGATGCTTATTCCGTTTATTATTACCCCTCTTGTGACGGTAGTAGCAACCTATATTGCCATGTCGACAGGACTGGTAGCAAAACCAGCAGGTATTGCGGTTCCTTGGACCATGCCTCCGATTATTTCTGGCTATTTGGCAACAGGAGGAAAATTATCAGGTGCAGTTATGCAAGCTATTAATATCGGAATCTCTGTTTGCATTTATTATCCTTTCTTTAGAATGTGGGATAAACAAAAATTCACTGAAGAAAATGGTATACAGCCTGCAGCTGAAGGGGTACCAAGTGATACAAAGAAAGATATTGTGTGAGGAGGGATAAAGGATGGAAAGCATTCAAGAATATATTTTTAAATTAATCTTACACGGTGGAAACGGCAGAAGTTCAGCAATGGAAGCGATAGCAGCTGCCAAAAGCGGAAATTTTTCAGAAGCACGTGAAAAGCTTACACAAGCTGCAGAAGAATTAAATGCTGCTCATCATATCCAAACGTCGTTAATTCAAGGTGAAATTAGAGGGGAAAGCACAGAAATTTCTCTGCTCATGATTCATGCTCAAGATCATTTAATGAATGCGATGACGGTAAAAGAAATGGCTACTGAATTTGTAGATTTATATGAAGCAATCAAAATTTCTGGGGGGATTACACTATGACAAAAGGTATTAAGATTGTAACGATTGGCGGAGGTTCAAGCTATACGCCTGAACTAATAGAAGGATTTATTAAACGATACGATGAACTTCCAGTTCGAGAATTGTGGCTAGTAGACGTTGAAGAAGGCAAAGAAAAGCTAGAGATTGTTGGTAATTTAGCGAAACGAATGGTGAAAAAATCAGGTTTGCCAATTAATGTTCATTTAACGTTAGATCGAAGAGAAGCACTAAAAGATGCGGATTTTGTAACGACTCAATTTCGCGTTGGTTTGTTAGATGCACGAGCGAAAGATGAAAGAATACCGCTTAAATACGGGGTGCTTGGTCAAGAAACAAATGGACCGGGCGGATTATTTAAAGGACTTCGCACGATTCCCGTTATTTTAGATATCTGCCGTGACATTGAAGAGTTATGTCCAGAAGCTTGGCTGATTAACTTCACAAATCCTGCAGGCATGGTAACAGAAGCTGTGCTCCGCTATAGTAACATTAAAAAGATTGTAGGACTTTGTAATGTACCAATCGGAATGGAAATGGGGATTGCTAAGCTGCTTGATGTAGATCACTCTCGCATTCGAATTGATTTTGCTGGTTTAAATCACATGGTCTACGGATTAGATGTATATGTAGATGGTGTAAGCGTTAAAGATCAAGTTATTGATTTATTGAGTGATCCAACTAACAGCAGCTTTGTGAAAAATGTAGCGGGACTTGGATGGGAGCCAGAATTTACAAAAGCCCTAAATGCGTTAACGTGTCCATATCACATGTACTATTATAAAACGCGTGAAATGGTAGAAAAAGAGCTTGTTAATTATGAAAAAGGTGAAACGAGAGCAGAAGTCGTAAAACAGTTGGAAAAAGAGCTGTTCGAACTGTATAAAGATCCTAATCTAGACATTAAACCGCCTCAATTAGAACAGCGCGGCGGAGCCTATTATAGTGATGCAGCCGTTCGATTGATTACATCCATTTATACGGATAAAGGCGATATTCAGCCTGTAAATACTATCAATAATGGTGCCATAGCAAGCATTCCTGCTGATTCCGCCGTAGAAGTAAGCTGTATTATTACAAAAGATGGTCCAAAGCCAATTTCAGTTGGTGACCTTCCTGTACCTGTCCGCGGTCTTGTTCAAACAATTAAGTCATTTGAGCGGATTGCAGCTGAAGCAGCAGTGACAGGAGATTATGACAAAGCTATTTTAGCACTAACCATTAATCCTCTTGTAGCTTCTGATAAGCTAGCTAAGCAAATTGTCGATGAGATGTTAGAAGCTCATAAAGATTACTTGCCTCAATTTTTTAAACCTGTTCAAGCTTAAAGTCAAGCTGTTCGAATACAGTACGTATTCGAACAGCTTTTTTTCTATTTGTAAAGCTAGATTTCTGCCACCATCAATGTAACAATATAAAATAGAACCAGACAGCAAAGGGTGGCTAGAAATGATTCATTTATTAATTATGATGGTAGAACGAGTCGGAGTTATTGTCATCTTAGGTTTTTTGCTGGCACATACAAAAGTTTTTCGGCAATTTCTCCGCAAACAGCAAGGTTATAAAGGAAAAGCTGTACTTATTTTTATTTTTTCTCTTTTTAGCATTATTAGTAACTACACGGGAATTGAAATTCAAGGAACAATTATTCGAAATGAAGACTTATTATTAAAAGTAGATCCATCAAGCTCGATTGCCAATACGCGAATTATGGGGGTGGAAATGGGCGGTCTGCTTGGCGGTCCTTTTGTTGGTTTAGGAGTAGGACTACTTGCTGGCGTTCATCGCTTTATATTAGGAGGGAGTACGGCGTTTAGCTGTGCAGTCTCATCCGTTTTAGCAGGGGTGTTAACTGGATATATCGGCTATGCCTACCGGAAAAAACATCGAACGATTACACCGCGCTTTGCTGCACTTGTAGGCATAGCGATGGAAACGCTTCAGATGCTGATTATTTTATTATTTGCTAAACCGTTTGATTCGGCATGGACGCTAGTGAGTATTATTGCTATTCCAATGATTATTGTAAATGGCACGGGAAGCTATATTTTCTTATCTATTATTCAGTCCATTTTACGGCAAGAGGAACAAATGAGAGCGCTTCAGACACACAAAGTATTATTAATCGCGGATCAAACTCTTCCACATTTTCGTCAGGGTCTTACTAGTGAATCATGTGAAAATGTTGCAAATATTATTCATCGCTTCACAGGTACGGATGCTGTTTCGCTAACTGATACGCACAAAATTTTAGCTCATGTAGGGGAAGGAATTGATCATCACGTTCCTTCGCATAGTTTAATTACCGGGCTGTCTCACGAAGTGCTGAAGACAGGAAAAATTATGAAAGCAAAATCGAGAGAACAAATTGATTGTCAGCATAAAGACTGCCCGCTTCATGCCGCTATTGTGATGCCGCTTACTTCTCACGGTACTATCATTGGAACACTAAAAATGTACTTTAAAGATGCGAGCGGGTTAAGCCGGGTGGAGGAAGAGCTGGCAGAAGGATTGGCTAAACTTTTTTCAACTCAGCTAGAGCTCGGCGAAGCAGAGCTTCGAAGTAAATTGCTAAAAGATGCGGAGATTAAAGCTTTACAGGCACAGGTGAATCCTCACTTTTTATTTAATGCTATTAATACGATATCGGCGCTGTGCAGACAGGACGTAGAAAAAGCCAGAAAGCTGCTTTTGCAGTTAAGCATTTATTTTCGTTCCAATTTGCAAGGTGCAAGGCAGCTGTTGATTCCGTTATCAAAAGAGCTTGATCATGTCCACGCGTACTTATCGCTTGAACAAGCCAGATTCCCTAATAAATACGAAATTGACATGTATATTGAAGAAGGGCTAGATGATGTCTTGCTTCCGCCATTTATTCTTCAAGTGCTGGTGGAAAATACCATTCGGCACGCGTTTCCGCGTAAACAAAAGCACTGTCGCGTAGAAGTTTATATTGAGACAAAAGATAAATATGTATACGTAAAGGTAAAAGACAATGGACAAGGTATAGACACAAAACGATTGCAAATGCTTGGCAATCAGCCCGTTTTTTCAGAAAAAGGAACGGGGACGGCTCTTTACAATATTAAACAACGTTTGCATGGATTGTTTGGAAAAGAAACAACACTGGAGTTGGACGTAACAGAAGGAACAGCGGTTTCGTTTGTTATACCAATTGAATTAAAAAGCGAGGGTATGTAATATGCTGCGAGTACTAATAGTAGATGATGAAATGTTAGCGCGAGATGAATTAAAATATTTATTACATCGAACGAAAGAAGTAGACTTCATTGAAGAAGCTGAAAGTATCGAAGAGGCGTTGGATAAAATGATGGATGAAAAGCCGGATTTATTATTTTTAGATATACAACTGTCGGATGACAGCGGTTTTGATATTGCTAAAAGGCTTAAAAAAATGAAAAATCCGCCAGCTATTATATTTGCAACCGCGTACGATCAGTACGCTTTACAAGCCTTTGAAGTAGATGCAATTGATTACATTTTGAAGCCTTTTGATGAAGAAAGAGTGGTGCAGGCCATTCATAAATATAAAAAAATGCGTGTTCCTCATCCCGCTGTGAAAGAAGAAGAATCGATAGGAGAGTCTTCTTCTCAAACTGGAAAGTTAGCGATTTCTGTAGACGATTCGATTGTGTTGGTGAATATAAAGGACATCTTGTTTGTAGGATTAATAGAAGGAGAAGTCACCATTCAGACTATAACAGAATCCTACCATACTGCTGATACGCTTGCTATGCTAGAAAAAAAGCTCCCTTCTCAGTCGTTTAGTCGTGTGCACAGGGGGTATATCGTCAACGTAAATCATATTTCCGAAGTACAGCCTTGGTTTAATTCTACGTATAATTTAGTAATGAAAAACGATGAGCGAGTTCCTGTCAGCCGTACATATGCTAAAGAATTGAAGAAACGTTTAGGAATTTAAGGAAAAAGCAGCTTGCGTATGCATTTTGGCAAGCTGTTTTTTGCATTTCAAGGCTCGATTTTTGTAAGTGAGCACAAATATTTGACTCTTTAATTTGAAAACGCTTTCTTGTTAATTTTCATTTTATATAATGAAGTCAACAAACAGAGAGAGGTGAAAGAAATGAGTGCTAAAAAAGTGTATGGCTTTTTAACACAAGCATTTATTTTTTCCGTAATTATGTTGATTTCAGATTTTATTGCAGAGCATTTGCCTTTTCCAATGCCTGCTTCAGTCATTGGACTTGTGCTGTTATTTCTTGCACTCTGCTTGAAGATTATTAAACTAGAGCAAGTTGAATCACTGGGAACGGCTTTAACTTCTTTGATCGGATTTTTATTTGTACCAGCAGGTATTTCTGTTATGAATTCATTAGGTGTTATGCAGCAGTACGGCATTCAAATTTGTTTAGTTATCATCGTGGCAACGATTATTTTGTTAGGCGTTACAGGCTTATTTTCACAGCTTATACTTGGCATGACAAAAGATAATAAAGCAAAAGAAGAAATAAAAGATGTAGATATGAGTGAAAAAACGAAAAAACAAGGTATTGCTTAACATCAATTATAAAGAGACAAGGTGGTTGGAAAGATGAATCCGTATTTTGGAATCGTGGTTTCTTTAGCTGCGTACGGCATTGGAACGTATTTATTTAAAAAGTCAAAAGGTTTTTTCTTATTTACTCCTTTATTTGTGGCAATGGTACTCGGAATTGCTTTTTTGAAAATTGGTCATTTTTCTTATGAGGAATATAGCAGCGGCGGGAAGATTATCAGCTTCTTTTTAGAACCGGCAACAATTGCTTTTGCCATCCCTTTATATAAGCAAGCCGATAAATTAAAAAAGTACTGGTGGCAAATTCTTTCTTCTATTGCGGTAGGGTCAGTTTGTTCGGTAGCGATTATTTTTGCGATTGCCAAAGGTATTCATATGGATGAAGTTGTGATGAAATCAATGCTTCCACAAGCAGCTACAACAGCGATTGCGCTGCCATTGTCTCAAGATATTGGAGGGATTCCTGCTATTACTTCCTTTGCTGTTATTTTTAATGCAGTCATCGTATATGCGCTGGGCGCTTTATTTTTAAAAGTATTCAAGGTGAAGAATCCAATTTCAAAAGGATTAGCTCTTGGAACTTCTGGACATGCGCTAGGAGTAGCCGTAGGGATTGAAATGGGAGAAGTAGAGGCAGCCATGGCAAGTATTGCAGTTGTTATTGTAGGCGTCGTCACAGTTGCCGTTATTCCACTTTTTGTTCAGCTAGTCATGTAACAAAAGCCTGAAGGAGTCAGAGATTTTCTGACTCCTTCAGGCTTTTGTTTGTTAATTAATACACCACTCCAAAATGTCGTGATGCGCAGTTTTGACAGGTTGTATGGTCAAAAAGACTTTCAGGAATGATAAATTCAAAACAAAATTGACATTGTTTGAATTGACTTTGTCTATAAAACATTGTCTCTAAGAAAATAGCTGTAATATGTTCAGTTATGTGCTTATGGGAACGTCGTTCTAAAGTGGACCATGGAATAGACTGATGCTCTATGTAAATCGGACAGGAAGTATAGGGTGTATCCCATTGAATGGCTTGATATCCAAACGTAAGGCCATGATGAGCTGCTGATGTAAATATGATTAGGTTTTGATGGAATTCTGGCAGAGGTAATTCTAGTTTTTGATCTTTAAGCGATCTCGTTTTGGAATGAAGGTTATACAATTTAATTTGAAAATGAATCCACTGAGTGGCGTGAACGGTTATTGACATGTTTTAAACCTCCAATTCAGACTCTTTCTTTTATCATAATTGATTTCAAAATAAATAAATAGTAGGCAAAAAGAAGATAACAAAATTTTATATAGATTACTTATAAGGCGTAGGGAAAGGTGATATAAGCATAGCATCCTTTTTTCTACCCCTTTTTAAAGTATATTAATCTTCTATATAAAAGCTTGCTTTCAACGAATGGTATCGGCGTATTCATACGCTTTAAACAGATTTTAATGTTAGAAGTTATAACAAGGTTCATTTCTTTTAGAGAAGTTTATGAAATAATAAAAACTGTATATTTTACGGTCTGAATCTATGTGTTGGAGGTTTTTATATGACAAAACAAAAGCTGATATTAATCGGAAATGGAATGGCGGGAATGCGCTGTATTGAAGAAATTCTTATTCATTCTCCAGGTTATTTTGATATTACTGTTTTTGGAAGTGAGCCTCACGTTAACTATAATCGAATTTTATTATCAACCGTTTTACAAGGCAGTACAAAGCTTGAAGATATCAATATTCATTCTTTGGCATGGTATAAAGAAAATAATATCACTTTATTTAAAGGAGAAAGCGTTACACACATAGACACCAAGAGAAAAATAATAAAAACAGATAAAAACAGAGAGACGAGGTACGACAAGCTTATTATTGCTACTGGCTCGAGCCCGTATATGCTCCCCGTTAAAGGGTCTGACAAAGAAGGTGTACTCGGTTTTCGTACCATCGAAGACTGTCAGGAAATGATTAAAATTTCTAAACAGTATAAAAAAGCAGCGGTTATTGGAGGAGGTCTGTTAGGGCTGGAAGCTGCTAGGGGACTATTAAATTTGGGAATGGATGTTCAAGTCATTCATCATTCGAGTTTCTTAATGGAGCGACAGTTAGACAGAGCAGCATCTGCAATGTTAAGAGAAGAATTAGAAAAGCAAGGCATGAGTTTTCTATTAAATAAACATACGGATGAGATTATAGGGGAAAATCGAGCAGAAGGCGTCCGATTTAATGATAGCAGCAAAATTGCAGCTGATTTAGTTGTAATGGCTACAGGAGTGAGGCCAAATGTTAATCTAGCTAAAAAAAGCGGAATAGAAACAAATAGAGCAATCATCGTAAATGATTATTTAGAAACGAGCATCCCGGATATCTATGCAGTAGGTGAATGCGCGGAACATCGAGGGATGACATACGGCCTTGTTGCTCCTCTTTACGAACAAGGAAAAGTCTTAGCGCGACATCTTTGCCAAATAAAAAACGATGGTTATCGCGGGTCCGTTCTTTCCACTCAATTAAAAATATCAGGAATAGACGTTTACTCAGTCGGAGAGTTCAAGGAAAATCAAGGTGCAAAAGCCATTACGATTTCGAATATGTTAGATGGTATATACAAAAAAGTCGTTTTTCGCGAAGGGAAAATAGTGGGAGCTGTTCTTTTTGGAGATACCAGTGAGGCTATAAAGCTATCACAAATGATTAATGAAAAAAAGGATTTGTCGCAAGCGGAAAAAGTACAATTATTTCCTTCTCAACATGAAAAAGAAAATGCAGTAACTTCTATGCCACTTACAAATATCGTATGCAACTGTAACGGTGTAACAAAGGGAGCCATTATTGAAGCAGTACAGAAAAATGATTTAACGACAGTAGATGAAATAAAAAATTGCACGAAAGCTTCTGGTTCATGCGGAGGATGCAAACCTCTTGTAACAGATCTTTTAACATATATTCAAAGCGATGAGTTTGATGAAATCATTGAACAAAAAACCTTTTGTACATGTACACATTTATCAGAAGATGAGCTGGTAAGAGAAATGCAGCAATATCAATTTGAGACGGTTCAGCAAGTAAGAGAAATATTAAAGTTTAAAGACATGAAAGGCTGTTCGTTATGTGAAGGCGGTCTTCATTACTATTTAGATATGATGAATCCTCATTATGAAAACAATCGACATTCTTTATTTACTACGGAGAATGAACAGGCCGTTTTGCTTCACGATGGGACATATGCAGTGGTACCGCAAATTCATGGTGGTCTGACAAATGTACAGGAATTAAGGAACATAGCAAATGTAGCTGAAAGGTACAACATCTCTAATATTCGTTTAACAAGTGATCAGCGCATTCAACTTATTGGAGTGAAAAAAGAATATCTTCCGTTGATAAGTGAGGAAATAGATAGAGGACTTCAGCAGCTATATGAACGTACAGTTAAAAATGTATCTGTTTATATAGGAAAAGGAACGTGTATTTGTCAGTATGAACCTGCTCTTGCTTTATCAAATGAATTAGATAAACAGCTTGAATATGTAAAGACCCCATGTGATATCAAAATCAGTATTGCTTCGTGTTCTCACATTGCAGAGAGTGTAACAACAAGTGATATAGGATTAAGAAGAATAGACAGAGGATGGGAAATATATGCTGGCGGAAGCAGCGCAGAAGCCAGAAGCGGGGAGCTGTTTTATGTGGCCGAAACGAACGAAGAAGCAGTAGAAATCAGCTGTTCTTTGATTCAATATTACCGTGAAACGGGGAACTATTTAGAAACCGTCGGGAGCTGGATCGAGCGAGTAGGAATTGTTCATGTCAGAGAAGTTTTGTTTGAGATAGACAATCGAGAGTATTTAATGAAGCAGCTCAGTTCAGAGCGCTCTCGTGCAATCACATATTTATTATAGGAAAGAAGGGTGACCTACGATGACTGAGATGCTATTGAAATATTTTCGTGAGCAGCAAAAGCAAGTTGAAACCGAGCGTATCTATAATACTCAGTGTCCTTACTGCAGCATGCAGTGCAAAATGCAGTTAGTTGAACAAACACATGTGAAAAGGAAAACGTATAAAACAATTGGAACAGACAACCCTACTTCTCAAGGAAGGTTGTGTATCAAAGGAATGAATGCGCATCAGCATCCTTTGCATAAAGATCGGATTCAATATCCTTTATTAAAAGTAAACGGAGAGTTTGTAAAGATTTCTTGGAAAGAAGCTCTTCACTATATTAAAGAAAACGTTACAGAGATTCAAGAGAAGAATGGAACAGATGCGCTAGGTGTTTATGGAAGTGCCTCTATTACAAATGAAGAAGCTTATTTATTAGGGAAATTTGCTCGAGTTGCGTTAAAAACAAAGTATATGGATTACAATGGACGCTTATGTATGTCGGCTGCTGCTTCTGCTGCTAGTAAAACATTTGGCATGGACAGAGGATTTACGAATAGCTTGCAAGAGATTCCGTTTACTGAATGTATTATGTTAGCTGGAACAAATATTGCGGAATGTCAGCCAACGATTATGCCTTATTTTGAGAAAGCAAAAGAAAACGGAGCTTTTATTATTGCAATTGATCCAAGGGAAACAGCTACAACTAAAATAGCTGATTTACACTTGAAACTTAAGCCGGGTAGCGACGCGGCATTAGCCAATGGAATCTTGAAGGTCCTTATCGAAGAAAATTATCTAGATGAACGATTTCTACAAGAACGTGTCAATGGATTTGAAGAAGTAATTCAATATGTGGCGTCTCTAGAATTTAATATCATTGAAGAAATAACGGGAGTGCCACTTGAAGAGATGTACCAAGCTGCCCGTATGTTTGGCCAAAGAAAAACGGGAATGATTTTTACTGCTAGAGGAGTAGAGCAGCAAACAGACGGAAGTGCTGCGGTGCAAAATTTTTTGAATATTCTACTTTCCGTTGGGAAAATTGGTAAACCTCGCTGCGGATATGGGGCCATTACCGGTCAAGGAAATGGGCAAGGAGCCCGAGAGCATGGTCAAAAAGCGGATCAGCTTCCAGGCTACCGTTCAATCGAAAATCATGAGCACCGGATGTATATAGCGGATGTGTGGAACATAGAGGAGAAAGATCTTCCTAGAAAAGGTGTTTCTGCATATGAGATGATTGAAAAAATTCATGACGGTGAAATTAAAGGGTTGTTTTTGATGTGTTCAAATCCAACAGTTTCAAATCCAAACGCTAATTTTGTTAAGAAGGCTTTTGAAAAGCTTGAATTTCTAGTAGTAGCAGATATGTTTGAATCAGAAACAGCAAAATTAGCAAACTTGATCTTACCAGCATCTTCCTACTTGGAAGATGAAGGAACCATGACAAATATAGAGGGAAGAGTTACATTACGCGAAGCTAGCTTTCCATGCCGTGGCGAAATCAAACACGACTGGGAAATACTATGTGAAATTGCTAAAGCTTTAGGGAAAGAGGAACATTTTTCGTTTTCATCAGCTGAAGAAATATTTAATGAACTGCGAATAGCAAGTAAAGGAGGGATCGCCGATTACTCCGGTATTACGTACGAACGATTACGAGAGGAAAAAGGAATTTTATGGCCATGCAGAAGCTTAACAGATAAAGGAACCGAGCGCCTGTTTGAGACGCGTTTTGCTCATAGTGATGGGAAAGCGATGATGGTCCCTGTCTCGAATCAAGCTATTGTTCCTAAAGCAAAAATAACCGAAAAATATCCTCTCTATTTAACAACGGGGAGAGTGATGTCGCACTATTTAACGGGTGTACAAACGCGAAAAAGTGCGTCTTTATCTGCTAGAAATTTCGAATCTTTTATGGAAATCCACCCTTCAACAGCGAAAAAATATGAAATTTCGAATCAAGAATTAGTACAAATTGAATCTTCATATGGAAGGATTGTGGTAAGAAGCAAATTTTCAGAGGGCATTCGGCCAGATACCGTATTTGTTCCTTTTCACTGGGCGGATTCTCAAAATGTTAATAACCTTGTCTCTGAGAAATTAGATCCTGCCTGTAAGATGCCAGGGTTTAAAGTAAGTGCTGTGAATATTAGCCCTTTTGTAAAAAGGAGTAGCTATTAAAAATGCTGATGCAAAAAGCCTCTTGAAAAAAGAGGCTTTTTACATGGAATCAGGCAAGGTGCTTTTGGTTAATACGTACATCTTGTTTTTTGAATCCAGAATAATTCAGTAAGAGACAGAATAGGGCAAAAAGCGCTAGTAAGGAAAAACCGACAACGTAATCTCCGCTTGTATCTTTTATAAAGCCTAACACAATAGGGGGAAAGAATCCGCCTACTCCTCCGAATGCGCCTACGATCCCGGTAACAGCTCCAATATTTCCTATTGAAACAGATGGAACCATTTTAAAAACAGCTCCATTTCCGATACCAAGAGTAATGGCTGCAAGTAAACAACCTACGCTAAATAAGGAGAAGGCAGTGATGGTAAATGCAATAAATAACCCTATTAGTAGCATTCCGGTAAAGACGAAGGTGAGTACTTTTTTTGCTCCGAAGACATCCGATAAATATCCTCCAAGAGGCCGTACAAACGTTGCTAGTACGACAAATCCAGCTGTTTTCAGCCCACTGTCTACAGTTGAAGCATTAAATTGATCATGCAAAATGGTAGGGAGATAGATGCTGAACGTTACAAATCCCCCAAATGTTAAAAAATAGAAAATGGATAAAAACCACGTTTCTTTAAATTTTAATACCGATAAAGATTCCTGCAGCGTTTTGGGGGAAGCAGCAGAAGGGTGGTCTGAAGTTCCTACCCATAATAAAAGAGCCATTAAGGCTACCGCAATTGCTAAAATCCAAAATACCCAAGGCAAGCCAAAAGAAGAAAAGATAAGTGGAATACTAAAGCTTGCTACCGCCGATCCTAAGTTGCCCATCCCGGCAATTCCTAAAATAAAACCTTGCTTTTGAGGTGAATACCATTTAGAGACATACGTAATGGAAATAGCAAATGTTGTTCCAGCCATGCCGATAAAAAATGCCCAAAAGAGCAGCATGGAATAAGAATGAGTAAAGCCTGCACAAATGGTAGGGAGTAAAAGAGCCAGCATAGTCAAAGAATAGACTTTTCTTCCCCCGAAGCGATCTGTTAAAATCCCCATCGGAATTCGCATGAGGGAACCTAATAAGACGGGAGAGGCAATTAAGATACTTTTTTCAGCATTGGTTAATGAATACATCACTTGAATATCTGCAGCGATAGGCGCGAAGACCGACCATACTGAAAAAGCAATAATCATAGATAAAGTCGAGATAAGAAGTACAGATAAGGGCCGTTTAGAAAACATTGCTTAAAAACCTCCTTTTTTATATGCAGCGTAAAGCTGTTGCAATATGGTAATTATGATACTACGCTTTCTTTCTTATGTATCATTCTATGTTAGGTTTTCTTCCGTACTTTTGCTGAGGAACGGATGCAGATAAAGGTGGAGAGATAACTTACACTCTATCTAAGTGCTGATGAAGAAACGGCTAAAAAGCTTTGAAAGAACAGTAAGTAGAAATATTGTCGAAAGAATGGAAGAAAAATTGAAATTAGAAGAGGTTAATAGAGTAAGCATCTATAAATTTGTGCTATCGAATTATAGCGAAATAAAAAATAATTCATATTTTATATAGAACACAAATTTTTGAAATAGAAGGTGGAAAAAGTGACAGAAAAGCATCCTCTTTCAGGTTATAAAAAGGATGATAACGGAGTTCTCTGGATATGGAGTTACGTTGGACAGGCTAGAGTGAAAATGGGGTATAAAGTAAAAAGTCTGCTTCACTATGAGCAATCTTCCTATCAACAAATCAGTATTGTGGATACAAAATGGTATGGGAAAATGTTGGTGCTAGATGGTACTCCACAAATTTCAACAGGAGAAGGGTTTATTTATAATGAAATGATTAGCCATGTGCCAATTATAACGCATTCAAATCCCAAAAAAGTTGCGATGATTGGCGGAGGAGACTGCGGTCCTGCACGGGAGGCCATGAAGTATGACGGAATTCAACAAATTGATGTAGTCGAAATCGATCCAAAAGTGACAGAAATCTGCCGCACATGGCTAACTCCGGCTTCTTGTTATGATGGTGAAACCAGGCTCAATATGATACATCGCGATGGAATAGATTGGATTCAAGAACAAAAGGGAGTTTATGATGTTCTCATAATTGATCGGCCTGACCCTGTTGGACCGGGAAAAAAACTATTTCAACCTGATTTTTATCAATATGTCTACAACAGCCTTAAGGATGAGGGCGTGGTTGTTTTTCAATCAGGATCCCCTTACTACAATACTTCTACATTACAAGGCACAATTAAAAATTTAAAGGAGCTATTTCCAATTGTCCGCACATATTTAGTGACTATACCTCTTTTCCCTTGCGGCATTTGGAGTTTTACGATTGCTTCTAAAAAAATGGATCCTCTTCAGGCCGATTTGACGAAGCTACAGCATACAGATACTCAATATATTGATCCTGAAATTTTCCGTGCATCATTTGTTTTACCTAAATATATAAAAGAAATAGTAGACGGAAAAGATTCCTAAAAACTAAGTAGCGACGAATGTTTGTTGAAAGTCATCAATAATCTCGGAAAATATATTTGTTATAGTAGTTCTGTGTTTGCTGCGCAGGGTCCGGGATAATTCAATTTGAAATGTATTAAAATTATGACTGTAACCTAGATAGCCGCTATTGTCACCTTGTCTGTGAAAGGCAATTGATTCGTTTCCAACAAATTTATTATCAAATAGTACATGGATTTTCGGGAACGAATCTTCAGATTTTTTAGTCAGCGCCTGTTGAAACCAATCTTTAACTTCCTTTGAGCAAGATTGTCCATATAAAGTCCCCACTTCAATTGCATAAGGTCCGTAATGTGTATCCTTCATTCCATGAAAAGATAAATGCAAATAGGGCGTTAGAAGGCGATTATTACTATCTACTATTTTTAAATATTTAACAATTTCTTGGATTGTTCTTCTATATTCATGTATCCCCTCATGGTTTGTTTCATTTAGATTTCTATTTAAATCTGCTATGGTTCTGGAAACCGTACTAACGATTCCTGCACATCCTGTTTTCTTGACTAAATTTTCTACAACTTTATCCGTAAATAAATCAGCAGCAGGTGGTTCTGCATGAAGTGCATCCACATGACAGCTTATAAAACCAGTTCCTTTGTTGTATTTTAAGTAGTTTTCATGAATGAATTTTAATGTCATTAACTATTTCTCCTTTTATATCGTTTGAAATCTATCCTTTCTATAATAAATGCAGTAAAAATAAAATCGGTGAATTATTACACGTGTTAAATGCATACATAAAAAGTTTTTAGAGATGGTGGAGATAAATAGATAAATGTACAGGATTATTTTGTATAGTTACATACTATATGAGTAGCTGATTATTGTTATAGGGCATTGAAGTAGCAAAATACGATAGAAAGTTCTAATTAGGAGGCTTTAAAATGGATCCAATGAGAGAAGAGTTAGGGATATTATCTGATAAAGAAATGACGTTGCAAACTCTTAATCTGAATAATATACCGTCTGTTGAATTAGTTGACCCCAAAACCTGTTCATATCCAGTGATAGGGAGGAAGTATGGTCACCATAGCGGAAGAGATATTGTTATCGTAAATACAAAGGACCAAGCAATATATGAAGGATATGATTATTTTACGAAAATATATGTAATAGACAAAGAATATTGTCTAGAAGTAGAAGGACTGAGCGTAAAAACAGTACAAGTAGTGACCAGTGAACATGTTGTATTTAATGAAATACCCATTCGAACGCAAGCCTTCGGCTGGAAATTAGAACAGGTAAACGGCATAGATGTACCGGAAATGCTGATGAACGTAGCCATTCGAGCGCTCTACGTAACGGGAGCTAAAAGCGGCTTTGTCAAAATGGGGGTATTAGAAAATGGAGAGTGTATCGTCACAGATATTAACTCATCAGAAAGTGAATGGATAGAAAATCCATTAAAGCCTAGTGTTCCTTTTAGCATGGGTGCTGACGTTGAGTTTATGTTAAGTTGTGATGGAGAGCTTCTACCAGCTTCTACTTTTTTTTCTGTTGAAGGTCCGGTAGGCTGTGATGAAAGACAAATAGAGCAAGATAGCGGTGAGTATGCATTAGTAGAAGTTAGGCCTGAAAAAGCGAATTCATCAACAGAACTATTTGAGAATATCCAAAAGTTAATAGAAAAAGCATCTGTACAGGTACCATATGAAAATATTCATTTTCGGGCAGGCAGCATGCCGTTTTCAGGGTATCAATGTGGAGGACATATTCATTTTGGTATTCCGCTTTCTTTATCCTTATTAAGAGCTCTTGACCACTACCTTGCTATTCCAGTAGCGCTGATAGAAGAATCTAAGACCGCTAAACTCAGACGGAAAACGAACCATGGAGGTCTTGGACGCTATCGTGAGAAATCGTATGGATTTGAGTATTTAACTTTAAGCTCTTGGATTATCGACCCTAGAATTACTCTCTCCACTTTAGCTCTTGCTCAGCTAGTTGCTACCCATCATCATGAATTAAAAAGCGAATTTTTATTTCATCCACTTACGCAGCGTGCCTACTATCAAGGGAATAAAATCTTTCTTAAACGAATGTGGAAAGATATCAAAGCCAATCTTATGAAAACATCCAGCTATCCACACTATCAAAATGAACTATCTTTTCTATTTGAAATGATAGAAAAAGAAATTCCTTGTGATGAATCAAATGATATTCGCCGGAATTGGAATGTAAAGATTTCTAAAGAAATCTATGACCGCGGACATATTATTCAAATCCCCAAAAAGCTCCGTTTAAAATACGGCCT
Source organism: Priestia sp. 53B2 (assembly GCF_056099005.1). NCBI lineage: Bacteria > Bacillati > Bacillota > Bacilli > Caryophanales > Bacillaceae > Priestia > Priestia sp. 53B2. The sequence goes on from NZ_JBLZXA010000020.1 coordinate 143,516, forward strand.
CAAAGAGGGGCAGTCTACGATTGTTAGTGCAGGAAAGGCAATATCAACTGCAACTGTTCATTCTTATCCCTTTTCATTTCGCCATCCAAATATGGTTCAACTCTCTAAATCCCTCCGTGATAAACTATCTCTCCCGAAAGATTGGTGCCCCAAGCTATCAGCTTCAGAAGGCATCATAACTTTAGGTCCTGTCATTGGCATTCTTGCTAACCGTCCTTTTGAAAGACAAACAACCTATTTCCATCATCTATGTCGCTTAGCAAATGAAAAGCGAATGCTTGTATATGTGTTTGAACCCGAAGATATTGATTGGGAGAAAAAATTGGTTAAAGGAACAACCATTAACGGTGAAGGGCTTTTTCCTTTTCCTGCTGTTATTTATGACCGTTATTTCATAGATGGCAGAAAAAATATCTTAATAGATGAAGTAAGGGCAAAACTTCAGGCGATTTATAAAATTCCTTTTGTTAATTCTTCAAATTTGTTTCAGCTCACGGGAGATAAGTGGGCAACATATGAACTTCTTATGAAAGAATATGAAGAATTTCTTCCAGAGTCACGTCTCGTACAAAATTCTGCTGACATTGCAGAAATGCTTGATAGCTACGGAGAAGTCTATTTAAAACCGCTTGGCGGGGCCTTAAGTAAAGGAGTCATGCGTATCGTTCGCCGACCAACAGGCATCTTTTGGTTTGATCTTAATAAAAAAGAGCTGCATCAATTCAGTAATATGGAAGAATTATTTACTTTGCTCTCTCCTTTGATGAAAAACAATCCTTATCTTGTTCAAGAAGGAATTCGCAGAAAACAGCATAAAGATAAAAATTTAGAAATACGGGTTTATATGCAAAAAAATGAAAAGCAAATTTGGCTTCGAACGGGTATGATTGCGCGTCTCACCGGTGAAGATGTGCTAACGGAAGATTCTGAAACGAATATGCGCCTCAGTAAAATATTAAACAGTTTATATCCTGATCCAACAGACAGAAGGCTCATTATAAACCAATTAGCTAAAATATCTAAAAATATTGTTGCAACAGTAGAGGAGAAAGTGGGTCCTTTTGGGGAGCTGGCGGTAGATTTATGTATAGATCAGTACGGTTCCATAAAGTTACTTGAAATAAATGCAAAACCAGATAGTCTATTCTCACAAATTAGAGCCTACAAGCTGCGTACTTTGGCGGGGATTCGTCTGCTCAATTATGCGTCTTCACTGGCTGGTTACGAAGAAGAAAAGGAGGATTTAACATGAAGCACTTCACATTAAATGAAATCCTTAAACAAACGGGGGGAGACCTTTGTTATGGATCAGGAAATCCTGTTATTAAACATGCTATAAACTACGCTAAAAAGGATATAGAGGATTATACACTCATCTTTCATTTAGATAGAGAACCGATTAGAGGGGAGTATTGGAAAGAAAATCATTCAATTGTCGTTATAACAGATCACCCTGAGCTGTGCACGAACTTAGAGGAAAATATTATTCTTGTTAAAACAGATCAATTAGAAGAGGCTTATTGGAAATTTATCGAATACTACCGAGGGCTTTTTGATCTTCCTGTTATTGGTGTTACAGGTACTTGTGGAAAAACGACCACGAAAGAGATGATCCGACAAATATTAATTGAAGATTATAAAGTGAAAGCTACGTGGATGAGTATGAATTCTATGTCTGTAAATCTACGTTATTTAACAGGTATTGATGATACGACAGAAGTAGCTGTTTTTGAAATGCCGGTCGCTTATCCGGGATATTTAAAAGTTGCGTGTCGCTACTTTCAGCCACAAATACGAATTCTATTAAATATAGGCGTGCACCATCTCGCTGATTGTGAAACACCTGAAGAATATATGAAAGCAAAAGCCGAAATTGTAGAAGGCTTAGATCCAAATAGCGGCATTTTGATTTTAAACGCAGATGATGAAAATATTAAGAGAGTGCTTGATGTTAGTCATCTTCAAGGTGTTGTATATATAGGTAAAGGTGATGATTCCCAATTTCAAGCAAAAGATATTAAATATACTAATGGAGGAATGGCTTTTACTTTAAAGTACCAAAACAAAGAGTACGATGCTTTTATCCCTGGATATGGTGAACATAATGTGTATAATGCACTGGCTGCCATTGCTGCTGTATTTTATGTTGGCGTTGATATTTCCGTTGCCATACAAAGACTTAGCTTATTTGAACAAGTAGAAGAACATTTGGAATTTAAAAGAGGAATGAATGAATGTACGGTAATTAACGACACATGGAACTCTTCACCTTTATCGATGGCTACAGCTCTCGGAGTTCTTAGTGATATGTCAAAAGAGAAACAGTCTATCGCTTTATTAGGTTACATGCCTCAGCTAGGAGAAGGACCTTATGCAATTAAACAATATGAAGATATGGGAAAAAAAGCAGCGGAATCAAAGATTGATATTTTAGTGGTAGTAGGAGAAGAAGCAAAAGCTATTGGGACAGGAGCTTTAAAATGTGGAATGGATCCTAACAAAGTGTATTTTTGTAACACTGGTGATGAAGTATACAATGTGCTAGCTCCATATTTAAATGAAAATACAATAATTTTATTAAAAGTAACGCATCGCGTTATGAAAAAACCTACTTTTAAAGAATTAAGAAATAAACTTATTCCAGACAACGAAGAGTAAAAGGAGGATAGACATGAAGAAGACTAAACAGCTAAGAGAGTTGATAGAAAGTAAACAGCTAGAGTTTATTATGGAGGCTCACAGTGCAATATCTGCAAAGATTGTAGAAGAAGCAGGGTTCAAAGGGATATGGGCCAGCGGCCTGTCATTATCTGCAGCACTGGGTGTAAGAGATAATAACGAGGCTTCATGGACACAGGTATTAGACATCTTAGAGTTTATGAGTGACGCAACGTCCGTTCCAATTCTTCTTGATGGTGATACAGGCTATGGGAACTTTAATAATGCAAGAAGATTAGTTAAGAAATTGGAGCAGCGAGACATTCCAGGCGTATGTATTGAAGATAAATTGTTTCCAAAAACAAACTCATTTATTAAAGGTGAAGCACAGCCGCTTGCAGATATTAATGAATTTTGCGGCAAAATTAAAGCAATGAAAGATAGCCAAAATGACGAAGATTTTGTAGTGGTATCGCGTGTAGAAGCTTTTATTGCAGGGTGGGGGCTGAAGGAAGCTTTAAAGCGTGCAGAAGCTTATCGCCAAGCGGGAACCGACGCCGTTTTGATTCATAGTAAAAGGTCAGATATGACAGAGATTGAAGCTTTTATGAAAGAGTGGGGAAACAGGCTTCCGGTTATTATTGTTCCAACCAAATATTATTCGGTTCCAACTGATAAATTTAGTGATTTAGGAATTAGCTTGAGCATTTGGGCCAACCATAACTTAAGATCTTCCATTACAGCTATGCAAAAAACGTCCGCTCAGATTTATTGCGATAAAAGTTTGATTAATGTAGAAAAAAATGTCTCTCCGCTTGAGGAAGTTTTCCGTCTTCAAAAAGCTGAAGAGCTCGATATGGCAGAGAAACTTTATTTAAGCTCTGCCAATCATAGCACGAACGCTATGATTCTGGTAAAAGAATCAGCAAATGAAGCTTTAATAACTGAGCAGATAAATCAGTTAAAAAAAGTCGGCGTGACAAATAGTATAAAAGTAGGTTCCAACAAAGCTATGGAAGATAAGGCGTTTCCTCATAAAGGAGAATTATATCATCTCTATGCTGCAAGAGATAAGCTAGGAACGGCTACTTTAATAAGCGATAGTAACATCGTATATAAAACATATGTTTTTGAGGAGTTAATTCATGAAAGTGGCGATATCACTATCGTAGCAGGAGCTGATTATGAGTTAAAAGGGAATCAAACATCTTATGTAACTGCTAAACTTCCCTATTCCAAGCAGCTGTATTCCAAAACAGTAGACTTGATTCAAATGTCGTGTAATTCCATCTCTAACAACATTCATGGTGAATTCATTGGTCTATGGAAAGTTTCCGGAAAAGGCACTGAGGTTGTAAAAAAAGCTTTGGAAGAATTGGCACAAAGAAAAGATTTTGCTCAGCTCACGTTTTCTGATTTCTTTAATTATATTAATCTAATTCACCCGGTTGCTGTTAAATATACGATGGGGTCATGGATAGATACCGAAACGTATACAAAGATTCAAAAAGATGGTGGGAAAAATGATTAGTACGTCCGTATTTGGAACTCAATTAAAAAAACTAGGTTTTCAATTTTATAGCGGGGTTCCTTGTTCCTATCTTAAACATCTTATTAACTACGCTATCAACGAATGTGAATATGTTGCAGCAGCAAACGAAGGAGAAGCGGTAGCGATTGCTGCTGGGGCATCAATTGCTGGCAACAAAGCGGTTGTTTTAATGCAGAACTCCGGATTAGCAAATGCTGTTTCCCCTTTAACCTCTCTTATTCATCCGTTTAAAATTCCTGTCCTTGGATTTGTCAGTTTTCGTGGAGAACCTGGATGTCCAGATGAACCGCAGCATGAATTAATGGGAGAAATTACTTCTGCCCTGCTAAATACGATGAAAATAAAATGGGAATATTTATCTTTTGATTTTGCCGAAGTTAAAAAACAATTACAGCGGGCTAATCAAGCTGTTGAAAATAATGAAAGCTACTTCTTTATTGTAAAAAAAGGAACGTTTGAGCCAGTCAAGCTTTTAGAGCAATCAATGAAAAACGTTACTCCTAAAATGAAAAGTGAACAGATAACAACCGACGAGTTACCTTCAAGGTATGAGGCATTACAAGTAGTTAATTCATTAAAAGACAACGATACTATTCAATTGGCCGCTACAGGAAAAACAGGAAGAGAGCTTTACGAAATAGAAGACGCAAGAAATAATTTTTATATGGTTGGATCTATGGGGTGCGTTAGTTCCATTGGTTTAGGCTTAGCTTTGAGCAGAAATGAAAAGAACATCATTACAATTGATGGAGACGGAGCGTTGCTTATGCGCATGGGAAATCTAGCAACCAACGGATACTACTGTCCAGCAAATTTATTACACATTCTTTTAGACAATCAAACCCATGATTCTACAGGGGGGCAACATACGGTCTCTCATAACATTAATTTTGTAGATATTGCTTCTTCCTGTGGGTATCAAAATTCCATTCATGTTCATAACTTAAATCAGTTAGAGACGTATATCAAACAGTGGAAAAGTGATAAAAAATTAACGTTTTTATATCTTAAAATAGCGAAAGGATCTAAAAAGAACCTGGGGCGTCCTGAAATGAAGCCTTATGAAGTCAGAGAAAGACTGCAGGTGTTTTTAGATGATTAAAACAGCTGTTATTCTAGCTGCAGGGATGGGGAGCAGGATTCGTAAAAGAGCTGGAAACCGCCCTAAAGGTTTTTTGATGATTGATGAAAAATCGATTATTGAACATTCCATTTCGAAGTTAATAGAAGCAGGAGTTAAGACGATTTTTATTGGAACAGGTTATATGAAAGAAGAATATGAAAAGCTAATGGTTAGATATCCTCAAATAAAATGTGTTTATAATTCTAGATACGAAACAACGGGAAGTCTGTTTACGCTGTATCAATTTAAAAATTATATTAAAGAAGATTTTTTACTATTGGAATCAGATGTAATTTATGAAAAGAATGCATTGGAAACATTAGTAAACCATTCGAGATCAAATGTCATACTAGCGAGTAAATTGAACGGTGCTGGCGATGAAGTTTATATTGAAGCTGATGAAAATAATAACCTTAAGAATATGTCAAAACAAAAAGAAGAGTTGAATAGTATCTATGCAGAACTAGTTGGTTTAACCAAACTCTCTTATGCTACATTTCAGAGACTTTGTGATGAAGCAAATACGCTGTTTCAGTTTAATCAAACGATCGATTATGAATATGGCCTCGTTAAAATTTCCGAAAAAGCAAATGTGTATGTTCATAAACTGAATAATTTGGCATGGTGTGAAGTGGATGATGAAGATCACTGGGCAAGAGCAACTACTATTGTTTATCCGATTATTAAAGCTCGAGAAGGTATTCCGCATACAGTTAAGAGAAATATACTCCTAAACCCCGGACCGGCAACTACAACAGATACCGTCAAATATGCTCAAATAGTGGAGGACATTTGCCCGAGAGAAAAAGAATTTGGAGAGACAATGGAATTTATCTCTGCTGAACTAACAAAATTTGTTGGGAATCTAGAGAAGTATACTACGGTATTATTCGGCGGATCTGGAACGGCGGCAGTGGAATCGATTTTAAGTTCAGTAATTGATAACGGTACGGTTGTTATTATCAATAATGGTCCATACGGTGAAAGAATGTGTAAAATCGCTGAAATTTATGGACTGAATTATTTAGAATATAAAAGCTCCGCCGAGCAGGCTATTGATATGAACGACTTAGAAATTTTTATAAAAAAGATTTCAACGAACGTTTCTTATCTGGCGCTTGTTCACTGTGAAACTTCCACGGGGCTTCTTAATGATATTGAACAAGTTGGGGAATTTTGTGCAGTGAAAAATATCGAAATGATTGTGGATGCAATGAGTTCGTATGCAGCTGTTCCAATTGACATGCAAAAAATGAATATAAGCTATCTGGCCGCAAGTGCAAATAAGAACCTTCAAGGAATGGCAGGCGTGTCGTTTGTTATAGCAAATAAAGACCGGTTAGAAAAAACGGAGCAAATAAAGCCTCGTAACCTTTATCTTCATTTATATGATCAGTATCGATATTTCCAAGTGAATAAACAAATGCGTTTTACTCCTCCTGTTCAGACTATGTACGCCTTAAAGCAGGCAATTATAGAAACTCAGTGGGAAGGAATTGAGAAACGATATGAACGCTACTCAAAATCATGGACTACTTTAACGGATGGAATTACTCGGCTTGGGTTAACCTATTTGGTTCCTGAAACACATCATTCTAAAATTATTACCTCTATCATCGAGCCTTCCAATAAAAAGTATAATTTTGATATTATGCATGATTTTTTTTATAAACAAGGATTCACCATTTATCCTGGTAAAATTCATAAATTAGAAACGTTTCGAATAGCAAATATTGGTGATATCACATATAGAGATATAGAAAGATTTCTTCACCTTCTTGAACAATATCTTAAAGCTTTAAAAGGAGAGTGAGAAAAAGTTGAATCAAAAATTAGCTGTAGCAGTTATGGTGGTAAATCAAGATCATCACGTGCTTCTAGTCAAGAACCATAGACGGGGATGGGAATTTCCAGGCGGTTTTGTAGAAGCAGGTGAATCAATAAAAGATGCGGGGATACGAGAAGTTAAAGAAGAATCTGGAATTGTTATTGAAGTGACCAACTTTCTAGGAGTAGAACAAGATGTTAAACGATCTACTACTGTTATTTTATTAAAGGGAAAAGCGATTAGCGGAAAAATTTCTGTCTCCAATGAAACGCAGGATGTGGGATATTTTACGTTAGAAGAAGCAAAAAATATAATTAAATTAGATAACTTTAAGGATCGAATGGCTAGATGTCTAAAAGAGACTGAAATACCATTTTTCTATGTTTTAAAAGACACGGGCTCCTTTTACGTATAGGCGGAAGGTTTCTGTGTTGTGCTAGAAATTAAGCCTGAACACGATTAAATAAAAAACGCTCATCGTCATGCGTGACGATGAGCGTTTTTTTATCAGTAAAAGTATGGTTGTTTATTCAGCTGTGGCAATTTCTTCTTCTACATCATGGTCTTCTAAATTAGCACTTAAAAATTCACTTGTTTCCGATAAATTGAGATTTAATTTCGTTTTTTTGCAGATTTGAATTGTAACATCCTGAACAGAGACATCTAAAACATGTCCCCCTTCTTTTTTATCTTCATCAATAAAGTGCAGGTGGTAGCCGGGAACACCGATGCCTGAAGAATATTCTGGCGTGTAAAAACCTGCTAGTGTTCCATTTACATCTGAAGATGTAAATGTAGGCTGATCAGCAGCCGCATCTACCATAAAAGGATAGGGCTTTTCTTGCTTTGCAACCGTGCGAGTTTTTACTTCTTTAAACTTCCCGTCAATTCGAACTGCATAGAATAAATTTGGGCTAGGAATAAGCTCGTTCATTAAGGTTTCTAGTTGTTCACGATTCATTTCCTTTTCTACACGATAAGAGATATCTTCATAAAAGGTTGTCATAATGGCAAAAGGTGTTTTTGCATCTTCGCTAATAGGCGCGGCTTTCCCATCAGCAATATGATAAAATTCTCCGTCAAAGGCAATCATTTCACCATCCAATTGATTAAACGTACCGATGCCGAAATCCCCTTTCTTAGCTAAATCCTTGTATGTGACAACACCGTCAAATACTCCGTCTAATAAAGCGATCATAGTGGAAGTTTGGTGAATCGTTAATTTTTCTTTATTGCTCATTCTTTACTCAGTCCTTTCAGTTAATTTGATCTGGCAGTAGCTGTGTATTTAATTTTTCATTATCTTTATAATCTACAGGAACATCGATGATAACGGGGCCTTGTTCACGAAAAGCGCTTGCTAGAGTGTCCGAAAATTCTTCTGGTGAGTTAACTCTAAATCCTTTGGCACCAAAACTTTCAGCAAGCGTAACAAAGTCTACACTGCCAAACTCTACTGCAGATTTTCGGCCATATTTAATCTGCTGTTGAAAGCCAACCATATCGTAGGTTTGATCGTTCCAGATAATGTGAACAATTGGTAAGTTTAACCGAACGGCTGTCTCGAGCTCCATAGCTGAAAATAAAAACCCGCCGTCTCCAGACATGGACAAAATTTTTTTATGGGGGCGAACGAGTGCAGCTGAAATAGCCCAAGGCAAAGCAACACCTAGTGTCTGCATGCCGTTGCTGAATAGTAAATGCTGAGGTTCATAGGAACGAAAATAACGAGCCATCCATATGTAATGCGAACCAACGTCACATGTGATGGTAGTATCATTTTCAACAAAGTTCTGCAGAGCTTCAATTAATTGTAGGGGATGAAGGTGAGTGTCATTAGAAAACTCGTACTGATCGTCAGGTTGTTCAAGTTTGCTTTTTAGCGTTTCTAAAAAAGAAGCACTTTCTTTTGAACGTATTAAATGTGGGAGTTTATCAGCTAATATGTCAATTGTGCTTGGAATATCCCCTACTAACTCAATTTCCGGCTGATAATGGTGGTCAGCTTGTGCTTGTAAATCATCTAAATGAATAATGCTTCTTTGACTTTCTGAGTTCCAAAGAGAAGGAGGGTATTCAACTGGGTCATATCCGATTGTTAAGACGACGTCAGCATGCTTCAATAACACGTCTCCAGGCTGATTGCGAAAAAGACCTACTCGCCCAAAAAAGTGAGTTTCAAGCTCTCGTGAAACAGCTCCCGCACCTTGGAACGTTTCCACCACAGGAAGGTCATGTTCTGCTATAAGCTGACGGATTGATTCCACTGCTTTAGATTTACTTGCTCTCATACCTAAAAGTAAAACAGGTAGTTTTGCTGTGCGAATAGTGTGTATAGCTTGGGCAACAGCGTCTAAATTGGCAGCGCCAATCGTAGGAGTTTTTAAAACGGATAGAGTGGAAGCTGATGTTTCGCTATCCATTACATCCTGCGGCAAGCTGACAAAAGATGCTCCTGAAGGAGAAGAAACAGCTTCGCGAAAGGCGTCTGTTATCACTTCTGGAACGTTTGTAGCGTCTTCTACCTCAACGCTGAATTTGGCGATAGATTTAAATAGTCCTTCATTATCCATTGATTGATGCGTCTTTTTTAATCGATCTGCTCTTGGAACGGCTCCTGCTAGGGCTACCACTGGATCACCTTCAGAAGTAGCAGTGACAAGGCCAGTGGCTAAGTTAGCGGCACCTGGACCTGATGTGACAAGGCAAACGCCCGGCGTACCTGTCAGTCTTCCCATAGCAGCTGCCATAAACGCAGCATTTTGTTCATGGCGGCAAACAATCACTTCTGGTCCTTTTTCTTTCAAAACATCAAATACGCCATCAATTTTGGCTCCTGGAATACCAAAAATATAAGGCACATTCTGACCTGCCAAACTTTCTACTAGTAAGTCGGCGCCTTTTTTTGTTTCGGTAGTATCAGCATTACTCATCATGCATTCTCTCCTTTATGTTTCTTAGATAGGTTTTAAGGCCTACTGATTGAATACCCAATTTGTATGACAACTAACCAAAGGAAAGGAGAAGGTTTTAATTTTCTAAATAAAAAACTTCCCTATTAATTAGGGAAGCAGAGATGTACCTATTGCGAATAAAACATATCTGTTTTATTTGTAGGTTTATGGTACTTGAGGGATAGTAAGTGAAAGTTTTACGCGGCTCTTATTTGGTATGGTTAAAAAGCTTTTGGTAACTAACAATTTTTTGATCTAGCTTTTGACTTAATTTTAAAATCTCACCGTGAGAATAGCTGCTTGTTTTTTTAGCTAATTGGTAAATATCTGATTGTAAGGCTCGAATTTCTTTTTCTAACTGAGGTTGCTTCATTGAAATCCTCTCCAAGTCAGAATACTTCTATCTTTTATCTAATAGTATGAAATTCCTTCATATTTGTAAAATGTTTTTTGTTTTGAAAAATATGACATAGGTGAAGAGCTGCTGACAAGCTTTGTCGAACACTTTTTTTTACCTGTTTTCAATAAGTATGATATACTGAGGCTAGGAAAAATGACAATCTGGAGCGCACGTTCAGTTATTCTTAACAAGCGAATGAATTCTTAGCTTTGACAAGTTTAGCTTGTAAGGTGAAGAAATTCATCACATAATCTTATTAGATCTGAACCTTGTTAGCCCGGATGAGGATTTGTCGAAAACGATTCACTAGAAAAAACCTTCGAGACCGCCAACTCGGAGGTTTTTTTATTTTTGTGTATGGAAATTTTAAAAAAGACATAGACTAATAAAGAAAAAGGTCCCGCACCCATAATCGGCCGGAGTTGATTACACCTTGTCCATTTCTGCAAGGAAGCTGTCTTTTTACTATAGGGAAGTGCCGCCAAACACGATTCCCTAAAGACAATCAGCACACGAGCCTTATGGATGAAGAACCTTTTAGACGATACTTATCGGTGATTACTTATTTTACTACTGGAAAAATAGCAAAATAAGAGCGACTACGGCTCCTAAAAGCTCTACGTAAGCCGTTAGGAGCTGAACATTCTCAGCATCTAGGAAAAATGACTTGAGGATCCGTCTCAGACTATCCACCACCTTTTTCTTCCTTGCGTGAATTCCCAAGGGAAAGAAAGGGGACGACAGTGCTTCTTTATTTTAACAAAAGTAGGAAATGATAAGTAGATTTATTTGAAGTGTAAATTAAAAAAGCATGTAGAATACATGCTTTTTTAATTTGGGTAAATTTCTTTTATGCGTCCGACTTGTCCATCTGTTAAACGGACTTTGATGCCGTGTGGGTGAAAGCTTGAATTGGTCAGAATGTCTTTGACCGTTCCGTGTGTAAGTTTTCCAGAACGCTGATCTGCTTTTAAAACAATGTCGACTTCAATTCCAGGAGCTACGTCTTTTCTATTTTGTCCGTTCATTATACACCTGTTCTCTTTCGCTGATTATTCGTTTTTTTTGTTTGTTGACTCGTCAGCTTTTTGGTTGCTTGATTGGTGCTGCTATTTTGAGCTTTACTTGAAGATTGATTTTTCTTATTAGCAAGCTGCTGTTTGATAGCATCTTGAAGACTAATTTTCTTTTTAAGTTGTTCTGTCATATGGGTTCCTCCTGAATATATACATCATCTGAAAAAACAAAGAAAGTAAGGGAATGAAAAAGCTGACTAGATAGTCAGCTTTTTTTAATTAGAAACAGTGACTTCTTCTACAGGCTGCATAAGTACAGCTTCTTTATCAGGATACGTTTTTTCAATATGATGTTCTCCCCAAGAGCATAATGAATCAAGAATGCTTTTTAAAGACCATCCGTAATCTGTTAAAGAGTATTCTACTCGAGGCGGCATTTCATTGTACATTTTTCTAACAATGATGCCGTCTGCTTCAAGTTCGCGAAGCTGCTGCGTTAATACTTTTTGCGTAACGCGCGGCATAATTCTTTTTAATTCTCCAGGGCGCTTTGTCCCTTTAATTAAGTGGCAAAGAATAACGACTTTCCACTTGCCTCCAATGACTTCTAGTGCCGCTTCCACTGGAATATTATATTTTTTCACGTTAACAACTCTCCTTGTTCTAGAGATAACGGTCAAATGCATGTTTTCGCATTTTTTCTGATGTTTATCATATCACTATAGAGCAAAATTTTCTAGGTGTAAGCATTTTTTTAGAATACCCAATAGTTCATGACTTTAGTATTTACGCTTATTGTAACCTCCAGGTGCCTATATCACTTGAAAGTGCGTACTTTTTCTTTGGTTTTACATCGCTCATAATAACAATTGTTGATGGCGAGTTAGCGAATATATGAAAGGTACCTAAGCTAATTAGCCGTAAGAGAAGCTATTATGAAGAAGTTATCATAACGAACAGGAGGCGTTAAGAAGTGAACACACTTTCACAAACACAACAAAGTAAAAAAAGCGGTGCTTTGCCGCTATTAGCGCTAGCTATTAGCGCCTTTGGAATCGGGACTACAGAGTTTGTTCCAGTAGGTTTATTATCATCGCTTGCAGATGATTTAAATATTTCCATTACACTAGCAGGGTTATTAATTTCAGGATACGCAATGGGAGTTGCATTTGGAGCTCCCGTATTAACAGCATTAACAAGTAAAATGAGCAGAAAATCATTGCTGATGCTATTAATGGTTATTTTTATCGTAGGAAACTCAGTAGCAGCTTTATCAACAAGCTTTGGGCTGCTGCTTATAGCACGAATTATTACTGCATTTTCACACGGGATTTTCTTTTCTATCGGTGCGACTATCGCTGCTGATTTGGTGCCGGAAGATAAGCGAGCAAGTGCCATTGCTTTAATGTTTACAGGTTTAACAGTTGCAACTGTTACAGGTGTTCCGCTTGGTACATTTATCGGACAAGCTTTCGGCTGGAGAGCAACATTTTGGGGAGTAGCGCTACTTGGGGTTATTGCCATTATTGCAAGTGCTCTTTTAGTGCCTAAAAACTTAAAAGAAGCGCCGCCGGCAAAGTTTAGTGATCAATTGAAAATTTTGAAAAACGGGCCGCTTTTACTATCGTTTGCTATTACCGCCTTAGGATATGGCGGAACGTTTGTAGCTTATACGTATTTAGCACCTATTCTTGAAAAACTAACAGGATACGCACCAAGCGCGGTTAGTATCTTGCTACTGGTATACGGTGTAGCAGTAGCTATCGGAAATACGATCGGAGGAAAAGCTGCGAATAAAAATCCGTTAAAAGCATTATTTTGGATGTTTTTAATTCAAGCAGTTATCTTAGTTATTTTATCGTTTACTGCATCGTTTAAAGTAGCGGGAACAATTACGATTTTTGCCATGGGCTTATTGGCATTTATGAACGTACCTGGACTGCAAGTGCTGGTCGTGAACTTAGCTGAAAAGTATGTTCCTTCAGCAGTGAACGTAGCCTCTGCGCTTAATATTGCTGCATTTAACGTTGGAATTGCTATTGGTTCTTTTGTAGGCGGCCTGATTGTTGATTCGATTGGTCTTGTTCATACTCCTTGGATTGGGGGAGTGATGGTTTTAGGAGCGGTCTTATTGACAGCATGGAGCCGCTCAATAGAAGCAAAAGCAAAATGAAACAAGAGATCATCGCTTTTTGCGATGATCTCTTAGTTATAAAAGGAGAGGAAGCAAATGACTACATTTCAACATCATAAGGCGTATCGTCGTATATACAAGGAGCATGAGTTAACGTTAGGTTTGCATATGCCGCTTGAAAATTATCAATATGCCACGCCTACGATGGAGAGAACTGGTTGAAATCTATCATCCAGGCGTTTTTAAACCTTTTAAACAACCTATGCATCTAGATTTGGCAGAAGACCCAAATGAAATGCCAACGCCGATTCGTTTAGGATTTCGAGCAGGCGTAATACATTAGTTGAGCTTCTTTCTATTTATAAAGAAATAGGAGTTAATCATCTGTTTTTTGCTCTTTTTGATAGTAAGCGTCCGGCTGAAGAAGTCATACATGGGCTTGGTGAAGAAGTGCTTCCGCATTTTCCGTCTCATATGTAGCAGAAAGAGGCTGGGACAAAAGCAGTTTAGTTAAAGGGAAATCCGAACGATGAATCGAGATTCTTAATGGAGAATCTAACTCGTTCGGCTTTTTTTATTGGTAGGATGAACGTAGCATTTATGTATGTAGTTGCTTCTAGCGGTTGATTGGAGGACAAGACGAAGACTCCTGGGGGCTCACCGGCCGCCTGCGGAAAGCGAAGTCTTGCACGGAAATCAACCGTGAGGGAACAAGCGAGCCATATGAGCTCCTTTATCCAATTAGTTCGTCTTTAGATTCCATTGATTTCGTTATGTCTCAATCTCTTTTTATATAGATTTCAAGTTATAGGATATATAAGAAATATGTATTAGAGTTATTGCTCCTATATTCTTTATAATAAAATTATCCATTATCTCCTTGGATGATATAAAGTCGAAAGGAGAAACACGATGAGTGTTGCATTTCTATTTCCAGGACAAGGCGCACAATATGCTGGTATGCTTCATGATATAAAAAATAAATGGGGATTAGCGACTACGTTTGAAGAAGCAAGTGAGGCATTAAATCAAGACGTATTATCGTTAGATTCGTCAGAAAAATTGAAATATAATAAAAATGTTCAGATATGTCTTTTTATTGCAGGAGTGGCTACGGCTAGGGCGTTTAAAAACAAAGGATACTCGCCAGACGTGGTAGGAGGGCATTCTATAGGGGCGTTTGGAGCAGCAGTTGCATCTGAAGTGTTATCTTTTAAAGAAGCTCTTCTTCTTGTGAAAAAAAGAGGGGAACTGATGGAAAATGCTTATCCTGATGGTTATGGTATGGGGGTTGTGATGGGACTGCGTGAACATCAGCTTCTCTCTATTGTACATGAACTATCAACTGATGCAGCTCCTGTGTACGTAGCGAATCTAAATTCTCCTGATCAAATAACGATTTCTGGCACCTTAAAAGCAATTGAGAAAGTTCTTGAAAAAGCATCTAAAAAAGGGGCTAGAAAAACTAAAATGCTTTATGTAACGGTGCCTTCTCACTGCCCTCTTATGGAAGGAGTTTCGAGTGAGTTACGAAAAACCATAACGGAAGTGAAAGGAAAGGACCCGGCCGTTCCTTTTATAGGTAATTGTAAAGCTCGGAAATTATGGAAAGCTGCTGATATTAAAGAAGATTTGGCAGCGAGTGTTACCCTGCCCGTTCGTTGGCATGATGCCACGGAAGTTATGTATGAAATGGGCACAAGGTTATATATTGAAATGGCTCCAGGAAGAGTGCTAACGGATTTGGCTGCTAAGAGCTTCCCTGAAGCAAGGGCTATTTCGGCAGCCGAATCTACGATGAAAACTTTGCTAATTTTAATGGAAAAAGAAAAAATGTAAGCGCATTAATTTAGAAGTGTCAGAAAGGAGCTAGAACATGAGTGGCATAAAAAAAACTTCAAAATCATGGACAACTCGCCGAGATCAAAAAGCAGCGCGCCTTGCGAAAATAGACCATCTTCTTAAAGGAAAGTTATTGGGTAATGAACACATTATTGAAGCGTTAGAATTGCTTATATCACCCGGAGATAAAGTAGTGCTTGAAGGAGACAATCAAAAGCAAGCATCTTTTTTATCAAAGGCGCTGAATGAAGTAAGCGCTGATAAAATAAACGGCCTTCATATGATTATGTCTAGTATTTCACGTCCGGAACATCTCGACATATTTGAAAAAGGAATTGCTGAAAAAATTGATTTTTCGTACGCCGGTGCTCAAAGCCTTCGGGTGTCTCAAATGATTGAAGCTGAGACGTTGAAAATGGGAGAAATTCATACATATTTAGAGCTTTACGGACGCCTTTTCATTGATTTAATTCCGAACATTGCCTTAGTGGCTGCTGACAAAGCGGATGCACAAGGTAATTTATATACAGGAGCAAATACGGAAGAAACACCAACCATTATCGAAGCAACCGCGTTTAAGGATGGAATTGTTATTGTGCAGGTAAATGAACTTGTTGAAGAACTTCCGCGAGTTGATATTCCGGCTTCTTGGATTGATTGTATCGTTGTGGCGGCTCAGCCTTATCAATTGGAAGCTTTATTTACGCGAGATCCTCGTCATATTACAGAACTCCAAATTTTAATGGCTATGATGACGATTCGAGGTATCTATGAGCGCCACAGCGTACAATCATTAAATCATGGCATTGGCTTTAATACCGCTGCAATTGAGCTTTTGCTGCCTACTTATGGAGAAAAGTTAGGACTGAAAGGTAAAATATGCAAGCACTGGGCTCTGAATCCTCACCCTACGTTAATTCCGGCTATTGAAAGCGGATGGATTGAGAGCGTGCACTGCTTTGGCGGAGAAGTAGGAATGGAACAATACACAGCAGCGCGTCCAGATGTGTTTTTTACAGGACGCGACGGCAGCCTGCGCTCAAACCGTGCGATGTGTCAAGTGGCTGGTCAATATGCGGTAGATGCTTTTGTAGGATCAACTTTGCAAATAGATGGAGAAGGAAATTCTTCTACCGTCACATCTGGACGTTTGTCAGGGTTTGGCGGAGCGCCTAATATGGGGCATGACCCTAGAGGCCGCCGACATTCTACGCCTTCTTGGCTGGATATGATAAACGGGCAGCATGAACTAGCTAGAGGCAGAAAGCTAGTTGTTCAAATGGTTGAAACCTTTCAATCAGGAAATGAGCCTGTTTTTGTGGAGTCTTTGGATGCGATAAAGGTAGCGAAACAAGCAAGCTTAGCTACTGCTCCTGTCATGATTTACGGGGATGATGTGACGCATGTTGTGACGGAAGAAGGAATTGCTTATTTATATAAAGCACAAAGCTTGGACGAAAGAAAAGCAGCGCTTGAAGCAGTAGCAGGGGTAACACCTATAGGCCTGCGACATAACCAAAATAAAGTGGAAAAGATGCGCAGAGACGGCCTAGTGGCTTTTCCGGAAGATTTACAGATTCGACGTACAGAAGCAAAGCGTTCATTATTGGCAGCAAGAAGTGTCGAAGATTTAGTAGAATGGTCGGATGGCTTGTATAATCCGCCTGCTAAATTTAGGAGCTGGTAAGGAATATGCGTATTCAAAGTATTCAAGAAGAGCCAAGACCAGCTGTGTTTTACTCATGTCTAATAGCTAAAATGGCAGTTACCGCTCTGGTTGATGAAGCGGTGCTTACACCTAAGCCTGGGCTTGTGGATGCAGCAACAACTGGATCTCATCAAGATATGAATATTGAGACGCTGTTAACTTCTGCTTATGCTTTACAACCGACCTTTTTACAGATTGCATTATATAGTCAAGGAAAGCAGCCAAGTCAGATGCTAAGGGAAGAAATTGCTCAAATTGGACGCGAGGGCGAACAAATTATGTACGCGGCTACGGATGGTGTTAATACACACAAAGGAGCCATTTGGGCATTAGGCCTACTTGCGTCTGCAACAGCGGTTTGCGGCATTCAAGCATCACCTGCATCCATCACAGAAGCTGCAGGACAAATTGCTCGTTATGCAGATCGTTTTTGTCCTCTGCATTCATCTAATGGACTTCGTGTGAAAAAACAGTATGGCGCAAAAGGAGCGGCTGGAGAGGCGAAGCAAGGATTTCCTCACGTAATTCATATAGGCTTGCCTGCTTTACATAAAGCTCGCAAGCTAGGCATACATGAAACATCAGCAAGGATTGATACTTTAGTAACACTAATCGCCAACCTTGATGATACGTGTATTTTGCATCGTTCTGGTCCGGTTGTGTTAGAGGAGGTTAAAATGGCGGCATCCAATGTGTTAGAAGCTGGAGGGGTATCTACATCAATGGGAAAACAGCGGCTAGAAGCGTTAGATCATATACTTCTATCATCTAACGCTTCTCCAGGCGGAAGTGCAGATTTGCTGGCTGCTGTATTATTTTTAGATCGAATATCTCTTTTTAAAGAATCGTAAACGTCTGCAGGGAGGAGTGGCTAATGGAAACGTTAGTGTTTAAATACAAAGCCGATCGAAAGTTAACTCAGCGCGCACATGTAGGCGTTGTTGGTTCAGGGGATTTAGAAATTTTAATGGTTCCTTCTGATGAAGAACATTCTCACGTATCAGTACGAACAGGAAGTGAAGGGTTTAGCGAAACCTGGAAAGCCGTATTAGACCGATTCTTTAGTGTTCATACCATTCAAGCGAAAATTGTAATTAATGATTTTGGTGCTACGCCTGGTGTAGTCGCCTTGCGTCTTGCACAAGCTTTGGAGGTGAGTGAAAATGGGAGTGAATAATCAAAGCTTTATTGAGTTAAATGGAAGAGAACGAGCGCAGGCAATCTTAGATCAAGGAACATTCTGTGAGCTGCTTGGGCCTTTTGACGGAATTGAATCGCCTCATTTACCTAAGCAAAATATTGTTCCTCAAAGCGATGATGGTGTCATTATAGCAGGTGGGCTGATAGCAGGAGAGCCAGCCGTTGTCATTTCAATAGAAGGAGGGTTTCAAGGGGGAGGCATTGGTGAAGTATCGGGAGCTAAAATTGCAGGAGCTTTAGAACTAGCCCTTAATAATCACAAAAAAGGTGTTCCTGTTAGACCTGTTTTTCTATTCGATACAGGAGGGGTAAGGCTCCAAGAAGCGAATTATGGACTTTTATCGATATCTGAAATTGGCTCAGCTGTGGTTGCTTTGCGTGAGTATACGCCTGTTGTCGGAGTTATTTCAGGAAATGTAGGCTGCTTTGGAGGAATGTCCATCACTGCTTCACTCTTTAGTTATCTCATTATGACAAAAGAAGCAAGGTTTGGCCTTAACGGCCCTGAAGTGATCGAACAAGAAGCAGGGGTTGAAGAGTTTGATGCAAGAGACCGAAGCTTAATCTGGAAAACGATTGGCGGTATTCAACGCTATGAAACCGGGTTTGCAGATGCCTTAGCACAGGATGATGTCACTGCTATTCAACGAGCGGTTCAAGAGACGTTTCAGAAGAAAGGAAAAGTAACTAGTAAAACAGAACAAGTAGATTTTTACAGACATTTGCTTAGTAAGGTTGATCCTTCAGAAAAAATGGCTCCTGATCAGTTTCAAGAATTGTATAAAGCAACAAAAAATGAACATATCCCTTCAACAGTCTCTTACTCGCTGAATGAAGTTCCAGGTAACATGCCCAACAGCCGCGGTCGCGTGTGGATAAACGCCTTAATAAATGATGAAGAAGCAGATTTTGAAATTCCTTCCGTTCTTTATAAAGACGCATTGCTAGGAAGAGAAAAGGTCCGATATATATCGGTTGTACCTAATCCTTATAATCGTTTCTTACGTGCACGAAAAGGGGAAGTAGGACTAGATGAAGGATGGGCAATTGCCAAGCACGTTCGTGAAGTAATAAAAGAAGATCGAAATCAATCTCCGCGCCCTATAATTGCCATTGTGGATGTACCGAGTCAAGCTTATGGCTATCATGAAGAACTTCTAGGTATTCACTATGCTTGCGGTGCTGCGGCCGATGCTTATGCAGCAGCGCGCTTAGCAGGTCATCCGGTTATTACGTTAATTGTCGGAAAAGCAATTTCAGGAGCATTTTTGGCTCATGGATACCAATCAAATCGAATTGTGGCTTTAAAAGACGAAAGAGTGAATGTTCACGCCATGTCCAAACAGTCGGCAGCGCGCATTACTAAAAGAAGTATAAAAGAACTTGAAGATGCTTCAAAGAAAGTCCCGTCCATGGCTTATGATATTGAATCATTTGCCTCACTTGGCGCTTTATATGAGCTGGTTAGCGGTATTCAAGCAGAGCAGCCCACAGATCGTGATGTTCAAACGGTTCAAGATATTTTGACTGGAGCGGTAGAAGATGTACGCCGTGAAGGTGTGTACGATTTAAGCAGCCGGCTATACAGTGAGCAAGCAAGAAAGGAAGGGCGTAAAGCTTCTTTAGTAGTAAGAGGTGAGTTGGAAAGACAATGGAATATATAGCTCATGATTTGCTTCAGTTAACAGAGAAAGCAAAGCTTATCAGTTATACACCTATCCCCGAGTGGGTGGAGCATTCTTTAGCGAAGGCTCCGTTTGTAGTTGTAAGGCGGGCTGTTCACCGAGATAGCCTGATACCTGTTGGAGTAAGAGGAGAAAGAAGAAATCAGCGTTTTGGAGCATTTGTATCTGAGCAGGGTGTTAAACAAAGAATTAGGCCGGAAGATCTCGTTTCTATTTTTCAAAACGGCCACTTTAGAAATATGCCAGCCACAGGTGCTTTAAAAGAAGTCGCTATTATTTTAAAAGATTTTGCGTGGGGACCAACTGGCAGTGTGGGATTTGAATTTGCAAGCGGTGCCGAAGTTGTTACAACAACTAGTGATTTGGATATACTTATTCGACTTTCTTCTTATTTGTCGGTGGAAAAAGCGCAACTGATAGTTAATCATTTAAAAGAGTGTCCAGTTTCTGTAGATGTACAGGTAGAAACAGAAAAAGGAGCATTTTCTCTGGTAGAATATGCAAGGGGAGAAAAGATGCTGCTTCTGCGTACTGTATTTGGACCTTCCTTAGTAAAACTGAATCAATTAGTATAAAAGACGGAAGAGGCATTTGCACCTTTTCCGTCTTTTCTGTCAATACCAGCTTTTTTCCTTGCTTAACAAGCGCTTTGCTTCAAAAAAGAATATTTGAATAAATTTTTTGGTGTTAATGCGAATCGGCAAAATTTTAGAATCTCCCTGCAATTCTTTCATTTTTTTACGAACGGCTGTAAAGTCAAAAAACTTAGAAGCATAATTTTCAAATTTCGGATTTGAAAAGTCTGTTAATCCAATAGAAGCAAAGTGATTTAGTGAGTGAGTAACTGCTCGTCTTATTCGCTGTTCACAAGCTTTGGTTTCGCGATTAATTTCAATGGAAGACGCGTGAGCTCCTAATTTTTTCTCAGCCACATTCACAAAAATATTTTTTAGAGAAGGGAAATGTTTTTCGACACTTTCTCTTTGGTCATAAGTGTACAGAAACTGTAAAATATCCAGTAAATCTTTTGCACCATTTTCTCCTACAATACCTAACTCGGCTAATAAGAATTTACCTACATCGTATAGATGGGCTTGTTTCGTTACCGGCTGACTTGAAGAGAGGGGGTGATGAGCTGTCGCTAAACTATTCAAGGAGGTTTTAATATCATCGATTGATTTTTCAAGGGAGATTCGTTCCATTACTTTTCGAATAACCGTTAAAATTTCAATTCGATTAATTGGTTTTGTAATATAGTATTCAATTCCTAATGAGTAAGCTTCTCCTATCAATTCTTTGGACTCTACCTGTGAAATCATAATCATTTTTCCGTTAAATGAATCTTTTAAATGACGGATTGTTTCGATTCCGTCTCGTCCTGGCATAAGTAAATCGATAAATAAAATATCAATTTGTTTTAAATTTAACGTAGAGGCATCTAAAAAGCTTCCGTCGACGACTTCTTCTACAACTTCTCCTAAATCCTCATCTTCAATCAGCTGACTGAGCGTTGAACGAATAGCTGAATCGTCATCTGTAATACAAAATCGCATAAACTCATCCTTTCTGAATTAGATTACGAAGGGGGATTTGAATGATAAACGTCATTCCGCTGTCTTCTTGTGTAGCTTTAATCGTACCTTCAAGTTCTTGAACAATATCTTTTACATAAGAAAGACCAATGCCAGTAGAGGGGTTTCCAAATTGATCGTATTTTGAGGTGAAACCAGGTTCAAAAATAGCTTTTTCGTACTTTAAAGGTACTCCAGGACCGTTGTCTTGTATATGAAATTCTACATGTTCAGCTTGTCTATGTACCGATAAAGCAATCCTTCCCTCATCTTTAATCGCTTCCACTGCGTTTGCTACCAAGTTATTAATGATCGATAAAATGGTGTAAACGTGGTAGCTGAAATGTTCCCCGTTTACAGAGGAAAAAAAGGTAATTTGTTTGTGAAGAGAGTCGGCATATTTTTTGTTGATGCGTACGATCAGCTCGATTAATTCCTCTGCTTTCATATAATTTTGGAAACTTTCATTTGAAATTGTTTTAGATAAGCCCGCAAAAATACGCTGGTTGTCTTTTTTTACTTCGTGAATATCTCCTGCAATCCGAAGCGCTTTTTTACTGAGCGTTTGGTTTAGCACAGAATGATCTTTTTCCTGCTGATTTAATACACGGTATAAATCGTACGAAGCTTTTGTAATCGCTTCTGTATTATGAAGGGTCTTTTTTAAATGAACGGTTTCTTCATAAAGGCTTGTGATGAGCATTAGCATGTGCTCATTTTGTTTGCGAATTTGACGTTCTCGTGACTGTGATTCATAAATCGTCATCATATTAAAAAAACTAAGTACAATGAAGCTGTGAGCAAAAGCAATAACGGCCATGTCAGATAATGAATCGACATGGATTGTTGTGTGCAAAACTATATACTGCGCAGTTAGTTCCACTATATCAGCAGCAATTTCAATGATGAGTCCAATCAATCCAATTACAATAGCACTATAGTTCATGCGGCTTACCTTAAAAACAAAAAATAAAAGTGCATACGTAAAGTAGAAGAAAAACGTAGGGTAATGCGTATGTGCAGAAGCCGCAAATTGAAAATGATCGAGCATGATACAATCGAGCATGATGCGAAAGAGAACGACGCTTAAAGCGGTTAACAAGCCCCCGGCTAAAACGGTTTTCCGTTTTAAAAGCAACAGGAAAAAGAAAAATGTAGGAGCTCCAAATGTAATTCGAAATGTTTCATTTAACGGATAAAATTTTAACTCTCCCGCCAGCGGGACAGTAATGAGCATGAGCAATAAAATGTACGGATCTTTTCGAATGAAAGATTTAAAATTCAGATAATTTCACCTCCTGAAGTGATTCGTGAATTAGTATACATTGTGACAGCGCCCAGCACAATGGAGAAGAGTGCCAAAGATAAAAATATAATTCCAAAAAGTTTTGTAGGTTTTTGTATGCTCTCGTAGGTTGCATTGTACATTAAAAATGAAAATGAAATCTCGCTTTATGAAAGCGCTTTAAAATAAAAAGTTAATTAAGTGATGAGGTGATTTTAATGAAAAGAGAAATTGAACAGGAAATGTCTTACTTACAGGTCACTGCAAAAGAGCAGTTACATGAGTGGGTAGAGCAAATAAAAGAATTTTCTTCAGAAGGAAAGACGGCTGATTACATTCCAGCTCTGAAAGATATGGACTCGTCTCAATTAGGTATTTGTTTGATTGGTGCTGACGGCACTGTTATCCAGTCTGGAGATTATGAATCGGTATTTACTCTTCAAAGTATCTCTAAAGTCATTAGCTTTATAGCAGCTTGCTTATGCTGCGGCATTCCTTATGTGCTAGAGAGAGTGGATGTAGAACCAACTGGAGATGCATTTAATTCTATTATAAGACTGGAAATGCATAAACCAGGAAAGCCATTCAATCCTATGATTAACGCCGGTGCTTTAACGGTTTCATCTCTTTTATCTGGGGAGACGGCAAAAGAAAAATTAAGCTATTTGTTTGATGTGATAACAATGCTTACCGGGAAAACACCACTCATTAATGAAACGGTCTTTGAATCAGAATGGCAAACGTCTCATCGAAATCGTGCGCTTGCCTACTATTTAAAAGAAACAAACTACTTACAAGGAGAAGTAGAAGAGGTTCTAGAGGTTTACTTAAAGCAGTGCTCAATTGAAGTAACGACTGAAGATATTGCACTGATTGGATTAATTCTGTCATTAGACGGATATCATCCAGTGTTTCACAAACAAGTAATTCCAAAAGAAGTAGCTAAATTAACAAAAGCGCTCATGCTTACATGCGGTATGTATAATGCTTCAGGAAAGTTTGCGGCATTTGTTGGTATGCCAGCTAAAAGCGGTGTATCGGGAGGAATCATGTCATTGGTGCCACCTAATACGAAAAAGCAGTCTCCATTTCCAGAGGGATGCGGTATCGGAATATACAGTCCAGCTATTGATGAGTACGGGAATAGCGTAAAAGGCGTTACGCTGCTAAAAAAAATCGCAAAAGAATGGGATTTGAGTATTTTTTAGTCTATTTACGTACTCTTCATTCGCTTCAATAATATAAACACCAAGAGAAAAAACTTTCATGTTTTGCATTTGTTCTACCAAATTTTTTAATGAGGTGATAGGCATGCAACAAGCAGTCGAAAGTGTGATTAGCGTCATCAATGATTTTTTTTGGTCGAATTTATTAATTATTTTACTTGTATCAATTGGTATTTATTTTACGATTCGCTCTCGTTTTTTGCAGTTTCGCATGTTGAAAGAAATGGTACTTGTTTTGAAAGAAGGACGAGCGGCTAAAGGTGGAGGAGTCTCCCCGTTTCAAGCTTTTTGCATAAGCATGGCAGCTCGAGTAGGAACGGGAAATATTACAGGGATAGCGATTGCTATTGCACTTGGTGGCCCGGGTGCTGTATTTTGGATGTGGATTATTGCCATTATCGGTTCAGTATCAAGTTTTGTAGAAAGTACACTCGCTCAAATTTATAAAGTAAAAGGATCAAACGGGTTTCGAGGAGGACCCGCTTATTATATGGAAAAAGGGTTAAATAAAAGGTGGATGGGCGGGCTATTTGCTGTACTCATTACACTATCATTTGGCCTGGTGTTTAACGCTGTGCAGTCTAATACGATTACCCTAGCATTTGAGAACTCTTTTGGAACGAGCCGCTTGTTGATTGGGATCATTATGACAGTTATATTTGCGATAATTATTTTTGGCGGAATCAAACGCATCGCCAAGATATCGGAATACATCGTGGTCGTATTAGCCGTTTTATACATTGGAATGGCTCTGTTCATTATCTTTAAAAATATTGATCAAATGCCTGCGGTTCTATCTCTAATTGTGAAAAATGCATTTGGGTTTGAACAGGCGCTTGGGGGATCAATTGGTGCAACGTTAATCAACGGAGTAAAGCGCGGACTGTTTTCCAATGAAGCAGGAATGGGAAGTGCTCCCAACGCCGCGGCAACTGCAGTGACGAGTCATCCAGTTAAACAAGGTCTTATCCAAGCATTTGGTGTCTTGACGGATACACTCGTGATTTGTACAAGCACAGCATTTATCGTTCTCTTATCCCCCGCCTATAAGCAGGGACTAAGCGGTATTGAATTAACGCAGGCTTCTCTTAGTACCCATATCGGCTCTTGGGCATCAGGTTTTTTAGCTATCATGGTATTTCTATTTGCTTTTAGTACGTTAATTGGGAATTATTATTATGGAGAAACGAATATTGAATTTTTAAATTCAAATAAGGTGTGGCTTTGGTCTTATCGTGTAGGTGTTTTAGCGATGGTTATTTTTGGATCGGTCGCTCAGCTTCAGCTTGTATGGAATTTGGCAGACTTATTTATGGGGATGATGGTAGTCGTGAACTTGATTGCTATTTTTCTATTATCGAAAGTGGCATTTTCTGCCTTGCATGACTATACTCAGCAGAAAAAGGAAGGGAAAAATCCAGTCTTTTATAGAGATGCGTTAGAAAGCAATCAAAATATTGAATGTTGGGAAAGAGAATCTACTCCATCCTCTTCTGAAAAAGAGAATATTATTTAAAAAAAGTTCAGCCAATTGGCTGAACTTTTTTTATGCGTTTTTCTTTAATTCAGATTGCGCAGTGTCTTTAGAAAATAATGTTTCTTTCACACCGTTAGTTGCTGCTTTCGTTTTTGCCGCAAAGATTGGATTTAAAATAACAACTACGAGTAAGTTAGATAATAATCCCCAAAACCCTTCATAAAGACCAAATGAATATCCTGTGGCATGAACGGTAAACGTTACAACCAGCCCTACTACTAATCCAGCAATCGTACTTTCTTTCGATTGATTTCTCCAAAACAGGCTGATAACGATAGCCGGGAAGATTTGTACCATACCGGATACCCCTAGTAACTGTAGGGAAACAAGTGCTTGAGGGAATAATAAACCGAATAAAAGTGCCAGTCCAATAACAACGAAAACCATAGAACGAGTAACCATTGTTAATGTTTTACCCTGTACATTTGGATTAATTAAATCTCTAAATATATTATTTGCAAATAAGTTAGACGCTCCAATAGCCATGATAGAACATGGAATTAATGAAGCAAGAGCAATCGTTGCATAAGCTAACCCTTGGCCAATGCCGCCATATGAATATTGAATTAAGGTTAATAATGCTAATCTAGGATCCGTCGTATCTTGAGGTAATACTTGATAAGCAATAAATCCTAAGAAGATGACTAGAATTAAAACGATATTATAAAGCGGTAAGAAAATAGCATTTTTACGAAGCGAATCTGCACTTTTAGCAGTGAAAACACCTGTAGCAGCGTGGGCCCACATGAATAAAGCTAAAGCAGATACGAGTGATGCTGTAATAAACCATGGAATGCCTTTAGGTCCTTGTGTTGGGATCGTTAATAGCTGAGGTGCATCCTTTGCAACATTGTCGATCATGTTACCCCAGCTTCCAAAATGCATAATTGGCAGAGAAACAACCATAAATAACATAATCGCCCATACTAAAATATCTTTAATAATTGCCGTATATGTGGGACCTTTAATTCCGCTGAAAAAGGTATAAAGAGCCACAAGAAAGAATGAAAGAATAACGACAGCTTTTACGTTAATGTAGCCAGTTCCTGCAACGCGAAGAGTATCTTGAATACCGCTAAGCTGAAGATCAATATATGGAATGAGCATCAATACACCTACTATGGCAATTAAAGAGGAGAGAAATTTACTGCTAAAACGTTCTCTGGCATAATCAGCAAGCGTAGTAAGTTTGTGCTTTTTAGCAACAGTCCAAAGCTTTGGAAGAAAGAAGTATGAAATTAAAAAGGCTAAAACAGAGTAAGGAATGGCAAAAAATGCGATGCTTCCTCCCTGATAAGCTGTACTCGTAAGACCTAGGAATGTATAAGCGGTATATAAATCTGCTCCTACTAAAAGCCAGACGAGCAGGCTTCCAAAACGTCTTCCACCTACAGCCCACTCTTCAACTGAGCTTCTAGATGATTTGTCACGTCCCGCTATAAAGCCAATTGCGATAACGACAAGAACAATTGCTGATGTGATTAAAAGTGCGGTTAAATTTCCTTGCATTATTCAATGTCCCCCCAAGATTTTTGTAAACGATAAATAATAAATGTACACACAGGCGTTAAGAAGACCCATAAAAATAACCATAAATGCAAAAGAGGTAATCCAAAAATAATTGGATGAATGTTATTTACAAAAGGTAAAAAAGCGAATTGAGCAATAAATGGAATGATGAATAAAATAAAAATTATGAATTTTCTGTTCAATTTTACTCCTCCTACTAAAAATTTATCTAACAATGTTCACTATGATAGCAAGTCTGACATGGTAAAGCAATAAGTTTTTTGAAAATTTCGTTATAATCTATGGAAATTTTTTTAGAAAAACAAAAAAGAGCTTATGATGAGAGTATATTTGAAATGATTATGAAAGAAAAAAGGGGGATAATCTAAGCGAAGTTGCTCTTGAAGCAAAAAGGACAACGGAAAAGAAGAAATTTAGTTTTGACCGGGAAGTTTTTGTTATTTCGCTGAGATAAAGTATATTGCTATTGCATCATAAGAAAAGAATTTGTATGTTCAAATAGAGATTCATGGAAAGAATAAAACAGAGCAAATAAAAAAACTAGACAATAAGTGCTTGTCTAGTTCCACCACTCTGTCAATGGTCCTTTGTCGCCATAAACAGGATCTGTTGTAGGAATAGGTACTTGTGCAATTTCATCAAATACGTGAGGGCGATCAGTTTGTTTTCCTGTTCGTAAATTGTAATCCATACCCTCTGGATAAGCTCCAACCACTTTAAAATCAGCAGTTGACTGCAGACGCATATGCCCTGTGCCTGCAGGAAGTACGAGCACATCGCCAGCATGCACCACTATATTTTCCCCCATATGTCCACCTAGTTTTAAACGTGCAGATCCGTTAATTACACCTAGTGCTTCATGAGAATTGCTGTGGTAATGGTGAAAATCATATATGCCGCCTACCCAGCTATTTTTCCAGTCGTGAGAATTAAAAATGCTCTCCACTTTCTCTTTCTTACTAATAAATACGTGTTCATACAACAAAACTGGAAGACGAGGGTGATTTGGAATGGTTCCGTCGTCATCAAAATAAAGAACTTTTACATTTGCATAATTCATAAGCATCCCTCTAACAATCTTTTTTCGTAATTTTCCCTGTTTTTTGCTTGCGTAAACAGAGAAGTTTGCTCGAAGTACTTCATTTGTTGCGAAGTGCATGATATGTAGGTTTTAACGTTTTCCTAAAAGAAGTCTCCCACTTCAAGCGTAGCTAAGTGGTGGGCAGTTCACTTTAGTATCTTTTCTTCATATTGTATATAAGTAAAGGGTCTAGTGCAAGAATTCTATGGATATATAGCTGTTAATTCTTATTTTGTAAACGAATAATGTATATTGGTATAATTTTTAGAAGGTAATCTGCTCGTGGAGTAAAAGAATCAAATAATAGAAAAAGTTAGGATTTTAGTTCTTTTTATAATTAAAAAGAGATTTTTAGAAGATTAATTTGGAATTTTACGAATAATTTATTATTTTTAGAAAAGTAATGTAAACATTTTGTGTATTGAGTAATAGTAATGAATGTTATATACTGATAAAAAATATATTCCTATATGTGACTGGCGCAACATGGATGACCATGGGGGAGCATATAGCGTATAAGCCGCGCGCCTGGGCAAACACTTGAGAAAATTTCGCAAGTGTTTTTTTATTTTCCTAGGGAAGAGGAGTAGATTTGGATGAGCAATATGCAAAGGAAGATGGGAACATTTGCTTTAACCATGACAGGCATAGGTTCGATTATCGGTTCAGGATGGCTGTTTGGAGCATGGAAAGCAGCTCAAATTGCGGGACCCGCGGCTATTTTTTCATGGGTCATTGGAATGGTGGTTATTTTGACCATTGCTCTATCATATGCTGAACTGGGCGCGATGTTTCCACAAGCAGGGGGGATGGTCAAATATCCTCAGTATTCACACGGATCATTTATTGGTTTTTTGGCTGCTTGGGCTAACTGGATTTCAATCGCTTCAACGATAACAGTGGAGGCTATTGCATCTGTGCAATATATGAGTACTTGGCCGTGGAAATGGGCTCGCTGGACTCATGAATTAGTAGACAATGGCATTTTAACGTCCAAGGGGTTGGCAGTTGCGTCTTTGTTATTATTCGTTTACTTTTTTGTGAACTATTGGACGGTAAATCTCTTTGCTAAAGCAAACTCATTTATTACGATTGTTAAATTAATTATTCCTGGTTTAACGGCAGGGGCTTTATTTTTTGCTGGTTTTCATAGTGGAAACTTTTCAAGTGAGCATGGGGTAGCACCTTACGGATGGGCTAGTGTTTTAACGGCAGTGGCAACATCAGGTATTGTGTTTGCATTTAATGGGTTTCAAAGTCCTGTAAATATGGCAGGAGAAGCGAAATCACCTAATAAATCGATTCCGGTAGCTGTAATTAGTTCAATTTTTATTGCAGGAATTGTATACATTATATTGCAAATTGTCTTTATCGGAGCAGTAAGTCCGTCATCAATTGCTGATGGATGGAATCATTTGAATTTTAATTCTCCTTTTGCTGATTTAGCGATTGCGCTTGGAATTAACTGGCTAACAATTGTGTTATACGCAGATGCATTTGTTTCTCCTTCCGGCACAGGTGCTACATATACGGCAACTACTTCTAGAATGTTATACGGGATGCAGCAAAATGGATATTTGCCAAAGATATTTGGTACGCTTCATCCACTTTACAATGTCCCGCGCCCAGCTATGTGGCTAAATTTAGCAGCTTGCTTTTTGTTTCTCTTTTTATTTAGAGGATGGGGTGTCTTAGCAGAAGTGATCTCAGTAGCGACGCTTATCTCTTATATTATGGGCCCTGTAGCGCTTATAACATTAAGAAAAACGGCTTCACACTTTTACCGTCCATTTTATTTAAAAGGGGCATCATTTATTGCGCCATGCGGCTTCGTTTTTGCTTCCTTGACGCTTTATTGGGCAAGGTGGCCACTTACAGGTGAAGTGATCTTTATTATGGCAATTGGCCTGCCTGTTTATTTTTATTACCAAGCGAAAAATAAATGGGTGGGCTTTAAAAAAGAATTTTTAACCGGGGCTTGGATGCTTATCTATTTAGCGTGCATGATTTTTATTTCCTACATAGGAAGCGAAAAATTCGGAGGCAAAAATATTTTGCCTTTCGGATGGGATATGCTAGTGATTGCTTGCGTATCATTAGCTTTTTATTACTGGGGAATTAAAAGTGGCAAATCTAACCGATATATGAAAGAAGCTGAACAAATCAATCAAGAAAATTTTAAATCTAAATAAAAAAATACGAGCCTGTGCTCGTGTTTTTTTATTTAGGTGAGTGGAGAATTTAGACTTAGTTTTTATCAAAATATTGTAAAAAATATAGATTTTAAGGTTTGAGTATTTATACAGAGGGAACCTTTATTTGGGATAAAGTTCTAAAAAAACAAAATAAAGGGGATTAGGCAGCTGTGAAAAAAATGAATGTTTTGGCTTTGGCTTTTGTACTTATGCTAGTATTAGCGGCTTGTAACAGTTCTAAGGAAACGGGAGGATCCACTTCGGCTAAAAATAAGACGATTGAGGCATACATTGACAGCGCTTCTTATATTTTAGTAGATAGTGATGAAGGAGCTACAAGTGAAGAAAAAGGGCTGTTGAAAGTTGATTTAAAAGTGAAAAATGTATCCAAAAACAGTATATCTTTATCGGATTATGACGGTGTGTATTTATACGAAGGAGATGAACAGCTGTCTCCAAAAACGGGAGTGAACAGTCGTGAGCTTGGACTAGAAAGCAGTGCATTTGACAAGATTGGCGCTGGAAAGCAAAAAAATTTAACGTTTGTCTTTGAAGTCAAAAAAGATAAAAAGTACAAAATTGGGCTTCAGCCCAAATCATCTGATTATGATGAAGAAATTGACGAAGTGACCTTAACACTGGATACGAAAAAATACGCGAAAAGCTATAATAAGCTGCAAGACCCAGAAAAAGCTCTGCAAGCTTATACAGAAGTCCTTTACTTAAACAAAGAAAACGTAGACTATGATAAATATGTAACAGCAGACAAAACAGCTGTCATAGAAGAACAGAAAAAAGCGTTTAATGAGGAATTAAAAGGTGCGTTTTCTAACGGTTTAACCGACAAAGCAAAAAAAGATTTTTTTAACATGTATAAAGATGTTTTAAAAGAAAAAGCAAGTGTGAAAACAAATGTGATTGCGAATGCAAATAATAAAGCCGTAGTAGAAGTGGAGTACACTACTCTTAATTTATCAGACTTATATTCGTACGTATCGCAACTTAAGCGAGCGTATACAGATGAAACGAAAGATTACGATACAGAACACTCTGAAGAGTTTGCGGCTTCTAAATTCAAAGATATTGTAAATGAATTAGAAACGAAAGAAGGAAGTCGTCCCCTACGAATTTTTATGGTGAAAGAAGATGGGAAATGGACTGTAAAGTCAAGTGACCTATACAGTGATTCTTTAGGTAAAACGTTTGGGTCAAGCTATATTCGATAGACAAAAAAGAGAAGAATTTTTCTTCTCTTTTTTGTTTTCTGTAAATAAATCAACGAGTTTTTTGTAAAGCTAAATTTATCAAAATATGCTAGTATAGGTTCATTCATTCTTTTATTCTTATTATGATAGGCATCAATGGAGGTTCTTACTAATGAAAGCAAATTATTGTAAAGATACAAAGGCTGTTCGAACGAGCCGCATTTTTCCTAATGATATTAATAATCACAATACGTTATTTGGCGGAAAGTTAATGAGTGATATTGATATGATTGCGTCCATTTCAGCTTATCGTCACAGTCGTACAGAGTGTGTGACAGCTTCAGCAGACTCTATTCATTTTCTGCACCCTATTACGCCTCAGGATTCTGTATGTTTGGAGTCATACGTATCATGGACAGGTCGTTCATCCATGGAAGTGTTTGTGAAAGTGATTAAAGAAAATTTAAAAACCGGGGAGCGTCAAATTGCAGCGACATCATTTTTAACTTTTGTGGCAATGGATGATGATGGAAAGCCCCGTGCAGTACCGGAGCTTATTCCAGAAACAGAAGAAGAAAAATACCTGTTTCAAACGGGGGCAGATCGCGCTGCCACGCGTAAACAAGTGCGTAAAAAAAGCAATGAACTAGCCTCGGTATTGGATTTAGGACAACCTTGGTAGCATAAAAGAGAGGCCGAGACAAAAGTATTTTAGCTCAAATGAAAAACGAACCAGTGATCAAAATGTTTGATTAGTGGTTTGTTTTTTTTGTTATGGTGAACGTAGGTTTCATCTGTTTCGTTCCTTCTAGCAGTTGATTGGAGGGCAAGGCGAAGACTCCCGGGGGAAAAGCGGAAGCGGCGAGGAGGCTCAGCGGCCACCTGCGGAAAGCAAAGTCTTGCACAGAAATCAACTGCGGCGTCACAAGCGGTTCGGCTTATGTATCCCATTTGTTCGTCTTTAGATTGGATTCATTTAGTTATGTCTTAACCTCTTTTTTATATTTGATTAATCTCCTCTCCTGAACGAGGGGAGGAAATAAAATTATATGAAATTTATTTTCGTTCATGGTAATATGAATTTAATATAATTTTCTAAAAAGTTTAAAAAGTACAACATTTATGAAGAAAGGTGTCGTGTCTAATGGTAACAGTAGAAGCAGCAGAAAGACAAAACAGCAGCACTGCCCTGCGCCGTGATGTAAAGTTTCTCGGTCAATTGTTAGGGAAAGTTCTGGTTCACCAAGGTGGAGAAGAACTGCTCAGCAAAGTAGAAAAAATACGCGAAGTAGCAAAATCACTTAGAGAAAACAAAGATGAAGTTATCTATAAAGAAATAAAAAATGAAATCGTTACTCTTGAACAGCCGATGCGCGAGCAGGTTATTCGGGCGTTTGCAGTTTATTTTCATTTAGTTAATATTGCAGAGCAAAATCATCGAATTCGTCGCAGACGCGAATATCAGCAGCAAGAAGATTCTATTATGCAGCCGGGCTCATTGGAAAGTGCCGTTGTTTCGCTTAAAAATAATGGCGTGGCGCCAGACGTAATTGCTAACTTGCTTCAAACTCTATCTTTAGAGCTCATCATCACTGCTCATCCAACAGAAGCCACTAGACGAAGTGTCCTTGATATTCATAAACGAATGGCTGAGCTTCTGAAAAATTTGGATAATCCAACGTTAACAAAACGTGAACGTACGGAAATTGAAGAAAGACTGTTTAGCGAAGTATTAATTTTATGGCAAACAAATGAACTGCGAGATCGCAAGCCGACCGTGATGGATGAAGTATCCAATGGATTATATTATTTTGATGAAACGTTATTTGAAGTGCTTCCTCAACTTCATCAGGAGTTAGAGAATTCCTTGCAGGAGAATTACCCTGAAGAAAATTGGAAGGTGCCTAATATTCTTCGATTTGGTTCATGGATTGGCGGAGACCGAGATGGAAATCCAAACGTAACTCCTAAAGTAACGTGGCAGACGCTTGTCAAACAAAGGAAGTTAGCTATTCGTAAATATAAAGAGTCGCTTACTCAATTGAGACAAAGGTTAAGTCAGTCTACAAAAAGAGTCGCAGTTTCAGATAATCTTCTTGATTCTATTAATCAAGAAATATCGTTGCTGCCTGAGAAAAAGCGATGGAGAATCAAACACGAAGTATATCGCTGCAAGCTTACGATTATGCTTCATAAATTAAATTTAGTTGGAGAATCGGAAGCAGGTTATCAAAGGTCGGAAGAACTTCTACATGATTTATTTCTAATCAAAGATAGCTTGCAAAAGCACCAGCCTCACGATTATCAGTTAAAAAGCTTATGTAAATTAATTCGCCAAGTTGAGCTGTTTGGTTTTCATTTAGCAACGCTTGATATCCGTAATCACAGCGGGGAACATGAAGCGGCAATCAAAGAAATTTTCCATGCTGTTTCTTTAGCTGAAGATTATTCAGCGTTAACAGAAGAGAAAAAAGTTGAGCTGCTAGGGAAAGTTCTTCAAGACCCAAGACCTGTGATATCGTTTGTAGAGAATTACTCTAAAGAAACGCAGCAAGTAATTGAAGTATTTAATATGATACATCGAGCACATAAAGAATTTGGAGAAAGATCTATTGAAGTCTACTTAATCAGTATGACGCAGTCTGCAAGTGATTTGTTAGAAGTCATGGTACTCGCCAAAGAAGCGGGTATTTATCGCCTTCATGCAGATGGCCGCATTGAAAGTAAGTTAAATATAGCTCCGCTGCTTGAAACGATTGATGATCTCACAGCAGGTCCTAAAATCATGGAACAGCTATTTCAATTAGATTTTTATCGAGAGCACTTAAGGAAACAGCAGGATTTGCAGGAAATTATGCTTGGCTACTCAGATGGAAGTAAAGACGGAGGAACGCTTACTGCTAATTGGAAGCTCTATAAAGCGCAGCAGGAAATTCACGATATGGCGAGGAAGTATCAAGTTCGTCTGAAGTTTTTCCATGGCCGAGGCGGCTCACTAGGTCGAGGAGGTGGGCCGTTAAACCGAAGCATTTTATCTCAGCCTGTTGAGACGCTAGGAGACGGCGTCAAAATTACAGAGCAAGGAGAAGTTCTTTCTTCTAGATACGCTTTATATGACATTGCTTACCGAAGCCTTGAACAAGCGGTCTCAGCTCTTCTTACAGCGGCAGCAAATATTTCTCAAGAAGCTGAACAATGTGATATTCGTACACATGAATGGGAAGAAACAATGGACGAGATTTCAACTGCTTCTTTACGTAAGTATCAAGAGCTTGTTTTCAAAGATCCAGACTTTTTAACGTACTTTAAACAAGCTACACCTCTTCCTGAGCTGGGGGCTTTAAATATTGGGTCACGTCCAATGAGTCGAAAAGGAAGTGATCGCTTTGAAGACTTGCGAGCAATTCCGTGGGTATTTGCATGGACGCAAAGCAGACAGCTGCTTCCAGCCTGGTACGCTGCAGGTACAGGCTTACAGCATTTAGTAGAGAAATCCGGAGATATACAGCTTCTTCAGCAAATGTATAAAGAATGGCCATTCTTCCGCTCGACCGTCGATAATCTGCAAATGGCCTTAACAAAAGCAGATTTAATGGCAGCAAAAGAATACACGGAAATGGTGCAAGATCCGGTTATTTCAGAGCGGATTTTTACCGCCATTAAAAAAGAGTATAATCTCACAAAAGAAATGATTCTTCAAATTACAGGTCAAAAAGAATTAATGGATCACCTTCCTACGATTAAAGAATCTATTAAATTACGAAATCCGTATGTGGACCCTCTAACATTCTTACAAGTTAAGGTCATTTCCAAGCTGCGTGAAGATGAGGCTGGAACGTTAAATGAAGAACTTTTAAAAGAAGCGTTATTAACGATTAACGGCATTGCAGCAGGGTTGCGTAACACAGGCTGATGATATCAAAAGACACCTCAATAAAACAAAAGAGGTGTCTTTTGTTTTATTCTCTTCACATAAAGAACTGCCTGTCGGTTCTCTCTCTTTTAAAGAGAACTTCCGTCTGTTAAATAGGCACTGAGAAAAATCAATGATAAAATAGAGAGGAAATGGTGATATTATACAAACGAATGCGAGTGGTGGGGTAACTAGATTGAATATGGAGGACGAGGATAATGGTAAAAAATTCGCAAATCTTCATTGAAGCTGACTCCGAGAATTCTGTATTTATTGGACTGGAATTTTGTGAGTATACACAAAAAATGAATCCTACTTGTTTGTCCAAACAGCATATAAATGTGTTTATTCATCCGGAAGAGCTCACCGTGGAATTTAAGAAAACAAAAAGTGATAGAACTATCGATGATTTTCATCTCATGCATATCGTTCCGGTTCATTGCTTTAATTATTTATTATGTTCGATTTCGCAAGGTATTGTTACAGATGTGCAACTGAAAGCGGTCGGTCATCAAGGAGAAACGTTGTTTGAAGAAAATCTTACATTGAAGTTTCATGAAAAAGCGACGGATTATGAAGAAACGCTCTCATTTTTCAAACATTTAAATCAAGAAATACAAAAACAGACGAAAAAATATACGGCCAGTTATATGAGCTCATAATAAAGCAAGCTGCGGTTTTAAAAACCGCAGCTTTTATTCGTTTAACCGAAAAAATTATGTTAGAGATACTTACAAAGCAAGAGATTTTTCAGTGGGAAATTGATAAAGTAAAAATAAGAGAAATCAGTGGACAGAAAAGCTTTTAGCGGCTGGCCGCTCTTTATTCAATATATAATATAAGGGTTAGGTATTGAGATTAAAAAATAGCGATGAATACGTATTGTCATTGTAGATGAAGTGCTAAGGTCGCTCTATCTGCAATCATGTAGAATCTTCGCGCGCTTATAGTCTGTTTTACGGAACGAAAAAGCTGCGGAATTAGAAGCACCCCTTCTATTTCTGCGGTTTTTTTTATAAACAAGAAATAAATTTACTTATCGTACGGAGGCGATGCAGATGATTAAAGATTTAGTACTGGCTAAGGAATGGCTGCCTGCAGCTTATTCACATGATTTAACGGATCAGCCCTTGCAAGTAACGATTTTAGAAGAGCGAGTTGTGCTTTTTCGCACATCTAATGCTATTAAAGCATTTAAAGATTTGTGTATCCATCGCGGTGCAGCGTTATCTCTTGGAAAAGTGGTAGATGATTGCATTTTATGCCCTTATCACGGATGGAAATACGATGATACCGGGGCTTGCGTGAAAATTCCTCAACAGCCGCCGGGAAGAGCTATTCCTTCAAAAGCAAAAGCACAGGTGTATGACTGCGTTGAAAAGTACGGGATTATATGGGTGAAGATGAACAGGGAGGCAGGTGATACTCCTCTTCCTCTGTATGACGAACATCTTAACTCCGGATTCAAAACGGTTTGCGCAAACCCTCATACTCTACAGGCAGCAGCTCCTCGTGTCGTAGAAAACTTTCTAGATGTAAGTCATTTGGCTTTTGTTCACGAAGGAAGCCTTGGACACTCTGACTACGCCGAAATTCCTGATTATAAGGTGCATTGGAAAGATAACCGATACGTTTCTGATGAAATCGCTGTGTACGCAGATGCAGATGGTACGGGTAACTTTGCGACTATTTATTATACCTTTGAAATTCTTCGTCCTACCGTCGCAAGGTTGAAAAAAGTGAACTACGAAACGGGTGAAATCTTTTCAATGCTGTTTGCGGTTTTACCTGAAGAGGAAAGAAAGTCCACCGTGTTTGCGCTGGTTTCTAGAAACTATTCGTTTGATGCACCTGATCAATATTTCCGCGATTTTCAGCAGCTTATTATTGAACAAGATACCAGTATTGTGGAAAGTCAAAAACCAGAAGAGCTGCCGCTTGACTTACAAGCAGAGCTTCATTTGAACCCGGACCGACTGAGTATTGCCTATAGAAGATGGCTCGGCGATTTAGGAGTGACCTTTGGAAGTGACATAGGATCAAGATTAAAAAAAGCTGCTCAATAAAAAAAGAAGAAAGGAGACTCCTTTCTTTTTTTATGTATGCTCACGGATAAGCTGCTGATAGCTATTAAAAAGGGTAGGGTATGTTAATCGGCTTAAAATGACGCAGGAAAGCGTAGCAGACGCTAGAATAGTAAAAACGATAAGCAACTGGAATTTGACAGCTTGTATCGGATCTGCCCCTCCAATAATCTGGCCTGTCATCATACCCGGAAGCTGAACGAGTCCAATTGTTTTTTGACTTTCTACAGTAGGAATCATGCTAGCTTTGATTGCGGCATTTAAAATACTATGAATAGCTTGTTTAGGAGTGCCGCCAAGCGCCAGAATCAATTGAATTTCGTCTCGTCTTCTATTTACTTCAGCATCTAACCGATTTAAAAATAAATTGGCCAAAATCATCGAATTTCCAATAATCATACCGCTGACAGGAATGATATATCGCGGAGTAGCAGGGATAATATGTAGGCCGAGCATAACGCTTTGGGTCAGGGTTTCTACAATGAAAAGAGTGACAAATACACGAAAGAAAGCTTTAAATCCCTGCTTTTTTTTCTTTACAACATTTTGGGAAGCGACCGTCAGCATAAGGAATAAAATGAGAATCATAAAAGCAGGATGATTCGCGTCAAAAATAAAAGATAAAACATATCCTATCACTAACAGCTGAACGGCTGCTCGAATACTGGCAATGATAATATCTTTTTCGAGTGCTATACGAAACGATTTTGATAAAAAAAGAGCAATAAAAACAAAAACGATTGTAAAAATCAGTGAAAGTGAACTCATAGAAAGGCTCCTTCAATAAATTGTTTTGTTTCAGCTTTTACAGGAGCATTAAAAAAGGTCTCGGTCTTTGCTTTTTCTACAATCACTCCGTTCATTAAAAGCCAGACTTCCTCTCCTAAACGTTTGGCTTGATCTAAATTATGGGTAACCCAAATAATCGTTTTCTTCTGCTCTTTATGTAAATGAGAAATAAGCTGTTCAATTTCATGAGCAGAAGTGGCATCCAAGGCGGAAGTGATTTCGTCTAAAAGTAAAAGGTCAGATCCGTTCGACAGCGTGCGGGCTAATGATAACCTTTGTCTTTGACCACCGGATAAATCTCTTGCATCCTGCTCTAACAAGTCAGGGGAAAGACCGGTTAAGGCACAGAGTTCTTCAGGCATAATATCCTGTTTGCCATGCAGTTTTTGAACAAGCATCATATTATCTCGCACTGTTCCATCAATAACAGGGGCTGATTGAAAAGCAATGCCCACTTTTTTTCGTAAATCAGAAATATTCCATTTGCTAATGTCTTTTCCATATACTTCAATACTTCCTTCATCAGGTGCAGAAAGTAAATTGCCCATGGAAAGAAGGGTGCTTTTTCCGGATCCTGATGGTCCTACCATCATGACGAGCGAGCCTTGCATCACTGTACCCGATATGCCTTTTAAAACACTATGTTCTTTATTCTTAAATGTTTTATGAACGTCTGTAAATGTGATAGCAGATATTGAATTGAACGTGTTCATAGTAACTCCTTTTTCATTCGTTTTGTTTATTGTAGCATAAGCGAAAGTATAAAAAGGTATTGGGTGATATAAAAAAAGCTGTGAAAAATCACAGCTTTTAAACAGTTGTATTCACTTTTTGGCTGGCTTTTAAGGCATAATCTAAATCTTCAAGAAGGTCCTCGATTGCTTCTGTTCCAACCGATAGACGAATGAGTTCTGGCGTCACACCTGAAGCTTTTTGTTCGTCTTCAGATAGCTGTTGATGAGTGGTGCTTGCCGGGTGAATAATGAGTGATTTAGAGTCGCCGATATTGGCTAAATGAGAAAATAACTGAACCGAATCAATTAACTTAGCCGCAGCGTTTTTTCCTCCCCTTACACCAAAGGTTAAAATTGCTCCTTGCCCTTTAGGCAAGTATTTTTGTGCCAAAGAATAGGAAGGGTGGGAAGGAAGCCCAGCATAATTTACCCATTCTACTAATTCATGCTGCTTTAAAAAATTAGCTACCTTTAATGCGTTTTCGCTGTGACGCTCTAATCGCAGATGGAGTGTTTCTACCCCTTGAAGGAGTAAAAAGGAATTAAAAGGTGATAAAGCAGCTCCAATATCTCGTAAAAGCTGAACGCGCGCTTTTGTAATATAAGCAGCTTCACCGGCAGCTTCTGAGTATACGAGGCCATGATAACTTGGATCTGGAGTTGTTAAGTCTGGAAATTTCCCGCTCGCTTCCCAATCAAATTTTCCACTGTCTACGATAACGCCCCCAATTGCTGTTCCATGCCCTCCAAGAAACTTAGTAGCAGAATGAACGACAACATCTGCTCCGAAATCGATGGGACGAAGAAGGTAAGGGCTTGGAACCGTATTATCAATAATAAGAGGAATTCCATGCTCATGAGCAATGTCTGCAACTGCCTCGATGTCTAGCACATTTCCCTGCGGGTTTCCAACGGATTCAGCATAAATTGCCTTTGTTTTGGAAGTGATTGCACTTCTAAAATTTTCTGGATTATCGGCATTTACAAATTTGACGGTAATGCCCAGTTTAGGAAGCGTAGACGAAAAGAGGTTATATGTTCCCCCATATAAACTGCTTGCTGATACAATTTCATCTCCTGCGGAAGCGATATTCAAAATGGAAAAGGTAGTAGCTGACTGACCCGAAGCTACTCCTAGAGCGCCTACTCCGCCTTCTAACTCAGCAATTCGCTGTTCAAAAACGTCCGTAGTAGGGTTTACAATTCGAGTGTAGATATAGCCTTGTTCACTTAAATTAAATAAAGACGCAGCATGCTCCGTATCTTTAAATCCAAATGAGCTTGTTTGATAAATAGGTACGGCACGCGAAAAAGTAGCGGGGTCAAGCTGTTGACCAGAATGGATGGCTTGTGTTTCAGGACGAAATGGTTTCTTAGCAGACATTGAAACTCCTCCTTAGATATAAAACTTATAAAAAACATAGGAATAATAAACTTTAATCATAATATACGAATTCTACTGAATGATGTCAAATGATAATTAGAATATTTAGAAAATATAAATAAAATTAATATTGTAATTCAGCATTAAGACATCTCTTTAATTTCTAAAAATACCATAAAAAATATAAAATGTAAGAAAAATGTAAATTAATTTGTATAATTATGTTAGAATATTAGGTGTTTGAGAGTTTCTTAGAGAGAGCCGATTTTGCTAGAAGACTTTAAAAAATAGTAAAAGACGGGTCTTAAGAGCTGATAACGAAACAAAATAAAAGGAGTTTGATTATGAGCACAGAAGTCAATGTATCTTCGGAAGTCCAAGAGAAAGGAAAACCTTCTATTTTTGGTTTTATTACGAGTCCGGTTGTCCAGTTTGAGAAAATGAAAAGCAGCCCGGTCATCTGGGGACCTCTTTTGTTTATCCTCATCTTAACAGCTGCAACAACGATTCTAGCCGTCTATACCCCTCAGGCAAAAGAAGCGCTGCAACAGCAAAAAGAAGCTGGCATTGAAGTGAATTCAACATTTAGTATGATTGGCGGAGCGATTGGAGGAGTTATTGCAGTAGTTGCTACACTGGCATTCACAAGTTTGATTCTGTTTTTAATTGCAAAGTTAGGGACTGGAAAAACAACTTACCGCCAAATGTTTAGTTTGAATTTGTTTGTTACGTTCATCACAGCAATCGGTCAGCTAATTAATACGGGAGTAGCTGCACTAGCACATACTTCAGCTAATGTGACTTCGTTAAATGGAATGGTTGGTGCTAAAGGTGCTATGGGAGGAGTATTTACTTCCATTGAAATCTTTTCTATCTGGGGACTTATTCTGACAGCAGTAGGACTACAAAAAGTGGCAAATGTATCAAAAGCTGCTTCTATTATTACAGTGATTATTTTATTCATCTTAGGAGCCGCTATTTCAGGAGTTGGAGGAGCTGCTTCAGAAGCGCTTAAAGGAGCAGGGTTGTAAATGAAAAAAGGAATAATTATTACAGCTGTAGCAGTTGTTATTGTTGCGGTTATTGGGATTAACGTATATCGTGCACAAAGTGTAAGTGGGAAAGCAGTCAACGTTCACGTAGCAAATATAAAGGAAAAAAAGTTAAGAAATACAGTTATGGTTCCGGGTACGTTAAAGCTTGCTGATGAACAATATGTCTATTTTGATGCTGAAAAAGGCGAGGTTGAACGATTTCACGTAACAGAAGGCTCTCGTGTACAGCAGGGAACCTCTCTTGTAACATACGAAAGCGATACGCTTGATTTAGAGCAAGAACAAAATAAGCTAGAAAAAAAATCCAGTCAGCTGCAAATTGACTCAGTAAGTAAACAGCTTTCTAATTTAAATAAAAAACAAAAAGAATTGGAAAAAGAAATGAGTAAGCAAGAAGCGAGAGATCAAATCGATACAGAGCGTACGCAGCTCAATCTCGATTTAGAAACGGCTAAAATTGATTTAGAACGAAACAAACTAGAAGCCGAATCAATTGCTAAAAAAGAACGTAATTTAGACGTAGCGAGTGATATTAATGGGACGGTGCTAGAAGTAGATAAAGAAGCGGTTAATAACACAAGTGACGTTCAAAAACCGCTTATACATATTGGTAATACCGATGAATACTTAGCTACTGGTGTGCTGTCTGAGTACGATGCATTAAAAATTAAAACCGGTCAAGCTGTCAAAATTACATCAGATGTGCTGCCTGATAAAGAATGGGCAGGGAGCGTTAAACAAATTGACTATCTACCTCAGCAGCAGGCATCAGCAGAAGCGGGCAATGATGCGGCTAATCAATATCCAATTGAAGTAAAAGTAGATGACCAGGATATCACGATGATTAAGCCGGGATTTAAGCTGCTGCTTGAAATTGAAACAAGCAGTAAAAAAGCTTCATCTTTGCCGATAAAAGCAGTTGTAAATGAAGACGGAGAAAAATATGTATATGTGGTGAAAGATAAAAAGGCGGTTCGTAAGGAAGTAAAGATTGGAGAAACAACAAATAAATTTATTGAAATCAAAAGTGGCGTATCTTCTAAAGACAAAATCATTACAAATCCTACAAAGAACTTAACTGACGGTGCGGAAGTGACTGTTCAATGATTGAGCTTGTGAATATTCATAAAAGTTATCATCTTGGCAAAGAGGAAGTGCCAATTTTAAAAGATATTAACTTGAAGATTTATGACGGTGAATTTGTTGCGATTATGGGACCTTCTGGCTCTGGTAAATCAACGCTAATGAACATTATCGGATGTTTAGACCGTGCGTCTTCAGGGTCCTATTTATTAAATGAACAAGAAATCTCCACTTATAGTGATGAGCGGCTTGCAAAAGTAAGAAATATTCATATCGGTTTTGTTTTTCAGCAATTTCAGTTGTTGCCGCGTTTAACAGCCGTAGAAAACGTAGAGCTTCCAATGGTATATGCCGGTGTAACGCGTAAGGAAAGACGAGCCAGAGCAGAAGCTGCGCTTGAAAAAGTAGGGCTGAGTGAGCGGATGAAACATTTACCGAGCGAGCTATCAGGAGGGCAAAAGCAGCGCGTTGCTATTGCTCGTTCTATTGTTAACAATCCGACGCTTATTTTAGCAGATGAACCAACAGGAGCTCTAGATACAAAAACAAGTGCTGATATTATGGAACAATTTTCTCAGCTTAATGCAGATGGCACAACGGTTGTAGTCATTACCCATGAACCTGAAGTGGCAGAATACACATCGCGTACAGTTATCGTTCGTGACGGTAAAGTGCTAAGTCATAGCGATAAGGAGAACGATAGCTTATGAGTTTGATAGAAAATATTCGCATGGCTCTCTCTTCGGTTCTTGCTCATAAAATGCGCTCTATTTTGACGATGCTTGGTATTATCATTGGCGTAGCGGCTGTTATTATCGTTGTAGCCATTGGCCAAGGCGGAGAACAAATGATTAAGTCGGAAATAACAGGAGCAAGCAATACAGTTGATGTATACTATCAGCCTCCTGAAGACGAGATGCAAGCTGATGACCTTTCAATGACGGGTGAGCCCATCTTTACAGAGGATGATATTAAAGCTCTTTCGACTATTCCCGGAGTGAAGAATGTGGTGGCTTCTAGCTCAATGGGAATGGGGATAAGATATAGAGACAAGGATTCTGATACGACTGTTAATGCTATTAACGAAGGATATATTGAAGTTAATCAGCTGGAAGTTTCAAAAGGAAGAATGTTAGACAGTTCTGACTTTTTATCAGGTAATCGAGTAGGTGTTATCACAAGCGATATGAAAAAAGAGCTATTTGATAAAAAAGAAGCCCTTGGGCAAGTAGTATGGGTTCAAGGACAGCCTATCAAAATTATTGGTGTCACAAAAAAGGCAACGGGCTTTTTAGCATTTGAAATACCGACCATTTATATTCCGAATAATACGTATAAATCAAGCTTCGGTAAGCTCGATTACACCAACCTTAGTGTTCAAGCAAAAAGCTCTGATCAACTAAAAAAAGTAGGCAATGACGCAACAGATTTGTTAAATAATTTGCATGATGCGGAAGATGCTTACCAAGTGCAGAACTTAGAAGAAATAGCAGATAGCATTGGAAATGTAACGCGAATTATGACAACGATTATTGGATCGATTGCAGGCATTTCCCTGCTTGTTGGCGGGATTGGCGTTATGAACATTATGCTGGTTTCTGTAACGGAACGTACAAGAGAAATTGGTATTCGTAAAGCGTTGGGAGCATCTAAAAGACAAATTCTAACTCAGTT
The DNA here is from genome assembly GCF_056099005.1 of Priestia sp. 53B2. NCBI lineage: Bacteria > Bacillati > Bacillota > Bacilli > Caryophanales > Bacillaceae > Priestia > Priestia sp. 53B2. The sequence continues at coordinate 187,962 of NZ_JBLZXA010000020.1, forward strand.
TTTGATTGAATCCATTACCCTCACGTTAATTGGTGGTTTGCTTGGAATTGGCCTCGGCGCGGGCGGAGCAGCTCTTGTGTCATTATTTGCTGGCTGGCCGTCATTAATTTCGTGGCAAGTAGTACTTGGAGGAGTGTTGTTCTCCATGACGATTGGCATTGTATTCGGTATGCTTCCTGCAAACAAAGCTGCTAAGCTAGATCCAATCGAAGCACTAAGGTATGAATAAAGAAATGTATTTGTTTGTTTTGATTTCAAGCTAACGAGAACCAAGAAGCTTTCTCGTTAATCGATGAAAAACGGATCATTTAATGATCCGTTTTTCTTATTTATTACTTACTAGGACTGATGCGTGCTATGTTAATAATATCATGTATTTTCTCTACCAAATCGAGCATGAGAAATCCGTTTCCTTCAGAGCTTTTCCGATATCCAAGAGGGAGCGTCCTTCTTACAAGTTGAGCATAGATTTCGGCTTCGATTAAAGAACGGCCAAATTCTTTCTCACATAAGTTAATCAATAGAGCTAAAGCTCCAGCCACGTGGGGAGTTGCCATTGAAGTTCCTGAAAGAGTAGCATATTTACCTTCTAAAAAAGTAGAGATGATGTTAACTCCGGGTGCGACTAAGTCTACTTCTTCATTGACATTAGTAAAAGGAGCTAAACTTAAGCTGCTGTCTACAGCTCCTACTTGAATGACTTCGTTATAACTTCCCGGATATGAATATTCAAAGGTTTTTTCACGGTCATCACCTTCATTTCCAGCTGCAACAACAACAGAAACGTCTTTATTAACAGCGTTTTGAACAGCTTCGTGAAGTTCTGGAACGTCCTGTGGTCCGCCGAGTGACATGGAAATCACTCGTGCTCGCTCATTGTTAGGGCCCCGCCATTCGACAGCGTAGTTAATAGCGTCAATAATCCATTCGTAATTTCCGGATCCTTCACCGGTAAGTACTTTTAAGCTGAGAATTTTTGCTTTGGGTGCCACTCCTACTACCCCTTCATTGTTGAGCGCAGCAGCAATGGTACCAGACACGTGAGTACCGTGCCCATTATTATCTTCAAATACAGAAGAATCTCCGTTATGATCTGAAGTGAAGTTTTTTCCTCCGATAATACAATCTTTTAAGTCAGGATGATTGGTGTCAACACCAGTGTCGATAACTGCAATTACAATGCCTTCTCCTTGATTGCTTTGTTCCCAAATAGCAGGTGCTTGAATTAAGCTTACTCCTTTAGGCGTTTCGTTTGTTGAGTCGATAATCGACTCAATTGTATAAGGAATTAATTTGACTTGTAACGGTTGTTGAGTCATAGTCATCCTCCTTAAAATGAATTCCATAAAAATGGAAGTTGTTTAATTATAAATTCCCACCTATTGCTATAAATTAAACGCTTTTGATGTGAATCCTTTCTTTTTGAATAAAAAGACTCACAAAAGATGTGAGAAAAGGAAAAAAGACCCTGAAAACGAGCCCGATAGAGATTTTTAATATGATCTGTGTATTCACTTTTGATGTTTATCTCACACTATAGAAGAAAGAATCTCTAAGAAAAATCACATAGAACTGTTGACTTTTGATATAATTACGAACGGTATAACATTCTCAAAATACATGATATTTATAAATATACATCAATTTGCAAATTACGAAGGGGCTGAGGATAGTGTCAACTTTAACGTCTCAACCGGTCATCAAATGCGGAAAGTATGAACTGAATTATGCGGACCGTACGCTTATTATGGGGATTTTAAACGTAAACCCGGATTCATTTTCAGATGGCGGAAAATACTACGATGTAGATAAAGCGGTGGCTCATGCTGAGGAAATGGTGAAGCAAGGAGCAGACATCATTGATATCGGAGGAGAATCAACTCGTCCTGGTTATACAAGAATTAGCGATGAAGAAGAGATTAAACGGATTGTGCCCGTTATTTCTGAAGTGGCTAAGCGCGTAGAGGTGCCGATTTCTGTAGATACATACAAGTCGGAAGTGGCCAAGCATGCGCTAGAAGCAGGAGCACATATTATTAACGATATATGGGGAGCAAAGGCTGATCCCAAAATGGCTCAAGTTGCAGCTGACTATAATGTACCCATTATTTTAATGCATAACCGCCATGAGCCCAATTATACAAATCTGATTACAGATATGATAAATGATTTGGAAGAAAGCATATCAATTGCAAAAGCTGCAGGAGTTCGAGATGATCAAATTATTTTAGATCCAGGCGTTGGCTTTGGAAAAACGGCTGCGCATAATGTAGAAGCGATTCAGCATCTAGATCAGCTGACAAAGATGGGCTATCCTGTGCTGCTTGCTACTTCTCGTAAAGGATTTATTGGACAAATAGTCGATGCTCCTCCTACGGAAAGAATGGAAGGAACTGCAGCTACTGTATATGCAGGGATTGCACAAGGCGTTCAAATGGTTCGAGTTCATGACGTATTAGAAATCAAGCGCTTTGTAAAGATGGCAGATGTACTGGTAGGAAAACATATATTTCAGTTTTAATGATCATTTAAGCAGACGCGTAAGCGCTGCTTTTTTATTTTCCTTGATTTCTCCGGATAGAATACATGCCTTTAGATAAATTTAAGTAATATGAAGGTTGTAAAAATGGAGGGTGAAAATGAGAGCGGTAACGTATCAAGGGCCTAATCAGGTAAAAGTAGCAGAAGTAGAAGATGCGAAGTTAGAGAAGAAAGATGACATTGTCATTAAAATAACGTCAACGGCTATTTGTGGTTCTGATCTGCATTTATATCAAGGAAGTATGCCATTGCCTCACGGTTATATTATTGGTCATGAACCAATGGGAATTGTGGAAGAAGTAGGACCGGATGTTACAAAAGTAAAAAAAGGAGATCGCGTTATTATTCCGTTTAACGTAGCATGCGGACAGTGTGCGTACTGTAAGGATGATTTAACGAGCCAATGTGATAATTCTAATCCACATTACGATTCTGGCGGCTATTTCGGTTATACTGAAAAGTTTGGAAATCATCCAGGAGGTCAAGCTGAATATTTAAAAGTGCCGTTTGGAAATTTTACACCATTTGTCATTCCAGAATCGTGCGAATTAGAAGATGAATCGCTTCTTTTTTTATCAGATGTGCTTCCAACTGCTTATTGGAGTGTAGAGCATGCGGATGTTAAAAAAGGAGATACCGTTATCGTACTCGGCTGCGGGCCAGTGGGATTAATGGCTCAAAAGTTTGCTTGGATGAAAGGTGCCAAACGGGTTATTGCAATAGATCATGTTCCATACCGAATGCAGCATGCAAAGAAAATGAATGCCGTAGAAACCTTTGATTTTACAGAATACCCAGATATGGGGGAGCATTTAAAAGAAATCACAAAAGGCGGAGCTGATGTGGTGATTGACTGTGTAGGTATGGATGGCAAAAAGTCGCCTCTTGAATACATTGAACAAAAATTAAAACTTCAAGGTGGAACGCTCGGACCTATTCAAATTGCGACAAAAGCCGTTCGTAAATGTGGAACCGTCCAAATCACCGGGGTATACGGAAGCAACTATAACAGTTTTCCGTTAGGAGCTTTTTTTGCTCGAAATGTAACTCTCAAAATGGGGCAAGCTCCTGTCATTCCGGTTATGCCGAAATTGTATGATCAAATTGTAAAGGGAGAATTCGATCCAAAAGAAATTATTACTCATAAAGTCGCTTTAGAAGACGCAGCTAATGCCTACAAAATCTTTAATGATCATCAAGATAACTGTATTAAAGTCATTTTAAAACCTTAAAATGCCATTTCTATTAGGTGAAGATTCCTGAGCAGTTAAGCTCGGGAATTTTTTATGTATGTAAAGTGGTGGAGGAAAATAATGCACGATTGGATGGTTGATTTTACATAATTTAGCTTTATGATAGAAAGAGAAGATATAACGCTTTCATATTCTGATTAAATCGTGCTGCTTAAAATGAAATAAATAACATCTTGGTATTCAGTCTTATTCAATCACCGAAATATGGAGGAGAGAATGAATGAAACTAGCATTGCTTCTTGTCATTATTATCGGCGTTGCTGCCCTTGCAGGTACGATCAGTGCTGCAAAGAAAGTAGATGAAGATTACGGAAAATCTAAAAAGAAAAGTATAGTGAATTTATCTATTATTTACGGAGTCGTATTCATAGGATCAATCGTAGGAGTAGCGTGGTATATTGCAGTGAGACCATAAATAAAACGAACACTTCTATGTTCGTTTTATTTTGATTTTAACGTTAATTCTCCGCTTGAAACAGCTACATCAATAGGATATTTTCCATTTCCATGCTTTCCTTTTAATACATCTTCTGTTACGGTTGCATTGCTTAACTTAAAGTCATTGTTTATATCCCCGCTGCTTACTTTTCCATTCACTTTAAAACCAGCGCTTTTCGGAAGAACCAGCACGGCATCTCCAGATCCTACATCTACAGAAACGGCCTCTTCTAGCTTTTTAAAATCCATATAGAGATCACCAGATCCAATGCGCGCCTGAAGTTTTCCTTTATAGTTTGTTCCTTTAATTTTCCCAGAGCCTACAGCAAATTTAGCCGTTTGGCTTTCAACATTACTCAGCTGTAAATCTCCAGAATTGACATCCGTACGAAGAGAAGTGCTCCTCAAGTTTGAAATACTTGCATTTCCAGAACCTACTTTAATCGAAACATCTTTCAGCTGAAGCGCTTGCTCAGGCTGTGCAGCAACTTGAAGGTCCCCAGAACCTACCGTAAGCGCAAGGTTGTGGTGATAATCTGTAGGAATGTAGATTGTTACTTTTGTGTTTGAAAAAATAGAAAGCCATTGAAAAGGACTTTTTTGATAAGTGACGACTAGGGTGTCTCCATTTTGCTTTACATCTACTTTTCCTTTACCTTCTACTTTTGTTTTAATATCTTGACGATCTTGCGGCACGACAGTTGTACTAATGCTTGGAGAGTCAATTTTAATATGCTGAATATCACTTGATAACGCCGCTTCAGACTTGGACGTCTTGAATGAACTTAACGACCAAGAGGAAGGTGCAAACGCAGTAGAAAAGAGGACTGCCGTACCACCTATCACTAAAATAAAAGCCAATATTTTTTTCACGTTATAACCCGCTTTCTACCTGAATTAAATTTGTTTTCTTCTACCATAAAGTGTAAAATGAAAAGCGGTTAATTTCAACGAACAGCAGGATTATTTTTTTCTACGTCTCAAGTCGTAAAAGTGAAACATTTTTTTGAGGAATTAAATGAAAAGCGAATTAGATATTTAAACATACTCATCAAAGAATCAATTTCTTTTCTTCAAAAATAGGAAAATAATTGAGTTAAAAGAACGATTAAATTCACTTTTTTTGTGTAATTTCCCTATGAGTAGTTCAAAAGAAGTGATAAATAAATAGAATTTTCATACCAATTTTATTATTCCGAAAAACTTTTAAAGTGTTGATTATTAAAAAAATAAAGGGTAGAATTTGTTCATATCAATTGAATACAGCTAAGATTACGATCTTGTATATTATCAGTAATATGGTCTGATAGTCTCTACCTAGTAACCGTAAAAAACTAGACTACAAGAAAGTTTGGATATAAGCAGCAAAAAGAAGGGCGTATTATCATAGATACAGCCTTCTTTCAAAGCTCTTACTTTTCATACTTTCTGTTATTGTCAGAATTTATGAAAAGTAAGAGCTTTTTTTGGTTTTCAAATACACACCTGGGAGTGGCTTGCATGTACTTTTTATTAAATTTATTAGGCGTTTTTGTAGTAATGGGTGTCGTCTTCTTATGTTCTCCTAAAAAGAAAGAAATAAAGTGGCGTCCTATTGCTTCACTGTTGGTCGTTGAAGTCTTCATTACTTGGTTTATGTTAGGAACTTCAATCGGAACATGGATCATTAATAAAATTGCTTCGTTCTTTACTTGGCTAATTTCCTGTGCTAACGATGGAATTGCTTTTGCGTTCCCATCCGTAATGGGAAATGAAACGGTTGACTTTTTCTTCAGTGCATTACTGCCTATCATCTTTGTTGTGACATTTTTTGATATTTTATCTTACTTTGGTATTTTAACGTGGATTATTGATAAAGTAGGCTGGGTCATTTCGAAAGTTTCTCGTTTGCCTAAATTAGAAAGCTTTTTCGCTATTCAAATGATGTTTTTAGGAAATACGGAAGCATTAGCGGTTATTCGTAATCAACTTTCTGTGTTAAAAGACAACCGTTTGCTTACGTTTGGAATTATGAGTATGAGCAGTATTAGCGGATCTATTATCGGTGCTTATTTAACGATGGTTCCCGCTACGTACGTGTTTACAGCAATTCCACTGAACTGTTTAAACGCGCTTATTTTAGTGAGCTTATTGAATCCAGTTCATGTTACAAAAGAAGAAGATATGATTTACGTACCGCCAAAGTCGGAGAAAAAAGACTTTTTCTCTACCATTTCAAACAGTATGTTAGTCGGAATGAACATGGTTATTGTTATTTTAGCGATGGTTATTGGATATGTAGCTCTTACATCTGCGCTTAACGGTATTTTAGGCGTTATCGTAGACGGCTTGACTGTACAAAAGATTTTCTCTTATATCTTTAGTCCATTCGCATTCTTACTAGGGCTAACGGGGCATGATGCAATGTACGTAGCTCAGCTGATGGGTATCAAGCTAGCAACAAATGAATTCGTGGCGATGATGGATTTGAAGAAAAATCTAGATACACTTCCACCGCATACGATTGCAGTTGCTACAACATTCTTAACATCTTTTGCTAACTTCAGTACGGTGGGTATGATTTATGGGACGTATAATTCTACGTTATCAGAAGGTAAATCAACGATTATTGGAAAAAACGTATGGAAACTGCTTGTGAGCGGTATCGCTGTTTCGTTATTAAGTGCTATGATTGTTGGATTGTTTGTTTGGTAAAAAGTGTGAAAAAGCTGTGCTTTCGTCTTCGAAAGCACAGCTTTTTTCTTGTTGCATCATCTATTCATTTGAAGAAAAACGGTTATGAATATCAACAGTAAAAGAAAATCACACTATTCAAGAAAAATTCATTTTACTTTTGCAGAAAAACATTTCAAATCTAGTGAGCATTATGTTAAGATTACAAAAGGCTGTTTCATTTAAATTTAGAACACCGCATAAATATGTAAGTAAATATGCATAGAAAACAAAGGTTTATTAATTTTTTTCTAGGTAATATCTCGTAATAAATAGGTTGAAAGGAAATGTCGTTAATATGATAGAAGGAAAACAGCAAACAAATGAATTAAAAAAGACGATGAAAAGCAGACATTTGTTTATGATTTCGCTCGGCGGGGTTATCGGTACAGGGTTCTTTTTAGGAACAGGATACACGATTAGCCAAGCAGGAGCGATTGGAGCTATCCTTTCGTTTATCGTAGGTGGCTTCATTATGTACTTAACAATGCTTTGCTTAGGGGAACTCGCAGTGGCAATGCCGGTTTCCGGTTCGTTTCAGACATATACAACAAAATTTATTGGCCCTGGTGTTGGTTTCGCTTTTGGATGGTTATATTGGTTGGGCTGGGCTGTAACGGTTGCATTAGAATTTTTGTCAGCAGGTCAGCTTATGCAAAGATGGTTTCCTGATTCTCCTGTATGGATCTGGTGTGCTATATTTGCGCTTTTATTATTCTCATTAAATGCACTCTCAGCTAAAGCGTTTGGTGAAGCGGAGTTTTGGTTTGCCAGCATTAAGGTGTTAGCTATTATTTTATTTATCGTGCTTGGTGGAGCTGCTATGTTTGGTTTTCTTCCATTAAGTAATGGAGACAGCGCACCGCTTTTCTCTAATTATACGGCTCACGGCGTGTTTCCTCACGGAATTAGTGCCGTGTTGATTACCATGATTACAGTTAACTTTTCATTCCAAGGCACGGAGCTTATTGGTGTAGCGGCTGGGGAAAGTGAAAACCCAGACAAGACTGTACCAAGAGCAATTAAACAAACGGTATGGAGAACGCTTGTATTTTTTGTACTAGCTGTAGCTGTCTTAGCGGGTATGATTCCGCTTGAAAAAGCAGGCGTAGTTGAGAGTCCATTTGTTGTTGTATTTGATCAAATTGGTATTCCATATGCAGCAGATATTATGAACTTTGTTATCCTAACGGCACTGTTATCTGTAGCTAACTCAGGTCTTTATGCAGCAACGCGTATGCTGTATTCATTGTCAAAAGATAACATGGCAAGTTCAGCTTTCATGAAAGTAAATAAACGAGGTGTGCCGATGAATGCCTTGCTTTTAACATTAGGTATTGCGCTTTTATCTTTACTTTCAGGATTCTTTGCTCAAGAAACAGTATTTGTATGGCTCATTTCTGCAGCGGGTTTAGGTGCACAAATCGGCTGGATTACGATTGCTGCATCACTGCTTGCATTTAGAAAAAGATATATAAATCAAGGAGGGCAAATCGAGGATTTAAAATTTAAAGTCCCTCTTTACCCGGTATTACCTTTAATCGCATTAGTATTAAATACAATCGTATTGGGAAGCATGGCATTTGATGCAGAACAGCGAATGGCACTGTATGTCGGTATTCCACTAGCGCTGCTGTTTTATGCTTATTATCATGCACGTGTAAAAAAGAAAGTTGATTTATCTATCAGCCGTCAAGAAGTGCAGCTTAAAGACGACAAAAAAGTAATTTTATAAAAAAAAGACGCAAAAGCCCAGGTTTTTGCGTCTTTTTTTATCGTTTATTTGTAAACTTAAAATAAAATTAAGTTGACAAATAAAAAGAAATTATTGCAAAATTAAAGCAGCGAAAAGAGAAAGGAGGGTGAATATGAAACCCAAAACAATGGCGTATGTTTCCTTATTTGCAGCTTTAACGGCGATTGGTGCATTTATAAAAATTCCTATTCCCTACATACCGTTTACTCTTCAAATTGTTCCTGTTTATTTAGCCGGTGCGCTGCTAGGTCCCCGTTTAGGTTTGTATAGTCAGCTATGCTACATAGGTATTGGGTTAATCGGTGTTCCGGTTTTTGCAGAAGGAGGAGGTTTAGGGTATATCTTCAAACCAACGTTTGGCTATTTAATTGGCTATGCTGCAGGTGCATTTATGAGCGGCTACCTTATTCAAAAATATGACTTAAAGAAACCTTTTTCTATCTTTTTAGCTAACTTATCTACGTTAGCTATTGTGTACGCAGCCGGCTGCTTCTGGCTTTACGGAGCAATGAAATGGATAATTGAAAAGCCTCTTTCACTGAGTGATACACTTCTTTTTGGAGCTGTTTTGCCAATGCCTGGAGATCTTTTATTGTGCATTTTATGTTCAGTGCTGATTCACCGAATGCAGCCTCAATTTAGTCGTTTGTCATCAAAGCGGATTAAAGCGGGGTAACTAAGACATAGAAAAAAAGGAGAGAAAAGAAAATGGGTAAAGCATATTTTATTACGGGAACTGGAACAGATATTGGAAAAACCCTGGTTACAAGTATTTTGTATAAAGTACTTGGTCGTCTAGGAATAAAAACGACAATTTGCAAACCATTTCAAACCGGCTACCAAGATGAAATTGGAGGTTATCCGGATATTCACTGGTTTGAAACAAGGCTCGGAGTAGCAGATACGGCTATTTATCAGTTAAAGCCAGAGACGTCTCCTCATTTGGCTATTGCATTGAGCAACAAGCAAGTAGAGCCTTCAATCGTCTTAAAACGCATTAATGAATTAAAAAAGAAATTTGATGTAGTGCTCGTGGAAGGAGCGGGAGGTCTTGCCGTACCTTTAATTGAGAAGGAAACAACGTTCTATATGACAAAAGATTTGATCATAGATGCACAAATGCCGGTTATTGCTGTTGGAACAACGGGGTTAGGAGCCATTCACGACACGCTTTCTACCTTTTCATATGCAAGTGAGCATCACCTTAAAATCAACGGACTCATTTTTAATCTTTTTAATCACAGCAGTATCATTCATAACGATAATGTTCGAACGATTGAAAAGCTGCTTCAAATATCATCTTTAATGACCGTTCCAGTATTCACACATATCGATGAAGAGTTAGATGCATATATTGAGAAAATGATGAGGCAAAAAAGTATTATTCAGCATATTCAGGAGGTGTTTGACTGTGCCGTATCAAAAAGCTGAGCTGGAGAAATGGGATAAAGAATATGTATGGCATCCGTTTACACAAATGAAAGCTTACCGTCAATCGAATCCTCTTATTATTGAAAGAGGAGAAGGAAGCTATTTATATGATGTAGAGGGAAACAAATATTTAGACGGATACGCTTCTCTATGGGTGAATGTGCATGGACATAATGATCCGGAATTAAATACAGCTTTACATATACAAGTGGAAAAATTAGCGCATTCTACGCTGCTTGGATCGGCAAACGTTCCATCCATTTTGTTAGCCAAAAAGCTAGCGGAAATTACTCCTGGCAGCTTATCGAAAGTCTTCTACTCTGATACAGGCTCCGCCGCTGTCGAAATTGCGTTGAAAATTGCCTATCAATATTGGCAAAATCTCGACTCTGTAAAGTACAAAAACAAAAGTAAATTTATCTCATTGAATGAGGCATATCACGGAGATACAATTGGGGCAGTCAGTGTGGGAGGAATGGATTTATTTCATCGCATCTTTAAGCCTTTGCTGTTTGAACGAATTCCCACACCTTCTCCTTATACTTACCGTATGGACGGGTTCGAAACGGAAGAGCAAGCTTCAGCTTACTGTATTCACCAGCTAGAGAAGCTCTTGCAGAACAAAGGAGAAGAAGTAGCCGGTTTGATTATTGAACCGCTTGTGCAAGGAGCAGCGGGTATTATTACACATCCTCCCGGTTTTTTAAAACAAGTAGAGCGTCTGTGCAAAGCGTACGGGGTATTGCTGATTTGTGACGAAGTAGCCGTTGGATTTGGACGAACAGGAACGCTGTTTGCATGTGAGCAAGAAGATGTTGTACCGGATATTATGTGTGTAGGAAAAGGGATAACAGGAGGGTATATGCCGCTTGCTGCTACGTTAACAAGCGAAAAGATATTTAATGCTTTTTTAGCTCATCCAGATGAAAATAAAACGTTCTTTCATGGACATACGTATACGGGAAATCAATTAGCCTGTACAGTAGCGCTTAGAAATATTGAACTGATAGAAGAAAGAGAGTTAATTCGTAGCGTAAAAGAAAAGGAAAAAGTTTTTAAACGTTATCTATTAAAGCTTTATGAGCTGCCTAACGTGGGAGACATTAGACAAAGAGGATTAATGGCAGGAATTGAGGTTGTGAAAGACCGCCAAACAAAGTCTATTTTTGAAGATAAAAAAGTGATGGGAGACATCATTTTAGCGGCTCGCCAAAAAGGTTTAATTATTAGAGAGCTAGGTCCTGTGATTACGATGATGCCTATTCTTTCAATGACAGACGAAGAATTAAAAAGAATGGTTGAAATTGTATATGAATCGATTAAAGAAGTAATTGCACGCTATACAGTGAGCTAAATAAAAAGAAGATACTGGGACAAAAGTATTTTATTTAGTTGAAAGAAGATCCGAACGATGAATCGTTCGGATCTTTTTATGGTTATGGTAACGTGAATTTACTCTATTTAGCTGCTTCTAGCGATTGATTGGAGGGCAAGGCGAAGACCTACTGCGGGAAAAGCGGAACAGGTGAGAACCCGCAGGAGCGTAAGCGACGAGAAGGCTCAACGGCCGCCCGCGGAAAGCGAAGTCTTGCACGGAAATCAACCGCGGTGTAACAAGCAGTCCAGATCATTGGTCCAATTTGTACGTCTTTAGATGGGATTGGTGTAGTTATGTCTCAATCTCTTCTCAATCAATAAATATTTTTAATGCTTGATAGTCGAAGTGATCGCACATGCTGATTTTCATCTTTTAATAGAAGAGTTTGTTCGAGCAAGTTTAAGTTTTGAATATAACCTTTTACCGTTTGAACAAAACCGTTGTTTTGATAGCTAATAGTTAATAATTTATTCGTTTTTAGCGCTTTTAAAATCATACCTATATTCTCCCTTCTTATATCGTAGCTGACGAAAAACTACAAAATAACGAAGAAGCATTGGAGGCTTGTATTATTTATAAAAATTACTCTATCTTTTATAAATGCTCTCCTGCTACTAATAGTAGAGGGTGATGGTGAAAAACAGATGAAAGATAAAGAATAAGGTTTGATTTATTGTAATGAACTGACTTTTCCTTTACAAATACCTATTTCAATTTTCTTTTTAGTGATAAAATACTGTTAGTGAAATAACTACTTCTCTTCATTAAAGGGTAAGAACGGGTTATATTGATAGAGTTTTAGTTCTCTATTTCTAAGTAATGAAAGAAGAGATAGGGAAATAGACTAATAAAAATCAATCAAGGAGTTTTTTTATGGATCAGAGTTTTATTTTAAATCTTTTAGAAATTTTACTGATTAACATTGTACTGAGTGGCGATAACGCAGTCGTAATTGCTTTAGCTTGTCGGAATCTTCCCGACGAGCATCGAAACAAAGCGGTTGTTTTCGGTACATTAGGAGCGGTTGTATTACGTGTAGGGCTAACGTTTGTCGCTGTATATTTATTAACAATCCCATTTTTAAATTTCATCGGAGGCCTGCTTCTTCTATGGATTGCGATTAGTCTTTTAAAAGGTGAAGATGACGGAGATATTAAAGCGAATTCAACTCTAGCAGGTGCTATTAAAACAATTATTATAGCGGATCTTGTTATGAGTTTAGATAACGTAGTAGCGGTTGCGGGTGCGGCTAACGGCAATATTCTACTCATTATCCTTGGTCTTGTTATCAGCATTCCGTTAATCATTTGGGGAAGTCAGCTTTTAATGAAAATCATGGAAAAATTCCCGATTATCATCATTGCCGGAGCAGCGCTTCTTGGCTATACTGCTGGTGAAATGATCTTTAAAGACAAAGCGGTGGGACATGTATTAGAAGGGTTGAATCCGTATTTGCATACGATTATTCCTATTTTGTTAGCTATTTTAGTTGTTGTTGTTGGGAAACTTAGCGGACGTTCTAAAAAAGAAACGCATTAATCCTAAAAAAGAGGTTGGGACAAAAGTATTTGATGAAGTGAAAAACGAACCCCTAATCAAAATGTTTGATTAGGGGTTCGTTTTTTTGTTGTGGTGAACGTAGGCTTCATTTGTTTAGATCCTTCTAGCAGTTGATTGGAGGACAAGGCGAAGACTCCTGCGGGAAAAGCAGAACAGATGAGACCCCGCAGGAGCGTACGCGACGATGAGGCTCATCGGCCGCCCGCGGAAAGCGAAGTCTTGTACGGAAATCAACTGCGGTGTCATAAGCGGTTCAGCTCATGTATCCCATTTATTCATCTTTAGATTGGATGCATTTCGCTATGTCTCTTTATTACTTAGCTAATGGAGGTGCGGAATTAACGTCTTGTATCGTCTCTACAGGAGGATGAAATTCATTTTCCATTTTTGATACAACTACAGTTGCTACACCATTTCCAATTAAGTTTGTAATGGCACGAGCTTCTGACATAAAGCGGTCTACCCCAATTAACAGCGCGATTCCTTCAACTGGAATCATCGGGAATGCAGCAAGCGTAGCTGCTAGTGTAATAAATCCAGAGCCAGTAACTCCGGCAGCTCCTTTAGACGTTAGCATTAAAATACCAAGTAGCGTAATCTCTTGCATTAACGACAGGTCGACTCCATACGCTTGAGCGATAAAGATAGCAGCCATGGATAAGTAGATTGCTGTTCCATCTAGGTTAAATGAGTAACCAGTTGGAATGACAAGTCCTACTACAGATTTTGAACATCCGTACTTCTCCATTTTGTCCATCATTTTTGGCAGTGCAGATTCCGAAGAAGACGTACCTAATACAAGTAGAATTTCTTCTTTAATAAAAGCAATGAATTTAAAAATATTAAATCCATAAATCTTAGCAATGGTTCCAAGTACAAATACAATAAATAAGAACATAGTAATGTAAACAGATCCCATTAAGAAACCGAGTTTTTGAAGAGAGCCTATTCCAAAGTTACCGATCGTATAAGCCATCGCTCCAAACGCCGCAATGGGTGAAAGTTTCATAATCATATTAACAATGCCAAAGAAAATATCTGTACAGCGTTCAAAGAATGTAATGACAGGAGCCGCTTTTTCGCCGAGTGTAGCTGTAGCCATTCCAAATAGTACGGCAAAGAATAAGATTGGCAATAATTCACCATTTGCCATTGCCCCAAATACGCTGTCTGGAATAATTCCCATGATAAACTCCATAAAGCCATGCTCCGCTTCAGCTGCTTGCTGCGTATATTGAGTAACATCAGCTCCGCTTGCGCCATTGATATTAAAGCCAGCCCCAGGTTTGATAAAGTTTACAACGATAATTCCAATTGCTAAGGCAAAAGTAGTGACAATCTCAAAGTATAAAAGAGCTTTACCTCCAATTCGTCCCACTTTCTTTAAATCTCCCATGCTTCCGATACCGATGACCACTGTTAAGAAAATAATTGGGGCAATCACCATCTTAATTAATTTAATGAAGATATCAGCCAATACTTTTAATTTAGCTCCAAATTCAGGAAACATGAAGCCAATTGCAATACCAAGCAGGATACCGATAACAACTTGAACAGTTAGATTTTTAAAACTTAATTTCATACGTAATGCTCCTTTCGAGAACGTTTTTTGTTAACGCTTACATTATTCTTATCCTTATATTAACTGATAATTTTAACTATTTATATTTCTGGTGATAATGTTCTTTTTGGTCATTTTGGTCAAAAAAAGTGATGAACATATAGTCATCACTTTTTGCTTTCGATATTTTTTATTTGTTGAATGATATCAAGCGTTTGTTTTGTTGCATTGTTTTCAAACGATTGATAAAGAGAGTTAAATTGTTTTTTCCATTCGGCTTTTTGTAAATCATTTAAGTAATAAACGCGCATGCCAGATTTATTTTTTATTTGCTGCAGCTGTTCATCGTTCATCATTTTTGATTGAGTCCAAATCCAGTTAGTTGTTTCTACCATTGCATCACTTAATAGTTGTTTTACATCTTCAGGGAGGCTGTCCCAATACTTTTCATCCATTAAAACAGCGTAGCCCAAGTATCCATGGTTGCTGATAGTCATATATTTTTGCAGCTCGTACAAACGTTTTGAATAAATATTAGAAATGGTATTTTCCTGTCCATCAAATTCCTGTCGTTCAAGGGATTGATATACTTTATTAAACGAGACAGCCTGAGGCTTGGCGCCAAGAAGTTCGAATTGTTTTTTGATTACTTCACTTGGCATAATGCGAAACGCTTGATCTTGAAAATCTGCTGGATGGAGCAAAGGTTTCGTATTGCTAGTCATTTGTTTAAAGCCGTTGCTCCATAAAGCAAGCCCTTTAATGTTTTTCTCTTGCAGCGTACTCAACAAATCCTGTCCGATTTTACCGGTAAACACTTGTTTTGCCTCGCTGTAATCATCGAAAATGAAGGGAAGATCAAAAAGTTGCCACGTAGGGGAGAGGTCGCTTAGCTTTGAAATGGAAGGTGCAATCATTTGTACATCATTTCGGCGAAGGGCGGCAAGTTCTTCGTCGTCTGAATACAATACACCGTTTGAATATACTTCAATTTTAACTTTACCATCCGATTTTTGATTAACGATTTCAGCAAATTTTTGAGCGGCTAAGCCTTTTGGAGTGTTTTCAGCTACAACGTGGCTAAAATTAATCACGATTTGCTTATTTAATCCTTTTTGCTCATCGTCATGATACACATTATCCTGATTTATAACCGTATACTGCAAAAAAACATAGATCATCAAGAAAACGCTGACAATTATACTTGCCCCTATAAACATCTTCAAAATGTCCAACCCCGCGATTCAATAATTTTTCTCTACAAATATTCTAACACGCAATTTCTCAACGTGGTAAAATTAAAATAAACTTCAATCAGCAGTAGGTGTTCCGCTATGATGCGCTTATCGATGCAAACGAAAATGACGGGGTTAATCTTTTTTATCGTGGCCTTTTCGTTGTTTTTAGCAAGTATCGTGGTGATTAATAATTTTGTACAGTCAAAAGAAAATGATTTAGAGCAAAGGGCTTTAATCACTTCGAGAACAGTTGCTGAAATGCCTGAAATTCGAGAAAAAATTGAAAAAGATAGTAAGAACATTAATCAAATTGTAGAGCCGATTCGCATTATTCACGGTGCTTATTATGTAGTGGTTATGAATATGAATCATGAACGTTTGTCTCACCCTTTGCAAAGCATGATTGGAAAAATCTCTAAAGGAGATGATGAGGGACAGGCGTTTGCAGAACATACCTATACCGATAAAGCAAAAGGAGAAGGCGGAATGGTCATTCGCTCTTTTGTGCCCGTTGTAAACGATCAGCATGAACAAGTAGGAGTGGTTGTCTCAGGTTATCTTCTTCCGAAATTTACAGAGGTCATTTTAAGTTTAAAAAAAGAAATCTTTCTTATCTCAGGTCTTGCTCTTTTTTTTGGAGGATGGGGAGCGTGGGCGCTTGCATCTCGTATCAAAAAAGAGATGTTTGAGCTTGAACCTCATGAAATTGCTCGTTTGTTCGTAGAACGAACGGAGACCTTCAATGCCATGCATGAAGGAGTCATTGCCATTGATAAAGAGGAGAACATCACTATTTTTAATCATAAAGCGAAAATTATGATGGATGTACCCGATGAGGTAATTGGAAAAAAGATCTATGATGTGATTCCAGATACAAGGCTTCCAGAAATTCTGCATCTTAATCAGCCTGTTTATAACCGAGAGCTTCAAGTTCGAAATTTGAATATTTTAAGCAATCGTGTGCCGATTAAGGTTAATAATCACACAGTCGGTGCGGTCGCTATTTTTCAAGACAGAACGGAAGTTAAAAAATTAGCTGAAGAGTTAACAGGAGTTAAATCATTTGTAAGCGCTCTTAGAGTTCAAAACCATGAATACATGAATAAACTTCATACGATTGCAGGGCTTATCCAACTTGGAAATAAAGACAAGGCTCTTCAGTACGTTTTTCAAGTGTCTGAACAGCAAGAAGAGCTCACCCAATTTCTTCATAAGCATATTAAAGATGAAAGTATATCGGGATTGCTGTTGAGCAAAGTCAGCCGTGCCAAAGAACTTGGAATTGAGTTAGCTATCGATCGCCACAGCGAGCTTCACTCATTTCCTCCTTACTTAGATCATCATGATTTTGTGATTGTTATTGGTAACTTAATTGAGAACGCTTTTGATTCGTATCAACATATGGAGCGTCATGAACGGAAGATCTATATAAGTATGGAACAAAATGACGGCATTCTTTCTATATTAGTTGAAGATAACGGGTGCGGCATGAATGAGGATCAAGTAGAGAGAATCTTTGATGAAGGTTTTTCAACTAAAGCAAAGGAAAATAGAGGAATTGGTTTGCATTTAGTAAAACAAATTGTTGAAAAAGGAAACGGTCAGATCGAAGTAGAGTCAGAAATAGATGTTGGAACGACTTTTATCATTACATTCTTTTTATAGGGGGAGTGGAAAATGAATAAAAAAGAATGGACGGTACTTCTCATAGAAGACGATCCTATGGTACAAGAAGTGAACCGCCAATTTATTGAACAAGTTGAAGGGTTCATCGTTATCGCTGCAGCTTCGAATGGTTTAGAGGGTATACAGCTCATTAAACAGCATCAG
Organism: Priestia sp. 53B2; assembly: GCF_056099005.1. Lineage (NCBI taxonomy): Bacteria > Bacillati > Bacillota > Bacilli > Caryophanales > Bacillaceae > Priestia > Priestia sp. 53B2. The sequence continues at coordinate 205,660 of NZ_JBLZXA010000020.1, forward strand.
CCTGATTTAACGATTATTGATATGTATATGCCTAGTCAAGATGGCTTAACCACCTTACAGCAAATTCGAGCAAATGGCTATAAAACAGACGTGATAGCAGTTACGGCTGCAAGTGATATTGAAACCGTACGGAAAGTTCTTCAATACGGCGCGATGGATTATATTATGAAACCGTTCAAGTTTGAACGAATGAAGCAAGCGCTTGAGCAGTATCGTTCGTTTCAAGTTAAAATAAATCAAAAAGAACATATTACTCAGTCTGAATTAGATTCTATGCTGTTTCAGCAATTCGAAGAAAAAGCCGATTTGCTTCCAAAAGGGCTAAATGCGGTTACGTTAAGGAGGATACAACAATATCTTTCCGAACAAAATCATCCAATTTCTGCTGAAGAAGTAGCGGACGGCGTAGGAATTGCGCGTGTTACGGCAAGAAGGTATTTAGAGTTTTTAGAACAGGAAAACGAGCTGAAATTATCAGTTGAATACGGCAGAGTGGGGAGACCTATTAATCGCTATATGTTAAAAATAAATTAAATCATACAGAACAGCTTTTATTTGAAAAAGCTGTTTTTTTGCGTTAGAAAGTATATCTTTTTCTCTCCTAGAACAAATTAAGGTATACAGTTTTCGCTATCTAAAGAATATTTCGTGCGGTCATTAATTCATAAAATGTCCCTGAAAAAGGATTAATGGCGGAAAAATTAGGGAATATGCACTTTGACATTTAATTTTAGCACAGGAAGGTTTTGAAACATGGACATATTTTTAGCCGTCTTGCCAGCCATATTTTGGGGAAGCATTGTGCTTTTCAATGTGAAACTAGGCGGAGGACCTTATAGTCAAACGCTTGGAACCACATTGGGAGCTTTGATTTTCTCCATCGTTATTTATATTTTTGTACACCCTACGCTTACGCCTTTAATCTTTGGCGTTGGAGTTGTGTCGGGGCTATTTTGGGCAGTTGGACAAAGTAATCAGCTGAAAAGTATTGATTTAATTGGAGTTTCTAAAACGATGCCTATTTCAACTGGGCTTCAGTTAGTTTCCACTTCATTATTTGGAGTAATTGTGTTTCACGAGTGGTCTACAAAAACTTCAATTATTCTTGGTGTGCTCGCTCTTATCTTTATTATCGTAGGGATTGTTTTAGCATCACTTCAAAGCAAAGAAGAGAAAGAGACTGAAGAAGGAAAAGGAAACTTCAAAAAAGGAATTGTTATTTTATTAATTTCAACCGTTGGTTATTTAGTTTATGTTGTAGTAGCCCGTCTATTTAATGTAGACGGATGGTCAGCTTTATTACCTCAAGCAATTGGTATGGTTATTGGAGGAGTATTGCTGACGTTTAAGCATAAGCCATTTAATAAATATGCAATTCGCAACATTATCCCAGGTCTTATTTGGGCCGCTGGTAATATGTTTTTATTCATCTCACAACCTAAAGTAGGCGTAGCGACAAGCTTTTCGCTTTCCCAAATGGGAATCGTCATTTCAACATTAGGCGGGATCATTATTTTAGGTGAGAAGAAAACGAAGCGTCAGTTAGTTGGGATTATTATTGGAATTATACTGATCATCATAGCAGGAGTCATGTTAGGGCTCGCCAAAAGCTAACTAGGAGGGTATTAACAATGTATAAAGATTTAGAAGGAAAAGTAGTTGTCATAACAGGTTCATCTACTGGCTTAGGAAAAGCCATGGCGATTCGTTTTGCAACAGAAAAAGCCAAAGTAGTTGTAAATTATCGTTCTAAAGAAGAAGAAGCTAACAGCGTTTTGGAAGAAATTAAAAAAGTTGGCGGAGAGGCAATTGCCGTCAAAGGTGATGTAACAGTTGAGTCTGACGTTATCAATTTAGTTCAATCTGCTATTAAAGAATTTGGAAAGCTCGACGTTATGATTAATAACGCAGGACTAGAAAACCCGGTTTCATCTCATGAAATGCCTTTAAGCGATTGGAATAAAGTAATTGATACGAACTTAACGGGAGCATTTTTAGGAAGCCGTGAAGCGATTAAATATTTCGTGGAAAATGATATTAAGGGAACAGTTATTAATATGTCGAGTGTTCATGAGAAAATTCCTTGGCCATTATTTGTTCATTACGCAGCAAGTAAAGGCGGCATGAAGCTCATGACTGAAACACTTGCATTAGAATATGCTCCAAAAGGTATTCGTGTAAATAACATTGGGCCGGGAGCGATTAATACACCGATTAACGCTGAGAAATTTGCTGATCCTGAGCAGCGTGCAGATGTAGAAAGCATGATTCCAATGGGATACATCGGAGAGCCGGAAGAAATTGCAGCGGTTGCTGCATGGCTAGCTTCTTCAGAGGCAAGTTATGTAACAGGGATTACGCTCTTTGCTGACGGTGGTATGACACAGTACCCATCATTCCAAGCAGGACGCGGATAAGAAAAAACGCACTCTATCATAGAGTGCGTTTTTTAGTTTTCCTGAGCTTTTTTTTAGTTCTTAGGAGCTGACTAGTGTTGAATTCGTAAAAAAAGCAAAATCAAAACGATGCAGCCAGTGATGCTGTACATCCCAAGAATAAGCGGCTGCTGTGTATCTGTTCCAGAAGTAATGCCGTGATACAGTGCTAGCAAATAGCCTGGAAAAGCAAGAAAATGAATGGCTTTCCAGGTTTTTCTCCCAAGCTGTTTTATAAAATCGGATGTAATAATCAGTACGAATAAAATTTAGAGTGAAATAGTACCAAGATCTGTGCTAATTGGTTTGTAATCGGAAGTGAACGGAATTAAAATGTCAGAAAGTGAAAAATGAATAGATTGATCAAATGATAAAACAAGTCCGTGAATCATGCCAAATAATAACCCGAATCACCCTGATGATTGATGAACCAGCAAAAGCTGTTTTTTTCGTTTTGGTTTAAAAAATGAAAAGCTGTGAGAAATGCCAGCGGCAACCGATACAAACATTAGTAAATAAGAGGTTAAGCCGGCTGCCCGAATGGTATTCCAAACGGGAAAGTGGGCACTAAATTGCGCGAGGAGAGTAGCCATAATGGTATACCTGACCTTTCACATTTTTTTCGATTAACACCTTACCTTCTTTTGTAACCGCAATTACCTCTAAAGAAGGGTGATGCATTTTAGCTAATCTTAATCCGGCGTCCCATCCGAGAATAAGCATGCATTTTGCATAGACTTCAGAAACGGTCAAGTCTTCTGAAACAACCGTTGCTTGCAGAAGCTCTGATGAACTAGGCTTGTTGATTCTGCCGTCAATAATATGATGGTGAGTGTGTCCGTTTACTTTCCACAATCGCTTGCCCACACTGCTTGTGGCAATGCCGCTGTTGCTCTTTACTTTAATACTCATGAGATTTTTTGATAAATCAAATGGATGAGAGAGCGCAATAGACCAGTGCTTGCTAGCAGGCCCCCACGTTACAATATCACCGCCTCCATCGATTGCCCGAAGTGAAGATCCTTTTTTCTTTAATTGATTCGCCATTTGCTGAATGCTCCAACCTTTTGCGATTCCGCCTAAATCCAGACCCACATTAGAAGCAAGCTGAATACTTCTCATTCCTTTATGAATCATAATAGGGTTAACAGCCTCAAAAGCTGCTACTTCTTGAGGAAGCTGATTGTTAGGCAGTTGTTCAAAGCTTTGGTCATATCCTAGAGTTTGAATAGAATGATACAGAAATGGATTGGAAATTCCGTTTGTTTCATTGTAATAGTAAGAGGCAATTTTTACAGCTTCATACAACATTTTTGACAGTAAAAATAATCTTCTGTTCAGCGAATTCAGCTATGAAAGCTCGCTTGTTGGAAGAAAGCGGCTTAGGGTTTCTTCTACACGATAACACCAGCTCTCCACTTTTTTGCTGACAGGTGCTTCAAGCTGGTATACATTAAATTCGGTATTCATTGCTTTAAATGAGTAGCTCATTACATCACATCCTTAAGAAGGTCTTGATTGGATAGAAGAATCATTATTATTGCCTCCGTTATCCTGGCCATTTGTGGAATCGTCATTTGACCACTGATCTTGCTGATTACTCGAATCATCGTCTGACCACTGATCATCTTGACTGCTTGAATTATCGTCTGACCATTAATCACTTTGCTCATTAGAACTGTCATTTGACCATTGATCTTGTCCGTTAGTTCCATTGTCCGTATTGGAGTCGGATCCTGAATCTGGAAATAGGTCCGTCTCATCTTCCGTTTGAGTTTGAGATGAATTATCGGCTGATGTATCGTTATTTAGTGCTGTAGCTGTTGAATTTGTTTGATCATATTTTTGAGAAAGTCCTACAAAAGTGGTAAATGCAGCAACGCTAGATAAACCAACCATCCATTTTGTCCATTTATTAGCTGCCATTGATATGCTCCTTTTATCTTTCATATTTTGCAACTGAACACTGAAGAAAAACTGCAGTGGAAGGTAACATACATCGTTCAATTGTTATAGTTCAATATAGACAGAAAAAATGAAAAAATAGTGAAATAGATGTAGGTTGGATTATTTTTTTAGGGAATTCAGTGAATTATTAGATTAAAAAAGGGTTGTTCTTTTTAGAACAACCCTTTTTTAATCAGCGATAAATCTTACTAATTGATACGTAATAAACCGTTAACTGCACAAGAGAAAGAAGCAAAAGAACGGCAATGGGATAGAAGCTAAAAGAATTAGGTAACAGCGGATAAAAAGCTATTAATATAGCACCTATAGGAATAGAAAATAGGAGGAAAACAAAGGCTTTTTTACAAGCTTCTGCTGTTATCATCTTTTCACGTTCATCTTCTTCTGCAAATTCAAAAGGAAATAATAAAGGCGACACGTTCTTCATCTTTTTACGCGCGCGGTAGTGAAAAAATGAGACGATTAAAAGAACAATTAAAGAAGCAAAAGAGCCTATAGACATAGTAATTTCCCACGGGGGTTCAGGGTGGGTCATAACTTCACTAAATTGAATATTTAGGCTTAAAAAATCGTATAAAAACCAACCTACGCATAACAGAGACACTACATTCAACAAATAAGATTTAATAACATTACTCAATATTTTTCTCCCCCTTTTGAAGTCTAAAAACATCTTCCATTTTTAATTGAAAGACATCACAAATTGTTAAACCAAGTAGTAGGGAAGGAACGTAATTTCCCTTTTCAATAGCTGAAATGGTTTGGCGAGTGGCTCCAACTTTTTCAGCTAAATCTCCTTGCGTATATCCATGTTTAGCTCTAAGCTCTTTTACGTGGTTAATAAGAGTCAATATGATCACCCGCTGCCTTTTTAATGAATTTGTTAAGTTGATTTAACATTATGTAAAGTTAATTTAACATCAATTGGATGATTTTTCAATAAGTAATGAATAAAAAATACAAAAAAGATCCTAGAAGAATTCTTCAGGATCTTTTTTGTTAATAAATTTCTTTAATGCCAGACAAACGAATGGAAAAAATGTTTTGTTTTTCATCTCGTAGGGAGAGGGTTTGGTCGGTTAGGTTTAAATTTTGGATTTTTCCTTTGAAGGTTTGAAGCAGGCCATTTTCGTAATAATTCACGGTTACATGTTTGTTTTTCTTTAACGCTTTTAAAATCATTTATTCATCTCCTTTCATGTGTGCACCTGTTATGAAAAGAAAGCTGTGGCTTAAGCATAAGAATTTGGAGAATGCTCAAGGCAGAATTATTATTATACAGCAAGATGAGAATAGTTTGTAGATAAATTGTGAAAAAATGCACAAGTTTGCAGTACGGGTGTTGCAACAGAATACAGTATATGAGGAGAGAAGGGGTTTTATGATAAAAAAGGTGATTTTAGTTTATTTATTTGTGGGTATTAGGTAAACTAGTAGATGAATTTAAAGAATCTATCTATAGTTGTGAAGGCTAGGATTTCATTTAATTTTCATTTTCTATGAGTATAATGATAAAGGTTTTCTATATGTTCTTTGTGAATCTACTCATAAACTAATCGAGAAAGGAAAATCAAAATGAAGCGAATCGTTTCTAAGCCGCTGCACTATTTCATATTAGCCGCTGTTTTAATGTGGATAAAGTCGTACGTGGCTTATAAAACTGAATTTAACTTAGGCGTAAGCGGCGTAATGCAGCAAATGCTGCTGTTTATAAACCCTGTGAGTTCAGTGCTGATTTTTTTAGGAATCGGCTTATTTTTTAAAGGAAAGAAAGCAGGAGCTTGGATTCTTGCAGGCAGTTTCATTATGACGCTGCTGTTATACAGCAACATTCTCTATTATCGTTTTTTTAACGATTTTGTAACGCTCCCTACACTATTGCAGACAAGTAATGCAGGGAGTATGGGCGGAAGCATTATGGATTTATTAAAAGCACATGATGTTTTTTATTTTGTTGATTTTATTATTTATTTTTTCTTCTTTTTTAGTAAAAAAATTGACTGGCATAATGAAAAAGTATCGGTTAAGAATGCTGTAACCATTCTTTCTTTAGGATTCATGGTCTTTTCCGTCAACTTAACATTAGCAGAAATTGATCGCCCGCAGCTTCTATCTCGAACTTTTGACCGCAATTATTTAGTAAAGTATTTAGGGGCCTATAATTATACGATGTATGACGGTGTTCAAACTGCTCAAAACTCTAAACAGCGAGCTTTTGCAAGCAGCAATGATTTAACAAACGTCGTTAATTTTAAAAACAGTCACTATGCGGAGCCTAATTCCGTTTATTTTGGAAAAGCTAAAGGGAAAAATATTATTAAAATTCATTTGGAATCATTTCAGTCTTTTTTAATTGATTACAAATTAAATGGTCAGGAAGTGACACCTTTCTTAAATTCGTTGGCCCATGGAAATGACTTTACGTATTTTGATAACTTCTTTCATCAAACAGGACAAGGAAAAACATCAGATGCTGAGCTGATGATGGACAACTCTCTATACGGCCTTCCTCAAGGTTCTGCCTTTGTACTGAAAGGAAGCAATACGTATCAGGCAGCACCAGCTATTTTAGATCAAAAAGCTGGCTATACGAGCGCTGTGCTGCACGGAGACTATAAGACGTTTTGGAACCGCAACGAAATTTACAAGCAGTTCGGTGTGGATAAGTTCTTTGATGCAAGTTATTACAATATGACGGGTGAAAATAAAATTAATTATGGCTTAAAAGACAAACCGTTCTTTAAAGAATCTGTTCCAATGCTGCAGTCTTTACCACAGCCGTTCTATGCGCATTTAATTACGTTAACAAATCATTTTCCATTTTTACTTGGGAACAATGAGGCAAGCATACAGCCAGCTAACACGGGCGATGCAACAGTTGACCGTTATTTCCAAACGGCTCGTTATTTAGACGAATCATTGCAATCTTTCTTCCAAGAACTGAAAGCTTCTGGGCTTTATGATAATTCTGTGATTATGATTTATGGAGATCACTACGGTATTTCTGAAAATCATAATGCGGCAATGGAAAAAGTAATGGGAAAAGAAATTACGCCTTATGAAAATGCTCAGCTGCAGCGTGTACCTCTATTCATTCACGTTCCTGGAGTAAAAGGCGGAGTTAATCATACGTACGGTGGAGAAATTGATGTTGTGCCAACTCTTCTTCATTTAGTAGGGATTGACAGCAAAGAGTTTATCCAATTTGGCACAGATTTATTTTCTAAGGATCATGATGATGTAGTGGCATTCCGCAATGGCAACTACGTATCTCCGAAATATACATTAGTGGATGGAACGTATTATGATTCTAAGACGGGCCAAGCGCTTAAAGAAAATAATCAAATGAAAGCTTATAAACAGAAGGTAGCGAAAGAACTGGAGTTATCTGATCAAGTTCTTTACGGAGACTTACTTCGTTTCCACAAGCTGAAGGATTTCCAAACAGTCGACCCTTCGAAATATATGTACGGGAAAGAAGAAACAGAAACATCAGCTAAATAAAGCTAAAATCAAAAGAACATGATGACTTCTGCAAAGCAGAATGAACATCATGTTCTTTTTTACTGTAAACTATTCATCAATAAATTTCTTTAATTCCCGATAAGCGAATAGAGAAAGTATTTTGCTGTTCATCTTTTAATGAAAGCGTTTGGTCTGTTAAATCTAGGCGCTGTACTTTTCCTTTAAACGTTTGAAGCAAACCGTTTTTATAATAGTTAATTGTAACGGCTCCGTTTTTTCTTAATGCTTTTAAAATCATTTTCAAAACTCCTTCCATATTTAAAATGTGTATGATTAACGAGCTGTAACATTCATTTTCATTTGCATATTTTTATTATACACAAAAATAGAAAGCGTTTTCACTTAAAGTTTGAACACTTTGTGAAAACTTTAACAGAGAATGTGACAAATACATACAGAAACTGATTTATTTGTCGTATTCATCATAAAACACATTTATGAAAGGAGTGTTAAGAACGTGTTAAAACTTTATGGATGGAAGAATATTATAAAATATCGTTTGAAATGTTGTAGTGAATCCATTCATCGTTCGTTACATTTCCGCCCATTTTTCTGTAAAGCGTTTGGGCTCTTGTATTATCATAAGTCGTTTCCCAAGACATAGCTGCATACTGATGTTCTTTTGTATACTGGTGACTAGTCGAAAATAACTTTTCTCCAATTTTTTGTCCTCTTGCTTTTTCAGTAACGTACAAGTCATTTAAAATCGCTACAGGCTTTACACGCGTGGTGCTAAATGTAAAATAAAGCGTCGAAAAACCTACTGTCTCGTCATTTTGAGTCGCGATAAACTGAACGCCAGCATCCGGATGGTGAAACAAGTGATTAATTAAATTTCTCAGCTGCTTTTTGGTAGGCTGAGGGCGCTTGTAAAAATCAACAATGTATTCGTTCATTAATGAAATAAGTGCTTCCATGTCAGCAGCATTAGCTTGACGAATTGTAATCGTAGTCATTAAATCTTCTCCTTTTTAATCAGATGATCTACACTGATAGTAAAAGAAATGTATCCCCTCTAAAAGAGCCAGATTTGAAAAAAAAAATAGGGACAGATGAAAGGAGCTAGCGTGAAGTTCACACCTTTATTAAACCGCAAGGATGATATGCCTTTGTATCACCAGCTATATGAATATATAAAAAAAGAAATTGTATCCAGCAGGGTGGAAGTGAATGACAAACTGCCTTCTATTCGGTCTCTTGCTGATTACTTAAACCTAAGTCGAAATACTGTAGATATGGCCTATCAGCAGCTTTTAGCTGAAGGGTATGTAGAAAGCAGGCCCAAAAGTGGACTGTACGTAACGAATACACAGTTTGATTTACTGCAAACAGATAAAAAGCCGACTGTATTTTTACACCCTCACTCAGAAACAAAGTCGTGTACCTATGATTTTCGGTATGGAAAAGTTGATAGTCGTTTGTTTCCCTTGAATGAGTGGAAAAAACGATACAATGAAAGTCTTCAAACCTATAGAGAAGCGCTGTTCACATACCAAGAAAGTCAAGGAGAAGAATCACTGCGTGAAGAAATTGCGACGTACCTTTATCAGTCAAGAGGAGTGGTTTGTTCAAAACATCAAATTATTATTGGAGCAGGGACGCAGCAATCACTCAGTTTATTAGCGCAGATGTTAAAGCAAAGCATCAGAGATATTGCCTTTGAAAATCCTTGCTATGACGGGGCTAGCTTTGTATTTAAGCAGCATGGATTTTCCTTAAAACCCGTGTCGCTTAATAACAAAGGCATAAACATTCAAGAGCTTTATGATAGCCAAGCACGAGCTGTTTATGTTACACCATCTCATCAGTTTCCATACGGAATGATCATGCCTGTTTCAAGAAGAATAGAGCTTCTTAAATGGGCGAATGACTGCAATGGCTTTGTTATTGAAGACGATTATGACGGAGAATTTCGTTATAAAGGCTCTCCCATCCCTTCATTGCAAAGCTTAGACTCTAAGGAGCGCGTCATTTATACAGGGACATTTTCAAAATCTTTTATGCCTTCTTTAAGAATCAGCTACCTTGTATTACCGGAAGTTCTTCTAAAAACATATCATGAACGTTTCTCTTTATACGAGCAATCTGTTCCCGCTCTTCATCAACAGACGCTCGGACTGATGATGAAAAACGGTGAGTGGAGTAAGCATTTAAGAAGAGTGAGAACTGCTTATCAACTGAAACACGGTACTCTTTTAGCGGCTTTACAGAAGGAGTTTAACAAAAACATCACTGTGTCAGGAGAATATGCAGGTTTGCATATACTTGTCCGCGTGCACAACGATATGAACGAACAAAAGTTAATTTACGCAGCTCGAAAGCAAGATGTCTCTGTCTACGGTACTTCTCGTTATTGGCTTACGGAATTACCTCAACAAAAGACTCATCTATTATTAGGTTTTGGAAGTATGGTGAGAGAAGAAATAGAAGAAGGAATAAGGCGGTTGAAAAAAGCTTGGTTATAAGCCTCTCCTCATTTTTTCGGCTTCTTGACAAAAGTTGCCTAGTCCTTTAGACTTTTTTGCATATATTTTAAATTATCTGAAAGGAGGATAGGGTAATCGAAGCTAACTGCTAGTGGACAACCCTAGATTAAACAATGAATCCTATCCAACAAATTTTACATACATTTCCTGTGATTGTACTAGATGGTGCAATGGCAACTGAACTGGAGAGATATGGCTGTGATTTGAACGACAGCTTATGGTCTGCAAAAGTGCTGATGGAGCAGCCTGAATTGATTAAGAGAGTGCATCAAGATTACTTTGCAGCAGGAGCTGACTGTGCAATTACAGCAAGTTATCAAAGCACATTCGAAGGTTTTGCTAAACGTGGCTTGAGTGAAGCACAGGCTCGCGAGTTAATTCAAGCATCTGTAAAAATTGCGACTGAAGCAAGAGATGAATTTTGGCAGCAAGAAGAGAATCGTCTTAATCGTCCAAAACCAATTGTCGCCGCTTCGGTAGGGCCTTACGGAGCATTTTTAGCAAACGGATCGGAATATACTGGACAGTATGACGTAACAGAAGAAGAGTTAATGGAATTTCATCGTCCTCGTATAAAAGCATTAATTGAAGCAGGAGCGGACGTATTAGCTTGTGAAACCATTCCTAATTTGGTGGAAGCAAGAGCCATTGCGAGGCTGCTGGAAGAATTTGAAGGAGCGTACGCATGGATTACGTTCAGCTCAAAAGATGACCTGCACATTAGCAGCGGAACATTAATCTCGGAGTGTGCACGCTATCTGAATTCCTATGAGCAAGTAGCGGCTCTTGGAGTTAACTGTACGCCGCCTCAATATATTTCTTCACTTATTAAAGAAATTAAATCTCAAACGGATAAGCCAGTCATTGTGTATCCAAATTCAGGGGAGAGTTATGATGCTGAATCTAAAACATGGAACGGGACATCTGCGGGCGAAACGTATGGGTGCAGCGCTCACAGCTGGTATGAAGCAGGTGCTCAGTTAATTGGAGGGTGCTGTCGTACAACTCCAGATGATATCAAGGGCATTACAAAATGGGCTAGAAAATAACGGATTGAAAGAAAGAGAATGTGAGAAAAGTTGTTTCGCTAACGTTAAACACGAACTATCTATCAAAAATAGATAGTTCGTGTTTTTTTATGGTCATGGTGAACGTAGGTTTCATGTGCGCAGGTCCTTCTAGCTGTTGGTTGGAGGACAAGGCCAAGACTCCCGCGGAAAGCGGAGCCTTGCACGGAAATCAACAGCGGTGTCACAAGCAGTTCAGCTCATTTATTCCCATTTTCCGTCTTTAGATTGGATTTATTTTATTATGTCCCAACCTTTTTTTCTTGTAAAATAAAAGAATACAAGTTGAAAAATCTTTATTTGAACGAAAGAAGGGATGATGAAAGTGAAAGATATTAAAAATATTTATTGTGTAGGCCGGAACTACGCACTGCATGCAAAAGAATTACATAATGATATTCCAACATCACCTTTTTTATTTTCCAAACCTACTCACGCTCTCGTTGAAGCAGCTGGACAATCAATTACTCTTCCTAGCGACCAAGGAGAGGTGCACTTTGAAACTGAACTGATTCTTCATATTGGACAATCTTACAAAGAAGGCATAACAGTGGATGAACTTGTTGATGAGATGACGATTGGATTAGATTTGACGCTTCGAGACGTGCAGAGCGAATTAAAACAAAAAAAGCACCCTTGGCTGCTTGCAAAAGGATTCAAACATTCAGCGGTTGTAGGAAACTTTATTCTATTTGAAGGAGTAGCAGCATCTAAGAAGAAAGACTTTTCGCTAGTGAAAAACAATGAACGCGTGCAGCTGGGGAATATTAAAGATTTGATTTTTGACTTACAAACGATTATTGATTTTACAGGAAAACATTTTGGTCTTGATAAAGGAGATCTTATTTTTACAGGTACCCCTGAGGGAGTAGGTCCGCTTTCACATCACGATCATCTTTCACTTAAATGGGGACAGCAAGAGCTTGGTTCTTGCATCATTTCCTTTCATTAACAAAAAGAAGCTGAAACAAAAGTAGTTTAGTTGAAGGAAGATCCGAACGATGAATCGAGATTCTTGGTAAAGAATCCAACTCGTTCGGATTTTTTATTGTGATGGTGAACGTAGATTATATATATTTGCTTCTAGCTGTTGATTAGAGGGCAAGGCGAAGACTTCGGCGGGGAAAGTGGAGTGGCTGATACCCCGCAGAAGGGTAAGTGAAGTTTTGCACGGAAATCAACAGCGGCATACCACGCAGTCCAAATCATTTATCCCATTTGTTCGTATTTAGCTTGGCTTGCTTTCGTTATGCTTCAACCTCTTTTTTTACGAAGTCTTAATTTTTAGACTTCAGAATGAATTTAATATCCAATGGGAAAGCTGTTTTTATCTCCTATAGGAAACGGGGTTATAAGTATGATGCTATTAATCCTTACAACGGTGATTTCTATTCTGAGTGTACTAGTTATGCCAAAGCGCATCAGCTGGATGGGAATTTATACAACTTCTTTGTTTGTCATGTTTTTAGGGGCGTTAGCAGATGTATATCTTGATGTTAAATATGATCTTTATGGATTCTTTACAAAAGGAGTAGATCTTGAATATCTTTTAATTTTTATTTTTATTTATCCTGCGGCGAATAGTGTATTTTTGAATTTTTATCCGCAAAACAAGAGTTTGGCTAAAAAAGCTTTATATATTACAGTGTGGGTAATTCTTACAACACTATTTGAATATATTTCTGCCCAAACAGAAGTGTTTTATTATAACGAATGGAAGACGCTATACTCGTTTTTTTGCTATCCTTTTCTTTATATAGCAATGGTTTTAAATTTAAAAATGATACGCAGGCTTCAAATTATCGATAAACAAAAATAGAAATAAAAAAAAGTAATGATAAATCATAAAAAAATGATATTTTATTAATGGTTACATATGTAATATAGTAAAAATAGAAAATAAACGAAGCAGCATATAAGCAGGGTTAAAAAACATCAAAACGGGAATCTTGACATTAACTTCATGTTTTTAACCATGTATTGTGAATGAATATACTTATTGCTAAATAATATGTTGTAGAAGGAATTTAGCAAAGGAGGCAAGAAGATGTTTAAGCGTAGTGAAAAAATCCAAATTCATGGCGTAACGTTTCATGGAGTCATGAGTGCGAAGCAAAAAGCCGCCCTGCAGGAAATTGCTAATGTAACAGATGAAAAAGACTGGGATGGGCTAAAAGGTGTGTATTGCTTAGGCAGTGTAAAAGTGCAAGGGAAAGATGTGCTAGGTGTGTACTATGGCCAATTTAATGATAACCTTCCAAAAGAGAAGCGTAAACTTCAGTTTGAAATTGACTATATTAAATATACAGTAACGGAATGTCCTATTGTCTTTATCGATACAACAAAAAATAAAAAGCCTCATCAATTTGCTTTTATCATTCTGCATGAATTAGGCCATCATGTGGATCGTATGACAAATGGAACGCTTTTAAAAGAAGGAAATAGAACGCAAGAAATGTTTGCTAATACGTATGCTTTAGAGAAATATTCAAAAATAGAAAAGTTCCAAACAAAGAAGTTGAAAAACATTCCATTTTTAGAGGAGTCTCTTACTCAATGGAATAAAACTCCTCATCCTGGAGCTTATTCTCTTAGAGTTCAAATTGAATAATTCACGAGAATAGTTCCTCCCTCTCCGTTTTTTATTTTTCTATCTTTTTCCTCTTCCTTTCTTTTATCTTTCCAATGAACAAAAAGGATTTAATTACCCATAAAGTTTTAAAAGTTTTTATAGTACGAATTATTTACACTATACCCTCCTGTAAATTATGATTATTTTAAGAAAAAACAGAAAATTTTAAAGTTTTAAGGTACAACTTAATAGTGAACAAGCGATGCTGTAATCGTATAGACGAACTGGCATACATATGCGGGTCATACATACAAACGAATCGCTTCCACTGTTATGAAAGCGGATTCAAAAATAGGAGGGGTAATAATGTTAGCTATTCTTGGGTTTTTGATGGTTTGTACATTTATGTTTCTAATTATGACAAAACGATTAACGCCGCTTATTGCTTTAATGGTTATTCCAGTATTGTTTGCAATCATAGGGGGATTCACAACTGATATTGGAGAAATGGCTTTAAATGGTGTAAAAGAATTAGCACCTACAGGCGTTATGTTAATGTTTGCTATTTTATATTTTGGGATTATGATTGATGCTGGTTTGTTTGATCCAGTTGTAGGAAGAATTTTAAAAATCGTAAAAGGTGATCCACTAAAAATCACAATTGGTACAGCTATTTTAGTTCTTATTATCTCATTAGACGGAGACGGAACAACAACATATATGATTACGCTTTCAGCGATGCTTCCGCTTTATAAAAAGCTAAATATGAAGCCGATGATCTTAGCCTGTATCGCTATTATGGGTAGTGGAGTTATGAACTTAACGCCTTGGGGCGGACCTACTGCTCGTGTGATGAGCGCATTGAAGTTAGATGCTTCACAGGTGTTTACACCACTTATTCCAGCCATGATCGGTGGAGCTATTTGGTTATTATTCACGGCTTACTATTTCGGAAAAAAAGAGCGCCAGCGCTTAGGTGTTATTGATATTCAAGACGTCACAAATGCTCAAGTAGCTTTTGCAGAAGCAGCCGCTGCTGAAGGAATCGAGTACAAGCGTCCGAAGCTTTTGTGGGTAAACTTTGCTTTAACAGCTCTCTTATTAGTAGGACTTATCACAGCAGTTATGCCGCTTCAAATTCTGTTTATGATTGGATTTGCAATCGCTATCATGATTAACTATCCAAATTTAGAAGTTCAAAAAGAGCGTATCACAGCACATGCTGGCAATGTACTTGCTGTTGTATCTCTTGTATTCGCAGCAGGCGTATTCACAGGCATTTTATCAGGTACAAAAATGGTAGATGCAATGGGTAATAGTTTAGTAGGATTAATTCCAGATGCGTTAGGGCCTTACATGTCTGTGATTACAGCCATCACAAGTATGCCATTTACGTTCTTTATGTCAAATGATGCTTACTACTATGGGATTTTACCAATTATTGCTCAAGCAGCTTCAGCATACGGTATTGATGCTGCAGAAATTGGCCGTGCTTCATTGATTGGTCAACCTGTTCACTTACTAAGTCCTTTAGTTGCTTCTACGTATCTATTGGTGGGTATGGCAAAAGTCGAGCTTGGTGAATTCCAGCGCTTTACTTTAAAGTGGACGATTGGAACAGCGATGGTGATGCTTTTAGTAGCTATTATTACAGGAGTTATTACGCTGTAAAGATCATGAACCTAAAAACTTATCAATTCCGCTTTTGGGATTGATAAGTTTTTTTGTCTAAAAAGCTTTTGGAATAAGGAGCGGATATACAAAAAATTTTGATAAAATAAAAGAGGAATAGAACTATAAGGTAAAGGCTAAAGGTGCGATGAAATGAAAAAATGGTTTCAAGTATCGCTGCAAACAAAAATCGTAGGTTTATCCGCAGCATTAATCATAACTGTTATTGTTCTTTTAGCGAGTATTTTCTCTTACATGCAGTTTGTAGAATCTAAAAGGCAAGCCGAGCAGCTGGCTCTTCAAGCGGCCAAATCAATATCATTTATGCCGGAAGTCAAAGCTGCTTTTCAAAAAAAACAGCCGAGTCGCTATATTCAGCCGCTTGCCGAGCAAGTGAGGGAACAAATCGGAGCAGCAAGTATTGTGGTTCAAAACCGTGAGCAAATCATCTATTCTCATTCTAATCAAAAATGGATAGGAAAGAAAAACAAAGAGGCGGTTAACGATAGAGCACTATTATTCGGCGGATATTATACGCTTGACGGAGAGGGAACCACAGGTCCTGCAATTATGGGCAAAGCGCCTATTGTCATCAGTCACGGAAAGTATATGGAGGTCGTGGGAGTGGTGACGGTTGAGTTTTTAAAGTCTCATGTTCATGCTCAGCTCATCACGCGCATTCAACAAATTATCCTATTTTCACTAGCTGTTTTATTGCTTGGTATGATCGGGGGTATTTTTTTAGCTAAAAGTATTAAAAAAGATACTCTCGGTCTTGAGCCCCATGAAATCGCTTCTTTATACCGTGAACGAAATGCGATTTTACTTTCGATAAAAGAAGGAATTATTGCTATTGATCATCAAGGCTTTATTACGATGATGAATACATCAGCTAAAAATATGCTAGGACTACAGACGGAATATTTGCATCATCATATCATTGAAGTATTTCCTTATACGAATATGATTGAAGTGCTAGATACGGGAATAGCCCGAAGCGACCAAGAAATTTTTTTGAATGAAAAAACGTTTATCTTAAACTTAACACCTATTATTGAACATCAACGAATTGTAGGAGTGGTCGCTAGTTTTCGTGATAAGACAGAATTAAAAAGCTTAATCAATACGATTTCAGAAGTACGAAAGTATTCAGAGGATTTACGAGCCCAAACGCATGAGTTTACGAATAAGCTATATGTTTTGTCGGGTTTGCTGCAATTAGGGCAGTACAAAGATGCATTTGAGTTTATTCAAAAAGAATCAGCTGTACACCAAACACAAAATCGTATTCTATTTGATCAGATATTAGATTCTAAAGTCCAAGCAATATTGCTTGGAAAGATTGGAAAAGCATCTGAAAAGAAAATTTATTTTTCGGTTGACTCGGAGAGTACACTCGATATGCTCCCAGAACATATTGAAATTTCTCATCTCATTATCATTATTGGGAACTTAATTGATAATGCATTTGAAGCGGTGAGTCAGCAGTCTAAAAAAGAAGTGTCGTTTTTTATTACCGATATTGGTCATGATTTAATTATTGAAGTGATGGATAACGGACCAGGTATATCAGAAGAAGTACTAAATCAAATTTTCACAAAAGGTTTTTCAACCAAAGGTACAGACAGAGGATACGGACTGGCAAATATAAAGAAAATGGTAGATGAGCTTGGAGGATCTATTGAAGTGTATAATCAGCCAGAAGGAGGAGCCATTTTTTCAGTTTACCTTCCAAAAAACTGAATCATGAGAAGTAAGGGGAGAGTCGAAATGTTACGAGTTGCAATTGCAGAAGACGATTTTCGAATTGCTCAAGTTCAAGAGCGATTTTTATTAGAAGTAGATGGTGTGGAAGTTGTAGGCAAAGCGTTGAATGCAAAAGAGACGCTTGAAATGCTAAAGGAGAAGAAAGTTGATTTACTTCTTTTAGACATCTATATGCCAGATGAAATGGGAACAGATTTACTGCCGAAAATCAGAGCGCAGTTTCCACAAGTTGACGTTATCGTTGTAACGGCTGCAACCGAAAAAAACATTGTAGAAATCTGTTTGAGAAACGGCGTCGTTAATTATTTGATTAAGCCGGTTATGATGGAATCCTTCATTAATGCTATTAAACAGTATCAAGAAAAAAAGGAACTGTTTAGTAGGCATGAAGAAGTTGATCAATCGTTTATTGATGCGTACTTTGGACATGTCAGAACAAAGCCAAAAGCGGATAAATCTCTTCCTTCAGGTGTTGATGGTATCACATTACAAAAGTCAAAAGACATTTTAAAAAGCATCAAAGGAATTACGATCGAAGAGATGGGACAACACATGGGAGTATCTAGAACGACAGCTAGACGATATTTAGAGTATCTAGTATCAACTGGTGAATGTCACGTTGAATATGATTATGGGATTATTGGACGGCCGGAGCGCAAGTACTATTTAGCGTAGCATTAGCCTTGAAGGATGGTATATATGATCAAAAAGCTCATGATAGTGTTTATAAGTGTATTGCTTGTTAGCTGTTCTTCTCCCTCTAAAAAAGACCGTATTGATATGGGGGAAATTGAAATTGTGGCAGCCGGTGCAAAAGGCGGAGGAGCAGATGCAACAGTAAGAGCCATTCAACAAGTGCTAACGGAAAAGAAGATTGTGAAGGTACCCGTTTCTGTTAGTAATAAAATAGGTGGGCAAGGTGAAGAAGGATGGAAATATATTAAACAGAGAAAAGAAGGGAATATTGTTTCCGGAAATTCCAGCTTACTGATTACAAATAATTTGCTAGGACAAAGTCAATTAACCTATAAAGACTTTACTCCCCTCGCTATTTTAACATCTGAATGGGAGGTTATCGTAGTCCCTGCTAACTCTCCTATATATAATTTAAAACAGCTCATACGCACGTTAAATCAAAGTGAATCCAGCATGAAAGTGGGAATATCACCTCGCTTAGGAAACGACGATCATTTATCGTTCATGCAGCTAAATAAAAAAGCAGGCGTAGACTCTTCAAAGCTTGAGTTCTTCGTTTACAACAGCAGTCATAAAGTGATCGATGCGCTCGTTCATCATCAGCTAGATGTAGCACCTATGTCATTATCAGAAGTAAAAAAGCAGTATGAACAAGGGCAGGTAAGAATACTCGCCGTTTCTTCTCCCAGCAGGCTAGAAGAGTTAAAAGAGATCCCAACGTGGAAAGAAGCGGGAATTGACGTAACATTTAGCCATTGGAGAGGTCTAATGGGACCGCCTAATATGAGCAAAGAGCAGGTAGCATATTGGAATAAGACAGTGTATGAAATGGTTCATACAAAAGAATGGGAACAGCTGCTTAAAGATAACGATTTAACCTCTTTTTATAAAAATAGCAGCGGTGCTAAAGTCTTTCTTGAACAGCAAAGTAAGCTGTATTCTGACTTAATGGGCGGAACAAATGATGAATAAATACAATAGAAAGAGGTTGGGATAAAAGGATTTTAGACGGAGTGAAAAACGAACCATTGATCAAGATGTTTGATTCATGGTTCGTTTTTTTGTTTTGGTGAGCATAGTTTCATCTGTTTCGTTCCTTCTAGCAGTTGATTGGAGGGCAAGGCGAAGACTCCTGCGGGAAAAGCGGGACAGGTGAGACCCCGCAGAAGCGTAAGCGACGAGGAGGCTCACCGGCCGCCCGCGGAAAGCGAAGTCTTGCACGGAAATCAACTGCGGTGTCAAAAGCAGTTCAGCTCATCTATCCCATTTGTTCGTCTTTAGATTGAATTCATTTCGGTATGTCTCAACCTCTTTCTATCAGTGTACATCTTTTAAATCCAAGTTTTGAATGAACTCAATAAAAGCTTTTACGATGTTAATTTTTAATGAATCCTTATGATAAAACATCCATGTACTGCGCGTTAAAGGCTGCTGGTCTTTTGTTTTTAACGTGTATCTGTAAATCTCTGCTGCGTCATCAAGCAGCATACTCGGCAAAATCGCATAACCGAGTCCGTTTACAACCATCTTTTTGCATGTTTCTGCTTTATCCACTTCAATACTGACAAGGGGAGGCTGAGAGTAATTTTCAGCCCACCAGTTATCAACAGATGTTTTTAAAAAACGATCTTGGTGATAGTCAATTCGAGGTATATTGGGAAGGTTGTTTATGTCAACAGGCTGTGCAGACGCAATGCAAATCGTTTCTTTAAAAAGCAACTCTTTCTGATCCTGCCAGTTATAATCACCTTTTACAAACGCAATATGAACATCGTGCTTATAAAGTAAGTGGGACATGTCACTGCTCCATCCGGTCGTGACTTTGAATTCAACGTCAGGAAATCGCTCTTTAAATAACCGTAATAGTCCAGGGAGCTTGTAGTCAGTGAAAAAGTTAGACACTCCTAGACGTAAAGTACCAGTTAATTGATCATCCATGTTTAACACATTTTCTTTTATTTTTTGAAGCGTGAGCAGCATTTCTTCTGCGCACTTCACTAAATATTCTCCCTGCGGTGTAAACTGAACTCCGCGGCGCCCTCTGTTCACGATCTGAACATGAAATTCTTTCTCCATCTGCTGCAGTCTATGCGTAAGCGCAGGCTGAGAGATAAACAGCTCCTTGGCTGCTTTTGTAATGTTTTTTTCTCGATACAACACTTGTAGAATAAGCCAATCTCGATCGTCCATACTACCCCTCCAGGAATAAAAAAAATGAATGGTTTATAATAAAATTTCGATATTTTAATTATCTCTAAAATTATACTATAGTTAAGAAGAAGAATGTTCGGTGTAAGAAAGAAAAGCCTTGTAGAAGGAAGGAAGTAGATATGAACGCAAGAATTATTTTTTTACAATCTATATTTTTTATTTTATTAACAAGCGTGGGAGGATTTCTTCTATCGTTAACGGGCTTATCCATTGGCTGGATGCTTGGGACCCTCATTTTAGCTGCTATTCTAGCTTTCCGAAAGCCGCGTTTTTTATCTCAAACAAGCAAAAAAGGTATTCCAAAATATTGGCTGTACGCAGGACAGTGTATTTTAGGGATTGAATTAGGTCAAAAGATTAACTTGTCTGTATTAACTACGTTTCAATCTCACTGGTCCACGATTACGATCATGCTTTTGCTGTCCGTTGTTTTTTCTCTTTTATCCGGTTATTTGCTATGGAAGTTCAGTTCCACAGACTTATTAACAAGCTTTTTCGGCACGACTCCTGGAGGAATGAGCGCAATGCCAGGCATGGCTGAAGAGGTAGGGGCCAATACGGCAGTTGTAAGCATCATTCAAACGATGCGCGTGTTTTTAGTTGTGCTTGCCGTTCCTTTATTTGTGGTCTATTGGGGAAGTAATACAGGTCGGCATGCAGTGGCAGCTACTCCAAGTATTTTTGGGTGGGAATCACTGCTATGGACAGGCGTTTTAATCGTTACAGCAGTAGTAGGCTATTATATAGGAAAAAAACTAAAATTTCCTGCTCCTTGGTTAGTAGGGGGAATGCTTACTGTTGCGATTGTTCAAACAGCTGCTTCATCGTACGCGGGCTATAATCTTCAAGCCTACTGGCCTCATTCTGTAATGATTTTATCGCAAATTTTTATCGCGTCAAGCATTGGTTCTCGCTTTCATAAAGAAATGTTTATTGGCGTAAAAAAAATTATAGTTGTTGCGCTTATTAATACAATCGGCTTAATTGCTGCTATGTTTGTTTGTGCACTAGCAGTCTCCAAAATAACTGGAATTGAGCTTATTACGTCTATTTTAGCGTTTGCTCCTGGAGGCATTGCAGAAATGGCGACTACATCAATTGTACTGCAAGCCGATTCGACGTTGGTAGTAGCCGTCCAAGTGCTTCGAATTTTAACCATTTGGCTGCTTCTTCCTCCGCTATTTCGCATGTTTCATCAATGGGGAGAAAGAAAAAGAATACATTCACACGTTTCATAATAAATATGTGAATGCACTAGGCAAAGTAATAGAGAGTTTTAAAGAGGAAAATGGGGGGAGAATAGATGAGTAATAAAGAAATGGTGGTCAGTCAGTTCGGGGGGAATGCTGGAAAGTACGTCAAAAGTAAAGGTCATGCGAAAGGCAAAGATTTAGCTGTTTTAGCGGAAATTGCTGAAGAAAATAGAGGAGGAAAGCTGCTTGATGTAGCAACAGGAGGAGGACACGTGGCAAATAAGCTAGCACCTGTCTTCCAAGAAGTAACGGCTTTTGACTTAACTCCTCAAATGTTGCAAAGTGCTGAAGGCTTCATTAAAGAAAATGGTCATGAAAATGTATCGTTTGTTCAAGGAGATGCTGAAGATATGCCATTTCAAGATGACGAGTTTGATACGGTAACGTGCAGAATTGCACCGCACCATTTTCCTAGTATTAAACAGTTCATCAAAGAGGTATACCGAGTGTTAAAGCCAGGCGGACAGTTCTTGCTCATTGATAATGTAGCACCGGAAGTGAATGCTTATGACGAGTTTTATAATCGTGTTGAAAAGACAAGAGATCCAAGCCATTATCGTGCTTATAAAAAAACAGAGTGGCTTTCTATGCTTGAAATGCAAGGATTCCGTACAGAAGTGCTGACAACTTTCCCAAAGCGCTTTTTATTTGATGACTGGTGCGGGATAATGAATGTTTCGGAAGAGACAAAGCGTGAACTTACTCAATATATGCTGAATATACCAAGCGGGTTTAAGCAGTTTTTCGATATCAAAACGAATCAACAAAGAATTGAATCGTTTCAAGGAGAAGCAATCTTTGTAGCATGTTATAAAAATAAATAAAAAGAGGCCAACTCACCGGAGTTGGCTTCTGTTTTTACTTATGCTCGTTGGTTTGAACGATTTCCAAAATATTGCGTAATACGGTCTAAAATAATCGCTAAAATAACGATTGAAATTCCGGCTTCAAAGCCCGTGCCGACTTCAAGTCGAGAAACTGCACGGTATACTTCCGCACCAAGTCCTGGAGCACCTACAAGAGAGGCGATAACAACCATTGAAAGAGATAGCATGATGCTTTGGTTAATTCCGGCCATGATTGTTTTTGTAGCTAATGGAAGCTGTACTTTAAATAATTTTTGTTTTGTTGTTGAACCATAGGCATTTGCTGCTTCTACTAAGTCAGCGGGTACTTCACGAATACCTAAGTTCGTTAAGCGAATCGTCGGAGGCATTGCAAAGATAACAGATGAGATAACACCTGGTACCACACCAATTCCAAAGAAGAAAAGTGCTGGAATCAAATAAACAAATGCGGGCATTGTTTGCATAAAGTCTAAGATTGGCGTAATAATCCGAGCCGTCTTTTCGCTTTGAGATGCCCAAATGCCAAGCGGAATTCCTACTATAATCGAAATCAGTACGCTTGTTAAAACGAGGGCTAGTGTGTCCATGGTTTCTTGCCAGTAGCCAAGATTAAGAATAAATAACAGGCCAATCATCGATAAAATAGTAAATGACCATTTTTTACTTGAAAACCAAGCAATGATTCCGACAATTAAGATTAAAATTAATGCTGGTGGAAAGGTTAGCACTAGTACAATAAAACTTACAATACCATCGACAATAGCTGAAATAACATCAAAAAACCCTTTGATATTATCATTTAAAAACGTGACAAAATGGTCAATCCAATTGCCAACGGGAATTTTAGGAATACTATTCATTTACGTTCACCTCATTACTATCAGTACCGGCGAGTGCTTCAATCACTCGTTCTTTTTTAATGATGCCGCGCAGACGATGGTTTTCATCTACAACCGGTAGCGGAAAGCGGCTGATAACCATTTTGTCGTACAAGTTTTCTAGTAGCGTATCTGTTGTAACAGTTGGAATATCCGTATCTAATACGTCTGCTGTCAGTTTATCTTGTTTAATGGCACGGCTAATATCATCTGCAGTTACAACTCCTAGAAGAGTTTTTTTCTTGTCTACGACGTAGATGCTTGAATAACCAGCTTCTTGCATAATTTTAAGAGCCACGCGCGGACCTCGGTCTACGGTAATAGATTCGGCACGGTTCATCACGCTTTCAGCTGTGTATACTTTAGCCACATTAACGTCTTCGACAAAGCGCTCGACATAATCATTGGCAGGGTTTGTCATAATTTCTTCGGGTGTTCCTACTTGCACAACACTGCCGTCTTTCATTAAAACGATGCGATCTCCGATTCGAAGAGCTTCATCAAGATCATGGGTAATAAAAATGATCGTACGCTCCATTTTTTCTTGAAGCTCCAGTAAGAAATCTTGCATGTCTTTACGAATAAGCGGATCTAGTGCACTGAATGCTTCATCCATTAATAAAATGTCAGGGTCATTGGCAAGTGCTCGGGCCAGTCCGACGCGCTGCTGCATACCGCCACTCAGTTCACCAGGGTATTGATTTTCATACCCTTTCAAACCTACTAATTCAAGCGCTTCTTTTGCTTTCTTTTCACGTTCGGCTTTTGGTGTACCTTGAACTTCTAATCCGTATTCTGTGTTATCAAGAACCGTACGGTGAGGGAATAGGGCAAAGTTTTGAAAAACCATGCTCATTTTTTTTCGGCGCATGTCGCGGAGTTCATCTTTGTTCATTTTTACTACATCGTCACCGTCTAAAATAAGGGATCCAGATGTTGGTTCAACAAGGCGATTAAACATACGAACTAAAGTGGATTTACCACTTCCAGACAGGCCCATAATAACGAAGATTTCACCGGATTTGATTTCGAAGTTTGCTTGATTAACCCCGATTGTCATTCCTGTTTCTTCTAGAATTTCTTTTTTTGTCTTTCCTTTTTTAAGTAAATCAATCGCTTTTGACGGGTTCTTACCAAACACTTTGGTTATATTTTGTACTTTTAATTTTACGTGTTCCATATGTCCACCTCAATTGTTGTTTTCTTTTACGTCCATTAATCTTTTGTCCAACTTTCGACTAGCTTTTTATGCTTTTTTACCCATTCTTGCGCTGCTTCTTCAGGATTCGAAGATTTTTCAACTTGTGACAGAAGAGGACTGATTAATTTATCATTCATCTGTGCATTATTCATCCATTTTATGACTTGAGGATTTGTCTTTTTAAATTCCTTGCTTGTCATTGTGTAAATGTTGTCAGGGTCTCCAAACGAATTTTTAGGATCTTTTAAGTATTTAATATCAAAGTCTGCAAAAGCCCAGTGAGGATTCCACATAGTAACAACAATTGGTTTTTTGGCATCATAAGCTTTGCGCAGTTCACTGAGCATAGCTGCTTCAGACGATTTTACAAGCGTATAGCTTTTAAGGTTATAATCTTTTAACGCTTGTTCCGCTAATCCATTAATACTGGAGCCTGGGTCAATTCCAATTACTTTGTTATCGACATCAGAAGCAACCTTAGCAAGGTCTTCCGTTGTGTTCACATCCTTCATATAGGCGGGAACTGCAAATCCTAAGCGTGCGTTTTTAAGCCAAGGGTCTTCGATGTTCACTTGATCTTTATACTTTTTGTAAAAAGGCGCATCTGTTGTGGGCAGCCATGGTGCAAACGAAATATCAATGTCGTCATTGGCCGTTCCTACCCAAACACCGGCTTTCTCTAAGAAAACAGTTCTAACCTTATGACCTCGATCTTCTAAAATCTGTTTCCATACGTACGTGTAGGCGATGTTTTCAGTATAGTTATTCATGCCGATGGTAATGGTTTTTTTATCTTTAAATGCGCCATTACCGTTGCCGCAAGCCGAAGTAATAACTAGAAGAAAACAAATCATGCTGATTAACAATAGTTTCTTCATGCAATGTAACTCCTTTATAAAGTTTTAAATCAATATGACTGATATGTAGAACGGATGCTAAACACAACGAAGTGTATACCCGGTTTTTTTAGGTGGTAAACATAGAAAATATAAAATGTGAAATAGAGTGGGTGATTTTTCGGCGTTATAAAGTTATTTTTAGCTAAAAATGTACATCGTAGTTAAGAGAAAATATGGGGAATAAATGGATAAAATAAGTGACTGTAGAATCAGTTTTACATGTTACCACTCTTTTTTTTACTCCGTCAACTTTAAGTGAAGAGTAATTAGGCGATAAAGCTTTATGAATAAACGCAGAAAGTTATCTTTCTAATAAAGATACTTTTTCAGAAGAATAGTTGCTTAAAGAGCGTTGTATCAGCTTTTACCGTGAATTGTAAAAGGAAGGAAAATAATAGTGAGGTATATAAGAAAAGTGAGAGGAAACTAATAAAATAAAAAATATTTTTGAAGTCGGCATACGACCAATTTTTTAATTAAATTTAAAGATTCAGAAAATTTTATCTTGCGTAATTCTGGTTGCTTATAGTAAAATGAATGAAAGTCATTCATTTTATAGGTGGAGGGAAAGAGTTGGTTACAAGCACAAATGAAAAATACGATAAAATCTTACAGGCAGCGATTGAAGTTATATCTGAAAAGGGGCTTGATAAAACGTCAATTTCAGACATTGTAAAGCGTGCAGGCGTAGCTCAAGGAACTTTTTATCTTTATTTTAGATCCAAAAATGCCCTTGTTCCTGCTATTGCAGAAAACTTACTTTCTTTGTCGCTTGAAAAAATTAAAGAAAGAGCTAAAACAGCAACAAATTTTTTAAGTACATTAGAGGTAATGATTGACGAAACGTATAAAACAACAGATGAATATAGAGATGTTCTTGTTTTATGCTATTCGGGGCTTGCTTTTGACTATTCATTAGAAACATGGGAAGCTATTTATTTACCTTATTACAACTGGTTTGAAGAGGTATTAAATGAGGCTGTAAAAAAAGAAGAAGTCATCAAGCAGCTTAACGTTAAATGGACAGCTAAAATGATGATCAATTTGATTGAAAATGCTGCTGAACTTTTTTATATCGGGCGAGAGCAAGATGTCACACTTGAGCAATCAAAGGAAGAACTTTTTCAATTCTTAAAGCGTTCTCTTGTGCCATCCGTGTAATATTAGCGCTGCTAATATTACACCTATTAAAATGACTGACATTCATTCAAACTATACAATTAATTATCAGAATTATAAGTTTTTAAAAGTTTTTAAAAGTTTTTAAAAGTTTAAAATGACTGACAATCAGTCGTTATTTAATAAGGAGGTATCTTATGGATCGTACAGCCGTTAAAACGTTAACTTTGAATATGTACATAAACGGAGAGTGGAAAAAAGCAGAGAAGCAGCGTCCTACTGTTAATCCAGCTACAGGTGAAGTGATTGGATATGCTGCAGAAGGCAGCATAGAAGATATGAAAACAGCTATTGGAGTAGCACGAGAAGCCTTTGACAGCGGAATTTGGTCTGAGACTTCTGCATCTGAAAGAGCAGCTATCTTATTTAAAATTGCCGATAAGCTTGAAGAAGCGAAAGAAGAATTAGCAGCGCTAGAAACAATGGATAACGGAAAGCCATATCGCGAAGCTGAGGCTGATGTGGAAGATGCAGCTGCTTGTTTTAGATATTACGCTGGATTAATTACAAAGCCAGACGGTCAAACGTACAGTGTTCCGGCACCTATGCAAGCAATGGTTATAAAAGAACCAATTGGGGTGTGCGGACTGATTGTACCTTGGAATTATCCGCTGTTGATGAGCGTGTGGAAAATTGCACCTGCTTTAGCTGCAGGAAATACGATTGTATTTAAACCTTCTGAAGTGACACCGGTTACTCCTACAAAACTTTTTGAGATTTTAGAAAGCGTAGGATTGCCAAAAGGAGTAGCAAACCTTGTTATGGGAGCTGGAGATACTGTGGGAAATACGCTTATTCAAGATAAGCGTGTTGATAAGATTTCCTTTACAGGCGGAACGGTAACTGGAAAACACATTATGCGTCAAGCAGCAGAGAATGTAACGAAAGTCTCTTTAGAACTTGGAGGAAAGTCACCGAACATTATATTTGCTGACGCTGATTTTGAAACAGCTGTAGATTATGCCTTATTTGGAATTTTTGCAGGGAGCGGCCAAATTTGCGCTGCAGGTTCTCGTATTTTAGTAGAAGAAAGCATCGCTGAGAGATTTATCGAACGTTTTGCAGAGCGTGCTCAAAAAATTAAAGTAGGAAATGGAATGGATCAAGAGATTGAAATGGGCCCTCTTGTAAGTGAAGAACATATGAAAAAAGTATTAAAGTACATCGAAATTGGAAAGCAAGAAGGCGCCCGCCTTGTATGCGGAGGCAATCGAATCACCAGCAGTGGATTGGAAAAAGGATTCTTTGTAGAACCTACGGTTTTTAGTAACGTTACGTCAAATATGAAAATTGTGCAAGATGAAATCTTTGGACCCGTTGTCGTTATTCAAACGTTTAAAGACGAAAAAGAAGCTATTAAGCTTGCAAATGATACGGAATATGGTTTGGCAGGCAGTGTGTTTACAAACGACGGCGCAAAAGCTCTTCGGGTGATTAAAAAGCTGCGTGCGGGCATCACTTGGGTAAACACATATCATTTTACATTTAACGAAGCGCCTTGGGGCGGATATAAGCAGAGCGGAATTGGTCGAGGACTGGGCACGTTTGGATTGGAAGAATTTCAAGAAGTAAAACAAATTAATATTAATTTACAAGTAGATCCAATCGGCTGGTTTAAAAATTAAAAAGTAGAGAAGGAGCGATATAAAAATGAATACAGTGACGAAAAATCAAGAGGTAAACAAAGCATATGGTGAAGTAAACGAATATATCAACAAAGTATTGGGGCTTATTGAAAAAAGCGAAGTGTCAGCTGAAGAAGCACAGTGGATTACGAAAGAAACAGTAGACGGATTTCGTGAGCATGTCAACCCAGGCTTTTTAGAATATCGCAAAACAGTAACGGTGGATACGCAGTTTGCAGCTGTTGAATGGTCAGATGAAGGCTCTTGTTTTACGGATGTAAACGGTAAAAAATACATTGATTGTTTGGGCGGATTTGGAATTTATAACGTGGGGCACCGCCATCCTAAAGTAGTCAAAGCTGTTCAAGATCAGCTTCAGCGTCAAGCGCTCCATAGCCAAGACTTATTAGATCCACTTCGTGCGATGCTTGCGAAAATTTTAGCAGATATTACACCGGGTGATTTGAAGTATTCCTTTTTCACAAACAGCGGAACAGAAAGTGTAGAAGCCGCTTTAAAATTAGCGAAAATGTATAGTGATCGAACAACGTTTATTTCCACAACACGTTCTTTTCACGGAAAAAGTCTAGGTTCTTTATCAGGTACGGCAAAAGGAATGTTCCGTAAACCATTTCTGCCGTTAATTCCAGGTTTCCGTCACGTGCCGTTTGGTGATATTGACATGATGCGCAAAACATTTGAAACGTGCGCGCTTGTAGGGGAAGATGTGGCAGCTGTTTTATTAGAACCAATTCAAGGAGAAGGTGGCATTATTCTTCCTCCTGAAAATTATTTAAAAGAAGTGCGTGCACTATGTGATGAGTACGACGCTATCTTAATTTTTGATGAAGTTCAAACAGGTATGGGACGTACCGGTGAAATGTTTGCATCAGAACTATATGATGTTGTACCCGATATTTTATGTCTTGCTAAAGCGTTTGGAGGAGGAGTTATGCCTGCTGGGGCAGTCGTAGCAAAAGAAAAAGTGTTTTCAAGCTTCTTTGATAATCCTTTTATGCACACAACAACGTTTGGAGGCAACCCGCTTGCCTGCGCAGCCGCTATTGCAACCATTAACGTGTTGATTGAAGAACAGCTGCCAAACCGTGCAAAAGAGCTGGGAGAATATTTCCTTGCTGGTTTAAAGAAAGCCGCTGAAAAACATGGAGATAAAGTACTTGAAATCAGAGGGCAAGGTTTAATGATTGGAATTGAGTTTCACCAAGATGAAATTGGCTACGCGCTTTCTAAAGGTATGTTTGATGAAGGGATTCTAGTAGCCGGGACGCTTGTAAACTCTAAAACAATTCGTATTGAGCCGCCGTTGACTATTTCAGCAGAAGAAGTAGATCAAGTCATTTCTACATTTGAAAAAGTATTAAATGAGCTGAACCACCAATAAATGTAACAAGGAGCAATGAATATGAGTCGGCAAACGTTTCTTATTCCCGTATTGCTTTCAATGATTTTAGTAGTGGAAATGCCTAGCGACTAACTGAAATCATTGAAACGGAGGAGTAAATTATGAAATATCCATTGTCACCAGATGTCAAACCAGAATTTTGTACAACGGGCTCATTTATGAGGCTGCCAGCGGAAAGAGAAAATGCAAAAGTAGGGCTAGTAGGGATGCCGTTTGATACGGCAGCATCTTTCAGAGTAGGTGCGCGCTTTGCACCTCAGGCAATTCGGCAAGCTTCCATGACGCTGTTTCCTTATCACCCGGTACACGACGTATATCCATTCGATGATACAAATGCTATCGATATTGGTGATGTGCCCGTTATTCCGCATAATATTCACAGAAGCTATGAATTAATGGAGGAAGCGGTAGGCACTCTTATGGATAGAGGAATTGTTCCAATTGGAATTGGAGGAGATCATTCGATTACCTTAGCAAGCCTTCGTGCTGCTGCTAAAAGATATGGTCCAGTGGCTATGATTCATTTTGATTCTCATACAGACACGTGGGATACGTATTACGATGAAAAATATTGGCACGGATCTCCTTTTATACGCGCTTATGAAGAAGGGCTAGTAGATCCAAAAAAGGTCTTTCAAATTGGTATCAGAGGAACATTAAATCATCCGGGAGATGTTCAAGAAAGCAAAGACCTCGGTTATCATGTAGTAACGGCAGGGGAGCTTGAATATCAAGGATTTTCAGTGATTTTAGAGCAAATGAAGACAGCGATTGGAGATACGCCGTGCTTTTTAACGTTTGATATTGATTTTGTTGATCCTTCTTGTGCACCAGGAACAGGAACGCTTGAAGTAGGCGGATTCAGCAGCAGAGAAACGCTGCAAATGATTCGTTCTCTGGCGGAATTTAACTATGTTGGATTTGACCTGGTGGAAGTGCTGCCTTCTTATGATCCAACTCAGATAACCTCGTTGCTTGCAGCTACAATCATTCATGATTTTGCTAGTTTAGTTGCAGTGAAAACGAAAAGAGAGTCATTGGATACGATGATTGAATAACGGCTTGTAAGCAGAAATCCCTCTTATTCAGAGGGTATTTCTGCGTTGATACAGAAGGAGATTAGGAACATATAGCTATTTAAAATAAAGCGCTTTCATAATATGATAAAAGAAAAAGATAGTTTGTTAGCAACCCTTACCAACTTAAAGAAATAAATCATATATTTGCTATAGTAAATGTAACTACTTTTTATATAAAAATGAATGAAAGTCATTCATTTTTATATAAAGAAATTAAATACAGGTATTTATGGGTTTAATTGTCGGAATGTTCTCAATAAATAGAAGGGGGAAGATAAATGAAACATGAAACAGTAACATTAAAAAGGTCGTTGAAATTATGGCAGATTGTATTAATGGGGATCGGATATATGACTCCGATGGTAGTGTTTGATACGTTTGGGATTGCGTCTGATATGACAAATGGACACGTTCCCACGTCTTATATCATAGCCCTTGTCGGGATGCTTCTCACGGCAGTAAGCTACAAAAAGATGATTCAAGTGTTTCCAAATGCAGGGTCAGCTTATACGTATACGCAAAAGACAATCAATCCACATTTAGGGTTCTTAGTTGGCTGGTCTGCACTAATGGATTATCTCTTTTTACCGATGGTTAACGCACTTATTTTTCAAATTTATTTATCATCTATTTTTCCTTCGGTACCATCGTGGATTTGGGTTGTCAGCTTCGTCATTATCGTTACGCTGCTAAATTTACGAAGCGTTAATTTCACCGCCAATTTCAATACGTTTCTTGTTGTATTTCAAATGACGATTTTAGTATTGTTTGTTGCTGTTTCAATCAAAGCCTTGTTAGGCGGAATGGGGGAAGGTACTCTTTTTTCTATGAAGCCTTTCTTTAATCAG
This sequence comes from Priestia sp. 53B2, assembly GCF_056099005.1. Lineage (NCBI taxonomy): Bacteria > Bacillati > Bacillota > Bacilli > Caryophanales > Bacillaceae > Priestia > Priestia sp. 53B2. The sequence continues at coordinate 237,291 of NZ_JBLZXA010000020.1, forward strand.
AACATGACGTCATCAGGACTAATAGCGGGAGCCACACTTATGTGTTTTTCCTATTTAGGATTTGATGCAGTGGCTATGTTATCAGAAGAAACGCCTAATCCTAAAAAAACGATTCCACAAGCTATTTTTTTAGTTGCGTTAATCGGAGGAGTCATGTTTACCGTGACATCTTATTTTATTCAAGCGGTTTTTCCAACGTTAGAAGGATTCAAGCATCCAGACGCTGCAGCTCCTGAAATTGCTATGTATGTGAGCGGTACGCTGTTTCAAATTGTCTTTTTAGCTGGAGGAATTGCAGGAACATTATCGTCAGGCATGTCATCGCATGCAAGCGTTTCGCGTTTATTATACGTAATGGGACGCGATCGAATTTTACCTCAGTCATTTTTTGGTTATGTTCATCCTAAGCTGCGCACTCCCTCTCGAAATATTGTATTAGTCGGAGTTGTATCAGCAACTGCCATTTTCTTCAGTTTGGCAACGGCTACGTCATTTATTAATTTTGGAGCACTCATTGCGTTTTCTTTTGTTAATATTTCGGTTATTGCGCACTATGCTGTTCATCAAAAGCAGCACCGGTCGGCTAAAGGTTTTTGGTCATACATTATTATGCCACTATTAGGAGCAGCAGCGATTGGCGTTTTATGGCTTAACTTGGAGCGCAATTCATTTTTACTTGGTATTGGCTGGGCGATTGCCGGTTTAGTTTATTTAGTGTATGCAACGAAAGGTTTTAGAAGGCAGCTGTCTTCCATTGAGTTTAAGGAAACAGAAGAAATGTCACCTTTGATGAAAGTCGGAGAAAAGCAAGGATAGAAACTACCTGTTTAAGCCTATCTTATTAAGGAAGCCACATTTATGGATTACGTATTTTGAACGTGTTACTATGTAAGAACGATAAGATAGAAAAAGGTAGGTAAATTATGATTAAAGCAGTTGTGTTTGATTTTGATGGATTAATTATTGATACAGAATCTGTATGGTACGAGGTGTACCGCGAAATGTTAGAAGACAGGGGAGTAGATCTACCGATTGCAACGTTTGCTTCTTATGTGGGAACGGATGCTACGGCACTTTACGATTACTTGCTTCAGCAGTTTAACAATGAGTTCACAAAAGAGGAACTAGCTCAAGAATCGTTAAGACGTCATCAAGAAAAAATGAAATCATTAGTAGCCCGAGAAGGTGTAGCGGAGTACTTGGCAGAAGCAAAAGAACTTGGATTAAAAATTGGTTTAGCAAGCAGCTCATATCGAGACTGGGTAACAGCATTTTTAAAAGAGCTAGATTTGCTGCACTATTTTGAAGTCATTCAAACGCGCGATGATGTAGAAAAAGTGAAGCCAGATCCGGCTCTTTACCGAAATGCAATTGAAAAGCTAGGAGTAGAGCCCTCTGAAGCTTTAGCATTTGAAGATTCTTCTAATGGAGCAAAAGCTGCTATGGCAGCAGGCTTGCGCTGTGTGATTGTACCAAATCCGTTAACTAAACATCTGTCATTCGAAAGATATCACTTACACATCGAATCGATGAAAGAGAAAAGTTTAAAAGAAGTGATTCAGTATCTTTGTATTGAAGACTAACGCTAAAAGCGCCACATTTTTCAAAAGAAAATGTGGCGCTTTTTTTATTGTTTTACTGCTTCTTCAGTCAAATCAAAAGGATTATCTACAGGGTTATAGACGCCGTCGTAGTGTTTTTTTAGTTGTTGCAATAATAAGTCAATAAGCTTTAAAGAAATCCTAATTCAGCATTAGTAATAGCTTCATTTATGTTTCATTATAAAGAGAGAAGTTTTATTGACACTCTGGAAGAATATGTTTTAAGATTACTTCCAAACAGATTTAATTCTTAGTTAATTTATGTATTTAATTAGTTTTGGAGGTTTCTATGGGGAAACATATTTATTTAAATGCGTTTGATATGAATTGTGTTGTACATCAGACACCTGGTTTGTGGACGTACCCAAGTGATCAGGCGGCCGAATATAAAACGTTAGATTACTGGGTGAAGTTAGCTAAGCTATTGGAAAAAGGAAAGTTTGACGGTTTGTTTTTAGCCGATGTATTAGGTATTTATGACGTTTACAGGAAAAGTAACGAAGGAGCTCTTAAACAAGCTGCTCAGCTTCCAGTGAATGAACCAACTGCGCTTATTTCCGCTATGGCATATGCCACAAAGCATTTAGGGTTTGGGGTAACGGTGTCTACTACTTATGAGAAGCCTTATGCGTTTGCGCGAAAATTTTCGACGTTGGACCATTTAACAAATGGACGTATTGCATGGAATATTGTGACTTCATATCTTGAAAGCGGGTCAATTAATCTAGGATTAGAAGAACATTTTACGCATGAAACCCGCTATGATATTGCCGATGAATTTTTAGAAATTTGCTATAAATTATGGGAAGGAAGTTGGGAGGAAGGAGCTGTTGTAAAAGATAAAGAAAAAGGGATCTTTACACTTCCAGACCGGGTTCATCCGATTAATCATAAAGGGAAGTGGTTTAGTGTTCCGGGTGTACATTTATCAGAACCTTCCCCACAGCGAACTCCAGTTTTATTCCAAGCAGGAGCTTCTGCCCCAGGAAGAGAATTTGCTGCCAAACATGCTGAGTGTATCTTTACAAGTTTTCCTACTAAAAAAGTAGCCGCAGATTATGTGAAAAAAATGCGCGCTCAAATCGCTGCAGAAGGCAGAGACCCACAGAGCGTATTAATTTTTAATTTATTTACACCAATTGTTGGACGAACTGAAAAAGAGGCTGAGGAGAAGCTTGCTCAGTTTGAGAGCTATGTCAATTTTGAAGGAGCAGCTACGCTGTTTAGCGGCTGGACGGGAATCGATGTTTCTACCTATGAACCAGAACAGCCCATTGAATTTATTGTGACGAATTCAGTTCGTTCCGCTTTAGAGAAATTTACAATAAGTGATCCCGATAGAAAGTGGACGGTAGAAGAAGTAGTGAAATTTGTCAGTATCGGAGGAATGGGACCGGTTACTGTGGGAAGTCCGGAACAAGTAGCTGATTTTATGGAAGAGTGGATAGGCGATACAGGCATGGATGGGTTTAATATGGCTTATGTGACCACACCGGGAACGTTTGCTGATTTTATTGATTTAGTGATTCCTGTTTTGCAGGAAAGAGATTTATTCAAAAAAGATTACAGTGAAGGAACTTATAGAGAAAAGCTATTTAAAAAATCACATTTCTTGCCTGATGAACACTATGGCGCTCAGTATCGAAAGACGAGCCAAAAGGAGAGTTTAACATGACTGCAACAACTGTAAAGGAAGAAATTTATCTTGATCAAGCAAAAAAGCTGTCCGTTTCTTTTGCAAAGGATGCGGCACAAAGAGATAAAGAAGGGGGAACACCTAAACAGCAAAAAGATGCTATTCGCCAAAGCGGGCTGTTAAATTTATTAATTCCTCAAAAATATGGCGGAGAAGGCGGGAAATGGTCAACGGCTTTGGCTATTGTTCAAGAGTTGGCGAAAGGCGATGCAGCATTAGGTCACTTATATGGCTATCACTCCTTGTTTGTCTCAGATATTCGAATCAAAGGCACAGAAGAACAGCAGGCCTATTTTTATCCTTTATCTGTTCAGCAGCAAGCTTTTTGGGGAAATGCCTCTAATCCTTTAGTAGAAAGCCTAAAAGGCGATAAGCAATCACAAGGTTATCTGTTAAATGGAACGAAAGCGTTCGGTTCTGGTTCACCTGATTCTCAGTACTTATGGCTATCATTTAATGACAGAGAAACGGGGCAATATTTAAACGGCGTCGTGCCTACTGACAGAACAGGCATTACCGTCAAAGATGATTGGAATGCGATGGGACAAAGACAGACGGGAAGTGGAAATGTAGACTTTAAAAATGTACGAATAGAAGAACATGAAGTGATTCGAGATTTTGTTGAAAATCCTACTCCTTTTTCAACTATTGGAGCCTCGCTGTCGCAAATTATTTTAACGAATGTCTTTATAGGAAGCGCTTTCGGAGCAATTGAAGAAGCACAAAATTACACGGCTTCTAAAACAAGGCCTTGGTTAACATCAGGAGTAGAAAAAGCTTCGGATGATCCAGGTATACTGCGAAAATACGGTGAACTCTGGATTCAAGCAAAAGCAGCCAGTGCACTTGCAGATGAAGCAGCTCTCATATTGGATGAAGCGTGGGAAAAAGGCAGAAAATTAACGGAAGAAGAACGTGGAAACCTAGCAGTTCACGTAGCGGCTGCCAATGTTTTTGCTGGTAATGCTGCACTGGATATCACAAGTAAGATATTTGAAGTTATGGGAGCGCGTTCGGTTCATGCTGAATACGGATACGACCGATTCTGGCGTAATGTAAGAACTCATACTCTTCATAATCCAGCTGAATACAAGCTTCGAACGGTAGGGAACTGGGTGTTGAATCAGCAGTACCCTACACCTAATCCGTATGCTTGATTTAAAAATAGTAAAAAATGAAGCTATCAGACAACTGAGGCTCCTTATTGCAGTTTATTTGTAATAACGGAGTTTTTTTTTGTAGCTTTAAAAAGGGGCGAATACAAGTGGAGTTATTTTGGTTTATTCCAACGTATGGAGATGGACGTTATTTAGGAAGCCATGAAGGAGCCAGGGCTGCAAGCTATTCTTATTGCAAACAAGTTGCACAAGCTGTGGATGAGCTAGGCTATAGCGGGGTTTTGCTTCCGACGGGAAAATCATGTGAAGATGCGTGGATTGCTGCATCTACTTTAGTGCCAGTCACTGAAAATCTGAAGTTTTTAGTAGCGGTACGCCCGGGTTTAATGTCGCCTACACAAGCCGCAAGAATGGCTGCAACGTTTGACCGCTTTTCTAAAGGAAGGCTCCTTATTAATGTCGTAGCAGGAGGAGATCCCGTTGAGTTAGAAGGAGACGGAGTGTTTTTAAACCATCACGATCGCTATGAGCTGACAGATGAATTTTTAACGATATGGAGAAGGGTATTAAATGAATCCGATGTTCACTTCGAAGGAGACTACTTGAGTGTTAAGGGTGGAGACGTGCTTTATCCGCCAATCCAAAAACCGTATCCTCCCCTTTATTTTGGAGGTTCTTCTCCTGTAGCGATGGACGTTGCCTCAAGGCGATCGTTCAAACTTAGAGGTAAGCCCTAATCTATGGGCTGGTGTAGGGTTAGTTCGAGGAGGAGCAGGGACTGCTTTAGTAGGAGATGCTGATACGGTGGCACAACGAATCAAAGAATATGCAGAGTTAGGTATCGAAACATTTATTTTATCTGGATATCCCCATTTAGAAGAAGCATATCGAACAGCAGAGCTTTTGTTTCCAAGGCTTCCAGTTAAGCGTAAGCACGATGAGAACGAGCGCACATTTATCAGTCCATTTGGTGAAGTGAAAGTGAATGATAAAACACCCGCTAAAAGGTGAGAAAGGAGGGAAATCGTGAACAACACCCAAACGATTGCAGCGTCTCAAGAAAAGATCCTTGAATTGGCTAACCAGTTGGCTCAAGAGTTTTCCAAAACTGCTGTAAAAAGAGATAGAGAAGGTGGAACGCCTCTACATGAGCGTAATCTGCTTAGAAAAAGCGGTCTTTTAGCTCTCCCGATTCCTAAGGAATACGGAGGTTATGGAGCCGGCTGGCCGATTGTTTTTAAAGTCGTGAATATCATTGCGAAAGCAGATAGTTCACTTGCACACTTGTTGGGGTATCATTATTTGACGGTTTGTTCGACGTTTCTGTTTGGAAGTACTGAGCAGTACAAAACTTTTTACAAAGACACAGCAGCTCACCAGCTATTTTGGGGCAATGCCTTTAATCCTAGAGGTTCAGGACTAAAAGCAGTTCGAGAAAATGGACGATTAATGCTTAGCGGAAGCAAGAGTTTTTGTTCCGGGGCAACCGATTCAGATCGTTTGTTAGTATCGGCTCAAGAAGAAGGAAGCGGTGAGGCATTGCTATGTGTACTTCCTACTAATAGAGCCGGAATCGTTACTGAAGATAATTGGGACGGATTTGGACAGCGCCAAACGGATAGCGGAAGTGTAAAGTTTGAAGATGTTATCGTTTATGAAGAAGAAATATTGTATAAAGCAGCCGAAGAGCAAAAGGTTTTTCCTACGGTACGAACGCATTTGGCTCAGCTTATGCTCACTCACTTATTGTACGGTATTGCTCAAGGAGCTTTGGAGGAATCAAAAGCTTATGTGAAGGCTCATACAAAGCCGTGGATAAGTTCGGATGTTGAAGCAGCGGAGCAAGATCCTTACATTATTCAGCAATACGGTGAAATGAGTTTAAATCTTCATGCTTGTTCAGCACTTATAGAAAAAGCTGTTGCAGAATTTGATCATGCATGGAAAAAAGAAGATGCGCTAACGAAACAGCAGCGGGGTGAGTGCGGAGTCGCCATTGCGTTGGCCAAAACATTTACTGTCAAAACGGCCTTACATATTACTTCTACTATATTTGATGGGATGGGAGCGAGAGCCACGTCTGATCAGTATAAATTTGATCGATACTGGCGCAATGCCCGGACAATTAGCTTACACGATCCTATTGCTTACAAGCTGCGTGACATAGGGAAATGGTGTCTTAGCAGTGAACTGCCGCCTATTACACCATATTCATAGAAAGTCCGCTAAAAAGCGGCTGGGATAAAAGTAGTTTAGTTGAAGGAAGATCCGAACGATGAATCGTTTGGATTTTTTTATGGTGATGTTGAACCTAGGTTTCATATATTGAGTTGCTTCTAGACGTTGATTGGAGGGCAAGATGAAGACTCCTGCGGGAAAAGCGGAATAGGTGAGACCCCGCAGGAGCGGAAGCGACGAGAAGGCTCATCGGCCGCAAGCGGAAAGCAAAGTCTTGCACGGAAATCAACAGCGGTGTCTCAAGCAGTTCAGCTCATATATCCCATTTGTTCGTCTTTAGATTGGAATGATGTAGCTATATCTCAATCTCTTTTTTTGTAGAATAGATATAATTTTTTTAATTAAAAAATAACGAATCAGCTTGTTTAAATAGATAAAACTGATATAATGATAACGATTATCAGTTTCAAGAGTCGATTATCTACATAAAGATACAAGCAGGAGGAATGACATTTGAATAAGAAAAAAATAGGACTGCTGGCTTTTATTACAATGCTGGCAATCGGAATGCTTATCGGCTGCAGCAGCACGAATAAGGAAAATTCAGCTGATGAAAAAAGTGAACAAACAAGAGTGGTCAAACATGAGCTTGGAGAGACAAAGGTAAAAGAGAATCCAAAGCGAGTAGTCGTATTAGAGTTAGGTTTTATTGATGCATTGTTAGATGCTGGTATCAAACCTGTAGGAGTAGCTGATGATGATAAAGCAGAACAGCTTATTGATAAAGATGTACTAAAAGAAATCAAAGGATACAAATCAGTTGGCACGCGAGCGCAGCCAAGCTTGGAATCGATTAAACTGCTGAAGCCCGATTTGATTATCGCCGATTCAGAACGTCATAAAAATGTATACAAAGAATTATCGAAAATTGCGCCAACGATTGAGTTAAAAAACTTAAATGCTAATTACGATGATTTACTAAATACAGAGTTAAAAGTAGGAGAAGCGGTTGGCAAGAAAGCAAAAGTTGAAAAAGTGGTAGAAGAGCATAAGCAAAAAATGAAGGATTTAAAAGCAAAAGCTCCAAAAAATCCGGGCAATGTACTTGTTATCGCTGATGCAAATGGTAATATTAATGCTAGAACTTCAAATTTCTTTACAACGGGTGTTCTTGAGCAATTAGGCTTCAAAAATGCATTAACAGATCCTACAAAAGAGTACAGTGTAAAAATGACAATGGAACAGCTCGTAAAAGCAGATCCGGACAAACTCATTGTTATGCGAAATGAAAAAGGTCATACGCCTTTAGCAAAACAGCCATTATGGAAAGAGCTAAAAGCGGTTAAAAATAATCAAGTGTATGAAGTTGATGTATTTAAATGGTCTCTTCGCCGAAGTGTACAAGGTGCAAATGGTATTGCAGATGAAGCAGAAAAGTTATTATTTGAAGGCAAATAATAACGAAGAAAAGAACAATCCAGCGGGATTGTTTTTTTCTTTTTAATGAACTTTCAAATGAAAGGAGGCGCAGTCTACTATGAAAGCTGTTCACGGCTTATCCAAAAGAAACAAATCTCCGCTTCGTGTAATAGCTATTTTTCTTGCGGTTATTATTCTTTTACTGATTTCAATGTTTTTATCTATTTCCATCGGTTCTATACATATTTCTTTTGGAACGATTAAGCAAGCTATACTAAATTTTGACGGATCAAAAGAACAGTCGATTATTCAAACTGTCCGTCTGCCTCGCTTACTGGTAACGGCATTTGTTGGCGCTAATTTGGCTGTCGCTGGAGCGTTGATGCAAGCATTAACAAGAAATCCATTAGCTTCTCCTGGTATTTTTGGTATTAATGCCGGGGCCTCAGCGGCAATGGTATTTTTAACGGTTTTAGTGCCGGGTGTAAGTATGATTGGCGGGGTATTTGGTGCATTTTTAGGCGGGACCGTTGCTGCTGTTATTGTTTACGTGATGAGTTCGTTGATTAAAGGCGGCGACAGTGATGTAAAGCTTGCTTTAACCGGTGTTGCTATACAAGGTATGCTTATGTCTCTAACGCAAACGCTGCTGATTTTTAATGAAAGCAAAACAGAAGGCGTTATGTTCTGGCTCACCGGTTCAGTTATTGGACGAGATTGGGGACATGTTCATGTATTGCTTCCTTTTAGCATCGTAGGTCTGATTATTGCCTTTGGTCTGGGAAGAGCATCTTCTTTGTTGTCTTTAGGAGATGACGTAGCTAGAGGACTCGGGCAGCGGGTCTTTGCCATTAGAGCGTTCACGGCAGTTGTTGTGATTGTATTAGCTGGTGTTTCAGTGGCTATTGCGGGTCCTATTGGATTTGTAGGGCTTGTTGTTCCTCATATGGTACGCTATTTAATAGGCGTAGATTATCGAGTCGTTTTGCCAATGAGCGCGCTGCTTGGTGCATCTTTATTGCTGTTAGCAGACGTATTGTCGCGATTTATTACATATCCGTACGAGACTCCTGTAGGGGCAGTAACGGCATTGCTCGGAACGCCGTACTTTATTTACTTAGCGAGACGCAAAAAAACGGAAAGGAAGGCATGAGTTATATGCAGACTGTCAATAAAACAAAAAAGCAGCCATCTCGATTCAAGTCTGTCGGCCTGTTTATCATTCTTTCTGTCTTAATTATAGCGCTGAGCGTGATAAGTCTTAGCTTAGGAGACATTAATATACCGCCATTAGATATTATTACGTCTTTTATTGGTATTGGCGATCCTGACTTGACGTCCATTTTAGTAGAATTTCGTCTGCCTCGTATTTTGCTGGCTATTTTAACGGGGGTCGGCCTAGCTGTGTCCGGAGTTGTCGTACAGTCCATTATGAGAAATCCGCTCGCTAGTCCAGATACATTAGGTCTATCAAGCGGATCAGGATTAGCAGCTGTTGCAGTCACTATTTTACTGCCTTTAGCAAGCCCATCTGTTTTATCCGCCGCTGCGTTTGCAGGAGGCTCGCTTGTTTTTGTCATCGTCTATTTGCTTGCTTATAAAAAAGGAGTAGAACCTATTCGATTTGCATTAATAGGTGTAGCAGTCAGCGCTTTTTGTTCATCCGGTATTCACTTGTTAATTTCAAAAGCAAATCCAAACGTAAATGCGGCACTGATTTGGCTGAGCGGCAGCTTATGGGGAAGGACATGGGATCAATTAATTGGTTTACTTCCCTGGGTGATTATATTATTACCGCTGATTTGGCTGTTAGCTGCCCGATTAGATTTGATTCATTTAGGTGATGAAGTGGCTCGAGGACTAGGGGCTAGAGTAGAGTTAATTCGTCTAGTATTGCTAGCAAGCGCGGTGGCAATGACGGCTGCGGTTGTATCGGTTGTTGGCACCATTGGCTTTGTAGGGCTTATTATTCCTCATGTGGCCAAACGGTTAGTGGGACCGAGACACAAAAAATTGATTCCTACAGCCGCTTTGCTTGGCGCTTTGTTTGTACTAGCAGCAGATTTAATTGGGAGAGGAATTGCTCCTCCGATTGAAATTCCGGCCGGATTAATCATTGGCCTTATCGGCGCTCCGTATTTTCTTTATTTACTGTGGAGAGAATCTAAAAAATGAGGCTGTGACAAAAGTAGTGTAGTTAAAGTTAAACACGAACTATCCATCAAAAATGGATGAATAGTTCGTGTTTTTTTGTAATCATGGTGAACGTAGGTTTCACAAGCAGTCCAACTCATATATCCCTATTGCTCGTCTTTAGATTGGGTTCATTTCGCTATGTCCCAATCTCATTTTTATTCCAAATGAATTTTTGGGAATAAAATATGCGGAGGCTCTTCTAGCCATCCTTGTTCAATACTTATTCTTGATACTTCTTTGGCGTATTCCAAAATTTCATTCGTGAAGTTTGTATAGTTTAAAGCGAGATCTAAACGCGGGCTCGTTGACATCGCAAGCCCATATCCACGTACATTTTCAGTAATCATCGCAGCTAGGTGAAACATCATGAGTTTTTCTGAAAATGGAGGAACGGAAGACTTTTCTATTCCGTAATCCCACTTCATTGTGACCGGTATGTTTTCTACCATTAGCGGTTGTGACAGGGATTCAATGTGCTGCTGTATCTGCTCTCTACCCTTTAACAAAAAAGCTTGAATTTCCTGAGAAGGAGCTGTTCGAGCAAACCCTAAAATTAAATCCTTTGCAATTAAGTTCGTCTGTATGCTTGACACGATATGAGAAATTTCAATGACCGTTAACGGCCGCTTTTCATCAAAATAGCTTCCCAAGAAGAGTTCTTTATCGTTCATATCAGACGCATCTGCAATAGGAATAGGAGGAAGCTCTATAAAAATTTGTTTTTCTAACAACAAATCTGTAATCGTTTGATTAAGCTTTTCTGTTTTTAATAGCAAGCTGCGAAAAAAAGATCGTACATCACTTCTTGCGGCAACATCGACGCCCGTAGTTGCTGATAGCAGAAGGACATTTGAAATATGCTTCAAATAAAGCAAATAAAAAGAATCCGAAAATAATTAAGGTTATCAACTAGTATAAGTCAAAGGAAGTAAGATAAACACTATAGAAAGTAAAAAAAGGTATCAATATTTTACTATAAGAGTAACCGTCATGCATAATTTAAAGGTTCTTTTAGGAAAAGAAGAGTTCAACCGCTTCTTTCTTGCAAAGCAGAAATAAAACCGAAATAATAAATGAAGAAAGTCAGGCAAGAAAGGAGTTTCATTATATGCCAGAAGGTCCAGAAATTAGACGAGCAGCCGATGAAGTGGAAAAAGCGATTATCAGTTTTCCCGTTAGAGAGATATGGTTTGCTTTTCCATCTTTACAGCATTACGAAGAAGTATTAACGGGTGCTCGTATTAAAAGGGTAGATACAAAAGGGAAGGCTATGCTTATTCGTTTTGACAACGGCTATACCATTTATTCACATAATCAGCTTTATGGAAAATGGTATGTACGTTCGTCTTACAATTATCCATCTACAAACAGACAGCTGCGTCTTGCTATTCATAATGAAAAGAAATCAGCGCTGCTCTATAGCGCTTCTGATATTGAAGTATTGCGTGATGAAGAAGTTTCTGCTCATCCTTTTGTATCAAGAGTAGGTCCGGATATTTTAAGTGAAGAAGTAACGGCAGATGAGCTTTTAGATCGCTTTTACTCTAAGCCATTTTACCGCAGAAAATGGGCGTCGCTGCTGCTAGACCAAAGCTTTATAGCGGGGATTGGAAATTATTTGCGCAGTGAAATCCTATTTGTAGCGGGAATTAATCCTGCAGCTCGTCCGGTAGACTGCACGGAAGAACAGCTTAAAAAGGCAGCTGAAGCAACCATTTCTCTTGTAAAACAGTCCTATGAAACAGGTGGTATTACAAATGATGTAAAGCTTGCTGAAAGGTTAAAAAAGAAAGGCCAAAAGCGCTCTGAATACCGCCACTGGGTTTTTAACCGTGAAGGAGAAGCTTGCCGAATTGACGGCACGCCTATCTTAAAAATGCAAGCTGCTTCTAGAAGGCTTTATTACTGTCCTACTTGTCAAAAATAGCAGGATATATTTATTCTGCTATTTTTTTTGATGTAGAAATGAATGACCGTTCATTTTTGTGATATAGTTAAAAAGTAAAGTCATAATCTTAAGGGGATGGATAAGATGGAATGTAAAGCAGGAGATACATTCACGTGGCAAAGAACGTTTCAAGAGGAAGAAATCATGCAGTTTGCGGAGATGACCGGAGACCGGGGCAAACATCATATAGAACGTGACGAAAAAGGGCGGCTAATGGTGCATGGACTTATGACTGCTAGTATTGGGACAAAAATAGGAGGAGACTTAAACTACATTGCAAGAGAAATGGTGAGTGAATTTCTTCGTCCAGTTTTTGCAGGAGATACAGTTACCTGTGAATGCATATTAACTGAAGTAGAAAAAGCAGATGGTTTTCAAAAAGTGAAAATCAAATCAGTGTATCGAAATCAACAAGGTAAAGAAGTACTGATAGGGACAAGTAATGGAATTATTAGAGATTAAAATAAAAGCGTTAACAAAAAATAAGTTATGAATGTTGTTAGAAAAGTCACGGATTCGTGACTTTTTTATTGTGCAATTTCCTTCTTTTGTTGGTTAACATTTAAATGTAAATATGGTAATTTAGTGAAGTTTAGTTTCGTAAATGGTAAAAATGTGTATTTACTAAGTACATAGATTCTTATTTTTGGAAAAATATTTGAAAAAGGAGTTTCTTATATGAAAAAAATAATGAATACAGGCTTAGCACTATCATTCGCTCTATTGCTTTCGGCATGTGGGATGCCGTCTTCAGAGGAATTAACGGGTGACGTGAAAGAAGCACAAGAAAAGGTGAAAAATGTTCAAGTGAAGGTCACTGGAAAAGAAGAAGGATCCTCTGATTACCAAGTAAACGGAGTACAAGAGTTTGATTTTAAAAGTAAAGCAGGTTACATTAACACAAAAATGAACGGCGAAGAATTGAAGATGTATCATGATGGTGATGAAACGTTAGCTGTGGCTGGAGAAGAAAGCACAAAAGTACAGGGAGAAGAAAAAAAGTACGTTGTGGCTTTAATTAATAACGCTATGGAGCTTCAACAAAATCCAATACGCTACTATCAAAAATATGATAAAAATCTTCCAAATGAATTTGACGTCACCGAAAAAGACAAAGAGTATGTATTAACATTTAACGGAGGCAAAGACAAAAAGCAAAAAATTGTAGCAGGTGATGCTAAAGCTTATTATAAAATAACAAACCAAGGCAGCGATACCGCTGTAGACCTTGACCAAATTAAAGGAAAAGATTTTTCGCTTGTTGTGACAATTGATAAAGAAACGAAGCAAATAAAGAAAGTAGTAAAAAATCAGTCGTATTCAGTTAAAGTAGACGGAAAAACAGAAAACTCAAAGTCTAAGCAAACGTATACGTATACATATAACCAATTAGACAATGTAACAAAACCAAAAGTGGAAGCAAAAGCCGCTACTGCTTCTAAAGATAGCAGCACCGAAACACCAAGTAAAGAAAAGCAAGCTGTCTATGCCAAGGAAGCGGGACAATACGTGGATGCTTTAATTCAAGCAACTGTTTATCAAAATACAGATCAATTTGCTGCTAAACATCCGAATCAGCAAGATAAGAAACAGGTAAAAGAAAAAGGGGAGTTCCAAAAGAGTTCGTTTGTAGAGTTTTTTGAAACGAATTTTAAAGGTGCTTTATCATCATTGAGCTCAAATATAACCGACGAGCAGTTAAACGAAGTAAGCAGCGCTTTTCTAAAAGCTCTTTCATCTACAAAATATAAAATTAAAGATGCAGCGTATAGTGATGAAGATGATGCGTACGTCGTACAAGTCGAAATTCAAGGATTTAACGATGCAAGTGTATTAGCGGAAGTCATGACACCACTTGCAGAAAAATATCAGGCGGGTGAGCTGAGTAACGAACAGTTAGTAAACGAACTTATTGACGGAGTAGCAAAACGCTATCGTGAGCCAGTTGAATTACTTTCGGCAAAAACAGTCCCTGTACACGTCGTAAGAAATGGTGAAAAAGATTACGAAGTTTTAATGCAAGATGAGTATCTGTTAACATTTGCTCAACAATCATAAATAGACATAAAAAAAGATTTCAGCTATATGCCTGAAGTCTTTTTTTATGTTTGTTTGAAATATAATTTTAAAAAATAAAATAAATTATTGAAATTATATTTCAAACAAATTATAATAACCATAACTTCACTACATGATGAAAAAGGAGCCCAAAAGATGAATGAAGAGCTTACGTTATTAACAACAGAGTCCCAAAACGAACAGACAATGAAGATAGATACAGCTAGTACAAAAGAAATTTTAAACATAATGAATAAAGAAGATCAAAAAGTGGCGCTGGCTGTACAAAAAGTACTTCCAGACGTAGAGGTGGCAGTTGAATTTGTAAGTGAATCGTTTCAAAAGGAAGGCCGGCTTATTTATGTCGGAGCAGGAACAAGCGGAAGGCTGGGAGTATTGGATGCTGTTGAATGCCCGCCTACTTTCAGTACCAATCCTGATCAGGTACAGGGATTGATGGCTGGAGGAGAAAAAGCATTTGTTAAAGCAGTTGAAGGTGCTGAAGATAAAGAAGAATTGGGAGCAGCAGATTTACAAAAAATTTATTTGAATGAACGAGACACAGTCATTGGAATTGCTGCAAGCGGACGCACTCCTTACGTGATTGGTGCATTAAGATATGCAAAATCTGTAAAAGCTAAAACGGTGGCGCTGTCTTGCAATGGTAATTCTCTTATTGGAAAAGAAGCGGACCATAGTATTGAGGTGGTAGTAGGTCCGGAAGTACTAACAGGTTCCACAAGGTTAAAAGCAGCAAGCGCTCATAAAATGATTCTTAACATGATTTCTACCGCGGCTATGATCAAAGCAGGAAAAGCGTATGAAAACTTAATGATAGATGTTCATGTGAGTAACGAAAAGCTTAAAGAACGAGCGATAGGTATTATTTGTAAAATTACAGGTGTTTCTTATGAACAAGCAAGTCAAACGCTTGAAGAAGCAAATAATGAGGTAAAAACAGCAGTGGTTATGATCAAAACAAATGAAAATTACGACACCGCAAAGATGTTACTGAATAATGCGGGCGGTTATGTGAGAAAAGCGATTGAACATTACGTATAAAGGAGAGAAACGATGTCAACAGGCGGATTAACAATGATTAAAAACACGGTGGCTAAGCTTCCTGATTCGGAGAGGAAAATTGCTGAATATATTTTAAACAACCCGCATACTGTGGTAAACAGTACGGCTGGAGAATTAGGTAGACTAGCGAATGCGAGCAGTGCTGCTGTTATTCGTTTGTGTAAATCTATCGGGGTTAGCGGGTTTCAAGAATTAAAGGTAAGAGTAGCCGGTGATTTAGCTAGAGATACGGAGCAAGGATACCGGGATATTGAAACAAATGAAACGATTCAATCTATTGTCAAAAAAACGGCAAGCAACAGCATTCAAAGTCTAAGTGATACGGCCGAGCTTGTGAATTACAAAGAAGCAGAGCGGGCTGTTTTGGCGCTGATTGAAGCCAAAAACATTCATTTTTTTGGAATCGGTGCTTCACATATTATTGCTATGGATGCGCAGCAAAAATTTCTTCGAATTAATAAAAATGCGACGGCTTTTGCAGATAGCCATCTAGCAGCTACACTCATCGCAAATGCAAGTAAAGACGATGTAGTTGTGGGCATCTCTTTTTCAGGGGAGACTCCTGAAGTAAGCAACGTCTTATCTTTAGCTAAAAATCACGGAGTAAAGACAATTAGCTTAACCAAGTACGGACAGTCTACCGTTTCGTCTTTAGCAGATATTTGTTTGTATACGTCTTATTCTCAAGAAGCGCCGTTTCGAAGCGCAGCTACATCGTCTCGTTTAGCCCAGCTTTATGTGATTGATGTGTTATTTTTAAGTATTGCAGCGCAGCAGTATGACCAGACGATTGAGTATATTGATAAAACAAGGGATGCCATTCAGTTTTTGAAAACTAAGAAATAAAAAAAGAAAGCGATTACAAAAAAGGGGATTTTGTGGTCTGTTTCCTCAGTACCGTGTCCATCTAAGAGGAAAAATACAAAGGGGGATTAACATGTCTTTAGATAATCATCAATTAGCAAAGGTTATTTTGGAGATGCTTGGGGGAGCATCGAATATTGAAGCGTATACGCATTGTATGACTCGGCTGCGCGTGACTGTAAAAGATGATTCAATTGTAAAAAAGGCAGATATACGAAAGCTTGAAGGCGTTCTCGGATTAGTTGAAGAAGAAACGCTGCAAATCATTATTGGTCCTGGAAAAGTAAACAAAGTAACAGAGGAATTTGGAAAGTTAATTGATGAATCTGACGGTATTAATTTAGAAAATCGTGCGGCTCAGCGGAAATCGGAGCTGAAAGAAAAAAATGCAACTCCGTTTAAGCTCTTGCTTCGCCGAATTGCGAGTATTTTTATTCCGTTAATACCTGCTCTTGTAGCCTCCGGACTTATCACCGGAGTGACAAAAGCAGCTGTTCAAGCGAAGTGGCTTCCGGCAGATTCACAGATTGCTATTCTTTTAACCGTTATCGGAAGCGGCTTATTTGCTTATCTTGGTATTTTAGTAGGTATTAATGCGGCAAAAGAATTTGGTGGTTCGCCGGCTCTAGGAGGCTTAGCCGGTATTTTAGTCATTAATCCTGCCGTAGCTGATATTAAACTTTTTGGTGAAGCACTTTTGCCGGGGCGGGGCGGCTTAATAGGCGTGTTGCTTGCAGCAATCTTTATGGCCGTAGTGGAAAAACGAGTGCGTAAATTTGTCCCTCAGTCACTGGATATTATTATTACACCGACCGTTACGGTGTTAATTACAGGCATTATTACGTATGTAGTTTTCATGCCAATCGGCGGCTTGATTTCAGACGGAATCACAAAAGGCCTTTTAGGAGTTTTAGAGGTTGGAGGAGTTGTAGCAGGCTTTGTTTTAGGAGCAACGTTCTTGCCGCTCGTCATTACAGGACTGCATCAAGGTCTTACTCCTGTTCATTTAGAGCTTATCAATTCAATTGGAGATGATCCGCTTCTTCCTATACTAGCAATGGGCGGAGCTGGTCAGGTAGGTGCCGCTTTTGCTATTTATATCAAAACAAAGAAAAAACGTTTAAAGCGAGCAATTGGAGGCGCTCTTCCTTCAGGGCTGCTTGGAATCGGAGAGCCGCTTATTTTTGGAGTCACACTTCCTTTAGGGCGTCCATTCTTAACCGCTTGTCTCGGAGCTGGAATCGGCGGAGCGTTTCAGGCGCAATTTCATATTGCAACTGTAGCAGTGGGAGTATCAGGTTTGCCTCTTACTTTTTTAGTTCATGCGCATCAAATTCTTCTTTATTTACTTGGATTAGTTATTGCTTACGCAGCAGGCTTTATTTGTACCTATTTCTTTGGATTTAACGATGAAATGGCGAGGGAGTTTGAATGATTGGTATTTCGTTTTATTTAAATGATAGTGATGCCGAAAAAAAATTAATAGAAGCGAGTGAGTGCGGTGTCACACGTGCATTCACTTCGCTTCACATTCCAGAAGAAAAAGGAGATTTGGCTGAACGGGCAAAAGAATTGCTTCATGTGGCTAGAGATTGTGGAATAAGCGTGTATGCAGACGTATCCAAGCATACGCCGGTTCATTTAGGTATTGAAAGCCTTATGTCGCTATCTTCACTTGGCGTACCTGGTATTAGACTAGACGATGGCTTTAGTGTAGAAGAAACTCTTTCACTTGCGAATGAATTTTATATTGCTGTTAATGCAAGTACGTTATCCAAACAAGAAATTGAAGCGCTCTTATCTGCAGGGCTTCATCATCATCAGCTGCTTGCATGGCATAATTTTTATCCGCGGCCTGAAACAGGACTTGAAGAAACGTTTTTTCAACAACAGACAGATTTATTTAATGAACTTCGTATTCCAGTCTGCGCTTATATTCCTGGAGAAGGCGAAAAAAGAGGCCCTATTTATCAAGGTCTTCCTACTAGAGAAAAAGACCGTAATAGATGTCCTTTTACCTCTGCAGTAGATTTATACAGATGCGGAGTAGCGGAGGTTTATATTGGAGATCCATACCCGGGTTCGAGTTTATTAAAGCGTTTAGTTCAATATCAAGAAAGCCGCATTATTCCGCTGCGCATTCGTTCACCTCATATAGAGGGAACGTACAGCGTGCGTCCGGATGTATCAAGAGACGTTCTGCGTTTAGTTGATACTCGATCTGTAAAACCAGTGCCGCCATGTCATACAGTAGAACGCAGAATCGGAGCAATTACAATGGACAACGATGGCTACGGACGTTACAGAGGAGAGGTTCAAATAGCTAAAACGAATTTGCCTGCCAATGCTAACGTTAACGTGATTGGGTATGTGATAGAGGAAGATCATGAGCTGATTTCGTTAGTGAGGCCGGGGCAAAAACTTGAGCTTGTCACTGTCTAAATGGAAAAACCGCGTATTTTTAAAGAAGCCGATAGCTAACTAGTAAGCTTATAAAAGTAAAGAGCACACACTGCTTGAAACAAGTGTGTGCTTTTTATTTTACTAAAAAGGAAAATATTTTCATGGCTGAATCATGAACCTTTCTATTGAATAAAACGCTTTACTATGATAAAACTATTACAGGTAAACATATGATAATCGTTTAATTTTATAGAGATACAACGCCACTAGGGGTGCTTTCTAAGCTGAGAGAGACGAGAAGTCTTAACCCTTATAACCTGAACTAGGTAATACTAGCGTAGGAAAGAGGTATTGTAATGGATGTTTTGTATGGTATTTCCTTACGAACTCGTTATAATAATTTTTTGTATATAAACAAAAACACTTCTTTCCTGCGAAAGAAGTGTTTTTTTTGCGTAAAGGAAGGTGTCATACATGGAGAAAACAATTGATTTGCTTGTCAAACAGGTAGAGGAGCGCAAAGGGGAGCTAATCCAATTATTAACAACGCTTGTTTCATATAAAACGCCGGCGCCTCCTGCACGAAATTCTCATGAAGCGCAGCGCTACGTAGCGGATTTCCTTAAAAACTGCGGTTTTTCCATCGATATGTGGGACTTATATTCTAACGATCCCATCGTAGTAGGTACGTTAAAAGGGAAAAAATCAGCTGACTATCAAAGCTTGATTATTAACGGGCATATGGATGTTGCTGAGGTACAAGAAAATGAAAAGTGGGAGACAAATCCGTTTGAAGCTGTGGTAAAAGACAACATGATAATCGGACGCGGAGTTTCTGATATGAAAGGCGGCATGGCAGGAGCATTATTTGCAGTGCAGCTTTTAACGGAAGCAGGCATTGAACTGCCGGGAGACTTGATTTTTGAATCCGTTGTAGGAGAAGAAGTTGGAGAGGCAGGTACGCTGCAATGCTGTCAGAAAGGATATACTGCTGACTTTGCGCTCGTTGCCGATACGAGTGATTTACATATTCAAGGTCAAGGCGGAGTGATCACAGGATGGATTACGATAAAAAGCAGCAAAACCTATCATGACGGTACACGCCGAAGTATGATTCATGCTGGAGGAGGGCTGTTAGCTGCGAGTGCTATTGAGAAGATGGCAAAAGTGATCGGAGGGCTGCAAGAATTAGAGCGCCACTGGGCTGTTACAAAAAGCTATCCAGGATTTTTGCCGGGGACAAATACGATTAATCCAGCAGTAATCGAAGGCGGAAGGCATGCTGCGTTTATTGCAGATGAATGCAGGCTGTGGATCACCGTTCACTATTATCCCAATGAATCATACGACCAAGTATCAAAAGAAGTGGAAGAATACATTTTATCTATTGCAAAAGCAGATCCATGGTTAAAAGATAATCTGCCAACCTTTGAATGGGGAGGCACATCAATGATTGAAGACAGAGGAGAAATCTTCCCGTCATTAGAAATTGATGAAAATCATGCTGCAGTACAGCTGCTTGCACATACTCATGAACAAATTGAAGGGAAAAAGCCTCCAATTGATGTGTCAACTAGCGTAACAGACGGGGGATGGCTAGCTGATGCTGGAATTCCGGCAGCTATTTATGGTCCAGGAAATTTAGCAAATGCACATGCTGTGAACGAACAATTAGATGTCAATCAGCTTATTCAATATACAAAAGTGATGGTGCAGTTCATTTATACGTGGCTGCATACGCATAAGGAGTGATCATCATGAAATTTAGTGAACGATTATATGAAAAGCTGCAGCCGATTTGGCGCCAAAATCATAATCATCCCTTTGTAGAGGGAATGGGAGACGGAACGCTTGAAAAGGAGAAGTTTCGCTTTTATATGATTCAAGATTATCTTTACCTAATTGATTATGCTAAATTATTTGCGATTGGAGCCATGAAAGCTACCGATGTTCAAACGATGGGGAAATTTGCAGCCCTTTTAGATTCTACATTAAACGAAGAAATGAGCCTGCACCGTGAGTATGCCAAGAAATTTGAAATCAGCGAAAAAGAATTAGAAAAAGCGCAGCCATCTCCTACAACGCTTGCATACACACACTATATGCTGCACGTTGGTCAAAGCGGAACATTGGCTGAATTAGTGGCGGCTCTTTTGCCTTGTATGTGGAGCTACTGGGAAATAGGAAAAGAACTCAGTGAAAAGCCTGGAGCTAACAATGAGTTTTATCGTGAGTGGATTGAAATGTACAGCTCAGAAGAATTTGGAGAACTAGCGACGTGGTGTATCAACTTATTTGACTCACTTACTGAAGACAAATCAGAAGCAGAGTTAGAAAAGCTCGAAGAAATTTTCTTAAATACAACGCGTTTTGAGTACATGTTCTGGGATATGGCTTATAACGAAGCGATGTGGCCAATTCATGAATAAGTCTGTGTTATCTTTTCAAAACGTCAGTTTTACGTACAAAAACGGTGATCAAGCGATTGTAACATCATTAAACTTAGACGTGAAAGAAGGCGAGTTTGTCAGTATCGTTGGAGCAAGCGGATCTGGAAAAAGTACGTTGTTTCGTCTTATCACAGGTCTTGAACAGCAGAGTGAAGGCGATATCGTGATTAACGGACAGTCTTATGAAAAGCGGCTTGGAAAAGTAGGCTACATGCCGCAGCAAGATTTGCTTCTTCCGTGGCGCACGATTTTAGACAATGCAGCGCTGCCGCTTGAGCTTCACAATGTGTCAAAAGCAAGTGCTCATAGGCAAGTATCTCAGCTGCTCGAAGAGTTTGGGTTAAAAGGGTATGAAAACCGTTTTCCAAGTGATTTATCCGGTGGGATGAAGCAGCGTGTTTCTTTTCTGCGAACGGTATTAAGCGGTTCTAACGTGCTGCTTTTAGATGAGCCTTTCAGTGCGCTTGATGCCATTACGCGTTTGTCGATGCAAGAATGGCTGCTTGAACAATGGCAAAAGCGTAAGCACACCATCTTATTTATCACTCATGACGTAAACGAAGCGCTTTTTCTGTCAGATCGTATTTTTATCTTTTCAGACAAGCCGGTAAGTCATCTTGAAGAGATTCAAGTGCCGCTTAGCAGACCTCGAACGCAAAAAGATTTGAATCAACAGCGTGTGCTTGACGTGAAAGAGTATTTAATTGAACAGCTTAGATCGAAGGTGAACACATGAAAAAGTACGGAGCTTCAGTGATATTAGTAGTCATTTTACTGGCTGCTTGGGAAATTGGAGCACGCATTGTAAACTATCCGTTTATCTTACCAACGCCCACCGGTATTTTAGCGAAGCTTTGGGATTTGCGAATGGATTTATTGTTTAAGCATTTGCCAGCTACGTTATCTATTGTCGTAATTGGGCTGGTTATATCCGTTGTGCTAGGGATTCTGCTGGCCGTATGGATGAATTGGAGTCCGCTTATTGAGCGTGCTTTCTATCCGCTTATTATTGCGTCGCAAATGATTCCGACCATTGCCATTGCTCCTGTATTTGTTCTCTGGTTTGGCTACTCCATTTGGAGCAAAGTGATTGTGACCGTATTAATTACGTTTTTTCCCATTACTGTTAGCACGTTTGATGGGCTTCGTTCCACAAACAAAGAGTTAAAAGAACTCATGCTAACGATGGGAGCAACAAAAAAAGATATTTTCTTTAAGTTGAACATTCCTTCTGCACTGCCTCATTTTTATTCAGGGCTCAAAGTAGCGGTTACCTTTAGTATAATAGGTGCTGCCATTGGGGAGTGGTTAGGTGCACAAGCAGGCTTAGGATATTTCAGCCGGCGCATGATGACACAGTTTGATGCAGCTGGTGTATTTGCACCAATTGTGATTTTATCCGCGCTTGGTATTTTATTCTTTATTATTGTAGTAGGTTTCGAAAAACGTTCATTAAAGTGGAGGAAAACAGAATGAAAAAATGGTTTGTAATTGGCTTAAGCCTGATGCTTGTTATGATGCTCGCTGCTTGCGGTCAGGACAAGGAAAATAAAGCTGGTGACAGTGAAAAATTAAAAGATGTTACAATTATGCTTGATTGGTACCCGAATGCAGTGCACAGCTTCATTTACGCTGCACAAGAAAAAGGATATTTTAAAAAAGAAGGGCTGAATGTAAAAGTACAGTTTCCTGCTAATCCAACAGACTCGCTTAATTTAGCAGCTGCGGGGAAAGTTACGCTTGGCCTTTATTATCAGCCTGATGTAGCAATGGCACGAGCAAATGAAGATGTGCCGGTAAAGTCGGTAGGAGCGATTGTAAGGTCTCCGTTAAACCGAGTTGTGGCGCTCAAAGATAGCGGTATTAAGCGTCCTAAAGATTTAGAAGGAAAAGTAGTAGGATACAGCGGAACACCATTAAGTGAATCTGTTCTCAAGAAAATGGTGAAAAGCGATGGAGGAGATCCGAATAAGGTAAAACTAGTAGACGTAGGATTTGAGTTAAATTCGTCGCTGATTAGCAAAAAAGTAGATGCCGTAATAGGTGCATATATTAACCATGAAGTACCACTACTTCATAAAAAAGGATATAAAACGGTTGACATTGATCCTTCAGATTACGGCGTGCCATCTTATTACGAGCTAGTGGCAGTTACTGGGGATCAAACGTGGGCAAAAGATTCTGATACGATTAAAGCGTTTTGGCGTGCCGCGACAAAAGGGTATGAATACACGGAGAAACATCCAAAAGAATCACTTCAAATTTTGTTAGATAATCAAGATAAATCAAACTTCCCTCTTGAAAAAGACGTGGAAACAAAAAGTTTAAATATTTTACTTCCGAAAATGAAGTCTGAACAAGGATTTGGCAGTCAAACGAAAGAATCATGGCAGTCAAATGTGGACTGGTTAAAAGAGTCAGGATTAATTAAGAAAAAGCCAAATGTAGATGAAATGTTTGAGAATATCGCAGAATCTAAGTAAATAACTTAAGACAAATAAAAAAAACCTTCTTATACTGAACGTAACTTTCTGAACGAGAAAGTGAAAAGGTAAAGAAGGTTTTTTTATGGCTTTTACGATGGTAGATAAGGAAACATGTATTGCTTGCGGAGCATGTGTAGGGAGCGCACCAGATCTTTATGATTATGATTCAGAAGGTCTTGCTTATGCAGTGTTAGATAACAACGAAGGAACAAAAGAAGTTCCTGAACATCAGCAAGATGAGATGAGGGAAGCGTATGAAGGATGCCCAACAGAATTCATTAAAGTCGCAGAGCAGCCGTTTTATGGAGATGCAACAAAATTCGAATAGGGCTTTTAAAAAAAGTTAACGATAAAGTACATTAGGTTATGACATAAGTGAATATTTGATTATATAGAAAATTCCAAAATAAGAAGAGGGTTGAGACATAACCAAATGAATTTAACTTAAAGACGAACAAATGGGATACATGAGCTGAACCGCTTATTACACCGCAGTTGATTTCCGTGCAAGGCTTCGCTTTCCGCGGGCGGCCGATGAGCCTCCTCGTCGCTTGCGCTCCTGCGGGGTCTCATCTGTTCCGCTTTTCCCGCAGGAGTCTTCGTCTTGCCCTCCAATCAACTGCTAGAAGAAACGAAACAGATGAAACTATATTCACCGTCACAAAAAAACGAACCACGAATCAAACATATTGATTAATGGTTCGTTTTTCACTTGGACTAAAAAGCTTTTGTCCCAGCCTCTTTTTTTATTCTAAATTTGCGTGCTTTCCGTACATTGTATGGGTATCAAGTTCTTTCTTCTCCATGAAGCGAAGAATCAGCGCATCGTAAAAGAGAAGAAGCGTTTGTTCAAACAGTGACGCCATAGGCTGCACTGTTTGATAACTGCTTTGTTCTTGATCCTTCGGAGCACCAGGCAGCTTCACGATAAAGTCAGCCAGCTTGCCAAGCGTGGAGTCGGGAGAAATTGTGACTACTCCAACTTTTCCTCCAAGTTCTTTTGCTTTTTGAGCGATAGGAATCAAGCTCTTCGTCTCGCCAGAACCTGATCCGATGATTAATAAATCATCCTGCGTGAAAGTGGACGTCACGGTTTCTCCAATGACATAAGCATCAATGCCCATATGCATCATACGCATAGCAAACGACTTGCCCATAAGACCTGAACGGCCTGCTCCTGTAACAAACACTTTTTTAGATGAGATGATGCCATTTACAAGCTGCTCCGCTTCATCGTCAGCGATTAGAGCCGTTGTTTGTAAAAGCTCATTCATAACCGTTTTTAAATGTTCGCTCGTCTGCATAGAAAGCTCCTTAATTTGTAATAAGCTCTTTCATTTGAGAAGCAACTGATTTTTTATCATCTTGGCTTGTGATTCCTCCGCCAACGATAACAAGATCAGGCTGTGCTTTTACTACTTCAGGTAAAGATTCTAATTTAATGCCGCCAGCAACGGCTGTTTTTGCATTTTTTACAACGCTTTTGATTGTTACTAAATCTTCAAAAGAGTTTTGGCCAACTGCTTGAAGATCGTATCCTGTGTGTACACAGATATAGTCAACGCCAAATTCGTCTAGCTCTTTTGCGCGTCCTTTAATATCTTTTACACCAATCATATCGACTAGAATTTTTTTACCTTGTTTTTTGGCTTCTTCAACTGCACCTTTGATTGACATATCTTCAGCAACACCTAAGATGGTAATGATGTCTGCTCCAGCTTGAGAAGCTTGCTGTACTTCATAGCCAGCTGCATCCATAATTTTTAGGTCAGCTAGTACTTTTAAATTAGGAAATGCTTCTTTAATTTCTTTAACGGCGCGAAGCCCTTCATTGATTACAACGGGCGTACCGATTTCCACGATATCAATATGTTCTTCAACTTCTTTTACTACCTCTTTTGCTTGAGAGATATTAACAAGATCTAATGCTAATTGTAATTCCATTCTACTCCACTCCTTACAGAAATCTATATATACCTTTTGTGCTTTTTTACATAAAAAGCAGCTGGTGTAGTTATTGTACCCGCAGTTTGAGGTTCTTAAAAGTACGCACTTTTCCCACAAATAGTGTGGGGAATGATAGTATACAGAAGTATACTAATGGACATACCAGTCTTGTAACCGCTTAATTGTCATTAAAAATACGGATGATAGTGAGTAACATCATCCGCATAAAAAAATAAAAACTATGGAATAGAAGGAGTAGTTTCCATTATTTAATTAACGTTTCCGCCTTTTGTTCTTGATTGATCAGCACTGTATCACGGTAATTTTTACCCCAATCATACATGGCTGTCAAAATGGGCATTAAACTTTCTCCTTCTTTTGTAAGTGAGTATTCGACTTTAGGTGGTACAACAGGATAAACTTTACGGTTAACAATTAGATCTTCTTCCAGTTCCCGCAGCTGGTTAACCAGCATGCGCGGCGTAATGTCAGGAATAAGCGATTTTAGTTCCCCGAACCGTTTTGTTCCTTCCCGCCCTAAGTGCCATAGTATCAGCATCTTCCATTTTCCACCGATAATAGCAAGCGTTAATTCTTTTTCACAGTTAAATTCCTTATTAAGCTGGCTCAATTGCTTCACCCCTATGACCAATAGTATAAAATTTCTTTTAAAGTACTTCTTATTATACCGGTGCTGACAATCCTTTTACAAAAATCCGGCTTGTATCTTTCCATTAAAAAGTTCAGCTTTTCTTACTATATAGTTATTCTTGACTAGTGAGGCGTAAAAGGTGGCCTTTAGTCATGTTTTTTATTTTTAAGGAATTCAATTGTTTAAATATAAAAAAAGATGGGAAATCACTCAATAACAATGCTAAAGGAGGCAGTAAAAATGGAAAGAAACCGATCTAAATTACAAAACCCTGCTTTAAGCAACAGCGCAGGCATTAATAACGATGTGGGAATCAATAACAATCCACAGACAGCTAATAGCACTGCTGCTGTTAGCGCTGGAAAAAGCTGCAGCAGCAAGCTAGTAAAAGGTGTTGTTGTCGGGGCAGTTGTGGGTGGATGTATAACATTGCTTGATAATAAAACTCGCTCATCTGTTAAAAGAAGAGCCGTTACATTGAAGGACTCTTCTGCAAACATGATTAATCAAGTAAAAGAGAACCCTCAAGAAACAAAAGAAAAAATGGTGCAACAAATGAAAAACGCATCGAATCTTTTAAAAGATGCAATTAATGATGCCAAACATTTGTACGAGCGTGTAAATGAAGATTTCTTTAAGCAAGCAGAAGATGTGAAAAGCGTTACGCATGATGCAAAATCGACGGTAGAAGATGCTAAAAGTGATTTACAGCAAATTGGTGAAAAAGTGAAAGATGCAACTTCTGAAATAAGTAAGGAAAAGATGACGCCAGACGAAAAACCAGAAGCTGAGCGTGAAAGAACATACCAGTCTATTCACTAAAAAGGAGATGTTAACTGTGAGTCAAATGAATGAAGGAACTACAAAAGACATGAATAAAATTGAAGAAACGGCAGATAATTTAGGGACGGAGAAAAAAGAAGCAATTTTGCAGAACTTTGATACGTTTACTGATTATTTAAGTCAAAAAGTTCATGTCGGTAAAAAGCTCGGGTTAAGTGAGGAACAATTAACGGCCGCTACAAAAAAAGTGGCTAGCTATTTAGCTGAAAATGAGGAACCTCGAAACCGAGAAGAAAAAGTCCTTCATGAGTTATGGAAAGTCAGCAGTGAAGAGGAACAGGAAGTCCTTTCTCATCTCATTTTAAAACTAGTTGGGTAACATTAAAAAAGCATCCTATCTATCAGGATGCTTTTTTAATGTATTAAGATGATTGATTTTGAGCCTCTTGAATCGTTTTATCCCACTCAATACCGCAAATCATCCGTTGCACAAGAAGATTGCTGTGCGCAGCTTGCACATTTTCCCTGAGTACTCTTGCGGAAGAATTTTGTCATATGATAAAGGGCATATCCAAATATCAAAACCCCAATTAAAATGTTAATAATCAATATTATTCACTCCTTTTAAGAAAAACCAAGTACTTTTCCAATAGTGTGTACAAGCAAAGCTACGAGATAAGCGACAACCAAAGGATAGGCTACAGCAAATGCTGTCCATTTCAATGAGCCGGTTTCTCGTCGAATAACAGCGACGGTTGCTAGACACGGAACATAAAGAAGAACAAACACCATAAACGTATAGGCTGTTAGAGGTGTAAAGAATGTCTTCATTGTGTCGCCAAGCTGTCCTTCTTGTACTTTATAAATGATGCTCATAGTCGAAACAACCACTTCTTTTGCACGTGCTTCTCCAAAGAGTCTTGGCTTGAGGTACGCGGTAAGGAGGAAGTTCAACAATAAAAGTTGATTGTTCGTCTTTGAGAAGCGTTACTGATAAAATTTTCGTTACAACAAGTGCTAAAATAATGCCAAGCAAGTACATAGAAAACACCACAGCTGCTCCGTTTTGCACAAAAAACGCACCTACAAACAAAGCATATACAGGAAGGCGTGCTGAGCAGCTCATAAATGGATTTACTAAAATGGTCATAAGGCGCTCTTTTCGCTGTTCAATTGTACGCGCGGCCATGATCCCCGGTACGTTACATCCAAAGCTAATAATCATCGGAATAAATGCTTTTCCGTTCAAACCGAAAAATTCCATGATACGATCCATTACTACAGCAATTCGAGCCATGTATCCTGAATCTTCAAGCAGTGAAATGAAAAAGAACAGGACAAAGATTTGTGGTACAAATACTAGTACGCCGCCTACGCCTGCGATGATGCCGTCCACAATTAAATCATGAATAAATGGAGCAGCACCTGCTGCATTTAGAAGAGAATCAGCGCCTTTACTAAGCGTTCCGCCAAAAAAACCGTCCAGTTTATCAGAAAGAGGAACGCCAATTCAAGTAAACGTAATATTAAAAATCAAATACATTAAGCTAAGAAAAATAGGGAGGCCAAGCCACTTATGCGTCACAATTCGATCGATTCGATCTGTGAAGGTTAGAGGTGTTTCACTGCCCTTTACGATACACTCGCTGGAAATGCGCTCGATAAATGCTGTACGCACGTCGAAGAAATGCTCGCTAAGCGGCTTGGTTAATTTTTGTGCAGCTGCTTTTCGAAGCTCAAGCAGCTCTGAGTAACTCGTTTTTTCTTTTAATGTTGATTCAATTACGCTATTTTCAGCTAAAAATTGAATGGCAATCCATCTGCTGACATCCGCTTTTGTTTGAATCATATGAATTGCGTGTTCAGCGGTTTCCCCGTAATTTAGTTGAAATAACGGGGCTTTTAAATCTTGCTTCAAAGTGGAGAGAAGCTCATTAATTCCTTTTCCATTCCGGGCAATAATTGCAGAAACCGGAATATGTAATGATTTGCTAAGCTTCTCCAAATGAAAAGTCAATCCGCGTTTTTCCGCTACATCAATCATATTTAAGCCGATTACTAATGGCTTTCCATACTCCAATGCTTGAATAGTGAGATGCATGCTTCTTTCAAACTGAGAAGCGTCTACAATATTCAGCATACTGTTAAATTCTCCGGTTAACAAAAAGTTAGTTACCACTGCTTCATCTGAAGAAAGAGGAGTAAAATCATACACACCCGGCAAATCAACCAGCTGGCTGTTTTGCTTTTTAATAGACCAAACTTTCTTTTCAACGGTTACACCGCTCCAGTTTCCTACGTATTCATAGGAATCTGTTAATATATTGAATAAAGAAGTTTTTCCTGTGTTTGGATTTCCTAAAAGTGCAATTGTACTCATGCTGTCTCAACCTCAATTTTAGCCGCATCGCGTTTTCGGATGCTAATCATTTGACCTTGACATTCAATAATACAAGGTCCCACTAAGATGTTTTTTTGCTTCATACATAGTTCGCAGCCTTTTTTTACTCCAAAAGAAAGAAGGCGGCGTTCTAATGATCTATCTAAAAATTCAATGTTTTTAACTTTTACTTTGTCGCCAATACTCACGGTAGTTAAATTCATCATTCAGCACTCCTGTTAATGATAATCATTTTCAATTTGTATCTATCTCGATTATACGTAAGGTTCTAAAATCAATCAATCAATGCTTCTAGAGCGTTACAATTAAAAATATATATTTATAACTATATTTTTCAGGTGAAATTATGTACGATTTTAGCAGCAAATTGTCAGGAGGGATGTGAGTGGAGGTAATCATTCGCAAAATGAGAAAAGAAGATATTACGTCTGTTCAATACGTCGCAAAGATGAGCTGGTATGATACATATGAAGGAATTATTCCTAGAAGCGTTCAGAATCGGTTTCTTTCAGAAGCATACTCCAATAAAAGGCTGCTGTGGCGCTTGCGCAATTCGTTCATTTATGTAGCAACTATTGATGAGAAAATCGTAGGATACGCTAACTTTTTCCGACTACAAAACAGAGGGGAAATAGAACTAGGATCTATCTATATACTGCCTGCTTATCAAGGAAAAGGAATCGGTTCGCAATTGTTAGAAAAAGGAATGAAGCGCTCGAAGGAATTAAAAATCGTTTACATTAATGTAGAAAGGGAAAACGGAATAGGCCGTGCTTTTTATCAATCAAAAGGTTTCCAGCTCGTGGATGAATTTGATGATGAATTTGAAGGGCATTTGTTAAAAACGATGCGGATGAAGTTAATGATTTAAGCCTATAGCATGAACGTTATCTTAAAAAAGCTGATTTTGAACTTTCTGTTAAAATCAGCTTTTAATTACAGAATAACGATTGACCTTGTTCTTGTGAATATGGTAACATTAATCAGAACTTAATGACCGAAAATGTTTTTCGGTCAAATAGTCAGGCGAAAGTAAGGATTATTGGAGGCTAAAAAACATGAATATGATTAAAGGAGAATGGAAAAAAATCTTTTCCAAACCAATGACTATTGTTGTGATTTGCGGATTGTTATTTGTTCCATTACTTTATAATGTCATCTTTTTATCTGCTTACTGGGATCCATATGGAAAAACAGATCAAATTCCAGTTGCAGTGGTAAATGAAGATAAAGGTGCTACGTTAGATGGAAAGAAATTGAATGTTGGTCGTGATTTTGTTGATGATTTAAAGAAAAACGATAAATTTGACTGGAAATTTACGAACAAAGAAAAAGCGTTAGAAGGCTTAAAAAATGAGGACTACTATTTAGTGTTGGAAATCCCAAAGAATTTCTCCAAAAATGCAACAACATTAATGGATAAAGATCCTAAAAAAATGAAATTTATCTATCATACAAATGCCGGAAAGAACTATTCAGGCGCTCAAATTAGCTCAAATGCAGTGGCTAAAATCAATGATCAGATTAAAGAAGCAGTCACAAAGCAGTATGCTGAAACGGTATTTGACAGCTTTAAGCAAGTAGCGGACGGTCTTCAAAAAGCAAGTGACGGTGCAGGAGAGCTCGAAAACGGCTCAAAAACGCTGCGAGATAACATGAAGAAATTAGCAGACAGCACGGTTACATTTGAAGACGGTACAGCTAAATTAGCAAACGGATTAACGGATGCACGAAAAGGAGCAACAGATTTAAATGCTGGTACAGCTAAGCTACTAAACGGTGCGGATAAAATTAATGAAAATTTAGGCAGCCTAAACAGCGGTTTAGGGAAGTTGGAAAGTGGAAGCGGACAGCTGTACGGGGCTTCTAAAGAACTAGAAACAGGTGCAGGAAAGCTTAGCACTGGATTAGGACAACTGCAAGACGGAACTGCAAAACTGCAAGGTGCAACACAGCAGCTCAATGAAGGAACAAAAACACTTCAAGGGAAACTACCGCAGTTCACAAGCGGCTTAAATCAAGTGGATGCTGAAGTGAGCAGCGTTACGCAGCAAATTAATCAAGCGGAACAGGAAATTACGCAGATTAAACAGCAGGTCGATTCAAAAAAAGCAGAGTTTGAACAGCAGCAGCAAGCTCTAATTGACAGTATTAACAGCAACGAGTCCATTCCTGATGAGCAAAAACAAACGCTGATTGCAGGAATTAAAAAACTCACGTCTCAGCAGTTTATGGATGAACAGCAGCAAAAAGCAGAGCAGCTAAAAGCAAAAGTAGATAAAGTGCAAGAGTTATCAGCAGCGCTTCAAAAGCTTTCTAAAGGCGGAGAAGACATCCAAAGCGCGATTAATAAAATTGCTGACGGACAAAGTCAGCTGTACAATGGCCAAACAAAATTATATAATGCTCAAACTCAATTATACAACGGTGCTGTTAAACTAGCAGACGGAGAAAAGCAGTTCAACAGCAAATTTGCAGAACTAAACAGCGGTATTGCTGACGCTCATACAGGAGCCGGAAAGCTTGCTGACGGGCAGCAGCAAATTGTGGATGGACTTAAAAAGTCTGAACAAGGAAGCGCAGCGCTAGCTAATGGTTTAACACAGCTTGAAAACGGCGCAACTAAACTAGCAAATGGTTCTAAAGAGTTAACGAATGGTTCATCCAAGTTATATGATGGCTCATCTAAACTATCAGATGGAACAAGCGAACTTCATTCTTCTTTAGCAGACGGTGCAAAAGATGCAAAAGATGTTAAAGCCGATGATAAAACATATAGCATGTTTTCAAATCCAACGGATTTAAAATCGGATAAACAAAACAACGTAGATAAGTACGGTGTTGGGTTAGCTCCATATATCTTATGTATTGGCTTGTTTGCAGGAACGTTAATGTTCTCGGCGGTGTATCCAATGAAAGAGCCATCAATTCGACCGACATCAGGTATTTCGTGGTTCTTAAGTAAGTTTAGTGTCATCACTATTGTAGGTATGCTGCAGGCAGCGATTGCGGTTACGGCTCTTCTATGGGGCTTGCATTTAAACGTAACAAGCATTTGGCACTTCTATATCTTTACCATGATTACAGGTGTGACATTCTTTACACTTATCTTGTTCTTAACAACAGGTTTAGGAAAAGTAGGGCAGTATTTAGCCTTTATTATTCTGCTGCTTCAAATTGGCGGCAGTGCAGGTACATTCCCTAAAGCACTTGTGCCGGAATTCTTCCAAGCGATCAACCCATACTTGCCTATGACCTATGCCATTCGCGGTTTCCGTGAAATCATTTCAATTGGTGATGATTTCGGCTATGTATGGCATCAAGCTGGCGTACTTGGAATCTTTGCAGCAATCTTCATCACTCTTTCATTGATAATGTTTTATATCAATGCCAGAAAAGAGAAGCATCACACAGAGGAAGAGGCAGCAGCATAATTTAGTTAATATAAAAGAGAGTTCCAGTTTAAAAAGGAACTCTCTTTTTCTTTATGATAGTATAGGTTTACGTATAAAAGAGGGGAACGTGAATGCATGCAGCAGCTTACAAAAAATTTGGTATATGAAAGTGATCGTGTGAAAAAGTGGCAGGAAGGCCTGAAAGAATGGGACGGTTCAATATCGGAACGAATGATAAACGACCGAGCTGAAGATGAATTTTGGCAGCAGTATTTAGAAAAAATGTCTTTTGATTCAGAAAATGATCCCGCAGTAAACCAGCTTCAACAAGAACTTCTTGCTTTTTTAAATCCTAGTGACTCTGTTATGGAAATTGGCCCTGGGTGGGGAAATTATACGTTTTCGATTGCTGACTATGTAAGAGAACTTACGTGTATGGATTGTTCGCCAAGCATCATCCGCTACTTGCAAAAACAATCGGGTGATCGCTCTAATCTAACGTTTGTAGAAGGAAAATGGGAGCA
Organism: Priestia sp. 53B2; assembly: GCF_056099005.1. Lineage (NCBI taxonomy): Bacteria > Bacillati > Bacillota > Bacilli > Caryophanales > Bacillaceae > Priestia > Priestia sp. 53B2. The sequence continues at coordinate 270,493 of NZ_JBLZXA010000020.1, forward strand.
TGAGAATTTAACGGATACTTATGATGCCGTAGTAGGAATAAACTGTTTTTACCGTATGCATAATATTGTCGATGGTCTCTTAAATATGAATGATTCGGCTAATCGTTTGGCGGTTATCGGCATGTCAACGGGTCCAGAAAAGCCCCATTACATAGAGTTACATAGAAAACTTGGGTATGAGATTAAATGGCGCCGTAAGGAATATATTGACTTATTAAATATTTTATATGAACTGGGTATTTACGCAGATTGTAAACTTGTTCCTATAACCAAAACGGTAACCTATGAGACGTACGAAGATCTCATCAAGAAGAACTCGACAAAGGTGCTTTCTAAAGATATTGACAAGTTAGAAACTGAAAAGATTATTTTACAGCATGTAAAGAAAATAAAGAGCACATATGAATATACGTATCAATATCATATGGCTTTTATTTATTGGAAACCGATAAAAAGAACCCGTTGAGTAAAATCAACGGGTTCTTTTTAGTAGTGATAAAGCTGTAATTTAGAATAAGCAATATTAAAATCGTCGCCGCTTAGAAGAACTTTCAATTCCTGCTTCTTCACGGTATTTAGCTACTGTTCTTCTTGAAATTTGAATTCCTTCGCTGGAAAGAAGAGACATGAGCTTTTGATCTGAAAGAGGTTTTAATTTATTTTCTTCGGCAATTAATGTTTTGATTTTTTCTTTTATAAAGGCAGTAGAATTGCTTTGTTCGCCATCAGTTCGCTCTAAAGAATTGGTGAAAAAGTATTTTAACTCAAACAGCCCGCGTGGCGTTTGAATATACTTTCCATTGGTCGCACGGCTTACCGTTGATTCGTGACAGTCTACTTTTTGCGCAATATCTTTTAAGGTAAGCGGCTTTAGCCCCGAAATACCCATTTCAAAAAAATCTTGCTGATGTTCCACAATGGCTTTGGACACGTTGTAAATCGTGGCATTACGCTGCTCAATACTATTGATTAGCCAAGTAGCTTCATGAATTTTTTCCTGTACGTATCGATCGGTTGTTACGCATGCAGAGTGATGAACCAGCTTTTGGTAGGTACTGTTAATTTCGATGGACGGAAGCAGCTCGCTATGAAGAATAACATGATAGCGGCCGTCAACTTTTTGTACCGTTACATCAGGCGAGATGTACTTCGTAAGCGGGACGTAGAAATCTCCTGCTGGACGAGGATTTAATGTCCGCAAGCAGTCAACAATTTCTTGTACTTCGCGCATCGAAATAGAGTATTTTTTTGAAATGTTCCGATATTTTTTGTTGGCAATATCTTCAATATCGTGTTTTACCACGTCGTATAAAAGAGGAGGCTTTGACTTTTTGGCCTTAATTTGAATAAGCAGTGAATCGACAAAATTTTGAGCGCCCACGCCAATCGGATCAAAGCTTTGTAAAACGTGAATCATATCGTTGACTTCGCTAATTGAAACATTCAGCAGTTCGGCTGCCAATTTTTGCTCAATTGCTAAAAAGCCGTCTTTATTTAAGTTTCCAATTAGAAATTGAACGATGTGTTTTTGGTGTGAGTGTAAATGATTTAGCATAGATAGCTGCTCTAATAAATGACTCTCTAATGTCACAGTTTGATCAGATATATAATTAAACGGATTATACTCGTCATCGGTATAACCTTTTGAATATGAACGCTGTTCTCGAGTATCAAATGAATCTTTTTGCTGAGAGTCGCCAGCAGACAGTTTAATTACAGGATTTTCATTGACTTGCTGATGAAGATAATGAACTAAATCGGCCGTAGAATAATTTAAAATGTTGATAGACTGACGTAATTCAGGTGTCATAGCCAATTTTAATAGTTGTTTTTGGGATAAATCTAAACCTAATTGCATCATTGAATCACCTATCATTCTTGAGTTTTATTTCGACAATTCTGGCTGCATCGTTCGACATCATCATAGCTGAAAATGCGAAAGAATTCTATAGTGTTGTCAGATGTTCTTACACAGGGGCGAATCGCAAGAAAGAGTAGGAGAATAGATAAAACAAAAACGAATAGCTCTTGGCAATAGCTATTCGTTTGTCTTAACAGAGCCGCTAGGAGAACTTAGCTGCAATTTGGGGTGTTTCCCATTCTTCTATCTCCCCATGCGCACATCATATTTAAAATTTCTCGTAAGGTTTCGCCTTCTTCACTGAGTGAGTACTCTACTTTAGGAGGAACTTCATTGTATACTTTTCTATTAACCACACCGTCTTTTTCTAATTCTTTTAGCTGTTGAGATAGCATTTTTTTGGTAATAGCAGGCATAGCTCGCTGGAGTTCACTAAAACGTTTTTCGCCTTCTTTTAATAGGCATAAAATAACGACTTTCCATTTCCCGCCGATTACTTCAAGCGTTGCTTCAACAGGTACATTATAGTGGGGTGCTTTCACCGTTAATCCTCCATTCATAAACAGATATGAAATATGGATATAATAATTTAATATCCATAGACCTAGGTTACCGGGAAGGTACCTGGTTACATGAAAGTGCTGTCTTTTGTAAACAACATGTATTTATTATACTGAAAAAGAACTTTTAATTGAAGGAAGAAATGTAAAAGGGGAGATCTTGATGAAAGCTTTACTGCTAGAAGGCAAAGGGAAAGTAAGTGAGATGAAAGTCGGAAATATCCAAAAGCCGCATCCAGCTAAAGGTGAAATTTTAGTTAAAATTAAAGCTACTGCCCTGAACCCTGTAGATTATAAAACAGGAAACGGCGGTAATCCTAGTTGGACATATCCTCACGTATTAGGACTTGATTCAGCAGCATTAGATGAACTGGCGACTCGTCGAGTAAAAGGGAAAATTGTAGCTGTAATAGATAAATGATAAAACGAAAAAGAGATTGAGACATAATTACATCAATTCAATCTAAAGACAAACAAATGGAGTAAAGGAGCTCGTATCGATCATTTATTACACCGCTGTTGATTTCCGTGCAAGGCTTCGCTTTCCGCGGGCGGCCGATGAGCTTTCTCTTTGCTTGCGCTCCTGCGGGGTCTCATCTGTTCCGCTATTCCCGCAGGAGTCTTCGCCTTGCCCTCCAATCAACAGCTAGAAGCAACTAACTGGATGAACCCTACGTTTACCAGCACAATGAAAAGGTCCGAACGATTACTCGTTCGGACCTTCCTTAAACTAACATACTTTTTATTTTACCTCTTTTAAATCGTAAACTGCTGCGTATAGAGCTTGTGATAAAACCCTTGTTTTTCTAACAGCTCGCGATGATTTCCTTCTTCAATAATTTGTCCGTCTTTTAAGACAAGGATTTGATCTGCATTTTCAATCGTTTTAAGGCGGTGGGCAATCACCAAGCTTGTTTTTCCTTTTAACAGATTACTCATTCCTCGTTGAATATCAATTTCTGTTTTTGTATCAATATTGGAAGTAGCTTCGTCTAAAATTAAAATATCACAGTCAGAAAGCATGGCTCGAGCAATCGATAAAAGCTGCTTTTGACCTTCACTTAAATTTCCTCCGCCAGCTGAAATCACGGTATTGTATTGCTGCGGCAGATGCTTGATAAACGAATGAGCATTGGCCATCTTTGCGGCATTTTTAACTTCTTCGTCGCTGGCATCTAACCGGCCAAATCGAATGTTATCCGCAATCGTACCGGAAAATAAATAGGTATCTTGAAGAACAATGCCGATTCGGTTTCGTAAATCATGGATGTTATAGTCACTGATAGAACGTCCGTCAATTTTAATGTCTCCGTTTGAGATGTCATAAAATCGTGTGAGCAAGTTAATGATTGTTGTTTTACCAGAACCTGTCGGACCGACCAAAGCAACCATTTCACCTTTTTTTGCTGTCAGTGTAACATTTTTTAAAATCATTTTTTCGTCAGTATAGCCAAATGATACGTTCTCAAAAGCAACGTCTCCTGCAAATTTTGTAACAGAAAGAGCGTTTGGCTTGTTTGTGACGTCCGGCTGCTCATCCATAATCGCAAACACGCGCTCTGCGCCGGCAATAGCCGAAAGAATGGTGTTTACTAAGTTTGCCATTTGACTGATTGGGCGAGAGAACTGACGTGAGTAGTTAACGAATGAAGCGATCATCCCGACTGTAACGCTATCTTGAACAGCCATAAATGCTCCCGCTCCAATCACTAGTGCTAAGCCTAAGTTGTTAATAAAGTTTGTGACAGGACCTAAAAAGCCTGAAAATGTTTCCGCTTTTGTTGATGAACTTCTCAGCTGTTCATTTCGTTCATTAAAAACAGTTAAAAAGTCTTTTTCCTTACTAAAAAGCGTAACAACTTCTCCTCCAGAGATTGCTTCTTCTACAAAGCCGTTTAGCTCACCTAAGTCTTTTTGGCGTTTGACAAAATTTTCACTGCTTCGTTTTAATATTTGTCGAACGATTATAACCATCAAGGGAATAACAATCAGCGTGATAATGGCAAGAATCCAGTTGAGCGAGAACATCGCAATAGTAATGCCGACTAAAGACAAAATAGAGGACAGAGCCTGAATAACGCTTTGACTCAGAGCGTTGTTTAGATTATCAATATCATTTGTGACTCTGCTCATTAACTCTCCGTGAGCTCGTTTGTCAAAAAAGCGAAGGGAGAGAGTCTGAAGCTTTGCAAATAAATCTTGTCGAAGCATGCCAATAGTCTTAAACGAAACGTTCACCATTAAATAGGTTTGCAGCCATGTTAACAAAGATGTCGTAATATAAATTCCTGCAAGAATAAGTGACATTCGTATCGTTCCGCTGATATCTTTGGGAATAATATGCTCATCAATAATAACCCCAATTAAATAAGGGCCTAATAAATTAAGCAGGGAAGTCACAATAACTAAGATTATCGCAGCCGCAAGCGGAGGTTTTCGTTTCCCCATATATGACCAGATTCTGTGCAGTGTTTTTTTCGCATTTTTTGGCTTAACTATAGGGCCTTTCATCATTCCTCTAGGGCCGCGAATAGAGCTCATTTGATTTTTACCTTGGTTATTCACTAGGCAACACCTCTTTTCCGCCTTGTGCAAGATAAATGTCGTAATAAAGAGAGCGATAACGAAGCAATTCTTCATGAGTCCCTTGTTCAGCAATTTTGCCTTCATCCATGACGATAATATGGTCAGCGTGGAGAAGAGACGAAATTTTAGAAGCAATAATGATAACGGTCGCATCAGCAAACTCTTCTTTTAAATGTGTTAGTACCTGCGCTTCTGAGACAGCGTCTAATGCCGAAGTTGCATCATCGATGACCAGGATAGCGGGCTTTCTAACAAATGCACGCGCGATTGAAAGACGCTGCTTTTGTCCTCCTGATAAATTGGTTGCTCCTCGCGTTAAAGGATACTCATATCTTTCTGGGAGTTTTTCAATAAAATCCGTTGCGCATGCAAAATCCGCAGCATCTTCAATTTCTGAGGAAGAAGCATGATCTTTTCCCATTCGAATATTCATATCAATCGTGCCGGTAAACAGCGTAGCTTTTTGAGGAATAAACCCAATGGATGAGCGAAGCACTTTTACGTCATAGTCCGTAAGATTTTTTCCATCTACGAAGATTTCGCCGTCATCAGGATCATATAAGCGGGAAATAAGTTTTGCAAGCGTCGACTTTCCGCTTCCAGTAGAGCCGATAATGCCAATGGTTTCCCCGTGTTTAGCAGTAAACGAAATATCTTTTAATACGTTTTCGCCATTTTTACTATAGCTGTATGTAACGTGTTGAAACGATAGATCACCTTTAAGTCTGTTGATTTGAGCAGCAGAGTTTGCTGGAGGGATGTCTATTTTTGTTTTTAAAACAGAATCGATTCGTTCAGCTGAAGGGAATGCGCGTGTAATTTGCATAAGCACCATGCTGCTTGACATAAGTCCGTTTAAAATAATCGTTAAGTAGTTAATAAAAGCTAAAATCACACCTGCTTCAATTTTTCCTGCTTCGACTTGAAGTCCTCCCAGCCATAGAGTAGCTACCATTCCGATATTTACTACAAATAAAATAACGGGCATTAAAAGAGAAATAAGCTGAACAGCACTCATATTAGCTCGCGTCAAGGAACTGTTTGCTTCTTTAAACTGATTGATTTCATACGATTCTCTTACATACGCTTTTACTACACGCATCCCTGATAAATTTTCTTGGACTTTTGTATTTACACGATCAACGCTTTGCTGAACTTTTTTAAAAAGTTTTCCAGCTTTCGTGATCACAAACCAAATGCATAAAAATAAAATAGGGACGACCACGACGATAATAGGAAACAAAGAACGAGCGGTTAATAACACGATCACAATACTTCCTGCAAAAAGTAAAGGACCTCTAACTAATACTTTTAGCGTCATATTCAATGCGTTTTGAACACTCGTTACATCATTTGTCATGACGGTAATTAAGTGACCAGTTCCTAGTTTGTCTCTGTTGCTGTTTGAGAGGTTCTCAATCTTTTCAAAAAGCGATTTCCGAATATCGGTAGAAAAATTTACTGCCGCTTTTGTGCTAAGGATGGCGCAGACGATACCGGCAGCTAAGCCAATGAGTGCTAACATGAGCATAAGGATACTTCGAGTGATAACATATGTTTGATCGTTGTTTGCAATGCCATAATCAATGATATGCTGCATAATAGCAGGCTGAAGAAGGTCAGCTAACACTTCAATTACCATCAATAGCGGGGCAAACAGCGCGAGCCATTTGTAAGGTTTTAAGTAAGGGTACAAAGATTTAATTGTATTCACACATTGTGGCACTCCTTTCTGTAAAAAATATGGTAACATAGAATAAGTTTAGAAGTTTGTTTCAAGCACCATTTATTATACGCCAATGCAAGCAGAAATCCACTTTTTGAGAGGGTCAGGTATGCAATGAATCAAACATTACGAGTACATCATCCGCTTTTTGGATCTTTGTTATATGACTCGGCCTGGGTTGGAGAAAAACAGGTCACTTTTTTTGGACAAAAACAACACGTGTTGCTGACAATTGATGGAGATAAAGAGAAGCCATTTCAAAAACAACAAGAAGAGGCCTTTCAAGCATTTTGGCTTCAAGGTGAATTATTGTTAAAGAGGACGGAAAAAGCTCTTTTTGATTATTATCAACAGGTGCGAGATGAATACAGAACTCAAGTTGAAAAAGATGTTGTAGACTTATTAGTTCCGAATGTAAAAAAGCGAAAAGACATCGGTTTTTTAGTTGAGTGTATTCAAATCTTTGTTCCTGAAGCACCTCATGATACAAGAGAACTTGGTTTGTTTTTTGAGTGTACGTGGGAAGAAGAGCATATGTTAGCTGTAAAATTTAGAAATGAACAAATTTCCGCTATTGGTTTACAAGAAGATTTATTCTAGTAAAAAGCCTTGAAGCAAAGTGCTTCAAGGCTTTTTGGCGTTAATGTTTGACAGGCTCTTCGATTCCCATACCTGTATTTGCTTTTACTAAAATCTCATCAAATTTCTTTTCATCTGCTTTTTTAGACGAAAGAAGTGTTCCTATAAAAGCAGCTAAGAAGCCTAGAGGAATAGAGATAATACCAGGGTTTGTTAGCGTGATGAGCGGTTCACCTACAAAGATAGCAGCTCCCGGCTCAAGTGCCCACACGTTTGGACTAATGGCAACTAAAAACAGTGAGCTGAATAGTCCAACCAGCATGCCAGTGACTGCTCCTGCTGTATTGAAACGTTTCCAAAAAATAGTGAGAAGAATAATTGGTAAGTTAGCGCTCGCTGCTACCGCAAACGCAAGTGCCACTAAAAATGCCACGTTCATGTTTTGAGCAAATAATGCAAGAATAATAGATAGAATGGATACCCCAATAGAAGCCCATCGTGCAGCTACTACCTGTTCTTTTTCAGTAGCAGCTCCTTTACGGAGAATATGACTATAGAAGTCGTGCGCGAATGCTGAAGCTGCTGAGAGCACCAGTCCAGCTACAACAGCTAAAATTGTAGCAAAAGCTACAGCTGAGACGAACGCAAAAAGAAAGTCTCCGCCAAGAACTTGAGCGAGCAGGGGAGCTGCCATATTTCCTGCTGCATTTGCTTTTATAATATCATCGTATCCTACAAATGCAGCAGCACCGAATCCTAAAAAGATTGTCATAATGTAAAAAACGCCAATGATCCACGTTGCATAAATAACAGACTTTCTTGCGGTGATGGCATCTTTTACTGTGAAGAAACGAATAAGGATATGAGGCAGGCCTGCTGTACCAAGAACAAGAGCTAAATTCAACGAAATCATGTCCAGCGGATTTTTGAATTTATTTCCTGGATTTAAAAAGCCGTCACCAAGAGGAGTTGCAGTTTTCATCTCGGAAAACATTTTAGCTAAGCTAAAATCAAATTTTGAAAATACGATAATGGAAATAATGAACGTACCAATCATCAGAAGCAAGGCTTTGACAATCTGCACCCAGCTAGTCGCTGTCATTCCTCCAAATACAACGTAAACCGTCATCAAGACGCCGACAATCAAGACAGAGTACACGTAATCTAGACCAAGTAATAAATGAATTAATGCTCCTGCTCCAACAAGTTGCGCAATCATATAAAAAATGGAAATGGTGATCGTGTTTAACGCAGCAACTCCCCGCACTTTCTTTTCGTTAAAACGAGCTGCTATCATATCTGCCATCGTGTACTTTCCTAAGTTGCGAAGTGGTTCAGCTACAATGTATAACACAACGAGGTAGGCAACTAAAAAGCCGATGCTGTAAAAAAAACCGTCAAAACCAGAAAGCGCTACCATTCCAGCTATGCCTAAAAATGATGCAGCAGACATATAATCTCCGGCAATCGCCATACCGTTTTGCCAGCCGGTTAAACTTCCATCTGCTGTATAAAAGTCACTGGTCGTTTTTGTCCGCTTGGATGCCGCATACGTAATGATTAGCGTAAGACCTACAATGGCTAAAAAAAGTGAAAAAGCTAGTACGTTCATTCATTTAACCCCCTATTTAATTTGCAGCTTCTTTTTTAATCGTGTCAACAAGTTCATCAAATTTCGAGGCTCTTTTTGTGTATAGAATGCATAGGGTCCAGGTCATCACAAACTGTGCAAAAGCAAATACCCACGCCCAGGTCATAGAAGCAAAAGCTGGTTTGTTTAGGACGGTTGTGTAAGCCGTTAAGATAGGCAAGGTAAAATAAAAAGCAAGAAAAAACAGAGAGAGCGGTAAAATAAAATTGCGTTTTTGTTTCAAAAGCTTTTGAAATGAAGCAGACTGTACAATTTCTGTGTAATCAGGAGAGGAAGAAGCATTGTTTACCTTCTTTAAAGAATTTTCATTCATCGCCAAGCGGAATTCCCCCTTTGATAATAAATAGATGAAGCGAAAAGCTTCATATCACTTGAATTATATTATTTTCGGAATAAAAAGTAAATTCTGTCTTTTTGCGAGAATGGTAACTGTGTAAGTTTTTTAATGTACTGAAGGTTCACAATAAATGCATACTGCCATAATAAAAAAAGAACAACATTCAATACAAAGGAAAAATCATTCGAAAAAGAAATGTTGAAATTAATCCTTAGTTTCTTTTACATATAAGGCTTTTCTTTATTATTTAAACGTTATTTTTTTGTTTGATCTTTTGAAAAATAAAAGAAGATGATGATAAAATCATAAGCACACAATAATGCTTAGATAGGAAACAGGTTGAGAAAGTACGCTATTATTTAGAGATGGTTATAAATAGACAAGATATTATGAAAGATTTCTATATGAATGATATTTTTTCTTTATAGCAAACAAATCATGTGACTACTTATATAAAAGAGGAAAGGTGAAAGAATGGCATTTGGAATTAAACGCCCCGAACTAAACGCATGGAAATCAGCTGTTAAGCGAGGAGAGATCGCATTTTTAACTCATTACTGGCTTGATGAGCGTTTTCCACATGCAACTACCGTAACAAAAGTAGGTTGCAGTGACTTAAATAAGCTGATTAAGTGGGGAAAAAAGTATGGTATTCCCGCTAAGTATATTGATAATCGATCTGGCTATCCTCATTTTGATTTACTAGGCGAGCGTCAGAAAGAAATTATGAAAAAGGAAAATCAGCTGGAGCAGCTGAAGCGATTTGAAGAAGTTAACGAGTGAAAAGCAAAACTAATTTAAAAACTGTAAAAAAATTCTATTGTTAAGGCTTTTTTTATGTTTAAATAGAAAAAACAGTGGAATAGATTAAGAAGAACAATTACGTTATGTATTCTCTCATATAGGGAAAATAACTTAGTTTAGTTTCCTTATTTGATACGATAAAGAGCTTTGTTTTATAATAAAATTGTTGTTCGGATAAAAGGAGGAAGAAGGGCATGTCCGAGGTTGGAACTTTAAAAAAAGGATTAGATATCTTCTCTTTGCTTTTAAACCGTCCGAATATGACTATTCCAGAAATGATGGAAGCGCTCGGTTTTAATAAGAGTACGATGTATCGTCTTGTGAGCACGCTTGAACAAAACGGATTTATTGTAAGAAACCCGTCTAACCGCTATACGGTTTCACCACAACTGGTGCTGGCACTCGTGCAAAATACGATGCATACGAACTATGAAATGAATTGGCTCTCTGTTCCTGCTATGCAGAAACTGAGTGAAGAGACCAAAGAGACCATTTACGCGGGAATTCTCCATCATAAACAAATGGTTACAACTCAGGTGGTCAACGGGCAATATAGCACTCGTACGCATTCCGAAGTAGGAAATAAAAAGCCGCTTCATGCAAATGCTATTGGAAAGTGTATTCTTGCTTATCAAGAGGACAGCGTACAAAAATCTATTCTTCATGAACTTTCGCTTGAAGCTTATACAGATCGAACGATCACCGAGCTGGACGAGCTTGAAGCTGATTTGGCTTTAAGTAAGGAAAGAGGATATGCTGTCGATGATGAAGAACGGGAGCCCGGCGTTCGCTGTATTGCAGCCCCTATTTTCAGAAAAGGAAAAATAATGGCGGCTATTGCTTTATCAGGTCCATCCCTTCGTATTTCACAAGAGAAAGACGAAGAACATGCTGCACTCGTTAGACAGTGCGCAGAACAAATTTCACAAGCAATTACTCTTTACGAATAATTCAACAGTAAAAAAGGGGATGAACAGCAACATGGAAAACTTACAGTCAACGACGACCTTAGCAAACGGCGTTAAAATGCCTTGGTTAGGTTTAGGTGTTTATAAAGTAGAAGATGGTCAAGAAGTTGTAGATTCAGTTAAATATGCAATCAAAGCTGGATATAAAAGCATTGATACGGCTAAAATTTATGAAAATGAAGAAGGCGTGGGACAAGCGATCAAAGAATCAGGTGTTTCTCGCGAAGAACTATTTGTTACATCAAAAGTGTGGAATGCAGATCAAGGATATGACACAACTCTTCAAGCGTTTGAAACAAGCTTAAACAAGTTAGGTCTTGAATATTTAGATTTATACTTAATTCACTGGCCAGTTGAAGGTAAGTATAAGGATACGTGGAAAGCACTTGAAAAGCTTTATAAAGAGGGGAAAATTCGTGCAATCGGCGTATCGAATTTCCAAGTTCATCATTTAGAAGACTTAATTGCAGATGCAGAAGTCAAGCCGATGGTAAACCAAATCGAATTTCATCCACTTTTAACACAAACAGAAGTGCGTGAATACTGCAAAAAACAAGGAATCCAGGTGGAAGCATGGTCACCGCTTGCACAAGGTGAGCTGCTTGACAACGAAGTGTTAACTCAAATCGCTGAAAAGCACGGAAAATCAACTGCTCAAGTTATCTTACGTTGGGACTTACAAAACGAAGTAGTAACTATTCCTAAGTCAACAAAAGAACATCGTATTATCCAAAATGCAGATGTATTTGATTTTGAATTAAATGCAGAAGAAGTTGAAAAAATTAACGCATTAAATCAAAATTATCGCGTAGGTCCAGATCCGGATAACTTTGACTTTTAATTTTAAAACAAGGCTAAAACGTCTTGTAAGATAAATAATAAACAAAGCGCTATTGTCATTCATGCAGTAGCGCTTTGTTTATTAAAAAGTAAATGTGATGGTTGAACGAGGAGGAAAAGTAATGAAAATGTCAGGAAACACTATTTTAATTACGGGCGGAGCGTCCGGAATTGGGTTGGCGCTTGCAGAACGTTTTTTAAATGAAGGAAATGAAGTCATTATTTGTGGAAGAAGGGAATCAAAGCTGCAAGAAGCAAAAGAAAGATTCCCTTCGTTACATACAAAAGTGTGCGACGTATCAATGGAAGAAAGCAGAGTAGAGCTAGTAAAATGGGCGACTGAAACGTTCCCAAAATTAAATGTGATTGTGAATAATGCAGGTATTCAGCAGCGCGTAAATCTTTTACACATGCACGAAGAGTGGCAGTATTATGAAAAAGAACTAATGAGTAATGTAAGTGCTCCTATTCATTTAACGTCGTTATTGATTCCTCATTTCGTTCAACAAGAACGTGCTACGGTTATTAACGTAACGTCCGGACTGTCTTTAACACCTGGAGCATGGGTGCCAATCTACAGCGCAACAAAAGCGGCGTTAAGGTCGTTTACGATTAGTTTAAGACATCAAGTAGAAGAAACAAATACCGAAGTGATAGAAATTCTTCCTCCAGCCGTGAACACGGATTTAGGAGGACCCGGTCTTCATACATTTGGAGCACCGCTTGATGACTTTGCTGATTCGATATTTGAAGAATTGAAAAAAGGTAAAATCGAAATTGGCTATGGAGACAGCGCTAAGAGGCTTCATGCTTCCAAAGAAGAAATTGAGAAAGCTACAGCACAGGCTTGGAATGGATTTTTGAAAAAAAATCCTGAATTTTAAAGGCAGCAAACAACAAGCTTCCTAAACTCGTCAATAGTAGCGGGTCATAAAAAGCGTGTGTCCATAAAATAAATGAACACACGCTTTTTAGCATTAACGATCCACAGTTTGTCTAATTCGTTTTTCCATTTTTTCAAGCATGCGGAGGTACTCATCCTGTTCTTCAGGAGTTAGAGCAAAAAGCATGTCTTGCCAAAATAAATTTCGCTGCTCAATTACATAGTTCACTAATGTTTCGCCAGCCTCTGTTAAGGATATCCATACAATTCGGCGGTCTTTTTGGTCACGTACGCGCTTAATGAGTGCATCATCTTCTAATTGATTTAATAAAATGGTAGTAGCCCCGGAGGTTAGCTTTAGATTTGAAGAAATTTCGGCTACCATACGTTTAGAGCTGACTCCAATGAATTTTAGAATTAAAAATTTCGTAATGGTCAAATTATAGGGCTGCTCACTGATTTTATCTTCCAAGAGCTTTCGCTTGAGTTCAAATAATGAGGTTTTAACTTGGTCAAGTTTTTCTAGTTTATCTATTAACTGCTGATCCATTATAATCACCTTTTCTTTATCATTATAGGTGTTAAACAATTGCTGCTAGTTACCTATTGTGGTTTATGTATATAGGGAGTTTGTTCCGAAAAAAGGAGCTGTTTTGTGTATAACCCTATGCTTATGTATCTAACTTTAAAGTAAAGTAAAGTACTTGTAAAGAAACCAAAACTTTTAAGTTGTATTTCAGTTAAAGATGTAGTAAAGTATTCAGTCGGGAAAACTTTATGAAACATAAATGTTTAGTTTTAAAAATAAATTAAAATCAAAGTTATTTACAACTAAATATCTTTGTGATAAAGTTATCTAGCGTAATACTTAACTGAATGAAATATTAAGGAGGTAAAATAAATGTCAAGAGGGCGTTTAATTTTAATGAACTTTATCGGAATTATTGTAGTATTAGCTTTAATTATTGGTGGGGGATACTATTATATTCAAAAATCTAATTATGTATCTACAGACAATGCAAAAGTGTCCGGCGACCTTTATACAGTAGTAGCGCCAGCGGCAGGTAAAGTAGCAAGCTGGAACATTGAAGAAGGTAAAGATGTTTCAAAAGATGATGAGGTAGCTAAAATCCAATCAGAAGATGGAGAAAAAACAGTTACAGTACCAGAAGACGGTAAAATCATCAAAACACAGGTAAAAGAAAATCAAATGGTTCAAGCTGGTCAACAAATTGCTAGCGAAGTAGATATGAATAACTTATTCATCATTGCAAACATTAAAGAAGACAAATTAAAAGATATTGAAGCTGGCGATGACGTTGATGTAACAGTTGACGGAGATACTAAAACAACAATCGATGGAAAAGTAGAAGAAATCGGTTATGCAACAAACTCAATTTTCTCATTAATGCCAAGCTCTAATTCAGACGGCAACTATACGAAAGTATCACAAACAGTTCCTGTTAAAATCTCTATTTCTAACTACTCTGAAAACGTACTACCAGGTATGAACGCAGAAGTTAAAATCTCTAAAAACTAAGAACGTACATGATTAAGAAGAGAAGAAAGGAGGAAGGAACTGATGTCAGCAAACACGATACAACCAGAGGAAAGCTCAGTTAAAAAGCATATTCCGCTGCTAGTCGTACTTATGCTTGGATTGTTCTTAGCAATCTTAAACCAAACGCTGCTAAATGTTGCGATTCCGCATCTGATTACAGAGTTTGGCGTTACGGCTAATACCGCACAGTGGTTGCTTACAGGATATATGCTTGTAAATGGTGCACTTATTCCATTATCAGCCTATTTAATTGAACGTTTTGGAGTTCGTCGCTTATTCTTATTTGCAATGGCCTGCTTTACAATAGGGGCACTTGTCTGTGGAATTGCGCCTACTTTCTCGATTATGCTAATCGGACGTCTGGTTCAAGCAGTCGGAGGCGGAGTGCTAGCACCTCTAGTTATGACCATTATCGTATTTATTTTCCCTCCTCATATGCGCGGAAAAGGAATGGGTATCTTTGGTTTAGCCATGATGTTCGCTCCGGCAATTGGACCGACGCTTTCAGGATGGGTTATTCAGAACTATGACTGGCACATTTTATTTACGGGAATGGTGCCACTAGGTGCGATCGTACTTATTATTGCAGCTTTTAAATTAAAAGATATTAAACCACCTCAAAATGTAAAAGTAGATCTAATTTCTGTGTTTACATCTCTTGCAGGTATGGCTTTACTTCTATACGGATTCAGTGAAGCTGGAAACGATGGCTGGACGGATTCAGTTGTATTGTCAACGATGATTGGCGGTATTGTCTTATTAATCATCTTTGTCGTGCAGCAGCTTCGACTTAAAAGTCCATTACTTGATGTGAGAGTATTTAAATACAGTATTTTCTCATTATCTAATATTATTAGTATTGCCATCACAATTAGCATGTATGCTGGTATGTTCTTATTGCCAATTTACTTGCAAAATATTCGTGGCTATTCAGCATTTGATTCAGGTTTATTAATCTTGCCTGGTGCACTTGTTATGTTAGTTATGTCACCAATTTCTGGTACGCTGTTTGATAAATTAGGACCGCGCCCATTAGGAATTGTCGGGATGTTGATTACGGTTGTGACAACATTTGAATTTACAAAATTAACGCTAGAAACACCGTTTAGCCATATTGTTATTATTTATATGATCCGTGCATTCGGTATGTCATTATTAATGATGCCAATTATGACAGCTGGTTTAAATCAGCTGCCGGCAAAATTAAGCAGCCACGGTACATCAATGGCGAACACGCTTCGTCAGGTTAGCGGTTCAATCGGTATCAGTCTAATGACTACAATCTTTACAAATCGCACAACATATCATGTAAATGAAATGAGCAGTTCAATGAATACATCTGATCCATTCTTTATGAATAACTTCCAGGTGTTTGTTCAAAAGATTGCTCAAACGCTTCACCTTTCTCAAACTGAGGCGCAAAAACAAGCTTTAACAACTTTAGCTGGAAAAGTTCAAGCGCAAGCAACTGTACAAGGAATTAACGACGCATTTTACTGGACAGTTATTATTGCCATTATTGGATTGATTTTAAGTTTCTTCCTACGTGATGTTCGTAAAGATGCAGTAGTAGAAGTAGAAGAAACAGAAAAAGAAGCAACAGACGATATTCGTATGTTACCGGCACCAAAAGATATGAACTCATAAGCAACGGAGGGATAAAGGATGAAAATTTGTATCGTATATGATAGTGAAGGCGGACATACAGAGGCATTAGCAAAAGCGATTGCTTCTGGCGCCGAGCTGTCTGGAGAAGCAACCGTATATGTAAAGCATGTCGAAGATGCAGATGTACGTGAACTGCCTGAAATGGATGCTATTATTTGGGGCTGCCCAGGGCATTTTGGAACAATTAGTTCAGGGTTAAAAACGTGGATCGATAAATTAGGTTATCTATGGGCAGAAGGTAAATTAATTAATAAAGTAGGTGCGGTGTTCTGTACAACAGCTACAACGCACGGTGGCTTAGAAGCGACGCTTTTAAATTTAATTACACCTATGCTTCATCAAGGTATGATTATCGCTGGGTTACCAGGTAACATCCCAGAAAATGCGCTTTACGGTACTTATTACGGTGTTGGAATTACTTGTCCAATCGAAGGTGACGAATTATTAACAGAGAACGACCAAGCGCTAGGTAAAGCATTAGGAGAACGTGTTGTTCAAGTGACTAAACGAATGACACAAGGACAGTAGGTGACGGTATGTTAGGTATTTTACTGATCGTTGTAGCTGTGATTCTGGTTATACTAATTATTACAATGAATGCCAAAGCATCATCTTCTAAGCGCCAGCGTCCAGTTCCACCTAAAAAAGAAGCGGCTGCTTCAAATGCTCCTAAAGAACGAAAAGCAGAAGAGAAAAAAGTAGCAGAAGAAAAACCTGCAGCACCAAAAGAAGAGCCAAAAGAGCCGCAGGCGAAGACGGAAACAAGAACATCTAGACATAAGAGAGAAAAAGATGTCATGAACGATGATATGTATCGTCAAGTGCTGCAAAAGTTTAGAGAAGGCGAAAAAGACGACACGGTTTTTACAAAAGAAGAACGTGACGTTATGAATGATGACGCTTTTCGTAAAGCTTTAAGATCGTTTAAGAAAAACGATAGTGAATGAGTTTCTTCTATTATAATAGTACGGAATAAAGTAGATAGAAAATAGGGTATAAGCATTCCGCGAAACCAGCCGCTCTCCCCAGGCTAGGTTTCGCTTGGAGTGCAGCAGGGGGCTGACATGTTAACATCGACTCCCTGATTATAAGAAAGGGGACGTCAAAACATGGAACAGCTCACATTTATTGAAGAGGTCCAGAGAATTTCGATATCCCTTAACAAAAAGGTAATGACGGAGATAAAAGAAAGGTTACTTTCACAAGGGATTACACCTTTTCAATATCATATCTTATTAATTATCGGTAAGTGCAGTCACATTGGGGTAACCAAGCTGGCAGAAGAGATGCGCGTCAAGCCTAGTGCAATTACTCCTGTTATTAATCGCTTAATAGACTTAGAGTTAGTTTCACGCTATCACTCTAAAGAGGATCGTCGTAAGGTAAACATTGAGTTAACTGCTAAAGGTGAACAAGTGATTGAAGAAGCAAATGAAATTGTGCAAAAGATGATTGCTCATTTCTTTTCTTGCTATGAACCGAAAGATCAAGAGCAATTTTTGAAATTATTTAAGAAACTAGACGCTAATATCTAATGAAAGAAAAATCACTTCTTAATGGAGTGATTTTTTTTAATAAAAAGATTGTCAACTTCACTTTTCCATGTTATCATTTGTGTAAACGGTTACATATATGAAAGGAGGGAAATAAAGTGGTAACAATTCGCGATGTAGCAAAAGAAGCAGGCGTGTCCGTTGCGACCGTTTCGCGCGTTTTAAACAGTACAGGATATGTAAAAGAAGACACACGTGTGCGAGTAATGAATACAATTCAAAAATTAAACTACAGCCCTAACGAGGTAGCCCGTTCGCTTTATACACGTGAATCGCGTTTGATTGGTCTCTTGCTTCCAGACATTACAAACCCTTTTTTCCCTCAGCTTGCACGAGGAATAGAAGATGAAGTACATAGCCATGGATTTCGTTTAATTCTTGGCAATAGTGATGAGCAGTTAGAGAAAGAATTAACCTATCTCCAAACGTTTACGCAAAACCATGTAGTAGGTATGATCACGGCAACAACAAGTCTAGCTCAGAAACTATATGAAGGTCTTACATTTCCCGTCGTGTTTTTAGATAGAAGTTCTGATCAGTATCCATCCGTTTATGCTGATGGTTTTGAAGGTGGAAAACTTGCTGCAGAAGAAATAATCAAAAGAGGAAGTAAAAGAATTACACTTATCAAAGGTCCAGTAAATGTAAAGCCTGCCCAGGAACGTTTTCAAGGCTCTTTGTCTGTTTTGAGTCAGTCTGATGCAGACTTTTACGTATTAAATACAAATTCTCTAGCGTTTGACGATGCGCAGAAATGGGCAAAGGAAATCTTTCAAAAGTACCCTGAAACGGACGGGATTATTGCAAGTAATGACATTGTAGCCACAGCCGTTTTACACGAGGCGTTTCGATTAGAAAAAAGCGTGCCTGATGATCTACAAGTAATTGGTTTTGATGATATTCCGCAAAGCCGCTTTTCGTTTCCAGCGCTGTCTACAATTCGTCAGCCTGCTTATGAAATGGGCAAGCAAGCAGCAGGTCTGTTAATGAAATGCATTAAGAAAGAACCTTTAATTCAAAAGCAAGTACAACTACCCGTTACGTTTATTGAACGAAATACGACACGAAAGGTTGAGGAACATGGCTAAAGTAACTGTGATTGGAAGTTCATCAATGGATTTAGTAGTAACATCAAATATTCGTCCTGGAGCTGGAGAAACAGTGTTAGGAGAATCATTCAAAACCGTTCCTGGAGGAAAAGGAGCGAACCAAGCTGTTGCAGCAGCCCGTCTTGGAGCTGATGTGAGTATGATTGGGTGTGTGGGCGAAGATCATTACGGAAAAGCAATCCTGGAGAATTTCAAATCAAACGGTGTATCTGTGGAAAATATGAAACCGGTTACAGATTCAGATAGCGGAACAGCTCACATTATACTCGCTGAAGGAGATAACAGCATTGTAGTTGTCAAAGGAGCAAACGATTATATTACTCCAGACTACGTAGAAAAAGCAAAAGAAAAAATTAAAGAAGCTGATATCGTACTTATTCAGCAAGAGATTCCAGAAGAAACGGTTGAATATGTTGCTCAGCTTTGTCAGGAACTTAAAGTACCGCTTTTGTTAAATCCAGCGCCTGCAAGACCATTAAAAGCAGAAGTGATTGAAAAAGTTTCTTACATCACTCCAAATGAACATGAAGCAGAGCTTTTATTTGAAGGAAAAGAAAAAGAAGAAGTATTAAAACAATATCCAAATAAATTGTTTATTACAGAAGGAAAACAAGGTGTACGCTATTTTAACGGCGAGAAAGAAGTATTGGTTCCTTCTTATCAAGTAGAAACGATTGATACAACAGGAGCAGGAGATACATTTAACGCAGCGCTTGCCGTGGCACTTGCCGAAGGAATGAGTTTTGAAAAAGGAATTCAGTTTGCTAATCGCGCAGCTTCGCTATCCGTCACTAAATTTGGTGCGCAAGGCGGTATGCCGACTCGAAAAGAAGTGGAGGAGAGTCTGTAAATGAAACGTCACGGAATAATTAACAGTCATATTACGAAAATACTAACAGATCTAGGTCATACAGACACTATTGTCATTGCAGATGCAGGGTTACCTGTTCCTAGTGACGTGCCTAAAATTGATTTATCTTTAAAGCTAGGAGTGCCTAGCTTTGAAGATGTAGTAGTAGCTGTGTTAGAAGATATGGCTACAGAAAAAATAGTGATTGCTTCTGAAATGAAAGAAAGAAATCAAAAGGCTTACGAGTTGATGGAGAAGCAAAACATCTTAGTAGAAGAAGTATCGCATGAACAATTAAAAATGCTGACAAGCAAAGCGAAAGTTGTGATTCGTACAGGAGAAGCAACTCCTTATGCAAACTGCATTTTACAAGCGGGAGTTATTTTTTAAAAGAGGTGAACAGCATGCATATTGCAATGAGAGGGATTCATAAAGCCTTTGGAGCAAACCGTGTACTAAGGGGCGTGGATTTTGAATTACATGAAGGTGAAGTTCACGCACTAATGGGGGAAAATGGAGCGGGGAAATCTACGCTGATGAATATTTTAACCGGCCTTCATAAAAAAGATGAAGGGCAGATTCTGATTGATGGCAAAGAGACGTATTTTCAAAATCCAAAAGAAGCAGAACAAAACGGAATTACCTTTATTCATCAAGAGCTGAACGTTTGGCCTGAAATGACGGTGCTTGAGAACTTATTTATCGGCAAAGAATTAAAAACGCCTTTAGGTTTTTTAAAAACAAAAGAAATGAAAGCGTTAGCAAAGAAGCAGTTTGAAAAATTAGCTGTGACCATTCCTCTTGATCAAGAAGCGGGACTTTGTTCTGTCGGACAGCAGCAAATGATTGAGATAGCCAAAGCGCTGATGACGAATGCAAAAGTCATTATCATGGATGAGCCAACTGCAGCGCTTACTGAAAGAGAAATTCAAAAGTTATTTGACGTAATTAATGCGCTGCGAAAACAAGGTGTATCGATTGTCTATATTTCACATCGTATGGAAGAGATTTTCGCTATTTGTGATTCCATTACGGTCATGCGTGACGGACAGACGGTAGACAAAAAGCCGATTCCAGAAACCAGCTTCGATGATGTTGTTCGCAAAATGGTAGGAAGAGAGCTAACGGATCGATTTCCTGCTAGGACATCTCCTAAGGGAGACGTTGTATTTGAAGCAAAAGGCTTGGAGAGAAAAGGTGTATTTCAAAACGTTTATTTTTCAGTGCGATCAGGAGAAATTGTCGGTGTTGCGGGGCTAATGGGAGCTGGACGAACCGAAATTATGCGCGCTATCTTCGGGCTGGATCCGTTAGAAAAAGGCGAAATTATCTTAAATGGCCAGCAGGTCAACATCACAAAGCCCGATCAAGCCATCAAATTGGGTCTCGGTTTTATTACAGAAGACCGTAAGACAGAAGGGCTTGTCCTAGATTTTTCTATTCGCGAAAACATTGCACTTCCGAGTCTATTCAGCTTTTCGCCAAAAGGCTTTATTGAACAAAAAAGCGAGCAGCAATTCGTAGATTTACTTATTAAACGTTTAACGATCAAAACCGAGTCGTCTGAGACGAGTGCGGGTAACTTATCGGGGGGAAATCAGCAAAAAGTAGTTATTGCCAAGTGGATTGGCATTGGACCAAAAGTGCTGATTTTGGATGAACCAACTCGAGGAGTTGACGTCGGGGCAAAGCGTGAAATTTATCAGCTTATGAATGAACTGACAGACAGAGGCGTGGCCATTATCATGGTGTCTTCAGAGCTTCCGGAAGTACTCGGCATGAGCGATCGCATTTTGGTTGTGCATGAAGGGAAAATAACAGGCGAACTGACAAGTGAAGAAGCAACTCAAGAAAAAATTATGACATTTGCAACAGGAGGTCAGTAAAATGAAAGCAAACACAGCGATAAAAGAAAATCGCGTTGATAACGTGATGCAAAAGTTAGGTCCGTTACTAGGTCTATTTATTCTTATTGTCATTGTATCGATTTTAAATCCAAGCTTTTTAGAACCTTTAAATATTTTAAACTTGCTGCGTCAAGTAGCCATTAATGCCTTAATTGCATTCGGTATGACATTTGTCATTTTAACAGGCGGAATTGATTTATCGGTTGGCTCTATACTTGCTTTATCAAGTGCGTTAATGGCAGGTATGATTGTGTCAGGTGTAGATCCTATTTTAGCTATTTTAATAGGATGTGTGTTAGGAGCTGTAATGGGTATGATTAACGGCTTGCTTATTACAAAAGGAAAAATGGCGCCGTTTATTGCAACGCTAGCGACGATGACAATTTTTAGAGGGTTAACGCTTGTTTATACAGATGGAAATCCGATTACGGGCTTAGGCGAAAACTATTACTTCCAGTTATTTGGCCGCGGCTATTTTCTAGGTATTCCTGTTCCGGCAATTACGATGGTACTAGCGTTTGCTGTCCTATGGGTGATTTTGCATAAAACGCCGTTTGGCCGTAGAACATATGCAATCGGGGGAAATGAAAAAGCAGCATTTATTTCAGGAATTAAAGTACCAAAAGTTAAGGTTATGATCTACTCACTAGCAGGATTATTGGCAGCGCTATCAGGAGCGATTTTGACTTCTCGTTTGAACTCTGCTCAGCCAACGGCAGGTACGTCTTACGAGTTAGATGCTATCGCTGCAGTAGTACTGGGTGGAACAAGCCTTTCTGGAGGACGTGGACGCATTGTTGGAACATTAATTGGTGCGCTGATTATCGGAACGTTAAACAACGGTTTGAACTTACTCGGCGTTTCGTCATTTTACCAAATGGTCGTAAAAGGAATTGTTATTTTAATCGCGGTATTAATTGATCGCAAAAAGTCAGCTTAGGAGGGAAAAACATGAAGAAAATTTGGCTCGTGCTATTATCATTTTCATTATTACTGTTAGGGGCTTGTTCACTTCAGCCTCCTGAGTGGGCGAAACCATCTGAAAGTAAAAATTTAAAAGATATTAAAATTGGTTTATCCGTTTCTACATTAAACAATCCGTTCTTTGTTTCGCTAAAAGAAGGGGTACAAAAAGAAGCAAAAAAACTGGGCATGGAAGTAGTTGTAGTAGATGCTCAAAATGATTCAGCAAAACAAATTAACGATGTAGAAGATTTAATGCAGCAAGGTGTTAATATTCTGCTTATTAACCCAACGGATTCAGCTGCTATTTCAACAGCTGTACAATCGGCTAATAATGTAGGTATTCCAGTTATTACGCTAGATCGTTCAGCAGAAAAAGGAAAAGTAGAAACCCTGGTAGCTTCAGATAATGTAAAAGGTGGTCAAATGGCTGCTGATTACATTGTGAAAAAAGTAGGGGAAAAAGCTCAAGTAGCAGAACTTGAAGGCGTGCCGGGAGCTTCAGCAACTCGTGAACGAGGAAAAGGGTTCCACAACGTTGCGGATCAAAAGCTAGATATTACGGCTAAACAGTCGGCTGATTTTGACCGTACAAAAGGCTTAAACGTTATGGAGAATGTTCTTCAAGGAAATCCTGGTATCAAAGCCGTATTTGCTCATAATGATGAAATGGCATTAGGAGCTATTCAAGCGATTAACAGCTCAGGAAAAGATGTGCTAGTAGTAGGGTTTGATGGAAACGACGATGCAATTAAAGCGGTAAAAGAAGGGAAGCTAGGAGCAACTGTAGCCCAGCAGCCTGTTTTAATTGGTAAACTTGCCGTAAAGTCTGCTAAAAATGTTCTTCAAGGCAAAAAGGTAGATAAGCAAATTCCAGTGCCTTTAAAACTAGTAACCTCTGACAAATAATGGTTTTGTACGTGTGTAGAAAAAAGACGCTCATTTGATTTATGGGCGTCTTTTTATGTATATAAAGTGTAAAAAAGAAGTGAAAAAGTCACAACTTTATAAATAGTGTAGGAATTATGTAGGTGGAATTTATGTAATAAAAAGTAAAAAACACCGAAAAAAGACGGTAAAACACATAATTTTCTGTGAAAAATTTGTAATATACCTGTAACAATAAGCGTTTATTTCTATTTTTAAAGAGCAATTTTGCCCTGTTTATGACAAAAATATATCTTTTTTAATAAACAGTAAACCTCTCTATCAAGGGATTTTGGTGATGAATTCCCAGAAAGAGATTCTTGGTTATACAGATTATGGGAAACTTTTAACTGTATTGTAACATAAACAGATAGTTTTTTATGGTATAACTATGTCTATGAGGAAAGGGGACTATTACTTTATGAAAATTTTTAAGCGTATGACTCTTGCAGCAGTCACAGGAATTTTCTTCATGACCGGCATCACAGAGACTCACGCCCAATCGAATGAAGAAGCGCTCCAGAGTACTGAAAATAAAATTAAAGAAACAGAAAAGGCTGTTCAACAAAAAGAGAAAGAGAAACAGTCTATCAATTCAGATGTTCAAAACATTCAATCACAATTAAATTCATTACATACAGTAATCTCTAGCAATAAAAAAGAGTTAGCATCGACTGAAAAGCAGATTTCAGAAGCGAACAAAATGATTGAGAAAAAGAAAAAAGAAATCGTTTTGCTTCAGGAAAAAGTGTTAAGTCGTAAAGATATTATTGAAAATCGATTAGTTGCTTTACAGCAAGACGATAAAACAAGCGTTGTTATTGATACATTAATGAATGCTGATAACTTTGGAGATTTTGTTGCACGTATGGGTGCTGTCACAACTTTATTGTCAGCAGATAATGATATTTTAAAGCAGCATCAAAATGATTTAGATCAAATTGAAAAAGATAAAAAAGAAATTGATAAGCAAGAAAAAGTATTAGAAGCAGCAAAAGGTAGCTTAGCGGCTAAACAAGCTGAATTAGATAAAAACGTTGCCAAACAAACGGCAACGTTAACAACTATGCAAGAAAAGTACAGCACGGTCGTAAATGAAATTGATGCAGCTTCTTCTGAAAAAGCAAACCTTCAGTCTGAATTAACAGGCATTCAAGATAAGATTGCAAAAGAAAAAGAAGCAGCTCAAAAGCAAGCTGAGCAAGTGGCAAAACAGCAGGCAGCTGAACAGGCTGAGGCTGATGCAGAAGCAAAGCGTCAAGCTGAACTAGCAACAGCTAAAAAAGAAGTAAAAACAGAGCCAAAACAAGAAGTAAAAACAGCTGCAGCTACAGAGAAGAAAGCAGCCGTTTCTTCAGAAGCAAAAGAAACGAAAAAAGAAGAAAGCACACAAAAGCATTCTGGAAAAGAAATGTATGTAGAAGCAACAGCTTATACAGCTAATTGTGCAGGGTGTAGCGGTGTAACAGCCACTGGACAAAATGTAAGTTCAGGCACTCATAAAATTATTGCGGTAGATCCATCCGTTATTCCATTAGGTTCAAAAGTATATGTAGAAGGATACGGAGTAGCAACAGCAGGTGATACGGGCGGTGCGATTAAAGGATATCGAATTGACGTATTAGTACCTTCTGAGTCAGCTGCAAAAGCATTCGGACGTCGTACAGTGAAAATTACGGTGTTAAATTAAAGAAATAGACTGGAACAAAAATATTTTAGTTGCAGGAAAATCCGAACGATGAATCGTTCGGATTTTTTCATTGTTGTAGTGAACGTAGGCTTCATCTAGTTAGTTGCTTCTAGCTGTTGATTGGAGGGGAAGGTGAAGACTCCTGAGGGAAAAGAGGAAGTGATGAGACCCCGCAGGAGTGTACGCGACGAGGATGCTCATCGGTCGCCCGCGGAAACGAAGCCTTGCATGGAAATTAACAGTGGTGTCACAAGTGATCTATACCAGCTCATTACTCCCATTTGTTCGTCTTCGGATTAGGTGGATGTAGTTATGTCTCAATCTCTTTTTTGCATGTTTGGTGAGCAAGTTGCTAGCTAATCTATACTCTTTTCGTTACCATACAATAAAGTAAATGGAAGAAAAGGAGTGGGTAAAATGAAGATAGTCGACCCAGCGGTACAAAGTGCAAAAGACAATTATCATTTGTTAACAGGTGTCGTCATTCCCCGGCCGATTGCGTTTGTTACAAGTCAAAACGATGACGGTATAGTGAATGCCGCGCCGTTTAGTTTCTTTAATGTAGTTGCGGCAGAGCCTCCGCTGATTGCTGTTTCGGTTTCGAGAAGTGAAGGTCAAATGACGAAAGATACGGCCAAAAATATTAGTGCATCTAAAGAATTTGTAGTTCATCTTGTAGACGAAAACTTAGTGGAACAGGTGAATCAAGCGGCATCTTCTTATCCTTCTTCCGTCAGTGAAGTCGAAGAAACAGGGTTAACACTAGCACCGAGCAAAAAAGTGCAGGTTCCTGGAATTCAAGAAGCCAGCATTCGGATGGAGTGTAAGCTTCACCAAATTGTTCCATTAGGAACGGATGAGGCATACAGCTCAGATTTGTTTATCGGTGAAGTTGTGATGTTTCATATTAGTGAAAAAGTGATAGAAAACGATCGCGTTTCTGCAGAACGTGTGAAGCCAGTCAGCCGACTTGCGGGTTCTAACTATAGTAAATTGGGGCAATTATTTTCCTTAGAACGTCCCAAATAAGCAAGAAAGTGTTACTTATGTAGCAAAAAAATAGTATACATTGGATTTTTTTAAATAAGCGATTGTGTTCTGTTTCAACAACGACAGTACATTCGCTTTTTTTCATGAACGAAAAAGTTAATAGAAACCATAATAACAAAATCAATTTAGAAAAAGGCAAAAATGTAAGGTTTTTGGCTTTTATATTTACCATTGAGGAAAAGGATATTCATTCATATAATTTAGATTAAGTAAATTGTATACGCTTTCAATATACAGAATTATTTTTCAATAATTCTCTCGAGAAAGAATTATGAGCGTTTACAAAAAAACTTGCCACACTAGGAGACGAGATTATAGGAGGGGTATTCATTGAAACGTTGGTTTAGTTTAATCAGTTTTGCACTCATTTTAACCCTAGTACTTGCAGGATGCGGAGGAAAGTCCGCTAATGAAACAAGTGGTAGCGGTGGAAAAGAAGTTGTTGCATGGGCTTGGAATATTAACGTACCAGTATTAAAGAAAGCAGCAGCAGAATACCAAAAAGAGAATCCAGGGTTTAAATTAAAAGTAGTGGATATGGGACGTGAAGACGTTTATTCAAAATTAACAACAGGATTGCAAGCTGGCGGAAAAGGCCTTCCTGATATTGTATTAGTAGAAGACGATCGTTTCCAAGGATACTTGGATGCATTTCCAAAAGCATTTTTAAACCTATCTAAAAAAGGATTTGATAAGCAAGAAGATAAGTTTCCAGAGTTTAAGAAAGCTCTTTTATCAAAGGATGGGAACATGTACGGCTTCCCGTTTGATGCAGGTCCAACAGGCGTTTTCTATCGCACAGATTACTTTGAAAAAGCAGGCGTAGATCCAAACAGTATCAAAACATGGGATGATTACATTGCGGCTGGTAAGAAAATTAAAGAAAAAGTTGGTGTTGATTTACTAGGTTTAGATTTTAATAATGACGATGGCTTATTCCGAATGGCGCTGACGCAGCAAGGTACGTTCTATTTTAATAACAAAGGAAAGTTGAATTTAACTTCTAAAGAAGCGAAAAAAGCAATGGAGTTAAATAAGAAGTTAAAAGAAGCAGGCATTGTTAAAAATACAGTGGGCTGGGATGCTTCAATCAGTGCTTTAGCAGAAGGTAAAGTAGCAAGTTCACCATCTGGTGCTTGGCTATCCGGTTCTATTACGCAGCAGGCTCCGGATTTAAAAGGAAAATGGGGAGTGTTTTTATTACCTTCGTTTGAAGAAGGAGGCAACCGTGCTTCTAACTTAGGCGGAAGCAACTATGTGATTTCAGCAACTAGTCAAAAAGCAGATGAAGCGTACAAATTTATGGAGTATTTCTCAACAACGGATAAAGTTCAAGAAGAAGCGATGAAGGGCGGATTATTCCCATCATTAAATACCGTATATTCTTCAAAATTATTCACTGCACAAGATGAGTACTTTAACAATCAAACGATTTGGAAAACATTCGCAGATGAAATGAAAGATATTAAGCCGGTTAACTTTACGGGCAATTACTCAGTTGCAAACAGTGAAGCAGTCAAAGCTGTGTCAGAAGTAACAAATGGTAAGGGCGTTACAGACTCGCTTGAAGCAGCTCAAAAACGCTTAGAAAACCGAATTCAAAAATAATCAAGAAGCATAGAAGGTGATTTCTAGAAAATTGCCTTCTATCTCTTCTTCTTGCGGTACTAGGAGGTCATCATGAAGACAAATAAATCGTTGCCTTACTTATTTATTGCTCCAGCACTTTTGCTGTTCGCGCTGTTTACAATCTACCCTATTTTTTCATCGTTTGTTCTAAGCTTTCAGAGTATGGAAGGCGGAAAGTATGTATTTACCGGGTTATCAAACTATACACGTTTGCTCGGAGATGATATTTTCTGGAAAGCCCTTGGAAATACGGGTATCATTTTAATCGTTCAAGTACCCGTTATGATTTTATTAGCGCTTGTACTAGCTAACGCGTTAAACAGTCAGCTTTTAAGACTAAAAGGTTTTTTCCGAGTTTCGTTTTTCTTGCCGGCGGTAACGTCACTAGTTGCCTACTCTATTTTGTTTTCAATCATTCTTCAAGATGAAGGAATTATGAATACTATTTTAGGATTTTTCGGTATTGATGCCATTCAGTGGCTGGGAGATCCATTTTGGGCTAAAGTCTCAATCATCGTTGCGATGACTTGGAGATGGACAGGTTATAACATGGTTATTTTTCTAGCAGCTCTTCAAAGTTTATCTCATGAAGTTTACGAAGCAGCTGATTTAGACGGAGCAAATCGTATTCAAAAGTTTTTCCACGTAACGGTTCCACAATTAAAACCCGTTATCTTGTTCGCTACTATTTTATCGACAATTGGCACGCTTCAATTGTTTGACGAACCTTTTAACTTAACAAAAGGCGGCCCTGCTGATTCAACGATGACGCTAGGCTTATATATTTATCAAAATGGCTTTAAATACTTTGATTTTGGATATGCATCAGCCATTGCGTACGTTGTTGTATTATTAGTTGGTATTTTAACGTTCTTCCAATTTAAATTTACGGGTGATAAATCATGAGTGTATTAGAGAGAGTAGAAGCAACCGCAGTAGCTACCGTGCCTAAGGTTAAAAAGAAAAGTAACATCATGCGCAAAATAGGATTATACAGCATGCTTGGGCTGTTCACGATTATTTCTATTTTTCCTTTTTACTGGATGATTATCGGCGCTACGAATGAATCAGGAAAAATGTTTACAAACCCTCCAACGCTGAAGCCTGGCGATCAATTTATGACAAATCTACAAAATTTAAATGCTTCAATTGATTTAGGGCGCGTCTTTTTTAACTCAGTATTTGTTTCAGTCGTGTATGTGATTGTAGCTTTAATGGTCTGCTCCACAGCTGCATATGCCCTATCTAAATTTGAATTCAAAGGCCGAAACGCAATTTTTACTACGCTTTTATTGTCTATGATGATTCCATATCAAGCAACGCTCATTCCGCTTTTTCAGCTGATGTCGAATTTTAATTTGCTTGATACGTATTTTGCACTTATTGTTCCGCAGCTGTGCTTTCCGTTTGCTATCTTTTTATTACGTCAGAACTTTTTAGCTTTTCCAACGGAACTTATTGAAGCAGCTCGTTTGGACGGAGCTGGAGAGATGAGAATCTTTTTAACTATTGTGCTTCCTTCTATGAAGCCTGCTATGGCTGCAACAGCTATTTTCTTATTTATGACACAGTGGAATAACTTTATGTGGCCTCTAGTTGCGACTACATCTAACGAAATGGCTACATTGCCAGTTGCTCTTTCAAGCTTAATTGGCTTATCGATTATTGATTACGGTCAAGTAATGATGGGGGTAACGATTGCAACCATTCCAATCATTGTTTTCTTCCTGGCACTTCAGCGTCATTTTATTTCAGGAATGCTTGGAAGTGCAGTAAAATAAAAGCAGAAGCTCCTACTATAGGAGCTTTCTCAATGAACAGGGGGAGAGAAGATGGGAGAAATACCTGTAGGAGTTCAGCTTTATACGCTGCGTGAAGAAACGAAAAAAGATTTTAAAGGAACGCTTCAAAAAGTAGCTGCTTTAGGATATCAGGGGGTAGAATTTGCAGGGTACGAAGGATATACAGCGCAAGAAGTAAAAGCATGGTTAACGGATTTACAGCTGAAGCCAGCTTCTAGTCATGTGCCGCTTGAACAATTAGAATCTAATTTAGCGCAAGTGATTCACTTTGAACAGCAAATTGGAAATTCACATATTGTTTGTCCTTATTTAATGCCTGAACGACAAACTGAAAAAGGATATCACGTGCTTATTGATTCTTTAAATGATATTGATACGTATTGTAAAAAAGAAGGCATGTCGTTTAGCTATCATCATCATGATTTTGAGCTGAAGAAATTGTCAACTGGAAAGTCAGCTCTCCAAACAATCTTAGAAGAAACTGAGGTAAACGTAGAGCTGGACATTTATTGGCTGACTAAAGCAGGCGAAGATCCAGTGGAGTGGATGAAGCATTATCAAAATCGTACGCCTTTTATTCATTTGAAAGATATGACAACAGACGGCGAGCAATTTTTTGCTCCTCTTGGTACCGGAGGAGTAGATGTAAAGGCTGTAATGCAAGAAGGACATAGAGCAGGCGTAAAATGGTGGATCGTTGAACAAGATCAATGCATAGAAAGTCCTCTTAGCAGCATTAAAAAAAGCTTAGCATATATCAAATAAAAAACGGACAGACAGCGTCTGTTCGTTTTTTTATTGATAAGCTGGAGTCCACTCAATTTCTCCGCACTTATTCGTATAATCAATATTTACCTCAAAGTTATGTTTTTCATAAAAATGAATCAATCTTTCGAGATGATCCCAATCGCGCTCAGCGATATCGCCTTTAATGATATGAACATTTTGATCAACCGCTACTTCTTTTAAATAATTCATACATACAGAGCCATATCCCTTATTAGCGGGCCCTTTAATGTCACCAATAAAAATCGTGTGATTATCTTCATATACGCTATCGATGGCAAAATCCCAAGCCCCTCTATAGGCTTTTGTACATTCATTTAGCATAATTTTACATGCGTTTCCGTCATTTTGTGCCGATACAATAACTAACTGATTATCTTCAGGCTGATCGACACCAATAACTTCATACTTTTTAGCAATTTCTTTTAAATTATCCTGCATGCGAAATAGCTGAAACTCTAAATCATCAAGTGTTTCTTTTAGTTCTTCTGCATTCTGGTTTTTTTCTGTAAGCTGAGTAAACATTTTATACTCCTTTCCGTCTGTTTTCGGTCTAAGTGCGCCTATGACAAAGAGGACACGGTGTATAAAGCGAAACTTTATTTAGCAAAGTATCTACCTTAGTAAAAATATAAAAAGGAAAGAACCTGATTTGATTGATTATTCATCAAAACGGCTGCTTTCCTTAACATTCACTTTTAAATTTTTCACAACGTGTATAAGGGTAACAAAGACTCATTAATTTTGTCAATAAGGTTGTAGGTCTATTTATAAAGAAGATAACAGGTCATTTTGCTTATTTGGAAGAAAAAATAATGAGTGAAAAAAGAATCATTTTAAAGTAAAATCATTAGAGGAAAAGTATGGTTAAAAAGGAATTGATTTTCATTTGAAAAAACATACTTAAAATAAAAGTAAGAAAATATTTCATCCACTCACAAAATATTATAGAAAAATGGATGGAGTAATATGGGGTAAGTGTTAACTATATCGAACAAAGGGTGTATAAGATGGATAAATATCAAATTGCATTATTAGCTAATGTGCGTAAGCAGCTGCAAGAGTGGACTGATCAAAATGAAGAAATACCTCATGAAGAGGTGTACCGCTTTTTGCATTCAATTTCTGGAACCTCTGCGACCATTGGACTGCGTTATTTAGGAGACCGTTCCCGCGAGTTAATGGAAGCTGTTGAAAAAAATCAGAAAAAAAACTGGGATTACGCGGAGTTGAATACTTTTTTATTAGATATTATTAAAATTTGTTATCAAGATGAAATTCAATCGGTAGAAGATATAAATAAATCGATAGAAATCAGTGAAAAAACAGCTAATGTTTTACTTGTGGATGATGATCTTTCAATGCTGATGTATTTAAAAGAACAGTTTGAAAAACAAGGGTGGTACGTATTAGCAACTGCCTCTAAAGAAAAAGCTATTACGGCTTTTTACGAATTAAAGCCGGATTGTTTTGTTGTTGATGTACATATGAAAGACTGTACAGGCTTTGACATTCTTTCATTTTTACGTGATAAAACAAAGCAACTGTTCGTCCCGATTGTCATGATGAGCGTTGATAATCAAAGAGAGACGCGTTTGAAGGCTTTTAAATTAGGGGCCGATGATTTTTTTGGTAAACCTCTCGATATGGAAGAAAGTCTACTTCGAATTGGTCACCATATTGAACGAAAGCAGATGTTTAACTCCTATTTAATGTTTGATGAATTAACAGGAGCCTATAACCGAACGTATTTAAAAGAAGTCTACAGTCAGCAGCTATCAAGCTACGACCGCTTGAAAGAGCCTTTTTGTTTAGCGATTTTAGACTTAGATTTCTTTAAAAGAATAAATGATCGGTATGGGCACCTTATGGGAGACCGCGTGCTGCAAGCATTTGTAGAGTATATGAAGCATGAAATTCGTCCAACAGATTACATCTTTAGATATGGAGGCGAAGAATTTATTCTTTTACTTCCAAAAACCAATATAAAAGAGGCAGAAACAGTATTAAATAGACTGTTGGATTTGTTTGTGAAAAAAGTGTTCACACATCAAAGCAATTCGTTTTATTGCAGCTTTTCCGGCGGAGTTGTAGAAGTTCATAACACTGAATGGTCGTTAGAAAAAGCTCTTCATCAAGCTGATGAAGCATTATATATAGCGAAGGAATCAGGACGTCAAAAAATTGTAGCTTCTTCTCAAAGCAAGCTGGTTAAAAAGCGAACGCTTCGTATGGCTATTATTGATGATGATTCTATCATTCGAACGATGCTGAAAGAGCTTTTAAGT
Source organism: Priestia sp. 53B2 (assembly GCF_056099005.1). NCBI lineage: Bacteria > Bacillati > Bacillota > Bacilli > Caryophanales > Bacillaceae > Priestia > Priestia sp. 53B2. The sequence continues at coordinate 303,071 of NZ_JBLZXA010000020.1, forward strand.
AAGATAGATGTAGGAGATCGCTATGAAGTGAAAATAGAAGTGTTTAAAGATGGCATCGAATTTTTTGAGTCCCAATGGATTCACTCTAGCGATCAGTACTTTGTTATTTTAGACGGAATGATGCCTAAGATGGATGGCTTGGAAGTTCTGCAAAAATTAAGACAGCATAAACGTCACGATCAGTATACGGTTATTATGCTTACATCAAGAAACAGCGAACAAGATATTCAAAGAGCATTAGAACTTGGGGCAGACGATTACATGACAAAGCCATTTAAGTTAATGGAGCTTGAAGCGCGCGTGCGTCATTTAATGAAGAAGGTGAAATAAATGGCAATTTCAATTCAAGTGGTATATGTCTTATTTGGCGGATTACTATTGCTTTTAGTCTGTTTTCTGAGTTATTTACTTATTCAAAAAGCGCGTTTAAACGCTTGTCGAGCAAAAGTAGAATCCTATAAAGATAGTATGAAAGAATCTCTTTTTATTTATTTATACAGAAAAGATGAAGAACATCGGGTAGAGCCTGAAAATAAAATAGAGCTGGCGGGTGTAGAGGAACTATTGAGCGGTTTTTCTGCAGCTGTGCAAGGCGATGAAATTCTAAATAACATCACGCTTTATGCGGAGAAGGTTTTTACACCCAAATATAAAAAAGAGCTGCATCATTCTAGATGGAGTGTCAGAATGAATGCCCTTTATGCTATCGAAGACTTTGGTCTAACTACGCTAACAGACCAATTAGTAGAAATGTATGAGAAAAAAAATAGTACAGCGGCTGAAAAAAATCAAATTTTAAAAATTTTAGTTAAGCTGAACCGTCCTGAGTTTGTTGTGTACATAACGAACGCTTCTAGACCGCTGTCTGAATGTATGTACCGCTCTTTGTTTGGAACTATGAACAGTGAGCAGTTTCAGCAATTTATTAATAAATTTGAAAATCTACAAGAAGAAATTCAGCTGCCTCTTATCGATATGATCGGTATCAATCATAAGTTAGAGTATATAGATTTCTTAAAAATGCACATGAAAAGTTCATCAGAAGAACTGCGAATTCGTTCGTTGAAATCACTTAATGCTTTATCTTTTCCATTAAGAATAGAGGAGCTCACGAACCATCTTCAGTCAGGTATTTGGCAAGAAAGAATGATGGCTACAAAACTAATAGGCAAAACGAGAGATGAGAAGGGATTGTCACTTCTTGAGCAGTCGCTAAAAGATTCTCATTTTCTTGTGCGTTCGAATGCTGCTCAGTCAATGATGAAAATCCCAACAGGTAAAGAATACTTAGTTCATGTATACAAAACGACTGATGACAAGTTTTCGAAAGATATGGCAGCAGAATGGCTTGAAAAAGGAGGAGTTACGGTTGTGGAATAGTGTTTGGCATCTTTTATTGTCCATTTGCGAATGGGCTGTATTTGCTTATATGATTTTTGTGCTTTGTTTTTATTTTATGATGTTTATCATCTCTGCTTTTCAACTGCGAAAGCAATATCAATTAAATGATGAAGAACCTTATGAAGATTTGCTTGCGGTTAGCTATACAACGCCGTTATCTATATTAGTTCCCGCTTATAACGAATCTGTCGGGATTATTGGAAGCGTGCGTTCGCTGCTTGGAATTGAATATCCGGAATATGAAGTAATTGTAGTAAATGACGGATCTTCAGATGATACGTTAGAAAGGCTAATCGAGGAGTTTTCTCTTGTGAAAATGAATCGAGTTGTGAGAAAGCAAGTAAAGACGAAAGAAGTAAAAGCTGTATATCGTTCTAAATTATACGATTATTTATATGTAGTCGATAAACAAAATGGGGGAAAGTCAGATGCATTAAATGCAGGAATTAATTTATCCAACTATCCTTATTTTTGTTCGATCGATGGCGATTCAGTGTTAGAAAGAGACGCTTTTTTAAAAGTTATGAAGCCAATTATTGATTCAGACGGAGAAGTAATTGCTTCAGGGGGAAGTATTCGAATTGCAAACGGATGTAAAATCGAAAACGGTGCGGTCGTATCGATTGGACTTGATACGCAGCCGCTTGTTGTGATGCAGATTATTGAATATTTACGTGCCTTTCTTATGGGGCGCATTGGTCTCAGTCGCCATAATTTATTACTTATTGTGTCAGGAGCATTCGGCGTATTTTCTAAACGCTGGGTGATTGAAGCTGGGGGATATTCTCATACAGTCGGCGAAGACATGGAGCTTGTTGTTCGCCTGCACCGACTGATTAAACAGAAAAAAGCCAACAATCAAATTGTTTATATTCCAGATCCCGTATGCTGGACAGAGGCACCCGATGAAATCAAATATTTGCGAAGACAGCGAAACCGCTGGCACCGAGGTTTATTTGATAGTCTTTGGAAGCATAAAGAGATGCTGTTTAATCCGAAATACGGAAGTATCGGAATGATTTCGATGCCTTATTTTGTGTTTATTGAACTAATCGGGCCGGTCATGGAAATGTTAGGCTATTTGTTTATTGTCATTTCTCTAGTTATAGGCGGGATTTATGTAGAGTTTGCTTATTTGCTTTTTCTCTTAATGGTTGTATATGGTTCTCTTTATTCAATGGCGGCCGTTTTGCTAGAAGAGTGGAGCCTTCGCAAATATCCAAAAGTATCTGATATCGCTAAGCTGTTTGTCTTTTCTCTGACCGAATCTTTTTGGTATCGCCCTCTAACTGTTATATGGCGGTGTCATGGATTATTGGATGTTATTCGCAATAAAAAAGGCTGGGGAGACATGAAGCGAAAAGGAGTTTCACAATGAAAAAATGGTTACTAATTGGCGGCATTATTTTGGTTATGGCAGTAACGGCCTCTCCATTTCTTATTTGGCAGTTAAAGAAACCAACTGATTTGAATATGCTTGTCATTGATAAAACAGTGCCGGATCAAACGTTTCGAGAGCATCAAGGTTTAATGTGGATGCTGAATCAAGCGAAAGTACGCAAAGACGGGAAGCCTTATGAAATCTCAAAAGATTATGCAGGGTTTTACCCAAAAGGAGATAAAACATACAGCATTAAATCTCTGCCAAAAACAAACTCTGCAGATATGATTTATATCACGGACACGTATGGCGTATACAAAGAAGATTTAGGCGTAAAAGCTAAAAGAGGAGATCGCTCTCAATTGGTGTATGGCGGAATGACTTCTGAAGACGTGAGCTACGTTAAGAAAGCGCTGAATGGACGTACAAAAACGCTGATTGGAGAGTTTAATACATTTGGAAGCCCTACTTCTTTAGACGTTCGCAAAGAACTGTATGAATTGTACAATGTTACGTGGTCCGGCTGGATTGGTCGCTATTTTGAGGAATTCGGCAGTGAAGAAGTTCCTGCTTGGGTGAAAAGTGCTTACAAAAAGCAGTACAACAAAGAGTGGAGCCTTACAGGAAAAGGTTTATTATTCGTTAATGAGTCCAATAAGCTCGTTATTATAACGGAAAAAGAATTAAAAGAAAATCCAGTATGGTTTCAATATACAAAACAAGGAAAGAAAACATTGAATTTACAAGATGAATCTGCTTATCAATATTGGTTTGACGTAATTACACCGCAGCAAAAAAGTGATGTGCAGGCTCAGTTTGTCTTTCACTTGGATTCTGAAGGAAAAAACAAGCTAAAGGAAAATGGTATTCCTTTGTCCATACCAGCAGTCGTTCATCATAATAAAGAGCGATATGATACCTATTACTTTGCAGGAGATTTTGCAGATCAAGGAGAAGTACCTTCCATTTATCAAACCTCTTTTTACCCGGTGTGGAAGAAATGGACAGAGAAAATCGGAAAAGAAGATGAGTCTTCTTTTTACTGGACTGTTTACCTGCCTCTTATGAATAAGATCATAGATCACCAGCAAAATGAATCTCAGCCTGCTTCTGTTACGTTTAATGAAAATATGGAAATCTATGAAGATGCTGACCATAAAGTAGCCGGGAAAGTAGGAAAAGATTATTTGCAAGTTTATCAAAATGGCAAGTGGCAAGATTTGCTGATTAAAGGAGTAAATATGGGCATTAGTAAGCCAGGCCATTTCCCTGGTGAGACTGCTATTTCGAAAGAGGAATATTTGCGCTGGTTTAAAGAAATAGGAAAAATGAATGCAAACTCAATCCGCGTATACACCATTCATCCTCCCGCCTTTTATGAAGCGCTTGCTGAGTATAACCAAAAAGCCAAAGAACCCATTTATCTTTTTCATGGGGTTTGGGTGAATGAAGAAGTTTTCTATGATTCACAAGATGCTTTTGCAAAGGAAAATACAAAAGAATTTGAAGCTGAAATGAAAAGGATTGTAAACGTTATTCACGGAAATGCAACACTGCCAAAACGGACGGGACATGCTAGCGGAACGTATACAGCAGACGTTTCTCCTTACGTTTTGGGCTGGATTATAGGAGTTGAATGGGATCCCACGGTAGCTCTTTCGACAAATGAAAAACATAAAGGAATGAAAGATTTTAAAGGGCAGTATATCTATACCGAAAAAGGCAACCCCTTTGAAATTTGGCTTGCTCAGCTTATGGAAAAAACAATTTCCTATGAGCAGGATAAATATGATTGGCAACGGCCTATGAGCTTTACGAACTGGGTGACGACGGATTTGCTGACTCATCCATATGAGCCTTCTGAAGACGAAGATAAAGTGTCTGTTAATCCTAATTTAATTCACACAACTAAAAAATTTGAGCCGGGATTATTTGCCTCTTATCATATTTATCCGTACTATCCTGATTTCTTAAACTATGAACCTCGTTATCTCGCTTATCAAGATCATCGAGGAGAGAAAAATAACTATGCAGGCTATTTGCAAAATATGAAAGAAGTTCATCATATGCCCGTTCTTGTTGCAGAATTCGGTATCCCTGCTTCACGAGGATTGACCCATAGAAACGTATACGGGTGGGATCAAGGCTTTCATACAGAACAAGAACAAGGAAAGATTCTGTCACGCTTATACGAAGACATTGTTGAAGAAAAAATGGCTGGCGGTATGGTCTTTACATGGCAAGATGAATGGTTCAAGCGAACGTGGAATACGATGGAGTACGACAATCCGAACCGCAGGCCATTTTGGACGAATTTGCAAACGGGAGAGCAGCATTTTGGACTGCTGAGTTTTGATCCAGGAACGAAGCTAAAAGTCAAAGTAGACGGTAAATCAGATGATTGGAAAAAGCTGAACAGTAAGTCGGTATATAAGCCGTCTAAGAAGTTAAAAGCATTGAACATTACAAGTGATGAAGGTTATCTATATCTACACGTGAGTGCAAAAGAACTGGAAGATCAAAAGCTTTATTTCTTGTTTAACACGATTAACAATCAGGGACAGTCAAAGATTCCTCAAATTCCTTCCTTAAAAACAAAAGAAATTGATTTTGTAGCAGAATTAAACGGGAAAGAAGACAGTCATTTATGGATAGACAGCTATTACGATACGTATTATTTTTCATATGCTCATCAGCTTCAAATGATCCCGGCGGTAAAAGGAACCGATACAAAAGACAACGGCATGTTTAATCCAATCAGGCTCGCCCTTAACAAAGAGTTAGCGATTGGAGAGGGTAAAAACAAGAGAACCATTCCTTTTGACGCCTATGAAACAGGGAAATTCCAAGAAGGAAACAGCGATCCTAATTCTTCTTCATTTGATTCGCTTGCTGATTTTAAAGTGAATGAATTAAATGGAATTGCTGAACTTCGCATTCCTTGGGCGCTTTTAAACGTAAAAGACCCGAGTCAAAAAGAAATAATGGGAGATATTTGGTCCAAAAAAGGATTAGAATCCAGCGAGAAAATAAAAGGAATTCAAGTGGGAGTCGTAGCTGTTAATAAGAAGAGCAATGACGTGGAAGATACGTTTCCGACTCAGAAAAAAGGAGAACTTTTATTAAAAGATTTTTACTTATACAAGTGGAAAAATTGGGAGTATCCAACTTTTCACGAACGAATAAAGCCGTCCTACTTCATATTGCAAAAAACGTATGGACGACTACAAGCGGAGGAATAACAATGGCAAAAATTTTATTAGCGGAAGATGAAGAAGTGCTTCGTATGTTAGTGGTAGATACGCTTGAAGATGAAGGACATGATGTGACGGAAGCAGAAAATGGCGAAGAAGCTTTGGAATTTATTAAAGAACGTGATTTTGACTTGATTATTTTGGATTATATGATGCCCGTGTTCACCGGGCTTGAAGTCATTCAGCAGCTGAAAGAAATGAAAGATAAGCGCCATACAAAAGTATTGATGCTTTCAGCTAAGAGTCAAGCTGCTGATCAAAGCCGAGTGTTAGAAGCAGGGGCTGCGTATTTTATGTCTAAGCCGTTTAGTCCCCTATTACTAGCCGAACGTGTCGAGGAAATTTTAGATGAACAATAAACTAAAACGAAAAAGTATCTCAACCCAGTTCATCCTCTTAGCAAGTATCCTTTTACTTGCTTTTGCGGTGGGTTCAACTGTACTTGTTGTACGGCAAAAAGAAATTACAGCTGATTATGCCCAGTACAGGGCACAAGTACGGGAAAAGGCACAGCTGCTATCTACAATTGATAAATCAATGAACAAGGCTTTTTTGCAGGCTCGTGGGTTTATTGCGTTTGATTCAGAGGATATGTATAACGAGGCTGCAAGTCAGCAAAAAATTATCGAAGAAAATCTTGACCGACTTTCAGGTCTAGCCGCAGATAGACGTGAGCGTACGTTTGTAAATGAAGCGACGGTGATGCTAAACACGTATTTTAATCAAACGCTTCCTTATTTTAAAGATATTTACGACAAAAAAGGTATTGAAGGAGTCCGCTCTAGTCCTGAGCGGAAGGCTGCTTCTAAGTCAATAGAACAAATGCAAAAAGAACTTGATGGCTACCAAAATGAATTAACTAAAGACTTAAATACACAGTACGATGATACGTCGAGTGACATGCAGAAAAGTCAAACGTTCTTTATTTTATTTTTAGCGTTTACAGTGGTCATTTTACTATTGCTTACACGGGTACTGCTAAATAAGTTTGTAAAGCCACTGAGTCAGCTCGCATATACGGCAAGCGAAATTGCTGCCGGAAAAGAAATGCCTATGACATTTGATGAACATAGAAGAGATGAAATTGGTATGCTATCTCAAGCTTTTTACCAAATGGTATCGGCTTTGCAAAATAATGAACAGGAGTTAACGGCTCAAAATGAGGAGCTGATTGCACAGCAAGATGAATTGCACAGTCAGCAAGATGAACTTCAGCACGCATTAGAATTGACAAAGGAACGAGAAGGAGAGTTAGAATTGCGCAATTTATTTGTGCATGGACTAACAAATTCTCTTCACAAGCAAGAGGTTCTCACGAGTGCTGTCACAAACATGAGCCGGGTGATGAAAGCTGATCACGGGTTTATTATGCTGGCCGATGAAAAGACACATGCTTCATTTGGTCTATCTTCATCAAGTGTTCAACAGATGGTGGCAAATCTTCATAATAATTACGTTGATCATGTGCAAAAGACGAAAAAATGTATGGTAGTAAAAAGAGAGTGTATAGAACATGAGCGCCTATATCATCAGCAAACGTTTTATTTGTATGATGTTATCGTACCGGTGCTGTCTTCACAGGGAGATATGCTAGCCTATATGTTTTACAGCCGCTACGCGGATGAATACACAGACCATGAATTACAGACATTTGAAATACTGGCCAAACAAATCACGATTGCTCTTGAAAAAATTTATATTTACGAAGAGTCTGAGCATGACCGATTGCTATCTCAAGATATTTTAAATTCGATTCAAGAAGGAATGCAGCTTGTAGATACAAGCGGTACGATTCTACAAGTGAATACGAAGATTAGCGAATTGTTTCAATATGAGCATCAAAGCGGGCTTCTTCAGCTCTCTCGCGATCAATGGCTAGATGCTCTCTCTCAAAAAGTCGAAAATATACAGCAGCTGAGACAATACGTTGAATCCATTTGTAAGGGAGAGCAAGTAGAAAAGTCTTTTGTTTATTACCTGCACACGGAAGGTAAGCGAAAAGTTATAAAAGTTTATAGTGAATACGTATATCGAAACCGTCAGATGTTTGGCGTATTGTTCGTTCATCGGGATATTACGAAAGAATTTGAAGTTGATCAGATGAAGTCGGAATTTGTAAGCACTGTGAGTCACGAGCTGCGCACACCTTTAGCAAGTGTGTTAGGATTCACTGAGCTTATGCTAAACAAAACATTAAAAGAAGAAAGACAGAAGAAGTATTTAACTACTATTTATCAGGAAGCACAGCGGTTAACGTCTTTAATCAACGATTTTCTGGACGTCCAAAGAATGGAAGCGGGGAAACAAACCTACGATAAAAAGTATCAAGACATTCTGCCGCTTATTAAGCAGGTGATTGAGGTCCAGAAAATACAAACAAGTAAGCATGAATTTGATATGATTTCTGATCAAGAGCATTTTACAGTAATGGGAGATAAAGATAAGCTGCTGCAATTGTTTAATAATGTAATTAGCAATGCAGTGAAATATTCGCCTGATGGAGGGAACGTTACAGTTAAAGTGTATCAAAAGGAACACGCTGTTTATATTGATATTCAAGATGAAGGAATTGGTATACCAAGTGAAGCGCTAGGTCAATTGTTTACCAAATTCTACAGAGTAGATAACTCCGATATGCGCAAAATTGGCGGAACGGGTCTAGGATTAGCAATTGTAAAAGAAATTGTAAAAGCTCATGGTGGAGACATTACTGTACAATCGGAATGGAAAAAAGGAACAACATTCACGGTTGTTCTCCCGCTTCTATATGAAGTTCAGTACGATGAAGAGATGATAAGTACGAATGATAATCGTAAAAGCGTAGTGATTGTAGAAGATGATAAAAGTTTAGCGACGCTTTTACAGGTAGAATTAAAAGAAAGCGGTTTTCACGTTCGGTATTTTAACAACGGAGAAGACGCATTAAACTCTATTCATCAGCAAAAGCCTGAAGTGGTTGTTCTAGATATTATGTTAGGAGAAAATAAGTTAGACGGCTGGGATGTTTTAAGACAGCTCAAAGAAAATACAGAGACAGAAAAAATTCCTATTTTAATCTCATCTGCTTTAGACGAAAGAAGCAAAGGGTTAGAGCTTGGAGTGTGTGAGTTTCTGATTAAACCCTATCAGCCTAGTAAATTATCCAAAACGATTCTCCAGCTGCTTTTGAAAAAACAAGAGCACGAAGGAGAAATTATGATTCCATCAGATAAAGAAGAGTAGAAATTTGGTGAGGCTTCGTTATATTTACGGAGTCTCATTAAACGAAAAGAAAATTAGCAAAATAATATAAAAAAATTATTGAAAACGCTATCAAAATGTGGTTTTATAGAAAGTAGGCATAACATGATGACCTTAGAATTACCTTTTTCCACCTCCTTACATGCGTAAGGAGGCTTTTTTGTATAAATATAGTAAGATAAGATAACAAAACCTGATGCAGAATCGTTCATTGAATTTCAGCTAGTTAAGAAACTGCTCAAGAAAGTTTGATAGTGAAAGGAGTGAAGCTCTGGAGATTATTTCACAAAGGGAGGATAGTCTATCCAAGAAGTGAAGGTAGTTCAATTTTTATAATCATAGTATAATAAAAAATACGGTTATAAAAGCTGTGTTTGTTATACATCTTTTATATAGAAGGTAAGGTTGAATTTTATATTTTCTTAAAGGAGGTCTTTCCTTGGATATTGCGTATATAATTGCTGAAGAAAGAATTAGACAAGCAATAAAAGACGGTGACTTTGATAAGCTGCCTGGGGAAGGAAAACCATTAAAGTTAGAAGATTTATCACATATACCTGAAGAACTGCGCCAAGCGTATAGGATATTAAAAAATGCAAACATGATAACGGATGAACAAGAGCTGAAACGAGATATGGCTACAATAGAAGAATTGATTTCTATATGCACGGATGCTAATGAAGAACAAAGGCTAACAGAGATGCTTACGGAAAAGCGTTTGCGCTTTGAGCAGCTCGTTGACAAGAAAAAGATGACAAGTTCTGCAGCTTACAGGACGTATCAGAATAAAATTTACTCCAAATTTTTTTATTAATGAGTGTAATGGACGAGACGATCGGAGGGTGAGAACTTGCGGCTGTTAATTTTATTGATCAGTATCATACTATTTATTTCGCTTTGTTTTTATATTTTTGCCCCACAAATAAAACGAGGTGCCCAATCGAAAAATGTGCCGGTTTTATTTATTCATGGCTATTTAGGCAGTCAAAAAAGCTTAGGGAAAATGATTAAACGATTTGAACAAAACGGATGGGGAACTAAAGTAGGTTACTGCGTTGTTCAAAAAGATGGAGCTATTCAGTGGAAGCATATTATGAAAGCAAAAGAGGGAAAACTTCCGCTTATTCATATCGTCTTTAAAAAGCCAGATGCCAGTATTGCACAGCAGCAAAAATGGATTGAAGCTATTATGCAAGATGTACGTGATACATATAAAGCATCTTCTGTTGATTTAGTTGGACATAGTATGGGAGGAGTAACAGCAGTAGCTGTTAGTTTGTCTAACCCTCAATATATTCAAAAGTTAGTTACGTTAGGATCGCCAATTCAAGGATTAGATTATCAGGAATTAATGGAGATGTATCCTCATGCACGCAATCATATTGAATCTATGGGTGCTCGTGATTTAGCTTTTCACTCTATAGCGTTAAACAAGCTGTACGAAAGTCGTCAAGATTTCTCAAAAGAAATCGACGTTTTTTCAGGAGCAGGAGATGTGGGAGATAAGACAGATGGAGTGGTAACAGTAGAAAGTGCGTACGGACTGCAAGAGTTCACCGAACACATTCATCTCCAAACGTTTCATGAAGCACATTCAGATTTACATGAAAGCTCAGAGGTTGATAAAGCCGTCTATCAATTTTTAAAACGGGATTAAAGGGGGATTACGATGCTTTACTTAATTAGACACGGCCAAACAGATTGGAATAAAAACAAACTTATTCAAGGGCATGCTGATATTCCGCTCAACGAAGCGGGAAAGCAACAAGCTAAACGCGTAGCGGAACGTTTTCGAGATATCCATATTGATGTAATCTATACAAGCGATTTGCTTCGTGCGCAGGAGACGGCTAGGGAAATTGCAGCAGCTGCTAAAGTAGAGAAAATCGAAGTTTGTGAGCAGCTGCGTGAGCGCTCTTTTGGAGAACTAGAATCAAAGAACGTAGAAGTTTTGCATGAGCTTGTGCCAAACTATGCAACAAATTGGGGAGAAGAACCCTTATATAATATCGAAACACTCGAAACCGCTCAAGAACGGATGGTTCGGCGGTTAACGGAAATTATGAAGAAGTCTATCGGAAAGAAAGTAGCAGTTGTTAGTCACGGGGCGGCAATTAATACATTCATTCATCATGTAACAAGCGGAGAACAAGGAACAGGGACTACTATTTTACAAAATACATCGATTACAACTTTTGCTTATGAAAGTGGGAAATGGCGTCTTGAAACGATCAATGATGCCAAACATCTTGAATAAATATACTTAAAGAGGCTGTGACAGTAGTATTTTAGTTGAGGGAAGATCCGAACGATTAATCGTTCGGATTTTTTTATGGTGATGGTGAACGTAGGTTTTATATATGTAAGTAATTCTAGCTGTTGATTGGAGGGAAAGGCGAAGACTCCTGCGGGAAAAGCGGAAGGGATGAGACCCCGAATATTAATTTTATATATAAATATTTATACAATTGATTTTAATAAAAATGCATAGTAAAATAAGTTTTATTACTATTCTATTAAAGCGTTTAATATAACTGAATTTCCTAATATTGTTTAATAAATAACTATATTTCGGAATAAGATTAATTGATTTGTATAATTTCAAGGAGGATGTAGTATGTCAAAAGATTGGAGTCGCTTATTTGAAAGAATGCCTGAATTGCTAGCACCGACGATGGCTAAAGACCATCCGAATTTGCCCGTTGTGAAAGAAGAAGGATGCTATTATTATGGATTGGATGGTAAAGAATATCTCGATTTTACTTCTGGAATCGCTACGACAAATGTAGGACACAGGCATCCGAAAGTAGTAAAAGCAATCAAAGACGGAGCAGACCAATTATTGCACGGTCCTTCAGGTGTTATTATGTACGAATCGATATTAAAGTTAGCCGATGAGTTAGCAAAAGTAACGCCGGGCAATTTAGACTGCTTTTTCTTTGGAAATAGTGGCACCGAAGCAATTGAAGGAGCCTTGAAATTAGCGAGACATGTCACAAAGCGTCCGTATGTTATTTCTTTTTTAGGGTGTTTTCATGGCCGCTCGATGGGAGCTTTAAGTGTTACAACCTCGAAAAGCAAATATAGACAATTTCAGCAGCCTTCGGGACTGACGTATCAGATTCCATATGCCAATCCAAAAGAGTGCCCTGCGGAGCTAGACAGCGATGTGTACTTTACTGAAAAGCTTGAAAAAGATTTTGAAATACTCTTTAAGCACCAAGTCACGCCTGAAGAAGTGGCTGCCGTTATTTTGGAACCAGTATTAGGAGAAGGCGGCTATATTATTCCTCCGAAAAGTTGGATGAAGAAGTTAAGAGAGATTTGTGATCGTCACGGAATATTACTTATTTTCGATGAAGTGCAAACAGGGTTTGGCCGTACCGGCGAATGGTTTGCTGGACAAACGTTTGATGTCGTGCCAGATATTATGGCTATAGCAAAAGGAATTGCTTCTGGAATTCCGCTTAGTGCAACGGTAGCTTCTCAAGAATTAATGAAGCAGTGGCCCCTTGGCACACATAGTACAACATTTGGAGGAAATCCTATTGGATGTTCAGCAGCCCTTGCAACTCTTGAAGTGATGAAAGAAGAACAACTGCTGGATAACACGAAAAAAATGGGCGCTTATGCGTTAGAAAAGCTGCATCTTTTAAAGGACAAACATTCAATTATTGGGGATATCCGTGGTTTAGGACTTATGATTGGAATTGAAATTGTTAATCCGGATACTGGAGAAGGCGATGGAGACGCCTTATTCGAGATTTTGGACTTAGCTTTAGAAAAAGGCGTGTTATTTTATTTTTGCGGAAATGCAAGTGAAGTTATTCGCATGGTACCTCCGCTTACTGTAACAAAAGAACAGATAGATGACGGCATTCGCATGCTAGATGAGGCTATCACTTCTTTTGAGAAAAAGTCAGCTGTAAAAGCGTGATAAAAAAATATAAAAAAATTATATATTTGTAACCTAGTTGTCATAGTAATGGTAGCGATATCATAGTTTTAGAGGGAAAACAATTTTCTGAAAAGTAGTTGACATCTGTTTGTGCAGCATGTAACATAATATTTATCTTATCAACAATTATCAACAAAATTCGACAAACTTCGACAAACTTCTTATCAAGAGAGGTGGAGGGATAGGCCCTGTGAAACCTCGGCAACGGACTTTATAGAACCGTGCCAACTCCCACAAGCAGTGCTTGAAAGATAAGAAGAGACCAGGCTTACTAACAATTGTGATCCCAACCTCTTCTTACAGGCACTTAGACACTGTAAGTGGAGGTTTTAATTTTATGACAAGAATATGACATTTAGATAAAAAACAGCAGGCGAAATTACCTGCTGTTTTTATATGCTGTAAAATGATAAATAACCTACCAGAATTCCTAGTAAAAATACTCCAATCGTAATACCAACAATCCACCACATCATTTTTTTCATTATTTATTCCTCTTTATCAATTAACTATAGCTGTTGATCCGCCGGAAGCGCCCGAAGCTGTACCGTAAGCAGTTTGTCTTTTGATTCCGGCATTTTTAGCTGCAATTTTCCACTGCCAGTCAATTCGCCCGTAGGCTCGATTATTTTGCACCCAAGATTTTGAGCTCTTTTTTGAAATAGATACAAGGGGGTTTACATTTTTCGTGACGACGCCTCGTACACTTTTGACTGAAGTCACCGATGAGTTTTTCGTGTAATAGTCTACATACACGGTTAGTTTTGTTGTTGTAAATCCAGCCGCTTTATAAGAAGCCGTATAAGCTGCTGTTTTGAATAAAGGTGAAGCCGTTCTTGCTCCGTATGCTGCTGTACTTGCAGCTTCGACCGTGCCGCTAGTCTCTTCAATATCCATTTTTAACAGAGATGGATCCTTTAGTGATTGTACAACTTTTTGTTTTTGTTGACGCGACAGTTTTGAAAATTCATACAGTGAACTTTTATCATTTTGCGCTTTCAAGAACTGCGTGTAAGAAGCAACCGTTAAATGTGCAGGTTTTTCACTAGCCATAACTGAGGTTGGTACGACTAATAGGCATAATAACGCACTTATCAGGAAAAAAGAAAAAAATGTTCTTTTTGTAGCCATATTTATATAAATCCTTTCTAGTATTCTGTCTTTATAAATAGATAAGAAGTAATTTATCGTTTTGAAGAAGGACTGTGTGCTGACATATTAACTGTCATCACGACACGAGCTTGCTGTACAGATTTCATAAAACATTTGTATAGAGAAGCGAACACTTTGTCCACATCTCCTTCTAAAGCTGTTGCAAAAGGCACGGTTTCGGAAAATACTCCCTGTTGTTTAACTGCGCCAATTCCGCTTTTGATGATGTCTACATAATGCGGCGTATCTAATGGATACAAAGAAAATTGAGTGGATACAGGGAACGAAACACAAAGCTGTTGGTTTGAAGACATGTTTTCTTTTGGTTTTATTTTTCTTTCTTCAAAATATTCTTCGTGCTGCCCTGTTGAAAACGTGGCATTCAGCACAATATGCTTTCCTGATTTTCCAGCACTTTTATAAACGGCCTGCACAACTTCAAATATGTCTTTGGCAGTTCCTTCAATAAACGTACTAACACGGTCCGTTTTTCGCTGAACTTTAGACATATCCACTTCGTTTAGTGCGCCTAAAATAATATCGATGAAGTTATCACTCATAACGGAAAGCGTAAAACGACAGCCAACATTTATTTTTTCCAAGTTAATCACCCCTAAAATATAGATTTGTAGTTTTTTAATCATACAAATCATAAAATAACTTTTCTGTTTTGTATAGAAACAGAAGATAGATTCTTTATTTTTAGGAAATATTACATAGAAGAAACGAAAATAAATTGCATAACATGAAAAATAAGGGTGTTAAGAAAAGTCACATAATGAAAAAGAATAAAAAAACAATGTTAGAACTTCTGACAAAAAGCTGGTATATAGACTGAAAACACCATATTATAAATACAAGATCACATTATTCTCCTGCGATTTCGTATAACCTCTTGAAAAAGGGACTTGGGATTTTATCATAAATCCAACCTCCTAGCTGTATAATCAGCTAGGAATTTTTTTTACCCAAACTCTCTATCGCGCATGAGGTTACCTACACTTATTCAACTCAGAGCATGCACCATATATATTTAAGACCAGTGTAAGAAAGATTGCTTGAAAATGTTAGTGTTCGGCTTGAGCTAGAAATAGATAGATGTTACGAAAGAGGGGAAAGAAGGTATGACGCACACATTAATTAAAAATGCAGAGATTATTACGATGAATGAGAAGAATGATATTATTTACGGTGACCTTTATATTGTTGGAAATCGTATTGCAGCCATCGGGAAAAACCTGCATCCGGAAAAGGTAGATAAAGTCATTGACGCAGCAAATAAAACGATTGTGCCGGGCTTTATACATACTCATATTCATTTATGTCAAACGCTTTTTAGAGGGCAAGCAGATGATTTAGAGCTGCTAGACTGGCTAAAGAAGAAAATATGGCCGCTTGAAGCTTCACATGATGAAGACTCTATCTATTATTCAGCGCTGTTAGGGATCGGCGAACTCATTCAAAGCGGGACTACAACAATTGTAGATATGGAAACTGTTCATCATACGGACTCTGCTTTTCAAGCTATATCTCAAAGTGGAATCCGAGCTCTTGCAGGAAAAGTAATGATGGATAAAAAAGGCGATGATCTGCCAAAAGCTCTGCAGGAGACAACGGCTGACTCGATCAAAGAAAGTGTAGAGCTGCTTGAAAAATGGCATAATTCAAATAACGGTCGTATTCGATACGCATTCTCCCCAAGATTTGTGCTGTCGTGTACGGAAGATTTGCTGCGTGAAGTGAGCCATTTATCAGCTGCATATAATGTCCATGTACATACTCATGCTTCTGAGAATCAAGAAGAAATTCGCATCGTAGAAGCTGAAACGGGTATGAGAAATATCATGTACTTAGATCATTTAGGATTAGCCAATGAGCGCCTTATTTTAGCGCACTGTGTGTGGCTAAATGATCAAGAAAAGCAAATTATTAAGAATCAAGGAGTAAAAGTTAGTCATTGCCCAGGCTCAAACTTAAAACTTGCATCGGGAATCGCAGATGTGCCCGGTTTATTAGAGCAAGGTGTATTTTTAAGTCTTGGCGCTGACGGTGCTCCTTGTAATAATAATTTGGATATGTTCAACGAAATGAGGCTGGCCGCTACGATTCATAAACCCTCGCACGGACCAACGGCCATGAATGCAAAGCACGTGCTAGAAATGGCTACAATCGGGGGAGCGAAAGCAGTTGGACTTGAAAAAGAAATTGGAAGTTTAGAGGTCGGGAAAAAAGCGGATCTTGCTATTTTAAATTTAAATCAGCTTCATACCTTTCCATCTTACGGCGTAGACCCTATTTCCAGAGTTGTGTATTCAGCAACGCGAGGAGATGTAGAACTAACGATGGTTGATGGAGAAATTGTGATGGAAAATCGCGTGTTAAAAACAATTGACCAAGGAATTGTATTGAAAGAAGCAAATCATTCGATTGATCGTCTTTTAAAAAGAATCCCGCTTTTAATTTCATAATCATAGATGTAAAACAAAGAAGAGGCTGGGATAAAAGTATTTTAGTTGAAGTAAAACTCGAATTATTGATTAATAATTCGAGTTTTTTGTTGTCATGATGAACGTGGGTTTAATCTGTTTAGTTGCTTCTAGCTGTTGATTGGAGGACAAGGCGTAGACTCCTGCGGGAAAAGCGGAAGGGATGAGACCCCGGCAGGAGCATAGGCGACAAGGAGGGTCATCCCCCGCCCTCGGAAAGCGAAGCCTTGCACGGAGATCAACAGCGGTGTCACAAGCAGTCCAGATCATTTATCCAATTTGTTCGTCTTTAGATGGGATTGATTTAGTTATGTCTCAATCTCTTTTTTTGTATAAATGATTAAAAAGAGCACTCTTGCCACAGACTAAAGGGATAGAAGAAATAAATTTTCAAAATTCCAAACTAACGGAAGATAAAAATTTTTATAATGATAGCGTTTTCTACCTTTGCATATCTACAAATTAAGACTATAATAGGACAAAAGATTTTACTTTGCAATGTAAAATCCTCCTAAATCGTGTCCTTTTTAGGACATTTGAATAGGTAGGATTTTTTATTTTTTTTAGAAGTAGGGAGGCGCGCGTGTTGGAGCGTAACGGAATATTAGAGCGCTTGTTTAAACTATCAGAGCGCAACACAACACCAAAACAAGAAATACTAGCAGGACTTACAACTTTTATGACGGTCAGTTATATGGTAATCGTCAACCCCATTATCATGTCTGACGCGGGTATCCCCCGTGAAGCGGCTCTTGCAGCTACCATTTACGCCATTGTATTTAGTACGTTACTGATGGCTCTATGGGCAAATTTCCCGATTGTAACCGGTCCAGGGATGGGTTTAAATGCGTTTTTTACGTATTCAGTAGTATTAGGGCAAGGATTGTCATGGCAAACGGCACTTGGAGCAGTTTTTATATCCGGGGTCTTATTTTTTGTTTTAACGGTAACAGGAATACGCGGAAAGATTATTGATGCCATTCCGAACGTACTAAAGTCTTCCATAGCAGTTGGAATTGGTCTTTTTGTTGCGTTTATCGGTTTGAAAAACGCTGGATTAGTTGTGGCAAACGAGTCTACTTTTGTAGGGCTTGGAAATGTCATGGATAAAGGCCCCTTACTGGCTATTTTTGGGCTGATATTAGCAGCTGTACTGATGGCTAAAAATGTAAAAGGCGCTCTCATTATAAGTATTTTTGCTACGACAATATTAGCGATGATTGTAGGAGTACAAGCAGTTCCTCATTCCCTGAAAGACGTCTTTTCAGCTACGCCGCCAAGTGTTGGAGAAACATTTTTTCAAATGGATTTAAAGGGCGCAGTTGCCTACGGCATTTTTTCAGTTGTATTTTCTTTCACCATCGTAGAATTATTTGATACGCTAGCGACATTGATTGGACTATCTAAAAAAGCAAACTTAGTAGATAAAAACGGTAAAATTCCAGGTTTAAATCGCGCGCTTGCAGCTGATTCAATCGGTACAATGGCGAGCGCTATTTTTGGAAGCACTGCGTTAAATACGTATATTGAAAATGCAACAGGTATTGCAGAAGGAGGGCGTACCGGCTTAAAGGCATTAACGGTTGCCATCTTATTTATATTTACCTTGTTTTTTGCACCGCTTATTCAATTTATCCCAAGCGTTGCTACTGCTCCAGCACTCATTATTATTGGTTCGCTTATGCTAAGTGACATTAAAAACGTTAACTTCGACGACTTTACTGAAGTTGTTCCCGCTTTCTTAACAATTGTCATGATGCCGTTAACCTACAGCATTGCAGAAGGTTTAGCATTCGGCTTCATTTCATACACAGCGATTAAACTGTTTACAGGACGCCATCGCGAAATTCATTGGATGATGTATGTGATCACGATTGCCTTTTTTATCAATTTTTATATGAGTTCGCATTAGGAAGAAAAGACGTAGCCCCACGCTGCGTCTTTTTTGGTTACTGATTCCTTGTCAGAGAACATCGTGAAAGGATGAAGCTTTTCTTTTATTTTAGATAATTGTAAAATAATTATAAAAGGTGCGTTATAAAGGGTTGGTGGGATAAATTGAAACAAAGTAAACGCAAACGTGTAACCTTACAACAAGTGGCAGAACACGCGGGAGTATCTCGAGCTACCGCTTCGCTTATTGTGCGAAATAGTCCAAGTGTTTCTGAAAAAACAAGGAAAAAAGTTCTAGCTTCGATGAAAGAGTTAGGATATGTATATGACCGTATTGCAGCAAATTTAAGATCTCAAACTTCATCAACAATCGGAGTTATTATTACGGATATATCTAATACGTTTTTTACAGAATTGTTAATTGGAGTGCACGAGGAGCTCGAGAAAGACGGATATACGGTGTTTTTAGGTACGACGTTTGATTCGGATAATCGACAGGATCAGCTGCTTTCTACGATGCTAGAGCATCGGGTAGGAGGCATTATTTTATGTCCTGTTGCGGGTACATCGGAAGATACGATAAGAAAAATTCAGCATTTAGATGTTCCTTCAGTACTAGCAGTAAGGGAATTGCCTGAGGTGGAGTCAGATTATGTAGGGGTAGATTATAGCTTAGGCGTTCAAAAAGCGGTTCAACACTTACTTGAACAGGGACACAAAAGAATCGCATTTTTAGGAGGAACAACCGGTTCTACAACGTGGAAAGAAAGAATGGAAGGTTACCGCTTGGCTCTAAAGAACGCAGGAATTTCTATTGATGAAGAGCTTGTTATTCCGAGCGGTCCGACAAGAAGCGGCGGTGTAGAAGCTGCACGTCAAGTGCTGGACATTTCTGAGCCTCCAACAGCAGTTTTTTGTTTTAGCGACTTAGTTGCATTTGGTGTTATGCAAGGTTTAAAAGAGAAAGGGATTGTTCCGGGAGAAGATATAGCGGTAGTGGGATTTGATAATGTCATGGAATCATCCGTATGTCACCCTACTCTAACAACCGTCTCTTCTTTTGCAAGACAAATAGGAAAAGATGCTGCACGGTGTCTTCATAACCAAATTGTTGATAAAAAAGAACATCATCATCGCATTATTTTAACGCCTCAGTTAGTTGTTCGAGAATCGTCATCAAAAAAAAGAAGCAGTTAATGAACTGCTTCTTTTCCTTGTGAATTATTTAGACGGTTCATAAATATCCCAAGCCATTTTCAAGGAATCAACAATATAATTTGCTACTTCTTCAATATCCAAATTGTCAGTTTCTACTTTGGAATGGTGGTTGGAATAAATTGCTTGTCGCGTATAGAATAATTCTTCAATATCCTCTAGACTTCTTCCTTGTAAAACAGGGCGACTGTCAATAATGAGGCTGATGCGCTCTTTCCATGAATCCCATGAAAGGTCTAAAAAGAATACAATACAATTTGATAAGCATATTTTTTGAATTTCTTCTTGAAGAAATGCGCCTCCGCCAACGGATATAATTTTTAAACGCTGCTGAGATAACTGGCTAATTACTTCTTTTTCTTTATTTCGGAAAAACTCTTCACCAAACTCTTTAAAGATTTGTGATGTAGGCATTTGAAACATTTTTTCGATTTCTTGGTCTATATCGACAAAATCTCTGTATAATTTCTTAGCGACTAGTTCGCCGATTGTTGTTTTACCTACGCCCATAAAGCCAATAAATACAATGCTTTTTTCTCTAAGAGACATCTCGCTGTAATTCATTTTTCAAAGCCTCTTTCTGTTTTTAACAATAAAAAACTTATTATTTTGTATTTTAGTTATTAGAATTATAATACAAATTTTACTGTTTGTAAAAACAGTGAAAGGTATATTATGTCCTAAGAAGCAAGTATCAGCTCACGTTTATAAAATTTTTGTTAGTCAACAGATGGTGATACGCTGTAACGGAAACAAATAAGTAATAGTTAAGCTCGATCACAATCATAAATCTTTGTCATATTGACAGTGCTGCTATCTTACATAATCCTACAGTGTATGTAAGAAAAAAAGGAAGTGAATGTGAGACTACGTAAGCGAGTATAAGCAAACTGAACTCAGGATCAATGAATATTTTTAGAAAATTCTTTAATTTTCTATTGCTAGATTGAAATTTCTGTTGTAGGATTATGATAACGTTTACAAAACGAGTTATTACTTTAAATCAATAGGATTTATAGAAAACTGCATTAAATTTTAGATCGATCTAAAGATAAAAATAGATCGATCTAAAATAACAATCAGGTCAATTGTTAAAAGGAGAGATAACAATGAGCTTTAGACGAGCAAGGCCCTATGTAAATAAAGAATGGCTTGAAGGTAATCGATCAGCAGTAAGTATTAAAAGTCCGTATTCGCAGGAAGTAATTGGTGAGCAAATTATAGCAACGCCAGAAGATGTTGAACGAGCGCTATCAGCCGCCTATGAAGCTAAAAAAACAATTGCGAGTCTGTCTTCTTATGAAAGGGCCAAAATTTTAAAAGAAGCAGCACGGCTTTTGGAAAAGCAAAAAGAAAAATTTGCTTCTCTCATCTCAAATGAGTTAGGAAAACCGCTGAAGAATACGTTGGATGAAGTATCTCGATCTGTAGAAACATTAGAGCAATCTGCGGAAGAAGCAAAAAGGCTTATCGGTGAAACGATACCAGGAGATGCTTCCGAACGAGGGGGAAAAGCGATAGCTTCCACATTTCGTGTGCCTGTCGGGGTTGTTGCTGCTATTACTCCTTTTAATGCACCTTTGAATTTAGTATGCCACAAAATTGGACCAGCTTTTGCTGCTGGCAACAGTGTTATTTTAAAACCGGCTCCGCAAACAACCTTAGTTGCTTCAGAATTTATAGCTCTATTATTAGAAGCTGGAATGCCTGAATGCGCTATTAATATGGTTTTAGGGGGAGTAGAAACAGGACAGCAAATCGTAAAAGATGACCGTGTAAATATAATTTCTTTTACCGGTGGAACAGTGGCAAGCAGAAATATATGTGAACTGGCTGGAATGAAAAAAGTGCTTCTAGAATTAGGAGGAAATGCTTCAACGATTGTTCATGAAGATGCCGACATTAAGAAAGCTGCTGAAATGTGTGGGAGAACAGGGTTTAGCAACTCCGGTCAAAGCTGTATTTCAGTTCAGCGTATTTATGTACATGACTCAGTTGTTTCTGAATTTACAGAGCTTCTGAAGAATGAGGTAACGTCTTTAAAAGTTGGTGATCCTCTGCTGCCGCAGACGGATGTTGGATGTTTAGTAGATGAAAAAGCTGCAAACCGAGTTTTGGCTTGGATTGAAGAAGCAGTCGCTCTAGGTGCAAAGCTGATATGCGGCGGCAAAAAGACAGGGGCTTCTATAGAACCTACTGTTCTATTAAATCCTCCTAAACAAAGCAAAGTAGTGTGTCAAGAAGTGTTTGGGCCTGTGGTAAGCATTATTCCTTATCAAGATATTGAAGAAGCTATTCGGGAAACAAATGATTCATCATTCGGTTTGCAAGCAGGGCTGTTTACAAATCAAATGGATTTAGCTTACCGTGTTGCTGAATCTTTAGAAGTAGGAGGAGTTGTGATTAATGGGACCTCTAATTTTCGACTCGACCATTGGCCGTACGGTGGGATAAAAGACAGCGGCGTTGGTAGAGAAGGACCTCGATTTGCGATTGAAGATATGACAGAAACAAAAATGATTGTCCTGCAGCTATCGTAGCTGAGTTTATTACCTGAAAAAATATATAGTGAATTTAAAGGGGGATATACAATGGAAAAATTAATATCACATCAATTAGTAAATTATCTTGAGGAACGAGGCATCGAGCATATTTTTGGTTTGTGTGGTCATACAAACATAGCGGTACTAACAGCCTTAGAAGAAAGCAAAATTAAATTTATCAACGTTCGACACGAACAAATTGCAGCGCATGCAGCTGATGGCTATGCACGTGTGACGAAAAAAGCAGCAGTAGTATTAAGTCACTTAGGTCCTGGCTTAACAAATGCTGCTACAGGTGTAGCCAATGCAGCGTTAGATTCGATTCCAATGGTTGTCATCGCTGGTGATGTTCCTACTCATTATTATGGAAAGCATCCGCATCAAGAGGTAAATTTACATGCTGATGCTTCGCAATATGAAATTTATCGTCCATTCGTTAAGCGTGCATGGAGAGTTGACCGTCCAGATTTATTTCCAGAAATATTAGAGAAAGCATTTTTACTAGCGGAAAGTGGAAATCCTGGCCCCGTATTAGTATCTGTACCTATGGATATCTTTTCAAAAAAGATCGATGTTTCTTTATTTGATCGATTGCATCGCCAAACGAAATCTTTGCAAAAACCTTCTATCGATGATGAAACGGCAAAGAGTATTGTACAAAAATTAATTAATGCTAAAAATCCAGTGCTATATGTAGGCGGAGGCATCCTATTAGCAGATGCAGCAAATGAATTAAAAGAGCTTGTGGACCACTTGAACATTCCGGTAGCCCACTCCTTAATGGGCAAAGGAGCACTTCCAGATGATCATGACTTGACTCTAGGGATGACTGGTTTTTGGGGCACGAAGTTTATTAATGAAAAGTGTCGGACTGCTGATTATATTTTAGCATTAGGAACACGATTTGCAGAAGCAGATTCTAGCTCCTGGGAGCCGGAATATACGTTTGATTTTTCACAAACAAAATTAATTCATATTGATATTGATCCTAGCGAGATAGGGCGTAATTACCCTGCCGAAATCGGTGCAGTGGCTGATTTAAAACAAGCCCTTAAAGTCTTAAATCGCGTAGCTAAACAGCTTATTCCGGAAGGAGTAAAAAATGAAGCATTAATCAAAGAGATTGCTTCTTATCGTGAAGAGTTTAAAGCTAGCAATGAAGAATATATTCACGACAATTCATTCCCAATGCAGCCGCAGCGAATTTTAAATGAAGTTCGCGAAGTCCTGCCGAAAGATGCCTATATTACTACTGATGTAGGCTGGAATAAGAATGGGGTAGGACAGCAGTTTCCAATCTATGAAGCTGGAAGTATATTAACTCCAGGAGGTTTTGCCACAATGGGATTTGGAGCGCCGGCAGCTTTAGGAGCAAAGGTAGCTCAGCCTGATAAAGTAGTAGTTTCTCTAGTAGGAGACGGGGGATTCGGCCAAAATCCAGCTGTGCTTGCTACAGCAGCCGAAGAGAATATTCCTGTGGTTTGGATCATTATGAATAACTTTGCGTTTGGTACGATCGCTGGATTGCAAAAAGCACATTTTGGAACCACTCTAGGCACGGTATTTGAAAAAGAGGGAGAGGTATATTCTCCTGACTTTGCAAGTATCGCTAAAGCTTATGGAGTAGAAGGTATAAAGATTCAATCAGCCGAAGAGTTTAAACCGGCACTTCAAAGAGCTATTGCTTCTAATAAACCAGTTGTAATTGATGTAGCGATGTTAAATAATCCTGTACCAACGTCAGGACATTGGAACATCATGGATATTTACTCGCCGGATAAGAAAGTACACCATGTATCTGTTTAACAAATATGGAACAAATGCTGAAATGAAAACGGAAACATTTAACTTTGATAAAAAGGAGCTGTTCCTATGTTAGAACGAGGAGAAGGAGCTCATTCTCCATCTATTTGTACGCCTTTAGTGGGCAAAGATCGCAAAGAGCTTTTAACAGAGCTAGCGGAAATTCTATTAAAAAAACCGGATATAATTGAATGGCGCTTAGATTTTTACGAAGAAATTCAAGATATAAACAGCGTCCTTTCTGCAGCTAAAGATATATATGAAAATAGCGAGCGCACTCCTATTTTGCTTACTGTACGTTCTCAAAAAGAAGGGGGGCAGCCTATTTCCTTATCAGAAAAGGAAGTAGTAGCCGTACTTGCAGAGGTATGTAAACACCCATATGTAGCAATTATTGATTTTGAAGTATCAAATCAGCCAGAGCATATCCGCTATTTGCGCAAAATTTCCAAGGAAAGTAAAAAGAAACTTGTGCTTTCTTATCATAATTTTTCTTTTACTCCTCCTAAAGCGGAAATTTTAAAAAGCTTATTTCTAGCTGAATTTTACGGAGCAGATGCAGCGAAAGCAGCTGTCATGCCTCAGAACAATCAAGATGTTTTAACTTTATTAGAAGCTACAAGAGAGGCTGAAAAAGAGCTCAGGATTCCTCTCATTACCATGTCGATGGGAGGGTTAGGAGCTATTAGCCGAATCGTCGGGTGGATGTACGGCTCTTCTGTTACTTTCGCTGTAGGGAAAAGCAGCTCAGCTCTTGGGCAAGTTCCAATTGATGAATTACGAAAAATAATTCAGTTAACAAAAAAAGTTACGGATCCTGAGAGCTATCATTTCCATCAAATTGGTTCGATATAGAATAAAAAAAAGATTGAGACAAAAGTATTTTAGCTAAAGTGAAAAACGAACCATTAATCAAGATGTTTGATTAATGGTTCGTTTTTTGTTGTGGTGAACGTAGGTTTCATCGGTTTCGTTCCTTCTAGCAGTTGATTGGAGGGCAAGGCAAAGACTCCTGCGGGAAAAGCGGAACAGGTGAGACCCCGCAGGAGCGTAAGCGACGAGGAGGCTCAGCGTCCGCCCGCGGAAAGCGAAGTCTTGCACGGAGATCAACTGCGGTGTCACAAGCGGTTCAGCTCATGTATCTCATTTGTTCGCCTTTAGATTGAATTCATTTTGTTATGTCCCAGCCTCTTTTTTATTTCTCCTTTAAATGCATTGAAAGATACACGCGCGTATCTTTTTTGCGCTCGTACTTTGGATTAGCGCTTCGCGTATATTCTTTTGACTGATGTTCTATATGGTAGTTCTGTTCAAACTGTTTGATCGCTTCATTAATTTCTTCTTGTTTTCCCATTAATCTTACTTGCAGCATTGTAACGTCTCCTTCCATATACTTTGCTTTTGACTATATCATGAAATGAAAAAGAAGTAATTTTATTTTTGTTGACGAACTTGTATATACAGGTTAGAATAAAAACATAAAACTTGTATATACAGGTTTGTGGTGAGATTTATATGGGGGATAGGAAATACAGGAGTAAAATGAAAACGGAAACAAGGGGGAAAAGACATGAATCGAGAATCTGTTGAACGCATTGTAGAAGCCGTGGGCGGAAAAGAAAATATCTCTGCTGCAACGCATTGTGTAACGCGCCTTCGACTTGTTTTAAAAGATGAAGGTAAAGTCAATCAACGTATGCTAGATGAGCACGAATTAGTAAAAGGATCTTTTTCTACAAACGGCCAGTTTCAAGTTGTTATTGGTCAAGGCACGGTTGATAAAGTATATAAAGAAATGGTGGCGCTTACAGGGATAGGTGAACTGTCAAAAGAGGAAGTGAAAAACGAAGCGGCTAAAAACTTAAATCCTCTGCAGCGCGCAATAAAAACATTAGCTGACATTTTTATTCCCATTTTACCGGCCATCGTAACCGCGGGTTTATTAATGGGAATCAATAATGTATTAACAGGAGCCGGAATTTTTTACGATGATAAATCAATCGTAGATGTTCATACACAGTGGAAAGACTTCGCGAGCATGATTAATTTAATTGCCAATACGGCTTTTGCCTTTTTGCCGGCTCTTATTGGATGGTCAGCTGTTACGCGTTTTGGAGGAAGTCCTTTATTTGGAATTGTCCTTGGGCTCATGCTGGTCCATCCTGATTTGCTGAATGCCTGGTCTTATGGAGAAGCATTAAAAAAAGGAAGTATCGATACGTGGAATTTATTTGGCCTGCATGTTGAAAAGGTTGGCTATCAAGGGCAGGTTTTACCTGTGTTAGCTGCTTCGTTTGTACTGGCAAAAATCGAATTATTCCTAAGAAAACGAATACCAGATGGTTTTCAGCTTTTAATTGTAGCGCCTGTAGCTCTTTTAGTAACAGGGTTTCTCGCTTTCATTGTGATTGGTCCGATTACATTTGCAATAGGAAATGTGATTACAGGTGCAGTTGTATGGCTGTTTAAAACGGCTCCATTTATTGGAGGGCTTGTATACGGAGGCTTATATGCTCCCCTTGTTATTACAGGCATGCATCATACATTTTTGGCCGTAGATTTACAGCTAATTGGAAGCGTAGGAAGTACGTTCTTATGGCCAATGGTAGCATTATCTAATATTGCACAAGGCTCTGCCGCTTTCGCGATAATGGTTCTTTCAAAAGACGATGAGAAATTAAAAGGACTGTCTTTAACGTCAGGGATTTCAGCGTGGCTTGGCATTACGGAGCCTGCGATGTTTGGTGTGAATTTACGCTTTAGATTTGCTTTTATTTCTGCAGTGATTGGTTCAGCTATTGCAGGTGTCGTCATATCCGTGGCGGGAGTGAAAGCAGCATCGGTGGGAATTGGTGGTATCCCAGCTCCGTTATCGATTGTTCCACAGAGCTGGTCAGCTTTTATTATTGGAATGGTAATCGTAATTGTGGTGCCGTTTCTTTTAACGTTAACGCTTGGAAAGCTTCAGAAAAAATCAACCGTTACATCAACTGTCGCGGCTACAGAATCGTTTCAACATAATTCAAAGAATTAAATGGTGGTGTTAAAAATGCAAGAACCTTGGTGGAAAAAATCGGTTGTCTATCAAATTTATCCTAAAAGCTTTTACGATACGACTGGCAACGGCGTGGGTGATATAGCTGGTATTATTGAAAAGCTAGATTATTTGAAAAAGCTTGGCGTAGACGTCGTGTGGCTAACGCCAATTTATAAATCGCCGCAGCGGGATAATGGATATGATATAAGTGATTATTTTGTTATTCAAGAAGAATACGGAACAATGGAGGACTTCGATCGTTTAATAACAGAAGCGCATAAGCGGGATCTTAAAATCATCATGGATATTGTCGTTAATCATACGTCAACTGAACATGAATGGTTTCAAGAAGCTAAAAAATCGAAAGATAACCCGTACAGAGATTTTTATATTTGGAAAGATCAAAAAGAAGATGGAAGTGCTCCGACGAATTGGGTTTCAAAATTTGGAGGTTCGGCGTGGGAGCATGATAAGCTGACAGAACAATCCTATCTGCATTTGTTTGATGTCACGCAAGCGGATTTGAACTGGGAAAATGAGCGTGTGCGCCGCAGCGTGTACGATATGATGACGTTTTGGTTTGAAAAAGGAGTAGATGGATTTCGTCTGGACGTTATTAACTTAATTTCAAAAGATCAGCGCTTTTTAGATGATGATGGTTCTATCGCGCCAGGAGATGGACGGAAATTTTATACCGACGGTCCTCGCGTTCACGAATATATGCGAGAAATGAATCAAGAAGTTTTTTCAAAATACGATAGCATGACCGTTGGGGAAATGTCGTCGACAACTGTTGACCACTGTATTCAATATTCTCATCCGGACCGGGGAGAGCTTAGCATGACGTTTAATTTTCATCATTTGAAAGTCGATTACCCAAACGGAGAAAAGTGGGCGCTAGCAGATTTTGATTTCATTAAATTAAAAGAGATTCTATCAACTTGGCAAACGGAGATGAATAAAGGAGGGGGATGGAATGCACTATTTTGGTGCAACCATGATCAGCCTCGCGTTGTTTCCCGCTATGGAAACGATGAACTCTATCATAATAAATCTGCCAAAATGCTCGCTGCAACGATTCATCTGATGCAGGGAACACCTTATATTTATCAAGGGGAAGAAATAGGGATGACAAACCCGAAGTTTTCCTCTATTGATGAATATAGAGATGTGGAGTCATTAAATGTGTATGAGATAAAACGTGCACAAGGAATGGACGAAAATGAAATTTTGGAGATTTTAAAACATAAATCAAGAGATAATTCCCGTACACCGGTGCAATGGAGCGATGAGCCAAATGCAGGTTTTACAAAAGGAAAGCCATGGATTAATCCGGCCGATAACTACCGTGAAATTAATGTAGAAAAAGCGTTAGATGATGAAGATTCAATTTTTTATTTTTATCAAAAGCTTATTGCACTGCGAAAGCAGTACGAGATTATCACCTATGGAAACTATGAATTGATTCTTGGAGAAGACGAGCAGATTTTCGCTTACATCCGAAATGGAGCAGATGAAAAGCTGTTGGTGATAAATAATTTCTACGGCAGCGAAACAGCCTTTGAACTGCCAGAAGATATAACTTTTGAAGGATATCATAGTGAAATATTGTTGTCTAACTACGAAGATTCATCAAAGGAATTCAAGCGAATCTTACTTCGGCCGTATGAATCAATCGTGTATCATTTAAAAAAATAGAGAAAAAAGTAAAAAGAACGATGGGTGACAATCTATCGTTCTTTTTATACAATTGGGTATATATAGAAAGTAAAATAGGTGATGGCAATTGAAAGAAAATAAATTTATCAGCATTTACGAACAGTTAGTCGATAAAATTAAACGTGGTGACTGGCGCCCCAATACAAAACTTCCTTCTGAAAATGAGCTTGTTGAACAGTATCAAACGTCTCGTGAAACAATACGGAAAGCGTTAAATTTACTTTCACAAAATGGGTACATTCAAAAAATGAAAGGAAAAGGCTCATTTGTATTGGACGTATCACGCTTTGATTTTCCAGTATCAGGACTTGTTAGCTTCAAAGAAGTGGCGGAAAAGTTAGGACATACATCCACTACTATTGTAAAAGAATTTGAATTAGTTAAGGCCGATCAAGATCTGTGCACACAGCTTGGGGTGACGAAAAAAGATTTCATATGGAAAGTGGTTCGAGCTCGTGAAATCGATGGAGAGAAAATTATTTTAGATAAAGATTTTTTTCATAAAAAGTATGTTCCTCACCTCACAAAAGACATATGCAAAGGCTCTATTTATGAATACTTAGAAAAAGATCTTGGGCTGAAAATAAGCTTTGCCAAAAAAGAAATTTCCGTTGACGAGCTGACGGACGAAGATAAGTGTTACTTAGATTTAAAAGACTATGAACATATTGTGGTAGTAAGAAACTATGTGTATTTAGAAGATGCAAGCCTTTTTCAATATACGGAATCACGTCATCGTCTTGATAAGTTTCGTTTTGTAGATTTTGCTCGCAGAGGTATATAATGTTTTACTGCCCATGAGTTTTTCCTTTTTGTACATGTTTACAAAAAACTGCTTTGGTATAAAAAACAAAGCAGTTTTTTTATGGGGAAAATTGAAAAAACGTGATCCTTTTGACCATAAAACTTTAAAAAGGTTGAATTTTTCTTTGGAGTTTGTTTTAGTAGAACATAAGATTATTTTATATTTGTATAATGTTATCCATACAGGATAGAGATTTATTGTTCTTTTTTTTTATTAGATATATAAGAAAATGTTATTTGAAAACAACAATTCCATTAGTAATTCTAATGAATGTATCTAACTACAGCATTAAAGGGAGCTGCTCAAACAATACTAAGTAAAAAGGAGGAGACGGAATGAGTCACGATTATCGACTTTATCCTCTTGGTGACAGCGGCATTGTCGTTTCATTTGGAGACGAAATTAATTTCGGCATACATAAACGTATTCAGCAATTTACTGAGGTGCTAGAGCAATCATTATGTAAGGGAATGATTGAATATGTGCCGGCTTTTACAACAGTTACAATCTATTATGATCCTTGGATAATGAGTGAAAAAGGAAGAAGAAATCCTTACACAGCAATATCTACATATATTGAAGAACTGCTTTTCCGCCAGGAAGAAAAATCTGAAGCGGTCGCTAGACAAATTGAAATTCCGGTGTGTTACGGAGGAAAGTACGGCCCGGACTTAGAGAGGGTAGCCGCTTTTCATTCATTAACGCCTGATGAAGTTATCTCCATTCATACAAATGGAGAATATTTGGTGTATATGATAGGCTTTGCTCCTGGTTTTCCTTACTTGGGAGGGATGAGCAAAGAAATTGCGACCCCAAGAAAAGAATCACCGAGAAACAGCATCCCAAAAGGGTCAGTTGGCATCGCAGGAATGCAAACCGGCGTGTACCCAATTGAGACACCTGGAGGATGGCAGTTAATCGGGCGTACTCCTCTTACACTATTTAACCCAGAAAAAGATTCGCCAAGCTTGCTTCAAGCAGGTGATCGTATCCGATTTGTTTCCATTTCTGAAACGGAATATGAAGCCCAAAAGGAGGTGGATGAAGATGAGTATTAAAGTGATACGTCCCGGTTTATTAACAACGATTCAAGATATCGGCAGACATGGATATCAAAAGGACGGCATGATTGTCAGCGGGGCAATGGACAAAGTTGCTTTAAGGATTGCCAACTTATTAGTAGGAAATCAAGAAAACCAGCCGGTTGTTGAAATTACGTTAATGGGACCAAAAATTGAATTTCAGCAAGATGTTTTGATTGCCCTGACAGGAGGGGATTTATCGCCAACTGTTAATGATGAAGCCGTAAAGATGTGGCGGCCTTTATATGTGAAAAAAGGGAGCGTGCTACAGTTTGGTGTTCCGACTTTAGGGTGCCGTTCTTATTTATCGGTTTCCGGTGCTTTTAATGTTCCTGCAGTTATGGGAAGTACATCTACTTCACTTCGCGCTCGGATAGGCGGGCTGCACGGTAAAGCATTACAGTCAGGGGACGAAGTATTAAGCCACCCTCCTACAGAAACAGGGAAAGCAATTATAAAGAAACTGGTGAAAAAGCAAACGGATCGCTCTTTTCAGCAGGCTTTTTGGACGATTCATCCTAAACTTCTTCCTTCATACGAGACGCCTATTATCCGCACGATGAAAGGTGCGGAATTTGATTGGTTTACAGAAGAAAGTCAACAACATTTCTTTAATCAAGAATTTGACGTTACCCCTCAATCTGACCGCATGGGCTATAGGCTAAAAGGGAAGAAATTAGTCCTTGGTCAAGGAAAAGAGCTGCTCTCTAGCGCTGTGACGTTCGGTACGATTCAAGTACCAAAAGAAGGACAGCCCATTGTTTTATTAGCAGATCATCAAACGACAGGAGGATATCCTAGAATCGGACAGGTAGCAACTGCAGATTTTTCAGCGATGGCGCAAATTTCTCCAGGGAAAAAGGTTTCTTTTCAAGCAATTTCACTGGATGAAGCGCAGCATTTATATATGGAGCAGGAAAAGAAAATAAATCATATTAAAAGAGCACTTCGAATGAAAATATAAGGAGAGAAGAAGATGGCTACCGTTGATTTGAACTGTGACTTAGGAGAGAGCTTTGGGAACTATAGATTAGGAAATGATAAAGAAATTTTACGCTATGTAACGTCAGCAAACATTGCTTGTGGCTTTCATGCCGGAGATCCTTCGGTTATGAGAGAAACAGTTAAGCTGGCTTTGAGTGAAAATGTGGCGATTGGCGCGCACCCAGGATTGCAAGATTTAGCTGGATTTGGACGTAGATATATGAAAATCACGCCTCGAGAAGCTTATGATTTAATGGTGTATCAAATGGGGGCTCTTTCAGCTTTTATACGTACAGAAGGAGGGACCCTTCATCATGTGAAACCTCATGGGGCTTTATATAATATGGCTGCAGGG
The DNA here is from genome assembly GCF_056099005.1 of Priestia sp. 53B2. Classification (NCBI taxonomy): domain Bacteria; kingdom Bacillati; phylum Bacillota; class Bacilli; order Caryophanales; family Bacillaceae; genus Priestia; species Priestia sp. 53B2. The sequence goes on from NZ_JBLZXA010000020.1 coordinate 335,379, forward strand.
GATCAAGACATAGCTAAAGCTATTGCTGAAGCCGTTTATAATGTTAGTGAGGAAGCTATTCTATATGGTTTGGCTGGAAGTGAATTGATTAAAGCCGGAAACGAAATAGGTTTGCGTACGTCTCAGGAAGTTTTTGCAGATCGAACCTATCAAGAGAACGGCATGCTGACGCCGAGAAACGTTGAAAACGCCGTGATTCAAGATGAAGAAGCGGCTATTTCTCAAGTAATTAAAATGGTCAAAGAAAAGAAAGTATTCACTGTGCAAAATGAAGAGATTCCCATTCAAGCAGATACCGTTTGTATTCATGGAGACGGTGCACATGCTGTTGAATTTGCCAAAGCTATTTGTGACAAGCTAAAAGAAGAACAAATCATTATTCAACCACAATGAGGTGACATCATGAAAAAAGAACGCAACTGGAGTGTACTGCTCGGAGCAGCATTTTTAATGGCTACTTCAGCAGTGGGTCCAGGTTTTTTAACTCAAACAACGGTCTTTACACAAGCTCTCGCCGCAAGTTTTGGTTTTGTCATTTTACTGTCGATTTTATTAGACATTGGCGTTCAGCTAAACGTATGGCGTATTATTGCCGTTTCAGAAAAAAGAGCACAGGATATTGCTAACAATGTTTTGCCAGGTCTCGGTTTATTTATTGCTATTTTAATTGTAATTGGAGGATTAGCATTTAATATTGGAAACGTAGGAGGAGCAGGTCTTGGCTTCAATGCGCTATTTGGTATTTCTCCTAAAGCGGGTGCAGTCATTACAGCCATCATTTCTATCGCAATCTTTTTAGTCAAAGAAGCCGGAAAATTAATGGATCGTTTTGCTCAATTAATGGGCGGAATATTAATTGTTTTAATGGTGTATGTTGCAGTTTCTTCCGCTCCGCCATTAGGAGAAGCAGTCTCTAAAACATTTTGGCCGGATCACATTGACGTAATGGCGATTGTTACTCTTGTAGGAGGAACAGTAGGAGGGTATATTACATTTGCAGGAGGTCACCGTTTATTAGATGCAGGAATCAAAGGAAAAGACGCGATTCCTGAAGTAACAAGAGGAGCAGTATCCGGTATTACGATTGCTTCGATCATTCGAATTTTTCTATTTTTAGCGACATTAGGTGTGTTGAGTCAAGGGGTAAAACTGAATCCTGATAATCCACCTGCCTCTGTTTTTCAGTTGGTCGCAGGGGATATTGGCTATAAATTATTCGGTGTCGTTATGGCAGCGGCGGCTATCACTTCAGTTATTGGTTCGGCATATACATCGGTTTCCTTTATTAAATCCTTCAGCAAAAGGATTGAGAAATATGAAAACTGGATTATCATTGCATTTATTACGATTTCAACCCTGGTTTTCTTAACGATTGGTCAGCCGGTCACTCTGCTTATTTTAGCTGGAGCATTAAATGGATTAATCTTACCTATTACACTCGGAACAATGCTTATAGCGGCGTATAAAAAGAAGATAGTAGGCGATTACAAGCATCCGACTTGGCTTACCGTTTTTGGCGGTTTTGTGGTCGTTATTATGGCTGTGCTAGGAGTCTATACGCTTGTGATTCAAATGGCAAAACTGTGGTAAGGAATTCTATAACCAATTAAAAAAGGGCCTTCTGGCCCTTTTTTAATTGGTTATAGGCAATACATATAAAATGATTGCTAAAAAGTGGAGTACGGTCCCGCCAAGAACAAACATATGCCAAATCATATGATGAAAACGAAATCCTCGCCATACGTAAAAAACGGCCCCGATTGTATACAACACGCCTCCAACTACGAGAAGGACAATTCCTTGATGGGCAATGTTTTGAGTTAATGAATCCCAAGCAAACACAATCATCCATCCCATAAATACGTAAAGAATGGTGGAAATAAAAAGGAATTTCTTCACAAAAAAAGCTTTGAATACAATTCCTGCAAGAGCGATGCCCCATACAATTCCAAAAAGTGTCCAGCCGGTGGTTCCTTTTACTGCGATAAATAAAAATGGAGTGTACGTACCGGCAATAAACAAATAAATAGAAGAGTGGTCAAATATCTCAAAAAGATCTTTTACCTTACCTTCCGGAAAACTATGGACAAGCGTAGAGGAGACATAGAGAAGCAGCATGGTTACTCCGTAAATAGTAAAACTGATAACATGCCAAGGCGTTCCTTCTAACGAAGAAAGTACGATTAAAAGTGTTAATCCAACAATGCTGAGTACGGCTCCAACGCCGTGTGTAATCGCATTTGCAATTTCTTCTCCTCTTGTAAATGTGTGTGTAGTAGCCATTTACAAAATCCTTTCTTTACACAAATTTATCTTCTATTTTCTCAGAGGATCAGTTTTGAACATACCTGCTGAGAAAAAATCCGTAACTGTCAAAAACATGAGTGAAAAGGTCATTGGTTATTTCTTTATTATAGACCATTCTTTTGATTTTATCTATTTTGACTGGAGGTCCGAAAAGAGAAAAGATGTATATGTGAATGTTCACTAGCTGTAAAAAGCATGTATAGAAGAAAAAATTGCTTTTTGAAAAAATGGCAGAAAAGTTGTCATGAAGGCATGATTTTGAAATACATATAAAATAAAACTTTTAACAGTCAAGGTTACGATTACTGCTTAGCTCATTTGCAATAGATAAGTAACAAGATTGTAAGAAGGCAGGGGGATGGAAGCAGTGAAAAAAGAAGTTATTTTTGATGAAACAGGGACATACAAATACTCTCTATTATGCAAATGGAGTGAAGTAAACGAACGTAAACTTACGTTTATCTTGTCATTTCCAGAAAATACGTATGAATACAGCGACGATACAGCTGCATCCAAATGCATAGAACTAGCGCAAAAGTGGGGATTTGGAGTCTTAGAAATCGTTTATTTATTCAGCTATCAAACCGATCATGTTTCGTTTTTACGCATGCTTTCAAAAGAAGAAGCTGTTGGAACAAGAACAGGTGAATATATTCAAAAAGCAGTGGAAGATGCTGAACTGGTTGTGGTAGCTTGGGGTGATCATGGAAGCATTTATAACCGGCAAGAGGAAGTAGAACGCTTTTTGAAACACAAGCCGGTATACTGTTTTGGAAAAACGAAGCAGCAATTTCCTCGCCATATTTTATCCGTCGTGCACCGCACAGAATTACAAAAATACGAAATGCCGGCTAATCGTGAAGAGTCGGAAGAAGTTTCTTCATTTATTGAAGACATAGATCAAAGTTTTGGTGGAGAGGATTATTCTCCAATTAAACAACTAACAGAAGAAGAACCGCTTATGTTTATTGAAGATATTGCTAGTATGTATCGGTAAAAAGAAGAAGCGAGGTTTATATTCCTCGCTTTTTCGTTAGTATAAAACACCAAGTTTTGTCATATGGTTGTATCAAGAAGCGTGTGTAAAGGGGGAACTTTATGAAGTTGAATGAAGTGTTGCACCGCATCACAACTATTTATAATGAGTTAGAAGAAGAGTGCTTTCAATATATAGGGGCTGTGATCAACGAAAATGCAGAGCTGGATATTTCTCGTCTAGAAGAATTAAGTACGCTGTTAAACTTCGTATATGAATGCTCGCAGGATGTATTAGTAGGTTCTATTTTAACAAAATTGGATTATGGACAACCCATTTATCAATTTGCTATGTTAAAGCCTATTTCGCTTGAAGGAAATGAAGATAAGTTAGATATTTTATATGAAGAAAAGGTAAAAGTAGAAAGAGCTATTCAAGATGTGTATACAGCTCAGCGAAAGAAGTTATTGACTCAAGCAGCTGAAGACTTAAAAGAACTGCACTACGAGCTGCAGACCTATGTGTATGCTTGCAACATATAAGTGAACCTGTTGAAATGGCAAGGCATATATACAAATAAAAGGGAACATGTTAGGATAAATAAAAAGAACTCCCAATCAAAGAGTTCTTTTTATTGTAAAATATATGATTTTGAACTAGTAAAGCATAAAGACGGTGGTAATGGCAGTTACCCTTTTCTTTGTGCTTTTTTTATCCGATTGTGTTGATGATACTGCTTACTGCGTTAAAAAAGTTCATAAGTACCTCGTTTAGCAATGTAATATGCCTCCTCTCTTACTAAATATGTACAATCAAATTATCCAATTGTGTTAATGATGCTGCTTACCGCGTTAAATAAGTTCATTAAAACGTCGTTGAACATGTTTGCAACCTCCTTTATGATAGATTCATATAGTAATACGAGAAAACATAAAGTTTGGATCACATTTTTTTAATATTCTTTTAGAAAAATAGTTAAAAAGAGAATTTAATGGAGGTTGAAGAAGATGAATTCGTTTACAAACGACGAAAAGCAAGCGGTATACAAAGCGATTTACGGAAGAAGAGATGTACGAACATTTTTGTCTGATGAGATTCCGAATGAAACGGTTTATAACATTCTGCAGGCTGCTCACAGCGGACCTTCCGTCGGGTTTATGCAGCCTTGGAATTTTATATTAGTATCTGATACAGAAGTGAAAAATAAACTTGCCTGGGCAGCAGATAAAGAGAGAAGAGCACTGGCTATTCATTATGAAGGTGAAAAGAAAGAAGATTTTTTAGAGCTAAAGATTCAAGGATTAAAAGAAGCGCCATTAACTATTTGCGTAACGTGTGATCCAACAAGAGGAGGCTCTCATGTTCTCGGAAGAAACTCAATTCCAGAAACCGATATGATGTCAACTGCGTGTGCGATTCAAAATATGTGGCTTGCTTCATATGCAGAAGGACTGGCAATGGGGTGGGTAAGTTTTTATAAGAAAAATGATGTACGTGACATTTTACATATTCCTCCTCATATTGATCCTGTAGCGCTCATGTCAATTGGCTATACAGATAAATATCCTGAGAAACCAATCTTAGAACAAGCAAACTGGGAAAAAAGAAGGGATTTAGACAAGCTAATTTATCATAATGTATGGGAAAATGAAAAAGAATAGCGGAGAGAAAATAAAGACATACTAAAAAGCGCCGAAATATAGTAAAATTTGAATATTAAATGATACACTATATATAGCGAAAGCGGATATGAGCGTCTAGCGTATCCGTTTTATTTATATGTATACAAATGACTTGGGAAAAAGAGAGATAGGAGAATTGAAGGTTTCATGAATATTGCAAGAAGTTGGCTTCACAACAAACTTACTGTTCGCATCATTACGCTTATTATCATTACAGTTTTACTTGTCAGCATTAGAAGTATGCTTCAGCTGCTGTTATTTACGTTTATTTTTACCTTTTTAATTGGTCGTCTTCAACAAACGTTAAGAAGAAAGCTTCCGCTTAATTCAACGCTTATACTCATCGTCATCTATATCGCACTGATTGGGGCCCTCGGTATTGTAGGATATGTATATATCCCGGTTATTATGACGCAAGTTACTGAGCTTGTACAGAAGCTGATGTATTTTTACAAGCACCCCCCTGATAATACATTCGTCACCTATATTATCGATAATCTAAAGAGATTCAAATCACCAGAAAATATTCAGCAGAATATTGATTTAGTATACAGCTATTTATCTAATATTGGAAAAGTAAGTGCACAAGTTTTCTTAGCACTCTTGTTAAGCCTATTCTTTTTACTTGAAAAGTCGCGGATTCACCGATTATTTGTCCAACTGGAACAATCTAGGCTGGGCTGGTTTTTCAAAGAAGCGGGCTACTTGGGGAGAAAATTTGTTAATTCCTTCGGCAAGGTAATAGAAGTTCAGTTTATTATCGCTTTTGTGAACAGCATTTTATCCGTTATTGCGCTGTGGGTGTTAGGGTTTCCTAATTTGCTTGCACTTGGCGTTATGGTCTTTCTGCTAGGGCTAGTGCCGGTTCTTGGGGTATTTGTTTCACTCATTCCACTTTGTACAATCGCTTACAGTTTAGGAGGCGGTGTAAAAGTACTATCTGTGTTAATTATGGTGGTAGTACTTCACGCACTTGAAAGCTATGTATTAAATCCAAAGCTCATGTCATCTAAAACAAACTTGCCAACGTTCATTACGTTTATCATTTTAGTGTTTGGTGAACACTTCTTGGGCGTATGGGGGCTGATTCTTGGTATTCCTATTTTTATTTTCTTTTTAGATTTAGTAGGAGTAGATTCAGCACAGCAACTGTCAAAAAAAGAAGAGGCTGGGACAAAATGATTTTAGACGAGGTGAAAAACGAACCATTGATCAAGATGTTTGATTAGTGGTTCGTTTTTTTTGTTATGGTGAACGTAGGTTTCATCTGTTTCATTCCTTCTAGCAGTTGACTGGAGGGCAAGGCGAAGACTCCTGCGGGAAAAGCGGAACAGGTGAGACCCCGCAGGAGCGTACGCGACGAGGAGGCTTTAGCGCCTGCCCGCGGAAAGCGAAGTCTTGCATGGAAATCAACTGCGGTGTCACAAGCAGTTCAGCTCATATATCCTATTTGTTCGTCCTTAGAATGGATTCATGTCGTTATTTCTCAACCTCTTCTTTTTTTAGCGAGCGTATCGTTTTTTGAATAGTAGGATGATCGCGATGCTTAAGTTTATAAGCAAGAAAGATCTGATTTTTTACTGCTAAATGTTCAAGTTCGATTTTCACTTTTTTTTCTCGAAGCGCTTCTTGAATTAAATAGCGGGGAAGCAGGCTGATTCCCATGTGATGCTGAATGGCTTTTAACACCGTTTGAAGATTGGGAATCACATGATGAGGCTGAATTTCAGGTCGTTTTCTAAAATGTTGCCGCCAAAATCTCCTGATAATAGGAAGTTCAAGACCATAGCTAATCCACCGCTGATTATATAAAAAATCTTCTACGTCTTTACTAGCTGTCATTTCAAAAGAAGGAGGGACGGTTAAGACAAACTCTTCTTCTTCAATGACCGTATATTCAATTCCAGGTATTTGCAATCTTTGGGTTGTAATCGCAATATCAATTTCGTCGCTTTGTATCTTTTCAAGCAAAACAGAAGCAATACCAAACTGGCTGTAGCAGCGGATACCTGCATCTTTTATTCTTTCTAAAGCTTGTTCGGTAAAATACTCTACGGGAGAACCAATTTTTACGACCGGCAGCGCGTCGGGAGATGAAGCGGTCATTTTTAATTCAATTGAAGCAGCTTCTAGACTTTCAATTAACGGGACAATACGCGTGTACAGTTCTTTACCTTTTTCTGTTGGAATCATCTTTCTCGGTGCACGGATAAATAAACCTTCGCCTATTTCAGCTTCTAAAGCAGCTAAGTGCTGACTCATGGCCGGCTGCGTTAAGATCCTCGCTCTGGCTGCTTCAGAAACGGATCGATATTTGTAAATGCTAATAAAGCTACGATACCACTCAAAATCAATCATTTATGTCATCCTTTCTTATAAATTTATTTATGGATATCTATTTATTTTCTAATTTGTATTATAGACAAGCTCTCTTTAAAATAAAAATAGTAAGCAAATCATTTTTAGATAAAATAATAAAAGCAACGCTAGGCAAATGATTTAAAAAGGAGAGTTAGACTGTGAAAGCATTATTATTGCAAGATAAAAATAAATGGACAGAAATGAAAGTAGAAGAAATAGAAAAACCTCTTCCAAATAAAGGGGAAGTAGTAGTTGAAGTTCACGCAGTGGGACTTAATCCCGTAGATTACAAAACGGCTACTAACGGCAACCCTCATTGGACATATCCTCACATTCTAGGTTTAGATGTAGCTGGGACAATTGATGAAATTGGTGAAGGAGTAGCCGGCTGGAAAAAAGGAGACCGCGTTGTCTATCACGGCGACTTTATGAAAAAAGGCGGATATGCTGAATATGCGGTTACAACTGCTCATTCAATTTCGCGCATTCCTGATGCTGTTACATTTGAAGAAGCTGCTGCTTTGCCTACTGCAGGTTACACGGCGTATGAAGCACTATTTCGTAAACTTCCAATGAACCATATTCAAACCATCTTAATTCACGGAGGAGCTGGAGGCGTAGGGGGCTTTGGCGTGGAGCTTGCTAAAAACGCTGGAAAACCGTTTTCTCAACAGCTTCAGCACATAATCATGAGTATGTGAAGTCGTTAGGAGCTGATTATGTAATTGATTATCGCGAGGAAAATGTCGTGGAAAAAGTATTGGAGCTGACAAATGGCCGCGGCGTAGATGCTGTGCTTGACACGGTGAGCGCAAAGAACGCAACGGATTCTTTAGATATGATTGCCTATAGAGGACATTTAGCACATATTGCTGGTGCACCTGATTATACAAAAGTAAAGCCTTTTACAAAGGTGATTTCTTATCATGAAGTAGCTTTAAATGCTGCACACCACATTGATGACCTGATTGCGCAAGCGGATTTAGCAAAAATGGGCGATGAGCTTTTAGAATTAGTAGCAGAGAAGAAAGTAGGTCCGATGATTGAGCGCATCATCTCGTTAAAAGAAGTGCCAAGTGCATTAGAAGAGCTTTCAAAACGCCACGTGAAAGGGAAAATTATTGCTAAAGTTAAATAATAGCAGGACAGAAAAGACTCTTTTATTACAACTAATAAAAGAGTCTTTTTCTGCTATTTTCTTTTTTTTGCGTTACTTCACTTATGAACTGCATATGATAGAAGATAATCAAATATAGCAAACGGGTGCGTATGAGCTTTTTTTACTAGTAAAATTGCTTTGAAATCGTGAAATTTTGAATAGTTTGAGTTATGATGAAAGAACGTGAAATTTGTATGATTGAAAGGAGAAAAAAGGTGCAAGGGTTTATTGATTTTGTACAAAATTTAGGCATAGTGGGCATCTTTATTGCTACAGCAATCGAAGCTGCGGCAATTCCTTTTCCGTGTACGTTATCGATTTTGCTTATTGGCTCGGTGCTGCAGCTCTCAATATGGAAAATCCTTATTGTTTCAGCTGTCAATACCGTTATTTATATCGCATTCAACTATATTCCGTTCGTTATGGGATACAGGTTCGAATCTATTACCAAGCGCTGGTTTGGTGAAAAAAATATAAAGCGTGCCCAAAAATGGTTTCATAAATATGGAAAATGGAGTATTACAATTTCTCGTCCCATCAGTATCGCAAACTATATAACCTATTTGGCAGGCCTTAGTAAAATCAAATCTAGGGACTTTGTTTTATACAGTACCTTAGGCATTTTTCCGTGGTTTGTTTTTTTGCTCTATGTAGGAGGACTTGGAGATATTGAAAAAATCCAAAAATATTTGCATGATGTTGATCGTTTAATATTTGTTATTCTTATAATCGGAGTGATAGTTGGCGCAGGCTGGTGGATGAAAAAGAAAAGAGAAAGCCACGCTCAAGAATAAAGCTATAATTATGGTTATAGCTTTATTTTAATATAAAGAAATTATTTAAATAAAAAGATTTTTCTGAAAAGTAACAAAAAAACATTTTTCCTTTTAAAAAAATGTGATACTATGATACATAAGGTCGCTAAGAGTTGTCTTGGTTCACCGAGTGTTTACTGCAGTCATTTAATAAAAGAAGCCAGGTATAGGTGAAAGCTTTGTTTCTAGTAATGTTGAGAAATGCTGCCTTGTGAAGGGAGGTAAGACGTACAGTACGTGTCAAACGTATGTTATTAAAACCGTAAATTTGTAAGCGATTTCTTTCTTTTTACATGTGAGTAGAGCAGCTTTGGTTTTGAATGCAGCTTGTTACAGGTTGGTTGAATAGTGAGTATAGTTTAGAATTAGATCGATCTAATTACCCGTATTGCATGAATGTGAAATGTGTTTGATCCTAACTGAAAATAAGCTTAAAAAGTACAGGTTAGGTACCACAAGTATTTCTGAAATTTTAATAAAACAGGAGGTAAAATCATGAAAAGCGTAGGGCGTATTAATGGCAAAACTCAGCTCATCGGCCTTTTAGCAACTCCAATTGGACATTCATTATCACCATCTATGCATAATATGGCCTTTAAGAAACTGGGATTAAATTATGCTTATTTAGCTTTTGAGGTAGGAAATGACTCGTTAGAAGATGCGATTAAAGGGCTGAGAGCGTTAAATGTTAAAGGTTTTAATGTATCCATGCCCAATAAGACAAAAATTCTCCCGTTTCTTGATGAATTAGCAGACAGCGCCAAATTTTCAGGAGCTGTCAATACGGTCGTAAACGATAATGGCGTACTAGTTGGGCATAGCACAGACGGTATGGGCTACATTCGAAATTTAAAAGAGCACGGCGTGGATATCACAGGGAAAAAAATGACGTTGATCGGTTCGGGCGGAGCAGCGACGCCTATTGCTATTCAAGCGGCTTTAGAAGGACTTGAAGAATTAACAATTTTTGCTCGTCACGATGAATTTTATTCAAAAGCTGTCGAAAACGTAAAAATTATTAATGAAGAGATGAAACATGTTTCATGTAAAGCGAAGCTGTATTCTCTTGAGGATACAGACAGGTTAAGAGAAGAAATTAAAACGAGCGATATCTTGACAAATGGAACAGGAGTGGGAATGAAACCGTTAGAAGAATTCAGCATTATTGAAGATATATCAATGCTGCGCCGTGATTTAATTGTAACAGATGTCGTGTATATGCCTATGAGATCAAAACTCTTAGAACAAGCTGAATCAATTGGATGTCACACCATTAATGGAATAGGAATGATGATCTGGCAAGGGGCCATGGCGTTTGAATTGTGGACAGGAAAAGAGATGCCTGTGGATTATATTAAGGAACAAATGTTTGAACCGAGCTTACAGTATTAAAAACGCGTATTTTTTAACTTTGCTAGAAAGTTGTATGAATGAAGTAGCTATATCCTCTTTTCCTCTAGCACAATAAAAAAAAGATTCTAAGTCCAGATGATTAATATATATAAGGTTTTGTTATATTAAAAAAAGGTGTATTTCAATTTTCTAAAAATTAAAAATATACATTGCGCAGAGAAATGTAATTCAGTATACTAAAACTCAAGTTTGAATTGATTTTATATTAGGCTGTGTCAAAAGACGACGCTTAGCGAAAAAAAGGCAGGTGTTACAATGAGAAATTTAAAAAGCAGACGTTGATTATCATGTTCGGATATTTGAGTAGATCATAAAATATACAGCACCGTTCCGCAATATGTGAAGAGATTCCCGCTGGAATTAGATCGTTCTAATGAAAATTTATTAGATCGTTCTAATTAGAACTTTCTATTAATCTTTTTAATTCCATTAAAAAAATGTTTTTACGAAAGGATAAAAGAATAAGTAAATAGCTAGAGGATTAGGTTTTCAGCATTGCCATCTTTCAACTTTAGTTCAGACAGACTTTATGCAAGCAAGCAATTATAAATGGGATCTGAGCAAAGAAATATTTCACAGAAATGAAAGCGCATACTTAAAATCTTATGAGTGAGGGAAAAGAATGAAAAAACATCGTTGGTCGATTGTATTCTTGATTGCGGTTGGTGTAGTTGTAAACTATTTTGATCGAATTAATATGTCCATTGCTATGCCGTTGTTACAAAAAGAATTTAACTTGACAGCAGGTCAGATGGGGATTTTCTTATCAGCATTTGCATGGTCTTACGCTTTACTTCAACTTCCTATAGGGCCTTTGCTAGATAAAATAGGCGTAAAATGGGTAACGCGTGTAGCGACCGTGATATGGACAGTAGCTTGTCTTTTAACTGCAGTAGCAAATGGATGGGGGTTAATTATTTTATCTCGGGTGCTGTTAGGAATTGGAGAAGCACCATTCTTTCCATCTGCTGCTAAAGCAGTTAGCCATTGGGTTCCGCGTCAGGAACGCGGAAAAGCTATCGCAGCTTATGATTCTCAATCCAAACTTTCCAACGCCATCGGGGCGCCTATATTAGCACTAATTGTAACAGAGTGGGGCTGGCGAGGCGGTTTCTTAGCAACTGCTATTCTTAGTTTCATATATGCTATTGTTTATTGGATCTGGTATCGTGAACCTCATGAAGATGAGCGTTTGACGAAAGAAGAATATGACTACATTGTTCAAGGCGGTTCTCAAAGTTCAGAAGAAGTTAAAGGCAGTGCAATGGAGAACATTCGATATTTGCTGACTAAAAGAAAAGTCTGGGCAGTATTCATTGGGTTTGCGGCATACGGCTATTCATGGTTTTTGTTCTTGACTTGGCTTCCTGGATATTTAGCAACAGAAATGAACATGTCTATTTTAAAATCGGGCTGGTACTCGGCTATACCTTGGATTGTAGGTACCATTACTGAAATAGTAATCGGGGGCTGGCTTGTTGATCGTCTTATTAACAAAGGGTATAACCGGACGCGTGTCAGCAAGTTTTTTCTAGTAATAGGTATGGTATTTGGTTTGTCAATTATTGGGGCAGCATTTACTCACAGTGCGAACGTAGCTGTATTTTGGATTTCAACAGCACTTGGAGGTCTTGTTGTCACATCTGCTGTTGCCTACAGCATTCCTACATTTATTGCACCAAAAGGAACGGTAGGAACATTAACGGGACTTTTAACATTCGGGAATAACTCGATGGCTATTGTTGCACCTATTACGACTGGGTTTATTGTTCAAGCCACGGGTTCATTTATGTATGCTTTCCTTTTAGCAGCTGCTTTTTTAGTGATTGGAATTTTAAGCTATACGTTCTTATTAACAGATTTAGACCCGATTGAAAGCAAAGAGTCTATCCTATTAGAAGAAAAAGAGTTAACTTTAGAAAAATAAAAAATCTTAATATTTTGACTAATAGTATACGTTTTTAACATATCAAAGGAAATCTATTAATTAATTATCTTAATTAAGCATACAAACAGTTATTACCGGAGGGGATTCAACGTGTTAACCAAAAATTATGGACCTTTAACAGGAGTTCAAATACTAGATATTTCTACTATGATTGCTGCTCCCTTTGGAGCTACTTTACTAGCGGACTTGGGGGCGGAAGTAACCAAAATTGAACTTCCGGGAAAAGGAGATACGCTTCGGACTGTAGGGCCTTGGAAAGGGACTGAACCCTTAAGGTGGCCCGGACTTGCTCGCAATAAAAAGTCTGTTACGCTGGACATTCGATCAGAAGAAGGAGCAGAAATTTTCAAAAAGCTAATTAGTGGCGTAGACATTTTAATTGAAAATTTCCGCCCCGGTACACTGGAAAAATGGAACTTAGGATATGAAGAGCTTAAAAAAGTTAACCCTAAGCTAGTAATGGTGCGCGTATCAGGTTATGGACAAACAGGTCCTTATCGAGAAAAAGCTGGATTCGGTACACCGGGGACAGCATTTAGCGGACATACTTATTTACAAGGATATTCAGATCGTCCGCCCGTCAGTCCTTCTTACTCTTTACTAGATTATGTAACGGGCATATATACCGCGTTCGCTTGTGTAAGCGCTATCTATCATAGAGATGTACACGAACAGCCGGAAGGTCAAGTAGTAGAAATGGGATTATATGAATCTATTTTTCGAATGATGGAGTTTTTAATCGCTGAATATGATCAAAACGGAAAAGTAAGAGAGAGAAGCCCTGGACTTGCAGGTCACTCAAGTCCTGCAGGCACATATGAAACAAAAGATGGAAAGTTTGTTGTATTAGTATGCAGTACAGACTCGACCTTTGATCGTCTTGCAGAGGCAATGGAAAGAAAAGATATGTTAAAGGATCCGCGATACTATACAAACGTAGAGCGTCTAAAGCATGATCATGAAGTTCAGGAAATTGTGTCAAATTGGATTAAGTCCTTCACTCAAGACGAGCTGCAGGCAAAGTTAGATTCATTTGGTGTGCCAGTTAGTCCTATCTACAGCATTGAAGATATATTTAATGATCCTCAGTATAGAGAACGAGAAAACATTGTAGAAGTAGAGCACCCCCGCTTAGGAAAAATTAAGGTTCCGGGAGTAGTGCCAAAGTTTTCACATACACCGGGAGCAATTCGTCATCGTGCCCCTGAATTGGGAGAACATAATGAAGAAATTCTAGGCGGAAAACTGGGGTTATCAAGTGAAGACTTAGCGGTGTTAAAAGAAAAGGGGGTTATTTAATGAATACTATTCAAAAAATAGAATTACCGGAAAAAGTCATAATCTGTGAAGTAGCCCCAAGGGATGGGTTTCAAGCTGAACATGAGTGGATTCCTACAGAAGAAAAAATATCTATTATCCGTCAGCTAGCCAAGACAGGCATTCAATCAATGGAAATTACATCTTTTGTACACCCGAGAGCGATTCCTCAGTTAAAGGATGCCGAGCAGGTCGTAGAAAGTGTTCAAGATTTAACAAATATCAAATTTCGCGCGTTAGTGCCGAATGTAAAAGGTGCACAGAGAGCCATTGACGCCGGAGTGAAAAAGTTAAAGCTGATGCTTTCAGCTACAGATTCTCACAGCTTATCTAACGCAAATTGTTCTGTAGAAGAAGCCCAAAAAGGTTTTTATCCTATTATCGAATTAGCGGAAAAGCATAATGTTAAAGTGGGAGGTTCAATTTCGGTAGCGTTTGGATGTCCTTATGAAGGAAAAGTTGCTATAGAACGCATTTCTTCTATTGTAGAACGATACAGAATGATGGGTGTCGAAGAAATTTCTTTAGCGGATACAACGGGGATGGCAAATCCTCAGCAAGTTTATCGTATGCTAGGGTTTCTTAAACAAAATTATCCCGGCATTATTTTCTCCATGCATTTGCACAATACGAGAGGAATGGCATTTTCTAATGTAGTGGCTGCTTTGCAGCAGGGTGTTATTCATTTTGATAGTTCTATTATCGGGTTAGGAGGGTGTCCCTACGCTCCAGGCGCCACTGGAAATATAGCTACAGAAGATCTGGTTCATGGATTAAGTGAAATGGGAATTCATACGGACATTGATCTTAACAGGCTTATTGAAGCAGCAAAAGAGGTGAAGCAAGTAATTGGTCATGACGGTGGAAGCTATATGCTGCAAGCAGGTCCTTGTTCAGAACTTCATGCCAAGCCAAAGGTTCAAGAGAAATTAGTATAACTAAGCAGTGAACATGATAGCCTTTTAGGAGGTGATGGGAGCGTTTAAATTAAAATAAATTAGATCGATCTATTTTCCTCTCATGTAAAAACGTTCAGGCCTTGTTTTATATAAAAGTTTGTTTAATAAAAATGAAAAGTTGGTGCTAAGCATGATAGAAACTATTGAAAAGAAATCACAGCCTTATATTAACGGTGGATGGATTATTGAAGATCGAGAAGTTGCTTTAATAAAAAACCCCTATTCTGGAGAAGTCATAGGTGAGCAGCTATTAGCGAATGAAGAAGATGTTGAAAAAGCATTAGCATCAGCCTATGAAGCAAAAAAACATGTCGCCGCCCTTTCTTCTTACCAGCGTTCTAAAATTTTAAAGAAAGCGGCTCTATTACTAGAACAAGAGAAAGAAAAATTTGCTCGACTTATTTCTTTAGAATTAGGAAAGCCTTTGAAAAATACGCTGGACGAAGTGGCCCGTTCAATTGAAACATTGGAACTGTCAGGGGAAGAAGCAAAAAGATTGATTGGTGAAACATTGCCTGGCGACGTTTCAGAACGAGGCCCACAAGCTATTGCATCTACTTTCCGAGTGCCCGTTGGTGTTGTAGCGGCTATCACACCGTTTAACGCCCCTTTAAATCTTGTATGCCATAAAATTGGGCCGGCTTTTGCTGCTGGGAATAGCGTGATTTTAAAGCCATCTTCGCAAACAACTTTAATTGCAACAGAGCTCTTAAAGCTGCTGCTGCGGGCGGGATTCCCTAAAGATGCTGTAAATATGGTGCTTGGTCGAAGACAGGTTGCACAGCAAATGGTAAAAGATGATCGTGTGAACATTATTTCATTTACAGGTGGAACGGTAGCTAGTAAAAACATTTGTGAGCTAGCTGGAATGAAAAAAGTATTGCTAGAGCTAGGAGGAAATGCTGCAACGATCGTCCATAACGACGCAGATTTAAACCGTGCTGCGGCTATGTGTGCTAAAACCGGATTTAGCAATTCCGGGCAGAGCTGTATCTCTGTTCAGAGAATTTATGTACATCAATCTGTGGTCTCTGAGTTTACCAATCTTTTAAAAGAAGAGGTGCTGAAACTTAAAATCGGAGATCCCTTATTGCCAGATACGGATGTAGGGTGTGTAGTAGATGTCCATGCAGCTGAGCGAGTGACGAGCTGGATTGATGAGGCCGTACAGTCGGGGGCACAAGTGATATGCGGAGGAAAGCGCCGCGGAGCTACGGTGGAACCTACAGTTCTACTAAACCCTTCTAAAGAAAGCAAAGTTATTTGTGAAGAAGTATTTGGCCCTATTATTAGTATTGTGCCGTACGATACGATTGAAGAAGCTATTGAAGAGACAAATGATTCTGCTTTTGGTCTTCAAGCAGGGATTTTTACGAACAAAATGGATTTGGCTTATAAAGTAGCTCATTCTCTTGAAATGGGCGGTGTAGTTATTAATGGAACATCTAACTTTAGATTAGATCATTGGCCATATGGCGGAGTGAAAAACAGCGGTATTGGCAGAGAAGGTCCACGTTACGCCGTTGAAGAAATGACTGAAACGAAGATGATTGTATTAAGACTGCCTACAGAGAGTTAAAATCAAATCAATATGTAGGACGTTTATAAGTATATATCGTCATTTTAATTAGATCGATCTAATTCGTTTGAATAAAGGAGGAATTTATAAAATGCCTAATCAATTTTCCCTTGCGTATCTTACTGTTCTTGGATGTTCGCCGCCTGAAATGACGTATATGGCTGCGAAGGCAGGATATGATTTTGTTAGTTTAAGGCCTATTTACATGGGGTTGACTGGAGAGCCTAACTATGCGTTAGCTGAAAATAAGCAGCTGATGCGAGAAACAAAATCTGCTATGTCAGAAACAGGAGTGAAGCTTCTTGATATAGAGTTAGCACGTATCTATGAGGGAGTTGATCCAAAACGTTACTTACCTGCAATGGAAGCAGCTGCTGAACTTGGAGGACGTCACGTCCTTAGCAGCATTTGGACGGACGATCGCAATTTTGGTATCGAATGCTTTGCTGAACTCTGTGATCTAGCTAAGCCTTTTGGGTTAACCATTGAATTAGAATTTGTTCCTATTGCAAGCGTATACAACCTTAAAGGCGCAATGGATGTTCTTCATACGGCTAATCGTGAAAATGCAGGTCTTATGATTGATATCCACCATTTTCATCGATCAGGAGATAAGGTGGAAGATTTGGACGACGTGCCTCGTGAGTGGTTTCGCTATCTTCATCTTTGCAATGCTTCTGCGGAAATTCCGAGTTCAAAGGAGGAGATGACTCGAGTTCTTAGAGAAGAACGATTGTATTTAAATGAAGAAGGTATTGATGTTGCAAGTATTATTAATCGTATCCCGCAGGTTCCCTATTCCATAGAGTTGCCAAATGTAAAACGTGCCAACGAACTAGGATATGAAGAGTTTGCGCGCCAATGTTTACAAACTGCTAAACAATACTTAGATAAGCATCCGCGCAAGAAGTATGTTTCTCATCAAGATCAGCTGCGTTTCCATTCTACACGATAGGTGTTCTGGAGAGCATTGTGCAGCTTACCTTTTAGGTTTATTTAATTGAAGTACCCCCACTTAGCAAGCTTAAAGTGGGGGTATTCTCTGTTAAAACGGTAAACGTAAGAATCAAGAATAAATATAAAAGTGTGACATCATACATTCACTTTGTCATAATTAATGCTAAGTTCTTATTTTTATATACATTGAAGGTTTAATGGAAAAGAGCTGTTGAGAATGTACTCAACAGCTTAGTAAATAATCGATTCATTAGTAAGTTGAGAGAGCCCGCCAGCTTCTATAAGACGTAATATCCTCCGCATCTTCTGTCGCATGAGCTTCACAAAGAAAACCCGCTACTTCACTGCCGTCTTCAAGAGTGATTTTGCCTAGTCCGAGAGGAGAAGGGATAGAATCGGCAAAAGAGCCGAGTAGTGATAAAGGCATTTCCCAAAGTTCAACTTCAATTTTTTCTCCTTGTTGATGTGTTCGCAACAGCCCCGGTTTTGCTGGAGAAGTAGGCAGTTTAAAAAGCTGGTAATAAGGAGCGGTTTGGTCTTTTCGTACGAATGAAGCTCCGTGTTCACGCATTTGAGATTCAAGTGGAAACCCGCGCATATGCAAACCGCAAACAGCTACTAATGTTGTATCTTTTTTTGAATCAACCGTTCGTTCCCCATTTAAAAACAATTCGCTGAGTCCGCAAATGAATTGTTCGCCGTCAAATATAGAGAAAAATGAAATGCCAAACGGTAAATCAAGATCTGCATCTTGAGATGGAAGAGAGACAGCACACAAGTCGAGTAAGTTACAATGATTTGTAAAACGCCCCATGTCACTGTTTGTTTCAATTGGATTTTCTCTTACTTGTTCCCGCGTCCACGTTCCGCCT
The DNA here is from genome assembly GCF_056099005.1 of Priestia sp. 53B2. Classification (NCBI taxonomy): domain Bacteria; kingdom Bacillati; phylum Bacillota; class Bacilli; order Caryophanales; family Bacillaceae; genus Priestia; species Priestia sp. 53B2. The sequence continues at coordinate 353,724 of NZ_JBLZXA010000020.1, forward strand.
GCTGTTGGCATAACAAGAACAGCATTTTTAAGCTGATGATATGCTTTATGTTTAAAGGATTGAAGCTTATGTGAAGCTTGAAATAAAGCAGCAGCATCATATTCTGATTTAGCTCCTGAACGAAGCACTTGCTCGGTTACAGGAAAGGCTGTTTCTTCATGAGAAGTGATAAATTCTCCTAAGTCAGCCCAGCGCTCTGCTACGTAAGGGCCGTCATATAATAAAGCAGCTGCTTCACTTAAATACGAGCCGTCAATGTAGTCGATGGGAATAGATAAATCTTCAATCTTTTTCACAGCTTGTTTCCACACTTTTTCGTACTGCTCAGCAAACGGTCCGTAAAACGAAAGCGGTTCTTTTACCATATAAATTTTTTCAGGAAGCGCCGAAGAAGCCCGAACAACAGAGCGTGACCATGGATCTCGATCGTCTACTCCTCTAATAATGGAATCTACGAGCAGTACCTCACTCCATTCATGAGCAAACGCAGTGACGCAGTCTAAGCTTTTACATGCCGGAACTACACCCGCAGATGGCCAAGCTCCGAGGGAAGGTTTATAGCCGATTAGACGGTTTAAACCAGCTGGAACCCGCCCTGAACCTGCTGTATCGGTGCCTAAAGAAAAAGCAGCATGCCCCCGAGCTACGGATACAGCTGACCCTGAGCTCGATCCGCCGCTAATGAGCTCTGGCTTTAACGCATTGTGCGTTTCGCCATAGGGGCATCGTGTACCGACCAGTCCTGTAGCAAATTGGTCCAAGTTGGTCTTTCCAAGAGGAATAGCACCTGCATCGATAAGGCGTTGAACAACCGTAGCATGTTCAGAAGGGATATACGTATATTCTTTACATCCGGCTGTCGTTGGTACATGTGCTACATCGATATTATCTTTAACGGCGAATGGAATTCCCCACAAAGGCAACGCTTCAGGGCTTAGCGTAGCTAAGCGATCCAGATAAGGTTTTAACTCACCGAGTGTAGGAGGGGTAATCCAAATATTCATGTCTTTGTCAGCTTCTACACGCGTAAGAATTTGATGTACTACATCTTCCGGAGTTAATTCTTTTTTGATATACATATCACGCAACCATTGAACCGAAAATGTTTTAGGCAAGCTCACTGTTTTCATTGTATCCACCGTCCTTAATGAGTAATTGGAGCAAAGGCTTTTATACCGGCAATCAGCTGTCCAGCTTGTACTTCATCGCCGGGTTTCACATGAATAGAACTGATATATCCATCCATAGGTGCTAGCTGTGGAAACTCCATTTTCATGCTTTCTTCGATAATTAACGTGTCGCCTTTTTTAACTTTTTGTCCTTCCTCTACAAGAACTTTCCATACGCTTCCCGGCATTGTACAGCGCGCGGCTTCCGTACCTTCAGGCAGTTCTTGTTCCGTAATTTCAGCTGTTTCATGTTCAGAGACGTACTCAGCTAAACCAAGTGTTTTCCAATTTTCTCGTTCTGTTTGAAAAGCAGCCTGCTGGGTATTACGAAAAGCAGCCGTGCTTTCTTCAATAGATGAAAGAAAATCTAAATATTCTCCAAGTTTAAACGTTGTCTCCGTAATATCTGCTTCAAATCTCCCACGAAGGAAATCTTCGCGCAGTTTTAAAAGCTCCTCTGCTTCTACTGGGTAAAATTGAATTTGATCAAAGAAACGAAGAAGCTACGGTTTCCCTGCTTCAAAACTTTCTGTTTGACGAAGTCGGTTCCACATTTGAATCGTGCGCCCCACAAATTGATAGCCGCCAGGACCTTCCATTCCGTATACGCACATATACGCACCGCCAATACCAACTGCATTTTCAGTTGTCCACGTACGGGCGGGATTATATTTCGTTGTAACTAAACGGTGACGGGGGTCTAGAGGCGTAGCAACAGGTGCGCCTAAATATACATCTCCAAGCCCTATTACAAGATAATTAGCGTCAAATACAATTCGTTTAACATCTTCAAGGTGGTCCAGACCGTTTACTCGGCGAATAAACTCTAGATTGCTTGGACACCATGGTGCATCTGGACGAACGTTTTGCTGATAGCATTCAATAGCTAATTGAGTCGCAGGATCATCCCATGAAAGTGGAAGTTTTACAATACGAGACGGAACTTCCATTTCTTCAAGAGGAGGAAGCGTACGATCAATAGCTGAAATGTGCTGACAAAGTTCAAGAATAGACATCTTTGTTGCATCAATATGAATTTGAAGAGAACGGATACCCGGCGTTAAATCTAGAACCGGTAAATCCTCACGCTTTTGGATAGCTTCCATTAAAGCATGTACTTGGAAGCGAAGCAGAGCAGATCAAGCTCTATTTCTCCGTACTCCACAAGTATATTCGCATCGCCTGAGCAGCGGACGGAAAATGGGAAGCGTCTATTTTCCGTACAAACTTATAAAGAGAATCTGAACTACAACAGAGATGCCGCTTATACGAGCTACAGATTTAATACCAACAATATTGACTAAAGCTAAGATAATGTTCATGACAATGACCCATACGTATACAGGAATAGAAGGAAATTCCGTATGCATAAAAATACCAAATGTTAAAATAGCGATAATAGGGGAGAAAATATAGTCTAAAAGAAGTGCCCAGCCTACTAAAAAGCCAAGGCGAGGATGTATAGCTTTTTTCGTATACGTAAAAGCAGATCCCGCTATCGGATATGCTTTTACCATTCGGCTATAGCTATATGCGGTAAAAAAGATAGCTAAAAAAGCGATTAAATAAGCAAGGACCATTTGCCCTCCAGCCGCATCGTAGGCTACTCCGTAAACTGTAAAGAAAGTCATCGGAGTCATCCAGGCAAGACCCAAAAACACAATTTGATATACCTTTAGCGATTTACTTAACGCTGGTTGGTTGTTCATATAAATCCCTTCTTTCCTCTATTTTATAGTAGTAAAAAAGAAAAGCCTGGGAGAATGATGTCATTCTCCCAGGCTTTTATCCCTCCGTGTATACGAAACCATTCCGTACGCTCTCTCTCGGACCAGCCTTTAACATGTGTTAAACGGAACCCTAGATCGCTTTTTTGTCTTCAACAGAGTGAAGACCTTTATAGGTAATGTAAGTAGTTCGAAGTATAAGCAGGATTATAGGAAGATGCAACTACTGTGTTAGATAATTTAACAAACTTTTTAAAAAAGTAAACTTTTGTAAAAGGCGAACTATATATAATTTTATTAAAAAGATTATTCGTTTATAGTTGACTTACAGAAAGACCTATAGTATATTTGTAGACAAGAAAAAGCTAAATACGGTTCACTCATATATGTTTGAGAATATGGCTCAGACGTTTCTACCTTATCACCGTAAATGATAGGACTATGAGTAAAAAGTGAATCTAGGTTCCCATTTTTACGTTAGTAGAAAGTTTGGTCCAAGCGATTCACATATTCATTTTTGAAAAGAAGTGGATATGACACCGAAGGGATAAAAGCCCAGGCGGGTAGGTTTTTGCTCATTGTATTTGAGAGACCTGCCTTTGTTTGGGCTTTTTCTTATGTGTCTATTTACAGTATGAGCGAGTGATGGAAATTTCTTGTTTGTATCTGCATTGCTTTCTGGGGAGAATAGCGATGCAAAGCATGAAATCACTCACTGAAGCTTTATCTGTAAGCCCTCATTTAACCATGGGAAGTACATTCTATCTATTTTCTAGCATTTTTTCTTTGATGAGCAGCGTGGGGACGCTGCTCCTTTTTTTGTTCTCGCTTTTTTCTCGGTAAATAAAGGTCTCTAAAGAGAAGGTGATTTGCGAAATTTGGCGAATTAATGCTTTAAACAATAAATGATAGAGAAGATAAAGCGGTCTATGAAAAATGAAGAAGTTGAAAAATTGAGGAGGGAATTATGTTGCTTCACTTAATTAATGTTCGTTTGCCAATTATGCACGACCACGCTCTTTTTGAAGTGAAAATTTCAAATGGAATGTATACTTCTATCGTTTTACAAAACGGTTATCTTGAAGGTGACGAGTTTTTTCCGCTGCACGCGGCCGTGTTAGGAAAAGAAACGTCACTTGATGCACAGGGTCGTGTCCTATTACCAGGATTTGTAGATATGCATATGCATTTAGACAAAGCTCATTCGCTTCCTCAAGTGCCCAATATATCTGGAACTCTTCAAGAAGCCATTAAAAATTACAGCAGCAGCCTGCCGGCATTTCCAGAAGAAGAAATTAAGCAGCGAATGTTAAAAACTGCTTTGCAGGCATTAGCTAACGGTACGACTACGATTCGAACGCATATTGATTTTGACTGCAGCATGGAAGAAGATAGTTTATTTCGAAGTTTACAAGCGGCTGTCGAAGTGAGAGATGAATTAAGCCCGTATATGGACGTGCAGGTTGTTCCGCTATTCTCTAACCTAGACATTGATGATATGCATAAGATGAATAAAATTGAACGAGCATTCGACCTTGAAATTGATGCGATTGGAGGCTGTCCTCATTTAGCTAGAAATCCAGAAAAAGAGATTGATGCTCTATTTTCACTGGCTCAAGCCTATAATAAACCTCTTGACTTACATGTGGATGAAAGCGATGATCCGTCTGTTGATACAATAATTAATATTGCTCATAGAACAATTGAATTAAATATGGAAGGAAAAGTGGTAGTGGGGCATCTTTGCTCGCTTGCAGGAATGACTGATGCAAAAGTGAAAGAAATCTTAAACCTTTTGAAACAGGCGAAAATTGGAGTTGTCACATTACCTGCTTCTAATTTATATTTACAGGGAAGAGAAGATAAAGGGATTGTAAGACGAGGCATAACGCGTATTCGCGACATACAAAAAGCAGCGATTCCAATTGCTACTGCATCTGATAACGTGAACGACCCCTTTCATCCGTTTGGAAAAGCAGACTTGCTGCAAGTAGGGTTACTAACTGCCTATGCTGCACATATGGGAAGTCCGGATGATCAGCGGCAGTTGCTCCGAATGATTACAAGTATACCAGCCCGGCTGATTGGAAAAGAAAAGTATGGAGTGGAAGAAGGAAACGAAGCAAACTTTGTTCTATTAAATGTCCAGTCTGTACAGGAAATATGGACTGAACTTCCCGAAACTCGCTTTGTTTTCAACAAGCATCGCTGGCTTAGCGTAAAAGAGACGCATCAGCGGCTCGCTGATACGAACTTGACTAACCTTTGGCAGGAAAATCAAATTTTAATTGGTTAAATAGACATAAAAAGAAGCTGTCACATTAGTGACAGCTTCTTAATCAATTACTTTTGAACGTTAGCAGCTTGTGGTCCACGAGCTCCATCTTCGATTTCAAATGTAACTTCTTGACCTTCTTCAAGTGATTTGAAACCTTCGCCTTGGATAGCTGAGAAGTGTACGAATACGTCGTCTTGTCCTTCTACTTCGATGAATCCAAAACCTTTTTCTGCATTAAACCATTTTACTTTACCTTGTACCATTGTAGTACCTCCTGTGTGGAAAATCCACGAATATATTACTATCTCTGCTCAATTTCAATAAGAATCACTTTAAAGAAAGTCTTTCTATTTGTTAACACCGAACAAGAAATAATATACCTAGTATAACACTTTTTTATAAAAAAGAAACCTTTTTTCATAAAAAAGTACTCTGAGATAAAAATAAGTTGAAAATATGGATATATTTTGAAATAGCAAATAAGCTATTGTTTTGTGGATCTTTAGCAATCACTAAAATCTTTTATCTCGTAAAAAAAAGGAATAGCGAGGTTGACAAATTGAATAATGTGTAACTATAATGGTTACAACGAGCTGAGAAGAATTAGCAGTGTTATAAAAAGCTCAAATTTTTTTGTGTTATATGTAACTTTAATGGTTACAACGAAAATAAAAGGAGAGAATAAAAATGAAAATTGGTGTTATTGGAGCAACAGGAAAAGCAGGTCAATTAATTATGGAAGAAGCAAAACAGAGAGGACATGAAGTAACAGCCATTGTTCGGAATGCTTCTAAACTAAAAAATCAAACAAACGTAATTAAAAAAGATATTTTTGCCATTACTTCAAAAGATATTGAACAGTTCGATGCTGTGGTAGATGCATTTAATGCACCTCCTGGAAGCGAACAGCTCCATGTTGAGTCTATACAATCACTTATTAAAGTATTTCAAGGTGTTCAAACGCGACTCGCAGTAGTGGGCGGAGCGGGAAGTTTATTTGTAGATACAGAAAAAACAACGCCTTTAATGAGCACAGAAGGGTTTCCAGAAGCTTATTATCCAACGGCTTCAAACATGGGTAAAGGTTTAAAAGAACTTGAAAAGTCGACTATAAATTGGACTTATTTAAGCCCGGCAGCCTTTTTTGATGCAGAAGGTGCTCGCACAGGAGCCTATCAATTAGGAAAAGATCATGTGATAACAAATAGTCAAAATGAAAGCTATATTAGCTATGCTGATTATGCGATTGCTTTAATAGATGAGTTAGAGAATAAAAACCATATGAATGAACGTTTTGCTGTAGTGGGTGAGAAAGCATAAGCTTACGTTTGAGTCATATTGAAAAACAGCTTACATTTGTTGTGAGCTGTTTTTTATATAGAACAAAATAGATATAAAGCAATGGAAACTGGTATAGATTTTTTAATATTTCTTCGTTTTTCTTTTTAAAAACGATACAATACAACATAGATGATAAAAAGGGGATGAAAAGATGATTCGTTTTGGCGTAATAGGAACAAACTGGATAACAGATCGACTGTTAGAATCAGCTCAGTATGTAGACGACTTTCAGCTTGCAGCTGTTTATTCTCGAACCATTGAAAAAGCAGAAGAATTTGCAGGTAAATATGATATTCCTCATATATTTACTGATTTAGAGGAAATGGCGACAAGTTCTGAAATTGACGCAGTGTATATTGCTACTCCAAATGCTTATCATGCGGAACAAGCTATCTTATTTTTGAAAAACAACAAGCATGTACTGTGTGAAAAACCGCTCGCAGCCAATGCAACAGAAGTAACTCGCATGATTCAAGCAGCCAAAAATCACAAGGTGTTACTAATGGAAGCAATGAAATCAACTCTTCTTCCTAACTTCAAAGTGATTCAAGAGAACTTACATAAAATTGGTCCAATTCGAAAATACGTGGCGTCTTACTGTCAGTATTCTTCTCGTTATGATAAATACAAAGAAGGTATCGTGCTTAATGCTTTTAAGCCAGAGCTTGCTAATGGTTCACTGATGGATTTGGGTGTATATTGTCTTTATCCTCTCATTACGTTGTTTGGAGGGCCTCATAAAGTAAAGGCAACGGCGTTTATGCTAGAATCTGGAGTAGATGGAGAAGGGTCAGTTGCTTTAGAGTACGAAGATCGCGACGCGGTCATCATGTATTCTAAAATTACAAATTCGCATTTACCAAGTGAAATTCAAGGAGAAAAAGGCAGTATGTTTATTGACAAAATACATACCGCTGAAAAGATAGAAATTCGATACAATGACGGACGGGTAGAAGAGTTAACGGTCGATCAGCCTTATCCTGCTATGTACTATGAACTAAATGAATTCGTAGAGCTGTTAAAGCAAGGAAAGATGGAATCGGACACAAATTCTTATGAGAATTCATATTTAACAATGCACGTGATGGATAAAGTGCGAGAGCAAATCGGTCTTGTATATCCAAATGATAAGAAATAAATAACAGCGGCTGGACAAAAGTAGTTTAGTTGAAGAAAGATCCGAACGAGTTTGATTCTTGATGGAGAATCAAGCTCGTTCGGATTTTTTCATGGGTAGGGTAAAAGTAGGTTTCATGTATGAAGTTGCTTCTAGCTGTTGTTTGGAGGGCAAGGCGAAGACTCCTGCGGGAAAAGCGGAAGGGATGAGACCGGTCAGGAGCGCAAGCGACGAGGAGGCTCATCGGTCGCCCGCGGAAAGCGAAGTCTTGCACGGAAATCAACAGCGGTGTAACCAGTCATCCACACTAGATCATTTTCCAATTTGTTCGTCTCTAAATTGGATTGAGATAGTTATATCTCATTCTCTTTTATTATGGTTATAAAGAGCATAATTGAGATTCCAAATCTTGCTGCAGCACGTTTTAAAAGCAAATATGTTGAAACAAGGGAAGTTTTTTAGTATCTTCTATCTTTATTCATCCCTGCATACATAGGATTAATCAAAGGACAGAATAAAAAGAGTGGAAAATATTCGATAATTAATCCTAGATTAAAATGATTATAAAAAAGTATTGACTATAATAATAGCTCGTGTATAATAAAGAATGTAATCAATAGTCATTACTAGTTTATAATGATACTAATAATCGTTATCAAATAGAAGGTGTCATTGATTGCATTAAAAATAATACATACAAGCATAAGCTTGTGAAATATATTGTACAAGGAGAGGTTTTAACATGGCAGAACGTATGGTAGGAAAACAAGCACCACGCTTCGAAATGGAAGCTGTACTTGCAAATAAGGAATTTGGAAAAGTAAGTTTAGAAGAAAATATGAAAAACGGTAAATGGACAGTATTGTTCTTCTATCCAATGGACTTTACATTCGTATGTCCAACAGAAATTACAGCTCTATCAGATCACTACGAAGAGTTTGAAGATCTAGATGCTGAAGTTGTAGGTGTTTCTACAGATACAATTCATACTCACTTAGCTTGGATTAACACAGATCGTAAAGATAATGGACTTGGAGATTTGAATTATCCATTGGCTGCAGATCCAACTCATGCAGTAGCACGTGATTACGGCGTGTTAATTGAAGAAGAAGGCGTAGCGCTTCGCGGATTGTTTATTATTAATCCAGAAGGTGAATTGCAATACGCAGTTGTAAACCATAACAACATCGGCCGCAGCGTAGAAGAAACATTACGTGTACTTCAAGCACTTCAAACTGGCGGACTTTGCCCAGCTAACTGGAAACCAGGTCAAAAAACACTTTAATAAATAGCGGTAGAGTAGAGGAGAAATTCCTCTACTGCTGCCATTAAAATAGAAAAGATAGTTTTCTAATCGAAATATACAGAATATTCAGTTTTATTAACAAGGAGGATTTTAAAATGAAATTACGTGAACAAATGCCTGAATTAACTGGAGCAACATCTTGGATTAACGACGAAGTAACAAAGGAAGATTTAGTAGGTGATAAAGCAACGCTTATCCACTTTTGGTCAGTAAGCTGCCATTTATGTAAAGAAGCAATGCCTGAAGTTAATGATCTTCGTGATGAGTATGATGATCAATTGAATGTTGTAGCAGTTCATATGCCTCGTTCGGAAGATGACTTAGATATGGGTGTTATTGAGGCAATGGCCATGGGACACGATATTACTCAGCCAATTTACGTAGACAGTGAGCATAAGTTAACAGACGCTTTTGAAAATAAATATGTACCAGCATATTATGTATTTGATAAAGAAGGTCAGCTTCGTCATTTCCAAGCGGGTGGAAATGGAATGCCGATGCTTCGCAAACGTATTAACCGCGTCTTAGGCGAAGAATAATCTCTACATGAAGAAGAAATAAAAAGAGCCGGGATAAAAATATTTTAGTCGAAGTGAAAAACGAACCACTGATCAAAATGTTTGATTAGTAGTTCGTTTTTTTTTTGTTATGCTGAACGTAGATTTCATCTGTTTCGTTCCTTCTAGCAGTTGATTGGAGGGCAAGGCGAAGACCCCTGCGGGAAAAGCGGAATAGGTGAGACCCCGCAGGAGCGCAAACGACGAGGAGGCTCAGCGGCCGCCTGCGGAAAGCGAAGCCTTGCACGGAAATCAACTGCGGTATAACAAGAGGTTCAGCTCATGTATCCTATTTGTTCGTTTTTAGATTGGATTCATTTAGGTATGTCTCAACCTCTTTTGTTTTTTACTGATTCTTTTCTATTATTAATGAGCATTTCATCATATTGACATAAAAAACCTAATATAGTTAAATTTATATAAGAACAAATGTTCGTTTTCGGTGTTGTTATTTTACTCTTTTCTCCCTTTTTAATAAGTATAAGAAAAAAGGAGGAGATTTGCACAATGACTCAGCTCTATTCGCAGCAAGAAAAGCGGCACGACAAAGAATGTACCTTTCATACATTTCTTACAAACCACAGCGCAACTCTTCAGACTCATATAATGAATACATTTTTGACACCAGAACGCTATGAGCGATTACAAAAAGCGGTTGTTAAAAATGATACAAAAGAACAAAGACTTCTAAACAAAGAATTTCATCAGTTTTATAGCGAAGTTAGATTGCTTCATTATATTAACAAGCTTTGCAGACATTATTCCAGAGATGTTATGCGTGTCAAAGAAAAAGAGCGTTCTTATATTCCTCTTCGCCTGCAGCAGCCGGCTGCGCTAGATGGAAATCGAACAGTTGAAGATATGCTAGGAGTACAGGACGGGGCTGTATGGGAGCATGAATTTTTAGGAAATCAACTTGAAAATCGTATTCTTCATCATGCTTTTCTCCAATTAACGGCCAAGCAGCAGTGTATGCTGCACTTGATTATTGTCGAACGCTGGACTCATAAAGAAATCGCTGCTTATTTTTCTATTTCTCAGCAAGCGGTTTCTAATCATTATCAACGTGCGCTAAGCAAGTTGAAAAAAATTATGAAGGTGAGTGATAGATATGTTTGATCCTCAGTGGCTTCAACTTGTTGGAAACGTAGGATTTCCCGCTGTCCTTTCTTTTTATTTATTACTGCGTGTAGAAAACAATATAAAGCGACTTGAAGAAAAAGTAGAAGAATTAACAACTGACCTAAGAAAGAAGTGAAGAAATGGAAACTCTATATGAGCTTGTAAATAAAGTGAAAGCTGGAGATGAAGAGGCGTCAAGGCGTTTATTAAAAAAGCTGGAACCAAAACTAAATAAAGCTGTCCAAAGCTTTTCACTGCATGAGAGAGAAGACGTAAAGCAAGATTTAAAGATTAAAATTCTTTCCGCTGTTAAGACGTTTGATTTTTCAAGAACGCCAGGACTTTGGGAATTTTTACGCCATAAATAAAAAAGAGCGCTCGTTGTATCGACGCTCTTTTTTTATTTTTGCTGAAGTTCCACTACTTACCTTACAGTGAAAAATACAAAAAATAGAAAATGGAAAAATATTTAAAAAAAGGTAAAAGGTGATGTGTATAAAAGGAAGATAGTCACTCTTTATATAGAGAGGATTATCGGCAATGAATAGAGGATAGAAGAGTTTTATTTAATGAAGGAAAAAATCGTGCTGTTCGATAAATCAAACAGCACGATTTATAAAGAAGCGGCAGTAAACAATATGTTAAGCTAAGAAGTCTATTGTTTTTTGTTTTAGCTTTTTGGAAAGAGGTGAAGAATAAAGTGAGTCAACTTCTCTTTAATATCACGTTAATTATTTCTTTCATGTTTGCTGCGAGTATAGTTCGAGAGCAAATCATTTATAGAGTAGAAGGAATAAAACGGTACAAAATGTACCGCTTAATTTATTACGGATGTTCTTACGGACTATTAGGCACCATTTTAATGATATATACAATTAAAATAGATTCTACTATTATTCTTGACCTTCGCTTTTTAGCGGTGACAATTGTTTGTCTTTATGCAGGAATGGTACCGGCTATCATTGCGGCTTGTATTATAGGGGTAATGCGTCTGCTTTTGTTTGGAATTACGGCAAGCGGAATAGTAGGCGCTTCTACAATTATCGTAATGGCTTTACTGTCTGGGTGGACGGTTCGCTTACCTTATCGTCCATTTATTCGTTTTCAATTAATGAATTCTATCGGCTTGCTTTGCGTATTTTTCTCATTGTCCTTTCTTTTTAAAGATATCGAGCACGCTGCTACAATTATCATCTATTTACTGCCTGCTTCTTTTATAGGTGGGTGTCTAGTGTATTTAGTAGGTAGATATATATATGTATCTCGAGTAACGACAAGTCAGCATAAAAAGTTGTCTAAAATGTTTTCAGTTATGGTTCAAAATGCAAAGACAGGTACCATGATTGAAACGCCAGAGCGCGAAGTGGCCGTTATTAATCAAACTTTTTGTGACATGTTTGATATACCCGGATCTCCTAATCAATACGTTGGATTGGAAAGTAATCATCTGTTTTTATCTCACGCTCCTATGTTGAAAGATCCTGCTAGGTTTTTAAAAACGGTAGAAAGCACCGTCTATTCAAAAGAGTCAATAGTAGATGAAGAAATTACGTTTATTAACGGTAAAATTTATGCGCGTGACTACATTCCAATCTATGAAGGTCATGTGTATATTGGTCATTATTGGGAATATCGAGATATTACGGAGAAAAAGAAGGCTGAGTGTGATCTTCGCAAAGCAAACAAAAAGCTTGAAATGCTGTCCATGAAAGATGGCTTAACGGATCTGAACAACCGTCGATCTTTTGATAAACAGCTGGAAATTGAGTGGGAATACGCACAGAAAGAAAAAGAGCCGCTTTCTTTTCTCTTATTTGATATTAATTATTTTAAAGCGTATAACGATACCTATGGCCATATTCAAGGAGACGAATGCTTAAAAGAAGTAGCGAATATTGCTAAAAGCGTTGTCTTTGACGAATCGGCTTTTGTCGCAAGAGACGGAGGAGAAGAGTTTGGTATATTGCTTCCTCGAGCTAATCAATATGAAGCGATAAAAATAGCAGAAGCTATTAGACAGCAAGTGGAGCAGCGTGGAATTATCCATCAAGCTTCTGACGTGTTTAAATGTATCACAATCAGTGTTGGAATAATGACAGTCGTTCCATCCGAAAACATACCGCCAATTTCAATTGTCCATCAAGCAGATCAGGCTTTATATAAAGCAAAGCGTACGGGTCAAAATCGAATTTCAGTATATTCTCACCACAAAGAAGCTGACTCAAACGTTTAAGTCAGCTTTTAAAAGAGATATAAGCCTCTTATTTAGGAGGGGCTTTTTCTTTTTCGTCTTCTTCCATAATTCCTTTTGTAGCGTTTTTAAACTCTTTTAACGTTTTTCCGGCAGCTTTCCCTAATTCGGGCAGTTTCTTTGGGCCAAAAAGCAATAGAGCGACAAATACAATTAAGGCAATTTCTCCAAACCCAAGGTTCATTGTCATCGTCTCCTATTTTTTGAAAGTGTTTACAAGTTTAGTATAGCATGAAAAGAAAGGAAGTAGTACACCATTATCCAGTGATTTTAAGGCCGATTACACCTGCTACAATACAAAAAATAAATAAAATTCGACGCATATCTTTTGCTTCATGAAAGAAAAGCATGCCAAGAAGTACGCTTCCGGCAGCTCCTACCCCCGTCCATATGCCGTAAGCTGTTCCAATAGGTATCTCCTTTAATGCTAAGGAGAGAAGATAAAAACTTCCTGCACCGAAAAGGATAAATCCAATCGAAGGAAACAGCCGCTTAAACCCATCTGAAAGTTTTAAAAAAATCACAAATCCCACTTCGCAAAAACCGGCAGCTATTAATGCAATCCAAGCCATGTTACGATTCCTCTCTTTCTGTTTCTTCAGTAGAAATCAACTTTAAACCAACGATTCCAAAGATCATTAATCCTAAAAATAAAATCTTTCCAATATTTGCGCCTTCGTCTAAAACGGTCATTCCAAGTATCGCTGTGCCAGCAGCTCCTATACCAGTGAATACTGCATAAGCTGTTCCGACAGCAATTTTTTTTAAGGCATTTGAAAAGAAATAAAAGCTGATGACAATTGTGACGATTGTAATGATTGTTGGAGTTACTTCAGTAAATCCGTGTGAATATTTTAAGCCGATTGCCCATACAATCTCGAGCAAACCAGCGATAATAAGGTAAATCCAAGCCATTTTAATTCCTCCTTACATAATAATAAGCCCTTTTTACAGGGCCTATTTAGCACGTATGCCTTCCCAAAATATCGTCCAAGCATTGTGGATTTTTTGGTCATAATACTCTGGTTCATAATAAAAGCGCTGAATGAACAGTCCGTCGGTTAAACAATAAAAGCTATTGATATACAAATCAATCGGACGTTCAATTATTTCGCCTTCAGTCATTCCCTGTGTAAAAATAGCATGCAGAATTTGATCAGACAATCGTTCGCTTTTTAAGAAAATAGCTTTTACTTCCGACTGCAAATGTTCAGGTGGAAATAAAATAAGACGACGGTACATCTGGCCAAAAGAATCTTTTTCAATCATCGTGCAGAAATCTACAACAAAGCAGTGAAGCTGTTCTTTAGCAGACTTTGTTTTATGCTGTTCGTATATAACAGATAACTTTGTTAAAAATAAATTCATTAAATCATGCACGGTTAGTAAAAATAAGTCGTCTTTGTTCTTAAAATGAGCATACAAGGAAGGTTTTTTTATGCCTACTTTTGATGAGATATCAGCAAGCGATGTTTCTGTATAGCCTTTTTCTCCAAAGAGCTCCATTGCTGCAGCTCTAATTTTTTCTACAGTTGATAATTCACTCAAGAAAAGCTCCTCCTCAATCTAACTAACGGTCGTTAGGTAAAAGATATCAAATATAAAAAAAAGAAGCAAGGGAATCGCTTCTTTTTAATGTATTTTCACTAAATGACGCTGAGTTAAAAATAAAGAGAAGATAAAAATAAGCTCAAACGTATTTGTTACAGCTGTGCTTGGTATAGGAATTGACACGGCACTTCCTACAATCATTACGGCTACTCCAATCATCATACTGCTCCATCGCGTCTTGCGAAATAAGGAAATTCCAACAAAAAGCAAAATAATCGCCACAATGAGAACCATAAGAGGCGGACCGGATGATCCCACTAATGTATAGCGAACAATGCCATATTCACGTACAACTTCCATGCGCTGACTAATCGTCTCGATTATTTCATAGCTAATTAAGGCAAACGTAGTTAGCAAAAATAGAATGCCGGCAACAGGTTTTTTAGCCCATGTAATCGTCGAATATTTCGCTACGCCATACGCAAAGAGCACCAAAGTAGGGGTAAATAAAGCGTGAAACCAAAAGCGAAGCATGCTGAGTGAACGTAAAGTATCGCCTTCACCGATAAATGAACCAATCCCAATCATTACATTATCGTAAATTAGTCCAGCTATTACTAAAGGAAGAAAAAGCATGTAAAACGGCGAAGTGTTTTTTCTTACTACATATATGCTAAAGAAAAACAGGACAATATAGCAAAAAGAAAATAGAAAATAAAGGATTGTATCAACCATTGTTTTCCTCCTTTTGATGATACTTCTTCTTTTTATGATAACATCATATGCCAAAAAAGTGAGAAATCATGCATTTTTCTAGGCAATCTTATCGGACGAAATCTCCCTTTATCGGTAGAAAGATTCAGAAAATATTGAAATAAAAATAGGAAAAGAGGCCATAGTCAAGAGATTTAGATTTACTGAATTGATTATTAAATAAAGGAAATCTATAAAATAACAACAAAAGAACTAATCGAATACAGAGTCTAAATACTTATATAATTAGAAAAAAATATTTAATGTCCTTTCTATTTAAGTAAGTTAAGTGTAAGCAGAAAATGATAAATAAATGTATTTTTCTTACTTTTATATCTATCTATCATCCTTACAAGTACGGTTATTAGACAAATTCAATTGGAATATCCATAAAAAGGTATTAATGGGATAAAATATTTTTTATTCCATCTTTATATTACAAAACGTTTTCTAAAGTTAAGAAATTTTTAATTACGTAATATTTCCGTGTGTTAATTGTAGGAGTGATGTATAAAATATTCCTGTTGTTATGGTAAAAAAAGGTATCGATGGGATTTTTCTAGGTAAATGAACTTTAGACCTATTTTGTAAATTTTAAATAAAACGATGAGTTTTTAATTCTGTAAATAGACAATCGGAATTGTAAGAATATATAACATTTGAGCTATTGACCACTAATGAGCGCAGATGATAGTTTTAGAGCTGTTGAAATTGGTACTCGAGTCCATTTTTCAAAGCAGGTGTTTTAGCAGCATGCTAGCGCTGTTAATTGATTAGCTCCCATACATATATAAAGGGAGTGAAACTATGAAATCGTATATCTATCATTATGAATCAAAAGCATTCATAACGTATCCAACAGGAGAAGTTTGGAAGGAGAAGAATGAAACATGATCTTAATTATCCTATGCTGCCTATTTTTAGTAGGGTATGGCGTTTGGGAGTATCGCAGACATTTACGCAAGCTGCATTCAATTCCTGTACGAGTGAATGTTAATGGTATTCGCGGAAAATCCACCGTTACACGATTGATTACAGGTATTGTAAAAGAAGCAGGTTACAAAACAGTAGGGAAAACGACAGGAACACAAGCGCGTATGATCTACTGGCATACAAGTGAAGAAGAACCAATTATTCGTCGTAAAGAAGGTCCGAACATTGGAGAACAGCGACGAGTCGTAAATGAAGTTGCTGATATTGGCGCGGAAGCTCTTATTTGTGAATGTATGGCGGTACAGCCTGATTATCAAATCACATTTCAAAATCAGCTGATTCAAGCTAAAGTAGGCGTTATTGTAAACGTTCTAGAAGACCACATGGATGTAATGGGTCCAACTCTAGATGAAGTTGCTCAAGCGTTCACTGCTACTATTCCTTATGACGGCCACCTTGTCACAATTGAAGGTCCATATTTGGAATACTATAAAAAAATAGCCGAAGAGCGTAACACGAAGGTTATTGTAGCTGATAATGATAAAGTATCTGAAGCGTATTTACGTAAATTTGATTATATGGTTTTTCCTGATAATGCTTCCATCGGTTTAGCAGTAGCAGAAGCACTTGGTATCGATGCTGAAACAGCGATGAGAGGAATGTTAAACGCTCAGCCTGACCCAGGAGCTATGAGAATTACAACGTTTGGTGATGAAAAGAATCCAGCCTTTTTAGTAAATGGATTTGCTGCCAACGACGCTTCTTCTACGCTTCGTATTTGGGAACGTGTAGATTCAATGAACTATAGCGAAAAGCTTCCTATTGTCATTATGAACTGCCGTCCGGATCGTGTAGATCGCACGGAGCAATTTGCTGAAGATGTAATGCCATACATTGAAGCGGATGTAATGATTGCAATTGGTCAGACGACCTCACCAATCGCTGCTGCATATCAAAGAGGCGAATTGCCAACAAAAGAATTCTGGGATATGGAAGGCGCTTCTACAGAAGAAATTTTAGAGCGCATGAAGCCTTATTTAAAAGATCGTATTGTATACGGTGTCGGGAATATCCACGGTTCAGCCGAGCCGCTTGTTGAAGCTATTATTGAAATGAAAAAGATGAGAAAAGCAGTTTAATCTAGGAGGCCATTTCATGTTCGGATCAGATTTATATATCGCCCTTGTGTTAGGGGTTACACTAAGCTTAATTTTTACAGAAAAAACAGGCGTGCTGCCAGCCGGTCTTATCGTACCAGGTTACTTAGCTCTTGTATTTGATCAGCCAATTACAATTTTAATGATTTTCTTAATTAGTATTTTAACGTACGTTATCGTCGTATACGGAATCTCAAAAGTGGTTATTTTATATGGACGTCGCAAATTTACAGCGATGTTAATTACGGGTATTGTGATTAAAGTTGCATTTGATTATTTCTTCCCGATCTTGCCGTTTGAAGTGTTTGAATTACGCGGAATTGGTATCATTGTACCGGGCTTAATTGCAAATACAATGCAAAAGCAAGGTCTTCCTTTAACAGTTGGAACAACGGTTTTATTAAGTGGTGTAACATTTGGAATTATGCAAGTTTATTATTTATTTTAATACACAAACAAACCGCAGCTGGTAAAGGAAGGTGAAAGCGTTGAAAGAGAAAAAATTAAACTTTCAAGAAAAAGTATTGATGTTTATAAAGAAAACAAAGCCTACAACTGGCAAGCAAGCTCTTATCCTAACGCCAATTTTAATCGTAATTTTAGCTCTTTCAGGATGGATGGAGCGTTCGGATGCTCTTGAAAACCCTGAGACGGCTAATCCAGAGGCCAATAATGATTTAACGATGACTATGGTCGGAGACATTATGATGGGTCGCCATGTAAGAGAAGTAACTGAACGCTATGGAGAAGATTTTGTATTCCGCAACGTAGAGCCGTTCTTTAAAAATTCGGATTACGTAAGCGGAAACTATGAAACACCGATTTTAACAAATGACGTAGATTCATATAAAGCAGTGGAAAAAGGTATTCATTTATATAGTAAGCCTGCTGATCTAGCGACTGTTAAAAATGCAGGTTTCGATGTATTAAACCTAGCAAACAATCACTCAATGGACTACAGTGCAAAAGGGTTAGAAGATACGATCTCTACCTTTGAAGCAAACAAATTAGATTTTGTGGGTGCTGGACGCAATTCTGAAGAAGCGAAACATATTTCGTATAAAGATGCTGACGGTATCCGCATTGCAACCGTAGGTTTTACGGACGTATATGTAGATGGAACGCAGGCTGGAAAAAACAATCCAGGTATTTTAAAAGCAGACCCGGATCTTATTTTCAGCACGATTCAGCAAGCGAAAGCAAATGCTGATTTAGTTGTAGTGAATGCCCACTGGGGTGAAGAATACGATGCACAGCCAAGTCCTCGTCAAGAAGGACTAGCAAAAGCGATGGTAGATGCTGGTGCGGACATTATCATTGGTCACCATCCGCACGTTCTACAGTCATATGACGTATATAAAGGTTCGGTTATTTTCTATAGCTTAGGAAACTTTATTTTTGACCAAGGGTGGTCAAGTACGAAAAATACAGCAATGGTTCAGTACCATTTAAACAAGCAGGGTCAAGCTAAAATTGATGTTATTCCAATGGTTATTAAAGCAGGTACACCAACTCCAACAGATAACCCTTGGCGCATGCAGCGTATTTATAACGATTTAAACAAGTTTTCTTCAAACCCTGAATTGTTAGAGAAAGAACGAAACAAGTTTGAATTAAACTTAGATCATTCTCGCATTATAAAACATGCAGAGGAGCGCAAAAAGAACGAAGCGCAAGCTAACTAATAACCGTCATACACAGAGGAGGTAAAAGATGATAAATAAACGTAATACGATTATTGTTTCCATTGTCATCTTTTCACTCATAGTAGGTGTATGTGTTTATCAATTTATGTTTCCAAAACAAGAATATGCAGTAAGTACTTCAGATCCTCGAGCCACAAAAGTAGGTATGGAAATTCTTAAACAAGGCGGTACAGCAGTTGATGCGGCTATTGCCATTTCCTATACGCTTGGTGTTGTGGAACCGTATGGATCAGGACTTGGGGGAGGCGGCGGAATGCTGATTGATCCAGCAGATGCCTCTCCAACATTTATTGACTACCGAGAAATTGCACCTAAGAATGATAAAGAAGATGAGATTGGCGTACCAGGATTCGTCGCTGGTATGGATTATATTCAGCATCACTACGGATCTCTGTCGATGAGCAAACTAATCGACCCGGCCATTAACTATGCCGAGAATGGGTACAAAGTGGACAAAGATTTGCACGATAGGCTGGTTTCATACAAAGGTAATGTGAATGAAGATGAAATTCCTAGCTTTTATCCAGATGAGGACGCCATTAACACAGGTGAAATCGTCAAACAGCATGAATTAGCGAACACGCTGCAAAAGATTAAGGAAGAAGGACCAAATGCTTTTTATAGAGGAGAAATTGCAGACGATATTACCGGAGAAACGAAAGTAAGTCACAAAGACTTGCGAAAGTATGAGCCTGTTGAGCGCAAACCTCTATCGACTAATTATAAAGGTCATCAAATTATTTCAGCACCTCCTCCTTTTGCTGGTGCTACGCTTATTCAAATGTTAAAAATGACGGATCAAGAAGATATTTGGACGCTGAAGGAATCGCATCCTAGTCTTTATTATCATTTTCTTGGTCAAATTTCAAAAGTAGCTTATCAAGACCGCTTGAAAAAAATTGCCGATCCGGCTTTTATAAAAGAAACACCAAATGATTGGATCGACGATCATTACGTGCATTTACTTCGTAATAAATTAAATAATACTGAAACAGATCATACCAAAGTAAGCGACGTCGAAGAACATGAAAGTACAACTCATTTTGTTGTCATGGACGGTGAAGGAACCGTTGTGTCAACAACGAATACGCTGAGTAATTTCTTCGGCAGCGGTGAATATGTAGATGGATTCTTTTTAAATAATACGCTCAATACGTTTGGAGAAGGAATTAATAAGCGTGAACCTGGTAAGCGGCCAAGAACATTTACCGCTCCTACCGTTATTCGTGAAGGTGACGAGTGGGTAATGTCCATTGGCACACCGGGAGGAAATCGCATTCCGCAAGTGTTAACGCAGGTAATTGGGGATTATTTTGAAGGTAAAGATTCCATTAAAAACGCAGTAGAAAACAAGCGTGTAATTTTTGATTCTCATAAGTTTTATTCAGAAGCTAAGCTGAAACAGTCGACTAAAGATGGTTTAAAAACGTACGGATATGACTTAAAAAACAATGATAACGCGATGTTTTACGGAGGCGTTCAAGCTCTTGTAAAAGACTTAAAGAAAAATAAAATTCAAGGTGACGCTGATCCGCGCCGCCACGGTTTATGGGAAAAAAGTACAGACTAACTTAATTGGAGGAATAGAAAATGATCGCAAAACGAATCGTAGGGATTGTAGGACCAATTGCTATTGTAGCAGGAGTAGTAGCAGGACTTGGAGCTTTAAAACATCCGGCTACTCTTTCAACGGATGAACAGCAAAAAATTGAAAATAACGTAAAAATGATTGAACAAACAAAATCTGCCGCTACAGATGCAGTAGATGATGCTGCAGCAGCTGCTGGAAAATAAAACTTATATAGTAATAAAAAGACATCGTCTTAGACGATGTCTTTTTTGTGTTCAATGTAATGTGTGGATAAAAATGAAAGCGCTTCACAAAATATACATATGAGTAAAAATGGAGGAGAATATGTGAATAAAAAATTACTGCTATTTAATATTGTTGCTTTTTTATTATTAATTTGCGTTATAGCCGCTTTTTTTATGACTCAATCGAGTACAGACCTTAGTCCTGAAAAGCTGCTTAAAAAAAATAATGATCATTCTTATGGTGTGAGTTCTTCTAATTCTCTGGCAGCAAATGTAGGGATGGACGTATTAAGAGAAGGCGGGAATGCAGTAGATGCGGCCATTGCTATTTCGTATGCCCTCAACGTAGTTGAACCTTTTGGATCTGGAATTGGCGGAGGTGGAGGTATGCTGATTGCCAAAAAAGATCAGCCTGCTACCTTTATCGATTACCGGGAAACCGCTCCAACTTCTATGAGCGGTAAAAACGGCGTGCCGGGATTTGTCGCTGGTATGGAATATATTCAGCAGAAGTATGGTACAAAATCAATGAGTGATTTGATTCAGCCAGCTGTTGAATACGCTGAAAAAGGGTTTGAAGTAGACTCTCTTTTATCTTCTCGATTGTATTACTCCAGAGGAAGGATGGATGTAGACGATCTATCCGCTTTTTATCCGAAGGGAGAAGCAATCGAAGAAGGAGAAACCCTGTCGCAGCCCGTGTTAGCTAAAACACTAATCAAGATTCAGCGAGAAGGTGCGTCTGCATTTTATAAAGGAGATGTGGCACAAGATCTTGCTGATGCAACGCCTATTTCTAAAAAAGACTTATCTTCCTATCAAGTGACAGAAACCAAGCCTGTCGTTTCTGCTTACAATGGAACGGAAGTGATTTCAGCGCCTCCGCCTTTTTCCGGAATTACACTGATTCAAATGTTAAAAATGGCAGAGAAAGAAAATCTTGAAACAATGCCTGACAAAGAATATTACGAAACGATGAACAGAATTAAAAAAGCAGCTTACTCCGACCGGTTAAAACAAATCGGCGATCCAGACTTTCATAATCAAAACTCAAGCGAATTAGTTAGTGATGATTATATAATAAACTTGGTCAATCACCCGACACGTTCTTCAGGTGAAGGCGATGAAGAACATGAAAGTACAACACATTTTGTGGTTATTGATTCAGAAGGAACCGTCATATCTACAACCAATACATTGAGTAACTTCTTTGGTACAGGCGAACAAGTTGACGGCTTTTTTCTTAATAACAATGCAGATACCTTTGGAAGCAAAGAACCGAATAATCGCGAGCCAGGAAAAAGAGCAAGAACTTTTACGGCTCCAACTATTATAAGAGAAAAAGGCGAGTGGGCAATGGGAATAGGTTCTCCGGGCGGAACGCGGATTCCTCAAATTTTAACTCAAGTTCTTTCTAAAAATATTGAAGGAAATGAACCGCTTCAAGAAGCTGTAAATGAACCAAGATTTATTTTTGACGACTCGACCATTTATGTAGAGCCTGATTTAAATACAAAAAATATTCCTTCTGCGTTTCGAATAGAAACAAAGGAAAGTGACGTATTTTATGGCGGTATCCAAGCGTTAACAATTAATTTTCAAGATAAACAGATGGAAGGAGCAGGAGATCCTAGAAGAAATGGGGTTTGGAAAACAGGAGATTAACGAAGTAAAGGCCCCTTCTCATATGCTTAGGCATAATGAGAAGGCGTTTGAAAATATCGAATGGAATGAAAGTCTTTGTCGCTGGAATGAAAATGTACATAAATGGGTGAGCGGTCCAAGGCAGGATGAGCGTTAAAAAACGTGGCATCACCGTAGCGCAGGGCTTTTAGCAAGTAAGGCATTTCCTGTTTGAAAATAGCATACCGTATGGCTTGAATGGACTTTTCCGTCTGTTCATTTCCAATAAATACGTATACATACAGCGTATCGACACCGTCTTTGTGGAGCCATTCGGCAAAAAGCTCATTTCGCTGCTCGTTTAATTGATCAACAGCAAATTTTTCATCAATCCAAAGAAATAAATCGTCTGTTTGTTCAGAGTGAGTGAGCGTATAGCGGCGCCCGATAAAAGGAAAGGTAGGCGTGCTTCCTTGCCGGTATGTGACGCTAAATTGCTGAGGGTTAAAAGCAGACAAACGGCATCTTCCTTTCACGCTTTTAAGTAGTTTATGCATAAAAAAAAGAAATTTCACACATTCGTCAAGAATTTCAAGTTGTTTTTCTTACATGCATACTTATTAAAAAGTTGTTACACTGAAGAAAAGAAATAGTGGGTGATAAAAGATGGAGCCGCTGTATATTGTTTTATCGATTTTTTTAGCAGCGATGCTATCGTATGATATTGCTAAATTTGTTCGAGGGGACCGGCCAGATTGGAAAGAGGGTCTCGTGACGGGCCTTGTGTTCGTGGGCTTTTTAGCAGCCATGCAAATGGCTTTTCACATTGTATAGCGACGAAAGAGGCTGGGACAAACGTATTTTAGTTGAAGGAAGATCCGAACGATGAATCGTTCGGATCTTTTATGGTTATGTCTCAATCTTTTTTTTAAAGATATGCCGGATAAGTTTAGTTCGGCAATACTAAAAAGCTTGGATATCGAATAAGCTGTTGTATACTGCATTTTTGATAAAGGGGCTTTTTACTTGTATCGAAAAAAAACACTGCTTTTGAAGCGAAGTTTAGGAGTAGCTGTGTTTCTTTCTGTTATTGCGCTAGGAATTTGGATGTTTCAATTTACATTCTTTTCTCCGAGTCATCAAGCCAAATCTGCCGTAAAAGAATTTTATACGCTGGAACAGGAAGGGAACTTTTCGGAGTCATGGAACCTTTTTCATCCATCCATGAAAAAGAAGTGGACAAAAGGTGCATACATACAAGATCGAGCACACGTATTTCTTAATCATTTTGGAGTAGACACGTTTACGTATTCCATTGAAGACGTTGAAAAAAGAAAGAGCTGGAAGATGGAAAATGATCGTCAGGCGTTTCCTGTTGTTTACGAAATGACCGTGATCCAAACGTATAAAGGGAAATATGGAAACTTTGATTTGGTGCAGAAAGTGTATGCTGTTCGTGAAAAAGGAGAATGGAAAGTCGTGTGGGATTATAAACAGTAGGTATTCCTACTGTTTTTTTACTCTTTGTATGCAATCAGCATATTTGCCATATGGGTGTAAGAGCCTCCGGCACGAAGTAAGCTGGCTACAAAGATTGATTCACCTAGTTCTTCCAACGTAGCACCTTTTTCTTTTGCTCCTTTTGTGTGGAGCTCAATACAATAAGGACATTCTGTTGTATGCCCTATTGCTACTGCTATTAACTCTTTTAGCTTTGGGCTTAAGACACCTTCAGTGAAAGCTGCTTTAAAAAACGTTTGAGCTCCATGAAAGGCGGAAGGGACGTGCTCCTGTAAATACGATAATTTTTCTAAATTTGTACGTGGATACAAAGTAGCGGCCTGGCTATTTTCAAAAGCTTGCTTGGCATGTGTGCTGTGCGTATAGGCGCCTCCTGCTTCAATGGCCATTGTCACCATCACTGCTTCAACGAGTTCTTGTTTTGTAGCACCTTGTTTTTTTGCATGTTTTGTATGAGTATCGATGCAGTAAGGACATTCTGTAGCATGTGCTACGCCTACGGCAATTAATTCTTTTTCCTTTATAGAAAGTGCACCGTCTTTCATCACTGCTTTTGTAAATTCAATAAACGCTTCCATTTGCAAAGGAGCCAAGGTTTTAAGTTGGGACAATTTTTCTGTTTTTTTTTTTATACATCATGATCACCTCAGTTGTTAATATGCCTCTTTTTTAACAGAAAAAACGTTATGTTTTTTTACGAGTGGGTAAAATGAAAGAAGGAGGCGAACGCAGATGAAATTTAAAACGATTTTGTTTGATGCATATGGAACACTGTTTGATGTACATACCGTTATTGAAACGTGTGATAAGCTGTATCCGGAACGAGGAGAAAGTATTAGCCATTTATGGCGTTTGAAGCAAATCGAATATGCAATGCAATATCAGTTGATGGGACGATACGTTGACTTTTATACATTAACAAATCAATCCCTGAAATATGCAGCAGAAGCAAATGATATTGATTTAACGGAACATGAAGAAAAAATGCTGATGAGTGCTTACATGAAGCTGAATGTCTACGATGAGGTCAAAGAGGTGCTCGCCTATTTGAAAGAAAAAGGATATCGTCTGGCTATTTTTACGAATGGTCCTAAGCACATGATTGATCCGCTTGTTTCTTATCACAACATGAATCATTTATTTGAAGACGTTATTTCCGTAGACGAAATCAAACAGTACAAGCCTACGATGGCAAGCTATCACTATGCAAAAAATAAAATGAACGCAAAAAGAGAAGAAGTATTATTTTTGTCATCGAATACATGGGATATTGCCGGTGCTAAAAACTACGGATTCGCAACGGCTTGGGTCAACCGAAAAGGAAATGTAGCTGAACATAAAGAATTGCAGCCAAACGTAATCATTAAAAGCTTAAATCAGCTTATTAAATAAAAAAAGAACGAGCATTAAGCTCGTCCTTTTTTATTTATTGCTAAATGTATCTTTTGTTTCGCCTACTGCTTTTTGAGCATTTCCTTTTGTTTTCTCAGCTTTTCCTTCACGCTGAAGGTCGCGGTTATTCGTTGCATTTCCCACTTGATCTTTTACTTCACCTTTAGCTTTTGATACATTTCCTTTAATTTTATCTCCTAAACCTTTACTCATTTTAACCTTCCTTTCTATTAGTGATTAAGTAGTGTTACTTGTCTGTTCCACCATTAGAAAGAAATTAAACATGCTTTCTGATTTTGACCTAGACAGAAGCTAAGCGTACGATATTCAAAAGTAATGTTTAGGCACTATCATTATTATTGTTCGGAGGTTTTAAGCTCCCAATCATCATAAATCTGAGATTCATAAGGCCATGATAATAAGCTTAAAGATTCCACTGCTTTTAGAACAAGAGGCGAAGCATTATCGATGTTGAGTTCCTGCGGTGCAATCCACAATGCTTCCAAAGAATCCTGTCCTTCAAACTGTACGGGGTGGGAAAGAAGCTTACCGCCGGCAATGTCTACGTAATAAAAAACAGCAATGTGATGCACGTGAGTAAACTCTTTCCACTTACAAGGATACTGAAAATCTGTTGTACCCGCTTGAGAAACAATGTTAATCTCAAAGCCTGTTTCTTCCACAAATTCTCTTTTCATCGCTTCCATTAATGTTTCACCGTGCTCTAGCTGTCCGCCTGGCAAATCAAAACGATGAATATACGGACCTCTATTTTTTCGAATAACAAGCAGCTTGTTATCTCGCATACAAATTCCATATACGCCAAAGGCGCGATCATAGTTTGGTTCCATCTTTTTTTCACTACTTTCTATAACAGAATGGCTTGATAAAGCATCATTTGATTTCTTTATCCTACCATACATTTTGCTATAGAACCTTTTTTAATGAGATGCTTTTACAGTAAGCGTGCGGGAAACGGCACTTTCGTTATGCAAACGGTCAACAGAGGTTACAACATATGTGTATGTTTGATTTTTGAGTGCATTTTGATCTACAAACAATTGTTTTTCTCCTGTTTTTCGAACGGTTGTCAGCAAGCTTTCTGCGTTGTTAATGTCGCCTTTTTTATTGCTTTGAAAGCGATAAATGGCATAATAAGCAGAATCATTCTGCTGGTAATCTCGAATTTCAAATGCTGCTTCTTTTATATGAGGGCCCGCATTTTTTAATTTTGGTGCTTTTGGGGCCGTGTTATCAAGCCAAGGCATTGCTGGAATAAGCGCAGGGTGTTTATAAATATCGTTTTGCAGCTTGTCTTTTATTCCTAGCGGGTTTCGGTTCAAATCTTTCAGGCTAAAATGCATGCTCCCTTGTACTTCTGGAAACTGGTGATTCAGAGCAATTTGCCTTGGATACTCATCGGGATCAGACCAAGCTTCCACCGCGTTGTTATTAATTTTGTAAGCAGCTTGTCCAATATAAAGGTGGACTGGTTTTCCGCGCACTTCATCTCTCCACCAGTTGAGCAGCGTATCGTAAGCAGCGGGTTCAAATCCGATATTCCAATAAATTTGCGGAGTGATGTAATCAATGTATCCATTTTGAATCCACGTACGCGTATCGGCATACAAATCATCGTAGTTTGTTTGTCCGGCAGTCGTCTCAGAGCCGGTTGGATCATTAGCGATGTTTCGCCATACGCCGAACGGACTGATGCCAAACTTCACGTATGATTTTGTTTTTTTAATAGACTTATTTAAATCTCGAACAAGCTGATTAACATTGTCACGCCGCCAGTCTTCAATATTGGAAAACGTTTGAGCACCGTAGGTTTCATATGTTTTTTGATCTGGGAACGTTTGACCTGCAATTTTGTAAGGATAAAAATAGTCGTCCATATGAACAGCATCAATATCATAGTTTCTTACGACTTCGAGCACTTCTTCAATAATAAAGTTTTTTACTTCTGGAATACCTGGGTTGTAGTAGAGTTGTTTTCCGTAGGAGACGACCCAATCAGGATGTTGTTTGGCAGGGTGATTATCGGCTAGTTTGTTTAAATCAGTATGATTCATTGTAATGCGGTAAGGGTTGAACCATGCGTGGAATTCTAAGTTGCGCTTGTGTGCTTCGTCTACCATAAAGGCCAGAGGATCATAGCCGGGATCTTTTCCTTGTGTACCGGTTAAATATTCTGACCACGGACCATATTTTGACGGATAAAAGGAATCAGCGGTAGGTTTAATCTGAACAACAACAGCATTCATCCCCATTTTTTTGACTTCATCTAGCAAATAGGTAAACTCTTTTTTCTGCTGTTCAACGGGAAGACCAGGCTGAGAAGGCCAGTCAATGTTGTATACGCTTGCAATCCAAGCGGCTCGGAGCTCCCGCTTTTGATACGTAGTAGGTACGTCTGCTTTAGCAGGCAATGTGCTCGAACAAAACAGCAGCAAAAACAAGATGCCTCCAACCCATTTTTTAATATGCATGTTCGTTCCTCCTTCTTTTTTGGTTGAGATAAAATTTCTTTCATAATATAGCATGCGGTCGTTATATTCACAATAGATTTTAATGAAATATTCTGAAAAATAAAATAAAGTTTTAAAAACATCATAAAAATATTGAAATTAAACTTCAGAAAAAATATAATAATGGTAATTTAAAGAATATTTTAGAAATACGTTACTTAACGATGGAGGAATTCATGCGCCAATTTTCCGTACTTACTTTAATCGATGCACAAATGAATCATTACAGTCCTGCTGAAGGAAGAGTAGCTGATTACGTGCTAGAAAATCCCACGATCACGTTGAACTTAACGACCAAACAGCTAGCTAAGCAGTGTCAGTGCAGCGAAGCTACGATTATTCGCTTTTGCCAGCGTGTAGGCATTAATAGTTTTAAAGAATTAAAGATTGAATTAGCCAAAGATGCTCATAAGGTGAATACCGAACAGCTGCCGAATCTTTCAGTTAATTTTGAAGATGAGACCGGTGCTGTGCTTGAAAAAGTCATAAGCAAAAGTATGAGCGCACTGATGAATACAAGTCGATTAGTGAGCATTTCTGCAATTGATGCAGCTGCGGAAGCTATTCATGGAGCGAAACGAGTGTTTTTATACGGAGCAGGAGGATCATCTGTAGTTGCACTAGATGCTCAGTATAAACTGCTTCGAATTGATATTTCGGCTCTGTTTTCATTAGATAGTCATGTTCAAATGGTGATGGCTACGAATATGACAAAAGATGATGTGCTGTTTGTGGTATCCACTTCCGGTCAAACAAAAGAAGTGATAGAGCTGATGCAAATAGCCAAAGACAAAGGAGCAGCCGTCATTTTGCTAACGCAGCACGGATCATCGCCAGCTTCTAGATTAGCTGATATTCTGCTGACTATTTCGGTAGAAGAACAGCATATTCGAATTGGAACGATGAGCGCTCGTATTGCTCAATTAGCCATTGTAGATGCGATGTTTATACGGTTATGTATTCAAAAAGGCAATCAGGTGTTTGAACGCATAATCGATACACATAATGTAATTCAAAAAATAAAGAGGTAGGGGGAAACGAAAAAATGAAGGTATTGTTTGTATGTTCCGGAGGAATGTCAAGTGCGATTGTGGTAAAAGCATTAAAAATGGAAGCACAAAAGCACGGAACGGATATGGAAGTGCTGGCAATTGGAACGAATGAAGTGGCAGAGGAAATTCAAAAGGGCTGGGACGTTGTAATGGTTGCACCGCAGATTCGTCACCGGTTTAACGCAGTGAAAGCGGAAGCAGATAAAGCTTCTGTTCCATGCGGGCCCATTCCGCCGCAGGCTTATACGCCGCTTGGAGGTCCGACGCTTTTTAAAACGGTTCAACAGCTCGTTAGCTGAGAAAAGCAGGTGTATTCCTGCTTTTTAAATAGATAAGGGGTTTTATTTACACAAGGGGAGAATATAGAGGGGGAAAGGGTATATGAGCAAATTTGTGTCGTTTTTAGAGAACAATTTATCGGGACCCATGGCCAGGTTATCGGAACAGCGGCATCTTCAAGCCATTCGCGATGGTGTTATTTCCGCTTTGCCGTTTATCATTATCGGAAGTTTTTTCTTGATTCTAGCGTTTCCGCCTGTACCGCAAGATAGCACAATTGCGAAATGGGCCGCTGATAACAGCGCCAATATTTTAATACCGTATCGAGTAACGATGTTTATTATGTCTTTATATATAGCCTTTGGGATAGGATACAACTTGTCCAAAAGCTATAATCTCGATCCTCTGTCAGGAGCGCAAATTGCAGTAGCTGCACTACTTCTTACGGTCACTCCAAAGCTGATTGAAGAAGAAGGGTTTATGCTTCCAATGACAAACCTTGGAGGTCACGGTTTATTTGTAACGATGATTGTATCGATTTTATCGGTCGAAATTCTCAGGTTTTGTAAAGCGAAAAATGTCACCATTAAAATGCCGGAACAAGTGCCGCCTTCGGTATCGAGGTCTTTTGAAGCACTCATTCCGGTTGCGATTGTTGTTGTACTTATGACGATTATTACCATTGTTTTAGGTATCGATCTTCACCATTTAGTTGATAAACTAGTTGCTCCGCTTGTGGAAGCTGGAGATAGTTTAGCAGGAGTGTTAATACCGGTTTTCTTAATTACGTTTTTCTGGTCATTTGGAATCCACGGCGTCTCTGTTGTTGGGACAGTGGCAAGGCCTGTATGGGAAGTGTATTTAGCCAAAAATGCTGAAGCGGTAGCAGACGGAGCTTCCACGCTTCCTTATATTGCACCTGAAACGTTCTTTCAGTGGTTTGTTTGGATCGGAGGATCTGGAGCGACGCTGGGTCTTGCCTTAGCGATGCTGTTTTTCTCAAAATCTAAATATTCGAAAGCGCTTTCTAGAACATCTTTTATTCCAGCGGTTTTTAATATTAACGAACCAATTATTTTCGGTCTGCCAATTGTGTTAAATCCTATTTTAATTATTCCATTTATCATTATCCCGATTATTACAACGATCATTTCATACGCAGCAACGGCGACAGGTCTTATTACGCCAACCTACGTAATGGTTCCTTGGACGCTCCCGGCACCGATCGGAGCTTATCTATCAACCGGAGGAGACTGGCGGGCGGTTGTGCTAGTCGTTATTAATATTGCTATTTCTGTTGTCATTTATCTTCCGTTCTTTAAAATGTACGACCGAAAGATGGTCGAAATGGAAAAAAGCGATGAAGCAACGGTTGCACCATCCGATAGTTCAGTTCAAATGTAAAGAAAGAGAAGCCAACTTGTTTGGCTTCTATCTCTTTAGTAGGAGTGAGGGTCAATGTTTGTACGGTTTCGATATAAAACTGTGTTTTTATTTCTGCTAACCATGGTTCTTTGCAACGTTATTTTTACACCTCTGCTGCAGTATGCTGGTTTATCAGCGCAGCATAGTTTATTTGCCATTACAAGCCTATCAGCAGCGCTGCTTACAACATTTATTTCCATTCGGCTTTCAAACGCAGCTTTATCTAAAACCGCCGTTTATATACGCTTTGTTTTGCTTGGAATAGGGTGCACAGCCGTTACATATTTAGCTGTTTTTTAACAAGGAGGGGCAAAAAATGAAAGTAGTGACAATAGGGGGAGGATCAAGCTACACACCTGAATTGGTCGAAGGGTTTATTAAACGATATGATGAGCTTCCAATTCGAGAGCTATGGCTTGTAGATGTTGAAGAAGGAAAAGAGAAACTTGAAATTGTAGGAGCACTTGCGAGAAGAATGGTCAAAAAAGCAGGTGTTGATATGGAAATTCATTTAACGCTTGATCGACAAAAAGCGTTGATAAATGCTGATTTTGTAACGACACAGCTTAGAGTAGGTCAGCTTGATGCGCGTATTCAAGATGAACGCATCCCTCTTAAGTACGGAATGATTGGTCAAGAGACAAACGGGGCGGGAGGATTATTTAAGGGCTTGCGAACGATACCGGTTTTATTGAAAATTGCCGAGGAAATACACGAAGTTTGTCCAAACGCCTGGCTTATTAATTTTACAAATCCTGCAGGTATGGTAACGGAGGCGCTGCTTCGCTACGGAAAGCATTCTAAAGTAGTAGGAGTCTGTAACCTGCCTGTACATATGACAAACTCCATCGCCAGCTTGCTTCAAATAGAAAAAGAAGATGTTCACATTGAATTTGCAGGGTTAAATCACTTGGTATATGGACTGCATGTGTATGCAAAAGGAAAGGAAGTAACGCAAGAAGTCATTCGGCGATTAAGTGATCCAAAGTCCCAAGTAACAATGAGAAACATAGCTCCTATTTCGTGGCAACCGGACTTTTTGGAAGCTCTTGGCTTGATTTTATGTCCTTATCACCGCTACTACTACAAAACAAAAGAAATATTAGCAGAAGAGCTTCTAGCCTTTCAGTCAGGTACCACACGCGCTGAAGTGGTCAAAGCATTAGAAGCCGAGCTTTTTGAACTCTATAAAAATCCAAATCTAGAAATGAAGCCTCCGCAGCTGGAAAAACGAGGAGGCGCTTATTACAGCGATGCCGCATGCAATTTAATTTCATCCATTTATAACGATAAAGGCGATATTCAAACATTGAATGTAAAAAACAATGGCGCTATTTCCTCACTCCCAAACGAATCTGCGGTTGAAGTAAACTGTGTGGTAACAAAGCAAGGGCCAGTAGCACTCGCTGTCGGTGAACTTCCGGTAGAAGTGAATGGGCTTGTGCAGCAAATTAAATCGTTTGAACGAGTAGGGGCAGAAGCTGCGGTTACAGGATCTTATGAAAAAGCACTGGTTGCGCTGAGCATTAATCCGCTTGTTCCAAGTGATGAGCTGGCTAAGTCGGTCTTAGATGAACTGCTTCAAGCTCATCGCAAGTATTTACCTGCTTTTTTTAAGGAAGTGAACGCCTAGTATGTATGCTGTTGGACTTATGTCAGGAACGTCACTCGACGGAATTGATGCAGCTCTTGTTCAAATTGAAGGAAGCGGCTATGAAAGTAAAGTTAAGCTTCTTCATTTCATTACTATGCCGTTTTCACCTCAGTTAAAAAAGGAAATTGAGCAGGCGCTTTCTTTTGAACATTCAAATGTACAGCTGATCTGCAGCTTAAATTTTAAACTTGGCTATGCATTTGCAGATGCAGTGAAAAAAGTGTGCCAAGAAGCCGGCTTTTCTCTTGAACAAATAGATTTTATTGGATCGCATGGGCAAACCATTTACCATCAGCCTTATGCTTCGGGAATTACAGCGATGTCTACCCTGCAAATTGGAGAGCCGGCTGTTATTGCCTATGAAACCAAAACGAAGGTAGTAGCAAACTTCAGAGTGATGGACATGGCAGCAGGCGGGCAAGGTGCTCCGTTAGTTCCTCACACGGAACGGATTTTGTACAGCCACGATGACCGTACAAGACTGCTTCAAAACATTGGAGGTATTGGAAATGTAACGTTAATTCCGCCCAAAAAATCTCCTATATCCGTAGTAGCTTTTGATACGGGGCCGGGAAACATGATGATAGATGAAGCGTGTCAGCAGCTTTTTAATGTTTCATTTGATGAAAATGGGCGTTTAGCAGCTGGAGGAAAGATTATTTCAGAGCTTTTAGAAGACTGTATGAATCATGATTACATGAAGCTTTCTCCTCCTAAATCGACGGGAAGAGAACTGTTCGGTACACAGTACACAAAAAGACTGCTAGAGAAATATACCAAACATAAAAAAGAAGATCTGCTAGCTACGATTACTATGTTCACGGCATCATCCATTGTACATCACTATGAAACATTTATTTTTCCTGCCTATTCTATTGACGAAGTGATTATTGGAGGAGGCGGAAGTTATAACAATACGCTGATGAATATGATTAAAACGCAGCTCGGAAAGCGCTGCAGCGTGTATACACAAGAAGAAATAGGAATGTCTTCAGAAGCAAAAGAAGCCGTAGCTTTTGCGGTGCTCGCAAATGAAACACTTTCAGGTTATCCCAGCAATGTACCAAGCGCAACCGGCGCTTTGTCTCCTGTAATATTAGGAAACATTACGCCTGCACCACTATAAAAAAGGGGATGGAAGAAATGACAGAAGCAGCAAATATGGAAAATGAAATTTTTGAACTTATTGCATACGGAGGAAATGCTAGGTCACTTGCATATGAAGCGTTAGAAGCAGCTGAAGACTATGATTTTAATAAAGCTGACGAACTTTTAAAGCAGTCTCAAGAAGAGCTCAGTCATGCTCATAAAACGCAAACTGCGCTTATTCAACGTGAATTGAACGGAAAAACAATTGAAAAGTCGCTGCTTTTAATTCATGCACAAGATCATTTAATGACGGCTATTTCAGAGCAAAAATTAATTGAACATATGATTAAGCTTATTAAAAAATTTAAAAAAGAAGGCGAAAATCAATGAAAAAGCTAGGTATTGCGATTTATCCGGAACATTCGACTGTCGAAAAAGATAAAGCGTATATAGCACTTGCGCATCAATACGGATTTACCCGCATTTTTACATGCTTGCTTTCTGTTGAAGGCGATCAGAAAAAAGTAATGGCAAATTTTAAAGAAATCATTGAGTTTGCCAATGAGCTAAAGATGGAAGTAGTAGTGGATATTGCTCCTCGCGTATTTGGAGCGCTTGGCATTTCTTATGATGACTTATCTTTTTTTCACGAATTAGGGGCTTATGCTATTCGGCTTGATCTAGGGTATACGGGAAATGAAGAGTCAATTATGACCTTTAATCCATACGGCTTAAAAATTGAAATTAATATGAGCAATGCAACGAAGTATGTGGATAATATTTTAAGTTACCGTCCGAATCGAAAGCAGCTGCTCGGGTCGCACAACTTCTATCCTCATCGATACGCGGGATTGTCGTATGATCACTTTTTGAAGTGTTCAGCATTGTTTAAAGAACATAACCTTGAAACAGCAGCCTTTATTAATTCACCAAGCGCTACTTTTGGACCGTGGCCTGTTACTGAAGGACTTTGTACGCTTGAAATGCATCGCACGCTTCCCATAGACGTGCAGGCTAAGCATCTTTTTAAAACGGAATTAATTGATTGTGCAATCATTGCGAATGCTTATGCATCAGAAGAAGAAATGAAGGCACTGCGTGATGTTATTCAGCAAGAGCGCTTTACTTTTAATGTGACGCTGTATGATACGGTTACTGAACTTGAGAAAAAAATTGTGCTGGAAGAGTTTCATTTTTACCGCGGAGACGTATCCGATTATTTAATTCGCTCTACGCAAAGCCGAGTAAAATATAAAAAAGAAGAATTCAAGCCTACGCATACTCCTTCCATTCGAAGAGGCGATATTTTAATAGAAAATGAACTTTATGGTCAGTACAAAGGAGAGCTGCAAATTGCGCTGTTAGACATGGAAAACTCAGGTAAAACAAACGTAGTAGGACGCATTGCAGAAGAGGAAATATTCTTACTAAATGAACTGCAGCCATGGGATAAATTTGCTTTTTGTGAACGGTGATAAAATGGACTATATTATTGGTATCGACGGGGGCGGAACAAAAACAGAAGCCGTTGCGTACAGCTTAGACGGTCAAAAGCTCGCTGCTTCAAAAAGCGGCTATGGAAATTTGCTCATTCATTACAATACGGCTATTACTCATATTGATGAATGTATTACGGCGTGCAAAACTGCGCTTGCTGGTCATACATGTAAAGGCATTTCACTAGGGCTTGCTGGAAGTAAAGCATTATCTAAAGAAGAAATAAAAAGATATTTTTATGATCGTTATCAGGTAGAAGTAGGTTTATATGATGACGCCATGATTGCACATGAAGCACTACTGCATGGAAAAGACGGGATTTTAACCATTGCAGGAACTGGAGCCGTCAGCATTGGGAAAAAAGACGGGGTGTACGAATACGGAGGAGGGTGGGGACACCTTCTTGGAGATGAAGGAAGCGGATATTGGATTGGTCTTCAAGCACTTATATTGTTGACGAAAGAGCATGATCAAAGCCGTGCTTACAGCAGCCTTAGTCAGACAATCTTGCAACATGTAAAAGCAGATACCATACACGATATAAAAAAGTTTGTCTATTCATCTCCTAAATCAGAAGTTGCTTCACTCACTCCGCTTGTTGTAAATCAAGCGAGAAATCATAAACAAGAAGCAAGTGACATTCTTCAACAAGCTGGAAAGAACCTTGCAAACATGACTCTTCATTTATATACGAAACAGCGGTTTGAAGGGAGCTGCTTGCTGGCATGCAAAGGCAGCATTTTAACGGAAGTTCCAGAAGTATTTGATGTTTATAAAAAAACATGTGAAAAAGGAATAAAGCATATCCAGTGGGCAACACAGCGAGTATCATCTGCTAAAGGAGCTTATCAGCTGTTCATGAAAGAGTATAAATAGAGAAAAAATGATGGTGGAAAAGGCAGGGGATCACAGTGAACTTAAATCATATCTTAACAGAAAAACGCAATCCGCAAACCTTAAACATTGATGAATTATCAAGTCTGGAAATTGTAAAAAAAATTAATGAAGAAGATCATCAAGTGCCTCAGGCAATCAATAAAGTGCTGCCTGTTATTGCTCTGTTAGTAGATGAAATTGTCAGTGCTTTTAAACAAGACGGACGTCTTATTTATATCGGAGCAGGTACAAGCGGGCGGCTAGGTGTGTTAGATGCATCTGAATGTGTACCAACATTCGGTACACCTGCCGAACAAGTAATTGGGATCATAGCGGGGGGAGACAAAGCGCTCCGTCATGCGTTAGAAGGAGCAGAAGATAATAAGAAACAAGCGATAGAAGATTTGAAAGCGATTAATTTATCAAATAAAGATATTCTTGTAGGTATAGCTGCAAGTGGAAGAACTCCTTATACACTCTCAGCGCTTGCGTATGCAAACAGCCTAGGGACAGTAACGGGCTGTGTTGTAAATTCTCCTCAATCACCTATGGAACAAGAAGCAAAATATGCAATAGTAGCAGAATCAGGGCCGGAAGTTGTAACAGGTTCAACAAGAATGAAAGCCGGAACTGCTCAAAAGCTTGTTCTTAATATGCTGACGACCGCTTCTATGATTCAAATTGGTAAAGTCTACAGCAATCTAATGGTAGACGTACAGCCGACTAATGATAAACTCGTACAGCGTGCTAAAAATATTATTGCGGAACTAACAGGCGTCTCACCAGAGGAGGCAGCGGAAAGTTTACAAACATACAAAACGCCAAAAGCCGCCATTCTTGCGCTTCTTACTTCTACAGAAGGTGATGAGGTGTATCGGCTGCTTGATAAACATGACGGACATTTAAAAAAAGCCATTGGAGAAGCAATGGAACAGCAGATTAAAGATTAACCCTTAAAAGAAGTGCATACAGCACTTCTTTTTTTTGTTGAGTACATTTTTTGCACAATGTATGTGGGTGAATTCGGTCTAATCATTTTGCAAGACCCGTAGTATAGTAGAAACATAAAGCATAGTAAGTATTTCAATTTGTGCATGAATTGGACTGAAGGTGATTCATTTGTTAGACAAACGCAGTACGGCCGTATTGCAAGTTTTGCTTCAAGCCGCAACATTTATATCAGTACAAGAGTTAATGAAGCAGTTTCAAGTCTCAAGACGTACTATCTATTATGATATTGAGAAAATTAACGATTGGCTGTGTCAGCAAGAATTAGAGTTTGTTCAGTACACATATGGAAAAGGCTTTTTTCTAAACGATCAAGCAAAGGACCAAGTTGCTAAACAATTTTCTCATGTTATGCCATCTGCTTACTTATCAGTTGAGGACCGGCAAATATACGTTGCTTTGATGTGTATACTTCGAGGCGGGAAAATCGGAACTCAGCAGCTCATGGATGAAACAGAAGTTAGTCGCAACACTGTCTTACAAGATATTAAAGACTTAAAAAACAAGTGGGCAAAGAAAGGCATATCTTTGATATACAGCTATAAAGATGGGTACGAAGTAAAGGGATCTGAAAGCGACATTCGAAATTTGCTTTATATACACATTACAGAATTACTAAGTCAACATCAGGAAGAGTTATTGAAAAGGGTCATGAAAGCAGATTACGAATATTCAATGATTTATAACTGGCTTGTAGAGTGTGAAGATAAACTGGGAATGGCGTTTACAGACAAGATGCTGACGCAGTTAGCCTATATGCTCACGTGCTGTATTCAGCGTATTGGAGGCAAGCGCTATGTAGACGCCTTGATTACTAGAAAAGATGAATTAGAAAAAACCAGGCAGTACAAAGCGCTGCAAGAAATTGAAAGCGTTTTAGGATTTGATTTTCCACCTCATGAAAAACATTATCTGGCCACGGTTTTACTAAGTGCAAAAGTAAATGTAGTAAATCAAGCAGATAGTGATGATTGGATGAGAAGCATTGTAAAAGAAATGGTATCACGGTTTCAAGCATATGCTTGTGTGGTATTTGAAGATCGAAATCGTCTTGAACAAAATTTATATATTCATTTGAAGACGGCTTATTACAGGCTTCTCTATAATATTCACCTCCCTAACCCTATGCTTTCGGCTATTCAAACAAAGTATCAGGATATAGTGGAACTGACAAAAAAAGCGTTGCTTCCTTTGGAAAACAGCCTTCAAACACGTATTAATGAAGACGAAATTTCTTATTTTGCTCTTCATTTCGGAGGATGGATGAAAAAACAAGAGGGAAGGCAAAAACAAAAGCGTATTGTTATTGTTTGTGCCAATGGAATTGGAACGTCCCGTATGCTTCAGTATCAGCTTGAACAACTGTTAACAGTTGCTGAATTGATAGGGCCAATGACGGTAAGAGATTATGAGCAGTTTAAAGAAACCTATGATTTAGTTATTACAACTACGCCATTAAAAAAGCGAATGAATGTGATGCTTGTGAATCCTATTTTAACGGATGATGAAAAGCAGCGGTTAATCGACTTAATTGAACCAGCTTCTTCTCAGCTAACCACTCAAGCCATCATGGGTATTATTAAGCAGCATGCAAATATTCAGGATGAACCAGCTCTGTTAGCTAATTTAAAACTAGTGATACAGCAATCTAAAAAAATGGTAAGAGAGGATAAAAAGCCAATGTTGCATGAAGTATTGCAAGAGCCATTCTTGCAGCTTACAGATTCAGCAGATGATTGGAAATCAGCTATTAGGCTGGCTGCCAAGCCTTTGTTGAACTATGAATATATTGAACCTTCTTATGTAGAAGCAATGATTAAAAGTGTAGAACAGTTAGGCCCTTATATTGTTATTGCGCCAAAAGTTGCGCTCCCTCATGCAAGACCGGAACAAGGTGTAAATCGTGTGGGTATGAGCATGCTTCGTTTAAAGGAGCCGGTCTATTTTTCTACTGAAAAACAGCACGGAGCGCAGCTTATTATCGTACTTGCTGCTACTGATAATGAAACCCACTTAAAAGCACTGTCACAGCTTTCAATGATGCTATCTGAAAACGATAATATTGACAAGCTGATTGCTATAAATACAAAACAAGAAATGCTTGCATTAATTGAGGCTTACTCAAATTAAAAGGAGAGATAAAAAATGAAAAAGATTTTAGTTGTATGCGGAAACGGTTTAGGAAGCAGTTTTATTGTAGAAATGAATGTAAAGAAAATTTTAGTAGAGCTTGGTGTTCAAGCACAGGTATCTCATACGGATTTAACAACTAGTAAAACGGAGCAGGCAGATATCTATTTAGGATCTGCAGATATTGTAAATCAATTGGATGATGGCACTCGCACGGTCGTGGCACTGCAAAACATTTTAAATCAAGCGGAAATTAAAGGAGCACTGCAAAAATACTTCGTGGAGGCGTAAGCCATGTTTGATTTAATTATGAAAGATATATTAGGAACACCCGCTATTCTGGTAGGGTTGTTTGCACTAATCGGTTTGTTGCTTCAAAAGAAAAAAAGTGCAGATATTGTATCAGGCACCTTAAAAACAATTATGGGTTTTCTTATATTAGGAGCAGGAGCTAACATATTAATTGCTTCACTTGAAGCGTTTGGGAAAATGTTTAATAAAGCGTTTTCCGTTGAAGGGATCATTCCTAATAATGAAGCAATTGTAGCTGTAGCTCAACAAACGTTTGGTACAGAAACAGCGATGATTATGCTTTTAGGTATGATTGTAAATATCATTATTGCGCGCATCACGAAATTTAAGTATATCTTTTTAACTGGGCATCACACCATGTTTATGGCTTGTTTGATTGCAGCAATTTTATCTACCGGCGGGTTAACGGGAGCACCTTTGGTTTTGATCGGTGCACTATTATTAGGTATTTTAATGGTTTTATTTCCTGCACTGCTTCAGCCGTATGTGCGTGAAATTACAGGGTCAAACGATATTGCCGTTGGTCATTTTGGTTCCTTAGGCTATTTAGTAGCAGGGTTTATCGGCAAGCGAGTAGGAAATCGCGAAAAAACAACAGAAGAAATTAAAGTTCCTCAATCCTTAGGATTTCTTCGGGATACATCCGTTTCTGTCTCACTGACCATGACCGTTTTATTTATTGTTGTTGCACTTTTCGCAGGTCCTGCATTTATCGAAACGAAATTAAGCGGGGGTCAAAACTTTATTATGTACTCGCTAATTCAAGCAATCACCTTTGCAGCAGGAGTATATGTCGTGCTGGCGGGTGTTCGTATGCTTTTAGCAGAAATTGTACCAGCATTTAAAGGAATTGCTGACAAAGCGGTACCAAATGCCATTCCAGCTCTAGATTGTCCAACTGTGTTTCCGTTTGCTCCTAACGCAGTGGTCATTGGGTTCTTTTCAAGCTTTATCGCAGGTCTCATTTCGATGTTCTTTTTGCCTCTATTTGGTCTAAGTATTATCGTGCCAGGCCTCGTTCCGCACTTTTTTACGGGAGCAGCTGCCGGAGTATTTGGAAATGCGACGGGGGGAAGAAGAGGAGCAGTGGTCGGGTCATTTGCCAATGGAATCTTAATTAGTTTTTTACCGGCTATTTTACTGCCTGTTCTCGCGTCGTTAGGTTTTAAAGGCACAACATTTGGAGATTCGGACTTTAGTGCGGTAGGTATTCTTCTTAGCATGCTAATTAAATTATTTACGTAAAGATAAAAAACTCATGTTACGCTAGTAGCATGAGTTTTTTTATGATATTGGAAGTGGAGGAGCAATGAATGAAAATTGGGTTAGCGCAAGTGAGATTTCCAAAGTCAGCCGCAGAGGGTGTAGAAACGGTAGAAAATTATATGAAACAAGCAGCAGAAGAAGGATGTAACCTTGTATGTTTTCCAGAATCAATTGTGCCGGGACTTAGAGGAGTGGGTTTTGAAGTTGAGACATACAATCACGAAATTCAACAAAATACGCTTTATAAAGTTAAGTTGCTTGCCAAACAGTTAAAGCTCAACGTAATTTTACCACTGGAATGGCGTGCCGAACTTGGTATGCATTTAACTGCTTTTGTAATTGATGAAAATGGAAAAGAATTAGGGTATCAAACTAAAAATCAAATTGATCCAGCAGAAGATCAATTTGGTTATAAGCCTGGAAATGGCCGCCAGTTGTTTGAAATAAACGGCGTGAAATTCGGTATTGTTATTTGCCATGAGGGATGGCGCTATCCTGAAACTGTCCGATGGGCTGCTGTAAGAGGAGCAAGCATTGTGTTTCATCCACAGTTTACTGGTGAAGTACCGGATCCGAGGTTTTATGATTATGCAATGATTGCCAGAAGTACGGAGAATGGTATTTACTTTGCAAGCGTGAATTATGCCTTAGAGAACCAAAAAAGCACGACTTCTCTTCTTTCTCCAAAGGGTGAATGTTTGATAAAAGCGAAAGCTGAAAAGCAAGAACTACTAACGTATACGATAGAGCCCGGTGAGGCTAACCGGCTGTTAGCTCAGCGTCTGTTATCAAATTTACTATTGTAAAAAAGTTTATTTTCTCTAGTTAAATTAGCATGTGCGCTCTTATAACCCTTTGGTTATTTCTCCTTATGACGATATAAACGTCAATATGGTATTATCAAAAGTTAAAGGGATATTAAAAGGTGTGTGGAAAGAATGGATCGAAAAAAAGTCGCATCAGTAGCTGGAGCATTGGTTATTGCCGTAGGAATTTGGCTATTTCAAAGCGGGAAATTTAAAAGTGAAGCGCAGGCAGATAAGTTTACGAGTACATTTTTGGTCGATCATGAACAAACAGACAATGGATTTGAATTATTTACTTCGGATACCAATCAATATAGGACGTGGTTTCCGCTTCAGTATGTTATTCATAAATCTTCTTATAAAAGCAGTGAAGATGAAAGTGAAGTATGGACAGCATCAACGAAGGAAAATGATTCATACAATGCTGGGAAAATAACGGCTTTATTTTCTAAGAAAAAAAGCAAAGCAGCTCAAAATAAAATGGATGCGTTTCAGCCTGATTACATGTTAAAAGGTAAAAATGCAACGATTTATGTGAAAAAACAAACAAGAGATGGAAAGTACAGCATTTATCATGCTTATGTGAATGATGATTATTCAGACAAGTATATTTACTACACGTTTGAACTAAAAAGCAGCGAACAGACAAACAGTACAAAACAGCAGTATTGGATAGAAAAAATTCTTCTAAATACACAGTTTCAAAAAAACTCAGCTCAATAGTCAGCTGAGTTTTTTCGTAAGGGTTCATAATACTTTTGCTTTTTTATGTAAACGGGTACAATATGAGTAAGGAGGCCTTTGTATGATTGAAAAACAAGCAGTTGGTGAAAAAGCAGCACAATTTGTGGAAGATGGAATGATTGTAGGGCTAGGGACAGGTTCAACAGCTTATTATACAATTGTAAAATTAGGTGAACGAGTAAAAAATGGATTAAACATCAAAGCGGTTCCTACTTCTCAAAAAACAGAAGAGCTGGCAAGGAAACTAGGTATTCCCATTGTTACCTTAGCAGATGTTGAATATATTGATATAGCAATTGACGGAGCAGATGAAGTAGATAGCGAACTTTCTTTAATTAAAGGAGGAGGAGGCGCGCTGCTTCGAGAAAAAATGATTGCGTACGCAGCGAAGCGGTTTATCGTGATTGCAGATTCTAAGAAAATAGTGAAGACGCTAGGAGCTTTTCCTCTTCCTGTTGAAGTTATACGTTTTGGCTGGGAAATGACGGCGAAGCACATTCGCAGTGCAGGTTGTGTACCGCAGCTTAGGCTTTTAGATGATCATACGCCGTTTATCACCGATAACGGAAATTACATTCTAGACTGCCATTTTTCGGAAATTAAAAATCCTGCTGAGTTGGAAAAACAGCTGATAAGGATCCCAGGCGTAGTAGAGAGCGGTTTGTTTGTAGGCATGACAGAGGAAGTCATTACCGTACAAAACCAAGATGTTCATATCATAAAAAAATAGAAGCTTTGGCGTCGGGCCTAGGCTTCTATTTTTTAATTGGAAAGAACGTTCCAATTTTTCTCTAATTGATATATGTATTGAGACGCGTTCAGTACATTTGGATGAACGAAAGTATCAATTGTTTTTTGCGGACAAGCAGATCCGTATAATGAAAAAATGACAAGCTTGCTATGCTCGATTGGTGATACAACGTGAGATAAACAGCGGTAAGAAGGATTTATCAAGCTTTTTACCATCTCATGGATATCTTCTTTGTCGTAAAAATCGACTTCAATTTCCGTCTTTACTAAATAACGGCTTTCAATGGCGCTGCTTCGATAATAATTGTAGCGCGCTCCTATGAAGTAGGACGGATCTGATGTTGAAACGTCCAAATTCGTATATGTTTGATCCTGCTTGCTTTTATAAAAAATAGAATCATGAGTATGCTTCATGAATTCTTGATAAGTTGTTCCATCTTCCCACAGAGCTAGAATACAAGCATCTGTTTCATCTTCCACGTTCCAACCCCCTAATTGGCCAATGAAACCATTCACGTGTGCAAGAGCAGCCCAATGCTG
Source organism: Priestia sp. 53B2 (assembly GCF_056099005.1). Lineage (NCBI taxonomy): Bacteria > Bacillati > Bacillota > Bacilli > Caryophanales > Bacillaceae > Priestia > Priestia sp. 53B2. Next base: position 397,002 of record NZ_JBLZXA010000020.1, read on the forward strand.
TTGCGTATATGAAAAAGATGCTTTTTTATCAGTCGGTATGCTGCATTTCACAATTTTTGTCAACATTCTCCCATCACCTCAATTAATTACTTCGATAAATGAAGGAAAAATCCTTCTAAAAAGAGGAAAATCATAGACATATCCCCCCTTTAAAAGCCATACATTTCAAATAGGACAATGTTAGGGAAAGAAGGGGAAATGAATGAAAGTTTTTCGTGCAAAAGCCTGTCAATCTCCTATGCGAAAAGGCTGGTCAATTATGTTTCAGCATCCGTTTAAAAAAGATGAAAGAGGAAGATCGCACCCGTTTGTTAAACGGTTTATGTATACAGAGCAACACGATGAAATTGACATTCTGGTTGAAGAGATGAATGAACTGCTGAGAGTGCAGGATTTTTGGACAAGTACTGCAAAAGGAAGAGCAAAAGCAAGATATGATGAACGAGTAGTGAATGCTTTTTATAACGATATTGAAAAAAGGACGAGCGAACAAATTGACAGCGAGTATGAGTACGTTCATGTAATCGGAGAACAAGGAAGCGGCAAAACATCCTTAATCCGCCAGCTTCTTGGTATAACAAAGGAATGTGGCTTTCTAGGAATAGGCAGTAAAGGCGCTTATTCTGCTACGTATAAGGTGAAGGATTCCCAACACTATGAAGCTGCTGTCTCTTTTTTTACGCGAAGTGAAGTGCAAAGGAAATTGGAGAATATCCTACTAAGAAGCGCTGAAGTTTATGCTGAAGGAGGCACGGATTATGACTTGGTCTTTGAGTTGTTACACGGAGATTCCTCTTTTAATCTGCGCGCTCTTTTGGGAGATATTCCATACAAAGCCCGTTATTTTAATGATGATGTTCCTTTAAGAATGAGCGAAGAAAATAGTTCATTCAAACAATTTGTAGATGCAATTAAACGAGAAAGTGAAATAGTAAAAGACGCTGTTGATCAAGAAGGAAGAGATTTTGCAGAGGGATGGCACAAGCGGCTTGAATGTAGGAAAATCACCGAGCAAATGCTTCTGGCAATTGAATCCCGGTTGAAAGAATACAAGGAAGGAACATGGGAAATAGGAGAAGACGACTGGCCAATATCTTGCCGTCTCACAGCAAAAGAGCTGTCTTCCTTTGGTCCGCTAACAAATGAAGAAGAAGAAAATAACGGACGTCTTATTTATCCATTGTTTCGTAGAATTGAAGTTTGCGGCCCTTTTTCTTTTAAAAAAGGAGTAGCGATTTGCGAGCATCCGTGTTTTGAATATACGAGCACCATCCACGATTCTTTTAAAAAAGCAGCTTCTATTTTATACGTACATCATGGGCTTAAAGAATTGGATATTCAATTTCTTCAACAGCTCATCGTACATGGTCATGGTGCTAAGGTAAACGTTTGTGTTACACACGGAGATTTGCTTACTTCTCCAAGCTGCCGTACGGATTATGCTAAAAAACATGCTATGGCTAAAATGATAGATTATGCGCTTAAAAGCGTTTCACCTCTTATGAAAAAGCAGCTTCACTACTATTTAACAGTAGGGAATACGTCTATTTTAGAATGTGTACACGAGGAATTCAAAGAGAGCCACCTTCTGTATAAAGACTTAAAGGCGGCTTTAGTATCAGAAACGAGAAAAAAGCAGCAAGAGTTGCATCCTATTTATTTAAACTTAACTGTCTCTCAGGCTTTTTATGAAGCGATGGAGTCGCTGAACATTCCTTATATGGATAGAGAAACATGTTTGAACATTTCCTTAGGAGAGCATGAAGGGCCGGTGCCAGTCATTACTTCCGCTTTTATTTCATCTGTCTACGAGCATTTTCTAAGCCAGCCGTCTGGGTGGTCAAGTACCTATCATTCGGTCACCGACCGACAGCAGGTTATTCAAGAATTGGCAGGTGAGTTCGCAACCGTCGTTTATTCCTATTTCAACGAACAGTTGCTTGAAAAATCCCGTAATAACTGGCTCGCTCTTTATAAACAAAAAGAAGACGATCAAGCCTACAAATATAGCAGACTGATAGAAAACGTAATTCCTGCCAAAAATGATATCTATCAGCAACAAATTCTTATGAGAACGGTTTATCAGCTGATTAAGTATGTCGTAGAAAAGAAAGACGGCGTAATGGTTCATTAAGGGGTCAAGGCGCGATGTAAAAAAAGAGGTTTATCAATAAAAAAAACAGAGCCTGAAATCAGGCTCTATTAGCGTTTGGAAATAGCAGTTAAAGTATTAGGTCCAGCAATGCCGTCAACTGCTAGCTTATTGTCTTTTTGAAAATTACGTACAGCAGCTTCTGTATTGGCACCGAAGATACCGTCCGTACCTTTTGTATTATAGCCAATCGCTGTTAATTTCTTTTGAAGAGCTTGAACATTGCTGCCTTTGCTTCCTTTTTTAAGTGTTTGTTTTGTGTTAATTGTTGTATCTGCTGGTGGATTTGTTGGCTTTGGATTTGTTGGGTTTGTTGGTGTCGTCGGGTTCGTTCCTGAACTTCCCAAAGCTTTATATGTTGATGGGCCTACAATGCCGTCAGCCGTTAAGCCGTGGTCTTTTTGAAACTTACGAACAGCTGAATCTGTATTGGCACCGAACACACCGTCCGTACCTTTTGTATTATAGCCAAGTGAAGTTAGTTTCTGCTGAAGCTCTTTAACTGCATTTCCTTTACTGCCTTTCTTTAAAACAGTTCCTGTAGAAGGAGCTGGAGTAGAACCTGAGTTTCCAGAAACGTTGTACCCGTTTGCTGCTGCAATGTCATTAAATGATTTAGAAGAAGTTGTAATCACAACCGGTGTACCGACGGTCACTTTACTAAATAACCATGCTACTTCTTCATCGTACATACGAACGCATCCGCTACTTACATATTTGCCAATGGAAGCAGGATTGTTATTTCCGTGAATAGCATACGTCGTGCCGTATGTACCTCTCGCGTTTAGACCTAGCCAGCGATTGCCAAGGGGATTTCGAGGATCTCCACCAGGAATGTTCCCTGAGTAATAAGGGCGATTGACAATTTTATTCACTACCTTGAAATGTCCTTCTGGTGTAAGAGACTGCGTGCGTCCTGTTGCTACTGAAAACGTTCGGACAAGTGAACCATTTTGGTAATAAGCGAGTTTATTCGTCGCTTTGTTAATGATAATTAAATGAGATGGTGTTGAAGCAGCTTCTGTTTTTGGAACTCCTACAAACAAGCAGGCTAGAGCTAAAATAGCCGCTATGAGTACGATTACTGTTCTTGATATTCTATTTGCCATGTGCTGCGCCTCCTTAGGCTGCATTAATGAAAAACGTATGATGCTTTGGGCTGTGCTATAAATTCTTCACTAATAAAATAAAAGACGAATAGCTGTATTTTCTATACCTGTATGTATGAGCTTAATAAGGAAATCATTAAGTAGAAAGACTTTACTAGCGGGAATTTATAATAATAAGAATATCTAAGTTTTTCTTAATTGTTTGTACAACTTTAGGAATATAAGTTTACTAATCTAGCGGATTCACATTTACATAAGCATCACATCCTTTCCAGTTCTTCATTTTTGTGTAAAGAAATGAAAGCGTTATATAGATTGTTTTGTAATCATATTGTAACATATTTGTATTTTTCATACCATAAAAAGACATAAAATAGTATAAAAAATACTTTATATGGGTTTTATGTACAAAAAATTTAAAAGTTCAGGAGAACGAAGCTATTATTAGATATACGAAACTGGAAAAGAAGTATGCGTAGTTTTGTGGAAATAGATAAATATTCTTATTCGAATATAGGGAGGGAAAGAGTAAAAAAACTACTTGCAAAGAGGCAAGTAGTTTTTAAAGCGTTATTTTTGGGCATACATCACAACAAAATTAAAAAATTTATAGATGCAATCCACTGTGCTGAACCCGCTTGCTGTTAACCAATTTAACTGATCGTTTAAAGTTGCCATTTTATCTAACTTCGTACGTTCATGAGCAGCCTCAATCTGCTTATGAGTTAATCCGCTTGCGGCAATTCTTTCACTCCAATCCTTTTTATATAGCTCTTCAATAATAGGAGAGTGGCCTAATACTTGATCGGCGTTAATGAATATTCCTCCTGTATGCAGCAAATCATAAATTTGTCCATACAGTTTTTGTTTTTGTTCGTCTTCTAAATGATGAATAGCAAGTGAAGAAATCACAATGTCAAATGAGTGCTCAAATTTGTAGCTTGTTATATCTGATACGATAAATTCTATATGCGGTTCATTTTTAAAGCGCTCTTTGGCTTTTTCAAGCATTTGATCTGATACGTCAATCAACGTGAAATGCGCATCTGGGTATTTTTCTTTAACAAAAGAAGAAAACAAGCCTGTACCTGCTCCGATATCAAGTATGCGAAGCGGCTTTTTTGAAAAGTGAAGAAGCGAAACGGGAATAGAATAAAAATCAAAAAAACAAGGAATGAGTTTGCGGCGCTGCTCATCATACTGAGAAGCATGAGCATTAAATTTTTCTTTAACGTTATTTTTCATTTTTACAGCTCCTTTATTTGGTAATATTGAGATACATATATCGTATAGAAGTTTGATAGAAAAGAAAATAAACAAAAATAAGCAGTATTGATTCCAGTTTGTTATGAATAGAAAGAGATGGAGAGAAGAAAATGGAGATCAAATGGTTAAAAACATTCATCATAGCGGCTTCTTATGAAAATTTCAGACAAGCTTCTGAAGATTTATTTTTAACGCAGCCTGCTGTATCAAAGCATATTCAGCGACTGCAGCAAGAATTAGGAGATGAGCTTTTTGAAAAAAAAGGTAAATACATCGCGCTGACTGAGGCAGGACGCTTTTTTTTGCCTCATGCTCAAAAAATGGTGAGGGCATATGAGGAAGGAGTAGGGAATTTTAAATTATGGAAGCAAGGATATAACCGAAAACTGACTATATCCGCTGCTCCTCAAATAGCAGCATCTGTTTTGCCTAGTTTAATCAAACAATTTGTAGAGAAATATCCCCATATTGAAGTCACGGTTAATATCACAAATTCGTTTCAAGTGGGAAAAGACATCAGCGACAGAAAATCAGATATTGGATTAACAAGGATGCTTCCGGGTCAGGCAGATGTTTTTTATGAGTTAATTCATAAAGAAAAAGCAGTCTTAGTCGCCCCGTTTTCTGCAGGAGTACGTACGGAACAGGAGCTGTTATCTTACTACCGGCTGCTTACGAATAATCATCCTGTTTATTGGGAAGATTTACTCCTTCAAATCAAGGCTTGTTATCCTCACATTCAGCTGCTTCCTGTGACGCAAGTAGAAATTACAAAGCGCTTTATTGAAGAAGGTTTAGGCGTATCTTATTTGCCATTTTCTATGGTGAAAAAGGAAGTTGAAAATCAAACGTTAAGCGTAATTTCACAGCAAAAAATTATCCGGCCTTCTTCACACACGTATATCGTAACAAAAGGTGAAACGGAAGAAACAAAGCAGTTTAAGCACTTTGTAGCTCAGACCTTAACAGAAACGAGCTGAAATGATACCATAAAAAGGAAGGGGGAGTGGCAATGTATATATTAATAATACTTGTAGCAGCAACGGTCTTAGCAGACTTTATCTTAAGAAAAGTCTTTGATATCCCTCGCAGCAAATTTTGGGGCAAATATGAATATGAGAGTCTAGCTTTAGAACGTTGGGACAAATATGTAATGGTAGCTTTTGTTCTTTTTCTGATATTAGATATGATTTTTATGTTTGTAGAGCCTTATATCGTATCTCTCCTATTCTTAGTCGTGAATATTTTGTTGAAAAGTATAGATGAATGGAAATATAAACAAGAAACAAAAGAATACATAACAAGCTTTGTACAGATGGGATTCTTCTTTACGGCTTTTGTTCTATTAGCCAGCGGAATTGTATAGAAAAAAGAGCTTTACCTGTGGCAAAGCTCTTTTTGTATTATTTAAAAATATGATCAATGTCTTTAATTTCGGAAGAAGTGAGCTGAACATCTAATGTTTTTAAGTTATCAAGTACTTGATCAGCGCGTTTTGCCCCCGGAATTAGTACATCAATTGAATCGCGCGTTAAGTACCAAGCCAGAACAAGATGAGCTACTTCTATGCCTTTTGCGCTAGAGATTTGACGAAGACGCTCTACTTTTTCTAGATTTTGCTGAAATGCTTCCCCGATAAAATGAGGCATATCTTCGCGCAAGTCATTAAACTTTGTGTTTTTATCGTATTTCCCAGCAAGTAAACCAGCAGCTAGCGGGAAGTATGGAATAAATGAAATGCGGTTTGCAGCCGTATAAGGTAAAATATCGTTTTCTGCTTCTCGCTGAATTAAGTTATATTGCCCTTGTACCACGTCTACATAACCATCTTTATTTGCTTCTTTTAACTGATCTAACGAGAAGTTTGATACGCCAATAGAGCGGATCTTACCTTCATCTTTTAATTCTTTTAACGCACCGACCGCTTCGTCTTTAGGTGTGTTTTTATCTGGAAAGTGAATATAATACAAATCGATATAATCTGTTTGAAGGCGTTTTAAGCTATCTTCAACCGACTGTTTTAAAAACGCAGGAGAGTTGTCTAGCAGTACCTCATCTCCAACAATTTTATGTGCTCCTTTTGTGGCGATAACCGCTTCTTCACGATTTCCACGTTCTTTTAGCACTTCACCAATTAGTTCTTCAGAACGTTTTGGACCATAAATGAACGCTGTATCAAGGAGGTTTATGCTATTATCTAGCGCCTTATGAACAAGGTCTTTGCCGACTTCTTCGTTTAGGTTAGGATATAAGTTATGTCCTCCTACAGCGTTTGTTCCAAGTCCAATAGGATTAACATATAATTCGGATTTTCCAATTTGTACTTTTTCTGCCATGTCTAACGTCCATCTCCTTTTTTATATCTTCTTTTTTACTATAGCAAAATATACCATGAATCAAAAATAGTACGCTCATATGAAAAGCAGCTTTAAAAAAGTATGTAAACTTGAGTTACATGTAAATAAGGAGTATATTCTACAGGGCTCTATTTCAATAGCAGAAATAAAAAAAGAACCTCTTCTAAATAAGAGATTCTCTTTTAGTCATGGTAATATGATAACTTTTTGACAGCTGAAATGTTTCAGCAAGCTGCCTGCGTCCTTGCGCTCCTTGTTCGCGTACATACTCTAATTCGTTTGGTGTAAGAAGCTTCATGCTAATCAGTTTAATAGATTCGTAAGGTAAAGAGAGGCTAGCTGAAACAGAAGGAGACTGAACGCCTAGCAATATACCAATTTCTCCATTTTTATTTACAAAATGAGACGGTACGTCCAAATCAGTAAATTCAATTGAAAGAATATCGTGCTTCATGAATAGTTCTAGCATATTAGGATGAGCGGCAGCATTTTGACTCATTTGATAAAGAAGGTCAAATGCCCAGTGATCCTGGATATCCGATAAAGGTCCGCGCAGAGATTCATCATCGCATTCGATATAGAATTCTAATCCTTTTCCTTGCTTTCGGCTTTTTTCTTCGGGGGATTGAAACGGATCGGACAAGCCGTCGCTTGCGAGAATAACCGTCTCTGTTTTTTGAACGCGAATAAATGTTTGACGTCCAGATGGCCAAGCAGGCCCGCCAAAAAACATGGGATTTAACAAATGAGTTAATACGTCTCCGTCTACATGTCCAATTGTGTTCCAGTAGTCTTTTCTTTTTGAAATTGATTCCTCAAGAACACGCTCTACTTCTTTTTCCTGCTTCTTTTGCTTCCACTTTAAAAATAATGACAAGTATCCCACACCTCTTTACGACTTCATAGTACCCAATATATACCTCATTTGGGGAACTCGTAAACTATTATTTAGTGCGCAAAAGTAAATTATTCCTTTAAATTATAAAATTACCAAAGTTTTCTTGGGGCATTACCGAATTTTGTCTTTAATAAATCAGGTGAAAAATCAAATAAGCCACATACACGGCCTGTGCGAAAAATAAAAAACCCCAAAAGCGTGCTGAAAGATGGGTAAGCTGCTTTAAACTCGTAGCGTCACCTGCATCGTGTGGATATTTGATGCTTAACACAAAAATAATAAAGGCAGAAAATAGAGATTCTACAAGTAACAGCGCACCAACAAACATCATGCTGTAGCGCGTAAGCTGTGGGTCTTGTAAATAATAAATACCTCCGAGAATCAAACCGATAGAAAAAAGCCACACAATTCCGTATCCGTTACGCACCCAAAGCAGTAAATTAATAACAACAACACTTCCTAACCCGTAAAAAAGCCAGTCGTAGTGATGGTGAACGAGCAGGTAGAAAAACAAATAAGCTATTGCTGAGCTGAACGGGTAGCCGGCTAAGGCAATAATGACGCGCGGCAGCCATCCACGGGATCCCGCGTAGGTGGCAGTCACAGCTACGCCTTCATTATTGGTATAAAGCTCAATGCGATTGACGCCTTTTCCCACAATAAGCCCCATTAACGCGTGGCCATCTTCATGAAACATCGTATTTAAATTTGAAAAATAACGTCCAATATGCCGAAGCAGCTGATTAATGCTAGGAGCAAATGAACCTATAAAGGGAATGCCTCTTGTTAGCACAAAAGCTAATAAAATAAATAAAAAAAGCGTAGTAGATTGTTCCATCGCGATAGTCCTTTTCGTAAAATGATATGTTTCTACTTTACTCGCAAACGTGCTAAAAGGGAAATGAAACGGCTAGTTTCTCTAGGAAAAGAGAAGCTGGGAGATTTACATAATATTAATGTTAACAGACCTGACACATTCATTGACCAGCTTATTCCAAATTTTATATTCTAAACAGATATAAGAAATGAGGAGATGGTCGAATGAAAGATACGTGGAATGCATTTGTAGACAGTGACCTTTACGTACCTCCAACGGGAACGGGAGTGTTAAATAACTTGAGTTTTGCGTTAAAAGACGTATTTGATGTACAAGGACATATATCAAGTGCAGGAAATCCAGATTGGCTCGCCACGCATCAGCCTGCAAGCGAGCATGCAGACGTAGTAGCTGCTCTTTTAAAAGAAGGAGCTGCACTAAAGGGAGTTACGCATACCGACGAGCTTATGTACGGATTAAATGGAGAAAATGCGCATTACGGAACACCGGTAAACCCAAAAAGCGCAGATCGAATTCCGGGGGGTTCTTCGAGCGGATCAGCGGTTGCTGTCGCAGCGGGAATAACTGATTTTGCGATTGGAACAGATACGGGAGGATCAGTTCGAATTCCTTCAAGCTACTGCGGTATTTTCGGGTATCGTCCTTCTTACGGACGCATTTCTACAAACGGTCTGATTCCACTGGCTCCAAGCTTTGATACAGTTGGTGTAATGGCTAGAGAAGGCCACACTCTGCAAAAAGTTGGAGCGGTTTTATTAAATTCAACGTCGCGTGCTAGTGGCTTTACACGGCTGTATGTACCAACAGATGTGGTGGAACTTGTGGATGAACAAAGCATGCGAGCTCTTGTGCCGTCTATCAACCACGTAATGGAGTCTTTCTCTACTATAGAAGAGATAGCGATTGCTCCTCAGGGTTTTTCTACATATATGGAAACCTTCCGTTTGCTGCAAGGAAAAGAAATCTGGCAAACGCACGGAGAGTGGATTCAAAAAGAAAATCCAACGTTTGGAGAAGACATCGGAAGCCGCTTTCAATGGGCCAGCACTCTTACATTATTAAATATGAATTATATAGAAGAAAAGCGTCGTGAACTTCGCTATTTTATGTACTCACAGCTTGGGGAAGAAGGAATATTAGTACTTCCTACAGCTTCAGGACCAGCGCCTGTAAAAGATGCAAAAGGACCGGAGTTAGAAAACAGAAGATCGCGAACACTTCAAATGACGTGTATTGCCGGCCTAAGCGGTCTTCCCCAAGTTACGATACCTGCAGGAGAACTAGACGGTTTGCCAATCGGTTTATCTTTTATTGCAGGATACAACCAAGATGAAAAATTATTAAATTGGGTAAAAGAAAACAGCGATCGTATCATTCAAGCATCGGTAAGGAGCGTATCATGAAGTTAGTAAATATAATAGAGCAAGGGAAAGAACAAGCAGCCATTTTAGACAATGACAGCATTCTGCTTATAGAAGATATCAATACTAAATATTTAACAAACTGGTCTACAACAATTTGGGATCTTATTCAATATAAAGAACTTCGCCACCTTGAAACATGGTACGCCCATAATAAATTTGGTATGAACAGCTCTTTTCCGGTACTGCACGTGCAGGGCAGAAAAACAGCTCCTATCATTAGTAATCCGTCGAAATTATTAGGCATTGGGTTTAATTATGCGGCTTCTGAAGAAAAACTAAAAGACTACGACCGTGCCATTGATCCAGTTAGTTTTTTAAAACCCGCAACCGCCATTATTGGACCAGACGACAGCATTCGTATTCCAAAGCAGTCCTACAAAACAACGGCTGAAGCGGAACTAGCGGTGGTAGTCGGCGAAACGTGTAAGGATATAGAGCCAGATGAAGCCATAAACGTAATTGCTGGTTATACCTCAGCAATTGACGTAACCGCAGCTGATATCCATGCGGCGAATCATCGCTACTTAATGCGGGCGAAAAGCTTTGATACATTTTGCAGTATAGGCTCAGAATTTATCACAAAAGAAAGTATATCAAACGTGAAATCACTTCAAGTGCGCACACTGCTAAACGGAAACGTACAGCATGAAAATACAGTGTCTAATATGATTTACGACATCGCATACTGTGTTTCATTTTTCTCAAAAGTCATGACGCTGCATCCAGGTGATATCATCCTCACCGGAACGCCGGGACCGGCTGTTATTGAAGAAGGGGACTGTATTGAATGTCATATTGAAGGGATGCTTCCATTAAAAAATAAAGTAAAAGATATGAAGAAAGTGCCTCAGCAAATCTAAGAAGAAAACCCGTTGCTTACACGCGCGGGTTTTTAAGTAGAAACGAATATCTTCACACTCAGTTCACAATTAGTAGATATACTAATTGAAAGATAGCATTTGCGTTATCATATACTGAAAAATGAAATATTTACAAATGGAAAAGAAACGGGTACGATATCTGTATCGACACTTAATAAAAAGGAGCTGACTGACAGTATGATTTTAGTCATCGGAGGAGCAGGCTATATCGGAAGCCACCTAGTAAAAGAATTAGTGAAAACAAATGAAGTTGTGGTACTTGATAATCTATCAACGGGTCATCGCTGGGCAATCGATGAGAAAGCGGTATTCGTAGAAGGAAATCTAGGTAATGAGAAAGATTTAGAAAGCGTATTCACAAATCATAAAATTGATGCTGTCATGCACTTTGCTGCTAATAGTTTAGTAGGGGAGTCAGTAACAGATCCTCTTAAATATTATCAAAACAACGTAGCTGCGACGTTAACCCTTTTACAAACAATGATGAAGCACAATGTGAAAAAGTTTATTTTTTCATCTACTGCTGCTACATATGGTATTCCTTCTGTAGATATCATTACAGAAGATACGGCAACAAACCCAATTAATCCGTACGGACGTTCAAAGTTAATGATTGAACAGATTCTAGCTGACTTTGCAAATGCTTATGATATGGAATATGTGGTACTTCGTTACTTCAACGCAGCGGGTGCTTACGAAACAGCAGAAATTGGCGAGTGCCATGATCCTGAAACGCACTTAATTCCAATCATTCTTCAGCACCTGCTTGGTGAACGTGAAAACATTTCTGTATTCGGCTCAGACTACGATACTGCAGACGGAACGTGTATCCGTGACTACATTCACGTAACGGACCTAGCGAATGCTCACATCTCAGCGCTTCAAGCACTGTTAGACGGCTCGAAGAAGACAGCAACGTACAATCTTGGAAACGGCCTTGGCTACTCTGTAAAAGAAGTGATCGAAACGTGTGAAAAAGTAACGGGTAAAAAAGCGAATGTCGTTATGGCAGACCGTCGCGCTGGAGATCCGGCACGCCTAGTTGCATCTTCTGATAAAATCCACGCAGAATTAGGCTGGAAAGCGCAAATTTCATTAGAAAAAATCATCGCATCAGCTTGGAACTGGCACCAAAACAGCGCAAAAGTAACAAATTAACAAAAAAGCCTCTTTTTTCTTTGAAAGAGGCTTTTTTATTACGATTAAACTGATTTATGTTCTAAATAATCATTTTGAAAAGCCAGCGGTTTAGCCTATGGACAAGCCTTCTCCTTTTCGGACATTTTCCCTAAACAAGCACGACTTTTGTTCTTTTCCATATGATGTAGGTAAATATAACATTCACAACTATCCCCGTTTATAAAATAGTCCGCAAGGAGGTTATGATATGTATTACTGTGTAAGATGCTCCAAATTTCATGACGAACAGGAAAAAGAAAACATCTTTCAAAATGGTTTTTACATTGATCCCTATTTGCTTCAAAAAGTTCATTTAGGCATGTGCGTACACAAATCCCCGTCAATCAAACAAATGAGAGCCGTAGAACGATTCGAAACGAAAAAGATGTAGAATTCACATTCACCAATAAGAAGCTAGATCTAATCAGGTCTAGTTTTTTCAGTGAATAACAGCTTTCTTCAGCTATCTTTCATGTAATATTAAGAGAAATTTAAGACAAGCCCGCTATACTAGTTAGTAGACGTATACATAGGATATGGTACGTTAAGAAATTGAAACAGCAGTCCGTTTTATAAACTAGAAAGGATGGCGTCAAATGATTTCTGAAAAACGATCACTTTTGTTGAAAGAACAAGCAAAGCTACTCGCACTAAAAGAATATAAAGGCATTATCAAATCCATATCGCTGAGTAAAATACTTACTCTTCCTATTTATATAGTAGACATCCTTACGTTAAACGGAGAAGAGCACAAAGTAAAAATTAACGCCCAAACCGGCAATATTTTGAAAGAAAAAACAATTCCTTTAACTAAAAGCCGTGCAAAAGCATACGCATTAAGACAGCATAAAGGTATTATCGAATCCGTTGTTCTTGCTAACAAGCAATACGAAATTGTGATTCTTGGACTTGATGGAAAAACCCACAGCGTGAAGATTGACGCTGAAATGGATGTGCTAGCACAAGAAGAGCGAAACGTTCAGTAAACGTCTTATATTATGTAATCAACCTCACTTTTTTGAAAGTGGGGTTTTCTTTATTGAGAGAAATCATTAATAAAGGTAACAATAATAAAACAAGAAACGATTATTTATTTAAAAGAAAGGGTAAGTGATAGTGAAAAATAACCACTTCCTAATTATGGTTCTTTGATTCGTTCTGCTTATGACTCTCCCATTATAAGTATGATAGTATCGAACATGTATAAAACACAGGTTATAACATAATTAAAAGGGTGTGCGACAATGAAAAAACGTACGAAGACCATTATTGCAGTCATTGCAGGAGCTGCTATTTTAATAGGAGGAATATGGATGATAAACGAAAGCCGATACCCAAACGTCCCTGCTTTTGATGATCACTTTACGCGTGAATTCTTAAACAAAGATAAAAAAGTGGATGACGGGTTTTATGAGTTTAAGTCGAAGACAGGGCAGTATACGATGTGGTATCCGGAGGAGTATCAGTTGATTCATGAAAATGACGAAGACTATGTTGTTAGTGGCGACATGTACGAAAGATGGGTAGCATCTTATACTGAAAAGTATAAAAATGACAGTCAAATCAATTCCATAAGTTTAAAATTGTCAGAAGGAAGAGATCCAGAAGATGAGTCTTTTAGTGTAGAAAGTCTTATGAAAAATCGTTTTAATGTGAGTGAACCAAGATTAATAGAAACTTCTAATACTAGAATATACTATCAATCTGCTTATATTTATTTCAAAGGACCTAAAAAGCATGTGGTAAATGACAATAAAAAACATACCCCTAATACATACGTAGCATATGTGGCTGATAAGAACTCGACAAAAGTAATTCAATTATCAATAGATCAGGTAGGAGATCTTATGGAAGATAATGAGCTTGGAAAGAATGCATGGGTTTTAAAAATCTTAAAAAGTATCCATTTTAACGAGGGAAAAGCAAATGGCTAAAGCACCTTTATTGGATAACAATTTAAGAAATAAATTAACTCAGCTTGAATATAAAGACTTATCTAGTAGAAGTAAAGAGATTAAGAAAATATATAAAGATACTACAGGAGAAAATCCTCCTAATTTTAAAGTTTATACTAGTAAAGATATGGGTGTAGGAAACAAATCTGGTTTTGATGGAGCAGCTATTCATTTTTATGATAAGGAGCATCACATCAATGAAGTATACTATATTTTTAGGGGAACAGAACCAAATAAAGATTTCGAAGATGTAGTATATGATGCGCTAGGTATAGGTAGCGGAAAAAAAGATACCCAACTTGAAGATGCTTTGACTATGTATGATAAAGTCGAAAAGAAAATCAAAAAATCGGATATAGGAATTAAACGGTACGGAGATGGCCATTCTCTGGGTGGACATCTTATAGTAACACTGGGGTTATTGAAGAAAAATTTTGTAAGTATAAGAGGGTTAAATGATGCACCAGCAAATGTTAAACAATTGTTGAGGGTAGATAATGATTTTCAAAACTATGTACAAACAGAAAAAGGGAAGATTAAGAATGTTTCTTCTTCTGATCTAGTTCAATTAGCTAATTCTTACTACCAAGAACAGAAAGCTATAATCAGTCATACTTGGGTAAAAGGTGAACCTATGCATGCGCAATCTTTCCCTGGCAGTTGGTATGCAGGTAATAAAGTAACCATGCTTGGAAATATGAATACAGAAGAAATGATTAATATTGGAGAATATCCTCTGAAAAGGTTAGCCAAATGGAACTTATTTTTAAAGCATGATGAAATGAGATATAACTCTGGAGTATCTAATATAATTGGAGGGTTATCTTTAGTAAATGCTCATGTAGACGACAGTGTTCTTCTCAATATTCCATCATATGTTGATGATGTTAAGGAAAAGCCGCTTAAGCATCTTCCTGGGATTGTGCTAGGAACTGAAGGCACATTTTTCTTGACAAAGCAGGCGATAAAAAGCCCTGGAGTTTTGGTGCAAGGGATTAAAGGAATATCTCAAAGAGACCAAGCAAAACTCCACGGAATTAATTACGTTGTCAAATACACAGAAGCTAATGCTATGAAGACGTATTATCAGGTTTTTGATTCAGGATCTCAGGAAGAAATCTTGCTAGATTATGAACAAATGAAGAAGTTTGTTTATTACTGTGCTAATGCCATCAAGGACAAAGAGGCAAACTTAAATGCACTGAAGCAGTATTTACATAGTGAAATTAATGAAGTCTTCGAAGCTAAAAAGAAAAAATTAAAAATGAAAATATCCAGAGAAGAAGCTTCTCCCCAGTCATTCATGGAAAAGGCGGATAAAGACGGAGCCACCCTCGCTTGGTTTGGGCAAAAGCGTGTGGCTGAAAAAGTGACGTTTGACAAAACGTTTGACCCGCTAGACGATAGTGTATTTACCCCTGTTGAAGAGATCATCTCTTCTATTCAAGAGGAAGTTACATACTATCAAAAGTTTCTTGAAGCGTTCTTCCAAAATTTCGAGAAGATGATGGAAGCAGACGAATCGGTAGCTTCAGATATTAAAAGCATGAAAGAAGTAGTAGGGGGGATTTAATTGTTTGATTTCGAGTTTACACACACAGGAACAACGAGCGGTAAATATACGTTCAAATTTGATAGTGATAACTTCAAGGATGAGCAGGCAAAAAGGATTAAAGAGTTAATCAAAAAGGATCAAGAAGTGAATGAAAAACTTTGGCATGCTAAAAGCTATTTAGAAAACCAAACGGGTGAGTTTGTGGATGCGGTTAAAAGTAAATTAGAAGCAGCTGAGCGGGGATATACGCTAAGGGCTCAGCAGTATGATACTGGAGCATTTCAGCATATTATGAGTTTTATGCATTCTGTTAAAGATATGCATAAGAGAGAGTACGAAATTCGATATAAAGAATCAATGGATGAAAGTGAATTAAAATAAGGGATACTGCTATTCCTCAGACAGTGGTCTGAGGAATTTTTATATGTTGAACAATTTACATTAAGTCCCGTTTATTTCAAAAGAATAATAAAGGGAGTGTATGACAATGAAAAAACGTACGAAGACCCTTCCCGCAATCATTGTAGGGGCAGCTATTTTAATAGGCGGAATATGGGGCATAAACGAAAGTCGCTATCCCGACGTTTCAGCTTTTGATGATCACTTCACGCGTAAGTTCTTGAACAAAGGTGAAAAAGTGGCCAATGGATTTTATGAGTTTAAGTCGAAGACTGGGCAGTATACGATGTGGTTTCAGGAAGAGTATCAGCTGTTGCATGAAAATAATCAACAGTATGTAAGAGACGGTAATTTCTATGAAAGATGGAGAGCTTCATCTATTAAAAAGTATGAAGGTGAAAACCAAATAAACAATATACAAGCTACATTTTCAGAAGCGAGAAAACAAGAAAACGAAGAATTTAGTGTAGAGAGTTTATTAAAGAGACGCTTCAATGTCAGTAAACCGGAAAAGCTAGAAACAGATGAAGTTCGAATCTACTATCAATCAGCTTATATCTATTTTAGAGGGACAGAAAAATACGTTATAAATGATAAAAGTAAGCATGCTCCTAATACATATGTGGCATATGTAGCTGATAAAAACTCTAAAAAAGTTATTCAGCTGTCTTTTAATAGTATTGGTGAGCGTTCAGATAACTCTGAGCCTATAAAAGAAGAGTGGTTTATAAAACTTTGTAAAAGTATCAATTTTAATAAGCCAAACAACGGAGATGTAAGAGGATGAAAAAACATACGAAGACTATTATTCCAGTCATTATAGGAGCCGCTATTTTAATAGGCGGCATATGGGGCATAAACGAAAGCCGATACCCCAATGTTCCAGCTTTTGATGATCACTTCACGCGTAAGTTCTTAAACAAAGATAAAAAAGTAGAAGATGGATTTTATGAGTTTAAGTCGAAGACGGGGCAGTATACGATGTGGTTTCCGGAAGAGTATCAAGTTTTACATAAAAATAGAGAGGATTATGCTGTAAATAATGATTCTTACGAGAGCTGGTGGGCTGTTTACAGTGAAGAAGTTGAAGGTAAAACACAAGCGAATTATATAAAAACTGAGTTTTTAACCAGTAATCCTGCAGATGAGAGTATTCACGTTGAGGCTTTATTTAAGGGAAGATTTGAATTAAGTGCTCCTAATAAGATTGAAACTTCACAGACGAGGATTTACTACTAATCAGCTTACATTTATTTCAAAGGCACGGAAAAGCGGGTAATAGTAGATAAAAAGAAACATGATCCTAATACATACTTGGCATATGTAGCAGATAAGAGTTCTAATAAAGTATTACAAATTTCCTTCGATAGTAGTGGTAAATATAAAAGCGGTCATGAAGAAAGAAAGCAAGAATGGTTTTTAAAAATGTTAAAAAATATTCATTTTAAAGAGGGAAAATAGTAGGCAATTTATAGAGAAGAAGAGGTAGCACGTTAGATAAAGAAAGCTATAGGCTTTTCTTTAGCTGTTAGTATATTAGCTGTAGGTACAATGTTTTTTTGAGGAAACGGAAGAGGTTTCCCTTTCTTGTCAGCCTATTTATTTGCCATGTTTTTTTGTAATGCTTTATATGGGCTATTATCGTTAATTTTTCAACGAGCGTCTATTTATCAATATTAGCAATTTGTCTATGATTACAAACTAACGATAAGAGGTTATTGTGCTAAGTATATGGTAAACGTAAATTTCACATATCAACCGCGGTGTTACAAGCAATCTATACTAGCTCCTTTATCCAATTTGTTCGTCTTTAGATGGGATTGATTTGGTTATGTCTTAATCTCTTTTTTTGAAACATCCTTTACAGCCTATCTATCAAAAGTATAAAAGTCTCTAAAACACTTCTTTGTTGCTATTATAAGCCCCGGCAAGTCCCAAAATATTAAATCACCCAATGGAATATCTTACTTTTAATGGACAATTATCTGTTTTTAGGATATATTTTTATAAGTTTAGATTATGGAAGAAATAGTATATTGAAAACGAAAGGTGATTAAACGAAAGAATGGATGCTCATGTTTTAAAGGAACTGACGTATGAAGACTTTCAGTTTGTATATCAGCCTATTTATGCGTTGAATTCGTGGGAGACGCTGGGTTTTGAGGCTTTGCTGCGCACAGCTTTCGCAAAAGGGCAAATTGAAGAGTTATTTTCACTGGCAAGACGCCATAATTATTTGTACAAGCTTGATACGATGGCAATTGAAGGGGCTATAAAGAACTTTCCGTTTGGGGTATTGAAATCAGAGGATGTATTTATCAATGTGTTTCCATCTACTCTTCTCCATCCGCATTTTCAGCTGTTTTTAACGTATCTGTTGAACACCTATAAAAACGCGAAGCATCGCATTGTATGGGAGTTAAATGAAACGCTTCATGAAAAGATTTTATGGGAATCGCCTGCTCTTTTTGCCCGAGTAATGAGTTTAAAAGAAGCCGGTTTCAAAATTGCGATTGATGATTTTGGAGCGGGTGCTGCAGCAATGAGACAAGTAAGCATGTACGAACCTCACTATATGAAGCTAGATCGAAGCTATGCTGAAGGGCTAGCCGACTGCAAGCAAAAGAAAGATCTGATTGATTTGCTTGTTAACTATTATCCGCATACGAATCTCATTTTAGAAGGCGTTGAACGAGATAAAGATTTAGCCGCAGCGATTTCGTTAAACCTACATGCTGCCCAGGGCTATTTGCTGGGCATGCCGCAGTCGATCTCTTCCTACTTAACTTATAATAAGTATCGCAGTTTATTCAGACGAGAAAGGCTGCTGAACTCTTAAACCATACACTTCACTAAATAGATAATTTATCGTAATATAAAAGTGAGTAATTAGACCTATATAAAACATAGATGTCTTGAATTTTTATAAAATTATGTGATTTTGTGCGATTGTTAAAATATTTTAAGTGATAAAGAAGACGTGTTGGTTTGGGAGAATGAGTGAATTGCATATCAAAACAAGACGTTTAGTGAAATTCCAAAGGCAGATGGAGGATATTTAGTATGTATAGTGAAGGGGTATTCCAATTTTATTTTATGAATATGCCGCAGCCTGTTATTTTAATTCAGCAAGAAAGACATCAGCTATATTATAAAGAATGTAACAAAGCAGCTCAGCAATTCTTTGACAAGATGGGAAAAAAGATAATCAATAAAGAAGAAAATCTACTTTTTTACACACTTTGTGAAAAAGCTATTGCCACGAAAGAACCGATTCAATATCAATACATACAGCTTTTTCAGCCTGACCGGCATGCATATGAAGTAACATTTACCCCTCTCTTTAATCAAGCGACAACCCCTTCACATGTCCTTGTCATGGCTCAAGAAATTCATTATAAAAAAACACAGGAAGAGAGCACGCGCTTACTCGATGCGTTTCTAGAAAACACGGTAGACGCCATTCTAATTGCTGATTGTGATGAGAAGGTCTTAACAGTCAATGGAGCATTTGAAAAGCTATTTCAGTGGAGAAAAGAAGAAGTTATAGGAAAAAGCCGTCAAGAGATGAACATCGTGTCAAAGAAAGAAGAAAAAGAAAACCTTAAATTAATCGAAGAATTAAAAAATGGTAAGACGCTGCCTCCTTATGAAACAGTCAGGTACACCAAAAGCGGCGAAAGCGTGTGTGTATCTGTCAGCTGTTCACCGATTTATGATGATCAAAATCAACTGGTCGCCTATTCGGTGATTTACCGAGATATTACACCGATTAAAAAGTTAGAACTGGAGCTTATTGAAAGTAAACAGTGGTACAAGTCGTTATTTACAAATCACCACCACGCAGTTTGTATGCTGGATATGGACGGTACGATTTTAAATATTAACAGCGCATTCTTAGAAACGCTTCAGCTTTCTGCAAGCGATGTGCTGCACCGAAATTACCGAGATATTGCTAAAAGGCTGGGAGTCTGTAATTACAAGTCTTGGAATGTATATGAAGCAATCAGCTGCAGCACAGAGCTAACACTTCGTAGAAGTCAACATTCCGCACAGCACGTGTACATTACAACCATTCCTGTCAAAGTAAATAATCAAACGGTTGGTGCTTACGCAATTTTACATGATATTACGCCTCGAAAAGAAGCAGAAGAACAGCTGGCTTATACAATGAAAGAACTTGAAAACATAAAATATGCGCTTGATGAATCAGCTAGCGTTATGATTCTAGATGCAAATGGAACTATCACTTATATAAACGATATGTATATACGTTATTCAGAGTATCAAAAAGAAGATTTATTGGGGAAGTATTATCGAGATGCAGGGCTTCGTCATGACTTTTCTGAGCTGCGTGAGACAATAAAAAGCGGAAAAGTATGGCGAGGGGAGCTTGAAATGTGGACGAAGCATAATCAGTTGTACTGGGTATCGAACACAATTGTGCCATTAAAAGATATAGACGGAAATATTACTTATTATGTCTCGATTCATAATGATATTACAGAACAAAAAGCGCTAGAGAATAAACTTCATTTTGAAGCTACTCACGATAGTTTAACAGGTCTTCCTAACCGGGCGATGTTATTAAAAGAGTTAAACAAAGTAATTGAAAAAGGGCAGCGAAAAAGCGATGAGTTTTTTGCGCTTTTGTTTCTAGACTGTGATAATTTTAAGCAGATTAACGATGAGTATGGCCATCATATAGGCGACGAATTTCTAAAAGCATACACGAAGAGATTAAAAAGCTGTGTACGGAAAGGCGATCGCATTTATCGTTTGGGCGGAGACGAGTTTATCATTATTTTAAACGTAACAAATGGACGGGAAATTGAACAAATTGCTAGGCAGATTCATGTATCTCTTCAGCAAAACTGGAATGTACGGGGCTATGGTTTGCGCACAACAACTACCATCGGCGTCTCTATTTATCCAGAGGACGGGGAATCGGCTGCTTTATTATTAAAAAATGCAGATGATGCTTTATACAAAGGGAAAAGAGAAGGGAAAAATAATTATATTTTGTATCAAACATAAAAAAGCCTCACGTGAGGCTTTTTTATTTTATCCATGTTTTTGCCCACTTACTGACGGGCCCTAAGATCATACCAAGCTCTGATCCTTTTTTGGTTAAGATATATTCAATGCGAACAGGACGTTCAGGAATAACGTGCCGGATTACAATGCCTTCTTCTTCCAGCTCTTTCATTCGTTCGGTTAACATTCGTTTACTTAAAGAAGGAATGCTGCTGTGAATTTCGCTAAAGCGTTTAGGCCCGCTCATAAGGACATAAATAATCAATCCATTCCATCTTTTTCCGATTATATCGAATGTTTTCCACACTTTTGGACATAACTCATCAAAATCATTCATTGATGTCACCTACTTTATCATATATAGGATATTAAAAGTAACCACTATAATATTATTATATACTAACATTTGGATAATGAAAAGGCTATCTTTTTTTATTTTCAAAACTTTCAGTAGCTTGGAAACGCTGTATTGTAAAGTATTTAAAAAAAGTCACAAAATCGACATATTATTGTTGACGTATCAAGAAAAAAGGTCTAAGATTGGTTACATAAAGTTACCTAGTTAAACAAAAGGTACTTTAAATTTACAATTACATCAAGAGTTTAAGAAAGAAGGTTAGTATCAAATGGATATCCTTTTGGCTATTCTTCCTGCAATTTTCTGGGGAAGTATTGTCCTATTCAACGTGAAATTGGGCGGAGGTCCTTACAGTCAAACGCTTGGGACTACAATTGGTGCGCTGATCTTTTCAGCCGTTATTTACTTCGTAGTTCATCCAGTATTGACGCCGCTTATTTTTATTGTCGGAATCGTTTCAGGATTATTTTGGGCAGTTGGGCAAAGTAATCAGTTGAAAACGATTGATTATATTGGTGTTTCAAAAACCATGCCAATTTCAACTGGTATGCAGCTTGTGACAACATCACTATTTGGTGTTATCGTGTTTCACGAGTGGTCAACAACAACCACCGTTATTTTAGGCGTGTTAGCTCTTATTTTTATTGTTATTGGTATCGTGCTAACATCACTAGAAAGCGAAAAAAACCCAGAGCAATCTGGACAATTCAAAAAAGGGATTATTACCCTTATTATTTCAACAATTGGATACTTAGTGTATGTAGTTGTCGCTCGTTTATTTAATGTAGACGGCTGGTCGGCACTATTCCCACAAGCAATTGGTATGTTAATTGGTGGACTTATACTTACTTATAAACACAAACCGTTTAATAAATACGCAATTCGCAACATTATTCCAGGGTTGATTTGGGCAGCTGGTAATATGTTCTTATTTATTTCTCAACCTAAAGTAGGGGTTGCAACAAGCTTCTCATTATCACAAATGGGAATTGTTATTTCAACGCTTGGCGGTATCTTCTTACTTGGAGAAAAGAAAACAAAGCGTCAGCTTATTTCAATTACGATTGGTATTGTGCTCATCATTTTAGGTGGCGTATTCCTCGGAATGGCTAAAAGTTAACGTTTACGTAAAAGTTAATGATAGTATGTATGAATAAATGAAAACACTGGGAGGATTTTATTATGTATACAGATTTAAAAGATAAAGTAGTTGTAATTACAGGTGGATCAACAGGTTTAGGACGCGCAATGGCTGTTCGTTTCGGTCAAGAAGAAGCAAAAGTTGTTATTAACTATTACAACAATGAAGAAGAAGCTTTAGATGCGAAAAAAGAAGTAGAAGAAGCAGGCGGACAAGCAATCATCGTTCAAGGCGACGTAACAAAAGAAGAAGACGTTGTAAACCTTGTTCAAACAGCTATTAAAGAATTTGGTACATTAGACGTTATGATTAATAATGCTGGTGTTGAAAATCCAGTTCCTTCTCATGAGCTATCTCTAGATAACTGGAACAAAGTTATTGATACAAACTTAACAGGTGCATTCTTAGGAAGCCGTGAAGCAATTAAATATTTCGTTGAAAACGACATTAAAGGAAATGTTATCAACATGTCTAGCGTTCACGAAATGATTCCTTGGCCATTATTTGTTCACTATGCAGCAAGTAAAGGCGGTATGAAACTAATGACGGAAACATTGGCTCTTGAATATGCGCCAAAAGGTATCCGCGTAAATAACATTGGACCAGGTGCGATGAACACACCAATTAATGCAGAGAAATTTGCAGATCCTGTACAACGTGCAGACGTAGAAAGCATGATTCCAATGGGTTACATCGGTAAACCAGAAGAAGTAGCAGCAGTTGCAGCATTCTTAGCATCATCACAAGCAAGCTATGTAACAGGTATTACATTATTTGCTGATGGCGGTATGACGAAATATCCTTCTTTCCAAGCAGGAAGAGGCTAATAGTTTTTAATCGATGCAGAAAAAGAGACATGGCAAAATTGGCCATGTCTCTTTTTCTATACCTAAGCGAATGCCACCCCCCTTGCGGGGTTGGTGGCATTCGCCTAGGTAAAACCTTTTAAAACCTTCTTAAAACAAAGAACTTTTAGGGAACATTCAAGGGAGTTTTTGTTCCCTTATAAGTTTGTTATATTAGCCAGCCATTTTTTTGTTAGAAGAGGGCTGGTTTTTGTCTTTTAGTTTGCTAAAGATAAAGGCTAGCACTGAGCCTGAGATGTTGTGCCAGACGCTGAAGATGGCGCTTGGGACAGCGGCTAGTGGCGAAAAGTGAGTGGAAGCGATAGTGACGCCGAGCCCTGAGTTTTGCATGCCAACTTCCATTGCCACTGCTTTTTGTTTGGCTAGATCCATTCCGCATAAGCGGGCAAAGAAGAAGCCGATTGTGAAACCAAGAATGTTGTGAAGAACAACTACGGCAAAAATGATACCGCCTGTTTTAGCAAGCTGTGCTTGGCTTCCTGCCACAACGGCGGATACAATCAAGACAATCGCGACTACTGAAACAAGGGGAAGAGCTTTGGAACTTGCTTCTGCAGCTTTTCCAAAAAACTTTTTGATTGTAAATCCAAGAGCAAGCGGAATGATGACAACTTGTATAATGGAAATAATAAGAGACATGATATCAATATCGACCCACTTGCTTGCAAATAATAAAATGAGAAGCGGTGTAACAATCGGTGCTAAAATGGTTGAAACAGAAGCGATGGCAACTGCGAGCGCAACGTTTCCTCGAGCCAAAAAGACCATTACGTTTGATGATGTGCCGCTTGGACAGCAGCCTACTAAAATAACGCCCACTGCTATTTCTTTTGGTAAATCTAAGCCAATCGCCAAACCGAATGCAAGAAGCGGCATAATGATAAAATGTCCCACCACGCCTAGTGCTACTTCTTTCGGTCTTCGAAATACTTCACTGAAATCAGACGCTGACAGCGTTAATCCCATTCCAAACATGACAATTCCTAAGAGCGGAACGATGTACTTTCCAATCCATACAAAGTGCTCTGGGAATGAGTAGGCAATAACGGAAATTAAAATAACCCAAAGCGTAAACGTTTTTCCTGCAAATGTACTGATTTTCTCTATTGTTTTCATCTGGACGATACCTCCTGCGAACTATAAGAAGAAATTATACTATTTATTCAGAAAAATTAAAACAGTATTTTTGCAAAATAGTACAGAATATTTTATCTTTTGGAGATTATTTCAGTTTAAATGCAAGCATTCCTTCATTGAATACACAGAATATGTGGTAATATAAAGAAGTTAGTTTTAGAAAGTCGGAGGAGTTTAGTCATGAAATTTATCTATATTTTGTCTGTCCTTCCGTTCGTAGGCATATTAGGTTTTCTCCCTTTTGTTAATCGAGTCACTCCGTTTGTTCTCGGTATGCCATTCAATATGTTTTGGATGGTGATATGGGTGGTGCTTACGTCCATTATTTTAGGGGTTATGTACAAGCTTGATCCCAGAAATCGGGAAGGGGAAGAAGAATGAATAGTGCACTTATTATTATTTTACTATTTTTAGTGGCAGCTATTTTTCTTGGCATACGATCAACCAAAGGCAAGGATATGAACTTGGAGCAGTGGACGGTAGGCGGACGCGGTTTCGGGGCTATTTTAGTGTTTGTGCTGATGGCCGGAGAAATCTATACAACGTTTTCGTTTCTAGGCGGAAGCGGATGGGCTTATGGAAAAGGAGCTCCTGCACTTTATGTGTTAATTTATATTAGCTTATCATATGTCTTATCATACTGGCTTCTTCCTGTTATTTGGAAGTATGCAAGAGATCATAAGCTCGTCTCGCAGCCTGATTTTTTTGTAAGCAAATATAAAAGCCCTTACCTTGGTGTGCTTGTAGCTGCTGTAGGAGTGATTGCTGTCATTCCTGTTATTGTTGTGCAGTTAAAAGGATTGGGTATTATTGTATCACAAGCATCCTACGGCGCCATTTCAATGCCGGCAGCCATTTGGATGGGAGCTATCAGTTTAACGCTGTATGTTATGATATCCGGTATCCACGGTTCTGCATGGACGGCCGTTATTAAAGATATTATGATGTTTGCTGTGATTGGATTTTTAGGCATTTATTTACCTTTTCATTATTACGGAGGATACGGTCCGATGTTTGAAGCGGTGAATACAGCGAAGCCGGGGTTTTTAAAGTTTCCTGAGCAAGGATTAAGCGTCTCGTGGTTTATTTCGACCGTTATTTTACTAGTACTTGGGTTTTATATGTGGCCGCAGGTGTTTAGTTCAAGCTATACAGCGAAAAATGCAAAGGTATTTCGTAAAAATGCAATCATTAGTCCTCTTTATACGCTGATGCTGCTCTTTGTATTTTTTGTTGGATTTGCAGCTATTTTAAAAGTTCCTGGTTTAAGCGGAGGAGACGTGGATCTTGCGCTATTACGGATCTCAATCCAAACCTTTGATCCTTGGTTTATTGGAATTATAGGAGGAGCGGGTTTGCTGACAGCGCTTGTGCCGGGGTCGATGCTGTTAATGAGTGCGTCAACGCTGCTGGCTAAAAACATATACAAACCGTTTGCTCCTCAAGCAAGCGAAGCGCGTATTGCCGTTTTAGCAAAAAGCTTTGTACCGGTTGTAGCTCTTATTTCTGTTTACTTTACCCTAAACGGAGGAACGACGCTGTCAACAATTATTTTAATGGGCTATAGTCTAATGACACAGCTGTTTCCATCTCTGGTTTTCAGCTTGAAGAGAAATAACTTTGTAACGAAACAAGGAGCAGCGTGGGGGATTGTTGCTGGAATTATTGTAGTAGCCTATATTACAATTAGCGGATCTACTATTGGGACGTTATTTCCGTCACTGCCTCAGCAAATGAAGGATATCAATGTCGGATTTATTGCGCTGCTTGTCAACTTTATAGTAATGTGGGCAGTCAGTATGCTCACGAAAAAAAACAGCGTTTCTGAATAAGAAGCGCTGTTTTTTGATTAAACAGTAAAGAGCCAAAGGAATAGAACTATCCTTTGGCTCTTTAAGTGGCTTTTAACCGATAATTTGTAAACTTCCTACATCAACTGATTTACGCTAAAGCGGGAACTCGGTCATTATAGTAAATAACTTCCGATAGGATCTTACACCCTTTAATCTCCTGAAATGTCTTTTTCGCCTCTACCTCTGATTCAAATTCAAACATAGTCGGACTTTGGTTTTTCGAGTAAACGGTAATGATCCACATTGTAAAATAAGCTCCCCCTATAAATAATAGTTTTCCTTTTTAATGTAGCTATCAGGTGATGTAATAATAATTGAATAGTTGTGATACAGCCTCACACTTCAAAAGGTACTTCTACTATACAACAAAAATTACAAAATAAAACAAGAAAATCTAAAAAACTACAAAGAATAATGAAAGAGAATAAATAACCGTTTATATATGGGCTATATTTATAAATGGAAATGGGCATGTAAAAAAATATAGGGAAGAGCGATTGTCTTTTAGATTGCTAAATTATATACTTATGTTCAAAAAGTGCAGGAAGTGAACGATGAAAGTTGATACGGTAGTAAAAAAAGATGTTTTGCTTATTTTGGTGATGATAGTCGTTGTGCCGCTGGCAGGAGAGCTTAAATATTATCCTTTTCATGATACGTATAGAGTTAGCTTTGCTGTGCCCATTTTTTTCTTTTCACTGCTGCTTTTAAGAAGAGTTTCTCCTGTTATACCAGGTATTTTAGTTGCTGGTGCTATAGTGGGTTTTCGGATGTGGCTCGATTGGTATAGCTACGAATCATTTGATTTTCTTCATTCGTTACAAATCAGGTGTTCAGCAGGGGTCTATTATCTCGTTTATGCAATTTCTTTTTCGTGGTTTAAAATTAACGATTTTCATTCAAAGCCGTGGATTATTGGCATATGGAGTATCATCATCGAAACGGTTTCAGGCGGGATGGAATTGTTTTTTATGTATGTGATGGTTCATCATCACATTGTGTTTCCGGAGTTCATGCAGATTTTTATTGTAGGCGTTTTTCGAAGTTTTTTTGTTTTATGCCTGTTTAGCATGATCAAGCTTTACGAAGGGCAGCTGAGAGAACGACAAATCTCTCAAAAAAATGATCAGCTGCTTGTTGTGCTTTCAAATTTATATGAGGAATCCATTCATTTGAAAAAAACGCTGCAGGACGCTGAGAGAATTACGAAAAAGTCGTATGATTTATATGAAGAATTACACGAAGCGGATATCCACCAGCTTACTTCGCTGCACGAATTTAGCCAAAAAGCATTACAAATTGCAGGAGAAGTACATGATATTAAAAAAGACAACCAGCGGATATCAGCAGGGCTATCCAAGGTCATTACAAAAGAAGAATTTTCTGAGTATATGGAAATCGAAAGTCTGCTTCAAATCGTCATGCGCAGCAATGAAAAATATGCGGCGATGTTAGCAAAAGATATTCATTTTTCATATTCGATTCTAGGAGAGCACTCTCGCTATCACGTGTACTTATTTTTGTCATTAATTAATAACCTAGTAACGAATGCAGTTGAAGCAATTGAAAAAGAAGGGACGATTATTATCGACGTATGCCGAGAAGAAGACCGAATCTTACTGTATGTGAGAGACAGCGGTCCTGGCGTGAAAAAAAGGCATGAACGTCTCATTTTTAAAGCGGGATTTACATCCAAATATGCAAAGGACGGGACGCCTTCTACGGGTCTTGGGCTTGTCTACGTTAAGCAAATGACCGAGCAGCTGGGAGGGAATATTCAATTTGTTAATCTGTCTCCAAGCCCAGGTGTTCAATTTGCTATAGATTTACCTATTTCTACGTTAATGGGGGATAAGGACTAATATGCGATTTTATATCATAGATGATGACGAAGTCTTTCGTTCAATGTTAGCCGAAATTATTGAAGATAATGATCTAGGGGAGGTTATAGGAGAAGCAGAAGACGGGATTGTGTTAAATGATCAAGTTTCTTTATTGCAGCAGATCGATATTTTATTTATCGATTTGTTAATGCCCATTCAAGATGGAATCGAAACCGTGCGCAAAATAAAGGATAGTTTTAAAGGGAAAATTATTATGATGTCACAAGTAGAAACGAAAGATTTAATTGGAAAAGCCTACTCGCTTGGCATTGAATACTATATTACCAAACCGCTCAATCGTATGGAAGTGCTCATGGTCATTCAAAAAGTAATTGAACGAATTCAAGTTCAACAATCGATGGAAAAGATTCAAGAATCGTTAAATACCGTACTTAATGTAGGAAATCAGCAAAAGACGCCTCCTTTTGGTAAAAAAGAAAGCGATCCGGCAGAAGCCTGCAGGTTTCTTTTAAGAGAACTTGGGATTTTAGGAGAAAGCGGAAGTAAAGATTTGATTGAAATCATCAATTACCTGCATCAAACGGAAAAAAGCACGATGTATGAACAGCATTTTCCGTCTCTCAAAGAAATCTTTGAGAAAATTACCGTGAGAAAGCTTGGTTCATCTTTTTCAGAAGACGTGCTGCAAAAAGAAATGAAAGCAGCCGAACAGCGAGTAAGAAGAGCCATTTATCAGTCTTTAAATCATTTGACCTCTCTTGGTATGGTTGATTTCTTTAATCCTAAATTTGAAAATTATGCTTCTAAGTTTTTCGATTTTTCAATGGTGCATCAGCGCATGCGAGATATAGAAAAAGGGACGGGAAAAAGCAGCACTCCGAGTCGTATAAACGTAAAAAAATTTATTCAAATGCTCTATTATGAAGTCAAACAAACGCTGTAGTAAAAAAACTACAGCGTTTTCATTTTGTAATTTTCTAAAAACTTTTTTGTTAGTTTCAGTAGGTTTTTGTTAGATTTTGTGATGCCTGTGATAATGTAATCTTATGAATAAAAGAACTACTTAATAAACAGTTCTTAATGGAATTGTATCTGTTGAATACATTAAGTGCAAATAAACAGCTTCGAGCTGTTAGAAAAAAGAAGGAAGGTGCAAAGATATGTTCAAAAAGCTTGGATTAGCAGGACAAATTCTAATTGGTTTGATTGCAGGTATTATTGTAGGGGCTATTTTTTACGGAAATCCTAAAGCAGTTGAGGTGCTCCAGCCAATTGGAGACGTATTCATTCATTTAATTAAAATGATCGTGGTGCCGATTGTTATATCTAGTATCATTGTGGGCGTTGCGGGTGTTGGTGATATTAAGAAGCTTGGTAAATTAGGCGGAAAAACAATTCTTTACTTTGAAATCATTACAACGGTTGCCATTGTTGTAGGCTTATTAGCAGCTAACTTGCTTCACCCTGGTACTGGTGTGGACCGCAGCGGTCTTGAAAAATCAGATATCAGCAGCTACACATCAACGGCAGAAGCTACAGAGCAAAAAGGATTTGTAGAAACATTTGTTCACATCGTTCCAACGAATTTATTTGAGTCAATTGCTGCAGGCGACATGCTGCCAATTATTTTCTTCTCGGTCCTATTTGGACTTGGAATTGCATCAATCGGTGAAAAAGGCAAGCCGGTTTTAAGGTTCTTTGAAGGCACGGCAGAAGCGATGTTTTGGGTAACGAATTTAGTTATGAAGTTTGCACCGTTTGGCGTATTTGCATTAATCGGTGTAACCGTATCAAAATTTGGACTAGCGTCTCTGATTCCGCTTAGTAAGCTTGTAATTGTTGCTTACGGCACAATGATTTTCTTTGTATTAGTTGTACTAGGACTTGTAGCTAAATGGGCAGGCGTTAACATCTTCCACTTATTAAAAGTGCTAAAAGATGAATTGCTATTAGCATTTTCAACTGCAAGTTCAGAAACAGTATTGCCGCGTATTATTGCGAAAATGGAAAAGTTCGGATGTCCTAAAGCAATTACATCTTTTGTTATTCCGACGGGATATTCGTTTAACTTAGACGGATCTACTCTTTATCAAGCGCTTGCTGCAATTTTTATCGCGCAAATGTACGGTATTGATATGAGCATCACACAGCAAATCTCACTGATATTAATTTTAATGGTTACATCTAAAGGAATTGCAGGAGTTCCTGGCGTTTCATTTGTTGTACTGCTTGCAACGCTTGGATCTGTAGGACTTCCGGTAGAAGGGCTTGCTTTTATCGCTGGAATCGACCGTTTGTTAGACATGGGACGTACAGCGGTAAACGTAATTGGAAACTCACTTGGTGCAATTGTCATTTCGAAGTGGGAAGGTCAATTTAACGATAAAGACAAGGAAGCTTATATTAACGAAGTAACAAAAAAAGTATCGTAACAACAAAGAGTCTGGGACAAAAGCATTGTAGTTGAAGAAAGATCCGAACGATTATTCGTTCGGATTTTTTTCATGTTGATGTAGATTTTATCTGTGCAGTTGCTTCTAGTTGTTGATTGGAGAACAACTAGAAGCAACTGTGGAAAGCGAAATCTTGTATGGAAATCAACGGCCGTGCAACAAGTGATCCATACCAGCTCATTTATCCAATTTATTCGGCTTTAGATGGGATTTATTTAGTTATGTCTCAATCTTTTTTCATTTGAATTTGCTTTGAAAAATTGGGAATAGTAACTAAAGATGAAAAACAAATGATTGATACAAGGAGGTCATAACATGGGAAGAGCAAATAATCACAAATCATCACATAACAACAAAGGGTCACTGCCTCAAACACCAAAAGAGTTAAAAATTGCTCCGGATCAAGCAAATGAAGAATTTTCACGCGAGTTAGCGCAGCATCATGATGCTAAAGCGAAACAGGACTTAATTTTGAAACAGCAAAAAGAAAAGTAAAAGAAAAAGAGCATTTGGATATCCAAATGCTCTTTTTTATAAACAATCAAAGATAAAAATACCTAGTTAACCATTTTGTAACATTATTTAATCATAGCGTAATAGTTTTTGAGGCTTTTTTCATTATAATTAAACCGAACATATTGAAAAATAAGTTCATAGAAACGTAACGTTCGGTTACATAATGGAGGGAAAAAATGAAAAAAGCCATCATTGGGTCTATAACGGCAGCGGCAGTCTTATTTAGCGGAGCCAGTCCGTTTATTGCACCTGCTCAAACAGTAGAAGCAGCGTCATATTCATACAAAGACACGGCTATTGCTACTGGTAAAAAATTAATGGGTGTTCCTTATAAATGGGGAGGCACAACAACAAAAGGTTTTGACTGCTCGGGATTTATTCAATACATTTTCAAAAAAGCTGGGAAAACACTTCCGCGCACAACGGAACAAATGTATCGAGTAGGGACAAGCGTTTCAAAAGCAAAGCTTCAAAAAGGAGATTTAGTTTTCTTTCAAACGTATAAAAAAGGTCCTTCACATGTAGGCGTGTACTTAGGAAATAATCAGTTTCTTCAAGCTTCTACGTCTAAAGGCGTGACGATTACATCTCTTAGCAACAGCTACTGGAAAGCACGTTATATCGGTGCAAAACGGATTTAACCATTCGTCATTTTTTTGAAAAACAACACTACATTATGTAGTGTTGTTTTTGTTTGCATATACATAACATATTGCTGAAATTACAGATATTATTTTTTAACGTTTTATACAAAAAAATCCATATTCTGTGAGATAATAACGTTAACACATTTTGTCCTTTAACATAAGGAATATCCCACTCTATTCGAAAGTTTGGTGAGCGAAGATGAAGCGCTTAGTATGGAGTTATGGAATAGGTATTGTTGCAATAGTAGCAGTACTCTCATTTTTCTTTATGATGAAAGGTCAAACAGAGAAAGCCGTCGTTAGCGGAACTGTACCAAAAGCTCATGCGCAGGGAGAAAGAGTGAAGCAGCCCATTTCACAGTTCCGAGCAGTACAGCCTCATGAAGCAGGTAATGAAGTGAAAAATGTAAAAAACAACATGCCTGAAAAAGCGGATCCTCCTCCTTTTTTAGTCTACATTGACCCTGGTCATCAATCCCAGGCTAACCTAGAAAAGGAGCCAATCGGACCGGGAGCAGCAGAAACGAAAATAAAGGTTTCCGGAGGCACATCAGGCGTAGTGACCAAGAAGCCGGAATACAAGCTGACGTTGGAAGCCTCTATGATATTAAAACAGCTGCACGAAGAAAAAGGCATAACCGTAAAGCTTACTCGGAGTTCTGATAATGTAGATATCAGCAACCGGGAACGAGCGGAGCTTGCGAATAATTCAAAAGCTGACTTACACGTACGTATACATGCAGATGGTTCTGAAAATGCTTCTGTAAAAGGATTTTCTGTGCTTACTCCTGCAGAAGATAACTCCTATACAAATTCTATTTATCAAAGCAGCCTGCAGGCATCTCAGGCTATTTTGACAGAGGTAAAAAAAGATCAGTTTGTCGAAGCAGACGGAATTCGCTGTCGCAGTGATCTTTCAGGATTTAACTGGTCGACTGTACCCGTAACGCTAGTAGAGCTCGGGTATATGACGAATCAAGAAGAAGACCGGAACCTGTCTGATCAGGCTTACCTTACAAAGCTGATGAATTATATTGCAGATGGTATAGCGGCATACGAAGAAATGACAAAATAAAAGGTGAAAAGACCTATAAAAGCGTGTGACTAAATCAATTGATTTATGTCACACGTTTTTTTTATCATTCATATGATATAAAAAAGCGTTTTTTCGACAAAAAAACGGACGAGCAGAAAAGAAAACTGGGTAAAATGCTTTAATTTTTATAAAACCGTGTCGATATAACGAGTGATATTAAAATGCGTTAGACAGTACATGAAAATGGGGGAACAAGATGAGAAAGTTAACGGCATTAGCTTTAGTACTAAGCGTACTGCTGTTTCAATTCACGCCGCTTGCTAGCGTGAAAGCTGAAACGGTAGAACCAGTTGTGTCTGTAAAATTAGTAAACTATTTAGGAGATCAGCATGCAATTACAATTAAGCCGTCTTATTTATACACTATTAAAAACTCGGATTTGGTCTTAAAGGCAAATACAGAGTATACGGTAACGGCAACAACTCAAGGTGTCACTCTAAAACAAGGAAGCACTGTCTTAGGTGATTTTACAAGCTTTGAAATTACACCGTCTCTTTATAAAAATCCCATATCTATTAACGGCAGACAGTACTTAGGGGACGTTGCGTTTACAAATGAAAAAGGAACGTACGTCAGACCTGTTAATACGCTGCCGATTGAAGACTATTTAAAAGGCGTTGTGCCAAATGAAGTCTATACATCTTGGAATCTGCAAGCTTTAAAAACTCAGGCAGTAGCAGCGAGAACATACGCAATGAGCTATGCAGGAAAAGTAATCAATGACACGGTAAGCTATCAAGTGTATGGTGGCTATACGTGGTATGACAGCACAAACAAAGCAGTAGATGAGACATTCGGACAAGTAGTAACGTACAACAATAAATTAATCAACGCCGTTTTCTCATCAAGCAACGGGGGAAGAACCGAATCAAACAGCAATGCCTGGGGAGGAACACAGCTTTCTTATTTCCCGGTGAAAGAAGATCCATACGACAAGCAGACGCCGTGGACGTTAGCTATTCAAAAAACGCAAATTGATTTAACAGGAAAAGATTTAGCTAACTATAGCGCTTGGTGGAATACGGTTTCTGAAAAAGATAAAACTGTTACAGATAATTTGAAGTCATGGTTAGTAGCCAATAAGCATCCTGGTAAAACGATTAAAATTACGTCTATTCCAAAGGTGAGTTTTTATGCTCCTTCATCAGGAGGGCGTGTGACTAAAGGTGCAATTACAGTGGACTACCTCGTTAAAGGAGATGTAGACAGTTCGCAAAAACTAGTGGTTCATCATTTGGAATTAACGGATTTAACATCGGCGAAGCTAAAATCGATGTTAAACAGCCGTGCGATGCTTAGCCTGCTTGTAACGGAAACAAATGAAACAAGTACATCCACAACCTTTAATGGTAAAGGAAATGGACACGGTGTTGGAATGAGTCAATACGGTGCTCAAAAAATGGCAAGCCTAGGAAAAGACTATCGTGAAATTTTAGATTTTTATTATCCAACCACTACTCTTTTAAGTTTTTATACAACAAAATATCCGCGAAAAGAGCAGGAGCAAGAAGCGCCGAAAGATACGGTTGCGCCTGATGCACCTTCAGTTAATGCACTAGGAGACAGCCAAACATCGCTTACAGGCGTAACAGAACCAAATGCTTCTGTTATTGCAAAAGTGGAAAATGAAGTAATTGGAACGGGTCTTGCTGACGAAAGCGGAAAATTTGCAATTACGATTGCCAAGCAGCCAGCAGATACAAAAGTGTCTATAACGTCTAAAGATGCAGCTGA
This sequence comes from Priestia sp. 53B2, assembly GCF_056099005.1. Lineage (NCBI taxonomy): Bacteria > Bacillati > Bacillota > Bacilli > Caryophanales > Bacillaceae > Priestia > Priestia sp. 53B2. The sequence continues at coordinate 431,697 of NZ_JBLZXA010000020.1, forward strand.
AAATGAAAGCACGGCCACAGTAGTGACCGTAACGGATCAAACGCCCCCTTCTGTTCCAATTGTAAATGAAGTAAGTGACCAAGATACGACCGTAACAGGCGTAACAGAAGCAAATGCCGCCGTGACGGTAAAAGCGGGCGATGCAACGTTCTCTGCAGTAGCAGATGGTAACGGTACATTTACTGTTTCAATTCCAGTACAAATAGGTGGAACAACAATAGCGGTAAGTGCAAAAGATAAAGCAGGAAACGAAAGTCAAGCTCCTTCTTTTGCGGTTAAATCTACGTTAAAAGCACCGCTTGCACCAAAAGTAAATGCAGTAAATGATCAAGACACAATGCTTAAAGGAACGGCTGAAGCAAATGCGACGGTCATCGTTAAAAACGGAAGTCTTCAGCTTGCAGCAGGCAATGCAGATGCCAAAGGAAATTACAGCATCTCAATTGCGAAACAAAAAGCAGGAAGCACGCTGTCTGTAACAGCTCAAAATGCAGGTGGAACAAGTTCAGCCACTGCGGTAACCGTACAGGATAAAACGGCACCAGCTGCGCCAAAAGTAAACGCAGTAAATGATCAAGATATAAAAGTTACAGGTACAGCAGAAGCAAATGCGACGGTTACTGTAAAAGTGGGAACAACAACTGTGGGAACGGCTAAAGCAGGTGCAAATGGAGCGTTTTCTGTTGCCATTTCTCTGCAAAAAGCGAATACAAAGCTAAGCGTACAAGCAAAAGATGCAGCAGGAAATAACAGCTCTGCATCGACTGTAATCGTTACAGCAAAGCAAAAAGCTCCGGTAAAACCGACAGTTAATGAAGTGAGTGATCGAAGTACAGCCGTTACGGGTACAGCAGAAGCAAATGCAACGGTTATCATTAAAAACGGAAGTCTTCAGCTTGCAGCTGGTAAAGCGGATGCCAAAGGAACATACAGCATCTCGATTGCAAAACAAAAAGCAGGAAGCAAACTGTCTGTAACGGCTGGAAACACAGCGGGCGTAAGTCCAGTTGTAACTGTAACTGTGCAGGATAAAACAGCGCCCGTTACACCAAAAGTAAACGGTGTAAGCAATCAAGATACAGTAGTAACGGGAAGCACAGAAGCGGGCGCAGAAGTGCATGTGAAAATTGACAAAAAAGTAATTGGCAAAGGAAATGCAAAATCGGATGGAACGTTCAGCATCACCATTCCAAAGCAGCCTGCTGCTACAAAATTAGCTGTTATTGCAAAAGATGCAGCTAATAACTACAGCTCCAACACGTTTGTAACAGTTAGTGCCGCGCTGATAAAACCAGCGCTTCCAACCGTTAATACGCTTACTGAAAAAAGTACAGCGGTAACGGGAACAGGAGAAAAAAATGCGTCTATTTATATTAAAGTAGGCGGAAAGATTATTGCGAGTGGAAAAATTGATGGAAACGGCAAGTTCAGCGTAAAAATTCCTGCTCAAAAAGCAGGAACAGAAGTGACGGCCGTGCTGCAAAATAAAGTAGGATACAGTCCATATAAAATTGTAAAAGTACAAGACACAACGCCGCCGGCACCTCCGGCAGTGAATGCCGTTACGTCTTTGTCCACCTCTATCTCCGGAAAAACAGAAGCAAATGCCGTGATTACGATTAAAAGCGGTACAAAGCTGATCGCATCGGGCAAAGCAGATGGCAAAGGACAATTTAAAGTAACTATCCCAAAACAAAAACCAGGCGTAAAGCTGGCTGTGACGGCAAAAGATGCCGCTGGTAATACAAGTTCAGCAACGAACGTAAGTGTTAAATAGAAAGAGGCTGGGACAAAAGTATTTTAGTTAAAGTTAAACACGAACTATCTATCGAAAACTGATGGATAGTTCGTGTTTTTTTATGAGCATGGTGAGCGTAGGCGTCATGTAGGTAAGTGCTTCTGACGGTTGATTGGAGGGCAAGGCGAAGACTCCTGCGGGAAAAGCGCAAGCGACGAGGAGGCTCATCGGCCGCCCGCGGAAAGCGAAGCCTTGCACGGAAATCAACCGCGGCGGAAAAAGCATTCCAGATTATTGATCCGGGTTGTTCGTCGCTGGATTGGATTTATTTCGTTATGTCTCAATCTCTTTCAGCGGTTTTTAAGTAAAATAGAAGGTTACTAAAAAGTTACCTTAGAACTTTGAAGTGCCTAACTTACTTTAAAGTGGGTTCTATCTTTTTCTTTTTTTCTGTTTCATAATAACAAATGTAAAGAAATTAGCAGGGGGTTTTTTATAATGAGTAATCATTTGCAAGATACAGTAACACTTCACAACGGAGTCAAAATGCCTTGGCTTGGACTAGGTGTATTTAAAGTAGAAGAAGGGCCTGAATTAGTGAATGCAGTGAAAACAGCTATTGTCAAAGGCTATCGCAGCATTGATACGGCAGCTATTTATGGAAATGAAGAAGGTGTAGGAGAAGGAATTCGCCAAGGCCTGAAAGAAGCAGGTCTTTCACGCGAAGACATTTTTGTTACATCAAAAGTTTGGAACGCGGATCTAGGCTATGAAGAGACGCTGGCTGCTTACGAAACAAGCTTACAAAAGCTTGGCTTAGAATATTTAGATCTATACTTAATTCACTGGCCGGTAGAAGGTAAGTATAAAGCAGCGTGGAAAGCATTAGAAACGCTTTATAAAGAAGAAAAAGTAAGAGCTGTGGGTGTAAGTAATTTTCAAATTCATCATTTAGAAGACTTAATGAAAGATGGAGATGTTAAGCCTGTTATTAACCAAGTGGAGTATCATCCTCGTTTGACGCAAAAAGAGCTGCATGCTTTTTGTCAAAAGCACGATATTCAGCTAGAAGCATGGTCTCCGCTTATGCAAGGAGAATTGCTAGATAACGATGTGTTAAAAGGAATTGCTGAAAAACACGGTAAATCAGTTGCTCAAATTATTCTGCGATGGGATCTGCAAAACGGAGTTGTAACGATTCCAAAATCGACAAAAGAACATCGTATTGTTGAAAATTCATCGTTATTTGATTTTGAATTGGATGCTGAAGATGTAAGTAAAATTAATGAATTAAACCAAAATCACCGAGTAGGTCCAGATCCGGACAACTTTGATTTTTAATAGAAGAACTAAGAGGCTGGGAGAAAAGTATTTTAGCCCAAGTGAAAAACGAACCATTGATCAACTAGTTTGATGAGTGGTTCGTTTTTTTTGTTATGGTGAATACAGCCTCATCTGTTTCATCCCTTCTAGCAGTTGATTGAAGGGCAAGGCGAAGACTCCCGCGGAAAGCGAAGCCTTGCACGGAAATCAACGGCGGTGTCATAAGCGGTTCAGCTCATGTATCTCATTTGTCCGTCTGTAGGTTGGATTCATTTAGTTATGTCCCGGCCTCTTTTTATGCATTATTACATAAATTTAACGTTTTCTTCACAGTAAGCTAAAGGACGGGCCGTATGATAAAGAAAGGTCGTGAAAGATAGAGAAATCATTTCATTTTTAAGTGTAAAATAGGCGGTGTAACGATGACAAAACAAGCTTACTCTCACATACAATGTAAAAAAACATCAATGATTGATTTATTGCTGGATGCAGGGGTTTATAAAAAAGGAAACAAGCAGCTATATGAGCTTACGCTTCAAGAGCTAGAAACAGAATACGAAGCTATTTCACAACAGCGCATATCCCGATGAAATTTTGATACATTGCTAGAATTTGTTATAATAGAGGAAAGGATAGGAGTTGATTTATATCGAAAAGCACCCGACAGACTCGCAGCCCATCCGTATGGATATCCTCGATTCTATATTTGCTAAAATGGTATTAAATAAGGCTATCCGAGATTTTAGAAGAGATCAAATTTTACGTGAAGTCGATCAAACATTAGAAGAAAGAAACAAAGAGAAATTTTTTCAATTAATTGAAGAATTAAAATCAATTTCGTAAAGAGCATTCGCGCGATAGAATTTGATTTTATCATTTTAGCATATAAAAACAGGTAAGAAGCGGCATGCTTAGTTACCTGTTTTTTTGTTGTCTCATTGCAGAACAAGGCCTTACACAAGAAGTGTACCTTGCTAGTAAACAGACAAAAAGAGCAAGTCTAATGTACTCACTCTTTTCAGAAAGGTATGGGTGTTACTGAGAAAATGAATGTCACTCTCTAAATGTTGCGTGTGGGGTTTAGAAAGTTCTATGCAACTGCATATTTTCTAATTCATTCGCTCTATGTATTGTTAAAGTAACAATATAACCATATCTTATCACATGAATGAAATTCGATTCAATATATTTATTGATTTTCTTTTTAAATTGTTCTAAATAATTAGTGAATGTAAAAAAATGTTTTTATTAGGTAACTGTGTATCTATAAAAAAACAATAGAAAAATATAGTGAGTTTTTATAGAGGACATTCGTTTATTTCTGACGGACTGTAAGCTTCAAAAGAGTACAATCCGTCCTGTAAATCAGTATTAAGAAAAAATGAGCTGAACCCAGTAGAATAGGAGAAAAAGCGTAACGATGGTGGTAAGCGGGATAACGATAAGTGATACTTTTAAATAATCTTTCCATTTTACCTTGATATGATTTTCTTTTAAAATATGCATCCAAATAAGAGAAGCCAGTGTTCCAATCGGCAATAAAAGCGAGCCCATATCACTTCCAATAATATTAGCAAGGTAAATGGTTTTAAGAGTAATAGGATCGAGTCCCATTTCAGTCAAGGTAATGGTTCCGACCATTAAAGCAGGGTGATTGTTAAACAAGTTAGAGAGAATAGAAACAAGTCCTCCCATGATAAAGCTTGCTTCAAAAAGCCCTCGATTCACAATCGGTTCGCAAATTTTTACAAGTAGCTCTGTCAATCCTACGTTATGCAATCCGTAAATAATAACGTACATTGAAAATGCAAAAACGAAAATGTGCCACGGCGTTTTCTTTAAAATATCAATCGGGTTTGTACGTAAGTGATACCATCTCCAAATAAGTAAGATCAGTGAGCCCAGTACAGCAACCAATTCGATCGGTATGCCGAAATAAGAGGCGACAAATAGGAGACAGCGCATAACAAACACAAATAATAAAACTTTCAGCATAAATTGTGTGCGTTTACGTTTTGTTTCAACAGAAATGCTTCCTTTTAAGGGGTGAAACTGTTTCGTAAAGAAACTCTCTTCTATATCTTTTGAAGCATGCGGCAGTTTTTTTGGCAAATGGCGTTTTACGACCGTATACATGAGCCAAGACATAAATAATAAACCAAGTGTCGCCGGTACAAACATCATCGCCGTGTGCATATAAAGCGACATATGAACAATTTTTAAGGCAATCAAATTCACAATATTACTTACACCTATAGGCGCGCTGGAAGCAGTAGCAATAAGCGCTCCACTTAAAAGGTAGGGGATCTGCTGGTGGGGTTTTAGCTGAAGGTTTTTCAAAAGTAGAATTAAAATTGGAGTGGTAATTAAAATACTGCCGTCATTATTAAATAGTAAAGTCATTAAAAAGCAGAGCAGTTGAATGTACCAATATAATCGGTACCCTGAGCCTTTGGATAAACTCACTAGTCGTGCAGCTGCCCAGTGGAAGAATCCGAAACTTTCTAATATGACGGCCATGACAATGGTGGCAATAATGGTGATAGAAGCGCCGCTTATCTTTCCAAAAATATCAACAATGTCTGATTTGGATACAATCCCTGTAAGCAGGATAATGGCTGCTCCTATGGATGCCGGCCATGCTTCGTTGATGCCGTTTGGCCTCCAAAAAATGACGAGCATTGTCATTGTAAACACGAAAATGGCAATTCCAATTTCAATATTCATCAGTATGCTCCTTTCTTCTAAAATTTGTAATGAATATACCCTTGCATGTCCCTTACACTCTATTTATATTCATTTATTACTAGAAGGATTGTGCATAAGACCATTTTTGCTAATATGTTTGTTTATCTTGCCAAGGCACGTATCATCTCGGGAGAGGAGCCTATGAAAAAGAGGCTGGGACATAACTAAACCCATCCAATCTAAAGAGAAATCAATTGGATAAAGGAGTTAGTCGACATTGCTTTTTAAAACGCTGTTGATTTCCATGCCAGACTTTGCTTTCCGCGGGTGAGCGGTGAGCTTCCTCGTCGCTTGCGTTTCTGCGGGGTCTCATCCCTTCCACTTGTCCTGCAGGAGTCTTTCTCTTGCCCTCCAATCCACAGCTAGAAGCAGTTGCATACAAGAAACCTACGCTTACCATATCAATAAAAAAATCCGAACCATTCATCGTTCGGATCTTCCTTTAACTAACATACTTTTGTTCCAGCCTGTTTAAAGTTAGCAAGTATAGATTTTTTCGTGTAAAGTTAGAGCTTGTATCTGATCGTGATCAGGTTCATAGCCGATGCCTAGTGTATCAGGAACGGAAATAATACCGTTGTCGACCGTGATTTCCGGATGAACGATATCACGCGGCCAGTATTTAGAGGATGCAGCTGTATCTCCGGGAAGCGTAAAATTGGCAAGTGTGGTAATGGCAATATTATGTGCTCGTCCGATACCTGATTCCAGCATGCCGCCGCACCATACGGGCACACCGTGAGTTTGACAAAGGTCATGAATTTTTTTGGCTTCTGTCAGTCCGCCTACTCGTCCAATTTTAATGTTAATAATTTGTGTGCTTCCAAGTTTAATAGCTTTTCGAACGTCTTCAGCTGAATGAATGCTTTCATCTAAGCAAATGGGCGTGCGCATGCGGGCCTGCAGTTCAGCGTGATCAATTAAATCATCATGAGCCAACGGCTGTTCAATCATCATTAAATCAAACTCATCAAGCTGAGCAAGGTGGTCAGCATCTGCAAGCGTATAAGCAGAGTTCGCATCAACCATCAGCGGAATAGAAGGAAACTCGTTTCGAACCGCGCGCGTCAAGTTAAGATCCCAGCTCGGCTTAATTTTAATTTTGATCCGCTTATATCCTTCATTCAAGCCGGCTTCAATTTTGCGAAGCGTTTCGTCAATCGTAGGCTGAATGCCAACGCTGAGACCAACTTCAATTTGACTTTTACTGCCTCCTAGCGCTTTAGATAGAGAGAGGTTTTGCCTGCGCGCATACAAATCCCAAACAGCGCCTTCTAACGCCGCTTTTGCCATGTAATTGCCTCGAATATGTGCAAAGCGTTGAGATACTTCGTCAGGATGCTGAATTTCTTTCTGTTGAAGCAAGGGAATTAAAAAATCCTCCATAATGTGCCAGTTTGTTTTGAGCGTTTCTTCTTTATAAAAAGGATCCGCGCACGCTACGGATTCAGCCCAGCCGGAGCGTCCATCTTCGTCTTGAATTTCTACTAAAATAAAGTCTCGATCCACTTCTTTTCCAAGGCTTGTGGTAAAAGGGTGAAGTAAATCCATTTTTAAATGCTGTAAAATGACGTGTTTTATGTTCATTTTTCCACCTCTTTTTTCGTTAAAATATAAAAATGAACGGGTGCGCTGCTTTTTGGATACTTCATGAAGTTTGTTACTTCAAATCCTTTTGCAAAACATGTTTGAAATACGCGTCTTGTTCGCATACGCCAGTCCAATGCCAGAGAAGGAGAGACTTCTTTCATTTGCTGAAAAGCAGAAGGAATAGCTACAGACACGACGTCATGATCCAACCATTTTTCATCAATATCTGTAATAGAAGGAAACCCTTTATTCGTTAACGTCCATTGAATGAGCGATGCGTCCATTATTTGATCTGGCGTATAAAGAGGCTGAGCTCGTTTTGTATCTTCTGCGGATGCCCATTCTACAACGAATCGATCAGAAGGCAAGTCGGCATTTAACGGATCATTCATGTCTCCGTAGCAGTTTTCAATATATGTAGAACAAACGGCTCCAAGCTTTCCAATATTTAAATAACCGTTGGCGCTTTCTAACGGATCGTACGTCCAGCTGATATATGAATAGCCCTTTTTTTTACTTTCTTGCCGCTGCGCATGCTTAAGCTTGGCACCAATACCCATGCTGCGATAGGCAGGGTCAACTGCTAATATATGAGAACATAAGTAGACGCACGTTCCGTCAAACCCTGGAAAACTATATTGAAAGCCAATCAGCTTTTCATCTAAAAACGCACCGAGCACAAGACCTCCGTTTTTAACAGCGGTTAAGGTTTGATGAACGGGCGTTGCTTCTTCTTCTCCCCAGACCCGGCTTTCTAATGCACGTACGTCTTCTAGTTCAGTGGTTGTTGTAAGTGAACGAATCGTTAAGGCTTCAGTCATTTGTTTACTTCCTTTCTATTATCTATTCTAAAAAGATGCCTTGCTCGGCATAGAGCTTTTCCAAGTGTGCTTGTCTTTTTCCAGCCGTTTTTTCATCTCTTTTTTGCATGCTGCTAATTACAATTTGAGATAGGGCAAGAAGCGATAAAATATGTTCGGTTGTTCCGGCTAAAAGCGTGATATCAGCGATTTGACCTACCGGAGACAGACGGCGGTCTGTAATAGCAATTACTTTCGCTCCTTGTTTTTTAGCCTGCTGAGCTGCTTCAAGCGCTTCTTTTGTATAGCGCGGCAGTGAAAATACAACAACCGTGGATGCGCTCGTGAGATTGCATAGCGTTTCAAGCAAAAATCCTGTTGGAAAAGATAAAAGAACATGATTGCGAAGCTGATTCATTTTATAATACAGCCAGTAGGCTGCCGTATGAGATTCACGGAACCCCGCAATATACACTTGATCACTTTTGATAAGCGCATCTACAGCTTGAGATACTTCCTTTTCGTCAACGTGGGAAAGCCATTCATCGAAGATTATCTTTTCTTCTGCTGCAGAAACAGCTGCAGGCTTGCTAGCTGATTCTTTTGATTCGGCAGAAGAAAGCCATTCTTTTCGCATTAGCTCCTGCAAATCTGAAAAACCATTTAACCCAAGTGCGTAGGCTAGACGAATAACGGTTGTTTCACTGACACCTGCTTCTTTGCCAATCTGCCCGGCCGTGTACAGCGAGCTTTTTTCCGTAAAATTAACGAGAAACTCCGCCACTTTTTTTTGACCCCGAGAAAGGTCAGGGAATTTATGTTTAATTAATTCTTGAAATGATTGATTCATATAGCCTCCTGAAAAGAAGTTATAACTTCATAAAAATATATTAATGCATTTTTAACTTCATTTCAATTGCTGTTTCAAAATAAAAAGAAGTCCTCGTGATATAATAAATTGATTATTCAAAAATAAATGCCGTTATTCAAAAACGAATTGTATTTTATTCAAAGATGAATAGAAAGCGGGGAGCATACATGAATTCAGAATGGAATGAAAATCAGTGGATCCTTCATTCATTAAAAGATGATTTGCTTGTCACGGATGAAAAAGGCATCATTGTCCGAATACATGAAGGAACGGGAAACATTTACGATGTAAAAGCTGAAAAACTGCTGGGAAAGTCTGTTTATGAACTTGAAAAACAAGGGTTGTTTACGCCAATCGTCACGCCAATTGTGCTTGAAACAAAGAAGAAAATTACGCTTGTACAAACAACTAAACAAGGCAAGCAGGTGCTCGTTACGGGCATCCCTGTCAAAGATGAAAAAGGAGAGATTAAAAGAATCGTCAGCTATTCTCATGATGTGACGGAGCTTATGGAAATGAAAACATATCTTGATGCGATGGAAGGTGAAATGCAGCGCGTAAAGAGCGAGCTTATGCTGCTGCGGAACCAAAATCTATCAACAGAAGGAATTGTATGCAACAGCGAAAAGATGCAGCACGTTCTTCGTACGGCTGTTCACGTTTCCAATGTAGACGTAAATATTTTACTCTTAGGACAGTCAGGAGTAGGAAAAACGCACTTAGCCAAGCTGATACATAACAAAAGTACAAGAAGCAAAGGGCCGTTTATTGAAGTGAACTGCGGGGCGATTCCCGATCATTTATTTGAGGCTGAACTGTTTGGCTATGAAGCGGGAGCTTTTACCGGTGCATCTAAAAACGGAAAAGTGGGACTGGTCGAATTGGCAGATGGCGGTACGCTTTTTTTAGATGAAGTGGGAGAACTGTCACCGGCGCATCAAGTAAAAATCTTAAAGCTCATTCAAGAAAAACAGTTTTATTCCGTTGGCGGAAGAAAGCCTAAAACCGTGGACTTTCGCTTAATTGCAGCGACGAACAAAGATTTAGAAAAAGCCGTTGCTGAAAAAGAATTTCGAGAAGATTTATACTTTCGTTTAAGCGTCGTACCGATTACCATTCCATCTTTGAACGAGCGCCCTGAAGATATTTTTCCGCTGCTCACACATTTTGCCGAGCAGTTTGAAAAGAAATACAACCGAAAAAGAACGTTTGATAATGCGGTTATTCACGCATTGCTTGCACATGAGTGGAAAGGAAACGTACGAGAGTTAATTAATGTGATTGAACACGCCGTGGTTGTGTCTTCGCAAACGCTGATTACAATGGAGCATTTGCCGCATTCTCTGCATAGAAAAAAACGGATTCAGCACGTTGAAGAACATGGGGAAATGAAGCTTAATGACGCGTTAAACGAGCTGGAAAAAGAGATATTAGTAAAAGCAAAAAAACAGTATAAAACGACAACAGAAATAGGTGAAGCACTTGGAATCAGTCAGCCTTCAGTTGTTAGAAAATTAAAAAAACATTCCGTTTTTTAACGTCTTTGGCACGCTCTTTGCATGTAAAACAAGTACAAACACATTACTTGATAGATTGCGAGGAGGAAGTCAGATGACGCAGGCATCACTTACACAGTTAATGAACAGTCTACCAGATTTACTAGCACCAAGCATGGCGAAAGATCACCCTAATTTACCCGTGGTAAAAGCAGAAGGCTGCTACTACTACGGAGCGGACGGAAAAACGTATTTAGATTTCACGTCAGGTATTGCAACAGCGAATACAGGTCATCGTCACCCTAAAGTTGTACAAGCCATTAAAGATAGCGTTGATTACCTCATGCACGGCCCGTCAGGTGTGATTATGTACGAATCTATTTTACAGCTTGCGGAAGAATTAAAAACAGTATTGCCAAGAGGCTTGGACTGCTTTTTCTTTGCCAACAGCGGAACCGAAGCAATTGAAGGAGCGTTAAAACTGGCAAAGTACGTTACGCAAAGACCTTATACGGTTTCGTTTATGGGCTGCTTTCACGGTCGTTCTCTCGGAGCGCTTAGTGTGACGACATCAAAAAGTAAATATCGGAAATTTCTTCAGCCATCGGGCTTAACGTATCAAGTGCCTTATGCAGACGTTACTCAGTGTCCAAAAGGAGAAGATCCGGAAATCTACTGCGTAGAAAAGCTGGAAAGAGATTTTGATACCTTGTTTAAGCATCAAGTAACGCCTGAAGAAGTAGCGTGCATGATTGTAGAGCCGGTTCTGGGAGAAGGCGGCTACGTCATCCCTCCGAAAGCCTGGCTGCAAAAAATAAGAGAAGTGTGTGACAGACACGGCATTCTGCTTATTTTTGACGAAGTGCAAACAGGGTTCGGACGCACCGGCGAGTGGTTTGCAGCTCAAACGTTTGACGTGACGCCTGACATTATGGCCATCGCAAAAGGCATAGCATCAGGACTTCCGTTAAGTGCTACCGTAGCTTCCAAACAGCTCATGGAAAAGTGGCCGATTGGTACCCACGGAACCACTTTTGGCGGCAACCCCATCGCTTGTTCAGCAGCGCTTGCGACGTTGGACGTATTAAAAGAAGAAAAGCTGATTGAAAACTCAAAAGCAATGGGGAAATATGCAGCGGATCAGCTTCAGCATTTGAAAGCAAAGCATGAAGTTATCGGAAGCATTCGTTCAGTAGGGCTAATGATTGGAATTGAAATTATTAATCCAAAAACAAAGCAAGGTGACGGAAATCTTCTTCTTGAGATTTTAGACAAATGTTTGGAAAAAGGGGTGCTGTTTTACCTTTGCGGAAATAGCGGAGAAGTGATTCGAATGATTCCTCCTTTAACGATCACAAAAGAAGAAATTGATGCCGGGCTTTGCGTATTAGACGAAGCATTAACAGAAATCACAAGTCTTCACGTGATCTAAAGCTTTAGGAAGCTCTTTGTTTCAATGAAAGATAGATTGACCCATAATAAGGAGGAATCTGTTATGAACGGACTGGATATGACGGTTATGTTTGTCTATTTTGGCGTATTGGTTGTAGCTGGTATTATTGGCTCGTTAAAAGCAAAGTCATCAGAAGATTTTATTTTAGCCGGACGAAACTTAGGGATGTTCATGTATTTAGGGTGTTTATCAGCCGTTATTTTAGGCGGAGCGTCGACGATTGGAACGGCTCAGCTTGGCTATGATCACGGGCTGTCTGGCATTTGGTTTGTGACGATGATTGGACTTGGAATCATTACACTTGGCACGATTTTCATTAAGCGGATTTCGTCGTTGAAAGTGACAACTATCAGTGAACTGCTAGGAAAAAGATATAACGCTCAAGCGCAAATTATCAGCGCGGTTGTTGCCGCTATTTATACACTCATGGTATCAGTCACTCAAGTGATTGGAATGGGAACGATCATTCATGCGTTGCTTGGATGGAACATGACTGCCTCGATGTTAATTGGCGGTTCGATTGTTCTGTTCTATACGATTCTAGGCGGAATGTGGAGCGTAACGGTTACTGATATTATTCAATTTGTTGTGATGACGGTGGCGATTTTTGGATTTATGCTTCCAATGAGTGTATCAGAAGCAGGAGGTTTCAAAGCCCTTGCCGGAGATTTACCATCATCTTATTTTGATTTTTCCTCCATTGGATACGATCAAATCTTTCAGTATTTCCTCTTGTATACGCTTGGTATGGCAGTTTCTCAAGATATTTGGCAGCGGGTATTTACAGCGCGAACAGAAAAAATTGCCCGAAACGGCTCCATTTTTGCAGGCGTGTACAGCATTGCCTACGCGATTGCCGGAAGTGTAATTGGAATGTGTGCATATTTGCTGCTGCCAAACGCAGAAAGCAGTCAAAGCATATTTGCGACGCTTGCAGTTCAAATCCTGCCTCAAGGGTTATTAGGTCTCGTACTGGCAGGCGTTTGTTCGGCGCTGATGTCAACTGCTTCAGGAACGCTGCTTGCGTCTTCTACGCTGATTAGTAATGATATTATTAAAAAAGTGTGGCTTAAAAATATTTCAGAGAAAAATTATTTAATTTTAACGCGCGTAAATACGCTTATTGTTGGCGTGCTTGCTATTATTTTTGCTCTTTGGATTCAAGACGTGCTTGTTGCGCTAGACGTTGCGTATGCCATTTTATCAGGAGCGATTTTTGTTCCGTTTGTTGTGTCCCTATTCTGGAAAGACATTCATCCAAAAGCAGGAGTTTCAGCGATTGTTGTTAGTACGCTAGTAGTACTTGGAGGTCTATTGATTGAAGGACTTTCTTCTACTACGCCAATCCTATACGGAATTTCAAGCAGCATCATTGTAATGGCTGGATTTGCGGTGATGGCTCGAAACAAAGAACTGTCTGATCAAGAAAAGGTCCAAGAAGATATGTGAATAAGCAGCTAAAAAGCTTCTCATAGTAAAGTGAGAAGCTTTTTAGCATTTTGTATGCATAAGTATAGACAACAAACGGCAGAGAGGAGTACACTAGACGCTCAGATTATAGGGATAAGGAGATTGTTAAATGAAAAGCAGAACGTCTGTAATGGTTAGTATTGTACTGGCAATGCTAGTGGCTTCGCTTGATTCAACGATTATGAATACGACGATGCCCGTTATTGCAAAAGAGCTTGGAAGATTTGATTTGTACGCATGGTCGTTTGCTTCGTACATGATTGCAAGCACGATTTTATCTCCAGTAGCAGGGAGGTTATCGGATCTATTTGGCCGCAAAAAAGTATTTGGGTTTGGAATTATTGCTTTTTTAATTGGTTCGATGCTTTGCGGCGTGGCAAATACGATGATTCAGCTTGTTCTTTTCCGTGCGGTTCAAGGAATAGGAGCCGGGTTTATGGTGGCGTTTCCCGCTATTATTGCCGGAGACTTATTTCCAGTGGAGAAACGAGGGAAAATTCAGGCGCTGTTTACTACGATGTGGGGATTATCAGCTGTATTAGCACCGCTTTTAGGCGCTTTTTTTGTGGATTATTTAACGTGGAGATGGATTTTCTTTATTAATTTACCCGTATGTATTGTTTCATTTCTGACGTTAATGCCATATCAAGAAAGCTATGAGCCGAAAAGAGCAAAAGTCGATTACATCGGTGCCATTTTGTTTGGAGCGGGCGTTACGTCACTGCTGCTTGTGACGGTAGTGGAACAGAACCGAATTGTGTATACAGTAGCGGGACTTATTTTATTAGTGATTTTTTATCTCCATGAACGAAAACATACTTCTCCGATTGTACCGCTGTCCATGTTCCAAAACAAAACGCTGTCATGGATTAATATCAATGCGTTTATTGGGACGGTAGCTTTATTCGGAACGTCAAGCTACATTCCGTTATTTTTACAGCGAGTAGCGCATTTGTCACTGTTTATGAGCGGAGTTGCGCTGTTAGGAACAGCGGTCGGATGGATGTCTGTGTCCGTGCCGGCGGGTAAATGGATTTTAAAACACGGCTACAGAAAGCTGTTGTTAATTGGAAATGTGCTGCTGGTTGGCTCGGGAACACTTCTGATGATGTTAAACGAAAGTCACGGCTTCTTTTATGTGTTTTGCGTCATGATTGTACAAGGACTATCGTTTGGTCTTCTTTCTACGGTTGGAGTCATTGGTGTACAGCAATTAGTAGGAGGACATGAAAGAGGTATTTCAACGTCATTTTTTATGTTTTGCAGAAACATGGGAACAGCAATCGGCGTTACGATTATGGGTGCGTTGCTGACTTCAGGCGGAAGCTTTATGGCAGGCATTCATCACTTGTTTTTATTTGGCTTTGCAGGCAGCATCGTGGCTTTATTAACGTCTTTAAAAATTCAAAACGATACGGAAGCAAAGCACAATCGAGCTGCTAGTTAAGGGGATTTATGCTAAATATGTTTATTTCATAAAAAAACGGGAAGAGACACAATAAGGTCATAGAATTGCCTGAGAAATCGTAGGCATATTCTTCTTCTTCTTTCACTTACTACATGTGGGACGCCGGGTATCGGCGTCTTTTTTTTGTGCTGTAAAGAAGCTGCTTATATTATCCATAAATAATTCTGTTCAAATAATGGGACTTTTTAAAAAATAAGTCTTTAAATGGTAAGAAACATTAGGTATAATTTAGTAGTTATTTAGCATATTTTAGAAATGTTTGGCTAAGTTTGTACGAAAAAGTGAAAGGGGAAATTTCATGTCTTGGCTCACCAAATGGTCGTTTAAAAATAAAGCGGCTATCACCATTATGTCTATTTTAATTTTAGCTTTAGGAGTCATTAGTTATTTTACACTTCCGATGGAATTCCTGCCGACGGCTGATCAGCCTCAAGTGTCAGTAGTGGTTATGGGGCAAGGAACGGATGCGGACTCCATGGAAAAACAAGTTACGTCACCGATTGAAGAAGCGGTAGCCGGTGTTAAAGGAAAAAGCAACGTGTATTCGACCACGGGAGACGGCTATTCCAAAATCGATATTTCATTTGAATCCAAAACGGATATGAAAGAAGCAAAAACAAACGTCCAAGAAGCGCTGTCTTCGGTGCAGCTTCCAGCCAGCGTATCAAAGCCTAATGTTATTCAATTAAATACCTCAATGATTCCCATCGCAGATATTTCACTCACATTTAAAGAAGGATTAACAAGAGACAACCTGGATCTTGCAGAGAAAAAACTGATCCCTAAATATAAAGACGTTAAAGGCATTGCGAGTGTTCAAACGTATGGAACAGCGGATTCCTACGTGTCTATTAAAGTTGATAATAAAAAATTGTCACAAAAGAACGTGACCATTGATAAAGTCATCAGCGTGTTAGAAGGAAAAAACACGTCGCTTGCAGTTGGAGAAAAAGTCATTAATAACAAGTCGAGCAACATCAACGTAACTGGTAAAATTGACAGCTTGGATAAAGTGAAAAAGCTGCCGGTTGCACCGAATGTAACGCTAGGCGATCTTGCAAAAGTAGAGGTGAAAAAGCCTGAAGGCGTCGTCACGCATATTAACGGAAAAGATGCACTTTTACTTATTGTTACAAAAGACAGTCACTCAAACGCCGTTAGCATTACAAAAGAAGTAAAAAAACTGTCTCAGCAAATTAACAAAGACTATAACAATGTAAATGCTTCTGTATTTTTTGCAACAGGGGACAGCGTACAAAACTCTGTTCATTCAATGATGAAAGAAGTGTTGCTAGGCGCACTTTTTGCAACCGTTGTAATCATGCTGTTTTTACGCAGCGTTCGCTCTACGTTTATTACAATTGTATCCATTCCGTTATCGCTTTGCTTTACGCTTTTTTTATTATCCAAATCAGGCGTCACGCTCAATATTTTAACGCTTGGAGGAGTAGCGGTAGCGATTGGAAGATTGGTGGATGATAGTATCGTTGTCATTGAAAACATCTTCCGGAAAATGCAAAAAGAAGAGTTTTCGCTTGGACTGATTATTGATGCGACAAAAGAAGTGGGTTCTGCTATTACCGCTTCTACGTTAACGACAGTAGCTGTCTTTTTACCAATCGGCCTTGTAAACGGAGGGCTTCAGGACTTTATGCTTCCGTTTGCTCTAACGCTGACGTATTCGCTGCTGTCTTCATTAATTGTGGCGCTTACCGTTGTGCCGTTAATGAGTGCAGGATTATTAAAAAATGAAAAACTTCGCAAGCACAAGCAGCCGGTTCGTTTTACAAAGGTCATTACGTGGTCACTGAATCATAAATGGGTTGTGCTTCTGCTTTCGCTGCTTTTATTTGTCGGATCTATTGGCGCGTACACGATGATGCCTAAAGGAGCGGTTGATAACTCTTCATCTGACTTTGTAGGCACAACGTTAAGCTATCCAAATAACACGCCAATTAAAACCGTAGAAGAAAAATCACTGCAGCTTGAACGCTATATTTTAGCTCAAAAAGAAGTAAAAGAGGTATACATGCAGCTTGGTAATACGGACGAAGGAGCCAAGTGGGGAGACGTTGGTTCGCCTACTGAAGCTACGTATACGATTATCGTAAAAGACAGTGAAAACATTGATTCGCTAATGAAACGAATCCAAAATCAAAAGAAACTCTATGACGGAGGGGATCTTAGCGTAAGTGCTGCTTCACTAATGGGAGCTTCCACTACTTCGATTACCGTTGATGTGATTGGAAACGATATGAACAAGTTAGAAAAGACGGCAAGCAGCATTAAGAAAGAAATTAGCGATATAAAAGGAGTAGATAAAGTTTCTACAAATCAAGACGAAAAGAAAACAATCTATTCCTTAGACGTGGATCCAACAAAAGCGAATACGCAGCAAGTAGCGCAGCAGCTTGGTGTTATGCTGAATAAAACGCCGATTGGAGCGATAGATTTAGAAGGCAAGCAAGCAAATGTCCTTCTTGAATCTGTCCTAAATCCAACATCACCAAAAGAGTTAAAAGATATTTCTATTATGACAGAGACAGGACCGTCGCCTGTTTCAAAAGTGGCTTCGCTAACGCAAGCTGAAAAGCCAACAAATCAGTTTCATAAAAATGGAGACCCGTATATTCAAATAACGGCGGATGTCAATCCAGAAAAGCTTTCAGAGATTAATAAAGACATTCAAACAACCATTTTTGGAGACGGTAAGAGTAAAGGGCTCTCCATTTCAAAAGATGTGGACGTTGTAATTGGAGGAGCAAGTACTCAGCAAGGAGAAGACTTCTCTGACTTGTTCATTACAATGCTTGTGTCGATTGGTATTGTGTTCTTAATTATGGTGATTACGTTTAAAACAATCCGCACGCCGTTTGCGATTTTATTTTCGCTTCCGCTTGCAGCGATTGGTGCCGTTTTAGGGTTATTAATCAGCCGCATTCCAGTAGACGTAACAGCTCTACTTGGAGCACTGATGCTGATTGGTATCGTTGTGACGAACGCCATTGTACTATTAGACCGCGTGAAGCAAAATGAAAAGAAAATGATTATGCGCGATGCGATTGTTGAAGCAGCCGCTACGCGTATGCGTCCAATTGTCATGACGTCTGCTGCTACGATTTGTGCGATGCTGCCGCTTTTATTTAAACAAAGCGAAAGCGGAAGCCTTGTTTCTCAAAGTCTTGCAGTCGTTGTAATCGGAGGATTGGCCGTTGCAACTCTTCTTACGCTTGTAGTCATTCCGGTTGTATATGAACTGCTTCATTTCAGAAAATCGAAAAAGCAAAGAATACAGCAAAAACAGCAGGAAGACATAACGCTGCTATAATGTTTAAAAGAGGCTAGGACATAAGTATGTTAGATGAAAAAACTCTGAACGATGAATCGTTCGGAGTTTTTTATTAGTAGAATGAACGTAGGTTTCATATCTGTAGTTGCTTCTAGCTAGGGTTGGTTTGGTTACATCCCAGGATCTTTTTTATGAAACCTTTTGGCTAGTAAAACGTATAGTTATACAAAGGGACGGAGGGGTAGTATGTTCGGAATAAAAGAGCAGTGTTCTGTTTGTCAAAAAGAAATTCAGCCGAATGAAGAAGTATGGATGCGAATGAAGTATCCAAGTAAAAGAGGCATGAACGAAATTAAAGCTTTTCTACATCAAGAAGCGCAGTTTGTATGCATGGACTGCTTTGAAGCAACAAAAAAATGAGTCAAATGCAGGTGTTCTCTTTTCAAAATATTGACATATTATATTTTATAGTTTAATATTTAGATAATTATCTAAATACTTAAATATGATGGAGATGAACTTCAATTGAATGAAACGTTTAAAGCTTTAGCGGATCCCACTCGCAGAAAGATTTTAGAGCTGCTAAAAGAGCGGGATTTAACCGCAGGAGAAATTTCCGAGTATTTTAATATGACCAAACCAAGCATCTCAAATCATTTAAAAATCTTGAAGCAAGCGGACCTCGTTCAAGATGAAAAAAGAGGGCAGTTTGTGATTTATTCGTTAAATACAACCGTTTTTCAAGATTTAATCGGCTGGTTTTTCAGCTTTCAGAAAGGAGAGAGTTAAATGAAAAAGCACGTATTTCCTTTAGGCATTACCCTTTTAACACTGGTTGCATGGCTGATTGCACTGCCGCACCTTCCAGCTACGATGCCCATTCACTGGGGAGCGAATGGAGAAGCAGACGGATTTGCAACGAAGATAAATGCAATGATCTTAACAGTAGGAATCATGGTACTTATTTATTTTGTAATCGCATTTGTTCCGCGAATTGACCCGCGTAAAGAAAATTATAAGTACTTTTCAAAAACGTATAACATCGTGTTAAACGCCGTACTGCTATTATTCTTTTTTGTAAATATGAGCACTATTTTACAGGGGCTTGGCTATAACGTGCCGATGTCGTACATTGCTCCAATTATGGCTGGACTCGTTTTTATCATTATTGGAAACTACTTGCAGCGCGTGCGCTCTAATTATTTTATGGGGATTCGTACACCGTGGACGCTAAGCAATGAAACCGTATGGAAAAAGACGCATCGTTTATCAGGAAAGCTCTTTTTTATCGGCGGACTGCTAATCCTCATTAGCGCTTTTTTACCTGATGGATACAAGTCAGTTATCATGTGGGGTAGTATCGTTCTGTGCGTGGCGATTCCTTACCTGTATTCGTACTTGGCGTATAAAAAAGAAATGAATATGTAAGCATACAAAAAATCCGGTGAACATACCGGATTTTTTTATGGATAACATATCAGCCGTAACGCCACCGTTCGTGTCACGCCGGCTGATGGGAATAAATACAGAATAAAGTATGAAACGCGTTTCAGGTCAAGAGCTGCTATGAAAAAACTTACATTTGCTTACGATCGCTTGCTTCAGGCGGCTTTTCAATCCAGCCGTTTTTAATCATCACTTCACTGCATCGCCCCGCTACTTTTAAATCTCTTAAAATGCACGCTTCACAGTGCCCGACAATATCAAGCCTCATGCTGGTAGGCATTGCCGTTGCGTAATAGGTAATGGCTACTTTAAACATTGCGCCTGCGTGAAACGTCATTAGCTTTTCTGAAAAAGGCGCGTGCGTGGACGTTGTGATTTCATTATCCAAAAGCGGAGGTGTATGAAGGTTTTCTTCGTGCATAATTGCAGAATAAAGTTCAATATGCTTGTGTGCTACATCAAGCCCTGCCTCCATTACTTTCCGTACATCTTTTCGTTTACTTACTTGTTTAAACGCAATTAAAAGAGCTTTGGATACCATGCTTTTGCGTAAATTAAAATAAATATTTCCGGCTTCATTTGCGTTTAAAAGACGCTGCTTCCCTACAAAATCAAGAGCGTAAGACAAATCTGTGATCGGCTCTTGTTTTTTCGGGTTTGAAAAATAAGGAGCCGGCACATAAAGATTTTTTTCTAAAAGCAGGTCGAGCGACCGATTATATACTTCCATCGCATCTAAATTACACTGATGATAATAATCTCGAAGATCTCGGCGAACTGACACGCTAAATGAAATGCCGTATCCTGCCAAGCCGTGAATCGTCATGTCGTGAAGATACTTCAGCCAAAACGAGTCTGTAAAAAGTGGAGGTGCGTGCAAGTCCACATCTTCATGGGTAAATCCGTTGGGCAGCGGAAAATGTTCGGCCCGAAAAATGGCAGTCAATATCTCAATATGCTTTTCAGATAACTTTAGCGAAAAGGCAAACAGCGACCGAATATCAGTATCCGTCACGGTTGCAAGGACGTGTTTCGCTACACAGATCGCCAGCGTATCCTGGTGATACTGCGTGCATAGACTCGTTATTTCAGTTGAAGTCAAACGCTTGCTTTCTGCGTTCAATTGGCTTTCCTCCTATCTATAAAAATGTTATGTATCTATGAAAAAACAGATAAGTATAGTGTGGACAAGGGTGTGTTAAATTATTCCACAGGTCAATTTGGAAAAAGAAAATAACGGCTAGGGTATACGTCTAGAGAAACATTGTTTTTTCGTTTTACTGTTATGAATAAGAACTATCAAAAGAATTTTTCTCAACTCTATACTCTAACAATTTTCTTTATCTATTTTCCAAAACCACCCAGTATGCTAACATAAAGATAGAATTCCTAAATCGATAAGTGATGTATGAGATGTAAAAGGAGAGTTTCGATGAAGTTTTTTAAAGATGCCTCTAAGCAGGAGCATCAAAATTGGAATAAGGCTGTGTCGGCAGGTTTTTATATACTTTTACTCCTGCTGTTTGTGAATACATCGATTTATGCCTATAATGGTACTGAGTTAGTATCGTCGCTCTCGATGTTTTGGACAGGGGTTATTGTGATGTTTGGCTATCAGTTTATTTTAAATAGAAGCGATGAAAGCAAGCGAAAATGAAAAAACAGCCTTGGTACCGTTCAGAAAAATTTCTGATGCTTCTGTGTTTTTTTGCGCCACCCATTGGTTATGTGGCGGTGATCGTGAATAAGAAAAAGCTAAGTCTAGAACAGTGGCTGAGTAACTTAACGGTAGCGACTATTATGGTGTCCATATGGCTGCTGAAGTTTTTACCGCATCAGTGGGGAACTATTCTTTTATTGACGGGAGCCGGGATTTACTGGTATCACCGGATTTTGAAGAAGTTTAAGAAGTAGCAGCAAGGATAAAGAAAGTTAAATTTTACGCATTGATATTTTGAAAAAAGCAGTTAAAATATTATAAGAATACAAATTTGTTCTACCCATGTAAATAAAAGTATGTATTTAATATGTTTTATGATTAGTTAAGAATAGAGCCAACCAAAGCGGTTGGTTTTTTGTATGAGTTCATTCTCTTTTTGTGGAAATTGAAGAATAGTATCCGATGAAAACCTAGAGCACATAAGCGGGTTTTAAAACTGTCGGATCAGTTCTTTAAACAGGAGGCCATCACTAGTGTCGATAAAGAAAAAGTTGTCGGTGTTCTTTACTTTGCTGGTATTGTGTATTCTACTAGCTAATAACACTTTGCACTACATTCGATCAAAAAATAGATTAACAGAGTTTAATCAAAAGGAAATCACGCTGGTCACAGAAGAAATTGCGTACGAAGTCGAAAATTCTAAAAATAGTGCTTCCTATATGGAAGATCGGATGGCACAAGAATTACGAACGGCTTCAATTGCGATTCAACAGTCTTTGCCTGCTGATTACCATGACATCAGCAATGACGAGTTAAAACAGTTAGCTAAAAAACTAATGATATCTCATATTACATTATTAGCTCCTGCAGGAGACGATATTATAGGCGTAAAATCTTCTGACCCTAAGGAAATCAATATGTCTACAAAAGAGTGGGGCTATTGGTATACATCTTTTCAGCAGCTGCTTTCTCAGCACCCGGTTACTACCAAAAAAGGATTGACTCTACCTCACTTTTGGAGCGGTCCGATTGAAGTAGCTTCTAGTAACCCTAATCACATTGACAAATGGGGTTATTATTACGACGGGTCTACTAATTATATTATTGATCCTTATTTCCGTGATCGGCACGTGCTGGATTTTGAAAAAAGGTTTGGTCCTACGAACGTGATGAACCGCTTTACAGAAAATCTGGAAGGTGTTCTTGAACTAACCGTTTTTAACCCCAAAAATTTCGGAAAAAGAAATCAAAACGTATACTTAAACGGCAATAAATATATTAAAATAAAAGATCAGCCGATTTGGTACGGAATATACACGTACCGAAATACCGAACGTGATAAAAAGTCTATTCAAAAGGCTTTAAAAACAGGGAAATCACAAAGCTATACTGCCGAAATTAACCATAAAAAAGTACTAAAGACATTGGTGCCGATTAAAGAAAAAAACTCTCCAGCTTACGTAATAGGCGTAGTGTATGACTACGGGCTTATTGAAAAAGAGCTGCAGCAAGAATTAATCAAACATTTACTGTTGTCTCTTCCATTCATTCTTCTTGTTCTTATTATCAGCTTTGTCTTCTCTACATCGATTACGCGGCCAATTAAACATATTATGGAGCACGTAAATCAAATCGCCAAAGGCAATTTCGGCAAGGTGCTGAATACAAGAAGAAAAGATGAGCTGGGAGGACTTGTGGCAAATATAAACCACCTTTCTCACTTTTTAAAAACATATGTAGACGATTTAAAGAAAAGTCAGGAAGAAAGTGAGTATCATGCGTACCACGACTTTTTGACAGGATTGCCGAACAGAAGATATTTTAAAGAAGAATTAAACAGGCGCTTAATTGAGTCGAAGGAAAAGTCCATTCGTCACGTAGCCGTGTTATTTATGGATATAGACCGGTTTAAAGATATTAATGACACGCTAGGGCATTCAAAAGGAGATCAGCTTATACAGCTGATAGCTAACCGTATTAAAGAATGTCTGCCTTCTGCTAACAGCTTTCTTACAAGGCAAGGAGGAGACGAGTTTGTCATTTTATTCAGTGATTTTACACCGGAAGAAGTTGAACGTATCACCGAGAAGATCATTGCGTATGTTCAACAGCCCTGCTACATTGACAACGATGAAGTGTTCGTCAGTATAAGCAGCGGATTAAGCTTTTATCCCGAGCATTCTACGAATTTAGATACGCTTATTACGTATGCGGATGTCGCCATGTATGCTTCAAAAAGACAAGGCGGCAGTAAAGTAAGTATTTATCATGACTCGTTAAATAAAAAACAAGCTGAAAAAGTTCAGATCGAAACGCGCTTGCGAAAAGCGATTCAAAAAGGCGATATTGACGTTTACTATCAGCCGAAGATAGAAGCGAAGCGCAATGTAATAACCGGCGTAGAAGCATTAGTTCGCTGGAATGACGCAGAGCTTGGA
This sequence comes from Priestia sp. 53B2, assembly GCF_056099005.1. Classification (NCBI taxonomy): domain Bacteria; kingdom Bacillati; phylum Bacillota; class Bacilli; order Caryophanales; family Bacillaceae; genus Priestia; species Priestia sp. 53B2. The sequence goes on from NZ_JBLZXA010000020.1 coordinate 455,487, forward strand.
TTTGTTTCTCCAGAAGCATTTATCCCTATAGCAGAAGAAGCGGGTTTGATTCAGTCTCTATGGGAAGTTGTCATGAAGAAAGCTTGTTCTCAAGTCAGTAGGTGGAACAAGGATCGAAACGAAAAAATGACGCTAGCGGTTAATTTTTCTCCGCGGCAATTTCAAGATCCGATTGTGTTGGTTAATGAAATACAGCAATTTCTTTCGCTCCATAGGTTTGATCCTACATGGTTTGAAATGGAAATTACGGAAAGTACATTGCTTATGAACGCGGAAGAAACGATTAAAGCTTTACATCTGTTAAAGAAATATGGTATATCAATTTCTATCGATGATTTTGGAACCGGATATTCTTCGTTGAGTTATTTGAAAAAATTACCAATCGATTGTTTGAAAATCGACCGGTCTTTTATCCAGGATATTCAAGAAGATTACAGAAACAGTGAAATTGCGCAGGCGATTATCAGCTTATCTCAAAGCTTAAAGCTGCAGGTAATCGCAGAAGGTGTAGAAGAAGAATATCAAAAAGCGTTTTTAATGAAAAATGGCTGTGTTCATATGCAGGGATACTTGTTTAGCAAGCCTCTTGCTGCAAAAGATTTTGAAGCAGCGTTTTTAAATAGCTGAAGCAAAACCATCATTTGAAAATAAACTTACTAAGAAAAGGGAAGAGGACATAAAAAGATGGCACTAAGTACACAAAATTTAATTGCTCAAAAATTTTTAGAAACACTAGGAACGAATTCAACTGAAATAGATAAAAAGATAGGTCAAGCTGACACATTTATGAATGCGGTGAAAGAGCTGATTGATTTATGCGGAGACAATCCGGAAAGAGACGGCCTTGAAGAGACGCCGTACCGCGTGTTAAAGGCATTTTTAGAATACACGGAAGGCTACCGAGAAGATCCGAAAGCTCATTTGGAAAAAACATTTGATGTGAATCACAATGAACTGGTATTAATACGAGATATTGAATTTCACTCAATGTGTGAACATCACTTTGCGCCGTTCTTTGGCGTTGCTCACGTTGGGTATATACCGGATAAAAAAATTACAGGTTTATCTAAAATCGCTCGTACGGTAGAAGGATATGCAAAGAGATTCCAAGTTCAAGAACGTCTAACAAATGAAATTGCAGATGCAATCGAAGAAGTGTTAGAGCCGAAAGGAGTTATGGTGATTATTGAAGCTAAGCATATGTGCATGTGCGGAAGAGGAATTAAAAAGTCTTCAGCTTCTACAGCCACTTCATCCGTTCGAGGAACATTTATGGAAAAACCAGAGGTTCGAGGAGAATTTTTATCTCTTTTACAGCGACAAATGTAAAAAAACAAAAAGCCATATAAGCTGAGAAGCAGAAGCGAGGTGAGCTGTATGCAACATGTTGACGTACTGATTATTGGCGGAGGGCCCGCTGGTATCTCTGCTGCCGTGTGGTGTAAAAGGCTAGGCGTTGAGTGCTTGCTTCTTGAAGCACAAGCCCAGTTAGGCGGACAGCTGCTTACGATTTATAATGAGATTATTGATTATCCCGGAATACAAGCGGAAAATGGAATTGAGATGCAGCGTAAAATGGTTCAGCATTTTATCGATATGGACTGCTTATATGAAGTGAATACAAAAGTAATTTCCATTGACGAACGTTCTAAAACAGTAAAAGTAAAGCAGCAAGAAACAGAAAAGGAATTTGGCTATACGTATCTTATTTTAGCAACGGGCTCTAGTCAGCGAAAGCTTGGAGTGCCTGGTGAGCAGCAAATGATTGACCGAGGAGAAGTATATTCTGCCTCGGCAGACGGGGAACGGCTAAAAGGTAAAACAGTTGCTCTCATTGGCGGAGGAGACCGGGCTTTTGAAGGAGCACATCTTTTAGCATCACAAGCAAAACAAGTATATTTGATTCATCGTTCTACGCATTTTAAAGCAAGAGAGCAATACGTTAAAAAAGTTCTTTCCAACCCCCGTGTTAAAGTCATGACAGATACCGAAGTGACAGCTGTCCACGGAAAGCATTACGTCACATCGATCGATTTAAAGAGTAAAAACACTGAATGCCAGAACCTATCAGTAGACGCAGTGCTGATTAGACTAGGCGTAGCGCCCAATATTGAACTTATTAAAGAAAAAGTCACCACTACACAAAGCGGGCTCATCGTCATCAATGAAGTGCATCAAAGCAGCAACCCATCTATTTATGCAATTGGAGACGCGTGCACAACTCCCTTGTTTTCTAGTATCAGCTCTTCAGCCGGTCAAGGAGCGATTGTAGCCAAGTATGTATCGAGTCTTTTGAAAAAGTCATAATATCAAAAAGCATCTATCAAATCGATAGATGCTTTTTTACGTAACATAGTAGAAAAAACATAGCAGAAGTATGTTCACAGGCAGACAAATCGTTTGGAAAAAAGCAATGTAGTTTTTAGGCGCAGCGCTGATTCTTTTTACTAGAATACACTCGGTAATGAAATTAAAAAGAATAATGATAGAAGCGACCGTTATGTACGCCCAGACGTTCTGCTGAAACAAACGAGTAAAAAGAGGCGAGAAAAGAAGTAGAAAAGTAGCGGTTTGAAAAGAACCTCTAGAAAACAAGTTAAATTTTTTAGCACTTTGAGTCACGCTATCCCTCCTTTATATGTTTTATTTTACCAAACTAAAAAGACTTTAAAAACGTTTTCAGCTATCTTTACCTGAGGTGTTCCTCAATTGGGGAAAGTAGGGTGAAATATATGTCAAATATAGCTTATAATAATATAAAAGAAATAGATAAAAGGAGGCGCCATGAGATTTTGCCGGATAAAAACACGGAGAAGGAGCAGTCGATCATGATCATGAAACATCTTGATCGTTTGAATACGCAGCTTTTAAAAGAATACAGTGAAGGTATTTTTTTTATCAACTGTGAAGGCGATATCATGTTTAGCAACGAAGCAGCCTTCAAGCTAACGGGAAACGAGCATAAAGAAAAAAGCCAGCAGCTGACAGCTCTTATACATACGTCGAAACAACAGCGGGCACAAGATTTCTTTCAACGTGCTTTACAAGGGGAAAAAGTTCAGTTTTCGACGACGATTAATCACAACACAAAACTATTATCGTAATTGAGCAAGTAGCAGGAGTCTACGCCGTGTGCCGAGATGATTCAAAAGAACAAGAGCGCTCTAATCACATTTCTAAATTAGAAACGCATTTAAAAATGGAGCAAAAGCTTGCGAATGTAGGAAGCTGGTATTACGATGTGCGGGAAGATAAAAGCTATTGGTCGCCTCAGCTGTATAATATTTGCGGATTAAATCCTAATCAGCACTTTACTCCTTCTTTAAAGAACGTTCTTCAATTCGTCAATCGCTGTGACCAAAAAAGATTAGGAAAAGCCGTTATGGAGGCACTTTCGACGGGAGGAAGCTACACAATTGAATATACAATGCTGCGGCCAAACGGTGAAGAACGTACGGTATTTGAACAAGCGGATGCGGTAGCAGATGACCAGGGAAACATCGTACAGCTGATTGGCGTTGTGCACGATATTACCGAATCGAAAGTAAGTACGAATGAATTAAAGCAAAAAGAACAGCAGTTTCAAACGATTTACAACAATTTGGATGCTGGAATATGGTCCGTTGATGTACAGCGTAATAAAATGATTGTATGTTCAAACGGTGTTAGCAACATTTACGGAGAAGATGCGGCTAAATTTTTAGGAAATAGAGATCTGTGGGAAAGCTTTATTCACCCAGAAGATAAACCAGCTGTGGCAAAAGGGCAGCATCAATTACAAAAAGGAAAAACAATTCGTCAGCAGTATCGAATCTACACAAAAACAGGTGAGATGAAATGGGTAAAAGATCGGTGCATTCCCACGCTTGACGAAAATGGCAAGCTGGTGCGTATAGATGGCATTATTGAAGATATTACTGCAGAAAAAAAGTATATGGATCAAGTTGAATATCTTGCGACTCATGATCATGTGATGAACTTACCGAATCGGAGAAAGTTTGAAAAGAAATTAAAAAACTTCATTCGACAGATGAGAAAAGATGGAGATTCATTAGCGGTCTTTTATCTAGGACTGGATCGTTTTAAACATATTAATGATACATTAGGCCACGACGTAGGCGACCGTTTGCTGCAGCGCATCGCTAAACGATTGAAAAAATTCGTAACCCCAAATGTAATACTAGCTAGAGTAGGAGAAGACGAGCTTGCGATTTGTTTTTCATCTCTTGAACACATAAATGAATGTCCAAATCTAGCTGCTGCTCTTTTACAAGAAATCGAAAAAGAAATTACCATTGACGACTTTTCTCTTTACGTCACAGCCAGTATAGGAATCAGCATCTACCCGCATGACGGTGAAGATGCAAAGATGCTACTAACGAATGCTAACCTTGCTATGCGGCGTGCAAAAGAAGTCGGACGAAGCGACTGGCAGCTGTACTCTCCGTTAATGGACAGCGAGACGTATAAAAGCTACCACCTGGAAAAAGGACTGCGCAACGCACTTCTTCAAGATGAATTTTTTATTGAATATCAGCCAATGGTTCATACAAACAGCAGAGAGATTGATAGTATCGAAGCGTTAATTCGCTGGAATCATCCGGAATGGGGACGCGTATCACCGGAAGACTTTATTCCATTAGCAGAAGAAACTCATTTAATTATTGAACTCGGCGACTGGGTAATCCAGCATGTGTGCAAGCAACTGCAGCAGTGGAAGAATCAAGGATTACAAACCGTGCCCGTTTCGATTAACGTCTCGTCTAAACATTTGCTGAAACGCGGATTTGTAGAGCACGTTCAACAAACGTTAGCTCATTACAACATCGATCCTTCATTCATTGAATTTGAAGTGACGGAAAGCTCCATTATTCAGTATGAAGAACACGTAAAAAAAGTCATGGATGAATTAAAGAAAATTGGCGTAACGTTTGCTTTAGATGATTTTGGCACCGGCTTTTCTTCGTTATCACATTTAAAAGACTTCGAATTTAACACACTCAAAATCGATAAAACATTTATTCAACACGCGACTGATAAAGGAAAGCAGCAGGCCATTACAAAAAGCATTTTGTACTTAGCTCATGCTCTTAACATGAAAGTGATTGCAGAAGGCGTTGAAACAAAAGAGCAGCTCGCCTTTTTACAAAGACACGAATGTTCCTTTATTCAAGGCTATATTGTCAGTCAGCCGGCTGCTCATCAAAAAATCGCAGAATATTTAAAGAGGCGATTTCTATAAAAAAGTGATGTCTTAACGAGACATCACTTTTTTTACGCTTGAATAGGTTTTCGAAGCGTCCAAATTTGGTAAAACATATAAAGAGACTGATAGATGGTCAAATACGTCAGCAAGATCCAGCCGTTCATTAAGTACGGATAAATGGCTTGCTGTACAGAAGGGCTCGTTAAGTAGTCACGGAAATAAATGCATAGTACCACAATCATTCCTGTAAATGCAAAGCCCGTTAAAATCCCTTGCCCTAATTTACTGTGCGTTTTCCCGTTTTCTGCGTTGTATTGATTTGCCCAGCCGTCTTTTTTATTAGCGGCAAGTCTCTCTAGCCATACTTGACTAAACGTAATTAAATTCACCCACAGATAAATCTCCGGACTAATCAAAAGACCGGCCAGTATCACATCAATCGGCCTGTGCATCGGCGTTTTGACAGCGAGCATAATATTTAACACAGAAGCTAACGCAATTGGAATCACCCAAAGCCAAGACCAGTAAAATTGATCGGTCGCAAGCGCAGCCGATAACAATAAAATAAACAGCAGGCGAATAAGTAAATCACATAGTGTCTTGATCTGTGAACGCCACAGCTTTCCTTTATGCTTGGTTCTCACGTCCAAGTTTCCGTTTGTCAGTAAATCAACGGTTCCAGACTTCCATTTATTACGCTGTTCACGGTACGTATGATAGCTTCTCATCGAGTCCACGAAGCAGCGAGCGCCTGGACTGATTAACGTTTTCCAATTGGACTTTTGCAGCTGCCACGTCAGCAGCATATCCTCAACGTCGCTGTCATTTTGCCAAGGACCGTCAAGCTTATTTTCTTCCACTATATTTTGAAGCGCTTCAGGGCGAAACAGCGTAGCCTGACCGCCGAGTACGTACGTGCTTCCGCCGTGATACTGAAGATCTAACAGCCAGCTCGCCATATCCTGCTTTTGCTGGTGTGTCCACCACCTGGCTACCGGTCCGCCGTACTCGCTGCTTGCGAGCTTTTCCTCGTAATGGACATCATCTTTTGAAAGCGAGCTTTTCTTTTTAGGCATTCTCATCGTATATTTTGCCATCACGCCGCCGATGTTTCGCGACGTCATTAAATCTTCCCATAAATTAATAAGTGCTTTTGGAGCTAAGCGGCTGTCTGCATCCATCCCTAAAATCGCTTTAATCGACTCTTTATACAGCTGCTGATATTTCGTCAGCGTCGTATTATATAAATCTAGCGTATCTCCATATATCTTTTTCCAAACCGTATTTAACGCGCCGACTTTTCGTTGTTTATTGCCTTCAGTGACAAGTACTTTTACATTTAAGTCAAATTCATCTCCAGCCAGCTCCGCTTTTTCTTTTGTGCGGTCCGTACAGTTATCTGCAATCACAAATACATCGAGCTCCACATTATTCGGAAGAAGCTGATCGCCTAAACCTGCCAAGCAGTCACGAATTGATTTTTCTTCATTGTGCGCCGGAATAAAAGCCACGATGCGCGGCCTCATATACGAAGCTCCAATACTTCCAGTAACGACACGCTGATTGTTCATGTTTTCCTTTACCTCCTGATGTATCAGGAAACCCAGCCGTCCTAGTCCTATGACCTTAGACCTGAGGTTTTGCGTCCCAGCCTTTCGACTGGTTTGCCTTTGACTGAACAAGTTAAGTTCACTACTCTTCGTTCCGTTTAAAGAACAAAATACCTAAAATAATACTATATAACGAATGTATTTTTTAGATTTTACCATAAAAATAGGTTGAATTACCCTAAAAAAGATTCGACAAATTTCGATGATTACTTGCGCTTACAAAGTAGATACATAGTAAATTGCTCTCGAAAGAAACGCTTTCCAACGGGCTTTTTAATCGCTACTTCAGAAAATAAATAGCAGGAGATGAAGAAAAAGGAATAGAAGCAAAGGGTAGCAAATTAACTGCTGATGATACTGGTGAAGATACCCAAACCATGCCAGAAGATATAACGAAAGCAGAGCGTTTAGAAAGAGGAATTCTATTATATAGTTAAGGCTCAAAGGTTGAACATGCTACTTATAAAATAACGCAAGAAAGTAAAAACAAGATAGGGATAAAATTTCAGCAAGAGTCACGATTAAAACGTTTGTGAAGATTTGGTAAGCGTAGACCTTTTCGGCATCCAGTTTTCCGTTAAAGATAAAAAATCAGGAGAAGATCAGCTTCTTATGGAAGACGAGCACAAATTTAAACAAGTGCCACCAGGCTATTTACTCAGGTTTGTCATTCATTTTTTTATTAAAAACCTTCCTAAAAACGCCAACTATTTCTATCTATATATGGATAGCACTATTGCCCTTTACTGAAGAAACATATTGGTAGCTTGACAGGTTGTCAGATAGTAAACAGTAAAGGTAAATGTTGTTTAAAGAAGCGATTGTCTGTGGATGGTTTATCATGCAAGAGGGCCTATACTTTAGGCGTTGATGATACATACCTTGTCTAGAATGTAAGATAAGACTAGTTTATAGTTAACAAAAATGTGAGAGGTTTTTAAAAGAGAAGGAGTAAATGATTTTTTAAAAAGTATTCAAATAGAGTCTATCTCTAGCAACAGCATCAATAAAATTCTAAAAAAATAAAAATAGAGTGTAAACAACTTACCCCCAATGTCGATATATAGTATGAACATATTTCCTAGAGGTATATGTTTGATTACTGTCATTCCTCACTTAATTAATTATTAAGTGAGGGGCTTCTTGAATACAAGGATGTAACCAAGAAGTAAAACCAATTATATGGAGGTAAAGGAAAATGAGAATTAATCACAATATTACGGCGTTGAATACGTATCGTCAATTTAACAATGCAAACAATGCACAATCAAAATCAATGGAGAAGTTATCTTCTGGACTTCGTATTAACAGTGCGGCGGATGATGCTGCAGGTCTTGCAATTTCGGAAAAAATGAGAGGGCAGGTTCGTGGGTTGGATATGGCTTCTAAGAATGCGCAAGATGGCATTTCTATGCTTCAAACAGCAGAGGGTGGACTTAACGAAGTTCATGATATACTTCAACGTCAACGTGAACTAGCAGTTCAAGCTTCAAGTGATACAAATGTAGCAGCGGATCGTACAGCTTTAAAAGACGAATTTGATCAACTGTCTGCTGAAATTGGGCGTATTAAAGATAACACAACGTTCAATACAAAAAAATTATTAGATGGTTCAGATACAGATGGTAAGATTCAGGTTGGAGCAGATGCAGATCAGACAATCGTCGTTGATTTTACAACTACTGGACTAAATCTTTCCGATGCTCATACTGCAGTATCTGCGCTTGATATCTCAACACAAACTGGTGCTAACGATGCTATCACAGCTGTTCAATCTCAAATCGAGTCTGTATCTTCAGGTCGTTCTTATCTAGGCGCGCTTCAAAATCGTTTAGATCATACAATTAATAACTTAAATAATGCTTCAGAAAATTTAACTGCAGCAGAATCTCGTGTTCGTGACGTAGATTATGCTTTAGCTGCATAGCCAGTGACAAGCACAGTCGTCCTAGCTGGTAACGGCTAGCGATTATAATTGGGTGAATTGCTGGAAACCCCTTAGAGCTTTTCTTACCACAACGTAGTTGAAAACGACAAGCGTGATGGTGTGAAAAAAGAAAAGATTGGGCAATCAGCAGCCAAGCTCCTGTCTCGAAAGAGTGGAGAAGGTTCAACGACTAGGATAGACCATCTAAAAGCCAAGCTCAAGATGATGAAATCCGTAGGTAAAACAATGTTCATCAGCATTGTGAATCCGAAGTGCCCGACCCCTACTGATATAATAGGGTGAAGATATAGTCTGGTCATTTATGAAAGTAAATGTTCGCACGATGGCGAAAGAAATGATGGAACAAACGAAGAATTCAATTCTGTCTCAAGCATCACAAGCAATGTTGGCTCAATCTAATCAGATGCCTCAAGGAGTATTACAACTTTTGAGATAATGATTAAAGGGCGTCTAGCTTAGTAACGAGCTAGAGTATAACTGGGTGAATTGCTGGAACTTCCTAAAGCTTTATCAACCACAACGGAACTGCAAACGGTAAGCGTGATGGTTTGAAAATGATGAAGATAAAACAATGGATAATCAGCAGCCAAGCTTCTGTGAGGAAACTCTGGAGAAGGTTCAACGACTAGAGAATACGGTCTAAGGTAAAAACTATGACTATGAATCTCGTAGGGCAGTGAAAACTGTTCGAAGTGCCCAGCTCCATGAAAAACATGGATGAAGATATAGTCTATTCTGTAATCGAAAGATACAGTCGCAAAGCAAGCGAACCAACAACCACAAGGAGTATTACAACTTCTTCGTTAATTTTAAATTATTTAGAAAAGGTCCTAGCTATTTTGCTGGGGCCTATTTTTTTAGAACTTTTTTGAGCGACAACGCTGGAATAGCTTGAAAAAAAGGTGTTTTATCCGTTTGTATTTCTAAATATTGAAAAAATATAAAATTTAAATTAAAATAGAACAAATGTTTCTATTTGAGGGTGGTGAGATAAATGAATGCAGAAAACCGGTTGAGAGAGCTAATTCCGTACAATGAACTGTGTATGATAGTAGGCAAGTTATTAGGTGATGGAAATATTTCTATTGAAAAAGGACGCCAGCCTAGGTTTCGATTTAGCCATTGCTTAAAAGATAAAGAGTGGGTCTTTTGGTGTTATGAGCAATTAAAAGATCGTGTTGAATTGTCATTTCCTAAGTATAGAAAGGTTATAGATCAACGATTAAAAGCTGGATACAGCGAAAGCTACTACACACAATCGAAAGTAGGAGAAATCAGTACGCTACTAAGAGAAGTTTGGTATCCCAAAGGCAAAAAAGTTTTACCACTGGAATTTGTAAACGCTCATTTTTCACCATTAACTTTGGCATGGTGGTATCAAGATGATGGTTCTTTAACAATTAGTAATTCTACTATCAGGAAGATTATTCTTTCTACAAATAGCTTTAGTAACCAAGAAAATAAAAAGTTAATTGAAATTCTTTTTACAAATTTACATCTTTCATTTTCTTTAGATAGCTAAAACAGACTAGTGATATATGACCAAAAGCAAATTCTCTACTTTCTCAGCTTAGTTAGAGAGTTTATTCATCCATGTATGTCTCGAAAGATTAATATACCTAAAAATAAACCACCATCGTTTCAATTAAATCAAAGAACGACTATTACTCTACCGCTGACTATTCCTGTAACTTTACCTACAAAAGATTTACGACACATCCTTAGTTATTTACCTGAACTTTTATCTCAATTGCAAAATAGGGTTATTTATCACCACTTTTTTAAACACCAATTCTTCATTGATAATACTGATTGTAAGAGAAAGAGTTATCAAATCCAATTAGAACAAAATGAGTTGCGCCTATTATACGAATGCAGGCAATTTACAGGCCTAACTATGAATCAATTAACAGAACTATGCTATAGGTTGCAGAGAAATAAAGGAGGTAATTTAATATGGGAACGAAAGATATCGTATCAAATTCCCACTAAAAACCAAGATAGTTAAGACATTTAACAAATATAAAGAGCTGTTTTTAGTAAAAAAACCTTACTCACAAGTGGAGTAAGGTTCAGGTTTTTATTAAGAAAAAATTATTGAGTTAATGCGTAGCACCACCCGAAACCACAACATCCTCTTCAACCAAAATCGTAGTTTTCACCACACTAAGCAGCCCCTGCACAATCAAATCCAGCGACATACTCGCTTTCCCTGGATGATTCACGGCTTGTTCAGGCAGATAAGGAATATGAACAAATCCGCCTTTAATACAACAGTTTTGAATCATGTTCATAAGTCCGTAAAACACGTGGTTACAGACAAACGTTCCAGCGGTTTGTGAGACGCTGCTTGGAATGCCTGCTTGGCGCAAGTTTTCGACAGCGGCTTTAATTGGCAGTGTCGAAAAGTATGCAGCAGGGCCATTTTTGATAATAGGGCGGTCGATAGGCTGCTGACCGATGTTGTCAGGAATTCGCGCGTCGTCTACGTTAATGGCAATGCGTTCGACCGTAATTCCTTCTCTGCCGCCTGCTTGTCCAACGCAAATGACGATAGAAGGGCTAATTTCTTCTATATACGTATGAAGCTTTGCCATTGATTCACCAAACACAGTAGGAAGAGGCTTAGCAACAATGTGATAATCTTCAACAGCTACACCGTCTAAAACTTTTACAGCTTCTAAGGACGGATTAATATTTTCACCTTCAAACGGTTCAAAGCCGGTTAGTAATATAGTTGTCATTCTACTAGTCTCCTTTAAAAGTGATATACAAGGTAGTACATTAATAGCGTATTCACAACAAAAACAGATAGCGCAATCGGAACTTGTGCTTTAATCACAGCGTTTTTGTCTTTTAGTTCAAGCAGCATAGCAGGAACGATATTAAAGTTTGCTGCCATTGGCGTAAGAAGCGTGCCGCAGTAGCCAGCAAACATGCCAAGAGCTGCCATAATTGCTGGATTTCCTCCGTGCATATGTACAATTAACGGAAGTCCAATCCCTCCAGTAATAACGGCAAACGCTGCAAAGGCATTTCCCATGACAATCGTAAATAGCAGCATTCCCAAACAGTAAGCAAGCACAGCAACAAACGCATAGTTAGTCGGCAGTACGTCACTTACAAAATCCGAAACGACTGTTCCAACGCCTGATTTTGAAAAGATACCGCCAAGCGCTGCGAGCATTTGCGGTAAAATAACTGCCCAGCCGACGGCTTGAAGCAAGCGGCTTCCTTCTTTAACAGGCACGTCCATTTTTGCTTTGGTGACACCCATTGAAGCAATAAACGCGATCACAGCAGCGATTGCCAGTGAAATTAACGTGACTTTTTCTGGATCAATTAACGACCAGTTTCCAAATTTAATTTTGCCAAAAAGAAGGGTACCGATAATCGTAAAAATAGGAATAAATAAAGCTGGTAAAAAGATTTTGTTTTTTAATCTTCGTGCGTGAGCCACTCGTTCTTCAGCGGGTGTTTCCGCTTCATTGGATTTAGTCACGCGGTTAAACGAAGCAAGCAGCACCATGATAATAACTAAGCACCCTACATAAAAAGGCGGAATCACGTTGCCAAATAAAAATGTAATGGAAAACAGCGCCCAGAATAGGGAAGATCCTAAACGATTAGGATGGTTAGGGTCACGTACAATTCGAATGGCGATAAAAGCGACAATAATACCGAGTAAGTAGTAAATCGTATCAAGTGTCAGGATGCTTTTCATTTAGCTCGCCTCCGTCTTTGAAGATGATGTTGGTTTGTGTTTCGTCATTTTTTTGTGAATACGTCGGTCTAATTGACGGAAACGAATAGCGCTGATTACTAAAGCTGATATTGCAGTAGGAATACCCCAAAGCGCCATATCCCAGACGTCAACATGAATGCCTACGGAGTCAAAGAATCCTTTCATTAGGAGAATTCCACCCGTTGCGATAAAGATATCTTCTCCGAAAAACCAGCCTGTATTTTCAGCTGCTGCTGCATGAGCGCGAATATCTTCTTTTACTTTAGGCGGAAGCTCTCCGTATTTTGCACGAGCTGCTCCTTCAGACATAGGTGCAACTAACGGACGCACGGATTGAGCGTGTCCGCCGATATTTAAGCCTACTGCGGCCGAGATTTCACGGATGAAAAGGTATATAAGTAAAACATTTCCAGAAGAAGCGTTTTTGGCTTTTTTAATCAGCACTTCCGCTTGTTCTTTTAACCCGTATTTTTCCAACACGCCAAAGATAGGAAGAGTAAGCAAAATAGCCATAGACATATAGCGGTTATCTACAAAGAACTGGCCGAACATTGTAATCACTTCATGCAGTGACAAGCCTGATACAAGACCCGTCACGATGCCTGCAACAGTCACCACGAGCAGTGTATTTAGACGAAATAAAAATCCCACTGCCACTAACAAAACCCCAATTAATTTCAACATAAAAAAATCCCCCTTGATTATGTATAAATTGTGCTGTAAATTCACCTCCATTGCTTTTCTAAAAAAACAAAGATGTTTTGAGTATAAACAATTCTGAAAATTAAAACAAGATAGTTAAAGCATAAAATAGTTATATTGGTGAACTAAAAGCATAAAAAGAAGGTTTATATACAACATGCATGTAGAAATAAAAGAGAGAATTTTGCGAAGAAGTTTGGGCAGAAACTTTTTAAGCTGATTTGCTGAAAACACCTCTCCTGAAATACCAAAAATGGTGTATAATGCTAAAAGGTATGAATATAGAATTATATAGATTACATATAGGTAAATCTATATAACTATATTTTAAACAATATATTGAAGGAGGAAGGAGCATTTGAATTGTTCAAATTGCGGCCATTTTAATGATGGCGGGAAGTTTTGCGTGAAATGCGGTCATAAATTACAAGAAGAGGCAGCTGTCAGCCAGGCGGCAGCAACATCTGAATATCAGTCTCAGCCGCAACCAGCGTATGCGCCTCAACAGCCTAATCAGCGTGTCCGTCAGGCGAAAAAAGTGTCAAAATCATTTTTTAGTTATTTTGCAGAAGGAATTAAAAATCCAACAGCTACAGCACAAGCAGCAGGCGAAAGCCAATTCGTTAATGCTCTTATCACAGTCATTCTTTATGCTCTTAGTATACCTATTATGCTGTATGTGGGCTGGAAGCTATTGTTGATTCAATTTGTTCGAAGCATGTTCAAACTGCCTATTATCAGTGAAGAGATGGCTCCATCTGACCTGGAGGATTTTAATACGGGCGCTGATTTGATAAAAGCTACAGATATCAATAGCATTATTCATTTCAATTTTACCGATTTTGTCTTTAAGCAAGGAATTCTCATTTTTATTGGACTCGCAGTTATTATTGGAGCTACATATATTGCAGCAAAGTTTGGAAAAGTAGACGTTTCCTTTAAAGAATTTTTCTCACGCTTTGGCACGTTTTTGATTATTCCAACAGCTCTTCTTTTAATGGGGCTTGTACTGGCATTTCTCCATGTTGAATACTTCTCTTATTTTATGAATTTTGGTTTGCTGAGTATTTTCCTTGTGGTTCCATTTACGATTGCTAGCTTTAAGCAAAGCGGAACAAATGGGCTTGATCGTATCTATAGCACTCTTATTGTATATGTAGTCATTACGATTGTGCTGACGTTCATTGCGAATGGCTTAGGAGAAGAAGTCAAAACCATTATTACAAGAATGGGAAACAGCAGTGAATTGAATGATCTATTTTAAGTCGACAGAAAGCATCGTGTACAGCGGTGCTTTTTCATACCATTATAAAAAAGGAGTGTAGAAATTGGGATATTGCAGAGAGTGTGGCCATCAGTTAACAAATGAGTATGAATTTTGTCCAGAGTGTGGACATCCCGTCGAAAGAAAAGAGACTTCTAGCCAAGGAGCAAAAACACAGCGTTACGTAGAACCCGCATCAGCTTCAGTAGAGGAAGAGAGAGAATCGGTAAAACCTCCGAATAAAAAACCAAAGATTATAACGATTTCAGTTATAGCAGCAGCTGCTATATTTGGCGGCGCTTATTACGGAATAGATAAAACAATGATGGCGCCTAAAGCCGTGTCAGAAAAATTTATTGCTTCAGTAAAGGGCAATGATGTTGATAAAGTAAAAAAATATGTAAATGATGGTCAAATTCAACTAGAAGCCAACGATGAGCAAACAAAATCATTTATTACATATTTGCATGAAAATCCGGATGTCATGAAATCAATTTCTGAAGGGTTAGCGGCAGATAGCAGAGCGCTTGAAGCGGGAGTCCCAAGCGAAGATCACTCTTCATACGCAAAGCTAGAACAAGACGGAAAGAAATGGGGAATCTTTGATCACTACACGGTACAAGTAAACCCTGTATATGCAAAAGTTCAGTCTACAGAAGATGCGACAGCGGTATATATTGACGGAAAAAAAGCTGGAACAGTAAGCAGTGACTCCTCTAAAAAGATTGGTCCATTTTTACCTGGTACGCATACCGTAAAAGGTGAAGTGCAAAATGATTATGGAAAAGTTGAAAACGAACAAGAGATTGAAGCCACCAACGGAGAAGATGTGAACGTGGAATTTGATTGGTCAGATCATGCGGTATACGTTTCTTCAGATTATGATGACGCGACCCTGTTCGTTAATGGCAAAGATACAAAAACAGAGATTGGCGATATTGATTATTTAGGTCCGCTGCCAATGGACGGTTCAGTAAAACTATATGCAAAACGCGGAGAAAAGAAAACGGAAGAAGTATCAATTAAAAAAGGCATGGAAGATGTGGCGCTTAATTTTGATGAAAAAAATACGACAGAAGCTACGGCAAAAGCATCAGCTCCTTCTGAGGAAGAACAATCGGATGACCAAGGTTCAAAAGCTGATTCTGGAGTATCTACTAGCGAAGTGTCTAATTTTATTGAACAATATATGTACGCTACAATTTCCTCAATTAACAGTGGAGACTTCTCTATTGCAGAGCCTTATATCGATTCTAACGGACCAAAATACAAGGAACAAAAAGACTATACAGCTTACCTAATCAAAAAAGGAATAACAGAAGATTTATTAAGCTTTAACGTAAATAGAGTAACGAAAATTGATGACTCTATGTATAAAGTATATACAACAGAAGAGTATGATATTTCGTACGGAGATGGATCTGTTAAGTACAAAAAATTCAACAGTATTCATAAAGTAAAAGAATTATCTGATGGAAGTTTGGGAGTTTATCAGCTTATTCGTTCAACGGAAGTAAAGTAAGAGCTGATAAATAGACTTTGAAAAAGCAAACAACTTAGTAGGTAAAAACAAATAAAAAAGACGTCTTCCATGAGAAGACGTCTTTTTTATATATCAAACCCAATACCTGGGATACTGCCGGTCTTGAAATAAATTATTATACACGGTAGAAATCAGTACAACTACACATGCACAAATCATAATAATACCTAAGTATCCCCAGCCTGCCTGAGTATTAATTGCGACAATCGCGCTAGCTGCAGCGGGAGGATGAACGGTTTTTGTAAGAATCATTAAAATAAGAACGAAGGCAAGCACAATCGCTATGGTGATGAGACTTCGATGAAATAAACTCCAGATAATAAGTGCAGAAACGGTTGCGAGCAAATGCCCTCCAAGCACGTGGCGAGGCTGTGATAAAGGGCCTTTGTGTGCCCCGAAAACAAGTACGCAGCTCGCGCCAATCGGAGCAAGCGCCATTGGATAACCAAGCGCTAGTGCAATCGCGCTGCTGATAATAATCGCAATTAAGCCTCCGATTGAAGAAACGACCGCATCTCTATAATTAATTTTCGGTTCTTCTTTTAGTTCTCCTTTCATCTTTTTAGCATAAGAGCTTAAGTAAGATAGAAAGGGGCTTTTTGTTTGAGAGAAACTTTTTTCAATTTGCATTTCTTCTTTCCTTTCTCTTTTGTAAGTAAAAGTTGTTTGTCAAGTTGTATGTCAGAACATCTGCTATATTAAGTTAGTTTATAAGAAAAGAAGGATTACTGGAAGAGGAAAAATATCTTTTTTTATTGGAAATACTTTTGATGAACGAAAAAAGGCGGGATAAGGGAGAAAAGGGTCTCTATGTGCAGTAAGAGCAGGAGAAATGTATAATATACCTAGAGGTGACTAAATTATGTATCTAGTAGACTACCATCATCACACGAACAATTCATTTGACTCACAGGCAGTCATGAAAGAAGTGTGCGAACAGGCTGTAAAAAACGGCATAAACGAAATTTGTTTTACCGAGCACTTTT
The DNA here is from genome assembly GCF_056099005.1 of Priestia sp. 53B2. Classification (NCBI taxonomy): domain Bacteria; kingdom Bacillati; phylum Bacillota; class Bacilli; order Caryophanales; family Bacillaceae; genus Priestia; species Priestia sp. 53B2. The sequence goes on from NZ_JBLZXA010000020.1 coordinate 472,491, forward strand.
CATTAAATCCATTAGCGCCAACGTATGGTCATATGGATTTTGATAAATATGAACGAGAACTAGCGGAATGCAGAGATCAGTTTCAAGATCAGCTAGTGATTAAAAAAGGAATTGAAATTTGTGAGCCGCACTATCTGAAAGAAAAATATCAAAAAACAATGCAGCAGGAGAACTTTGATTTTATTTTAGGATCTGTTCACAACATTAATAACATCAAGCTTCGTAAACATTTGGAGCTTAATGATAAAGAAGCAATTTACCGTGCTTATTTTAACGAAATGTATAAGCTCGTAAGCGAAGCGGATATTGATGTGCTGGCTCATTTAGATTTAATGAAGCGCTATACGTTTGATCAATATGGCATTTACGACTTTCACCAATTTAAAGATATTCTTGCAGATATTTTGAAAAAAGCAATCGAGCGCAATATCGGAATTGAAATTAATACTTCAGGTATAAGAGGGAAGCTGGGTGAGGCGCTGCCGGCACTTGAAGTTGTTGGGCTGTACCGTGATTTAGGCGGAGAAATCTTAACGATTGGATCTGATTCGCACTTTGCAGAAACCGCAGGAGCACATATGAAAGAAGCGGTTGAAATGGCAAAGCAATGCGGATTTACGGAGATTTATACGTTTGATCAGCGTCAGGGAAAAGGAATTCGCATTTAATATAAGCGTATTTCATTTTCTTCATAACGAAAAACATAAATTTTATCCATTAGAAGAATAAGGAGAACTGGAAAAAGCACGCTCAAACAAGAGTGTGCTTTTAAAATTCACTTCCGCTTAAACTCCGATAAAAATTTCCGGACCTCTTCTGCGGTAAGTCCGAGTGTGCGAGCTATTTGGATAAGACTTACCCACTCTTGATCGATTGACAATACATTTTCTTCTTTCATTACCATTCATCCACCCTTTGCCAGGGAACCCAGCCATCATAGCCAAAAGCGGCCTTAGACCTGAAGCTTTGCGTCACTTTTTTTCAATAGTTTTGCCTTTGTCTGGAGAATTTGTAATAGTTCTTACATTGGTAACTCAGGCTATTTTATAGCAAAAATTTCATAAAATGTGTCGAAATAGGTCGATTGTTATAAAAATAAAAATCAATCAATTGGTGAGTTCATTTTTTTTCTGAACTTTAAATAACATTGAAATTCCACAAACTCTTCTTTGGTCATGCCGTCTTTAATTGCTTGCTCAATTAAGTAAAGCCAGTCTTTGTTAATGAGTGGTTTTGAAGATGATACAGGATGACTAATCTCAGCTTCAATTAATTCATCAATCGTTGTATTAAGGGAAGACGCAATTTTATTAAGCATGTGAAGAGAAGGGTTATTGTTTAGCCCTTTTTCTAAATGAGATAAATATGATTTTGAAATTTTGGCATTTTCAGCTAGTCGTGTAATTGAATATCCTTTTTTTAATCGCAAACTTTTAATTTTGGCTCCTACCACATTCAGCCCGTCCTTTTTTTATGTCTTTTGTTCATTATAATGCATATACACTTATTCAGTACGTGTTTATCCTAAAAAATGTTCTTTATAAAGAAAAATATTTTTAACTTTAAAATCATTTTGATACAAAGGTCTCTGGTAAAATTCATATCTAGTTCATATGAATCGTTCACAATACTAATAGATAAACACAAGACAGGAGAGATGAACGTGACGTGGAACAACGAATGGAATAAATGGATCAATCATAATGAATTACAAAGTGAATTAAAAAAACAAATGAATGACATGACGGAACGTGAACGAGAAGATGCGTTTTATAAACAGCTGGAATTTGGAACAGGAGGCATGAGAGGCGAGCTTGGCGCGGGACCGAATCGCATGAATATCTACAGCATTCCTTAAAAGATAAAGGAAAAGAGAGTTTGTCATTAAGATAAATAATTCCTACCTCTAAAGGAATTATTTATAATCATTAGAATGCTTTAAGCGGGTAGCACAATTTTTAGACAATATACAATAAATTCATTAATTTATACTAGGAAAATTTGTATGATAATCTGTTTATTAATCAAGCGAGTAATAAAAATATATTTAACGAGAACATGAAACGAAATTACAAATAGAAAAGTCTCTTCTTAAATAAGGTTTCTTAGTAAATATATACCTATTTATCCTAAAGTACTTCCTTTGTAACCAATAATGTAGTATTTTGAAGATATTTGATAATAATGGGAAGGAAGTTATGTTGAATGTCAGTTGTAGACAAAGCATTTGCAGTAACTAAGGGAAGTTTGTTAAAATTTAAACTTTCAAAATCAGGTAAGTTACCACGATTAAGAGGGGGCTGTTCAGTAAAATCTCAAGGCCAGATTGTAGCAGGAGACAACTTATCAATTACTGGGCGTCCCATAAAAGTAAGCTTGAATACAGAGAACAAAGAATCGAAAATAGTATTTGGAAATAATGTATTTATTAATTACGGGGTAGATATAGGTTGTGCTAGATTAGTTAGAATCGGGGATAATGTAAAGATAGGTCCGTTGACAAATATAATCGACAGTAACTATCATCTTGTAGATTCTAATGATTCTTTAAAGAGTGAGCAAGTAGTGATTGAAAATAATGTCTGGATTGGACGAGGCTGTTCAATTTTGAGCGGTGTAACAATAGGTGAAAATTCTGTTGTTGCAGCTGGAAGTGTAGTAAATAAGGATGTACCACCTAATGTCCTAGTAGCCGGTTCTCCAGCAAAAATGGTTAAAAATTTAGAAATAAAAGACGGATGGATCAGAGAATAGAAAATTATAGTGAAGGTTACATAAAACATCCCCATTAAACTATTAATGGGGATGTTCTTATATAGCTATTTATAAATTTGAAGGTCAGGAAGTTCTTCAAGTGTAATGACATAAGGGCTATTATAAACCCTCAATAAATGCTCTCGGCTATTTATAATACCATCTTTCAAGTATTCATCTTTCCACGTAAGAAACCAACTCCATGAGATATGATAATCCTTCAAATCAGTTGGTTCAGGAATCGGTCCATTTTCTGATAAGCTTACAAGCTTTTTGTTGTTTACAAGTGAATTCAGTCGGTCATATTGTAAACTTATAGCATTGTAGTTCCCAGCTTTAGGATAGGAGTCATAACTGACAATATCTACATATTTATCACCTGGATACCAATCTTCAGATACAGAATTCCATACCCAAATAATATTATTAATTTTGTGATAGTAAGTTAAGCGGTTATACATCAGTTTGTATAGCTGTTTTGCTGGTTCAGGACCTTTGGCGCCCCACCAAAACCATCCTCCTTCGGCTTCGTGCAACGGTCTAAATAGGATTGGAACTTTAGCATCTTGCAGTCTTTTTAACTGTACAGCAATTGCATCGATATCCCGTAAAAGCAAGTGGTAATCTTCAGAGTCTTTATGATTCATAGCATATTGAAGGTCAAAGGTCGTTGCACTTTTATAGGATCCTTTGTACCATTCTTTTCCAGGTTGTTTAATAAGATCTTTAGGAGCGTTCCAATGCCATGAAAATGTAACGATTCCTCCTTGCTCATGCCATTTAATTGCTTCTTCTACTTGATTTGATTGACGTCCGTAAGCAACTTTAGACGGAGAATAATCAGTAAAATCAAACCCTGCAACGGCAGGCTTCTTGCCGATATTATTATTTAGCCATTGAACACCAGACATATCCTGTTGGCCAGATAAAATTTTCTTTCCGTATTGATCTATAAGAAAATTCATTAATGATTTAGTCTCTTTTGTTGCATGTTGATTTACAGGTTCCTTATTAATCGAAGCTTTGTCATTTTTATATGTGGAAGTATTCGATGCAGAACCAGGAGTAAGTTTAATGTAATCTAAATCGTAATAACCCCATCCGGATCTTATTTTTATAGTGTTTTTTCCTTCATGTAACAGTACTTTCCCCACATTCAATTCTTTAAATTTATCAGATTCTTTTAATATTATTTGCACAGAGGGTTCACTATTTAAATTTACCGCAGCGTGTTTTTCTCCATTTCCGCTTGAAACTCTATAGCGTATAGCTAATTTATACAAACCTTCTCGAGGTGCATCGATAATAAAAATAGCAGAATCATCTTTTTTATGAAAATTAGTTACGTATCCATCTCCGGAATAACCGCTAACTTCTTTGCTTGTTTTTGCTCCGTTTAATATAGATTTTTCAGCTTCATAAATCTGACTGGAGTAAATTTTTTTTATGGTAGGGGATTTATTAGGTTTATTAGTAACTACATAGATAATCCCGATTAATAAAAGAGTGAGCGACAGATAAAGTGCAAGCTTCTTTTTCAAAGTTTCATCTCCTTACAATTGATTTATTAATTATAAAACAACGATAAATGTATGTATGAATTCAGTATCTACTAAAATAGATACAGTAATATTATCATAAAATGGAAATGGATCATCAACTTTATAAAATTAATTTAGTGTGAAGTTTTAGTGCGGATAATCCATGATAATTGAGAAATCTTATCGGAAATGAACGTTCATATTCATCTATTGCTGATTAGTTAGTAAGCAAGACCAAGATAAAGTTAAATTTAAAACCCCTTGAACATGTCTTTCACTCAAGGGGTTTTAAGAGGAATAGCTTCAATTTAAATTAGAGACTTTACTCGTTTTTTATTTCTAAAGTTATACAAGAAAAATAAAAAAAGGGCTCCTCCAAATGAATCAATCATTACATCAGCAATACGTCCATCACGGCCAATAATAAATGCTTGATGAATCTCATCTAAAAAAGCAAAAGCGGCTAGCAGAAGCCACGCTTTCAAAAAACGTCCCCGTATTTCTTTTAAATTCCAATAAAATAATAGAGCTAGTATACCGAAAAATGAAATATGAGCCAGTTTACGCAAAATAAACTCTAAATCAAACCCATAGGAATAAGTGTCATAAAAATCACTGCCAGGTTTCAAAATACTCCATAACGTTGCATCATGATTCCATACAGATGAGTTTTGCCACGTGGTGGGATCTGTGATTAGCAAGTGGGGAGTGTGAGAGAAATGTGCAATGCCTAACATCATTAATAAAACTACTATTTTTTTTATCATACAAAAAATTCCTTCTTCATTAGACTATTCACATATAGTAAGAGAAAAAGGCCTAAAATGCAAGCCTTTTTCTAGTTCATATTTCACGAAAGAAATTTTTATAAGCTTTTCTCTTTTATATAAATAAAAACTTAAAAAGTTTTAGATACCTTTGTGTAGAGCTGGTGTTCATTTAGATAATACTAATTTACTATTTAGAATGTTGATAGGCTAAAATAACTAAAGTCCAAAAAATATCTTTTGAAGAGCTTTTTAAGTCATTTTATGCTTCTAAGAATATATATGACAACATTTGATAAAAAAACCTATATCCAACAAAAATTCTATATGAATTCAGGAAAGCCTAAATATTATGGAATTAATAAATATGCTTTTTCCAACCAGCAGCTAAAGTGGGTAGCCAATAAAGCATTAAACTTCTCTAGTAATAAAAATCCTTCACAATGGCAAATACTATTCATTTCACATGTTCCATTATATGCTTCAATGAGCTTGCCTAATGATCCTCTGATTGTTAATTCTAGTGTAATGGATGCTATTATCCAAGCTTTTAAAAATGGAAATAGTATCGATATTCTTGAAAGATCAGATAAATTTAGATATAACTTTATACATTTGAATTATGAAAAGCAAGGCAAAATGAACGTAATTGGTTAATTTGCAGGTAATACCCATGCTGAAAAGAGTCAAGTAATAAACAGAATTAATTATATAACTTTTTTACATGCTTTAGCTAGGACAGACAGAGGTCCACAAAGAAACACGTTAATGACTACTGAGGCATGGAGCATAGTAATCATTAATACAGTAATACAGAAAAAAAGAACGATTTTTATTACAGGGTTTGGGACAGCTATAAATAGAAAGTACACATATTAATATAACTTTTACAATTAAAACATATTAGAAAGACCTTTACTTTTGTATAGTTCTTTTTTATTTGAAAATAGATGAGAGCGTAAAATATCTTGTGTAAATGAATAAATACAAAAAGGAAGACCTTTTCTTGTAGAATTAAGTCACCACAACCAATTCAAAGAAAGAAGGTCTTCCTATGAATCAGTTTACAACAGATCTTGTTCAAGCTCTAGTCCAAAAAGAAGATGTGACGGAAATTTTCCGTTCTCACTTAGAACGTGCGGTTAATACGCTCTTAGCGAGCGAATTGACAGCTTTTTTGGACTACGAAAAATATGATCGTATTGGATTTAATACGGGGAATTCACGAAATGGTTCTTACGAACGAACGCTGCTTACAGAGTTTGGAGAACTTCATCTCGTTATTCCTCGTGATCGGAATGGCGACTTTAAGCAACAGACGGTGGCTCCTTATAAACGAGCCAATGATACGCTTGAAGCGTTTGTCATTCATATGTTCCAAAAGGGTGTAACGACAGCTGAAATTGCGCATTTAATTGAGCGCATGTATGGTCATCACTACACGCCTCAAACCATTTCAAATATGACCAAAGTGATGTCTGAACAGGTAGAAGCCTTTCGAAATCGAAACTTGTGCGCACGCTATGCGTGCGTTTATTTGGACGCTACATACATTGCCTTGAAACGAGATACGGTGTCAAAAGAGGCTGTCTACATTGCCGTTGGCATTCGCGAAGACGGTTCAAAAGAAGTACTTGGTTATACAATCGCCCCTAACGAATCCGCCTTTGTCTGGAAAGAACTTTTAGAAGACATCAAATCTCGTGGCGTAGAAGAGATTCTGTTGTTTATTTCCGACGGGTTAAAAGGTATCTCAGACAGTGTTTTCGCTGTCTATCCAGCTTCTTCTTATCAAACATGCTGCGTCCATCTTTCACGTACGATTGCTCATAAAGTTCGTGTATCCGACCGAGCTGAAATCTGTGAAGACTTCAAATCTGTGTACCGTGCAGAAAGCCTAGAAATGGGCCAACAGGCCCTGCATTCGTTTGTTGAAAAGTGGAAGTCTAAGTATCCGAAAGTGACAAAGCCATTGCTCAATAACCCTTATTTGTTCACATTTTATAGCTTTCCTAAGTCTATTTGGCGTAGTATTTATTCTACCAATCTCATTGAGTCGTTTAATAAACAAATCAAGAAATATAGTAAACGTAAGGAACAATTCCCTAACGAAGAGTCACTTGAATGCTTCCTCGTTTCACAGTTTGATCAGTATAATCAGCGCTTTGCCACAAGATGTCATATTGGTTTTGATTAAGCTCGAGCAGAGCTACAAATGAGGTTTAAAACAAACTAGTGGATAACATCTATAAGAAGAGGAAATTCGTATTTACACAAAATTATTGACGGTCCCTGTTAAATAGAAGCAAATAATAATCCTTTGTGTCACTTTTACAGGTATAATTATATTTTGTAACATTCATGTTTTTTCAAAACCGATATCTTTTCAATTGGGATAGATGAAAGGAATTAATTGCAGTAGAAATTACAAACAGTAAGCAATTAATGGTGGCTTAAAATTATTCTTTTTTCGTCTTGAGATAAAAAATGACTTCTAAGTGCCGATAATATTAAAGTAAATTACCTTTCATTCAATTTTCACTAAAAAGACATAGGGTATATACATAAAGGGCAAGAACTAAAATATAATTTATAGGAGAAATAACGTGTTTTTTACGTCTAAAATATTTTATCACTGGCATCGTATTAGATTAGCATTTTTGGAACTATTAATAGAAGGCTGTGTGGACCAGAAAATAAAAAATAAATTAAAGAGCAAAATTAACTATCATAAGCAGAAAATGAGAGAGTATCAAAAGACTAACTTTAATCCTCTCGAAAGAGGGAAATAGTACAAAGAAATACTGCATAAAAAAAGCTATAGGAGATTGCAAGGAATGTTTAAGCGTAATGTAATTAATGTCTTATTTTTAGGTTCAATTCTATTTATTATTGGTTTAACGATGTTTCCAGAAGCTTCATTGGGTATCGGTGTAGACCAAGGGGGCATTAATCTTGTGCCCTTTTATACAATTGGAGATTTATTACTTCATCGCTCTTTTGGCGATTTTATAATAAATAATATGGGGAATATTATTTTGTTTGTCCCTTTTGGTACCTTGTTACCCTTTAAATTCAATAGTATAAGTAGTTTTTCAAAAGTGTGTTTAATAGGAATGGCATTTTCGTTGCTAATTGAAATTGTTCAATTGTCCATGCCTAATAGGTGGACTGATATAGATGACGTTATTTTAAATACTTTAGGAACGGGGATCGGTTACAGCTTATCTAAATTATTAAAAAATATTTCGAAAACAGCATAGAAATATACAAGCAAGAGAGTGTATACCAGTTCTATCTTTATTAGACAAAAGATGCGGTTTCTATGAGGGTAACTTTATGAATTTAAACAAAATATAGAAACAAAAGAGCGCTGATTCCTGCGCTCTTTTGTTTGCAAAAATAAATAATTTAAAATATATTTTTTGTTCCTTAATTGAAATAAAATTATTCCTTAGATATGTTCTATTAATTTAGCATCCTTAACTTTATTTGTAAGTTTCAGTGTATTTTTAGTATATTTTCATGGTTTTTTCATTTTTTATCGCTATAATAACTCACGTGAAAATTCCTATACAAAAATCAAAAGATTAGGATGGAAAGCTAACAGTCTAAGTCAAATGACTATGACAGCTGGAATGTCTGGTAAAAGGGGAACTTAAAGTGATAGAGTTTTTTTAAAAGATTTTAAAGTGTAAGATTAAGGCGCAACATAAAGTAGAAATTTCTTCTGGTAGATGTATTCGATGTGGAAAAGAAATCGATAAGTAATGTCTGATTGAGAGAAAAGTCCTTCCAAGATTGGAGGGGCTTTTTTATGCGCACTCGTTATTATTAAGTAAGAAATGTCAGGCACCCATAGTGGAAGAGCAAGAAGATAAACATCCTAATATTGAGGACCATAAGAATTATATATACAGACTTATTAGGTGAAATTGTTGAAGGATATGATGATTTTAATAGTCGCACATTCAAAAGCATGGAGTAGTGATGATTCTTTTTGAGAGTATATCAATTGGTTGGTAGATAAATCATTTAACTAAAGATAAATGCTGATCTAATAAAACAAAGAATTTTGCTTAAAAGAATTATATGCGAGGAAAAAATTGGTTTTTATACTAAACTATTTAAGTTTTAAAAAATCTTTGATTATATTAAAATGAAATCCTTCTATGGTAAAATATACTTCATTAACTAGATTGGAGAATGAAGTAATGAAAGTAATTTTAATGAGAGTGGGTTTATTAACCTGCTTAGCACTAGGTTGGTTTCATGGAGAGGCATAGGCAGAAGTTGAACAACCCTCTAAATGTGCCTCATACGGTGAAATTAAGCAAAAACAGAATCCCTCACTGCAGCATGTAAATTGTTTATTGACGAATGCAGCTCTAGAAGCAGATATCCCACCTGAGGTTGTAAAAGCGATAGCTACAAAAGAAAGCGGGGCAACAGAAGATAATCGTATTTGGAGTCAATTCGACAACGAAGGTAAACCTAGAGTTTCTCAAGATGGTGGAATTGGGCTTATGCAAATTACAAATCAGTCAACCTACGATCAAGAGAGATTAAAATATGATATTTATTACAATATTCAGGTAGGCGTTCAAATACTTGGTAATATGTACAATCGGATTGATCTTCCTAAAATAAAAGGAGCGGGAAGAGAAATTATTGAAAATTGGTATTTTCCGGTGATGGCTTCCAATGGAACCAAGCCAGTAAATAGTCCTATTTATCAATCTACTAGTGAAAAAAATACGGAAGCATATCAAGAAAAAGTTTTTGCTTTAATAGAATACTACAGCTTTGTAAATGATTCTAAACTTAAGCTAGGACAGTTTCCTTTTACTACAGAAGACTTTGATTACGATATATCCCAAGATGAAAATATCAAATTTTTAAAAAAAGAGTATACTTTAACTGATCAGTTGCATTCATCAGCCTACTCTTTTAAATTGGGTAATAAAGTAACGGTAACAGGTGATGGCGTGAATTTAAGGCCGCAGCCAGGCACTTCTTCAACTATTAGTACGTTAGCTAAAGATACAACCTTGGTTGTTAATGGATACTTTAAATATGATCAAGATTCAGGAAGTGAAACTGGCAATTTGTATGGTATCCTGTCAGTACGCTAGATCAGCAATCAGCGGGATATATTTCATCAGCCTACCTTATGAAAAGTTATACACTAGGAAAAGTTACGAATGTGAGTATGAGTACAGACAAGGCAAGCCCTCAAACAGAAGGAACATCTATAACACTCACAGCAACATCCGAAGGAAGCATCGAACCGGAATATCGGTTTTATGTGAGAGACGAGAAAGGAATTCTTACAATGCTGCAAGAGTATGGATCAAGTAATAAAGTAACGTGGATTCCTCAAAGCAAAGGGACGTATACCTTAATCGTACATGCGAAAGACAAGAGTAATTCAGGAGCAAATAGTTATTATGAAGCTAGAATGGATACCTCTTATGCTATAAACTGATTAACATGCAGCTCTATCATTTTTTAATGGTAGAGTTTTTATTATAGGAAACAAAAGTGACTAGTATTTATACACATTTAAATGGATTATCTTCTTATCCGCAGATTTATTAATAGTAAATTGTTAAAATCTAAAAAGAAATTCTTATTTGCAAAAGGTAGCGTACCTGTTTATTATTCATATGATCTTTTACGCAATAAACGACATATAATTTAAAAGGACATTTTTAAAAAATAGGTATTTAGTTCCTTATTTTTATGAGTATAATAGACTACTTAAGTTGATTTTCACAAAGTTTAAAAATACTAATAACTTTATTTTAGCAACGATGGAAACGGTATCAAAAAATCATTTAGTAAATTCGAGAAAATTTAAAATTTTTCATATAAACAAGTCTGTTGGCTCAAGAAAATATAAGGTTTTATTGGTAAAATTCTAAATAGATAATTTTGGGCAATGACCTATACATTTACATTTTTTCGTAACATTAATATTACACTGTTATAATTTTGAAATATATTCACGATAATTTTAACGGGTAATAAGACCTGATTAAATAATATAAAAAGTACATAAAACTGATATTCCGGGTATTTCGACAAAAACAGACATTGAACCTATAAAAAAGCTATGCTAGTATTTATAATGTTTTTGTAGGACTTTTGAAGGGTGGTGAAGGTGAAGGTGATAGATTTACATTGTCATATATTACCTGGTGTTGATGATGGTGCAAAAGATATAGCATCGAGTGTTGAAATGGCAAAACAAGCAATCTCACAAGGGATTCATATTATTGTCGCTACACCTCATCACCAGAATGGAAAATACATAAATGAAAAAGCAAGTATTGAAAAGCAGGTACGTTTATTAAATCAAGTGTTGCAAGAACAGGAATTGCCTTTAACCATTTTACCCGGGCAAGAGTCGCGTATCTTTGGGGAAATGGTCGAGGAATATCGTGCTAGCCGAGTTCTTACGTTAAACAATACAGGTAAATATATATTCGTAGAGTTTCCATCTAGCCAAGTGCCACGATATACAGAACAACTTTTATTCAATCTTCAGTCAGAAGGGCTTACACCCATTATTGTACATCCGGAGCGAAATAGCCGTTTAATTGAAGAACCTGATCTTCTATATAATTTTGTTAGCCGAGGGGCATTAACACAATTAACTGCTTCTAGTCTAGCTGGTGATTTCGGGAAAAAAATTAAGAAATTTTCTCATCAATTGATTGAAGCCAATCTAACTCATTTTATTGCTTCAGATGCTCATAATGTAGCTGGGAGATCTTTTAGAATGAAAGAAGCATTAAACATAGTAGAAAGAGAGTATGGCATTGACTTAGTTTATCAATTTAATGAAAATGCAATATGTGTGGTAGAAGGGAAAACTTGCTTTATAGAGCCGCCAGAACGAATACAGCGCAAGAAATTTTTAGGTATATTTTAGTTAGGGTATGTTAAAGGTTCTTACAAATTTGTTAATTCTTTAGATTATATAGTTTATTATTCAATATTAGAAATGAAATAGTAAGGTAATGTCTCCTCACCTTTATCAATGGAGATACTCGATTGTACTGTGGGTGATTGACACCTTAGACGCTTGTCGTCAAAAGTACGGTGTGAGGGTGGGTTAGATGCCCGACTTTATTGAATAAATACTTACGAAAGAGTTACTAGCAGTAACTCTTTCGTAAGTATTTATTCTATTATTACATAATTAAATAATAAAGAAGAAAGAGGTATAGAATGTATGAAGAAAATCCGTAAAGCTATAATACCAGCAGCTGGTTTAGGAACCCGCTTTTTACCAGCTACAAAAGCAATGCCAAAGGAAATGCTGCCAATCGTTGATCAACCTACTATTCAATATATAGTAGAAGAAGCTATCGAGTCTGGTATTGAAGATATTATTATTGTAACAGGCAAAGGAAAACGAGCGATTGAAGATCATTTTGATTATGCACCGGAGCTGGAGAATAATTTAGTAGAAAAAGAGAAGTTTGAATTGTTAGAAAAAGTTCGTCAATCTTCAAACGTAGAAATACATTATATTCGACAGAAAGAACCAAAAGGTTTAGGTCATGCTGTATGGTGCGCTCGGAAGTTTATTGGAAATGAACCATTTGCTGTGTTATTAGGTGATGATATTGTCCAAGCTGAAACACCTTGCTTAAGGCAGTTAATGGATGAATATGAAAACACATTATCTTCTGTAATTGGCGTTCAAACCGTTGCAGATGAACAAACTCACCGTTATGGAATTGTAGACCCAATTTCGAAAGAAGGAAGACGTTATCAAGTAAATACATTTGTTGAAAAGCCAGCAGCAGGTACTGCGCCTTCTAATTTAGCAATTATGGGGCGTTATGTATTTACACCGGAAATTTTCATGTTCTTAGAACAGCAAGAAGTAGGTGCAGGTGGCGAAATTCAATTAACGGATGCTATTCAAAAGTTAAATGAAATTCAGCGTGTTTTTGCTTATGATTTCGAAGGTACGCGTTACGATGTTGGAGAGAAATTGGGCTTCATTCAAACAACGCTGGAATTTGCATTGCAACATGAAGAAATGCGAGATGAATTACTGGAAGTGATGACTTCTATTATTGAACGAGAAAGTAAGAAAAAAGTGAATATTAATTAATCATATTACAGGGGAAAGGGGATTAAACATTGTCAGAAATGGTAGGAAATAAAGCTGTTTCAGATACATCTGTTGCTAAACAATATCCAAATGTAACAGTAAATAATAGTATGTCGTTTCAATTTGCAAAAAGAACCCTAGATATAGTGCTTACTAGTGTGGGGTTGATACTACTTTCGATAGTTTTTCTAATAATTTCTATAGCAATAAAGATTGAAGATCCTAAGGGACCTGTTTTGTTTTCACAAAAAAGGATCGGCAAAGACGGCAAAGAATTTAATATGTATAAGTTTCGTTCAATGGTTACAGATGCTGAAGCGAAGCTCCACGAACTATTGAAACATAATGAAACAAGCGGTGCTATGTTTAAAATGAAAAATGATCCTCGTGTAACGAAAGTAGGCAGATTTATAAGAAAGACCAGTATTGATGAATTGCCTCAATTGTTTAATGTGTTGAAAGGCGATATGAGCTTAGTAGGGCCAAGACCACCTTTACCTAGGGAAGTTGCAGAATATAATGAATATCATAAACAGCGCTTACTTGTAACACCGGGTTGTACGGGCATGTGGCAAGTGGGAGGCAGAAGTAATATTGGATTTGAAGAAATGGTGGAATTAGATTTGTATTACATAACAAATCAAAGTAATTTGTTAGATTGTAAAATAATATTAAAAACATTTAAAGTACTTTTTGGTTCCAACGATGCTTTTTAAATGTTAATGAGTATATAAGGTGAAAATAGATGAATTCTTTAACTATGTATATAAAAGAACGTAATAAAACAGTACTTATTCTATTTAGTGTTTTGATAAGCATTTTTCTTGGTGCTTTTTTATCATTTGTTGCTTATAAAAGTTTTTTAATTGGAGTAGGTATGTTTGCTGTTATATTGTTAGGCTCAATCATGCTCCTTTTACTCAATTTTTCAGGTATCAAAAAGACATTAATTATTTTATTCTTTTTTACTTTAGCTTTTAATATCGAATTTCCTTTGTATCCATTCAATGGAGGATTTTCTGCAAGTCATCCGGGGGGATTAAGAGGAGCTTTAGTCGTCAATCAGTTTTTTCTAATACTTCTTGCTTTGAGTCCGGTCTTTTTAAAAGAAATTACAGATAAACATTTAGCTTCAAAGAGACAATTAAAATCTTTAGAAATTATATTATTTGTTTTCTTTACATTGATTTCAATTATTTCATTTTTCTTTGCAGATAATAAACCAGCAGCATCTTATACTGTTGTAAGGTTAATATTTATGATGCTTTTTGTATTTATGATGCTCAAATTAACTTTTTCTTCTATATGGGATTTCTTTTTAAAGGGAGTTATTTTACTTTTACCAGTGCAATTTGGAATTGGAATTACACAATATATTACTGGTCAATATGTAGGCTTCCGTATACTTGGAGAAAGCAAAAATCCATTTCGAGCAGAAACTGTATTTGGTGCAGCAGAAAAAGGGTTAAGTGGTACGCTTGGGCATCCGGGTATATTAGGTGCTTTTTTAACGCTTGTAATGCCTTTTCTTCTTTTATATTATTTGAATTCAGAAAAGAAAACAAAAATCAGAAGTTGTTTAGTATTTTTATCAATTTTGCTTTGTGCATCGTTAATCATACTAACAAATGCAAGAACATCAATTGTAATTATGTTAGCAACTTTCTTTCTGGGGTTTTTAGGAACCTGTATTATTCGATACAGAACGGATGAACCTGCAAATAAGTTGCTGTGGTACCTATCTATTTTTACGCTGGCTATTTTAACATTTATTTTTGTATTTTCAGATGCTTTGATGGAGAGATTTGGAGATTCAGATTTATTATATCAAGCAAGTTATAGAGGGAATTTAAGTGTTATTAGCTGGGATATTATCACAGCTAATTTCAAAAACTTCTTTATAGGAGTTGGCCCTAATAACTATACAGATACAGTAGCGACAATGGGCAGCGGATTTGCGTATACTCAACCCGTTCACAATATGTATTTATTATTATTTGCTGAAGGCGGCATCTTTTTCGCGTTGTGTTATGTAGGTCTTTTGGGGACTGTGTTATTTAAAATGATAACAGTAATTATTCAGAAAGGTACACACTCATACTATGCGTTAGCAATAATCATAAGTGTAATTAACATCTTTCTATATAACTTTACTGGCTGGGCAAATAACAACAATCAAACTTTTATTTTATTTGTGATAATTTGTATATTCTCTATAAAAATTTATGAAGAACATAAACAAACAAGGTTGGGACAGTTATGACATTAGGAACTAATTTTTCAAGTGTTGTGGATATAGGCAGTGAAATTACTCTTGTAGGTTATTATGGGATGGATAATTTCGGGGATGACCTTATGTTAAAGAGTTTATTAGATGAATTTAGAAAGCATGATTTAAGAGTTAATATTTTAGCTTATCGAGAGGTTAGCTGGTTATTAAAAGAAGCCTACCCTAATGTGAAAGTATGGATTTGGCCGGACTCCAAGATAGGGAAATTTCAGATCTTTAAAAAAGCTTCGCAAAACAGCAAAGCAGTCTTTTGGGGCGGGGGCACCTGCTTTACAGATGAAGATGGAGACGGATATTTCAAGTATATGATTTATGCAAAACTATTAAGCAAGAAAGTTGGCTATCTAGGAGTAGGAATTGGTAATCTTAGCAAGACTTCAAGATTATTTAAGACTAAAAAGCTAATTAATATTTCAAGCATTTTAACGTTTCGGGATAAAACATCGTTAAAGAAAGCTTTAAATTGGAAAAAGAAATCATCAAAAGCATCAATTGAGCTAGTAGAAGATCCTGCAAATCAAACACTAAAAGTATTGGCGAGTTCTTTGCCGGTGCAAACAAATAATAATAGTCTTGTGTTAGCATGGCGTGATTTAAGCGATTATTCGAATACTACTATAGGCTCTGAATTATTGCCTGTATCAGAAATGGCGATTAGATTATGTCAAGAGTACAAAGCAAATAGAATTATAATTATAGACACAGATTCTGTAAGAGATAGAGAGCTGAGCATTTCTTTAAAAGAAAGCATTGAAAGACTTAATGGTACTATTTCTGTTGAGTATAATGACTGTAAGAATTATGAAGAAAAGCTTGCAGTAATTAATGAAAGTAAAGTGATTTTTACTTCTAGATTGCACGTAGCTGTAGCAGCTAAGTATTTAAATAAAGAATGTTTTGTATATAATTATTCTCCTAAGATTAGTTATTTTGTTCAAGAGGAAGGCAATAATAAAATTCAGCTAATTGATAAGGACTTAACTATCAAATCGGCTTAATTGGAGTTTTTTAGATGTCATTAAAGAAAAAGTTAGCTAGTAGTAAAAATAAAAATATCCTGGATATTTCTGTTCTATGGATATCGCAATTCGGTGCTGTGGGCATAGCCTTTTTCACCCAATTATTGTTAGCACGTATATTAAAAGTAGAAGATTACGGTTCGTTCACTTCAGCTATTAATATCGTAACTATTCTAGGGGGAGCAGCTGCCTTTGGGGCTGGATCGAATTGGTTGCGGGCCTTTGGAGTTGAGGGATGGAAGGCACATAGATGGGTAAGACCTACAATTAAAATTAACCTAATAATTGCAAGCATAGTTATTGTCGGACTATTAGTTTCTACTTACTATATGTCTGTATCGGATTCAACGAAAATCCTTACAATTATTTTTATTTCAATTTTATTGTCTTTAACTTTTTCAACTGCCGCTGAGGCTGTGTATCAACTAGAAGAAAAATACCAAAAACTTTCATTTCTAAAGTTTTCTGTACAAGGTTTGCGGTTTTTAGTAGTACTGATTGCTTCATTTATTGGTGCAAATCTGTTATTCATTGGAATAGGTTATGCAGTAGGAGCGTTTATATTAATTTATGTTTACTTTAGAATAATAAGAAGATTATATAAACAAAAAGTAGAATTGAAAGGACATGCACCATATAAAAATCGGACCTTAAATGATATACCTAGTACTAAAACAGCTTTTAAGTATTTATTACCCTATGGTTCAACAATTGTCTTTTATTCTATTTACTTTCAAAGCAATATCTTTATTATAGGTCTAATGAGCGGAGAAGAAAGTGTTGCACTATATAATGTGGCTTTTACAATACTCAACGTCATTTATCTGTTCCCTACCACTTTTTATCAAAGTTATCTAATTCCTAAAGTTCATAGATGGGGAGAGAACAATGAAGAAAAAATGTCTCTCTTATTTAAACAGGGAAGTAAGATCGTTTTGACAATTGGAATTATTATTATGCTTGCAGTTGCAGGCTGTGCTTCATTTGTCGTTCCATTATTATTTGGAGAACGTTATGCAGAAGCAAGTTTAATATTAATGCTTTTATCGATAACTATTCCATTTAGATTACTTTGCAACAATCTGGGCAGTATCTTAGTAACAGAAAAACATGTGGTGAAAAAAGCATATTATCAAATGACAGGTGCAATAGTAAGTATTGTTTTAAATGTTGTTTTCATCAACATATGGGGGATTTATGGAGCAGCTTTAGCGACAATTATTACAGAATTTATTGTTATGTTGTTATTTATAATAGGTGTAAATTCTTATGTGCCAGCGATTAAAAATCACAAATGGAAAAATACTAAGAAATTCACCAACCTGTTGCTAGTTACAACATTATTAGTTGTCTATTATTTCTACGTTTTGTCTAATAATGTAACTGCTTTTGAGTTTTTTATACCGATTTTAGTAATTGGTTTAGTTTTAATCTATTCATTAGTTAAATTAATAAAAAATGATTTAATTGTTTCAGTTAAAAAACTTCTACTTTAAATTTAAAGTAGAAGTTTTATTGTCAAAGAAAAGATTTAGAGAGAAGTGAGACTTATGAAAAAGATTCTTTTCATCACAAACCTCATTCCTTACCCGTTAGATAATGGTGGGAAAATAAAAAGCTACAATACAATCGTAGCTTTATCAAAAATTTACAATATTGATTTACTTTGCTTTGCTAACTCACAGGATGAGTTAAAACATGTAGATGCTTTGAAAGATATTACCGATAACGTGAATGTTGTTGTTAAAACTTTAGTTAGAAGCGCTTCTAAATCAGCTTTCATAAAAGATTATGCAAGCAGTCTTTTTAGCGCGTGGCCTTATAGTATTAATAAATTTTATGATAACCGCTTTAAAGAGCATTTGCTAACTTACATAAAGAAAAACACCTATGATTTTATTTATGTCGATCATTTGCCGATGATGGTATACAACAAACATTTTAATGATATCCCTATATTATTAGATCAGCACAATGTAGAAAGTTTAATCTTTAAGCGTTTTATAGAAACAGAAAGTAGCCGTGTAAAAAAGATTCTAGGGACCTATGAATACGAAAAATTAAAAAAATTCGAAATTCAATCTATGCATGAATCATCTCAGATTATTTGCTTAAGTAAAAACGATCAGCAGGAGTTTCATGAATTTGGAGTTTCAACAGAAAAGCTATCAGTTTTGCCAATTCATATAAAATTAAATAAAAAGTATGAACCTAAAAAGCATGAAGGTGGAAAATTCAAATTATTATTTTTGGGTTCAATGTCATGGTATCCCAATCAAAATGGCTTGAAATGGTTTATGGAAAATGTATGGCCAAAGTTAAATCATTCTGAGTACGAACTTTACATTGTAGGAAGTAAACCACCTGCTTTTATTCAGTCATATCACAATGGAGAAAATGTCTTTGTAACTGGCTATGTGGATGATGTAGATGAATATATCGAGTTATGTGATATCAGCATTGTCCCTCTTTTTGTAGGAAGCGGGCAGCGTGTGAAAATTATTGAATCTTTCGCAAAAGGTATACCTGTAATCTCTACGTCAATTGGTGCTGAGGGACTTATCTGGGAGAATGGAAAAGAAATATTAATAGCAGATGATAGTAATGAGTTTATAAATAAATTAAATACCATAAAGTCTAATCCAAATATGTTAAAAGATTTATCAGTAAATGCCATGAATACATTTGAAACATATTATTCATCTGATAAGCTACCGAGAAAAATAGAGAAAATTATACAAAGAATGGATCTAAAAGGATGAGTGTATTGACAACTAATCAAGTTAAATTATTTGACATTAATTTTGATAATTTAACCATGCTAGAAGCTATTAATAGAATTGAAGACACGGTTGAAATTAATAAAAAAAATAACCAATGTAGTTATGTTGTTACTCCAAATGTTGATCATATTGTAAATACTTATAAAAATGAAAAATTCAAACAGGTGTACGATAATGCAGACTTAATTTTAGTAGATGGGATGCCTATCGTACAAGCGTCTAGAGTGCTAAAGTCTGAATTGAAAGAAAAAGTATCCGGCTCAGATCTAACTCCAGAGTTATTTAAATTAGCTCAAAAAAAACAGTATAAAGTTTTTATTTTTGGTTCTAGAGAAGGTGTAGCAGATTTAGCTATACAGAAAATTCAAAAAGATTTTAATTATGATTTTCCAATTAAAGGTTTTTCACCTCCTTTTGGATTCGAAAAAGATCCTATTGTGCTTCAAGAATGTATACAGAAAATCGTAGATTACCAACCTGATATGTTACTAGTATCTTTAGGTTCTCCAAAAGGAGAATTTTTTATTTATAACCATTTATCGGAACTAAAGGTACCTGTTTCTTTACAGATAGGTGCGTCAATTGATTTTATTGCCGGTACAGTAAAAAGAGCACCTGTATGGATGCAAAAGTCCAGTCTAGAATGGTTTTATCGTTTTGTCAAAGAACCTAAACGCATGTTTAGAAGATACTTTATAAATGATAGTTTATTTTTTAAGATTTTTATTCAAGAATATGTTGCGAAGAAAAGAGGGAATTAAATGAAAACGATACTTTTATCAGGTGGTTCAGGAAAAAGACTATGGCCTTTATCAAATGATGCTAGATCTAAACAATTTTTAAAAGTGTTAGAAGATGATAATCAAGAATTACAATCTATGGTACAACGTGTTTGGAAACAATTAGAGAATGTGGAGTTAGCTGATTCGGCAGTATTAGCTACTAGTAAATCACAAGTGGACATGATTCATAGTCAATTAGATAACAAAGCTGATTTAATCGTAGAACCTTGTCGTCGAGATACTTTTCCAGCTATCGCGTTAGCTGCTACATATTTATATAGTGTACAAGACACGGGGCTAGAAGAAGTAGTAGCTGTGTTACCTGTAGATCCTTATGTGGAGAATCGCTTTTTTAACCGTGTAAAAGACTTAGAAAAAGCTGTACATGATAGCGATGCTCAACTTGCATTGATAGGAGTAAAACCGACTTATCCTTCAGCTAAATATGGCTATATTGTACCGGCAAATAGCGAAGGTAATAACGAGTATTTGCCAGTAAGTCGTTTTACAGAAAAACCATCCGAAGATAAAGCAGCAACCCTTATCGAACAAGGTGCACTGTGGAATTGCGGTGTATTTGCTTTTAAATTAGGTTATGTCATTTCAATCTTAGAAGAAAAAGGCTTGCCAATTCAATACGATGAGTTGTTAAAACAGTATGAAGGGCTTCCTAAAATCAGTTTTGACTATGAGGTAGTAGAGAAAGCAGAAAAAATCGTTGTTCTTCCATACGATGGATACTGGAAAGACTTAGGTACTTGGAATACATTAACAGAAGAAATGGCAACAAGCCAAATTGGTAAAGGTGTTATTAGTGAAGACAGTACAAATATTCATTTAATTAATGAATTAGATATTCCAGTTACCGTGTTGGGGGCTTCTAATTTAGTTGTAGCATCTAGTCCAGATGGCATCTTAGTCTCTGATAAAGAAGCTAGTCCAAGAATTAAAGAACTAGTGGGAGAATTTGATAATCGTCCTATGTATGAAGAGCGTCGTTGGGGATGGTATCGAGTATTAGATTATACGAAGTTTGAACAAGGAAAAGAAGTCTTAACAAAGCGCATTGGTGTAGATGCCGGTAAAAACTTAAGTTATCAATTACATGATTATCGTGATGAAGTATGGACTATTATCAAAGGTGAAGGAGAGTTTATCTTAAATGATAAGCTTAGCACTGTGAAACCTGGTGATGTTCTTCGAATTCAATCAGGAGACAAGCATGCTATAAAAGCCAATACTGATTTGGAAATCATTGAAGTTCAAACGGGGTCACAATTAATTGAAGAAGATATTGTCCGCTTATTCATGACTTGGGAGGAAATAACTGAACATGTATTGAGTTTGAAGAAGGCCTAATTATCCTCGAGAAAGAGTAGGTATTGTTAATCCTACTCTTTCTTTGGTTTATCATTTAACTCCAGCATGTTCTATAACTTATAAAGTTAAAAATTCAGTTATGAATTTTAATAAGATTATACATACATTTTAGCAAACAGTATTAGAGGAGATGTGTAAGCATTGAAACAACCATTATTTTTAAAGCCCTTATTTCAAGAAAGGATTTGGGGTGGAACGAAATTAAATGAGCTTTATGGCTATGAAATTCCTTCAAACCAAACAGGTGAATGCTGGGCTATTTCAGCTCATCCAAATGGTGAAAACATTGTTAAGAACGGAGAATTACAGGGGAAAACATTAGGGCGGTTATGGGAAGAAAACCCAGAAATTTTTGGCCATTTTGAAAGTGACCGGTTTCCACTATTAATTAAAATTTTAGATGCAAATGATGATTTATCAGTACAAGTTCATCCAGACGATGAATATGCAGATGAGTATGAAAATGGCGAGCTAGGTAAAACAGAATGCTGGTACATTATTGATTGTGATGAAGATGCAGAGATGATTTTTGGTCATCATGCAAAATCACAGGAAGAACTTGTTAAATTAATTGAAGAAGGAAACTGGAATAAGCTTTTACAAAGAGTAAAGATTAAACCAGGAGACTTTTTCTATGTTCCAAGTGGTACTATACATGCTTTATGTAAAGGAACATTAGTATTAGAAACTCAACAAAGTTCTGATACCACATATCGTGTATATGATTATGATCGCCCTGGCCAAGATGGGAAATTACGTGAACTTCATCTAAATAAAGCAATTAAAGTGACCACGGTCCCACATGTAGCAGAGAAAGTAGAATCTGCAACTGCAAAAATAAATGGAGGAACAATTACAACATTTGTAGAGGAAGATTATTTTACTGTTTATAAGTGGGATGTTCAAAATTCCTTGGAACTAACGCATGGTGTACATTTTATATTAGCAAGTGTTATTAAGGGAGATGGAATGCTTATTACAGAAGAAGGCGAGTTTCCTTTGAAGAAGGGTGATCATTTTATCTTGCCGAATGCAATAGATACTTTTGCTATTAAAGGAAATGTAGAACTAATTGCTTCACACCCTAACAACAAAGGAGGACATAACTATGACATGGCAAACACAACTAGAGAAATGGCTAACATTTGATCATTTAGACAGTGAATTAAAAGAAGAGCTTTTATTAATGAAAGAAAACCAGAAAGAAGTAGAAGATGCATTCTATAAAAATCTTGAATTTGGAACAGGTGGTATGCGAGGAGAACTAGGACCAGGTACGAATCGTTTAAACTTATATATGATTCGTAAAGCAACAGAGGGATTGGCTAATTATATTGAAGAAAATGGTAAAAAGGCGAAAAAACGAGGTGTAGTTGTTGCTTATGATTCACGCCATAAATCCCCTGAATTTGCCCTAGAGGTTGCAAAAGTACTAGGACAACATGATATTAAGACATATATATTTGAAGAATTGCGACCTACACCTGAGTTATCATTTGCAGTTCGTCATTTAGGTGCATTTGCTGGTATTGTTATTACAGCAAGTCACAATCCACCGGAATATAACGGGTATAAAGTCTATGGAGAAGATGGAGGGCAAATTCCTCCAGAAGTTGCAGATACAATTATTAGTTATGTTAATGCAGTAAAAAACGAATTAACAATTCCAGTAATGGAAGAAAGTCAACTGCTCGAAAAGGAATTGTTAACATATATTGGTGAACAGATAGATTCTGCTTATATTGAACAGTTAAAAACGATTCAACTTAACCGAGAAATGGTTGAAAAGTTAGGAAAGGACTTAAAGATTGTGTTTACGCCATTGCATGGCACAGCTAACAAACTAGTTCGTGCAGGATTAGAAGCTTTCGGCTTTAGCAATGTAACAGTTGTTAAAGAGCAAGAACTACCTGATCCAGATTTTTCAACAGTTAAATCACCTAATCCCGAAGAACATGCAGCATTTGAACTGGCGATTAAATATGGTAAAGAAATTGAAGCTGATATTTTAATGGGAACAGATCCAGATGCAGACCGTTTAGGTATTGCTGTGAAAGATAACAATGACAATTATATTGTACTAACAGGAAATCAAATGGGTGCACTTATGCTTCACTATTTACTGTCTCAAAAGAAAGAAAAAGGGATGCTACCTGAAAATGGCGTTGTGGTTAAAACTATAGTTACCTCTGAAATTGGACGTGCAATTGCCAAAAGTTTTGGTCTAAATACAATTGATACGTTAACTGGTTTCAAATTTATTGGTGAAAAAATTAATGAATTTGAACAAACAAAAGAATATACATTTGAATTTGGTTATGAAGAAAGTTATGGGTATTTAATAGGTGAGTTTGTACGTGACAAAGATGCAGTTCAGTCAGCAATTTTTGCTGCGGAGGTAGCTGCTTACTATAAAATGCAAGGTAAGTCTTTATACGAAGGCTTGCTAGAAATCTTTGAACAGTATGGCTTTTATAAAGAATCACTTCAATCAATAACTTTAAAAGGAAAAGATGGAGCAGAACAAATAGGCAATATTTTGACATCATTCCGAACAAACCCGCCACAAGAAGTGGCTAGTGTTAAAGTAGTAGCAATTGAGGATTATCAAATTAGTCAAAAGACAATTTTAGAGACTAATATTACTGAAACAATTCATTTACCAAAATCAAACGTATTAAAGTTCTATCTAGAAAATGGTTCTTGGTTTACAATTCGTCCATCAGGAACAGAGCCTAAAGCTAAATTTTATTTTGCAGTTAAGGGAAATTCTACACAGGATAGTGATAAAGCAATTAATCTATTAGAGTCTTATGTCATGGGAATGGTCGATGATATAGTGGGTTTAAAGAACTAAAAAAGTACTGTTTTTAATTTTGAATAGCTTTTTTAGTGTAAAAAGATTCATTTTAACTTTAATATCTTGACGTTTTTTTCTATTTTTATCTAAAATTTATAAAAAATCATAGATGTTGTATAAAAACTCTATTATAATAGAAGCTATGTGAATTTATCTTTTTTATTGGAGGTCATCATGGAAGAAACACTTACTTTAAAGGAGTTGTTTCAGGCTTTAAAAAAGCGTCTTTGGCTTATTGCATTAATTACGGTTATTACTGCAACAGTTAGTGCCGTACTTACTTTTTTCGTTTTAACGCCAATGTACGATGTGAAAACACAATTACTTGTAAATCAAACCAAGTCTGAGCAACAAATCTATAATACTACTGAACTGCAGGCAAACGTTCAATTAATTAATACTTATAATGTAATCATCAAAAGCCCGACTGTTTTGGATAAAGTACGTAAAAACTTAAATCTAGAAAGAAATGCAGACGAGCTCAATAAACAAATTTCAGTGACAAGTGCTGAAGAATCTCAGATTGTTGAAATAGTAGTAGAGGACAAGTCACCAGAAATGGCTGCCAAAATTGCTAATGAAACAGCCAAAGTTTTTAAAGCAGAAGTCTCTAAGGTCATGAACGTAGATAATGTAAATATATTATCTAAAGCTGTAGTAAAAGAAAATATTAATCCGGTGAAACCAATACCAGCTTTAAATATTTTAATTGGTATTGTAATTGGTTTAATTATAAGCATTGCGACTGCATTTGTATTAGAATTCTCTGATAAATCAATTAAAACAGAAGTAGATATTGAGAAGTATTTAGACCTCCCAGTTATGGGTGTTATAGCAAATATTGAGGACATTCCGGTCTCTTCCTCTAGATCATCACGAGTTTCTAATCAAGCTAGTAGTAGAGTAAGGGGGGAATCAATTGGCTCGTAAAAAGAATCAAGTCAACGATAAAACATTAACAGTAAAGCGCCGATTAGTTGCTCATACTAATCCTAAGTTACCAGTAGCTGAACAATATCGTACAATACGTTCCAACATTCAGTTTTCTAGTCTAGACGAAGACATTCGCTCTTTGGTAATGACGTCTCCTGGTCCAGGAGAAGGAAAATCAACAACCGCTGCTAACTTAGCTATTGTATATGCACAGCAAGGTAAGAGAGTCTTGTTGGTTGATGCCGACCTGCGTAAGCCTACAGCGCACTTCTCATTTAGATTAGAGAATCACATTGGGTTTACAAATGTCTTAACTAAAAAAACGAAATTATTAGATGCTGTTCACCAAACTGATATTCCTAACCTATTAGTTTTAACAAGTGGTCCAATTCCTCCAAATCCTTCGGAGCTTTTGGGCTCTAAAAATATGGATGAATTGTTGCAAACAATGTATGACAACTTTGATTTTATCGTATTTGATACGCCACCTACTTTGGCTGTAACGGATGCTCAAGTTTTGTCTAACAAGGCTGAAGCTACAATTTTAGTCGTCAGCAGTGGTACAACAGATAGAAATGCTGCTCAAAAAGCTAAAGAATTATTAACTAATGCGAAGGCTAAGTTATTAGGTGTTATTTTGAATAACCGCAAAATTGAGTCAGGAGATTATTACTATTATTACGGCAGTAATTGAATTTACAAATAGCGTGGACCTTTACCGGACTTGGTAAAGGTTCACGCTATTTTAAGTTCGTTTAAACTGATAATTATCAGTTTAGTGTTATAAAGTAATAAATTATAATGCAACTATGAATACATGCTAATAATATGTTCATTTATAACAAAAGCTTCTTATACCACACTAATAATTTAGATATGGTATAAGAAGCTTTTTTAAATTAATTTATTTTAAATTTAAATTCTCTTTTAAAGTTTGTGAAATCTTAGTACGCTCTGCATCCGGTACTTCATAGTAGTAAATACCATTGATTTTTTTACCTGTACCGTTAATTTGGATATGCTCCACATTATTACGGGCTTCTTTATAGTTTGATTGAATTTCTTTCATATCATTAAACGTAAGGTTGGTTTTAACATTATCCCCAATCGCATCTAGAATTGTACCATAATTCGTCAGAGATTTGATACTTGCTCCTTCGTCAATAACGGCTTGAATGATTTGTTGCTGACGAGATTGGCGACCAAAGTCACCACGTGGATCGTCATAGCGCATGCGAGAGTACTTCAGGGCGTTTTCTCCGTTTAATTCGAGCGTTCCTTTTTCGAAGTGATGGCCTTCATATGTGAAATCTAGCGTGTTATTTACCGTGACGCCTCCAACTGCATCCACAATGTCTTTAAAGCTTTCCATATTTACTTGTACATAGTAATCAATTGGCACATCTAAAAAATTTTCAACCGTGTTAATTGACATATCAACGCCGCCATAAGCATACGCATGATTTATTTTGTCTTGCGTGCCTTTGCCAACAATTTCAGTTCGTGTATCACGAGGGATACTCACCATTTTGACCGACTGTTTGTCTGGGTTTACTGTTAACAGCATGAGTGAGTCTGAGCGCCCTCGATCAGCTCCGCGCTGATCAACACCGAGTAATAGAATTGAAATTGGATCGTGTTTTGCAAGACTTACTTTTTCAGCACGCTTTTCTGATTTTTCTCGGCTTAGTGGATCATGTGTTCGATTTAGTGTATTTGCTACTGAACTGTAAACTGAATAACCATAAATCCCTACGCCAAGAATAAGAAGTAAAATAATTGCTAAAGCAATTTTAAAGCCTTTTTTCTTTTTGGATTTGCGTTTTCTACGCTTGCGCTGCAGGTCTTGTTCTGCTTCCATTTTTTTCATCCTTTACAATTTTTTCGGGTATATAGTTCGTGTCTTTCATTATGTGACAAAGTACACAACCATTCTTATATTCTATCAAAAAATTGTCAGTTTTAATCATTTTTCATAAAAAATAAGTAAAAAATATATTATAATGGAAAGACAAGTAAAAAATAAGGGAGTTAGTTTATGAAAGTAATGGTAAACATTATAGCAATTATTGTGCTTATCGGGACTATTATCATAGGTAAGTTGTATTGGAATAAACAAACATCTGCTGGAATGTCAAAATTAGTAGAAACTGCAGTTGCATCAAACGAAATGTCAAGTAAAACAAAGAATAGAAGTTGGGAAGAGTACACTAAAAATCTTCCAAAATCTGTTGTTGCTAAACTTAAAGAAGCAGAAAAATCAGGAAAACCTATGAATTTATTAATTGTGGGTTCACAGGCAACATCAACAGATTCAACAGGATGGCCTGCTATGCTAAAAGAAACATTAAAAAATACATATGGTTCACTTATTAATGTGAAAGTATTAGAATATAAAGATACTACAACATTAGATTTTGTTCGAAATAAAGAATATGAAGATATTATAAAAGAGAAACCAGATGTATTATTATTTGAGCCATTTCTGTTAAATGACAATGGTATAGTAGGTATTACAAATACGCTCGATAACTTAAATGTTATTATGTCTCACCTGACAAATTCCAATTCAAATCTTGTGACGATTCTTCAGCCTTCACAGCCGATATATAATGCCAGTAATTATCCAAAAGAAGCAGATGCCTTAAAAGATTTTGCCGAAGAGAAGGGCTATGAGTACTTAAACCACTGGAGTGCGTGGCCTGATTACAGGTCAGACAAAATACTAGATTATTTGGTTCAAAAACAGCATGTTCCAGCTAAAAAAGGTAATAAAGCACGGGCTAGCTATTTAAAAGAATATTTTACAGCTTCTTAAACCTGTCGAACGACAGGTTTTTTTATTGTATATATTGTATATAAGGGAGTAAAAGGTAAAGTGCATAACTAATATATATAGTTTGTAAATAAATTACGTGTAAAAGTTATGTAATAATAATTGGAATTTATTGAAAGTAATTGAAGAAAGTATTAAGATAATACATATTAATCCTTAGCATAGTTACTAAAGGAGGAATCGCTGTGGTAGATTTGTATACTCATATCTTGCCTAACGTAGAAAAAGGTCCGCGTGATGTGAATGCTTTTTTAACAATGGCAAAATCTTTAGTTGATCAAGGTGTAAAGAATGTGGTAGCTTCCCCCACTTATAACGGACAAGATTTAGGCAAGCAAAATATTATGCTATACGTTGAGGCGGCAAATAAACACTTGCAGCATGCTTTTATTCCTCTCACTATTCTTCCTGGACAGAAGATAACGATTCATTATCGACTTATTCAAGCATTTGAACAGAATGTACATCTTCCGTTAACCACTCTACAAAATACATGTTTTTACAGCTTCCAAATGAAAACACCAACGTTTTAAATGAACAAATTCTCTATGAGCTTCAGTTAAAAGGTATTGTTCCCATTATTAATGAGCCAGAACGCCATCCAACATTTCTTGAGGACCCTGATCAGCTTTATGAAATCGTAAAAAGAGGTGCTATTGTTCAGCTATCATCAGATAGTATAGTTGGTAAAAATGGTCGAAAAGAGAAGAAAGCCGCTTTAACTTTTATTGATAAAGGCTTGGCACATATAATTGCTTCAGGTGTATGTGCGGATACTTATGAGAGCTATACTTTACCTAAAGCCTATGATATGGTATCCAGACAGTTTGGAACACAGATACTTTATAAGTTCATGGAGAATGCAGATTATATAGTCGAGGGTAAGGCTATCTTTAAAGAACAACCAGAGCGGGTAAAGAAAGGGAAATTTTTAGGTATATTTTAATTTACAAAAGCCTATTTGTTATAAATAGGCTTTTTGTTATGCTCCTAAAGGTTATTATTCTGGCAAGACAAGTATGCTAAAATAATGAATATAATATTAGAATTTTCAGATAAATATCTGGAGATAAGGAGAAGGTTTTGTGATAGATATTTATACCCACATGTTACCATGGACAGTAAGTAGCAAGCAACAGTTTTTAGATGCCGCTAAATATTTAGTTAGTCAAGGTGTAAAGGGAGTATCGACAACTTTAGATAACTTTAGATAAGGAAACGAATACTTCTCTTTCTCTCTATGTAAAAGAAGCAAACCAAACATTAAAAGATAACAATATTTCTCTTACAATTGTTGAAGGAACGGAAGTGGTGGCGAACCGTACGTTTGCAAAATCTTATCAACGCCGTAATGCTATGCTTGCTTCAAATGAAAAATATATCGTGTTAACCATTCCTAAACAGGAAGAGGCGGATTATCTTAAACAGATGGTATATGAAATTCAGCTAAATAAAATTATCCCGATTATTAGCGAACCTGAATGTCACCCATACTTTTTAGAACATAAAAACGCATTGTATAAATTCGTTAAAAAAGAAGCTATTGTACAATTATCTTCAGATAGTATTATTGGTAAAAATGGCAAGCCTGCAAAAAAAGCTGCGATGCAGTTTATTGAACGTAACCTTGCTCACGTGATTGCTTCTGGTGCAAGTTTGGATAACTACAAGCAGCATTCATTGCGTGAGGCTTATGATGTAATCACAAAAGAAAAAGGAGCTGAGACGGCTCGGCTGCTGATGCAAAATGCTGAAGCTACATTTAATGGTCAAGGCATTCAAATTTTACCGCTTGAACGCATCAAAAAAAAATTCCTAGAATCTTTTAAACTTTCTCTTTGTACCCTGATTAACATTCATTTAATCAGGGTATTTGCATACAAAGACCTATTTCACACCCTTCTTTTATCATCATTATTTGGAGTTATTTTACAAATTTTGTTTGCGTTTTCACGTAGAGTAATAGTAAAATATTGTTAGTTAAGTAGATGACAGGAAAGTGCGCGGTTTTCCGGGGTTCGTGGTGGTAAATGTCGAGAAGAATACATAGTGTAGAACGCCGAATCGTCGTAGAATAGAGCTATACAAAACGCAGGGAGGGAAATAAAGTGATTGATATTCATACGTACATATTGCCTAATATCGATAGCGGACCTGAGGAAGTAGACGGCTTTTTGAAGATGGCACGTTCTTTAGCAGATCAAGGCGTTCAGTCCGTTGTGGCTACGCCGCTTTATGATAGCGATCAAGAGTTTATGAAACACCATTTATTTCTCTATGTGAACGCAGCTAATGAATGGCTCACCAATTCATGTATTCCCCTTCAAGTATTGCCAGGTCAGCTTGTCCCTTTATCGCCTCAACTTCTGCGAAACTATGAACGAAATCAGCTACTCACACTTAATCACACCGATAAATATTTGTTTCTTTCACTGCCTGAATATGATATCTCACCTTATTTTGAAAAAATACTGTATGATCTTCTAGCAAAAGGCGTTGTGCCTATTCTTCGTTCTCCAGAATGTCACCCGATGTTCCGAGATCATCCTGAGCGTTTGTATGAGCTTGTTAAAAAAGGCGTACTCGTTCAGCTGAGCGCCGCTAGTATTCTTGGTTTAAACGGAAAAAAAGAAAGAAAAGCAGCGTTTACGTTTATTAAATACGGCTTAGCCCACGTGATTGCCTCTGGCGTTCATGCTCGCAATTACCACGACTATTCACTTTCAAAAGCGTATGATTACATTTCCGATATGTACGGTGCTTCAGAACTTTATTTTTTTATTGAAAATGCAGAAGCTATTATCGACGGTCGTCCGGTTCATCAATTAGAACCTGAGCCCATGAAAAAATTTAGTTTATTCAAGTTATTCAGCTAAAAAAGGGACTTTTCCATAAAAATGGGAAAGTCCTTTGTTTTGTCTTTCTCCCGTTGTGGTATGGAATAGAAAGAAAGTTAAAGAAAGGAAGACTGAATATGATAAAAACTACGGCTGGAAAAGCAGCCATGTCGGTGTTAAAAGAATGGAAGATTGATCACATTTTCGGTATGCCGGGAGATTCAATCAATCATTTTATGGACAACTTGCGCAGTGAAAAAGATGAAATTGAATTCATTCAAGTCCGTCACGAGGAAGTAGGCGCACTTGCGGCATCTTCTTACGCTAAAATCACGGGCAAAATCGGCGTATGTCTGTCGATTGGGGGACCGGGTGCGATTCATTTGTTAAACGGTTTGTATGATGCCAAGGCAGACGGTGCACCGGTGTTAGTGCTAGCGGGACAGGTGCCTCGTGCGAAGCTTGGCAATGAATCGTTTCAAGAAGTGAACTTAGAACGTGTTTTTGACGATGTGTCGGTGTTTAATCACCGAGTAGATTCGCCTGAATCATTTCCGCATCTGCTTCAGCAAGCCATTCGAACGGCTTACGCCAAAAAAGGCGTCGCGGTATTAGTCATTCCAGATGATATTCCGTCTTCAACGATTAAAATTGATGAAAAAACGCCAATTGCCAATGTATCAAAATCAATTTCTCACAGTGACCCGGAAGATGTAGCCAAGGCACTTCTAGCGATTAAATATGCGAAAAAACCGGTTATTTTAGCAGGAACAGGCGCCAAGCACGCCAAGCTTGAGTTAGCACAGTTTGCGGAAAAAATTGCGGCGCCGATTATCTTTACGCTTCCGGGCAAAGGAATACTGCCTGATCAT
Source organism: Priestia sp. 53B2 (assembly GCF_056099005.1). Classification (NCBI taxonomy): domain Bacteria; kingdom Bacillati; phylum Bacillota; class Bacilli; order Caryophanales; family Bacillaceae; genus Priestia; species Priestia sp. 53B2. The sequence continues at coordinate 504,282 of NZ_JBLZXA010000020.1, forward strand.
CATCCTTACAACCTGGGGCAGCTCGGGCAAATTGGGACGAAGCCGGCGTATGAAGCGATGGAAGAAACTGATTTGTTAATTATGGTGGGCACATCGTTTCCGTACCGTGAATTTTTACCAGACGGCGTTGAAGCGATTCAGCTGGACTCTGATGCCACACAAATCGGTAGACGCTATCCCGTATCCATCGGATTAGTCGGAGACTCTAAAACGACGCTGTCGCAGCTTGCGCATAATTTAGATTACCAAGAAAACCGCCGTTTCCTAGAAGAGTGTCAAGTTAATATGGAAAACTGGTGGAAGCACGTAGAAAAAGAAGAAAACGAAGTGAGTACGCCAATTAAGCCGCAGCAAGTCATTCCTAAGCTGCAAAAAATCGTCGATGATGACGCGATTGTATCTGTTGATGTCGGGAACGTGACGGTATGGATGGCGAGACATTTCCGCATGACAAATCAAAAATTTGTGATTTCCAGCTGGCTGGCAACGATGGGCTGCGGACTTCCGGCTGCGATCGCAGGAAAGCTTGCCCATCCTGAAAAACAATCGGTAGCCGTTTGCGGTGACGGAGGCTTTACGATGGTCATGCAAGACTTTGTGACGGCTGTGAAGTACAAGCTGCCGATTGTTGTAGTCGTCCTTAATAACAGTGAAATCGGGATGATTAAATATGAACAAGCAATTCAAGGCCACTTGGATTACCAAACGCAGCTTGGTGAAATGAACTTTGCGAAGTTCGCTGAATCATGCGGAGGAATTGGCTACCGCGTTGAAAAGTACGAGGAGCTCGAAACAGCATTTGAAAAAGCAGCGCTTGCGACCGTCCCTGTGGTAATTGATGTCGTTGTTGCGGATGAACCGCCGCTTCCAGGCAAAATTTCATTCGGACAAGCAGCCAATTATTCGAAGCACATCATGAAAAAGTTCTTCAAAGAACATGAGCTTGAAATGCCGCCGCTTCGTAAAGGACTAAGCAGAATGCTTTAATCAGTGACTCTCCGTATAGGAGAGTCTTTTTAGGAGGGATATCATGGGAGTGTTTGAAATCATTTTACTTATTTTTGGCGCGGTAATGATGCTTGTGATTGTAGTGCCGGTTATTATTGCTATTATTCTTTGGATGAAAGATGAAAAACAAGAAGAGCATTCGGTTTTGAGAAACTATCCGCTGCTCGGGAAAATGCGCTATATTTTTGAGAAAATGGGGCCTGAACTGCGTCAGTATTTATTTTTAAATAATAACGAAGGCAAGCCGTTTTCTAGAAATCAATATGAACAAACCGTTAAGTCAGGTAAGTACCTCAACCGAATGATGGGATTTGGCTCAGAGCGTGATTTTAGCGAACCGGGATACTATATTCGTAATGCGGTGTTTCCAAAGCAGCGTGATGAAATGAAAGCGGATAATACGCAAAAGATTAAAACGAAAGTATATAAAATGGACGCCGATAACTTATTCAGCCGAAGAGAGCACCGTGAAGAAAAAGAAGCGGATCCGTTTTATTTGAGGGATGAAGAGGCGGTTGTTATAGGTCCTTCATGCAAAAATCCGTTTGTTGTAAAAGGATTAATCGGTCAATCCGGCATGAGCTTTGGAGCGCTTGGTGACCACGCGATTACCGCTTTATCACTAGGATTAGGACGAGCAGGCGGCACGTGGATGAACACGGGAGAAGGCGGACTGTCACCGTATCATTTAAAAGGAAACGTTGATATTATTTTTCAAATTGGGCCAGGGCTTTTTGGCGTTCGGACAAAAGAAGGCGAATTTTCATGGGAAGAGTTTAAAAAGAAAAGTGAAATGAAGCAAATCAAAGCGTTTGAAATTAAGCTGGCGCAAGGAGCGAAAACGCGAGGCGGTCACGTGGATGGTTCAAAAGTAACAGAAGAAATCGCTGAAATCCGCAACTTGAAGCCAGGAGAATCGGTAGACAGCCCAAACCGTTTCAAAGAGTTCGCATCGTATCCTGAAATGTTCCAGTTTATTGAAAAACTTCGAGATGTAGGCGGCAAGCCAGTAGGCATTAAAATGGTTGTCGGAAACACAAATGATCTTGAAGAAATGGCGGCGTATATGAAAGAGACGGGAAGCGGACCTGATTTTATTACGATCGACGGAGCAGAAGGCGGAACAGGGGCATCGTTTCAAGAATTAGCAGACGGAGCCGGCGTACCTCTTTTTTCAGGACTGCCTTTTGTGGATGATTTGCTTAGAAAATATGGGGTTCGCGATGAAGTGAAGCTTTTTGCATCGGGCAAGCTGTTAACGGCTGATAAAATTGCGACGGCTTTATCGCTGGGTGCCGACTGCGTTAATATTGCCAGAGGCTTTATGTTTTCTGTTGGCTGTATTCAAGCGCAGGTTTGTCACAATAACCGTTGTCCAGTAGGCGTAGCCACAACGGATCCAAAGCTGCAAAAAGCGCTTATTATTGAAGAAAAGTCATACCGCGTGTGCAACTACGTGCTGTCATTACGTGAAGGATTGTTTAATTTAGCCGCAGCAGCCGGTATTGATTCGCCGACGAAGTTTTCAAAAAAACACGTGGTGTTCAAAAACAGCAGCGGACAGTTAGCTGATATTTCTACAAAGGAAAAGATGTACGTATAAAAAGCTGCCAATCGGCAGCTTTTTTATTGTCTTCGCTGAAGCAAGTGCAGGCAAAACTCTAAGTCTTTTTGAAGGTGCTCTTGCATTAACGCTTCGGCTTTTTCGGCATTGCGTTCTTTAATAGCTTTATAAATGTCTTCGTGTTCGTCAATTAAAAACGGGCGGTTGTAAAAGACCACGGTGTGACGGAATAAGTAAATGATTGACTGCATGCGGTCGATGATATTAATCATTACGTCATTGTTGCTTGCGTTCACAATAATAGCGTGAAAACGTTCATTTGCGCTCATAATTTCTTCAAACGATCCGTTTCTTCCGATGTCTACGCATTCCTTTAATTCTTCTAATTCGTTGTCAGACAAAAAAGTCGCGGCAGCTTTAGATGCTGAGCCTTCTAGCAGCATTCGCACTTCAAACAAGTTGCGTAAGTCTTTTTCTGTCGGCGACACCACTTTTTTTCGAACAATCAGTCCTTCATATTCTAAGCGTCTGATGGAATCACGAATCGGCGTTCGGCTGAATCCAAGCTCGCTCGCTAATTTTTCTTCGACGATTTTTGTACCGCCTTCAAGCTCACCGTTTAAAATTTTATCTCGAATCATCTCATAAGAAGGGTGATGTGACGAACGAGAACCTTGATTTCTTAACATACTCTACTTCACCTCTAGCATTCGACACGAGGAAATCTCGTCTCTTTCTCTCTTTATTTTTTATCATTTTGTACGCGTATACCCAAATCATACTATAACTTGTGAAAAGGTGGGACGGAAAGTTTCGCTTTTAGAAATAAATTTCATTTGAAAAAAGTCTAGACAAATAAATAAAATGCGAATATGATGAGTGTATACAAAATTATCAGAAATGTATACAAAAAATATTTTAACGTATACATTATTTTTTAAAACGTATTTGAAAACGTATACAACAAGGGGAGGAAACGAAAATGACAAAACGCGTTGGATTTATTGGACTTGGAATTATGGGAAAACCGATGACACTCAATTTATTAAAAGCAGGCTTTGAGGTAACGGTTTACGATATTAATAAAGCAGCAGTGGAAGAAGTGAAAGCAGCAGGAGGATTTGGAGCAGAAAGCCTTGCTGAAGTTGCAGTGAACAGCGACGTGATGATCACGATGCTTCCGGCTTCACATCATGTAAAAAGCGTAGTTCTTGGAGAAGAAGGGTTAATTCATAGCGCAAAAGAAGAAAGCGTTATCATCGATATGAGTTCAATTTCGCCGGTAGCATCAAAAGAAATTGCGGCGGAGCTTGCACAAAAAGGAATTCACATGCTAGATGCTCCTGTTAGCGGAGGAGAGCCAAAAGCAATTGACGGCACGCTTGCAATTATGGTCGGAGGAAATGAGCACATCTTTGAAAGCGTTTCATCTATTCTTCATGCGATGGGAGCAGAAGTAACGCTTGTTGGAGACAACGGAAGCGGCGTAACGGCTAAGCTTGCAAACCAAGTGATTGTGAACTTAAACATTGCAGCGATGTCTGAAGCGCTTGTACTAGCAGCCAAAGCAGGCATTGACGTTGAAAAAATGTATCAAGCGATTCGCGGCGGATTAGCAGGAAGCGCTGTATTAGATGCAAAAGTACCGCTTATTTTAGACCGCAACTTCGTAGCAGGCGGACGCATTGATATTAACTTAAAAGATATGACAAACGTGATGGAAACGGCTCATGACACTGGCGTACCGCTTCCGCTTTCAAGTCAGCTTGTGGAAATTTTCCACGCGTTAAAAGTAGACGGAAAAGCAAGCGATGATCACGGCGGAATTGTGCAGTACTATGAAAAATTAGCAAACGTTGAAGTGAAAAAGAAGGTGGAAGCATGATTAAACAACAGGAAAAACGTCTTGTAAGCGATGTGTTTAAAAACATTCCAGCGGTTGATGAAGCACTTGTGCAAAAAATGCTTGATAAAGAGCTTCTGACGTTCAATCAAAAAATCATTGTGCTAGACGATGATCCAACGGGTGTTCAAACGGTTAACGGCATTTCCGTCTATACAGACTGGAGCAAAGACAGCATCAAACAAGGGTTTTTAGAAGAAAATTCAATGTTTTTTATTCTAACAAATTCACGCGGATTTACCGCTTCTGAAACGGAAAAAGCCCACGCGGACATTGCTGCTGTTATTACAGAGGCAGCGGCTGAAGTAAATAAAGAGTTTTTAATTATCAGCAGAGGTGATTCGACTCTTCGCGGTCACTACCCATTAGAAACAGAAGTGTTAAAGAAAACGGTTGAACAGCACTCCAATCAAGTGCTTGACGGTGAAGTTATCTTTCCTTTCTTTAAAGAAGGCGGACGATTCACTATTGATAACATTCACTACGTGCAAGATGAAGACTACTTAGTGCCGGCAGGAGAAACGGAATTTGCAAAAGACCGTACGTTTGGCTACAGTAAATCCCATTTAGGCGAATGGGTAGAAGAAAAGTCCGAAGGGAAATTCAAAGCAAGTCATACGACGTATATTTCACTCGAGAGCATTCGTGCACTTGATTTAGTGACGATTACAAATCAATTAATGGAAGTGAAAGACTTTAACAAAGTAATCGTGAACGCAGTGGACTATGTGGACGTAAAAGTTGTGACGATTGCGCTTCTTCGCGCGATGAAGCTTGGAAAGCATTTTATGTATCGAAGCGCTGCGGCTCTAACAAAAGTAATGGGCGGCGTGAGCGACAAAGACCTTTTAACAAAAGAAGAGCTTATCAAAGAAAAGTCGTCAAACGGCGGATTAATTATGGTTGGTTCGCATGTTAAAAAAACAACAGAGCAGTTAGAAGAATTAAAGAAATGCAGCTTCATTGAATTTATTGAATTTGATTGTCATCTTGTCTTAGAACCTGAAAAGTTTGAAGAAGAAGTGAACCGTATTATCAATGAAGCAGAGAAGCTTATTTCTAAAGGTCAAACGGTAGCTGTGTATACAAGACGCGAGCGCTTAGATCTTGGCGAAGGCAAAAAAGAAGAAGAGCTTAAATTATCGGTAAAAATTTCAGATGCGGTTACAAGCATTGTTCGCCGCTTAAACGTTCGTCCAAACTTTATCGTCGCAAAAGGCGGCATTACCTCAAGTGATATCGGCGTAAACGGCTTATCTGTAAAGCGCGCGACGGTTGCTGGACAAATCAAGCCGGGCATTCCGGTATGGGTAACGGGAGAGGAAAGCAAGTTTCCGGGCATTGCGTACATCATTTTCCCTGGAAACGTTGGAGCCAAAACAACGCTTCGTGAAACGGTTGAATTATTAAGTAAATAAGCAGAAGTGAACGTACGAGGTGCGTTCACTTTAGAAAATATTTGAAAGCGTATACATTATTTGGATGTACGTACGTGAAAAATGGTCACACTAAGGGGATGAACATATGAATTCAGTATTCGGATTAAGTCATGAAGCAAGTCTTTTGCTGTATGCGATTGTATCGATTGTCGGACTTATCTTTTTAATTGCTAAGTTTAAAACAAATCCGTTCGTAGCGCTAATTGTTGCGGCTTTGTTTATGGGTCTTATTTCAGGAATGAAGCTGCCTGATATCGTAACGGCTTTCCAAGAAGGAGTAGCGAGCGTCTTAGGATTTATCGCGATTGTTCTTGGTCTTGGAACGATGTTAGGTAAAATGATGGCAGAGTCAGGCGGAGCCGAGCGTATTGCCCGCACGTTAATTAAAGTATTCGGTGAAAAGAACGTACACTGGGCAATGATGGTTGTAGCCGTTATTTGCGGTATCCCTGTCTTTTTCCAAGTTGGTGTTGTGTTATTAATTCCGCTTGTGTTTGTAATTGCCAAGCATACGGGTACGTCACTTATTAAAATCGGTTTATCATTAATTGCCGGTTTAGCAGTTGTTCACAGTTTAGTACCTCCGCATCCGGCAGCGATGCTAGCGGTGGATATCTTTAAAGCAGATTTAGGTAAAACGATTTTGTATTCATTAGTTGTGGCATTTCCAGCTGCAGCCGTGGCGGGTCCGATTTACGGATCGTTCATTTCACGCCGTGTTCAGGTAGAGCCAACGGGTGAAATTATGGAGCAGTTCACAGAGTCAAAGCATAAAGACCTTCCTGGCTTCGGAATCACGTTATTTACGATTTTACTACCGGTACTATTAATGCTTTTAGCAACAATTACCGGGTTTGTTTATCCAGAAACAAGTACGATTCGCTACGTAACAAACTTTATCGGAAGTCCGATCGTTGCGCTGTTAATTTCGCTAGTGTTTGCTTTTTATTCGTTCGGTTTTGCAAGAGGGTACAACAAAGATGATTTATTAAAATTCACAAACGAATGTCTTGGACCCGTTGCTTCGATCATTTTAATCATCGGTGCAGGCGGCGGTTTTAATAAAATTTTAACAGCAAGCGGTGTAGGTGACGCGATTGCAGGCTTTGCTCAAGATGCACATCTTTCTCCTATCGTGCTAGCGTTTGTGATTGCAGGGTTAATTCGTGCAGCAGTTGGTTCAGCAACAGTAGCAATGACAACAGCAGCAGGTATTGTAGCACCAATTGCAGCAACCATGCCAAACGTAAGCCCAGAGCTATTGGTGCTAGCAACAGGCGCAGGTTCTGTGATGCTATCGCACGTAAATGATTCTGGCTTCTGGTTAATCAAAGAATTTTTCAACATGTCAGTGGCTCAAACGTTAAAAACGTGGACAGTGATGGAAACGATTCTATCATTTGCAGCGTTTGCGATGGTTCTTATTTTAGACATTTTTATCTAAGACAAAAAGCGCTGAAACCAGCGCTTTTTTCTTTGGATATGAAATATATTCAAAATATTTAAAATAATAAGAAAAAAAGACTAGATTTTCCCCTTTTCGATAGTATAGAATAGTTATAAAGTAGCAAAAGGGGGTAGATGTATGACAAATGTTGAAAATTATCAAATTGGTTTGACGACAAAAGCCTTAATTCCAGTGAATGATCCTATTCACCGCACAAAGGTGCTAGATGCAGCAGGAGAATACATGCTAAGCAAGACGTGTAAGCAATTATTAGAAGAAGCGTGCATTCGAGAATTAAGTACGTTTAAAGGGTCCATCGCCGCCGTTCGAAAACTATTTCCCTATAAACAGCTTACACCTCTTGTCATTAGTCGTTCACAAGCGATTATTGCGTTTCCCACATCTTCGCCCAATGACTACAGCTGCGCCTGGATTTTCTCCTCTCACGTTCATACTACACATACGCTTGCTACAGTTAATCCAACCTCCATGCTGATTCACTTCAAAGACGGAACGTTCATTCCAGTGAAGCTCTCTTATTATAGTTTAGAAAAAAAGCTGGCCAGAGCGGCTGTTATTCGCAATTATTGTTTAGAAAGTCCGCTTGTCTTTGCATAATGCGTTCGATTTATCAAACAAATTTGTCCTACATATGAACAATCGTTTGGACTACACATATGAACGGAAGGAGGAAGCTTATCATAAGCTTCCTCTTTTTCTTACTCCCTAAGAAGTGAGGCCTTTAGCTTTTTGCGAGCTGCTTTTCCCCAGTTTTTAACGGCTCCCGTAGAGACTCCGTATTTGCAGGCAATATCTTTATACGAGTATCCTTCTAGCAGATGTTCGATTACATAGATTTTTTCTCTTCCCGTTAAGTGTTCGATATGCTGCTTGATGATGTCACTTTCTAGCGGAACGGGAAGAGCGGGATCTTCGTTTAGTGAAAGCAGGTTCTGCTCAGCCGGTGTTTCACGTTCTTCGTATAAAATGGTGCCTTTTAAATGAGAAAGGATCGTACCCCGCACGGTTGTATAGGCATAAGCAGAAAAAGATCCTTTGCTTTCGTCAAATTTTTGATACGCTCTCCATAAACCAATCAACGCAATTTGATAATATTCGTCGTAGTCTTTGTAAATATGAAATTTTTTAATCATCGACACAATTAATGGATGAAAAGATGAAGCGATTTGATCAAACGAGCTTTTTTGCATGTAGCATTCCTTTTTCAAAAACGCGTTTTTGCTGTATTCCGCCGGTATCTCTACTGTACAAGGGGAAGATTATATGTGCGAATGAACGTACATTATGTTTTCTTTTTAAGAAACGTGACGTAATTTCCCCGGAAACTTCACGTTTCGCTAGGAAATATGCGAAGTATACGTTTATTTGTAGAGATTTTACGTACGAAAGGTCCCCCATTCCAAATTCTACTAATCTATAATTATTTTTATATCTATTATCGATGTAGCAACTCTACCATCACGGAAGAGCGGTGATGGTAGAGTTGCTAGACCTATCCGGATGAGACCCTCCCTTGCGGGCTGGTCTCATCCGGATAGGTGGACCTTTTAGGGCAGGTTCAGTGAAGTATTTTTGTGTTTGTCCTTTTGTTTATTCTATTGAATGTGAGTTTGGTGGAGAGAATATAGTTGGTTTTTAAAAATGGGTAAAGGGGAGATTGAATGAAGGCGATTGTTGGGGTAAATGTGGCGGCGGCTGTTTTGTGCGGGGCAGTGATGTATGCGGGGACGCAGCACTGGCAGGAGCAAACGGAAGCGCAGGCAAGTGAAGTAAAAACTGCTGTTGTACATAAAGAAAAACAGTTTTCCGATGTATCTGCTTATACAAAAAATCTTCCAGACTTTATCACAAAGCAAATCCAGTCATCTATCGCAAATAAAAAGCCTCTGACTCTTGTGGTTGCCACATCCGCAAAGGAAGCAGGGTGGCCTCAGCAGTTAAAAAAAGAGCTAGCAGCTACATATGGAAGTGATGTATTTACGGTTAAAACACTTTCATACGGCAGCCAAACAACGGATGAGCTTTTATCCTCACATATTGCCGATCAAATTGATCAACTTCAGCCAAACATTATTCTGTTTGAGGCACCTCTTAAAAATAATTATCAGCATCTTACGCTAGATGATACGCTTGAAAATACAGACAAGCTGATTCATCAGCTCAAAGATTTGAAAAAAACCCTTATGATTCAGCCCTCACAGCCATATATTTCACAAACCGAGTCCTATGAAGAAGGGGTAGAAGCGATCAGGGGAGTTTCTGAAGCAAACTGGGTATATTATATGAATCACTCGCTCATTTGGCCGTTTCATTTAGGAGAGTATATAAATAAAGACAGCGGTAATTTAACGAAAAAAGGAAATGAAGTGTGGGGAGAGTACGTTGTGAATTGGTTTACGGGAAAATAAAAAGACAAGCCCTATTTCAAAAGAAATAGGGCTTGTTTTTTATAATTTTATTAGATTATGACTTTTCCTCGTTTTATAGTAGTAGTTTTTTGTATCTCTACCCTTATAAAGCTTAAAGCCAAAGATTTCTAAAGGAGTCCAAAATTTTTTTATGTTTACGAGTGGCATTTTAATTCTCTGTTCTGTTCTTTATAAAGGTCTATATATTCATTATAAAGAATATGAGAGTGATAGTAAATACTATAAAGAACGGTTTGTTTAAAAAGTTCTTTATAAAGAACTTTCGAGATTTTTATTTTTGGCTTATCAACATTTAGGAGTGATTTTTATCATAGCTCAGGTTATTTATTCTTGCTAAATTAATGTTGTGAAAAACATCACAAAATAAAATGCAAAGGATGATCCAAATTAAAACGTAATTAGATCACTTATTTTTTTTGCTTGCTGTTAAAGCAATGGAATCGCATACATACCATAACTGTGTTAGATAATCTAACACATAAGTTGAACGATTCAGAAAATTCATATATCTTAAATGTATCTTTAAAGATGCATAGAAAATATATCTTTGAAACAAGCAGGTATAGACGCCAGGGGAGGAATGGAAGATGCAAAAAAAGAAACTCGTATTGATTGGAAATGGAATGGCTGGAGTTCGAGCGATTGAAGAAGTATTGAAGGTTTCAAGCGAAGCGTTTGAGATTACGATTTTCGGAAGCGAGCCGCATCCGAACTATAATCGTATTTTACTATCAAAAGTGCTGCAAGGAGATACGAATGTTGAAGACATTACGTTAAACGATTGGAACTGGTATCAAGAAAACAATATTACATTATATACGGGCGAAACGGTTACTAGTATCGATTCGATAAAAAAAGAAGTAGCGACAAACAGCGGCAGAATAGAATCGTATGATGAGTTAATTTTAGCAACGGGCTCTCTTCCTTTTATTCTTCCGATTCCAGGCTCTGATAAAAAAGGAGTTACGGCTTTTCGAGATATAAAAGATACGGATGAAATGCTGCAGGCTTCTCAGCAGTATAAAAAAGCAGCGGTTATTGGAGGCGGACTGCTTGGATTAGAAGCAGCGCGCGGACTGTTAAATTTGGGAATGGACGTATCTGTGATTCATTTAGCTCCGTATTTAATGGAACGCCAGCTTGATCCAACAGCCGGCAAATTGCTTCAAAACGAATTAGAAAAACAAGGCATGAAGTTTTTGCTTGAAAAACAAACGGCGGAAATCGTCGGCGATGAGCGAGTTGAAGGATTATCTTTTAAAGACGGTACGTTTTTAGAAGCTGATTTAGTCGTGATGGCGGTTGGAATTAAACCAAACGTTCAGCTTGCAAAAGAAGCGGGACTTAACGTAAATCGAGGAATTGTTGTAAATGACTATATGCAAACGGATATCCCAAACATCTACGCAGTTGGAGAATGTGCAGAGCATAGAGGAATGGTATACGGACTGGTGGCACCTCTGTATGAACAAGGAAAAGCATTAGCAAAAGCGATTTGCGGTGCAGAAAAGGTGCCTTATGAAGGGTCGGTTTTATCAACACAGCTAAAAGTATCAGGTGTTGAAGTGTTCTCCGCAGGAGACTTCACGGAAGACGAAGAGAAAAAAGCGATCAAAGTGTTCGATGAACAAGACGGCATTTATAAAAAGCTTGTTTTGCGAGGGAATCAAATCGTAGGAGCCGTTCTTTTTGGAGACAGCAGCGACGGAAATCGACTGTTTTCAATGATTCAAAAGCAAGAAGATGTATCCGATGTCGCAAAAGTGTCGATTTTACAGCCATCTGGCGGTAATACGGGTGAAAGCTTAGTAGCAAGCATGAGCGCCGATGATATTATTTGCGGCTGTAACGGCGTAACAAAAGGTACGATTGTGGAAGCTATACAAAACCAAGGATGCTCATCGGTTGATGAAATCAAAGCTTGTACAAGTGCCTCTCGCTCCTGCGGAGGATGTAAACCGCTTGTAGCGGAAGTGCTTCAGCATACTCTTGGCGCTGACTTTGACGCGGCGGTTCAAAAAGAAGCGATTTGCGGCTGTACGACTCTGTCACGAGATGAAGTTGTCGAAGAGATTAAAGCAAAAGGCCTTTCACATACGCGTGAAGTTATGAATGTACTTGGCTGGAATAATGAAGAAGGCTGTTCGAAATGCCGTCCGGCGCTAAATTATTATTTAGGTATGGTGAATCCAACCGGATACGTTGATGAACGCGAATCACGATTTGTGAATGAACGCATGCACGCAAATATTCAAAAAGACGGCACGTATTCTGTTGTTCCTCGCATGTACGGAGGCGTCACAAATGCCGAAGATTTACGAAAAATTGCAGATGTCGTTGATAAATATGAAATTCCGCTCGTAAAAGTGACGGGGGGTCAGCGTCTTGATTTGTTTGGTGTTAAAAAAGAAGATTTGCCTAGCGTATGGGAAGAGTTAGATATGCCTTCTGGCTACGCGTACGGTAAGTCGCTGCGGACGGTGAAAACATGCGTCGGCGAACAGTTTTGCCGTTTTGGCACGCAGGATTCAATGGGCGTTGGAATTGCGCTTGAGAAAAAATTTGAAGGACTATGGACGCCTCATAAAGTGAAAATGGCTGTATCTGCTTGTCCGAGAAGCTGTGCTGAGTCAGGTATTAAAGATATTGGCTTTATTGGAATTGACGGCGGCTGGGAAATTTACGTGGGCGGAAATGGAGGTACGCATCTTCGCGGCGGAGATTTATTGTATAAAGTAAAAACAGACGAAGAATTGATGGACATTACAGGAGCTTATTTACAGTATTACCGAGAAACGGCTAATTACTTAGAGCGTACGTCTGCATGGATTGAGCGCATGGGACTTTCGCACATTCAGTCAGTGCTTGATGACGCCGAAACGAGAAGAGAGCTGAATATGCGTATGGACGAAGCGTTATCTACGTACCGTGATCCTTGGAAAGAAATCGTCGAAAGCAAAAAGACGAAAAAAGAGCTGTTCGAAACAGTTGTCACATCATAAAGCTGGGGGGAAATAAAGATGGTGAATAAAAACATTACAAAAGTATGCGTAGGGTCGATTCATGATTTTCCGGTAAGCCTAGGTAAAACAGTGAAAGTAAACGGAAAAGAAATTGCGGTGTTTAAGCTATCAAGCGGAAAAATACGGGCAATTGAAAATCGCTGTCCGCATAAAGGCGGGGTGCTAAGTGAAGGAATCGTGAGCGGCGACTCGGTGTTCTGTCCGATGCATGACTGGAAAATTTGCTTGCATGACGGCAACGTGCAAGAGCCTGACAGCGGATGTGTAGACACGTACGAAGCGTCTGTTGAAGGAGATTTACTGTATCTTTTAATTGAAGAATAAGTACCGTGGCGCGTTGATTTTCAACGCGCCACAAAAATTCAAGGGGACACATTAAAAGGAGCGAAGCAAAAATGAGAACAGGAAAAGTGTACATTGTAGGAGCCGGACCAGGAGATCCAGATTTACTAACGATAAAAGCAGCCAAATGTTTAGAAAAAGCAGATGTTATTTTATACGACCGATTAGTGAACCCTGTTCTTCTTCAGTATGCAAAAGAAGGAGCCGAACTCGTCTACTGCGGGAAAAAGCCTGGTGATCACTGCGTTTCTCAAGAGGATATTCATGATTTGCTTGTATTCTACGCAAGAAAAGGAAACACCGTCGTGCGGTTAAAAGGCGGAGATCCGTTTGTTTTCGGAAGAGGCGGTGAAGAAGCAGAAGTGCTCGCTCAGCATAGAATTCCATTTGAAATCGTTCCGGGTATTACAGCGGGCATTGCGGCGCCGGCTTATGCTGGAATTCCTGTGACGCACCGTGAGCTGAGCCGTTCGTTTGCCGTTGTGACGGGACACTGTTTGAGCGGCAAGCCGGAAAGTATTCGATGGGAGCATTTAGCAAAAGGAGTTGATACGCTTGCGATTTATATGGGCGTTAAAAACTTGCCTTATATTTGCCGTCAGCTTTTAGCCGCGGGAAAAAGCGCGGATACGCCGGTCGCTCTTATTGAACAAGGCACGTCGATTTATCAGCGCACGGTTACAGGTACGCTTGGCACTATTGTAGACACGGCTGCTGAACAGCAAGTGAGTAATCCCGCGATGATTGTGATTGGTGAAGTGGTGAAGCAAGCTTCTGCTCTTTCTTGGTTTTTGGAAAAAACAGAAGAAAAAGTATGCGTCTAAGATGAATAAAAGGAGGAAACACTTTTGCTTAAGAATTCACTGCAGTCAATGAATGAGTTAGCCCGCGAAAAAACGAAGCTTGTGAATGAGCATTTGCCGAGTTATTTGCTGTTAGCTGTGCTAGCGGGTGCTTACGTAGGACTTGGTGTTATATTAGCTCTATCGGTAGGAGCGCCTTTAGCTTCTGCTTCTTTACCGGTCGTTTCTCTTGTGATGGGATTATCTTTTGCTGTTGCTCTCCTGCTTGTCGTATTTGCAGGAGCTGAATTGTTTACGGGGAATCATATGGTTTATACAGTCAGTACGCTATCGGGAGTCACCACATGGAAAGATACGTTTAAAAACTGGACGTGGTGTTTTATCGGAAATGCGATAGGTGCGTTTGGGCTTTGTTTGTTAATTACCGGAACCGGTTTGTTTAAAGGAATTGAACCGAATCATTTACTCATGACGCTGGCAGCTAAAAAAATGAATTTGCCGGTCAGTGAATTATTTTTTCGCGGCATCCTTTGCAACTGGCTTGTTTGCCTGGCAATTTGGACGGCTGCGCGTACTAAAAGCGATGCGGCAAAGATCATGCTCATTTTTTGGATGCTTTTTGCATTTGTTGCTTCAGGATACGAGCACAGCGTGGCAAATATGACGTTTCTTGGTCTAGCTTTCTTGCTTCCGCATCCTGATGCGATTTCGGCTGCTGGACTATTTCATAACTTGATTCCTGTTACACTCGGAAACATCGTAGGGGGAGGACTGTTTGTGGGAAGCATTTACTGGTTCGTGAATGCTAGGCAGCTCAAAGAAAACGCAAAACAGCCGGCTGCTCTCTCAGCTGATTTGGATTCTGCTAAACTGTCTAAATAGCAAAAAACCGCTCTTTGTACCATATAGTCTGCTTTTTAAAGCTATCATCACGGTATTTTAGAGCGGTTTCTTCTATATAATATAAACTGCTTAAAGCGTATTCACATCTATACGTATCGAACAAGCAGTATCGTTCTTCATTTTATAGAAACAGGATGTCTGTGAGAATTGAATCGGACAGATTCTGTTGAAATGAATGTGTGAGGGTGCAGGTATCATCGAAGAGGCAGAGGGCATCTTAAAATTTTAATGTTGTTTGGCATTTTATGCTCTTTTTGAGCGTCTTTAAAGCAGTTGTACATTGCTTTGCTGCCTGAATGATTAGCGGAGTGAATCGTAATTCGATCGGCATATAAATGATGCTTTACCATAAAATGCACGAGCATTAATCCATTCCGTGTCTTACTCAGTAAATCGTGATCGAGTGATAAATGTTCAACATCGAATGATCTTAGCAGATCAATACATTCATCAATCGTTTCGGCTAAAACATGACCGTCAGGGCATTTGCGATAGTCGTCTAGAAAAACATTGATTTTCATGACTGATTCTCCCTTCCTTGCCTTGTATTTAGTGTAACATACATAATGTCATATACCTACCTAAGTCTATTCGACACATTTTAATCTATTCCTTCTTAAATAGGGGTAAAAACACGAATTTTTATCATTATTTGCATATTCGCGGCGAATAAACAGGAAATAAGGAAGGAGATGTCGAACGAAAAATCAATAGATAAACAGTTTAAACTGGAAATTAACTTTTTTATTCCGCGACCTTTGTGTAAGAGAGTCATTTCAATCTCAGGTTTGATAAGGGATGGAACGGAATTAACCAATAAAAGATTGTGAGAAAAAAACGATAATTTGTGATTTTTTTAAAATAAATTGGAAATTTCTCTTTACGAAAAAGATGGTTGGGACGTATAATTTGATTTAAGGATTTTCTGGAACATGGTATGACAATATGACAAAAAAGAAAAGTAAGGTGAATAGAATGGGTAAGTTATTTAGTATCGGTGAAGTATTAATTGATATGATTCCAGCTCAAAAAGGTCTTCAATTGAAAGAAGTGGAATCGTTTACGCGTGTGCCAGGCGGAGCGCCGGCAAACGTTGCAGCAGTTGTTGCTACATACGGTAATGAGTCAGCGCTTATTACAAAAGTTGGAGAAGATGCGTTTGGAGACTTTCTAGTAGATACGCTGCGTGAAGTAGGAGTAGGTACTGATATGGTCTATCGTACAGAAGAAGCAAACACAGCTTTAGCTTTTGTTTCCCTGCGTGAAGACGGAGAAAGAGATTTCAGCTTCTATCGTAATCCTTCAGCAGATTTATTACTAACAGAAGACGAAATTAACCCTGATTGGTTTGCAAGCAACGATGTTCTTCACTTCTGTTCGGTTGATTTAGTTGAAAGTCCTATGAAATACGCTCATATGAAAGCGATTAAAAGCATGAAAGAAAAAGGCGGCGTTATCAGCTTTGATCCAAATGTACGTCTTCCGCTGTGGAAAGACCATGAGCTATGCCGTCAAACGATTTTAGAATTTATTCCACAAGCGCACATTGTCAAAATTTCAGACGACGAGCTATCGTTTATCACAGGCATTGAAGATGAACAGCAAGCGATTCAGTCTCTATTTACAGGTGACGTTCAAGTAGTTGTGTTCACAAAAGGTGCAGAAGGCGCAACGCTTTATACAAAACAAGCTGTCTATGAATCAAACGGTTACAAAGTAGCAGTCGTTGATACAACAGGTGCAGGAGATGCATTTATTGGCGGATTCCTTTATCAGCTATTAAGCCGCGAGGTGTCACAAGAAAACTTAACGGCTATTCTTGACCGCGACCACGATGCTATTTTGCGTTTTGCAAATGCAAGCGGTGCCTTAACGACAACTGGAAAAGGTGCGATCAGTTCAATTCCAGCCAAAGAAGTAGTAGAGCAATTTTGTAAGCCTGTAGCTAACTAAAATGAAAAGGCTTTATCTCTTCTTATTTTCAATCAGCAGAGGCAATAGTTTCTGCTGATTGAAGATTACATAAGAGGGAGAAGCGAGCTGCGGAGCAAGAAGAAAAAATTTTTTTCTGTTTTTAAAAAATAATCAAAAAAATTTCTAGCTAAACGATAAATGTTCGTGTTAGTATAATACGAGCAGCAAGAAATAGCAGTTTTACCACCATTTATGAAAACGTTATATATTTATCGATGTAGAAAATTTAATAGGATCAAAGAGCGATCCTATTAAATTTTCTAGACCTATGCGTCTGTTGCCCCCCTTGCGGGGTAGGCAGCAGACGCATAGGTGAACCTTTGGGGGAATATTCAAGGGGGAACAAGCGTGTAGCCCTTGGTAAAAGAAAAGCAGCAGGTCGTTACATACGATGTACATAGATTAGAAATAGGAAAGTAGGTTAAGAGAAAGATGGATATTTTGCTAGGTGTTCTTCCTTCCGTTGCGTGGGGAAGCATGATTTTAGTTAGTATGAAGATGGGCGGTGGACCTTACAGTCAAACGCTGGGAACAATTATTGGAGCTTTGATTCTTTCATTTGTTCAGTTTATGATTGTGCAGCCGGTGTTAACGCCAACGCTCGTTATTGTCGGAATTGTTTCAGGTTTGTTCTGGTCAGTAGGTCAAAGCAATCAGTTTAAAAGTGTTCCATACCTTGGAGTTTCAAAGTCAATGCCGATTTCAACAGGTATGCAATTAGTATCAACAGCTCTTTTTGGTGTTATTGTATTTAAAGAATGGTCAACGCTTCAAACGATTGTACTTGGATCTATTGCGATTCTTTTAATACTAGCAGGCGTTGTGCTTTCTTCATTAGACGGCAAAAAAGAAGGGGCACAAGGGGCTCCGGGACAAACGAAAAAAGGAGTTATCACTCTTATCATTTCAAGTCTTGGATTCTTAGTTTACGTAGTTATCGCACGTATCTTCAACGTAGACGCATGGGCAGCTTTATTCCCGCAAGCAATCGGTATGTTAATTGGTGGTTTAATCATTACATACAAACATAAGCCATTTAACAAATATACGATTCGTAATATCTTACCAGGTCTAATCTGGGCATCTGGAAACATGTTCTTATTCTTATCTCAATCAAGACTAGGCGTAGCAACAAGCTTTTCATTATCGCAAATGGGTATCGTTATTTCAATTTTTGGCGGTATTGTCTTCTTGGGAGAAAAGAAAACAAAGCGTCAATTATTCTATGTATCTCTTGCGAGTGTACTGATTATTTCAGGCGGTATCTGTATCGGCCTCGCAAAAGCCCATACTTGATTTATTGATGTAGAAAAAACCTCATGGCTAAAGTGCAGCCATGAGGTTTTTTCTAGACCTACGGTTTTGAGGGCACCCCTTGCGGGGTGGCCTCAAAACCGTAGTTAAGGTCAAAACCGTAGTTAAGGTCAAAACCGTAGTTAAGGTCAAAACCGTAGTTAAGGTCAAAACCGTAGTTAAGGTCAAAACCGTAGTTAAGGTCAAAACCAAACCTATAGTGCTCTTCGGAATTTCCAAGCTGTACGTTTGTGTGAGGGTTTCTCGTTCTTAAGACTGATGATTTTTCATTCTTTGTTAGGAAGCTGTTTGGTGTGAGATGGCTTATAGTAGTAGAAAAGGATGGAGGGAAGGCTATGATTAAGAGTATTTATGAGACTCATGTACAGGTGCGGAGTTTGGAGGATTCGATTGAGTTTTATAGACGTCTTGGGCTGACGTTTGTTCATCGAGTTGAAGAGAGGCGCTGTGCTTTTTTCTTTGTTGGGGAACAAAAGCAGATGCTTGGACTTTGGGAAACAGACGAAAAAGAGTTGAAAAGAAGTCATTTTGCTTTTGGAATTGAAGCAGCAGATATTCAGGAAGCTTTAACGTGGCTTCGTTCAAAAGGTATTGAACCGGAAGAGACGTCGTTTGGAAAGCCGCAGACAGAGCCGATTGTTCATACGTGGATGCCGGCAGCGTGCGTGTATTTTAATGACCCAGACGGTAACCGCTTGGAGTTAATTACGTTTTTGAATGATGAGCCTGTCGTATCTAAGGGTTTTCCGTATTTAAGTGAATGGAACAAGAAACAGCAGTGAAAACTGCTGTTTTTTTGTGTATCATAAACGTATAATTGACATATTTATAAACATATAATATATTTGTTTATAAATTAATAAACGAAACAGAAAGGTGTCTATTTATATGGTGAACGATTTGTTTTGGGAATCATCTATTGAAGAGATGAAGAAAGGGTACGGGGAAAGCGAAGAGCACTATCACTGCTTACTGTGCGGTGAAAGTATTGAAAAAGGCATTATTTATCCGGTGGAAGGTGTTTTTTATGAAGCAAAACGTTATATGAAGCTTCATGTGGAACAGCAGCACGGATCTGTATTTCATCATTTAATAGGGCTAGATAAAGAGATAACCGGTCTTTCTGATCATCAAAAAAATTTAGTGAAGTTTTTTAAAGAAGGAAAAAGCGATAGTGATATTCAAAAGGAAATGGGAATCGGCAGTTCATCGACCATTCGGAACCACCGCTTTACGTTAAAGAAAAAAGAGCGTCAGGCAAAAGTGTTTTTAACGCTGATGGAACTGTTGAACGACGGGGAAGAAGAGAAGGCGGTACCCGTAACCAATACGGCGCCTAGAAGAAGTCAGCGCTACAGAGTCAGCGATGAAGAACGTGAAAAAATTTTAGCGAAGAATTTTCCGCAAGGCTTGAGTGGACCTCTTCGCACCTTTCACTTACAAGAAAAACACCGTCTTGTTGTTCTTGAAGAATTAAGCGGGCATTTTGATTTTGGAACAACGTATACAGAAAAAGAAGTGAACGATAGGTTAACACCTTTTTATGATGACTACGCCGTGCTGCGACGCTATTTAATTGAGTACGGTTTCTTAGAGCGCAGCGCAGACGGAAGCAGCTACTGGAGAAAAGGAGAGACAGGGATGAGTATGGACTCAAAAGACTATAAAAAACAAATGAAGCAGCTAGCGAAAGAAGTAAAAACAGAAGGCGGCGTGTATCAAATTAAAAACCTTCACAACGATAAGATTTACATTGGCTCTACGCCTAACATCAAAACGTTAAACGGCGTAAAGTTCACGTTAAAGACGAACACTCATCAAAATAAAGAGCTTCAAAACGAGTGGAATACGTACGGGGCGGATGCTTTTTCAATTGAGATGCTGGAAACGATTAAAAGAGAAGAAGAAAAAGCACTTTCAAAAAAGGATTTGCTGAAACTGGAAGCGAAATGGTTAGAGAAGCTGCAGCCTTACGGCGAAAAAGGCTATCATTCGCCGAAAGCTGATACAAAGGAGAAATAGGTGTGAAGAATCAAGATGTGAAAAGTGAAGTAGTGGAATCAGAAAAATCCGTCAGTAAGCTGATGCTTGTGTTTTTGATTCCGCTCATGTTAAGTAATGCCATGCAGTCAGTTGGGCAGCTGGCGGGGAGTATTATTGTCGGAAGAGCGCTTGGAGTTGATGCGTTAGCCGCTATTTCCGCGTTTTTTCCTCTGTTTTTTCTGCTCGTGTCGTTTTCGATTGGAATTGGTTCAGGAAGTTCCATTTTAATCGGGCAAGCGTACGGGGCACAAAATGAAAAACGAGTCAAAGAAATTATCGGTACCACGCTCACGTTTACATTTTTAGTTGGAATTGTGCTTGCTGTTTTGGGAAGCATATTTGCTCCGGATATTCTTCGGGTTATGGGAACACCGGCTAATATTATTGACGTAACGGTTCACTATGCGCGCATTTTGTTTGTGGCAATTCCTGTTTTGTTTTTATACTTTGTTTATACGACGTTTATGCGCGGAACCGGAGACTCTAAAACGCCTTTTTACTTTTTAGTTGTGAGTACGGTCTTAAACATCATTTTCCTTCCGATTTTAATTTTTGGATGGATCGGAGTGCCAAAGCTTGGAGTGTACGGCGCTGCGTACGCAACGGTGTTTTCAACCGTATTAACGTTCATTATTATGATTATCTATTTACGCAAGAAAAATCACCCGTTAAAGTTTGACTCATCTATTTCATTAAAAATGGACGGAACGCTTTTAAAGCTGCTTATGCGTTTAGGGATTCCAGCCAGTATCAATATGATTTTAGTTTCTCTTTCTGAAATTGCGGTCATTACATTTGTAAACGGATTTGGCTCAGACGCTACAGCAGCGTACGGAGCGGTAAACCAAGTGGCAAGCTATGTACAAATGCCGGCAATCAGCTTAGGAATTTCGGTTTCTATTTTTGCGGCGCAGTCGATTGGCGCCAATAAATTTGAGCGTTTAAAAGAAGTTATCCGCTCTGGAATTATGCTGAATTACGTTATTGGCAGCGTATTGATTTTACTTATTTATCTCTTTTCCAATCAAATTTTAGCTCTATTTTTAACAAGTCAGCACACGCTCCATATTGCCGAAGAGCTGTTAGTGATAACACTTTGGAGCTATTTGATTTTCGGTCATGCGCAAATTATTACCGCTACGATGCGAGCAAGCGGTACGGTGCTTTGGCCTACGGTATTTAGTATTATGGCTATTTGGTGTGTGGAAGTGCCCGTAGCCTACGTGTTATCGCAGTTTACACCTCTTGAAATCAAAGGGATTTGGATTGGTTATCCAGCGGCGTTTGTGGTCAGCTTAGTCCTGCAGTACAGCTATTATCAATTTGTATGGAAGAAAAAGAAAATTGAACGCCTTGTCGGATAAAAACCGAGCGGAAACGCTCGGTTTTTATTTTCCCTAATTAAAATACCCTTAGCTAAGAGTTTTAATAGGATAGTGCATATAACTTTTTGATGAAAAGAGGGTATGACACTATGAGTAAATCTGGATTTGTGCCGGATAATTCAAATATTAAAAAAAGCTAAGGAACGCCTAATCTGTCAGTGAACTATAAGCAAAATGTCCTGTTCAAACGAAACGACCAAAATATAGCGTATCAACTAACCTCAACTCAGCTGCCTGCAATGCTCGGAGGTGCTTTTGTTGATTTATATATGACAAAAGGGCATATGAGAGAACCGCATTGGCACCCAAACGCGTGGGAATTAGATGTCGTTGTTTCAGGTGAAGTGCAGGTGTCTGTCTTGGACCCTGATACAAGCAGCATGCACAATTACCGGATAAAAGAAGGGGAAGTTGTTTTTATACCGATGGGCTGGTGGCATTGGATTGAGCCCTTATCGGAAGAAGCGCATCTTCATCTCTTTTTTAACAATGATCAATTCGAATCTACAGAAGGATTCAATGTGCTGCGCTTAACGCCTCCGATCGTATTTCAAAAAGCATACGGAGTAAGCGCAAGTGAAGTAGCAGAAGCCGTCGCTCCGATTACAGATACGGTTGTGATTGGACCGCCTAATGAACATTCTTCTTATAAGAAGGGCTATGAACGTGATGAAAAAGTTGTTATTAAAATAAATGAGAAAGTTGTGCGTGCTGAAGATAAGTAGCATAAAAAACCATTGAGCCTGCGGTCAATGGTTTTTTCGTGAGGCGTCTTTTATAAAAAGAGCTCGTTGCGTTCTAAGTGCTTGTACAGCCGCGTTGTGACTTGTCTTTGGTTCCATTCGTTTTGCGGAAACTGCTGCTTGTCTACGTGAGAAACGGCCGGTTTGTAGGTTTTTTGAATCCGTTTGATATCATTAAAGGTTGCGTTGGTTTCAATGTGATCAGCGAGCGTAAATACAAGAGAGTGCAGCTTTGCAACATTCGGAATCGTAGCTGCTTGGCTGAAAATGGCTTTCGCTACGGTCAGCTGTCTTTCATGCGCAGTAAAGACGTCTTGTTCATTGCGCTCCTTTAAAAAAACAAGCGCTTCTTTTCCGTTTAGGCGAATCGATCCTTTTGGAAAAACAATGTTGCTATGTTCAAAAGCACGTTTGTTTGTGACGATAATGCCGCCTAATTTATTTACAGCATCGACGACTGACTGCTGATCCATTTTGACATAATAATCAACAGGAAGCTTTGCATACGTTTCGACGTTCTTTACGACAGCATTCATATTTCCTTGGTGATAAATAGTTCGCAGTGTTTCATTGCCGAGCTGAGTTGACCCTGGCAAGTGGGTCATTTTTATTGATTCATGCTGTTTATTAACAGTCATATATACAAATGAAGTATTTTGATGGTTTTCTTGAATTAAAAGCAGGGAAAACGGTTGCCCTTTTTTTAAATTGACGTG
Organism: Priestia sp. 53B2; assembly: GCF_056099005.1. Taxonomy (NCBI): domain Bacteria; kingdom Bacillati; phylum Bacillota; class Bacilli; order Caryophanales; family Bacillaceae; genus Priestia; species Priestia sp. 53B2. Next base: position 527,339 of record NZ_JBLZXA010000020.1, read on the forward strand.
TGTTTTGTTACCATGCTCAAGCGGTACATACGTTTGATCAACGGCAGCTTTCACCGTATGATAGCCTGCAAATGTGATGCTGACAAAACTGACGAGTAAAAATAGTACAAGACCGCCAATCCACTCTTTTTTTGCTTTGCTGCTCATCGTCTCACCTTTTTCTATCGAAGTCGTTCGTAGTATTGCCATCTTAAAAGGGGAGTAAAACAAATGAGCGCTATTTTTATTGCTTATCTTGCTTTTTCTTGGCGTAGGTTTTGAGCTCTGTAATTAAAATCGCTTGTTCTTCCACATCGTTAAACGCTTCAATGCCATAAAGGTATTCGGTGTGCCATTTTTCTTTCCACACGCAAAGTCCGGTAATATGGATGGGGTTTTCATTTAAATAAAAGCTGATTTTTAGCTGAATTTGATGGTTGAAAATAGGTAAATCAAGCGGCGTGATTATTTTGATTCCTTTCGGTGAAAGGTCGATAACGGACAAAGGACCTGGCTTAGAATCGATTTCTTTGTTGTCGTATTTAGCAATGGAAAACGTTCCAACAATGGGGGGCTCAAATAAAAAGCGAAACGGTTCTTCACGTTTAAAATGCATGTATCATCAGTCCTTTTCGTAATCTAAGTTTGTTAAGTAAGTATTCGATGAAAGTCTAAAAATTCCTACACGTTTTTCCCCATCACCCATATAATGTTTATCGATGTAGAATATCTATCATGACCAAAGACCGGTCATGATAGATATTCTAGACCTAATCGTAGACAATCCCCCTTGCGGGGTTGATCGTCTACGATTAGGTGGACCTTTGCGGGAGGATTCAAGCGGTCTTAGTTATCGATTGCTGATTATAACTGCTTTTATAGTATCGGAAGTTTTGTTTGAAACTTTAAATAGTGAGGGAAAGGTTTTGAAAAAAGCGCTACGCTAGAGTTAGATTGTATGTTAAAATTAAACTTTGTGAAGTAGCTGTATTACAAGTCAGCGTTCCTTCAACTAATTAGGAGGTGAGATGAATGGGCACTGATGACCCCATTTCGATGAAGGTTACTGCAAAACAAGATAGGGGCAACAAAGGTGTATATGTTCCTCTCATTTCAACGAAGGAAAATACTCCTTAATGCCTCAATGATGTGAGGTGAAAAATCAATGATTAAAACATACTTATATGATGATGAAACAAAAGAAATGGTAACGAATCTTGATTTAGGAGACGTGCATGAGAAATTGCGCAATCCTGATAATTTGCTGTGGATTGATTTGTATGATGTCCACGGACAAGAGCTTGCTCAAATTGCTAAATTATTCGATTTTCACCCATTGGCAATTGAAGACTGCTTACACGACAGTCCTCGCGCTAAAATGGATGATTACGAAGACTATAAATTTTTTGTTTTTCACGCGCTTCGCTATAACGAAGAAAGTGATGACGAGATTACGACGCTTGAGTTAAATGCCTTTGTCGGATCAAATTACGTAGTGACGATTCATAAACATAAAATGGGCTGGCTTCGCAAAATGGATGCTGTGTGCTCACGCTATCCAAAGTTTATGAACCGCGGCGCCGACTTTTTACTGTATGCTTTAATTGATGGCATCACGGACGAATACTTTCCGATTTTAGATCGAATTGACATGCGTATTGATGAATTAGAAGATGAAATCTACAACAAAGAAGTGCGCGGAGTGACGGAAGAGTTCTTGGCCTTAAAAAGAACGATTATCTTAATCCGGCGTGTTATTCTGCCGCAGCGCCGAATTTTCTTAACGGTGAACGGAAAGTGGAAATTCGACATACGAGAAGAAAATGTTCCTTTCTACATTGACTTGCTTGACCACTTGGAGCGTATTGTAGACTCTGCTGAAACGTTTAGAGACCTCGTAAACAGTGCACTTGATACGTATTATTCTATTACCAATGCAACTTCATCTGAAAAGCTGAACGTCTTAACGCTGATTTCAACGATTATGCTTCCGCTGACGTTCGTAACCGGATTTTTTGGAATGAACGTACCGATTCCATATCAAAATTCCCACTGGGCTACTGCTATTATTATTGTTATGTTAATTGTGTTAACGTGGGGAATGTGGAAGTACTTTAAAAACAAACAGCTTTTATAACAAAAAGGCACTTGGCCATAAGCCAAGCGCCTTTTTTCTTTATTTTGTCACCGTTTTTGTTGTTGCTTTACTCGTATTGTTCGCTTTGTCTTTTGCGGTTACGCTTAAGACTGTTTTTTCTTTTTGCTTTTTAATTTTTACTGAGTATTGCCCTTTGCTGTTAGCAGCAGCAGAGCCAATGCTTTTTTTGTTTACTGTTACCGTTACGGCAGCATTTGCTTCTGCTTTACCTGTTACAGCCGTGCTTTTTGTTGTGACAGCATTTACGCTTGGTGCAGCAGGGGGAGTTTTATCGCTCACTTTTACAGTCGTAGCTTTACTTGTGTTGTTGGCTGCGTCTGCTGCTGTTACGCTGATTGCTGTACCTGCTTTTTGTTTTTTAATTGTTATGCTGTACTGACCTTTTGCATTGGCTTTTGCTTTGCCGATTTCTTTGTTGTTCACTTTCGCTACAACAGATGCATTTGCTTCCGTTGTTCCTTTAATAGCCGTATCCGCATCGCTGACTGGATTCACTTTAGGTGCATTTGGAGCAATAACGTCACGCACCGTTACTTTTACTTCTTCACTTTCTTGTTGTTGGCTGTTTGTAGCCGTGATATACAAAACTGTATTTTCTTTTTGTTTTGGAATTTTCACTTTGAACGCGCCTTTGGCATCAGCTTTTGCTGAAGCAATTACTTTCTTAGCGCTGTTTTTAACATTTACCGTAAAATTCGCTTTAGACGTTCCTGTTACATACTCATCTTTGTTCGTTACGGCTTTTACCGCTGGTTTGGCAGGTGCTTTTTGAACAACTGCACGAATGCTCGTACTTGCTTTTCCGTTTGTGACAACCACTTGTAAAACGGTATCAGCTTTTTGAGCTGGAATGTTCACAGAGAACGTATTTTTTGCATCAGCTTTAACTGTGCCAAGTGTTTTTGAGCCGTTCATTACTTTAACAGTTGAACCGCTTTGAGCTTTACCTGTAACAATTTTTTGCGTGCTGACAAATGTATTTACCTGCGCTTGCAGCTGCTGTGCACTTACTGCGCTGTACGCATTTAAACGTCCCCATCCTGATACGTAATCGTAGCCTGGAGCAGGGGGTTCTAACGGACTTTCTTCATCATCGTATACAGGAGCATCTTTTTCATCAAATTTAATATCTTTAGCTGTATCCGTTAGGCGTTTTTCAACGTCTTTTGGCTTTAAGCCTGGGTTTTGTGATAGTAATAATCCTGCAACGGCTGCCACGTGAGGTGTTGCCATTGATGTTCCGCTTAAATAAGTGACGTTCCCGTCTGGAACAAGACTTGGAATATCAGAGCCAGGAGCTGTGATATCTAATCCTTTTCCGTAGTTTGAGTAGTCAGATACGATATCTAAACGGTTTGATGCGCCTACTGAAATTGCATAGGCAGATGAAGCAGGGTAAGAGAGCTCTTCCATACCGTCGTTTCCACTTGCAGCTACAACCGTTACGTTATGATCGTATGCGTATTTTAACGAATATTCAAGCACGCGGCTGTAAGATCCGCCAAGGCTTAAGTTAATGACTTTTGCACCGTGATCAACCGCGTATTTAATACCGTACGCAATTTGTTCTGTATCTCCGCTTCCAGAGGCGTCTAGAATTTTAACCGGTAAAATTTTAGCGTGAGAATTAATGCCGGCCATTGAATAGTTATTGTTTGCAGAGGCTGCGATAATACCTGCTACGTGAGTTCCGTGTCCGTTGTCATCAGTTGCATTTGACGAACGATCCACGTAGTTATAGCCTGTTTTTGTATCCACCACGCCTTTTAAATCAGCTAGTGATGAATCGACGCCCGTATCCGCAACGGCAATAACCGTATCTTTTAATTTTTGGCCGTTTAGTAATTTTTCAAGCGATTCGTATTGAATATCGGCATGTTGAGTACCGTCATTTTTACCCGTATTGTTTAATGACCATTGATACGGATATTGTGAATCCATCGAAAGAGCGTGGTACTCTTGAACCGGCTCGATAAATTCAGTTTCAGGAAGTGCCTGAATTTGTTTTGCCGTCATTTTACCTTGAGCAGATGACGTGCTGAAGCTTTTTGCATTGCTGTCATCTAATTGAATAACAAACATATTATCAAAAGAAGCAGCTGATTGTTTTAATGGATTAATAGATTCAATGCTTGCTGATTTTGACTGTGCTTTTATTTTGAATGATTTAGCATTTGCACCATCTTTTAGTTTAACAATATAGCGAGTTTCAGCTTTTGTTGACACGCTGTTTGCGCTGACTAATTTAGCTCTTACTAATACAGACGATACGTTTAAGTCCGTTACGTCTTTTAATTTTGTCTGCGCTGCTACTTTTTCTAAGTCTTTCTTTAAGGCAGCTGGAACGGATTTATAAGCGATGCTGTATAAATCATTGATTGCTTTTTGATCAGCACTTGTAATCATATATGTGCTTGATGCGCCGTTTTTCGCCACATCTGTAAATAAACTCTTTAACTGAACTAGATCTTTGTATACTTGTTCACGCATCGATTTATCAATAATCATTTTAGAGCTGATAAACGGAGCGGCTTTGTAATAAAGAGAAGAAAGGTCTTTTCCGCTTGCTGTTTTTGAAAGCACAGCGTCGCGAATCGTACGCAAATCTTTTAAAATACCTTTTCCGTTTTCTTTTTGGCTTGTACTTAATTCAGCCGGGCATTCTTCTGCCTCCATTTGAGAAGGGAGAAGTGAAGCGCCTTCATAGCTGATTGTGTAAGGAACTTCTGTTTTTTCTTCTGGCTGTGGTTCTGGAGAAGTCGAACCATCTTCCGCATCCTCTTCAATCATGTCGTCTTCGCTTCCATAATACTCAACTTTCACATAATAAGGGCCAGTCCAAGCGATTGGAAAATCAAGCTGAGCAGGCTCATCTTTGTAGGAGTATCCCATATAACGGTCAAATGCCACGTTGTTTTTGGCATTTTCAAGACTAGAGTAAACCGTGATGTTTACTTCATCATCACTTTGAAGCTTAATTCGGTAGTGTGAAAACTTTGCTACCTCTTGCTTAGAAGGATTAATTTTGTACCACTGTGCTTGTGCTGGTTCTGTAAATGTTCCTTTTGCTGCTTTACCGATGCTTAATGTTTTTTCATTAGCAGGAGGATTGCCTGCCGCTTGTGTTTTCAGTAAGCCTAATTGGCTAAAACACAAGGTGAACATTAAAGCAAAAGCAATAAAACGATAAATTGACCCTTTTTTCATGTTAAACCTCCAAAAAAATATAGTAAAAAACAGGAATTACATACCTATTAAACCATAAAGTTAAAAAATTTGTAAATAATTACTGTTGCTTATTTTATTATTTTGTCAAGTTACTAATCTCGCATAAGAAATGGTGAGATAAGTCCTAGTTGCAAAAAGTAGAAAAAATTGGAATAATAAAGATTGAGCCTGTTTATAAGAGGCGAGATTACGCTGAAAAGGGAAGAAAGGAATGAGAATTATTTTTCAAAACAGAATTCACTGGAGAAAATCTGATCGGTTTCTTTTTACCTGTGTTTATAAAAAGAAAATCGGGCTATATAAATAAAGATTGGAAAAATTTTCAGTCTAATTAAGTTCATTTGTAGCATATAATACGAGCTGGATTTCTTTTATAATAAACAAAAGCAAAGAAAGAGCAAATGGTGAAAAGGAGTGAAAGAAGTTGTCAAATGTGATGCAACGACAGGAAAAACGAATGAAGTTTGATGCCGAACAGCTTGCACCCCTTGATATTGATAAAGAGACAAAGAAGTTGCTAACAGAAAAAGGATTGCCCAAAGAAGCTTCACCATTTCTAGAGTTCGTTTCATCCAAAGGAAAGCTAACAACGCTATGTGAAACATTTGAGTTATCATCTCGCTACCAGCACTATTGGTTTTTAGGAACAACAGGCGCTGGAGATCCAATTTGTCTTCATCAAAAAAACGGTTCGGTTGTGCTGCTCGATACGTCCAACGATGACTGCGAGCGTTTCGTGAATACAACTTTTCCGCAGTTTTTAGCATGCTTAGATGTGTTTGAAGAGCTAGTAGAAGAAACGATTCAAGCTAACGGAGAATCTGCATACTTAGAGAGACACATTCCTGCTGAGGTGCTGCAGCGATGCAAAAAACGTATGAATGAAATTGATGAAGCTTGCTTAGCCCCTTATTCTTTTTGGTCCAAAGAACTTTCTTTTTAATATAGTAGGAAAATAGACATGGCCGTTTTGGTCATGTCTATTTAGTTGTGGCTGCAGGGCAATTAATATAGATGGAGTAAATAAAAATGATAGTATATAATGGATACAAATTCCTTTTTTTAGAGAAGGAGGAAGGTGTAAATAATTTCTTTATTTGGATTAATGGGTGCTTTCTTTGTGCTGCTTGCTGGTGCGTCGCATTTCTTCTATAGAAGGAACTCGCCCGTGCAGTACGGAATTTCACTTAGCAGCATGCTAATAAGCATATTTCTATTTCTATATAGCATATTTGGAGTTGGCGGCTTTGAAGGAATGGGTCTTGGTGCTTTAGCGGCTGCTTTGTTCTTGGCGTCGGTTCTGAGCTTGTTCATCACTGTTTTTTTTAATATCATAAATAGACACGGGAAAGGTGCTGTGTGAAATGGGAGAAATAACCTTTAGAGAAGCAGTGCGGGAAGATTTAGATCAAATTGTTGAAATGCTTGCTGATGATATGCTCGGAAGCAAACGAGAGCGCTACGAATTACCGCTTCCAGACTGTTATGTTCAAGCATTTCAGGCAATTGATGCGGACCTAAACAATGAACTGATTGTCGCATGTAAAGATAGTGAAGTAATAGGTGTTCAACAAATAACCTTTACGCCCCACATTACACGACAAGGCGGGTGGAGAGCAACGATTGAAGGAGTTCGAACCGCTTCGTCAGAGCGCGGGAAAGGGGTTGGATATCAGCTGATTACATGGGCGATTGAACGAGCGAAAGAACGTAATTGTCAGTTAGTACAATTAACAACTGACAAAGAACGGTCAGAGGCTTTGCGTTTTTATAAAAAGCTTGGATTCACAGCTTCTCATGAAGGATTAAAGCTCCATTTGTAATTCGCTGTTAATGGTTGTATCCCTGTGATAAAAATTTTTTGATTAAAATGAATTTTTTCGTTTAGTTCAATTGAAACGTGGTATACAAATAGTACAGAGCCGATAGAAATTTTTCTAAGGCTACTGTGAAAGGTAAATACTTAGCTTCATGAAGGGACTGGTTTAGTTTTGGAATACTTAACAGCAACTTCATCAAACGTATTACCTCACATGAAAAGCAGATATTCTGATCTGACAATTGGCACTCTCGTTATGAACCGATATACGTAGCGAAAGGGCCTCACAAGGGCAAATGAACATGAAATAATTAGCATGATATGAAGGGAAGAAGCTGCATCAGTTTTGATGCAGCTTCTTTTTTGTAAGATGCGTCAGGAAATCTTATACAACACTTTGGCAGAAATTTATAGATAAAATTTATAGATATGGTAAACTATTTGAAATTGTATTGGCACGAAAAAGGAAGGAGGAGTTCTATGGATACACGTGAGCTCTGTTATTACGTTTATCAAAAGAGTGTCACAGCGGAAAAACATTATTTACCATGGGCACTTTCTATGCTGGAACATGAACAGAATTCTTTATCTCTTTCTATTTTAGCTTCTCTCCGCCCACCTTATAATCTCTTTGAAATAGAAGATTATTTTCAGCGTACTTTAAAAGAGCTTTCCTTATCGGAACCGAGTGAACAGGAATGTACAGATTACCTGATCTATACGCGGCTTCAAACAATTGTACAGCATGAAGAGAGGGCGCTAACAGAAGCAAACCACTTATACAGCATGTTCATTGAACTCGACTGTCCGACGGAGTTAGTAGGTTGGCTTGAAATTAGTAATATGATAGATGACTATCAGTACGGAGACAATTATTTTAACATCACGGATGAAATCATACATACAACAATTATGAAAGAAGCTAAAAGTCAGCTGGAACATTACCGTAAAAAAATCTTCAAATGAATGCACTGCGAAATTTCTTATAACTTATTTGACACCTAAGGTATAAAAGAGTATACTTATGTTAAACATAGTAATTATGTCGGATAAGTAGGTTATGGTGCTGTGAACAAGACTTCTACTGATAAAGAGGAGATCTAGTCCAAATCGTACAGTCCGACTTTGATGAGATGCTTTCAAGCATCTTTTTTTTGTGCAAAAAAACAGCCGCAGGGGCTGTTATAGGGCAGTAATTCTTCCTTTGTAAGCATCAATCAACCGCTGGTTGTGTTGATCTGAACCTTCCATGTTTCCGCTTAAAAAGACAGGAGGCGTGATGCCGCGGCTGAGCAGTTTTTGAATGGTTCTAGATAAGATATCGTTTAAGATAGCGCCTCCAATTACAGTGGAGCCAGAAGCGAAAGAAATGTCTTGCTGATGAAGAAGAACGTCTCCTTTTGGAATGTGATTATTAATAACAAGATCCACGACATCATGAAGGTATTTTCCGCTTTTATGTCGCGAAGCCCGGCTCGTGGCATAAGAAGGAGAGGTAAGCCCGATAACAAAGGCGCCTTTTTCTTTTGCAATTAAGGCCACATCAATCGGAACGGGATTTACGCCTGACGTAGAAATCACAATCATGATATCGCCTGGTACGATATCTTCTTTTTCCATAAAGGTGGAGGCGTAGTCGTTTTTACGCTCTAGCTGTGAAGAACGCGAAGCTCCTTTATGAAGCATCAGTTCTTCTACAAAAATAGGATGAATCGGCGCAAGCCCTCCGGAACGGTAAAACACTTCTTCCGTTAAAATATGAGAATGACCGCACCCAAATAAATGAATGAGGTGATGAGAAGCTAATTGCTGTGAAATTTTCTCGGCTGCGGATTCTATTGCCTGCTGTTCATGCGCCTCCACTTTAGCAAGCAGTTTTGTTAGTTCCTGTAGATATAAACTAGACATAAAAAAACTCCTTAGTTAAGATCGTGTCATGTTAATCGTAAACTTATAGCGGTCTGCTCGGTACGAAGACTTCACCACTTCAAGCGGCGTGCCGTCTTGCAAATACGTATTTCTTTGAATTAATAGAACGGGTGAATATGAGCTGATTCCAAGATGCTTCACTTCGGTTTCAGAAGCTAAAATAGATTCTAACGTTTGATTGGCTTCGCCAATTTTCAGCCCGAGCTCTTCTTCAATATAGCGGTAGAGAGAGTCATTAACAATGGATTCTGTTAAGCCTTTGACTAAGTTAGCGGATACATATACGCTTTCAAGCGCCATTGGCACGTCGTCAGCTAAACGAATACGCTTGATTTCATAAACAGGTGCATGAAGAGAAATTTGCAGCTGCTCGGCAATTTTTTCTGAAGCCGCAATAATTTCAAAGCTCAGCAGCTTACTGCTTGGCACCATTCCGCGCGCTTTCATATCTTCTGTAAAACTCGTTAATCCAACGAGCTGCTGCTCCAGTTTTTTTTCAGACACAAAGGTGCCGCGGCCTTTTTGACGGTATAAATAACCGTCGTTTACTAAATTGTTAATCGCTTGGCGAACGGTCATTCTGCTGATTTCAAATCGTTCTGCAAACTCTCGTTCAGAAGGAAGCGAATCATTCGGTTTTAACTCTCCGTTTTCAATTTGTTTTTTCAACTGTTCTTCAATTTGATAATAAATCGGAAGAGGTGAGCTTTTATCAATCACTTAAGTTCTCTCCTTTATGTAAACCTCCTCATCTAAAAAAGACGAGGAGGTATGTTATCTATATATACTCTCACTAATAGCCAGACACCTTTCTTTCATAAAGACGGATTGATTATAGCCGGGACAGCCTACTTGACTATTCTTTCAAAGGTTCACTTTAGCTAAAGCTTCTTGGTCCGCAATAATTGTAACACAGTGATGCTTCTTTAAAATAGAAGCAGGGAAGTTCTCTGTGATTTCTCCGTTAAGCAGCTGATACATCGCTTCTGCTTTGGCTTCCCCGGAGATAAGCAGTAAAATTTCTTTACTTTTCATAATCGATTCAATTCCCATTGTAATAGCCTGAGTAGGCACTTCGTCAAGAGAATTAAAGTAGCGCGCATTGGCTTTTCGCGTTGACTCTTCTAACGTCACAATATGAGTAGGAGAGTTGAATGGCGTACCAGGTTCGTTAAAGCCAATATGTCCGTTTTGACCGATTCCAAGAACCTGAAGGTCAATGCCTCCGTGATTTTGGATCAATTCATCGTAGCGGCGGCATTCTTCTTCAGGCGTATCAGCTAGGCCGTTAGGAACGTGCGTGTTGCTTACGTCAATATCAATGTGATTAAATAACGCATCTGCCATATAGAAGTGATAGCTGTTTGGATCTTGCGGCTTCATTCCGACATATTCATCTAAGTTAAAGGAAGTAACGTGTTTGTAAGACGTGCCGTGCTCCTTATGATCTTGAATTAAACGATCATACAATCCTTTCGGCGTGCCTCCCGTTGCAAGTCCCAGATTCATATTTGGTTTTTCATGAAGTTTGCTAACCAGCATATCAGCTGCTTTTGCGCTCATTTCACTGTAATTTTTCACTTGGATGATATTCATTGTTAGTCCTCCTTTTGAAAGCTCAATGTGCCTCGGCAAAATGTCATTTCAACATCTAAATTTTCATTTAACACCACGATATCCGCATCTTTTCCAATTTTGAGGCTTCCTTTTGTATCGAACAGATTAAGCTGTTTTGCTGGGTTTTCAGCAGTCATTTTTACGATGTCTTCTAATGAACAATTCGTAAAGCTCATCGTGTTTTTAATCGCATCGTTCATCTTTAAGATGCTTCCTGCTAACGTTCCATCTGCAAGGGTAGCCGTTGTGTCGTTTACGTGAACAGGCTGTCCTCCTAAATCATACGTACCGTTTTTTAGCCATTTGGCACGAAGAGAATCCGTGATAAGAATCATGCGTTCACTTGTGATTTGATCGTACGCAAGCTTGACCATTTCAGGTCGGCAGTGGATGCCGTCTGTAATCAGCTCTACAAATAATTCACCTCTCAAATAAGCGGCGCCTAATACGCCCGGCTCTCTATGGTGAAGACCCCGCATGCCGTTATATAAGTGCGTAATATGAGATGCTCCTGCTTCGATGGCTTCACCAACTTGATCATATGTGCTGTCAGAATGGCCAATAGAAGCGACGACGTTTGTTTCTTTTAAATAAGAAGTAAGCGCTAAGCCGTTTGGCTGCTCCGGAGCTAATGTAACAAGTTTAATATGTCCTCCGGCTGCTTTTTGCCACTCTTGAAACAGTGTCACATTCGGATCTTGAATGTGAGTAGGCGGCTGTGCACCCGCACGTTTCGGTGAAATAAACGGACCTTCTAAGTGAATACCAACTACTTCAGCATCCGTGCTTGTTTGCTCTTCGATATAAGCGCCCGCGTTGCGAAGCGCTTTTTCAACCGCTTCATTCGATTGCGTCATAGTGGTTGCTAAAAAGCTTGTTGTACCTTCTTTTGGGAGCGTGCGCGCCATTGTTTTTAATGCTTCTGCTGTACCGTCCATCGCATCGGCATTGTTAACGCCATGAATATGCACATCAATGGCACCAGGAATCACTTTATAGGAAGGAGAAAGCTCAATCACATGATCATTCGGCTGACGTACGTATTGATGTATCTCTCCGATTTCAGTAATTTTCTTGTTCGTTAGTTTAATATACCCGTTTTTTAATGTCTGATTTTCACCATAAACGGTTACATTATAAATAATGATGGATGAATGTGTATCCATACATACACTCCTTTGCTCGTTGTATTGATTTAAGTGTAACGCTTTTTGGAATAGTTGTCTAGACCAGTTGATTCTTTTTTGTGAACTAGAAAGTTTTGTAAGGGCTTTTAACATTGATATAGAGAGGTTTTTAAAAATAAAATTGGTATAGACAACTATATATTTTCTGTGCTAGTATGAGTCCATGCAGTAAAACCGCCGTTATTTCAGCTGATGATGTAATCATATGCCGGGATAAATGCGGTAACTTGTCATCCGATAAATATTGTTGCGAAAATCCTTGCTCGTAACATCGGGTTAAATACGTTATACAAAGGGGATAGAAATATGCTGAATTTTTTACAACGTATTGGTAAATCGCTTATGCTGCCAATCGCAGTATTACCTGCTGCGGCATTGCTTCTTCGTTTGGGTCAAAAGGACTTATTGGATATTCCATTTATGGCTCAAGCCGGAGATGCAATTTTTGCGAATTTAGCACTACTGTTTGCACTTGGTATTGCTGTAGGGCTTTCAAAAGATGGAAGCGGCGCAGCAGCACTTGCCGGAGTGGTCGGTTATTTTGTGTTAACAAAAGGAACTGTAGCTATTGATAAAGATATTAACATGGGTGTACTCGGCGGGATTGTCTCGGGGGTCACGGCTGGTTTACTATACAATCGTTTCTCAGCCATTAAGCTGCCAGAGTGGCTCGGCTTCTTTGCAGGAAAGCGGTTTGTACCGATTATTACGTCAGTCGTTATGCTCGCGCTTGCAGGAATCTTTGGGGTTATTTGGCCACCGATTCAAGATCAAATTAACAACTTAGGAACGTGGATTACAGGAGCAGGAGCGCTTGGTGCAGGTATATACGGATTTTTAAACCGTCTATTGATTCCAATTGGACTGCATCACGTGTTAAACAGCTTAGTATGGTTTGTATTTGGAGACTATCACGGCGTAACGGGAGATTTGAATCGCTTCTTTAAAGGCGATCCAACGGCAGGAACATTTATGTCTGGATTCTTCCCGGTTATGATGTTTGGTTTACCGGCAGCTGCGCTTGCGATGATTGCAGCAGCTAAAAAAGAAAAGCGCAAACAAGTCAGCGGTATGTTGATCGGACTTGCTGTTACTTCTTTTTTAACGGGAATTACGGAACCAATTGAATTTCTATTTATGTTCGTAGCACCGTTATTATACGTTATTCATGCCGTTTTAACGGGAATATCGATGGCTTTAGCCGTTGCTCTTGGTATTCACGCTGGATTTGGATTTTCAGCAGGGGCCATTGATTTCTTCTTAAACTATGGAATTTCACAAAAACCGCTACTGTTAGCGGGAATTGGAATTGTATATGCAGTCATTTACTTTGTCATTTTCTACACGCTGATCAAAGCATTAAATTTAAAAACACCGGGACGTGAAGATGATGAAGAAGTAGACACATCAAACGAAACGGTTGTGGCAACAGGTGATAAATATGTGGATATGGCTTCTTATTTTATTGAAGATTTAGGCGGAAAAGAAAACTTAACCGTAATTGATAACTGTGCGACTCGTCTTCGTTTACAAGTAGCTGATGCCGGCAACATTAACGAAGCTGCCTTAAAGCGTCACGGAGCGAGAGGAATCATGAAGCTCAGCAAAACAAATGTTCAAGTCATTGTGGGAACAGAAGTAGAGTTTGTTGCGGACGCAATGAATCAATTAGTTAAATACGGTACAGCGTCAACCGCTGCACCTGTTGAACAAGCATCTGTTCAAACAGATGCACACACAGAGTTTGTGTTACCGTTTGAAGGCATTGTAAAGCCGCTTAGTGAAGTAGAAGATCAAGTGTTTTCACAAAAAATGATGGGTGACGGCTTTGCGATTGAACCGATTGAAGGAACGCTCGTATCACCGATTAACGGTGAAGTCATGACCGTATTCCCAACAAAACATGCGATTGGCTTAAAAACAGTAGAAGGAATTGAAATCCTCATTCACGTTGGATTAGATACTGTGAATTTAAAAGGAGAAGGATTCGAAGCGCTTGTTCAAGAAGGTGACAGCGTTCAACAAGAAACACCTCTTTTACAAGTAGATTTAGAGTATGTTAAAAAGCATGCACCGTCTATTGTGACACCAGTTGTATTTACCAACTTGCCAGCGGATAAAGAAGTGAAGCTGTTAAAAACAGGCTACCAAAAGCAAGGTACAAAAGACGTTATTACATTTTAATCAAAAGAGACTGAAACAAATTTGTTTTAGTTAAAGATCCGAATGATTCATCGTTCGGATCTTTTTCTTTTGATAGTGAACGTAGATTTAATTTATTTAGTTGCTTCTAGCTGTTGATTGGAGGGCAAGGCGAAGACTCCTGCGGGAAAAGGGGAACAGGTGAGACCCCGCAGGAGCGCAAGCGACGAGGAGGCTTACCGGTCGCCCGTGGAAAGCGAAGCCTTGGACGGGAATCAACAGCGTCGTAACAAACCATCAGCTCATTTATTCCATTTGTTCGTCTATAGATTCGATTGATTTCGTTATATCTTAATCTCTTTTTTCTTTTTTTAATAATTGCGAGAATTTTGTGTTAAAATTTAGTGTGTTTGATACAGCTAGTGCGGAGCAGAGAGGAAGTAGAACAAGTGAAAAAAGAAACGGCATTATTCACAGTAAAGGTGACAGCATGTTTATTATAGGAGCATTAGTCAATGGATTAGCAATTGTTGTAGGAACATTAATGGGCAAGCTTGCTCACCGCATTCCTGAAAAAGTAAGCGTGACGGTGATGCAAGTGATGGGTTTATCCGTTATCACCCTCGGTTTGCAAATGGGCTTTAACAGTCATCAGTTTTTAATTGTAATTTTGAGTTTAGCCATTGGAGCGGTTATTGGTGAGTTCATTGATTTAGATGAAAAGCTAAACCTTTTAGGCAATATGATTGAACGAAAATTTCAATCTCAGCAAAACGACAAGCAAACATTTAGTATGTCACAGGGCTTTGTGACAGGAACGTTGATCTTTGTTATTGGAGCGATGGCGATCGTCGGGGCATTAGACAGCGGAATACGCGGCGATCACAGCGTATTGTTTACAAAAGCGGTGATGGATGGATTTATCTCATTATTATTAACGACTACGCTTGGAATAGGCGTCATTTTCTCAGCGGTGCCGGTGTTTCTGTACGAAGGCATCATTGCGTTGTTTGCCACCCAAATTAATGCGGTTGTGCCGCAAGATTTAATGAATAGTATCATTGCCGAAGTCACCGGAGTAGGCGGCGTGTTAATTTTAGCAATTGGGATTAATTTATTAGAAATTATTAAAATTAAAGTTGCGAATTTACTGCCTTCAATTTTAATTGCGGTTGTGATTGTAGTTGTCCAGCATACATATTTTTTATGAAGAAAAAGCTTGTGAATAGTATTCGCAAGCTTTTTTGTATATATGAGCAAAAGTTAAGGGAATAGCAGGTATAAAGTGATACGTGGATAATAATGGTATAGAACGAACCAAAAACAAAAAGGAGGACTAAAAATGCCAAGTCCTGTTTTCAATAAAATGAATACGGTATTTATCCACGTATCTCATTTAAAAACTTCGGTAAAATGGTATAGCGAGTTATTAAATCAAGAATACAAGATGAGCGAGGTTAAGAACCCAGTATATAATCTTAAAATTGATGGAGAAACAGGATTAACGCTAGACGCAGGCCTTGAAGGAAAAGAAAAACAAATAGCGGTTAGTCTCCATCCAATTTTTAATTTTCATACGGAAGATATTAAAGAAGTGTATGAATTTGTTAAAGGTCTGCACTATACGATTGATTCTCCGATTACTTCTTTTGAGGATTTTTCGTTTTTTACTATAAAAGATCCGGATGGACATGTGGTCATGATTTGCGCAGGTTAAGTCGTTAGCTCCAGAAGTTTAAGGTATAGTATACTAATAATAAAACCCTAATGAAATGAAGTAAGGAGAAATACTGCTTATGAAAGACAATCAACAGATTACAGCTCTTATTACTGCACAAGTGGAGAAGTTAGCACGTCAATTTGGCTATGACTTTTTATCTGAAAAACAAGAGAATCAAACGCTTTGTCAAATTCTTCAGCGAGATGAAGACGGATCTATTTTGGCAACACCGCTTAGTTTTCATTTACATATGAATGAAGACAAAGGGACGGGAGATATTATTTACTACCATGAACAAGGAGAATTTAAGCGTCAGCAGGTGAATGTATATGAAGAAAATAGCCTTGTGAACGTTTTGTTATTTATCCAAGAGCGGTTAAAGGTCAATCGATAGAAGCGAGTTTCCTAACATATGCAAGAAAAAAAGCAGGGAGTTCCCTGCTTTTTTTCTATGAATTAATATAGTGCAATCCTACGCGGTTATTAAAAATTTGGTTATGATTTTTAAAGACAAAAGCACCTGCTGCGTGATCAATCACCAGCTCATTGTCGTATACTTCTTCCATGTCATCATCAACAATAAATTCTAAGTCTTCAACCGTTACAACTTTTTCATAGGGTTGAAGGCTGCGCTTTGAGATGATCTTCATTTCATAAATCGTATTCACAATATCGCAGCTTCCTCGATCAAAAGAAAGCTGAATCATTTGATTTTGTTCTACGTTCTGCAACGCTTCTTTTGCAGAAGGAGTGACGCGTATATTCATCATGATATCCTCCTTTTTCTATCCTCAAATTAAATTGTGTGAAATGTATTTAGAAATACTTTACTCGATTTTTATATCACCGGCAAGAAAAAAGCTTTCTTATATTATTTCCCTTTCGAAATGGAACAAAACGCTGCTTTTTTATCATCTTTTTATAAATGCATACATAGATATCACCTGTGTGTGATTAAAGGAAAAAGAGATCGACTATAGAAAAACGGTGCTTCGTAATTCTTAGGTGTAAATACTTAAAGATAGGAACATATTGTAAAAATATAAGAAGTTAAGTCATTTACTTATTTTAATAGTTATTGAGATAGTTTTGAATAATTGGTTTTATTTTCAATATAATGGGTACTTAAGTAGAGTACTTTGCACACGATATTGCACCGAAAGACATCGGTTTATCGGACTAATTATTGTCTTATTTTGTCGAAGTAGTAGAATTTATGGAAACCTTTCCTTATCATGTACAAAGTGAATAACAAAATACATAGGAGGTTCTGGTGTAGATGAGTGAGAAAGATCAAAACAGAACAACAGACGAAACAGCGGCTTCGCTAGAAACAGCGCCCGCTCCCAAAAAAGCGCCGGCTAAATGGATTATCATTTTAGCAGCTTTAATTGTGATTATTGGAGGAGCAATTACATTTGCTACGGTATTTAAAAAATCTCCTAAGCAATTATACTTAATCTCTGAAGTAAATACGTACCAAAAAGCAGCAGATGAATTGGAAACGAAGTACAGTGAAACGATGGCTTATCAGGAAAAAGCGATGAAACAGCCTTCTACTACAAATGCTACTATCAAAGGCGGCTTTAACATGGATTCACTTTCGTATGATCCAAGCTTTAAAATGATTCAAGATCTTATCAGTAAAGCTGAAATTAAAATTAAAGCGGAACAAGATCCGAAAAAAAGTGAAGGATATGGTTCACTGGCTCTTAATATCGGCGGTTCAAAAGCGCTTGACCTAGAAGGTTTTCAAACGAAAGAAAGAATAGGCTTTAAAGCCCCGATTCTAGCAAATGAATATTTCTATTTAAACTTAGACGAATATGGACAGGTAGCGCGTAAGTTCGATCCTTCGTATTCAGGTCCTGAAACGCTTGATATTAACACGAGCAACGTAAGTTTAGAAGATTTAAAGTTAACGGAAAAAGAAAAGACCTACATTGCAAAAGAGTACGGAACGTTCATTTATGATGAGTTAGACAGCGATTATTTTACAAAAGAAAAAAATGTGGATTATAAAACAAATGGCAAAACGCTTCAGTTAACAAGCGTGACGCTTAACATGTCTGACAAAGAAACAAAACAATTTATGGATAAGCTTATTGCGAAGGTAGCAAAAGATGACAAGCTTCATACTATCTATGCAAATCACGTGTCTAAGCTGTTTAGATCTTCAGCAGCGACAAATCCAGAATTAAAAGATATGGCAGATCCAAAAGAATTGAAAAAATCAGTAAAAGAAAGTCTTCAAGACTTCCAAAAAGAGGCAAAAGATACGACTTACCCTGGCGGTGTTAAATCAACTGTGTACGTTCAAGATGATGTTGTGGTAGCTCGCGATATGAACATGGGCGTAAAAAATGCTTCTAACGAAAAAGGAAAGATTAACGTCGTGACTAAAAATGTTCCGTACGAAGATAACAAAACGGCGAAGCAGTTCAAAACAGTACTCACGGAGAACAGTACGGATGATGTGCTTACGTTTGATATGAAAAATGACGTAACAACGGAAAGTGAAAAACGCAAAGAAAACATGTCTATTCATTTGTTAACAAAAGATTCAAAAGATGAAGACACAAATATGACGTTTAAAATGAATTCAGTAATCAATGGTAAAACCGATGCGAAACAAACGGCTGACCGTACTTTCTCTTTAGACTTAGGTAAGCAAGAAGATCTAGTAGTAAACGGAGAAGTAAAGCAAAATCAAGCAATAAGTGCTTCAAAAGGAAAAGCAGATTATTCGTTTGATATTCGTACAAAGATAGGACCAAAAGCAGATCCGGCAAACGTTACGTTAAAAATTGACTCTGCTTCTCAATTGAAAAAATCAGCAGCTATTCCAGAGCTTGACGCATCTAATGCGACAAACGTAAAAGATGTAACGCCTGAAGATATGCTGTCGATTCAAGAAAATTTCGCTAAAAATGTTCAAGGTCTCATGATGAATATGGGAACCGCTGGCTACTAAAAGGTGCAAAGCAGATGAAGATATATTTCTCTTTGACTCTTTTTACATGTAAAGCTCTATTGAAAAATATAAAATCTCTCATACTGCTAATAATGATCCCTGCTCTGTTTTTACTTGGAGCAGGGATCATTATTAGCCAGATCATGCAAGGTGAGGAGAGAGTAAATCGGTTCCCCGTGGCAATTGTGGATAAAGATGATACTGCACAAACGAAGTACGTCATCGAACAGCTGACTGAAGGTAAGCTTCGCAAGATCATGAAGCCTCTTTACACGAATGAGCAGAAAGCTAAACAGCTGCTGCAGGAAAATAAAGTGGCAGCCATTGTAACGCTGCCAAAAGGTTTTAGTCACGATATTGCTCATGGAAAAAATCAGCCTTTACACGTCATTGGAAACAGCAATAAGCCGCTTCAGTCACAGCTGTTTCGCTACGTGATGGAAAGTGCAGCCGACTACACGTCAGCCGCTCAAAGCGGTATTAATACGGTTGATACCTTTTTAGAAAAAGAAAATGTTTCCGATGAAAATAGACGCGCAGAGTTTAAGAAGAGCTTAGTAACGTTTGGGCTTCATGTATTAGATAGAGGAAGTTTATTTGATGAACAAGTAGAAACGAGTTTCTTTCAGCAGGATATGAAGCAATATTATGTCTTGTCTTTTGCTGCTTTGCTGCTTATGATTTGGAGCTACGGCGGATGGCTGCTTGCTAGTGAAACGCAGACTTCTCCCGTGCTGGCTCGAATGAAAACAAGAGGTGTATCGTTTGTCCACATTTATTTAGCGCAGCTGACGGCTCTGTTTGTTCTTTTGCTGCCGGTCTCTGTCGTTTTGTTTGGCAGCCTCATTAAAGGACTGAAACTGCCTGTAACCGGTACGTACGGAGAGCTTTTTTTAGGGGTAAGCGGAAGTTTGGTTGCTTTTTTATGTTTGTTTTTACTGCTTCGGGTTCTTTTTTTATCACAAAAAACTTATCAAATAACCGGTTTGCTGTTTATTTTGCTGAGTGCGATTCTAAGTGGACATGTTGTGCCGGTCGTCTATTTACCGGACTGGGCGAGTAGTTTTCAGAAATGGTCACTCAACACCCGCATCTTGGAGCTGTTATTTTATGAATTTGATGGATATAACACAAACGAAGCTTTTCTTTACCTTAAGCCTATTCTCATTACGGCAGCAGGAAGTTTTGTTCTTGCTGTTGGCTACGTGATGATTATGCAAAGGCGGTGGAGAAAATGATCAGTGAAAAAATAAAGCAGCTGCTGAAGCGTCCTATGCTTATTGTCATGATCTTCTTTTTACCTTTAATAGGAACGGTCATCAGCAGCTCATTTTTAGCAAAAGTACAAAGTGATTCAAAAATCCCTGTTGCTCTTGTCGATCAAGATCACAGCAACATGTCTAAACAAGTGATGAATCGACTGCAGAAAACAACAGAAATTCAGTTTCTTTCTCTGAGCGAAGAACAAGCGAGAAAGCAGCTGGCCAAAAATAAAATTGACAGCATTTTTATGTTTCCTAACGGATTTCAGGAAGAAGTAGAAGCGGGAAATTATCAAGGAGTCATTGATTTGCTCACGCTGCCTTCTTCCGTTGCGGCAGAAGCGGTTCGAGAAGTCGTGGCGAGTGAAGTGACAAGGTTAACGACAAATGTTAAAGCGGCAAATGAAGTGCGTTTTTTATATAAAGTTTATCACATTCAGGCAGGACCGGATTTATGGAAAAAAGCGTATCACTATACCGATAACCAGTGGAAGCCAAAGCCGCTGATGACAATTGATTACGAGGCGCAAGGAACGAAGAAGCATACGAAGCAAGGGAGCGTTCAAATGACCGGATACGTGCCGCTATGGGGATTTTTTACGCTTTTGATTTGCTGTATCACATCAGATTGGATGATTAAAGAGCGGAAACATCTTTTCAAACGAATGAAAACGATGCAAAAAGGACTTTACGGTTATATTCGAAGCGTCAGCACTGCTTATGCTGTGCTATACGTGCTTCAAGCTCTCATAAGCTTTGCTCTATTTAAATGGCTTTATGGAGTAGAGTCTTACGGTGTGCTGCTGTATATGTGTATCTATGTGATTGTGTGCGTTGTTTTTAGTACGTGGCTTGCAAGTGAAAGTCAGCGAGTTGGATCTTATTATATGATCAGCGTTGTCATGGTCACAGGACTCAGTATAATAGGAGGAAGCTTTTTCCCGGTAGGAGAGCTTTCTGCAACGATTGAAAGAATAAGTCAGTGGCTTCCGCAGCATCTGCTTCTGTATCAGCATGCACTGCCGCTTACATTCATTTGGAAAGAGATAGCTGTTTCCATTGCATGTATATGTTTGTGCGCGTTTAAAATAGTGTGGAATGTGAGGAGCATCAAATGATTGAAATTAACAATGTTAGCAAAACATACGGAAAAAAACGGTCGTTAGCAAATGTTACACTGACCGTAGAAAGTGGAGAAGTCATTGGTCTTTTAGGACCAAACGGCGCTGGTAAGTCGACGCTTCTGTCTATTTTGTCTACCATTACGGCTCCTTCAAGCGGGAATGTCACGATTGGAGGCTTATCGCTTAAGAAAAATCAAAAAGCGATTCGAGAAGTCATTGGCTACGTTCCACAAGATATAGCGCTGTGGGAAGAGCTTAGCGTAAAAGAAAACATGAAAATGTGGAGCAAAATGACTTCACGCTCTCTGTCGAATGAACAGCTTCAGTCTCTTTGCTCAGCTGTACAGCTCGAAGGAAGATGGAAAGAAAAAGTGAAAAATTTATCAGGAGGCATGAAGCGAAAGCTAAATATAGCCGTTTCACTTATTCATGAACCGTCCGTTTTGTTAATGGATGAGCCAACGGTCGGAATTGATTTGCAGTCCAAGCTTGAAATCATTCGTTATATTAAACAGCTGGCGGCAAAAGGAAAGACGATCATCTATATTACCCATGATTTGAATGAAATCTTAGGCGTGTGTGATCGGTTTGCGGTCTTAAAAGAAGGAAAGCTGGAGTTTGTCGGCACGATGGACCAAGCGAAGGAAAAGACTGGGGAAGATGCAGAAGAGAACGTTGTGTATAAGCTGCTGCATGATTAAGAGTAAGCAATAATAAAAAAAGAGCCGCTTCATGAAGAAGCGGCTCTTTCTATTATGCTTGTGTAACTTCTTGTTCTGGTGAATGACTTTCAGGCTGCACGCGTTCTTCCTCAGGAAGGGCACGTACTTCCACTTCTTTCATTTGGTGACCGTCCATTTCTTTTGCAATAAACTCGTATCCAAAAAGTTTGAACGATTCGCCTTCCTGGATATCGATATTTTGCATCAGCATCCAGCCGCCAATAGTATCGATATCATCATTTTCAATTTCGATATGAAGCACTTCGTTGACTTCTTCAAGCAGTACTTTTGAGTTAAAGACAAAATGCTGGTCGCTGATTTTTTGAACAAGCGGCTTTTCATCAGTATCAAACTCATCTCGAATTTCTCCAACGATTTCTTCTAAAATATCTTCAACGGTAACGATACCTGCCGTACCGCCGTACTCGTCAATCAACACAGCCATATGCGTACGTTTCTTTTGCATCGAGCGCAATAGGTCTTGAATGGCTACAGTTTCAATTACTTGAATAATAGGATTCATATAAAGCTTCACGCTTTGCTTTTTTAACGCATCGTTAATTACGACATCGTTTAGAATCTCTTTGACGTTGACTAAGCCGATAATGTTATCTTTGTCTCCGTCAACAGTAACAGGGTAGCGAGTGTAGCGATCTTCTACAGCAAGCTTTAAGAAATCTTCAATGCTGTCGTCTTCAGAAACAGCTGAAATTTCTGTTCTTGGTACCATGATTTCACGAGCAACACGGTTATCGAATTCGAAAATGTTGTTCACATACTTATATTCAGACTGGTTAATTTCCCCGCCTTTAAAACTTTCTGATAAAATAATGCGCAGCTCTTCTTCACTGTGCGCAAGTTCATGCTCTGAAGCTGGCTTTAATCCAAACATGCCAGTTAATAAACGGGCAGAACCATTTAGTAACCAAATGAAGGGGAACATAATTTTATAGAATAAAATTAACGGACGAGCAAACAATAACGTCACTGTTTCAGCTTTTTGAATCGCAAATGTTTTTGGCGCCAATTCACCAACAACTACGTGAACAAACGTTACAAGGGCAAATGCGATAATGAATGAAAGAATATGTGTTAAGGATGCAGCAACACCCAGTTCTTCAAACAGAGGTTCTAAAATCTTCGCAACAGTCGGTTCTCCTAACCAACCGAGTCCTAAAGCAGTAATCGTAATACCAAGCTGACACGCAGATAAATACTCATCTAAGTGTGTCGTCACGGTTTTAACCGCATTCGCTCCTTTTTTTCCTTCAGCAACAAGTTGATCTACCCGTGAACTACGAAGCTTCACAATTGCAAACTCTGAAGCAACGAAAAAAGCAGTGAGTACAATTAAAATCGCAAAAATAATTAAGTTAATGGTTATCAATGAATATACTTACTTTATAGTGCTATAAAGTAAGTAAACACCTCCTGTAAATAGTAAATTTACGACAGCAGCAGCAGTAAAGAGTGCAAAAGAGTGACGCTCTCTGGTGAAAGCCGATTCAACATTACTTTTCGATCTTCTTCATTCAGCTTTTCCATCAGCGGTGCAACTTCTTTTAAACTATCGTTTAGTACGTAAAATTTGGATGCTAATTCGTCTTTGGAGTGGCTATTCTCGGATTGCTCTATAGAAAATAGAGAAGAAATCTCTTCAAGAGAACGGCCTTCGCTTTTTAATTTTTCAATTAAGTAAAGACGTTTCAGCGCTTCTTCGTTATAAAAGCGATAGTTAGAAGCAGAGCGTTCTGCTTTTAACAACCCAATGTTGGTATAATAGTCAACCGTGCGTTTCGTTACATGTGCCATCTCTGCAAGTTCGCCAATTTTGTATGTCGCAACCCCATCAGAATACCACCTCCTTTAACTATGTCAACCATCACGTGATGGTTTTTATCTGCGTAACTATTTATCTTTTATCCTATCGTAATTAAGTATACGCGCGTAAGATCAAAAAGTTTCGTTTTTTTATTAGCATTCAGTATATCTCAAAATAAGGTAGTTTGACAAAGATTTTATAAAAAAAACTCGCTTATATTAAGCGAGTTTTTTAGTAGGATGACGTACAATAGTGTGCATGCGTTCATACACATATTGAATACGTTCGGTATATTCTATGAACTCAAGGCTCATTGGAGATAGCTGATCAGCAATACGGTGCATAATAGCAGCTTCTTCTTTTAACGAATCTAAATTTTGAGTTCGGTCAATTCTTGCTTTAAATGTTAACGAAATCATGTTATTCACCTCGTTGTTATGTTACTTGTTATGAGGCGCTATGTCCGTGACTTTTATCACTCTCGTCAAAGGTCATAACGTAATTATTTGATGTTTGCCGGCATTTTGTGTAGGATGATTAGAAAAGGGTTTTTATGGGAGAATGAAATGAATTTAAAACGAATGCACCACGTAGCCATTATAGGAAGTAATTATGAACGTTCAAAAGCTTTTTATGTAAATGTGTTAGGATGCAAGATTATAGAAGAAACATATAGAAAAGAAAGAGATTCATATAAGCTAGATTTAGAAGTAGCTCCTGGCTATCAAATTGAGTTGTTCTCGTTTCCAAATCCGCCACAGCGTCCTTCAAGACCTGAAGCGTGCGGCTTACGCCATTTAGCTTTTGCGGTTGAAAGCGTAGAGGATTCCAAGCGTGAACTAGAGCTGCAAGGGATTGATGTGGAACCTATTAGGGTAGATGAACTAACGGGAAAAAAATTCACTTTTTTTGCTGATCCGGACGGGTTACCACTAGAGCTTTATGAAGAGAAAGAGGGGGAATAAGGAGTATGTGCAATTATTTATTTGTATACGGAACGCTTCTTGAAGGAGAAGGTAATCACGGATTGCTGCATCATGCGCGCCCTATTGCCAAGCAGGCAAAAACGAAAGGGAAATTATATGACACAAAGCAAGGCTATCCTATGCTCGATATCGACAGTGAACATGTTGTGTACGGAGAAGTATATGAAGTGACCGATCAGCTTATGTGGAAGGCGCTTGATGAATTAGAAGGATACATTCATGAAGGTCATAAAGACAATGAATATGATAAAGTTGTGCAAACGGTTGAAACGGACCAAGGTGAATTTGAAGTCGTTGTGTATGTAGCAAGAGACCGCTCCCTGCTGCAGGAATTTATACCGGGCGGAAACTGGCGCGTGTGGAAAGAAGATCTATTAGAAGGTATGCTGTATTTCGCTTACGGTTCATGTATGGATAACGATCGTTTTATTAAGCACGGGGTGGATCAGCATTTCCAAGACTGTCTCGGCAGAGCTGCTTTCAAAGGCTATACGCTTCGATATAACCACGTTATTCATGACGGAGGACGTGCAGACATGGTTGAAGAAGGCGGAGTCGTTGAAGGCAAACTATACCGCGTGCCGCCTGAAGCCATTACGTACCTGTATGGCAGAGAAGGCGTAGATAATAACGGCTATCGTCCTGCTATTATTTCTGTCGAGCATGAAGGTAAGATGGTGGATCACGTTCTTACTTTTTTTGTGTTAAATAAAGAAAAAGAGGTCGCACCTCCGGATCACTATTCGACTGAAATTATTCGAGGAGCAACAGGTGTACTCAGCGAAGAATACGTTCAGAAGCTAATAGAGCAAGTCCATGCGCTAAAAAATAGTGATGTTGTAAATAACTAATATAAAAAGAAGCAGGGACAAAAGTAATTTAGTTGAAGAAAGCTCCGAACGAGTAATTGTTCGGAGCTTTTTATTGTTATGGTGAACGCAGCTTAATTTATTTAACTGCTTCTAGCTGTTGATTGGAAGGCAAGGCGAAGACTCCTGCGGGAAAAGCGGAATAGCCGAGACCCCGCAGGAGCGGAAAGCGAAGTCTTGCACGTAAATCAACAGCGGTGTAACACACGGTCCAGATCATTGACCCCATTTGTTCGTCTCAAGATTGGATTGATTTTGTTATGTGTTGAATTAGCTAAAGGAAACAGAGAACTCTGTTTGAAATACACCGTCTTTTGATAAACGGTTGATGCCTAATTTTTCTTTGAAATTTCCGTTGTGGTCATGCGTATCTGCAATTCCAAACCAAGGTTCGATGCAAAGAAATGGAGCGATTGTATGATTTTCTGCATCATACTTTGACCAAATACCGACATAAGGGAAATCATTAAACTGAACGTTAATTTGATTTTCATTAACCGGCGATTTAATCGTAATTCCATCAATATGGCTAAAAATTAACGCATCATTTGCAAATAAATCTGCGCTTAGCGGCAGTTGGTGCAGATTTTCTGCAGCTCCTTTTTCATGAATAAGAGCGTCTTTTAACACAAATTCCTTCGGCGTAGTTTCAGAAGGCTCTATTTCTAAAAAGTAATCAGAAATCTGCTCGTTTTCACGTAATGGAATACGAAAAGCAGGGTGGGCTCCAATTGAAAAATACATATCGCCTTTATTCTCATTCACTACTTTCCACTGAAACGTTAATCTGTTGTTTTCCAGATGGTAGCTAATTTCAACTGAACATTCAAACGGATATACGTCTTTAAAGCGGCCGTTTGTAGCAAATTGCAGCCGTGCTGTTTCGTTTGTTTGTTCGATCACGCTGAAAGCAGAATCACGTAAAAAACCGTGCTGTGGCAAAGAGTATTCGCGCTGATCAACGGTATAATGATCATTTTTTAATCTGCCTACGATTGGAAACAATACGGGCGATACTCGTCCCCAATAAGCGGGGTTTCCGCTCCACATGAACTGCAGGTCTTTTTCTTTATGAAATACTTCTACAACTTCCGCTCCTTTTTCTTGAATGCTGACTTTCATTTGGCTATTTTCTAGTACAATCATTACAACATCTCCCAAATCATTCTTGTACGATCGAGCAGCCTCAAACGTACTGGCTTTGCCTATATTATACCCTTCTTGGCAAAAAAGGTATTAATTTCCCTATTTTTGTTCAAATTAATATAGAAAAAGGAGGGTTCAAATATGAATCATGCAACATTATTGCTTATTAAATTTGCAGCGGCACTTATTGCGTTTGGTATAGGCCTTGATTTGTTTTTTGATGCAACCATTGGAGACATTATTTCTTTTAGCTTGCTAACGACAGTTGTGACATATCTAGTAGTGGATCGAATTGTACTGCCTCGAGTGGGCAATCGCGACGCCATTATTGTTGAATTTGTTCTAAGCTATATGAGCGTATGGATTTTTGGCACATTGTTATTAGACAGCTACGTTCAAATTGCTTGGGGAAGCATTATTTCTGCAGCTATTATTACATTTGCCGAGGTTTTTGTTCACCGCTACTTATTCAACCATATTGAAACGAAACATACAGCGAGAACGCGTCCGGCTTTTAAGCGAAAACTAGCGTATGACACAGAATTTGCAGAAGAACAGCCTGTAGAAAACAAGGAAAATCCAAAATAAAAAGAAAGCTCGCTTTTGAGCTTTCTTTTTTATGTGTTAATGCATAAAAGTCATTTCCTTTAAAGGCCAGTATTTCATATTGACTTCTCCCATGATCGAAGAAATCGGAGTGAGGCCAAAATGCCTGCCATCTCGGCTAATGCGTCTGTTGTCACCTAACACTAATACGTATCCATCCGGTATCGTGCCGTCTGGAGACAGTTCATACGTGGAAAAATTTTCAGTAAATCGCTCGTAAGCGGGCACTTTGGATAAATATTTATGAAGATGCGGCTCTTTTTTGACTTTGTTATTTATATACAGAACATCATCTTTGTATTCGACCGTTTCTCCTGGTAAGCCCACGATACGCTTTACTAGAAAATCACTGCTATAGGGAGCTTGCAAAACGACAATGTCAAAGCGCTCCAGCTTGCTGTGTTTGTTAATAATAATTCGATTGCCTTCGTGCAAAATAGGCTTCATAGAATCGCCTTTTACAGTGTAGGGCTGAAACCAATAGTGCTGAACGACAACAGAAAGCAAAACGGTGCCGAGGATGACGCTTGTGTATGTAAGAATTTCACGCTTTATTTTTTTATTGACCATAATGGATGAACACCTTCTTAACGATAAGACTGTCAATTTAAGTTTTTCATAGAGATATAACAGTGTTGATTGTACCATTCAGAACTAAAGTTTTCCATATCTATCTGTTTATGCGTGTATGCCAAAAATATGCTTGGCGGAACAAAAAATGAAAAGAGCCGCTATTCTAGAGAATAACGGCTCTTCTTTATTATAACTGAGCGCGCTCAGTTCGAGTAGCTGGTTGATTTGGCTCTTCTTCCACAACAGGCTCAACAGGCTTATGCTGCTTGATTTCTTCTTCCAGCTCAGCAATTCGCTTGTTTTTCTGTTTCACTTGTCCTCTTAGTTGAACAATTTTTACAAAGCTCAATGAAGCAGCAACTACTCCTCCAAACACAGCCGTTGTTAAGATAATTAAAATAAGAGGCCATTTTTGTGAACCAAATACATAGTTGAATTGTACCGGATCATTGTTAATTACAGCTAAAACAGCAATGATAAGAGCAAATATAAGTCCTAAAATAAAAAAGCTCTGTCCTTTCATAAGCTGCACTTCCTTTCTTTACATGGTCATTACAACTTTTATAGCGTAACCACTCATCTTAAGTGTTTGCTATCTTGCTTATAGGTATACGTATCCACATTTAAACAAAATCAAACATTTTCTTGATTATATATCTTTCTTTTAAAACACAATATATCGATTGGTGTAGAAACTTTGACATGTCCGAAGACCTGGTATGTCGAATTTTTGGAATAAAGAGCTCGCTTATCCTTTTTTGCTTAAGCAGGGGGAGAGACTTTCATTTAAATCATATATGTATAAAGAGACCTTTATCTATTAAAGGCCTCACTTTTAATAAAGGGGTATATAAATGTAAGGTAAAAATCAGTACAGAAGCTGAGACTTTGGCTTAAGTGCATTAAATTATTTCATTATCTATCGCCCGGCGCAGGATGGTCTACACCTTTGACATGATGCCGATGCTGGTTGTCTTCGCTGGTGTAAAAGTCATAATAGTGAACATGCATACCGTTGCCAATGGGAATAGCGGGACCAGAGTAGGCTTTGTAATGATGTGTATGTCCGTCTTCAAAAACAACATAGCCTTCTGTATAGTGAATGTGGCTTCCATCCTCGCTTTGAATTGGAGGAGACGTTACATCGAGGCACTGATGGACATGTCCTGACGCAACAGAAGTGTAGTCCACTGAGCCATGATTATGATGAGGAACAAACCCTGAAATAAAATCATCCTTGCCTATTTTTTTCATTTTACTTCCCCCTACAAATTCAATTTAAAAAAACTGTTTAAATAAATACTTTAAATGAGCATCTGAATTTCTCTTTTTAATTAAATTCAAAAATACATGCTATTGATATGAACAAAGAAAAATAAATATGACTTTTGATAATCAGGATTTATAAAATGGGTAGTTTTCCTGTGTATTTGCCGTTCCTACTTGATAACTTTCACATATATTTATTAAGGAAGGACAAGTTATTATAAGAGAGGAAGTCAGCATAATGAGTTGGGAAAATAAAAAGAGTCTGTGTCAGGAGTTTGCGAGAATTCTAGGTGGACAAGGCAGTTTAGATGAAAATGGCGTTTGTTTGGTACAAAAGTTTCGTACGATTCGTTTTAAAATTTTAGGGCGTCCAACACGCTCTCCATTAGTTACCCCTCAATTTTTCACTTTTGAAGATTTAGACAGCAAAGGAAGAGCGCTAAATCTAGGTGAAACCGTGCTTTTGCAAGAAGAAGTAAATCCATTATTAACGGAGCTTAGAAAAAGAGATATTAAGGTTACGGCCGTTCACAACCATTGGCTATTTGAAGAGCCGAGAGCAATGTATATGCATTTTGAATCCGTAGAGCCACCGTTAGATTTTGCACGAAAAATAAGAGAAGCGTTTAGAGTATTAAAAGGATAGAAAGCAGTTTTTTATAGAATCAGTTTAGTCTTACTTACTGCTTTTAAAATTAGATTAATAAAACTTTAAACATGTATATTATATATTTGTTTATAAACTGCACTTGAATGAACCTATCAGGTTAACTAATTTTTGAGCAGTGAGATTATTCGAGTACTTCTATCCAAATAAAAAAAGCACGCGTTCGCCGCGTGCTTTTTTATGTATAAACTTAAAATGCGTTGAGGGTATTATCGCTTAACCACTGTTTGCGTTCAGCTGCATCTTCGAATAACTCATCTGCATTTGTAAATTGAGAAGCAATGACATATTCAATTGTTGCAAGAGGAGCTGTTAGCAAACGCCAGTTTAATACGATTGTATTATCTTGAGTTGTAGCGTATTCTTCACCTAACTCGTCCCATTTAACAGATTCAGGAGCATTGTCTGCTGCTTTTTTAACAGATTTCAAAGCTTCTTGGAATTTTTCACCTGCGCGGCCTTGGTACCATTCTGTTAATAGTTGTCCAATACCTTCATTTGTTTGCTGCTCGTTCCAGATTTCAGGTACTGTAGCAATGAATTTTGCACGGAATGTCATTTCAGCCTTTGCTACATCTCCACGAACGATGTTTAAGCGGTATTGACGTCCTAGGTAAGGGAATTTGTCTCCCTCTTCAAAAGAACCAGTTTTAGCTGCAGAAGCTGCTGCTTTAGGAGCCTCTTTTTTAGCTGTTTCTTTTTTTACTGCTTCTTTCTTTGGAGCAGCTGGCTTTTCCTCAGCTGGCTGTGAACCGTTTAGTTGTTTTAAAATCCATGTTGCTTTGCGTGCGATGATTGAACGCACATTGTTTTCATTAAGACCTCTTGGGATAATAACTTTTACCCCTTCTTTGTCACAAATTTGCACCGTGATATCGGTTCTATTTGGAACGACTTCAATTTTGTAGTCAATTGTTTGATTGCCTGTTTGATACGTATACATAAAATTTTTCGTACTCCTTTCTACAAATCTTCATTTTATAAGCAAAGGTAGAGTTTGGTCAAATGAAAGAATAATCAGACAGTTATCAACTGCTGTTGCAGCGCCTTGCAGAATGATATGTATTCCAATATTTAGTGGAAAAGCGCCAATAATAATTGCTTCAATTTTTCTTTAGTTTTTACAAAAACATATAAAAATATGCCGATACTACTAATATAGATTAGACATTCTATGTCTTTAGATGGTATAGGGAATGAAAAATAAAAAAAGCGTTTAAAAGTTTACATGTGAAATGCTATATAGGATGGTCATAACACTTACTGTAATTGAAGTGACAAATTATTATCTTATTATGAAACAAGAGCAAGCAGCCTCGATTATGCTAGTGATTACATTTCTGTTTGCTTTTCTTACAACTACCGTGTTCTATTTTATCATACGTCGCACTATAATTGCGGTTGAAAATTTAACGAAAGTAATGAAAGGGGTTTCGTAAGGGGATTTATTGATATTTGTTCAGTATAATAAACTGTAAGTATTGGTTTTTATGATAGCTTTCATAGAAAGAGATAATGAAAATTGACACGTTATAAAAGCAGTTGTATAGTGAGTACGCAAGGCGGCAGTCTGTCTTTTTTAATTCTTAGTAAACTTATAAGTTAAATAAATATTTAAGCACTACATAAGGAGACGAAGAGATGAAAAATGAATTCCGTTTAGCAACAAATGACGACGCAGATAACTTATTGAACTTAACTCTACAAGCATATAAGCCTATTCGAGAGCTAGGCATTCCTTTCTTAGCAGCTACTGCTGATCTTGCCCTCGTTAAGAAAAATATTTCTCAAAACCTTTGCTATGTATATGAAGAAGATAAAAGAATCGCTGCAACTGTGTCTATACGAATGCCTTGGGGAGAACATCCAGGTCCGTTTGCTGTTCCGCACCTTTGGTGGTTTGCAGTATACCCGTCGTTTGCCAGGAAAGGCGTTGGATCTAAGCTGCTGCATCTAGTAGAGGAAGAGGTAATAAAAAATACGTTTAAATCACCAGGTGTGTCTTTAGGAACAGCAAAAGAACATCCTTGGTTAGTTGAGATGTATGAACGAAAAGGATATGTTCAAGCTAAAGAAAAGCACCTTGCAGAAGGTTATAAGACCGTGTTTCTTTATAAAAAATTCAATGAGGTACACTCTTCGTCGTAAAAGATAGAGAAGTGATACAAATTAAGAAATGTGAAAGAGTGATAAATATGACAGATCAATTACTACTAAATGAGTTAATAGACATACGCCGTGAGCTGCACCGGTTTCCAGAGCTTTCAATGAAAGAATATGAGACAACTAAACGTATTAAAAAGTGGTTAAAACACTATGAAATTTCTATAGCGGATGCATTCCCATTAGACGTAGGAGCAGTAGCAGAAATTGTGGGAGGAAAGCCGGGACCTACTATCGCTATTCGAGCTGATATTGATGCGCTGCCAATTGAAGAAAAAACCAATCTGCCATTTGCTTCTGAAGTGAACGGTGTTATGCACGCATGCGGCCATGATTTTCATACGGCTTCTATAATCGGAGCAGCCATTCTTCTTAAAGAGCGTCAGCAGGAGCTTTGCGGTACGGTTCGATTTATCTTTCAACCAGCCGAAGAAACAGCTTCTGGGGCAAAAATGCTAGTTGAAAAAGGTGTGCTCGAAGGAGTGGCAGCGATATTTGGGATGCATAACAAACCGGATCTTCCTGTAGGAACCATTGGTATCAAACCAGGACCTTTAATGGCAAGTGTTGATCGTTTTGAAATTGACGTCAAAGGAGTAGGAGGTCACGCGGGTATTCCTGAAAAAACAATAGATCCGATTGCTGCTGCTGGTCAAATTGTTACTAGTTTACAAACCATTGTCAGCCGTAATCTCAGCCCATTTCAAAATGTTGTTGTCAGCATAACTCAAATCCACGGAGGGAGCTCGTGGAACGTCATTCCTGACAAAGTAACGCTTGAAGGAACGGTGCGTACCTTTCAAGAAGAAGCGAGAGAAAAAATACCGGCTCTTATGAAACGAACTGCTGAAGGGATTGGTGCAGCTTTCGGGGCTTCAGTAGACGTTAAATGGTATCCATACCTTCCTGTAGTAAACAATGATGATACGCTGGAAAAACTGGCTATCAAAGCGGCAGAGGATCTTAGTTATCAAGTCGTAGAAGCTGAACAATCGCCTGGAGGAGAAGATTTTGCCGTATATCAGCAGCATGTATCAGGATTTTTTGTATGGATGGGTACAGCTGGAGAATATGAATGGCATCATCCTTCTTTTTCATTAAATGAAGAGGCATTACTTGTAGCAGCTTCTTATTTTGCTAATCTAAGCTTTCATTTTTTGAATTCATTCCATTACCCGAAAAATTAAAATATTTTTATTTTTCTATTTACGCGGATGGAATTATTTGATAAAATAAATTTCAAATTAAAAAAGTTATCACGAGTGGACGAGAGATCTGGCTCTTTGACTCCACAGCAACCTACGAATGTAAGGTGCTCCTACCAGCAAAGCATGTGCTTTGGGTGATAAAACGGGTGAAAAACTCATTTTGCATCAAAGCAAAATGAGTTTTTTTATTTTTCTAAAAGGAGAGGGTTTTATGAGTCATACAGCAGTTGCAGCACATACAGGAGAGAAAGCATTAAAGGAAGCAGTGAAATTATTAGGAAAGCATTATCAAGTAGCTTATCGCGAATTGGAAACATTTTATGAAATTGTGGTCGAAAACCATGTTCGTACATATGCTGTAGGCATAGATATTAAAGATGTACAAAAAGCAAATGAACTAGAAATTTATTCATCATGCTGTTCCAAGCTTGAGCGAGTAGGCTGTCTTTTATAGAAGAAGTCTACTCGCGCCTCTATTTTTTAAGTGTTTTTAAATAGAAAGCATGGTTTTTGACAAGCAAAGAATCTGGTGGGTATAATCAATACTCACTAGGTTTTAAAATTAATCATAAATTGTCGAAATTTTTACACAAATTAAAGGTTACATTCGAAATGAATTGTGGTATGTTATAAAACAAGAATATTTTATGAAAGGAGCATTGAAATGGAAATGTCTCTTGAACACGGAAACGATGCAGGAAGCGAACAGCTTATTGATCGTATCCTAGACTTTTTAGAAGATGACGAAAAGTAAAAAAAGAGTGTGCGGTGCTATCCCTAGCCGCGCACTCTTTTTTTATCATGTGCGTAAAGGCAGCGCCATACTATGATACATAAGGATAGAATGAAAGGGTCTCTGTCAAAGGGATTGACGAATGGTTTTGTTTGATAGAAAATTTAGAAAAAGGAAAGAGATGAAGGGTATGTCGAACAAAACATCTTTGTATCAAACAAAAGAACAGTTAAAAAAACTTGTAAGCGAATTGGTTTCTATACCTAGCGTGACAGGAACGATGGCAGAAGTGGAAATGGCTGAATCGATAGCGTCGTGTTTATTGAAGCTGCCTTACTTTCAAAAAAACGAGCAAGTCGAGCTTCATTCAACAGGAGACGGGCGATCGATTGTCACAGCTTTTGTTCAAGGGAAAAATACCAATAAAACAGTTGTACTAGTAAGTCATTACGATGTAG
Source organism: Priestia sp. 53B2 (assembly GCF_056099005.1). Lineage (NCBI taxonomy): Bacteria > Bacillati > Bacillota > Bacilli > Caryophanales > Bacillaceae > Priestia > Priestia sp. 53B2. The sequence continues at coordinate 561,700 of NZ_JBLZXA010000020.1, forward strand.
TGGATGTACAAGATTATGGACAGTGGAAAAAGGATGCTTTTCACGCTGATACATTAACGAGTACTTTTTATAATCATATGGAACAAGTTCCGGCGCATGTACAAAAAGATATGGTAAAAGGAGACTGGCTTTTTGGCCGAGGAACGATGGACATGAAAGCAGGCATTGCCCTGCATATCAGTATGGTTGAACGAGCATGCAACGGAGAGTTTGACGGAAACATCCTGCTGCTGTCGGTACCGGATGAAGAAGTAAATTCGCTTGGGATGAGAAAAGCAGTGCCTGTTCTTTTAGAACTTGCCCGCAAACATCAGCTGGATTTTTCTCTCATGCTAAATGCAGAACCAGTGTTCAGCCGTTATCCTGGAGATCAAACGAACTATGTGTACTCAGGATCGATTGGGAAGATCATGCCAAGCTTTTTGTGTTATGGAAAAGAAACTCATGTAGGGGAACCGCTAGCTGGTTTAAATGCTAATTTACTAGCTTCTTATTTAACAAAAGAAATAGAATTAAACGTTGATTTTTGCGAAAAAGTAAGAGATGAAACGAGTCCACCTCCTACGGTGCTGATACAAAAAGATTTAAAAGAAGAGTATTCAGTTCAAGTTCCGCACTCTGCCGTTGTATTATTTAATTTATTTATGTTAAACCGCTCTCTTAAAGAAGTAACAGATCTGCTGTTGAAATCGGCTGACAAAGCGGCTTTGAATGTAAAAAAACATTATAATAAAGCCGCTAGGCATTACGCTGCGGGAATGGAGGGTTCATCTCTTGACGTGAACGTATGGACGTATGAAGAACTTTATACTCATGCAGTCAAACAGCACGGTGAAAAATATGTGCAAGAAATGGAAGCAGCACTTTTAGCACAAGAGGATGATGACAGAAATAAAACCATTAAATTAGTAAACTCTTTAGCTGGTTTATGTAAAGAAGCAGCTCCGATGATGGTCTTATTTTTTACGCCGCCTTTTTATCCGGCCGTTTGTTCACATGATGATCCGTTTGTACAAGAGATTTTGTCAAACGTACAGGCAACTGCCAAAGAGCAATTCCAAGTGGAGCTAGTTGAACAAAGTTATTTTGGCGGAATTTCGGATTTAAGCTATGCCAGCCTGCAGCATCCGCTTCATACATTTAACACGTTAGTAGCAAATATGCCGCTATGGAATAAAGGGTATCATATCCCGCTAGAAGAGCTAGAGGAGCTGAAGATGCCGGTGCTGAACATTGGACCGCTGGGAAGAGATGCGCATCAATGGACCGAAAGATTAGATGTTCAGTATTCCTTTGAAATTTTGCCTCATTTCATTTATCAAGCTATAAAAGAAGCACAGAAATAAACATCCGTCGGCGGATGTTTATTTGTTGAATTTAAAAGAAGCTCCTTGTACGGTAATTTGTTGCGGTGTTAGAGCGTGATCCAATTCAACCAAAAATGGACGTTCTCCAACTTTTTTTAATGTATCATGGACAACACCTTGTGTTCCGCTGCAAAAAATAAGGTTTCCTCCATTGACATATAGTTTTTGACAACGTGCATCAAGTAAAGAGTCTTTGTAGCTTTCGCCAGACTGAACGTCCAGCAGTTTCGTCCACTTGCTGATGGATTCTTCGAGGTTATGTACAGCACAGTAAATATTTTTTAGCTGCAGCTGACCAGCTTGGTGGGAAGAAAGAGCCGCTAGCTTTGGCTTGCGTTTTTCTTCTGGTTCACCCCATTCAATAAAAAAAGGAAGAGGCAGGGAATCGTGGTCAGCTTCAATAAAACACATTTTCCATTGAAGTCTTTCTCCATCATTGGTTTGACGAGAACCCGCTACAGGACCTTTTACAGTGACATTCTTGCTTTCCAGCTCTTTTATTAGCAAATCCATATCATCTGTACGGAGTGCAAATCGACCAAAATGACCAACCGGTGTATGTTCGTTAACAAGCTGCTGAATAAGGTTATTATCTGTAACGCTTTGAGCTAACGCGATATCTCTAAGCCCAAGCCATTCAATATAGCTGAGGTTAAAATAAGCCAACGTGTTAAAAGTGCCCCATTTTTCATGGATGCCGCCTTTAATGACATTTATTCCGTATTCGTTTAGTTCTTTCTGAGCTTTAATAGGATCAGGTGAAAAATGAACAAGATGATCAAAAGATAAGCGCATGGCTAGGCCTCCTTTTAAGAGAGATTCTTTCCCATTATTATACGTTGTTTTCTTTTTCAAGAAGAGTAAAACGAATGATTATGTAAAATAAAAATCTTAAAAAAAGCAAGCCGCGTATGTTTTAAACTCGACTTGCTTTAGATTTATTTAGCGACGACAGCCATGCCCTTTAAAGCAGCAGCCAAATGATTTATTAAACCATGGATATGAGCAGCAAGGTGAACCGCAGCGACAGCGGCGACGGCTAGAACGACGAGTAGTGCGACGAGTAGAACGGCGAGTAGTGCGACGAGTAGTGCGGCGAGTAGTGCGGCGAGTAGTGCGACGAGTAGTGCGGCGAGTAGTGCGACGAGTAGTGCGGCGAGTAGTGCGGCGAGTAGTGCGACGAGTAGTGCGACGAGTAGAACGGCGAGTAGAACGACGACGAGAGCGTCTGTGAAGAGCAGTTGGCTCTTGGTACATAAATGTTTCAAGCTCAGTAGAAGCAATCGCTTCTGTTGCTTCTCTAATTCTTTCAGCAGTGATATGCATATAAACACCTCCTGGCTAATTCGGTACATAATACAATATGTACAAGGAAGGCGTTTGGATATAGTGAAAACATGGAATTTGTCTAAATTTGTGAAAGAAATGGAGTGGTTTTCATGCTTCAAATCCTCGAACATCAAAGAGTGGATATCGCTCTTCAAATAGTAGCTGTGCAAGTAGAAGCTTATCAAGAAGAAGCAAGGCTCATTGGTTTTTCAGACATTCCTCAGCTTACAGAAAGCAAAGAAGATATTATGAAAAGCAAGGAAGTGTTTATCGGAGAAATGATTGAAGGTAAGCTAGCAGGAGTGCTGTCGTTTGAAAAAGAAAATGAGCGATTAACGATTTGCCGCCTCGTTGTGAGTCCTCCGTACTTTCGAAAAGGAATCGGAAGCCGTCTTTTAACACATGTACTTCAAAGATATTCGGAATGTGAATGTATGGTGTCTACAGCCGAAAAAAATACACCTGCGATTAAGCTATACGAAGCTCATCGGTTTTCCATTATAAAACGTACTGCAGCTGCTGATAACCTTGTGTTAGTAACGATGAGAAGAGATTGAGACATAGCTAAATTAATCCAAAGAACAACAAATGAGCTACATGAGCTAGTAGGAATTGGCTGTTGATTTCCGTGCAAGACTTCGCTTTCCGCGGGCGGCGCTGAGCCTTCTCGTCGCTTCCGCTCCTGCGGGGTCTCATCTATTCCGCTTATCCCTCAGGAGTCTCCGCTTTGCTCTTCAATCAACACAGCTAGAATACTCATAACAATAAAAAAATCCGAACGCGTTGGATTCTCCATCAAGAATCTCGATTCATCGTTCGGATCTTCTTTTAACTAAAATAATGTTGTTCCAGCCTCTACGATGAGAGTGTTTGTTCAGAATAATCTAGAGCTGTATGACGCTGAATCAGCAGTAAAGCAGCTAAAGTGACAACCGCTCCGATAATAAAAGGCAGCGTCATATTGAGTTTAAAGGCAAATGCACCAAGCAGAGGGCCAAAAATACGCCCTAAGCTATCCATTGAGGCAGTTAGCCCCGAAGCAGAGCCATATCCTACTTTGGTTCTCATCGTAATTAATGAGAGGACACAAGGACGAATAAGGGCATTTCCCGCTGTAAATATGCACAAAAATAAGGTAGCATTAGCGGCACTAGAAGATAACAAAATAGACGTAAATCCTATTGCTGAAACCAATAAGCCAATGGCCATCAGCTTTTTTTCATTTCCTTTTTTAAATCGCTGCAGCACACCGCCTTGAATCAGCGCTTGAGTTAAACCGCTCGCCATAAACATCCATCCGATTGTCGTAGGAGTAGCATTAATTTTTGCTATTTGAAAAAATTGAAAAGTAGCTTCTAAACCAGCGAGCGTAAAAGTCGCTAAAAATGAAAGAACATATAAATACTTCATAGCTCCTTGAAAATCTGACGTGAAGTCATGCCATCTCGATGTCTGTACTTTGGCAACAGATTCTTTTTGTAAAGATTCTTTTAACGTAAAGAATGAGAACGCTGTCATAATCAGTGACAAGATACCAGAGATAACGAAGGGAACAAACAAGCCGAAAGATGAAAGGACGCCGCCTAATGCCGGTCCAAAAATAAAGCCTAAGCCAATCGACATTCCTAACAGTCCCATTGCTTTCGTGCGGTTTTCTTCATCTGTACTATCAGAAGCATATGCAAAAGCACAAGGAATAACCGCGCCTGCGAACAAACCTCCGATGATGCGCGACGTATACATTAAAGTCAGAGAGTTTTCTGCCACCGAAAAAAGAAAAAAGCTTGCGCTAAATCCAAGTAAGCCCCAAAGTAAGATGGGACGCCGACCTTTTATATCGGAAAGCTTCCCCCAAAAAGGTGCAGTAATAAAAGATGCGATCGAATAGCTAGCCATTAGTATTCCTAAATTGACCGTGCTTGCACCCGTGGCACGAATAACTTCAGGTACGATGGGGATGATCACTCCAAAGCCGACAAATACCATAAAAATAACAAACATTAACGTTCCAAGCTGTTTGTTCATATGCAATTAAGCCCCTTTCTCTGTAGAACATGCCGTGAGTTTAGTATACCAAATACAAAGAAGTTTTTTACGTATATTTGGTAAAAAGCGTTTTATTTACAAATGGATAACTATGTTAATATTTTCCTTTTATACTGGGGATGATACAATCAAAAGAAAAGGGACGTGAAGCGATTGCCGATATGGATTGTATTTGCTCGGATCATAGGGGGTCTTTTAGGATTTGGGGCGCTAGCGGATTATATAGCTAAAAAGAGAAGTATCGAGTTAGATCCAGAAGAAGGGATAAAGAATGCTTCTGATGCAGAACAAATCTATGTGGAAAATTATCTTTATCAAACAAAAGAAAATAACAATCACTTTCAATAAAAAAAGCTTGGAGACGAATCTCCAAGCTTTTTTAATGCGGTAAAAAGATGAGCTGATAGAGAAATAAAACAGCAAAGACATACACAAGCGGATGGACTTGTTTTCCTTTTCCTTTTACCAGCTTCATTAACGGATAAGAAATGAAGCCAAGCGCAATTCCTGTTGCAATACTTGATGTAAGAGGCATCGCTAGAACAACTAAAAAGGCAGGGAACGCTTCATCAAAGTCATTCCAATTAATTTTAGCTACAGCACCCATCATTAAGCTTCCGACAATAATTAATGCAGGTGAAGTAATAGCTGCTACGCCAGAAACCGAGCTTACAACCGGACTAAAGAACGCTGCAACAATAAATAAAATGGCTACCGTCACACCTGTTAGACCTGTACGTCCGCCTGCTGCTACACCAGATGAAGATTCAACGTAAGCCGTTGTTGGGCTTGTACCAAATAAAGCTCCAATCGTTGTACCAAATGAGTCAGCAAGCAATGCTTGACGTACGCGAGGCATCTTATTACCTTTCATAAGACCGGCCTGTTGAGCTACTCCTACCATTGTACCTGTTGTATCAAAAATTGTAACAAGTAAGAAAGAAAAAACAACTGTGTACAAATCATGATGAATAACATCTCCAAAAGCAGCAAAAGGATTTGAAATCATTAAGCCGTCTGGAAGGTGAGGAGAAGCAAACAAACCTTTATCAAATGAAAGCTGTCCTCTAAAGAAAGCAATTAATCCCGTAATAATCATACCGAAGAATAAAGCTCCGTTTACATTTAGCGTATATAAAATGATTGTAATCGCAAGTCCAATCAGTGTTAAAACTACTTTTTCAGACTGCAAATCACCAAGTCCAATTAAATTTGATTTATTTGCAACAATAATACCGGCTGAACGAAGCCCGATAAAAGCAATAAATAAACCGATACCAGCACTAATCGCGTGCTTTAAATTGTTTGGAATAGCTTCAATTAATTTTTCACGAAACGATGTTAACGATAGGATGATAAAGATAATACCCGCTACGAATACAGCTGAAAAAGCAGTAGCATAGTCGATACTTCCATTTGAACCAACAACTAGAGCAGCAAAGTATGCATTCATTCCCATACCGGGAGCAATAGCGATTGGATAGTTAGCTGCAAGAGCCATCCATAGCGTAGCTACGACTGCTGAAATAATAGTAGCTGTAAATACTTGATCAAAAGGAACGCCGGCGCTGGACAAAATAACTGGGTTCACAATGACGATATAAATCATGGTTAAAAACGTTGTAATACCAGCTAAAATCTCCGTTTTAGCATCCGTGTTATATTCTTTTAACTTAAACATGAGTAACCTCCAAAAATAACGAACATTAAAAGCAACATGATATATAATATTCGTTTTTTACTTGAAATGCAATAGATTTGCATATAAAAAATCAAAAACTAAAAAAGTGACGATAAAAGAGCTAAAACAAGTGTGAAATATTTCTTTTTTTCGGTGCTTTTTATAGTGTGTGCGTATAGAAGAGGCTCATACGAAAAAAAGCCGCTTGGGCTACAGCGGCTATGTTGCTTGTTTTAAGGCAACGACTATTGGAAATTTTATTTTAATGGAAAGAGTTAAATCGTGATACGTATATTCCAAGCGTCCGTGGTAGTGGGAAACAAGTTCAGAAATGATCCACGTGCCAAGGCCTTCGTGGCGTTCTTTCTTTTCTGTAACATGAAAAGAAGTAAACAAGTGATCTTGACGCTCTCGTGATAAAGGAGCGGGGAAAACAACTCTTTTACGTATGCTGTCGACTGTACTTGAACCATCGGAAGGTAATATATTCATTCACGGAATTAACATTCATAAACAGCCCGATAAAATAAAACAAAGAATTGGCGTGCTTTTTGGCGGTGAAACAGGTTTATACGACCGTTTGACCGCTCGTGAAAACTTAGCTTATTTTGCTAAGTTTTATGGCATGAGCAAACAGGAAACAAAGATAAGGATTGAGGAATTGGCCAAACGTTTTGGAATGAAAGACTACTTGGATCGCCGCGTCGGAGGCTTTTCAAAAGGCATGCGTCAAAAAGTAGCCATTGCACGCACTATTCTTCATAACCCGGGCGTTATCCTATTTGATGAGCCGACTACAGGATTAGATATTACATCCGCAAACATGTTTCGCGAGCTTATTAAAAGTCTGCAAAGAGAAGGAAAAACGATTATTTTTTCCAGTCATATTATGGAAGAAGTGGAGATGCTGTGTCAGTCTATCATCATGATTCATAAAGGAAAAATGATTTATCAAGGAACAAATGAACAGCTGTATAAAGAAGAGGAAAGTACAGACTTAAACTACATCTTTATGTCGCGTATCGTGAGGGGCGCTTAATATGATTTGGCATATTTATAAAAAAGAGTTAATTGATTGTTTGCGAGATCGCAAAACGATTATCTTTAGCGTGTTGATTCCGATTTTATTAAATGTAGGGATTATCTTTTTTGCCGACAAAATGATGGCTAGGGATCAAACAGATTCCATGTCTGTAGCTGTTACAAAGAATTCTGATGCCAGTGTGATCGACTGGTTAAAAAACGATGAAAATATTAAAGTAATTGAAAGTAAAAATCCACTTAGTGCTGTAGAACAAGGGAAAGCGTTAGCGGCGTTAAAGATACCAGACGATTTTTCTTCAGAAGTGCGTAAGATGAAATCGCCAGAAGTTACTGTTTACACGGATTCAGCGAGCATGAACTCAGGTGCTACCGCGGAGTATATACAAAATATACTGAGTAAGCATCGAGAATCTATAGTCAGCGAACGCTTAGATCAACTAAATGTAAATAGTCAAACGATTGCTCCGTTTAATGTAATTGAAAAAGGAGTGTCTAAGGAAGATGACGGCTCTTTAACAATGATTGCGATGTTTGCGCCAATGATTATCATTATGGGCGTTTTTGGGGGGATTCTTCCTTCAGCAAATGATATTTTTGCAGGTGAAAAAGAACGGAAAACAATGGAAGCTTTATTGATGTCTCCTGTAAAACGAACGCAATTATTGATTGGGAAATGGCTTACTATCTCTACATTTGGTATATTGAGCGGTCTTTTGTCCACATTTACATTTGTTTTGTCTGTACGTTATTTAACAACCGTATTAAATGATGCACTGCAGCTCAACGGTCATTTTACAACCTTTATCTTCTCGTTTTTAGTCACCCTTACCCTGCTAGCGCTTCTAGGAGCTATGGTATTATGTATTCTTAGCCTTTTAGCAAGTTCGGTTAAAGAAGCGCAAAGCTACACATCCCAAATTATGATGGTAGCGATACTTCCATACTTTTTACTGATGGGAAAATCCGTACACGAACTGCAGCCAAGCGGATTTTTAATTCCTATTTATAACGTATTTGCACTTATGAAACAGCTTCTCTACGGTGTCTATGACATGCAGAGTCTTGCCTATACAATAGGAAGCTTGTCGGTTTGTACAGTTGTTTTATTTACGATTGGTTATACGATGTTTAGCAACAGCCGTTGGGTACTTGGTAAAGGGTAAGAGGCTGTGACAAAAGTATTTTAGTTGAAGGAAGATCCGAACGAGTAATCGTTCGGATTTTTTCAATGGTATGGTGAGCGTAGGTTTTACGTATGTAGTTAGCTGCTCCTAGCTGTTGCCCGGAAATCAACAGCAGCGTAACAAGCGATTCATAATATCCCATTTATCGGTCTCTAGATTGAATTGATTTAATTATGTCTCAGTCTTTTTGTAGGGAAATGGAGCTTAAAGGAGAATGTAGAAAGAAAGGAGAGTGAGACAGCTGCAGCCTATTATAGTAGAAGAAATTCCTCATTCTATAAAAAAGTATGTAAAGCAAATCGAAAAAGTGACGTTTCCAAAGCAAGGGTGTACATCGGATGTTGGGATCCTTCATACCGCTAAAAGGAGGTATGTTTTAAAGCGAGCAAAAGGGGAAAAATACATAAAATGGTTATATAAGGAATATTATGTATTAAAAAATATACGAGCACTGGCAGAATGTCAAAGTCCGATCGCTTACAAATTCGTTCAATCAGCAGAACAAAGCTGGCTGCTGCTAGAATTTTTTGAAGGAAAGACGGTAAGAGAGTATTTAGAGAAAGAAGATAATGAGAAAAAGCGTGAGCACATTGTCTGCGAAATGGGACGCCTGTTGGCTTGTATTCACAATGCAAAGTGTCCAGAACAATTAGTGAGCGAACATCCCTGGATCCATCGAACGATGCAAGAAGCACAGTATAATTTAACTCACTATCAGGTAGAAGGAAACCAACAGCTGTTAAAACAATTACAGGACCAACACGTGATATGCAGGAAAGAGGTGCTGATTCATGGAGATTACACGATTGATAATGTGCTTGTACATGACGGTCAGATAGCAGCTGTTATTGACTGGAGCGGAGGAGCCTGCGGAGATGCTCGTTATGATATGGCCCTTGCTGTTCGCTTTGAAGACGGAATTTTTACAGGTAAAGAGCGCGCTGCTTTTTTTAAGGGATACGGCAAGCAGATTTCACAGAGCGAATTTTGTTATTTTGCAGAAGGTTTATACGAGTTTTTTTAAGGAATAATGACATCATTTTCTTCATTTGTTGAACGTCCACTTTCTTTGACGAATTCATACTAGTTTTGTCACGTATGAAGGGATTTAAAAATTTCTCTCGAAATGGCTAGTAAATGAAAAAATGGAGGGATGGAACATGACGATGAAAACAGCAGATGTGGCAAAGGCGCTAGGAATACATCCAAGTACGGTATTAAAGTGGGTCAAAATGGCGGATATCGAGCTAGAGAGAAATGAATCGGGACACTGTGAGTTTACAGAAGAAAATATTGAAGCACTTAGAAACTTTCAAAAAAACCGCAATCGTCAAGCCGTCGTCAAAGTGGTAGAAAAAGTAGTAGAAAAAGAGGAAGTCGTTATATCTGATGAACGTGCGCAAGACATGCAAAAGCAGCTTGATCAGCTTTTTTTAAGGCTGATTGAAAATGAAAAGCGTACAGAAGAAAAAGCGGGAGAAGTAGTGACCTTTCAAATTTTAGAGCATCGTTCAGAAATCGATCGATTAAATAAAGTTATTACGAAATTAGAAAATCGAGTAGTGGAACTTGAAAGTCAGTTAAAAAGTGAAGATAGCTTAAAAGCCAAAAAGCCTGTTCCGAGATGGAGAAGCTTTTTAACCGGTATTTTTAGCTACTAGCAGCGATTTACCATAATGGTAAATCGCTTTTTTTATGGAATTTTATGAAAAATACATCAATTCGTACAGATTTGTGGAAAAAAATCTCAATAATAGTTGACGAAACGCTTAGTAATTTGATAAAACTAATTAAGTTAAGAAAGTGAAATACTTTCGTAAATACATATTCGTTATCATGTGATAGCGATAAGGAGAGTGACAAGTGAAAAAAAGAGAAGAGCTCGTTCAAGAAATGGAGACGCTGTTTCGCTTTGTGTTCAGACAGCTTCGCCAAGAAATTAATGAAGTATACAATTCAGAGCTATCAACAAATGAATTTATGGTGCTTCGTATGCTGATGGATTCCGGCAGGCAGCGATCAACTGATTTATCAAAGTATCTTCAAGTGTCAGCAAGCCACATTACGGCGGTAACCGACTTGCTTTTATCAAAAGGCTACATTGCACGCAAACGGTCTGAAAACGATCGGCGTATTATTGATATCGAACTGACCAAGGAAGGACAGGATATTTTTAATGCTATTCAAGAGAAGAAACGAGCCTATTTCCTTGAGCGTTTTGAGCACTTTACAGATAAAGAAATTGAAACGATGAATAAACTGTTTCACAAAATTAAAGGCGATCAAAATAAAGCGCTTTAAATGCGGAAGAGTAATCAGTGAATATGAGCTTCACTGATTATTTTTTTGTTTTAAAATGCAAAGAGTATCAAAGGCAAGTTAGTTGGTGAGAACATAAAATCAGCGTATAATAATAGAAAGAACACATGAAGGAGGTCATCTTTTTGACAGAACAATATGAAGTAGCAACTTTTGCCGGCGGATGTTTTTGGTGTATGGTGAAGCCCTTTGATGAACAGCCAGGCATTATAAAAGTTGTATCTGGCTATACAGGCGGTCACAAAGAGAACCCGACGTACAAAGAAGTATGCTCAGAAACAACGGGCCACTATGAAGCGGTCCAAATTACATTTGACCCAGAAGTTTTTCCGTATGAAAAGCTTTTAGAACTATACTGGCCTCAAATTGATCCAACGGATGCAGGCGGACAATTTGCGGATCGAGGCGATTCATATCGAACAGCTATCTTTTATCACAATGAACACCAAAAGGCACTAGCTGAAGAATCGAAGCAACAATTAGAAGCAAGCGGTCGTTTTTCTGAGCCGATTGCTACACAAATTTTACCGGCAAAACCGTTTTATGAAGCGGAAGAATACCATCAAGGTTACTATAAGAAAAATAAATTCCGCTATGCTATGTATCGACGCGGGTCTGGACGTGATCGTTTTATTAAAGAAAACTGGAAAGACTTTGGACGCGACGACCAGCTGAAAACGACATTAACGCCTATTCAGTATGAAGTTACTCAAAACGACGCAACGGAACCTCCATTTCGCAATGAATTTTGGGATCATACAGAAGATGGTATTTATGTAGATATCGTATCAGGAGAGCCATTGTTTAGTTCAACTGATAAGTATGATGCCGGATGCGGATGGCCGTCTTTCACAAAAGCGATTAATAAAGATGAAGTAAAAGAAAACATGGACGTTAGTCATAATATGGTTCGTACAGAAGTACGAAGCAAAACGGCTAATTCTCATTTAGGTCATTTATTTGATGATGGTCCGCAAGATGCAGGCGGCTTGCGCTACTGTATCAACTCAGCAGCTCTTCGCTTTGTTCCGAAGGAAGATTTAGAAAAAGAAGGATACGGGGAATACGCTGTTTTATTTAACAAATAAAAAAATATGAGAAAAAGAGCGTGATTCAACTTAAAGTTGGCTCACGCTCTTCTTTTTGTGCTTTCTTTTGTTTTATTTTGGCTCGAATGAGGCTATAGAGAAAAAGGAAAGGAATGTAGCCATAAATAAAGTAAAAGCCGGTCATGGATAATCGTGTATTAAGCTGATCAATGGTTTCCCGATCATCAAAGAAAATAGAAAAACCAAGAAGGGCAATAAGAACTAATATAAGAAAAATCGTAGGCGGCTTATTAAATGTTTTACTAAATCCACGAATTGTACACCATACGCTGACAGCAATAGTAGGAAGAACAACTAAAAGCCACAGAGAAATTAAAATATATTCAAAACGCTGTAAAAATGGGATTTCAATAATTTTAGCCATCGTTAAAGTTGGCCAGATGGTATGGCCTAACTGTCCTTGGCTAAAGTAAGCAAATGACACTAATGCTGTGCAAAAATATAAAAAAGTACTGAACAAAACGCCATATTGCCCCCACTTTTGGCTAGTAGCGCCATTTTTTATAAATGGATAGAAAAAAAGCACGGATTCAAATCCTAAATTCTCAAAGGTCATCAGTTTAGTTGAAATTAAAAATTCCCATATCGTATGGTCAAACAAAGGAAATAAGTTATTAAGGTGCCCATATTTTAATGTATAAACCAAGGCAAACACGAGCGGCAAAGGAAGCATGACCCCAAAAAAGGCAATTCCAGTAATCACACGAAACCCACCGGAAACCGTGTAGTAAATAATAGGCAGGTATACAAGTGATACGATCCATGTTTCCAGCTGTGGAAACATCCATATTTGTAAAATCTCTACGTACGTTCGGTAAATCGTTAATGCAAAGATAAAATAATAAATCGAAGCGGCAAGGGTTAAAGCCCCTCCAAGGTATTTCCCGAAATATAGCCGGTGAATATCAACAATATCGCTGTTTTCACGGGTTAAGATATTAAAGATCATGGCTAATAAAATACAAACGCTGATCGCAGCAAGAAAGATGGATATCCATGCTTCATATCCAGCTCCTTTAATAATATAACGCTGAAATCCTAGTATTCCAACGCCAATCTGAGTAGAGTGAACTAAGAAAAAAAGAAAAGAAGGGGAAACTTGATTTTCTTCTTTAATTGTATTATGCACCTTTTCTTCCTCCTAGTTGCTAATACCGGTTTGAATAAGATGAACATGAGCTTTTACTTCAATATTCATATCCGGATATTGCGCTTTGAATTCTTCACTGTTAAACCCTCGTGTTTTACTTCGCACATAATCTGTAAAACAAATGGGGTCGATTTTGTGTTGCTGAAGCTTTTTAATAAAAGCATCTCCATCTTTTTCAATGTCTTTTTGAAGCGTTCTTTCAACCATTTTAATATGATCGGGGTCTGTTAAATCTATCCATCCAGGAAACTCTTTTACAAGGCCATCGATCGTTAAATGTGCAACGATACTTGGACGTTGATGATTTCCTTTAATTTCATACTTTGTTTTGGTGCGCAAGTTTTGCAGTATAATTTCGCCTTTGCGGTCACTTTCTTTAATTTTTACTGAGTAGCGGCCGTGCTTTGTTCCGCTTGTTAGCAGCTTAAATAAAAACGTTTCTTTCATCCCGATGGTTGTAACGACTTTTTGCTGTTTGAAAAGCGCCAGTCCTTTTAATTTAATAGCATCTTTTTCTTGGGCTAAAACAGGAAGATACGGATCACGGTCGTCGCTAAAAAAACTGAATAAAAAAATTTGTAAATTGGTGTTAGGCAAATTTTCTGTGCGGATATTTTGTTCGATTAAATTCGAAATAAACTGATAGTCTTTAATTTTCTTTTTTGTAACGGAGCTCAATAATTCGTGTGCGTTGCCATCTACAATGCTTAATTTAATATTACGTCCAAGGTCTGGATTTCTAGCAATGGTATTTACTAATTCATCTACTCCATGTGTTGCAAATTTTTCTCCAATAACGATGCTCCTCAGCTGCCCGAAAGCAACGGGAAGAGATGATTTATTGTTTAAGCGAAGTGGAATATCAAATGATGAATTAGCAGTAGCCGCAATAATACTTGGTTCTTCCGTTGGTCCATATTTATAGATAGGGTATAAAATGGTTCCTCTGACTTTATTGCTTTGAGGAATATAATCATATCCTATGGAGTTGACTACTTGAATTTCGTCAATCGTTTCACGGTCTGCACAGCTCGTTAAAAAAGTAAGACAAGTGCATAAAATAAGTATTCTCTTCATGACGTTTCCCCGCTTTACTCATTATCTAAATTACTTTTTCTTTTAGCCTTATTCGCTTTATTGGGGTTATAGCGGAAGCGCTCTAAAGGACGCAAGTAGCTTGGCCGCTTGGCCGTATGACTATAGGGCAATCGCAGAAAGGTATCCCTATACTCTGTGGGCCGAAACGGAAAAAGCGGAACAAGATAAGGCATGCCCAAAGATTTTAAACGAAGCAAATGAACCAGCAAGAAACAAAAACCAAAGGTGATGCCGACTAAACCGAACGCAGTGGCAAACAAAATAAACGGAAAACGTAGCAGCCGGATCGTGTTAGACATTTTAAAAATAGGCGTTGTAAAAGAGGCTAAAGCTGTCAATGAAACAATAATAAGCAAAATATTGCTTGTTAACGCAGCTTCTACTGTTGCTTGCCCAATAACAATTCCGCCTACGATTCCCAGTGTTTGACCTACTTTTGTTGGAAGTCTGGCTCCGGCCTCACGAAGCAGTTCAATGGTGATTTCTAAAAAAAGTACTTCGATGACCGGTGGAAAAGGAACGTTTGTCCTTGAAAAGATAATAGGCCCCAGCAGGTCTTTTGGAAGCATCTCATAATGATATGTAACAATTGCTACATAAAGAGGCGTAGCAAAAATAGAGAAAAAGACGCCAAAAATACGAATAACTCGGAAAAATGATCCTAGAACCCACGGTAAATAGTAATCTTCAGGTGAAATAAAAAAGTCAAGCAGCGTTGACGGACCTGTAACTGCGTAGGGTGAACCGCTCGAAAAGAAGGCAGCTTGCCCGTTTAACAGACTAAACAGGACTCGGTCGATCCGCTCTGTTGTTAAAAAGAGTGGAAACGCCGTAGACGAATTATCTGAGATCATCTGATCAAGCATCGTACTATCAAAAATGACGTCGAAATCTATATCTTCCAGGCGCTGCGTCATAGTGTCTACGTGCTGAGGGTTCGTTACGCCTTCCAAATAAACAAGAACGACGCGCGTTTTGGATTTATTTCCTACGGTGAGTTCTTTAAAAATAAGATTTTCGGAAATGACCGTTTTTCTCATTAAGTAGAGGTTGACATCTAAATCCTCTACAAAACCAATTTTAGGTCCAACGACGCTGAACTCATTTTCCGTTTCATTTTCTTTTCGAAACCCTGTATCAAAGCTTTGAACTTTAATAAGAGCTACTAGCTTATCGTCTTTATGAAATTGAAACATCACATAGCCGCGCAGCAGCTTTTCTAAAATTTCTTTTGTATCTTTTGTAACGGAAATATCTTCAATCGGCAGAACATTTTCGACTTCATATACACTGCTTAAGGTGAAGTCTAATTTTTGAAAAGGCTCAAGTATTTTATCTTCAACACTTTGCATGTTTACGAGCTGCTTAAAATAAGTAATAATGTATTTTCGATGCTGCGAACCAATGGCTAATGTTGTGAAATCACTTGATTTTTTAAATTGTTTAATCAGTTCATCCAATGTTTTTTTGGGCTGATCCTCTGCATTCTTTTTTTTAAATAAATGTTTAAACATAACCGTGCCCCTCGCATGACTTTCTATTACTGGTAGTTTGTTCATGTACTTCCTTTTTATTCGACTATTTTTTCTCACGAAGAAAGGAAGGATATAAAGACAAACTTTACACTCTTTTACAGTGGATAAACAGTGGATTTACGTTTGAATGGTAACTTTAGACATGTCGAAGACAATAAAATAAAGGAGCGGGTACATTTATATGAAGAAAAAATTAGCAGGTATTACACTGGCAGGAGCAGTAGCACTGGCCTCGTTTGGTGTAGGAAACTCACTTATTCAAACGGAAGCAAAAGTGGAGCATAAGTCAGCTAAGAAACCTCAAAATGTCATTATGATGGTAATGGACGGGACGAGTTCAAATGCTACTACACTCGCAAGATGGTACAAGGGAAAACCGTTACATATGGATCAGCTGATGGCCGGGGGAGTACGTGCGTATTCGGCAGAATCTGCTATTACAGATTCCGCTCCGGCAGCTACTGCTTTAGCAACAGGAAATAAATCAAATTCAGGTTATGTAGGTGTGCTTCCTTCAGTAGTGAATACACCTGGGGTTAAATCCGTAGAAAAAGAAGATCAATTTCGTCCCGTAGCAAACGTTCTAGAAGGAGCAAAGCTTTCAGGGCGCGCAACAGGAATTGTGGCTACTTCTGAAATCCAGCACGCCACACCAGCTGGTTTTTCAGCCCATAACTATAACCGTGATGATTTTCAAACGCTAGCGGAGCAGCAAGTGTATCAAAACATTGATGTAGTGCTTGGAGGAGGTAAGCAATCTCTTCTTCCGGGAAAAGAAGAAAAAAGCCGGAAAGACGGTGAAAACTTAGTCAATGTATTGAATAAAAGAGGATATGACTTTGTAGAAAATAAAAAGGAATTAGAACAGTCACGCGCCAAAAAAATCTGGGGGAGCTTCGCCGACCGAGACTTAGCGTATGATATGGACCGACCGCAGACAAAAGCAGAACAGCCAAAGTTGTCCCAGATGACAAATAAAGCAATAACAACACTATCCAAAGATAAGGACGGTTTTTTCTTATTTGTTGAAGGAAGCAAAACGGATTGGGCAGCTCATGCGAATGATCCAGTAGGAATGATTAGCGATGTATTAGCGTTTGATGAGGCAGTGGGTAAAGCAGTAGAGTTCGCTAAAAAAGATGGAAATACGATGGTTATTGCAATTGCCGATCACGGAAACAGCGGTCTTTCAATCGGTAATGCAAATACAACAAAAGGATACGACACCACACCTGTTTCTGCTTATATTGATCCATTAAAAAAAGCAAAAATGACGTTAGAAGGTGCTACGTCTAAATTAAAAGAAGATTTATTAAATAAAGAAGAAGTAGCTGCGTTGTATGGTTTATCAAATCTAACTTCAGAGGAAAAAGCGCAGCTGACTAAAGCAAGAGATAAAAAAGAAATCGGTGCTACACTATCGAAGTTATTAGCCAACCGAGCAAACCTTGGATTCACAACGGGTGGTCATACGGGTGAGGATGTATTTCTGTATTCGTACGGCTTAAATCGACCAACGGGGCACTTTGATAATACGGAGATTGCCAAACATATGGCTAAATCAATGAATATTAACTTAAACGAGTTAACAAATGAATTATTTATTGAAGCAAATAAAGCTTTTAAAGGCTCAAAGGTAGCGGTTGACTCAAAAGACAAAAACAACCCTGTGCTGGTTGTTACAAACAATAAGCGAACGGTACGTTTTCCAGTAAACAAAAATATTGCGATTGTAAATGGAAAAGAAATTCAAATGGACAGTGTGGTGGTACAGGATAAAAAGAATCGCTTCTTTGTACCGAAACAAGCACAGCAAATTGTGAAAAATGAAAAATAAGAAATGAATGCAAAACAGGCCGGGTTATAACTTTAGGCCTGTTTTTTTACAAATAATAGACGGTTAATTAGGTGTATGTAGCCTTTATAGAAGAATGAATTGATTTATTTTACAAATAAATAGCTTTGAAAACTTAAAGGAATGGAGAGTCTTCACGTTTAACTATATGTAATTTATACTATGAAATGGTATAATAATCATAGTTTTAAGAGGAACTAGTTCGGAATACATATGTAAGTTCATAACTTTGTATGCTAGAATTTTTATAATAAAATGAATAAAAAATACATAAATTTTTTTGGATGAAATCACAAAGTCATGGTTATTAAGGATGATATGTAAGTAATTACCTTGAATAAAAAGTAAAAAAATAATAAAAGTACGGGTGAAAGAGCGTAGAACATGTTTTAATAGTAAGAGAAAACAAAATGATTGAAAAAAGCGTGCCGCCTTTATTGAAAATGTTAAATAAAGATTTTGACATGCTGATTTACAGAGTATAAAAAGGGTATTAAATCATTGTTAGGAAAATAAATGATAATAGCTAAACGGTTTTTATTTCTTCTTCTAGAAAACCTACAATTATTGCAATATTCCCCATGAACAATCGTTATGCGTTCCATTAACGATTAGCTTCCGTGTAGATTATTCATCTCAACATAAAAACACTATAACGATGTGTAGACATGCATAAAGCAGAATGGGCAATAGTTCGTACTATACTTTAACATTGTATCCTAGGGGGAGTCAGGATGAACAAAATTAACTTAATTATTGCCGATGATAACGAAGATTCGGTTGAAATTTTAGATTATTTTATAGAACAGCTTCCGGAATTTGAAGTGATTAGCATTTGCAAAGACGGGGAGCAGCTTGTACAGGAAGTGATGGCTAAGAGTCCAGACCTTTTGCTCGTAGACATTAATATGCCTACGATTAACGGTGTAGATGCCATAAAAAAGTGCCTGCGCATTAAGCCGAATTTAAACTTCATTTTTATCACCGGTTATGATGAATTTGCTGTGAAGGCATTTGAGCTGTCAGCATTGGATTACATTGTAAAACCGATTGAAAAAACCAGGCTTTATATGGCGTTAGAGCGGGCAAAAAACTCCATTGGAATTGATAAAAATCAGTCAAAAAAGCCAGGTCAGCAATTAAAAAGACTGCCTGTAAAATTTAATGGATCTACTTACTACATTCCAATTGATCAAATTATTTTTATCGAAAAATCTGGAAAAAAATGCTTGATCTATACTCAATCACGTGTCTATGAGACATATGAAAATATTAGTGATATCTATATGTATTTGAACCCTTCTGTATTTAGTCAAACACACCGGTCTTATATCGTGAATTTACAGAAAGTTTCGCACATCACACCAAAAAACGAAACATATCTTGTTTATTTCTTAGAAATTGATGAATATGCTCATATCTCAAAATTAAAAATCCAAGACGTTCAAAAACAGCTGCATCAGTTAATGACGAATTAAGAAATGCTGCTGCTTCTAAAATAGTTATGTTGATGAAAGGACGAAGCTTATGTAAGTTTCGTCTATTTCATGTGTCTGCTTTCGGAACAAATGATAGTAATATAGTTCTTATGAGGAGAGTTAGATAGAAGAAGTAACGTTGAATTGAAAGGAAAGAAAATGATTTCAATTACTGGTCACTATAATGAATTTACCGTATTTCTTGCTGTCATTGTAGGGATTCTTGCCTCTTATACAGCACTTGATATTATGAGCAAAATGATGAAAAAACACCGGAACAATTATTTGTGGCTTACACTGTCAGCGGCTTCAATGGGGCTTGGAGTGGGGGCGATGCATTATATTGCTATGCTTGCTTATTACGTTCCTGTTAGCTTTCATTTTGATGTTGTACTTTCTGTCCTTGCTTTAATAATAGCGATTAGCGGGTCACTAGGTGCGTTTTGGACATTCTGGAAATGGCGCACGTCGGTATGGTCAGGGCTTATTTTAGGAAGCAGTATTCTGGGTACGCATTATACTGCAATGGCAGCAATCGAAACAGAAGCACGCATTCATTATGCCGTGCTATCTGTTTTGCTTTCCATTATCATCGCCCTGATCGTTGCATTTTATGCGATGCACTTGTTTTTTCGTTCGAAAAGTGTGAAAGCTAATCCGTTTCTTAAACTTGTTAGCTCTATTTTATTAGGCATTGGAATTTCAGTTATGCATTTCATCAGTATGTATGGAATGAAGCTGCATATTGCACACTCCGTTGCTAGAAAATGGGGCCAGTGGTTGCCATATCAAGCGCCATTTTCCAATATTATTGCAAGTATCACAATTACGCTGCTCATTGTCTTCCTGCTCGTTGCTGCTTTTAAGCGTCAGGAAGAAGTGAGAGAAAGTCAATTAAAAGAAGAGTATTATCAATCTCTTTTTAACTACAATCCCAATATTGTGTGTGCGGTTGATTTGTACGGCAATATTCAAACGATTAATCCAAAAGGAACAGAACTAACAGGATACACGTTGCATCAAATGGAGAAAATTCCGTTTCCTTATATGTTTAGAGAAGCTGAGAAAGCTGAAGAATATATGTGGAAATCCCTGAGCGGAGACTCTGTTTATTATGAGGCAACGCTCATTCGCAAAGATGATCAGCCTGTATATGTTGAAGTAACGCAAATGCCTATTATTGTTCATGGTCAAATTAAAGGCAGTTACGTTATTGCCAAAGATGTGACAGATCGAAAAAAGGCTCAACAGCAGCTTCTGGATTTACAAGAAGATTTAAAACGCACGCTTTCACAGCAGGAGGGGGCTATTTTTAAATTTGTGAAAAACGATAAAGGATATATTCATACCATGTGCGAAGGCAAAATGGTTCGTGAAATGGGATATGAGGAAATAGATGTTGTCGGTAAAACACTTGAAGAATTTTTGCCTGAATCCTACGCCGAAGAAAATAAAAGGTACTATGAGAAAGCATGGGCGGGAGAGAAGGTGTCTTATGAAGTACTTTTGAACAATTTTGCTTACTATACGAAGTTAATACCTCATATTTACAAAGGAGAAGTAAAAGAAGTTATTGGTTCTATAGTAGATATTACCGATCTTCACGAAGCAAGAGAAAAGCTCGCTAAAAGTGAAAGCATGTATCGCTCCGTTCTTTCTACAATGTCAGAAGGTGTGGTGTTTCATGACCTTGAAGGAAATCTAATTGCTGCCAATGCCTACGCTGCTAAAATTCTAAACGTGCCTTACGACCAAATGTTATCGGTTAACCCGTTTGGTTTAGACTGGGAAATTATTCATCCTGATGGCACAGCTTTTGCACTGGAAGACATTCCATCTGTCCGCTGTCTTCATACAAAAGAGCCCGTACGAAACACGGTTATGGGCATTTATTTAAATGAGAAAAAGTTGACTTGGCTTTCAGTGAATGCTGAACCTCTTCAAGAAAGCAAATATTATAAAGGCGTAGTTGTCACATTTTATGATATTACAAAACAGCAGGAACAAGAACAAGATTTGCTTCATTCCAATCAGCAAATGATTATAGCAAAAGAAGAAGCCGAAAAGGCAAATCAAGCCAAGTCTGAATTTTTATCAAAAGTAAGCCATGAGCTTCGTACGCCTTTAAACAGTATTTTAGGTTATGCACAGATATTGGAAGAGCAAGGGGAAAAAGATTTAACAGAAAAACAATTGAATCGTATACGAAAAATTTTAAAAGCAGGTAATCATCTTCTTTATTTGATAAATGAAACGCTTGATTTATCGAAAATTGAATCAGGTCACTTAGCCATTAATCTTGAACCGGTGTCGGTAAAAGAGGCGATTGAAGACGCGTTTAAAATTATGAAACCATTAGCAAAGGATAAGCATAGTATACTTTATACTCACTTTCATGCATACCAAGAAGTCTTTGTTGAAGTAGATGAACTTCGGTTTCAGCAGATCTTATTAAATCTGCTTACCAATGCCATTAAATATTCGCCCGCTTATCGCGATATCACTATCTATACTGACATCACTCAGCATCACGTAACTATATCGATTGAAGATAAGGGCTTTGGAATTCCAGCTTCAGAATTAAATCGGATTTTTGAGCCTTTCTACCGTGTGAATAGACTAGAAAAAGACGGAACAGGAATTGGGTTGGCGCTTGTAAAACAGCTTGTTGTATTAATGAATGGAACGTGCGGAGTGCAAAGTGAAGAAGGAAAAGGCAGTACATTTTGGGTGCGTTTTCCCTTAGTACATCCACCTGTTCCTAAACGATTATCAGTTGGAGGGGAAGCTGAGTTATTTTTAGGTTTTTCTATGCCGATCTCAATTGTGTATATTGAGGATAACGATACAAATATTGAGCTTATGCAATCGATTCTTTCTCCATATAAAAACGTTAAGCTCTTAGTTTCCAAAACAGGAGAAAACGGCATCGGGCTAATCAGGTCCATTTCACCGGATATGATCTTAATTGATATTGACCTGCCTGATATGAATGGTTTTGAGGTATGCACACAGCTTCAGCTGGAAAAAGAGTTGAAGCATATTCCGCGAGTCGCTCTAAGTGCAAGCGCGATGCAAAGCGATATCGATCAAGCTTTTTTAGTAGGTTTTAGTGAATACGTAACAAAGCCTATTCATATTTCAACGTTTTTGAACGTATTAAAACGCTTAACAAAAGCTTAACAAAAGGTTAGGGGGCTTTTAATTGACTTATTAATGAACCTTTTATAAAATAAAAATAACTTAATACATTTACTTCTTACGGAGTAAAGGGGAGTAGCGTCAGGGAAACCTGAAACAAAGTCGTCATTACATGGAGTATTCCATCGGCTTTGTTGGCATAATGATTATGCTTAGCAAGACCTTTGCCATATTTGGCAAAGGTCTTTTTGTGTTTTATTCCGGTAATGAGGATAAATAAACTTATACAAAGAAACGAGAGGGGATTTTTATGGATGCATCACTTTTGTTAGAGTATGGATGGGTATTGCTAGTGCTGGTTGCATTAGAAGGAATTTTGGCGGCGGATAATGCTCTTGTGATGGCTATTATGGTCAAACATTTACCGGAAGAAAAACGCAAGAAGGCATTATTTTACGGATTAGCCGGTGCCTTTATTTTTAGATTTGGTTCGTTGTTCTTGATTTCCTTTTTAGTCGACGTATGGCAGCTTCAAGCTATAGGAGCCATTTACTTATTGTTCATTTCCATTAATCATATTGTGAAGCGATATGTGAAAAAAGACGATCATGAAAAAGTGAAAGAAGCAGACGAGGAAAAGGGCTCAAGTTTCTGGATGACGGTTTTAAAAGTAGAAATAGCAGACATTGCTTTTGCCGTTGATTCAATTTTGGCCGCTGTGGCTCTCGCCGTTACGTTGCCCACAACAAATCTTCCTCAAATTGGCGGACTCGACGGCGGACAATTCTTGGTGATCTTCGCCGGAGGAATTATGGGATTAATTATTATGCGTTTTGCTGCAACTTGGTTCGTCAAGCTATTAAATACGCGCCCAGGCCTAGAAACGGCGGCTTTTGCTATTGTAGGCTGGGTAGGGGTTAAGTTAGCGGTCTATACCCTTGCTCATCCGGAGTTAGGTATTATTAATGAACATTTCCCTGAATCAAAAGTGTGGAAAATTACGTTTTGGATTGTGTTACTTGGCATAGCTGCTTCAGGCTGGTTTCTATCTAAAAATAAAGAACAAACTGATCTTGAAGGCTCAGAGAAAGAAAAAGAATCGTTAAAAAAAATTGAAAATCAATAATACAAAAAAACGCGCCTTCAATGTTAATTGAAGGCGCGTTTTTTATATGGGGATAAAATACCTAGTTTAGATTGTTTAAATAAAGGGTAAAAGAACTAACTGCTGTTTAATTACTGTATATCCGAATGTTTTGCTTTTTCGTTCATATTCTGTAGAGAACAGAGCCGTGAGTACTTCAGTTCAATGAAGTTTATTTCAGTTTATAAACATATATTTCAAATGTATGTTAATTGGTAAAATTGAGCTATTATGGGTTATAATAAAGGGAAATTAAAAGGAGCAGAGCGCTTCTCAACCCTGTTCGTCATCAAAAGAATGGATATTAACATGGTATAAAGCAACTGAGTATAGTAAAAGAGGTGAAGCCAATGCTCACAAAAGTTCAAACGCCTCCATCGCTTGAAACGCTTGTACTGACGATTCAGCAAGGGGATAAACAATTACATAATGAAATGATTCAACAATATAAACCGTTTATTGCTAAAGTTGTTTCAGCTGTATGTAAACGTTATATAAGTGAAGCTGACGATGAATTTAGCATTGGTCTGATTGCATTTAATGAAGCCATTGAAAATTACACAATCCAAAAAGGACGATCTCTTCTTGCATTTGCGGAACTTATTATTAAAAGAAGAGTAATCGACTATATTCGAAAAGAAAAGCGAAATCAAACGCTGCTCTATAACCGAATTGAAAATGAAGGTTTTATTCAAGATAAGGTAGAAAGGGATATATCGCTTTCTAACTATAAAAGGCAAAGTGAAACTTCATATATTCAAGAGGAAATGACTTATTTTTGTCAGACGCTAAAATTGTTTAAATTAACTCTTGAAGACATTATTAACACGTCTCCTAAACATAAGGATGCAAGGGGAAATGCAGTGGAAGTTGCATCTTTTATCGTCAATGAAAAAGAATTAAAAGATAAGCTGTTTTTAAAGCGGCAGCTTCCTATTCGCTTGATTGAAAAACATGTCAAAGTAAGCCGGAAAACAATTGAAAGAAACCGTAAATATATTATCGCGATGGTTATTATATTAGCGGGGGACTACGTGTATTTAAAAGACTATATTATGTAAGAAAAAGGCACACGCAGGTGCCTTTTTTTAGCCATGTTATGAAATTATGTTTTATTTTTGTGTGCTGCCGCTTAAGTGAGCTTGAGCTTGTTGCACCAAGCGTTTTGTGATTTCTCCGCCTACTGAACCGTTGCTGCGTGCAGCAGTGTCAGAACCTAGAGTTACCCCAAATTCTTGAGCGATTTCATACTTATATTGATCTAAAAATTGTTCTACACCTGGTGTTAATAGTTTATTTGTTCTAGCCATGATTAGTCATCTCCTTTTTAGTGGTACAGCAGTTTACTGCTGTACCTGTATTATTTGTTGTTTCCTATTTTGCATACTGGTAATGGTTTGCAAGAAAGTATAAAAAAGCCCAGCTTTCAAAGAAGCTGGGCTTTTTTATATATTATTTTACAACTGCATATTGCTCAAGAGACTGAGCAAATGACTTTTGAAGAGATTTTACTTGTTCTACGTATGCATCAGATACGTGTTGGAATTCTTGGCGCGTTTTCTTTTGCTCTTCTACTAATTGTGTTACTACTTGATGATATTGTTCTTGAGCTTGCTTTACTAAAGAATAGCTTGATTTGCTTTGGTTAAGAGAAAGCTCTTGTAATTTATTTAATGCTTCATGCGTGCGGTTTGTCCATTCTTCATAAGAATCGGCAACAGCGTTTCCAGCTGTTTTACGTAAGTTTTCAACTGTTTTTTGTTGAAGATCTTCTAATTCAGCTTTCCATTGTTTGTCTGTTGCTTGAAGTTGTTCAACTGCTTTTGTTACAAATTCTTGCTGTTGCTCAAGTGCTTTTAACGTCCATTGCTCAATTTGTTTGTTTCCGTCTGCAATGTTTTGTAACCCCTTTGTCCATTGTTCCCACATTGCATCAATTACTGTATCATACTTTACTGTTGACATAATCAAATTCCTCCTTGAATAATTTGGTCTGGCGAACAGTTATCGTAATGAACAAAACGTTAAAGAAGAAATTCGTAGTTGTGTAATAAACCTAACATTCCGCGCTCGCTGGTTGACCGTGAAATTTAACATTATATTAGGAAACGCAGATGTACTGCGTGAATCCCTTTAATCGTTTTCTTCCTCTTTTGATTCTTTTGACTTTTTAGAAGAAGAAGAGCTAAAAGGGAACAACATGTCGGTATACATGTGAAAAAATGAATCTAACATGTTTTGATACTGTTCAAGTGAATTAGCCCACATGCTTAAATATTGTTCACCGGCATCTGTTAATGAATAAATCCGGCGTGCAGGTCCTTCAGCTGACGTATCCCATTGCGATGTAATCAAGTTGTCTTTTTCAAGCTGTCTCAGCGTGCGGTAGACATTTCCCTGATCAACTGATGTGAATCCAAAGCTCATTAGTTGCTGAATGAGTTTGTAACCATGTAGATTCCAACCTCTCAAACTTAAAAGAAGAAAAGGAACCATCAAGTTTTTTGGTGCACCGCTAATCGATTTTTCTAAGTTGTTTGAATTAGAGGTGTTATCTTTTTCACTTGATCCCAAGGTAATCACCCCTTCGAAAAAAGAGAATTTGTTTTCTATATGTGTAATTTACACCTAGATGAAAAAATTGTCAACACTTTAAAACATGTCTTTCAAATACAGGAAAAAAGAACGATTTTTTGGATTTCGACAAAAAGCGTCAAAAAAATTCAAAAATAAACAAAGATTTAGAATTGTTTATTTTGGGAAACGAATTTATAATAGTACATGTAGGTAATTTTTATAACATTTATAATTTGTTGGTAAGTGAATTGTGAAAAGATTTACATTATCCAATAAATAAACGCAAAATTGGTTGCGTTTACTTAGAGCTTCTAATATGTCGCTTGTCACATTAAGTGTCCATATTGAAAGCCATCACTTTTAACGTACACAAGAAAGGAGATGGAGTTTTGGAACAGCAAAAAGTATTTGATCCGTTTCAAGCATGGAAAGACGTATATGACAAAACCGAATCTTACTGGGGTAAAGTTATTGGGGACAATATGAATCGTGAAGAATTTTCCCAGCTCATGGGAAATGTGCTAAATATGAACCTTCAATATCAACAAGCAGTAAATGAAGTAACGGGGCGCTATCTGCACCAAGTAAATGTACCAACAAAAGAAGATGTAGCAAACGTTGCGTCATTAGTCATCAATGTGGAAGAAAAAGTAGAATTATTAGAAGAACAATTTGACGATCGTTTTGATGAATTAGAAGCACAGCAAGAAAGTGCATCTGCTTTGAAAAAAGATGTCACTAAGCTGAAATCTGATGTCAAATCGTTAGACAAAAAACTCGACAAAGTTTTGTCTCTTCTTGAAGGGCAGCAAAAAAACCAAGACGAGTTAAAAGAAACTATTCAAAAACAAATTAAAACTCAAGGTGAGCAGCTTCAGGCTCAGCTGTTAGAAAAACAAGAAAAATTAGCTGAAAAGCCAAAGGCAGAAGCTAAATCTGAAGCAAAACCATCAAACGCTCAAAAAACTGAGCAGCCGGCTCGCAAGTAAGGTATAGGGGATTTTATAACAACATTAACTGCTGTATTTACAGTAAAAATCATCGCTGAAGAAGCAAGGGGGAAATTTTTCATGACAACATTACAAGGTAAAGTAGCAATCGTAACAGGCGGATCTAAAGGTATCGGGGCAGCAATTACACGTGAGCTTGCTTCTAATGGAGTAAAAGTAGCAGTAAACTATAACAGCAGTAAAGAATCTGCAGAAGCAATTGTCAAAGAAATTAAAGACAACGGCGGAGAAGCTATTGCGGTTCAAGCTGACGTGTCTTATGTAGATCAAGCAAAACACCTAATCGAAGAAACAAAAGCTGCGTTTGGTCAATTAGACATTCTAGTAAACAATGCTGGAATTACGCGCGACCGTTCATTCAAGAAGTTAGGTGAAGAAGATTGGAAAAAAGTAATTGATGTAAACTTACATAGCGTATACAACACAACATCAGCTGCGCTAACGCACCTTTTAGAATCTGAAGGTGGTCGTGTTATCAATATTTCATCAATTATTGGTCAAGCGGGCGGATTTGGTCAAACAAACTACTCAGCTGCTAAAGCAGGTATGCTAGGATTCACTAAATCATTAGCTCTTGAACTAGCTAAGACAGGCGTAACGGTTAATGCAATTTGCCCAGGATTTATTGAAACGGAAATGGTGATGGCAATTCCTGAAGATGTTCGTGCAAAAATTGTTGCAAAAATTCCAACTCGTCGCTTAGGCCACGCTGAAGAAATTGCACGTGGAGTTGTTTACTTAGCAAAAGACGGCGCGTACATTACAGGACAACAGTTAAACATTAACGGCGGCTTATACATGTAATAAATGCTGGCCCTGACTTTTGTCGGGGCTGTGCTTGTTAACTAACTACTAATGGAATGAAAGGGTGTGTATATTCGTGGCAATTCCTTACGTGCAAGAGTGGGAAAAATTAATCAAATCAATGCCAAGTGAATATAAAAGTTCTGCAAGACGTTTTAAGCGTGCATATGAAATTATGACAACAGAAGCGGAACCGGAAGTTGGATTAACACCAAAAGAGGTTATTTGGAAAAAGAACAAAGCGAAATTATATCGCTATACGCCAGTAAAAGATAACCTGCATAAAACACCAATCTTACTCGTATATGCATTGATCAATAAACCGTATATTTTGGATTTAACACCTGGAAACAGCCTTGTTGAATACTTATTAAACCGCGGTTTTGACGTGTATTTGCTTGACTGGGGAACTCCTGGGCTTGAAGACAGCAATATGAAGCTAGATGATTATATTGTAGATTATATTCCAAAAGCGGCGAAAAAGGTGCTGCGCACTTCTAAATCTCCTGATTTGTCTGTTCTTGGTTACTGCATGGGCGGAACTATGACATCTATTTTTGCTGCATTAAATGAAGACTTGCCGATTAAAAACTTAATTTTTATGACAAGTCCATTTGATTTTTCGGATACAGGTTTATACGGAGCATTCCTAGATGATCGCTACTTTAATTTAGATAAAGCAGTAGATACATTCGGAAACATCCCTCCAGAGATGATTGACTTTGGAAACAAGATGTTAAAGCCAATCACGAATTTCTACGGCCCGTATGTAACGTTGGTGGACCGCTCGGAAAATCAGCGTTTTGTTGAAAGCTGGAAGCTAATGCAAAAGTGGGTTGCTGACGGAATCCCATTTGCTGGCGAAGCTTATCGTCAGTGGATTCGTGACTTCTATCAACAAAACAAACTAATCAATGGTGAACTTGAAGTTCGCGGACGCAAAGTAGATTTAAAAAATATTAAAGCTAATATTTTAAACATTGCTGCTAGCCGTGATCATATTGCGATGCCGCATCAAGTGGCAGCTTTAATGGACGCTGTTTCAAGTGAAGATAAAGAGTATAAATTGTTGCAAACAGGTCACGTATCTGTTGTATTTGGTCCAAAAGCAGTGAAGGAAACATATCCTTCAATCGGCGATTGGCTAGAAAAACGCTCTAAATAAAATAAAGACGAGGCTGAGACAAAAGTATTTTAGCCGAAGTGAAAAACGAACCACTGATATTAGTGGTTCGTTTTTTTGTGATGGTGAACGTAGGTTTCAAATATGTAGTTGCTTCTAGCTGTTGATTGGAGGGCAAGGCGAAGACTCCCGCGGAAAGCAAAGGCTTGCACGGAAATCAACAGCGGTGTCACAAGCGGTTCAGCTCATGTATCCCATTTGTTCGTCTTTAGATTGGATTCATTTAATTATGTCTCAACCTCGTTTTTTGTATAAACAGACAATAGCGAGTGATGATTCTTTATCTGGACTGATGGGATTTATGATATCTAATGACAAGTGAGGTGACTTCTTTTATACTAATGTAGTCACCTTCTTAAACATGGGATTTTTTACATGGATATAGCTATTCATGTACCAATGAGTATGCTTTGGGAAGAAAGAAGAAAACTATTAGTATTATAATGAAAAAGGAATGTCAGATTATGCCGCAACCATGGAAACGACGAGTGAGGCAGATGTCTTCAGCTCAAATTATTGTTACATTTTACATAGTGGCTGTTACGCTTGGGTTTCTATTACTTAGTATTCCAGAAGCTTTAAGGCCAGGAGTAAAGTTAGCATTTATTGATCGCTTATTTATTGCCGTTAGTGCGGTAAGTGTAACAGGGCTGACACCTGTCTCTACTCCGGATACATTTAGTACGACGGGCTATTTTTTGCTCGCTTTTATCTTTCAAATCGGTGGTATTGGTGTAATGACACTCAGCACATTTATTTGGATGATTTTGGGTAAAAAAATAGGTTTAAAGGAACGTCAGCTCATTATGACAGACCATAACCAATCCCGCTTATCAGGATTAGTTGACTTGATGAGAAATATTTTATTTATTATTTTTGCAATTGAATTAGTTGGCGCCATTATTTTAGGATTACATTTTCTCCGTTATTATTCGAGCTGGACAGATGCGTTTCTGCATGGTTTCTTTGCTTCTGTCAGCGCTACAACAAATGCTGGCTTCGATATTACAGGATCTTCATTTATTCCGTATGCCCATGATTATTTTGTACAAGTGGTAACCGTTATTTTAATTACGCTTGGAGCGATTGGATTCCCTGTATTAATTGAAATTAAGCACTATTTTTTAACATTTAAAGATAAGCGTAAATTTCAATTTTCGCTATTTACGAAGCTAACGACCATTATGTTTTTTCTGCTGTTAGCAGGGGGAACAATCTTGATTCTTGTGCTAGAGCATTCAGGGTTTTTAGCAGATAAGTCTTGGGATGAATCGTTTTTTTATGCGTTTTTCCAATCCGCTGCCACAAGGAGCGGAGGAGTGGCGACCATGAATATTAATGAGTTTTCGCTTCCTACGTTAATTATGATGAGCGCGATGATGTTTATCGGAGCTTCACCGAGCTCAGTAGGGGGAGGAATTCGTACGACGACGTTTGCATTAAATATTCTTTTCCTGTTTTATTACGTAAGAGGAAATAAGACGATTAAAATCTTTCGCCGCGAAATTCATGAAGATGACATTATTAAATCAGTAGCGGTATCGATGTTAGCCGTAATCATTTGCTCGATTTCTCTTCTTATTTTAAGTATTACAGAACATTTTTCTCTCATTGAGCTTATTTTTGAAGTGTGTTCAGCTTTTGGGACAACAGGTTTATCAATGGGAATTACAGGAGGGCTTTCTGATATCGGTAAATGCGTTATTATGATTTTAATGTTCATTGGCCGAATCGGCATGTTTTCATTTATTTTAATGCTTCGCCGTCCAACTTCTGGACCGGATTATCACTATCCGAAAGAACGTATTATTATTGGATAAAAGAGGCTGGGACAAAAATATTTTAGTTGAAGGAAGATCCGAACGAGTTTGTTTCTTGATTAAGAATCAAACTCGTTCGGATTTTTTTATTATGATGGTGAACGCAGGTTTCATGTAGCTGCTTCCAGTTGCTGATTGGAGGCTGAGGCGAAGACTCCTGCGGGGGAAACGGAACAGATGAGACCCCGGCGTAAGCGACGAGGAGGCTTATCAACAGCGGTGTAACAAGCGGTTCAACTCATTTATCTCATTTGTTCGTATTTAGAGTAAAGTGATTTCGTTATGTTACAATCGCTTTTTTACAGCTTTTTCTGCTTATATTGCGCATCAGAAAGTGCATTCTAAGAAAAGGAAGTTCAATGGACTTCCAAGCATAGGAGGGATATATGATGGCAAAGCGTAAAGTAGGGTACAAATCAGCACTGACTAACAATAATACACCAAAAGAGAGCCTTTCAGATGCAGAATTTGCTGCTGAATATGCTGGCGGCGAGGAGCCGGCTAAAGGCGCGAATCGTAATTCAAAAAAAGGAAAGCAAGGTAAGCAACGATGAGCAAACATAAACAGCAAAATAAGCACATCGCAAGCACCGAAGCAAAGCAAAAGCAATTACTGCAAGAAGAGTTCGGAGCGGAAATGGGCGATCCCAACGCAGCTAAAATATATGAATCCCTAGGAAAGACAAAGTCTGATAAAGAGTATGAAAAGAAAAAAGAATGTTAAAGAAAAAAACCTCGGATATCCGAGGTTTTAGCTTACAACTGGAAGGCCAAATGCCTCTACAGGTGCTGAATAAAGTTTTGTATCATTTGCTTTTTGATCATAATAAGCAAGAAGAACAGATGGTTGTTCATTTATTTTTCCTGTTTGTTTATAATACATATAGTCAAATGGCAGAATCTCTAAAACAGTGTGCTTGTATAATTCTTTTTCAGCAAGCTGTTCAGCTTCAAAAGCCTGTCCCATAATAGAAGGATTAGCAAGCATTTGCTGATAGTAATGAGAGCGGACTTGTTTTTCTACTTTATCGTCCCACCAAGGTTTACGAGGCTTATGCTTTTGGTTTTGTAAATAATCAATTTTCATAAACCCTTCAATCATTTCTTCATTTGAAAAATTCTCTGTTTCAATATACTGTCTAAGGCGTCTGAATAAATCTTCAAGCTGGTGGCCGATTCGAACCCAGCCCATTTCATCCCAATACGTTCCGAAGTTTTGGAAGAAATCAAAAGGTGTATCATAGCAGTGCTCTACTAAAAACTCTATTGTTTCGTCCATTCGATGGTCATTCCAAAACTTTTCTAAAATATCTTCTACATGTTTGATACGTACGACATCTGAAAATGGCAAGACGTTATTGCTTAAAATTTCATAAGGCGATTGATCCATATATTGATAATTATAGCGAGGCGCACTTAAGCGTAAGCCGGTGCCGCGAAGCATTTTTAAAAAGCCTAGCTGAAGCTCTTCAGGGCGAAGTGCAAATACATCATTAAACGTATTTTTAAATGAGTTATAATCTTCGTCTGGCAGTCCCGCGATTAAATCTAAATGCTGGTCGATCTTTCCGCCTTCTTTTACCATTGTTACGGTACGCGTTAATTTTTTAAAGTTTTGTTTGCGTTTGACTAGTTCATTGACAGCATCATTTGTAGATTGAACGCCAATTTCAAAGCGGAATAATCCTTTGGGCGCATTATCATTTAAGAATTGAATAACTTCTGGGCGCATAATATCGGCAGTAATTTCAAATTGAAATACGGTACCTTCACGATGTTCATCAATTAAAAATTGGAACATTTCCATGGCGTAGCTGCGGCTGATGTTGAACGTGCGGTCTACGAACTTAATCGTGCGCGCTCCGTTATCCATCAAATAGCGAATATCTTCTTTTACCTTTTCTCTATCGAAATAGCGAACGCCTACTTCAATAGAAGAGAGACAGAACTGACAGCTAAACGGACAGCCGCGGCTTGTTTCAATATATACAACGCGTTTTGAAAGTTCTTGGCGGTCTTCTTCAAAACGGAAAGGAGAAGGCATTTCGCGCAGGTCAATTTTATTGCGCTGTGGGTTAACAACTGGCTTTCCTTCTTTTCGGAATGCCACGCCGCTTACGTTTTCAAACTGACGCTCTCCGTGAAGTTCGTCTAACAGCTGCTTAAATGTTTCTTCTCCTTCACCAATAGCGATAAAGTCAGCTTCAGGAATACGCTCTAGCCAGTGAGTTACATCATAGGTTACTTCTGGTCCACCGAATATAATGATGAGCTCGGGATTGATCTTTTTAAGCATTTGTGCGACTTTAATCGTTTCTTCAATATTCCAAATGTAACAGCTGAAACCAATAATATCTGGGTTGCGTTTATATAAATCAGTGACAATGTTCATAGCAGGATCTTTAATCGTATATTCGGCCATATCCACTTTATAGTCAGGTTCGGCATAGGCTTTTAAACATCGAAGGGCTAAAGAAGTATGAATATACTTGGCATTCAATGTACTGACAACAATGTTCATTCAAAAAGCTCCTTTTAACTCGTAATATGAAATCAATTTACTATTTTAGCACATTTGAGAAATAAAGTATAAATACCTTTGCGCTTTTGTTGTGGAGGGGAAAAGATTTCGGTAAAATGTAACAGAAACGTAAAAGAAGAAAGAGTCTCGGTTAATGTGAACCTTGGTGAACGAAAAAAATGAGGTGGAAAACGTGGAATATAAGCGAATTAAGCCAAAAAAAATATACGAAGAAGTAGCCGAAACGCTTCTTGAGAATATAAAAGAAGGCAGCTTGAAACCTGGAGACCGTTTGGATTCAGTGCAGCAGCTGGCGGAAAACTTTCAGGTAGGGCGCTCAGCTATTCGTGAAGCTCTTAGTGCTTTGCGAGCGATGGGGCTGCTGGAGATGAAGCAAGGAGAAGGCACATTTGTACGCGAATTTAACTCAGATATGCTGTCTTTGCCTGTAACTAGCGCTGTATTAATGAATAAAAACGATATTGAGCATTTGCTTGAAGTGAGAAAAGTATTAGAAATTGGAGCTGTTCGGGCGGCAGCTCAAAAGAGAACAGATGCGGATCTTAAACAGCTGTCCGATAGCCTAGAACAAATGAAAGGAGCGTTTGGCAATGAAGAACTGGGAGAGAAATCAGATTTTGCTTTTCATTTAACCATTGCCAAAGCCTCGCAAAACCCTCTTTTAGTGAAGCTGATGAATAACGTATCAGAAATGATGATTGAAACAATGAAAGAGAC
The DNA here is from genome assembly GCF_056099005.1 of Priestia sp. 53B2. Classification (NCBI taxonomy): domain Bacteria; kingdom Bacillati; phylum Bacillota; class Bacilli; order Caryophanales; family Bacillaceae; genus Priestia; species Priestia sp. 53B2. The sequence continues at coordinate 595,833 of NZ_JBLZXA010000020.1, forward strand.
AAGACGCATCTGGCTTTACGCAGAAGAAAAAACGGCTGAACGGATTTATAAAGAGCATCAGCAAATTTATGAGGCTATTCTCTCTCAGCATGCAGAAGATGCTCAGCATTTTATGATGAGTCATCTTGACAATGTTGAACACGTATTAATGAAATACATACCGGAAGAAAAATAACGCCATTTCAGGTAGAAAAGTGCGCCCTAAACAACATAAAAACTAAAATTCAAGTACCTTCCGATAATTTATGCTTGCTCTATTGTGAAAAGATTTACATAATAGAAACTAGGATTGTCAAATGGAGGGTTATAAAGTATGAAAAAGCAATATAGAGATGATAGTTTGGCTTTGCATACAGATCTATACGAACTGAATATGGCGCATACGTATTTTAAAGACCACATTCATAACCGTCGTTCTGTATTTGAAGCTTACTTTCGTCGGATGCCGTTTGAAAGCGGTTATGCGGTGTTTGCCGGGCTGGAAAGAGTAATTGATTTTATTGCTAATTTTAGATTTAGCGAAACAGATTTAGATTATTTATATGAAGAATTGCATTATGAAGCGGAGTTTATCGACTATTTAAAACAAGTTCGCTTCAGCGGTAATATTCGTTCGGTCGTAGAAGGCGAAATGATTTTTGCTAACGAACCGATGCTGCAAATTGACGCTCCTTTAGCAGAAGCGCAGCTTATCGAAACGCCGCTTTTAAATATTTTAAATTTCCATCCGCTGATTGCGACAAAAGCCTCGCGTATTCGCTTGGCGGCGGGAGAAGATAATTTATACGAGCATACGGGTACAAATCAGCTTATGGAATTTGGTTCAAGAAGAGCACATGAGCTGGACGCTGCTTTTTACGGAGCAAGGGCTGCTTATATCGGAGGCTTTGACGCGACCAGTAACGTCAGAGCGGGAAAAGTGTTTGGAATTCCTGTGTCCGGCACTCACGCTCACGCGCTCGTTCAAGTCTATCGTGACGAATATAGTGCGTTTAAAAAGTATGCGGAATCACACCGTAACTGTATCTTTTTAGTAGACACATATAATACGTTAAAATCAGGTATTCCAAATGCTATTAAAGTAGCAAAAGAAATGGGAGAACGCATTAATTTTATCGGTATTCGGTTAGATAGCGGAAGACTTCCATATCTTTCTCAAGAAGCAAGAAGAATGCTGGATGAAGCTGGCTATCATGATGTGAAAATTTTCGCTTCGAATGACCTTGATGAGTACAGCATTCTAGATTTGAAAGCGCAAGGTGCCAAAATTGATGGATGGGGAGTTGGAACAAAGCTCATGACGTCTTTTGATCAGCCTGCGCTAGGAGCTGTGTACAAGCTGGTTTCTATTGAAGATGATCATGGAAACATGGTGGATACAATTAAGCTGTCAGAAAACCCGGAGAAAATTTCAACTCCCGGCTTAAAAGAAGTATATCGAATTGTAAATCAAGTGAACCACAAATGGGAAGGCGATTATATTACGATGCAAGACGAAGTGCCGAACGAAGAGCAGCATTTAAAAATGTTTCATCCTATTCATACGCACGTCAGCAAGTTTGTCACGAACTTTAACGCACGTAAAATTCACCAGCCAATCTTTGCACAGGGAAAGCTTGTGTATGAGCAGCCTACAATTGAAGAAATGAGAGCCTACTGCTTACAAAACTTAAAGCATCTATGGGATGACTACAAAGTCATTACAAAATCGAACGAAGATGTATTCCGTCCTACAGAGTACCCAGTAGACTTGAGTACAAACTGCTGGGATAACAAAATGCAAAATATTGAAGAGACTAGAAGCAAGTTACTATCTGATACAGTGCTTGTGTAGATTCCATCAGCTAGTAATGAGAGGAGAGTTTTTTTTATGAAAGAGCTACAAAAGCAAATTATTGGAGAAATGAATGTACAAAAAGAAATTAATCCCGTGGAAGAAATTCGCCGCAGCGTTGATTTTCTGAAATCCTACATGAACAAATATCCTTTTTTACGTTCGTTTGTACTAGGTATTTCCGGTGGCCAAGATTCTACGTTAACTGGAAAGCTAGCGCAGCTAGCGGTTAATGAGTTGAATGAAGAAGCTGGAGAAGAGCGCTATCAGTTTATTGCTGTTCGTCTTCCATACGGTGTGCAAGCAGATGAAGCAGACTGTCAAGATGCACTTGCTTTTATTCAACCAACAAAATCTATTTCTATTAACGTAAAACCAGCAGTAGATGCTATGCTTTCTGCTGTTGAAGAAGCGGCAGATGATAAAGTTTCCGACTTCAACAAAGGAAATGTAAAAGCACGTGAACGAATGATTGCGCAATATACGGTAGCGGGCATGTACAGTGGAGTCGTACTCGGAACGGATCACTCTGCTGAAGCTGTTACAGGATTTTATACAAAATTCGGTGACGGAGGAGCTGACTTAGTGCCTATCTTCCGTCTGAACAAGCGACAAGGAAAACAAATGCTAAAAGAATTAGGCTGTCCCGAGCATCTATATATGAAAAAACCAACGGCTGATTTGGAGGAAGATCGTCCACAGCTTCCGGATGAAGAAGCGCTCGGCGTAACGTATGAGCAAATCGACGATTATTTAGAAGGCAAAGATGTAGGTGAACATGCAAGTAACGTCATTGAAGGTCACTTCTTAAAAACACAGCATAAACGCCAATTGCCAATCACAGTATTTGATGATTTTTGGAAATAAATAAGTAAGAAGCTAAGACAAAAGCAGTTTAGTTGAAGGAAGATCCGAACGATGAAGATTCTTGATAGAGAATCTTCATCGTTCGGATTTTTTTAATGTTATGGCAAACGTAGGTTTCACGTGTTTCGTTTCTTCTAGCGGTTGATTGGAGAGCAAGACGAAGACTCCTGCGGGAAAAGCGGAATAGATGAGACCCCGCAGGAGCGGAAGCGACGAGGAGGCTCATCGACGGCACGAGGAAAGCGAAGTCTTGCATGGAAATCAACCCCAGTGTAACAAGTAATCCACATTAAGTCATTTATCCAATTTGTTCATCTTTAGATTGAAATGATTTAGTTATGTCTCAATTTCCTATTTTTTATGAAAAAAAGATAGCAAACAAAGAAAGGTATTTTTGAAAAACTAGTGAAATTAGAAAAACATAGGAGTATAATAGCATTAAGTCATCTGATGACCTGTTAACTAAAAGAAGTAAAATGATCAGCTTGGAGGGAGCAAATGATGAAAGTATCTTTATTTGCGACATGTTTGATTGATATGTTTCAAACAAATGTAGGAAAAGCGACGGTAGAATTGTTAGAACGATTAGGCTGCGAAGTGGATTTTCCAAAGAGTCAGGTATGCTGCGGGCAGCCTGCGTATAACAGCGGTTACGTAAAAGAATCAAAAGAAGCGATGAAAAACATGATAAAAGCGTTTGAGCATGCAGAGTACGTTGTATCTCCATCGGGCTCGTGTGTGACAATGTTCAAAGAGTATCCTCATCTTTTTGAAGGTGATGCTGCATGGTATGAACCTGCCGTGAAGCTGGCTGATAAAACGTATGAGCTAACGGACTTTATTGTAAACGTTTTAAAAGTTGAAGATGTAGGAGCCAGCTTAAATGGCAAAGCCACTTATCACTCTTCCTGTCACATGACGCGTTTGCTAAATGTAAAAAAAGAACCTTTTACACTATTAAACAACGTAAAGGGTCTTGAAATGGAGAACCTTGAAAACAGTCATAACTGCTGCGGATTTGGCGGGACGTTTTCGGTTAAGATGGGGCAAATCTCTGAACAAATGGTCGATGAAAAAGTAGGCTGTATAGCTAAGACAAACGCAGAGTACTTAATTGGAGCTGACTGCGGCTGTCTTATGAATATTGGAGGAAGAATTGAACGAAAAGGACAGCCTGTAAAAGTGATGCATATCGCTGAAGTATTAAATAGCAGAATGTAAAGAAAGGAGAATGCCGAATGTCTATGAAAATAGGAAACGATCAGTTTAAAAAACGCGTGGATGATGGAGTCAATAATGCGTTTATGCGCTTTGCGGTTTCAGGTGCTCAAGAGCGCTTAAGAAGCCGTAGATTAGATGCAGCAGAAGAGTTAGGGAATTGGGAAGAATGGAGAGCGCTTGGCGAAGAAATTCGTCAGCATACGCTTGAAAATCTAGATTACTATTTAGAACAGCTGACAGATAATGTAGCAAAACGCGGAGGCCACGTTTTTTTCGCTCAAACAGCTGAAGAAGCGAATGAGTACATAAAAAATGTAGCGAAGCAAAAACAGGCAAAGAAAGTGGTTAAGTCCAAGTCAATGGTTACAGAAGAAATTCATATGAACGCTGCTTTAGAAGAACTGGGCTGTGAAGTTATTGAAACGGACTTAGGAGAATATATCCTGCAAGTAGATGATCACGATCCGCCTTCTCATATCGTAGCTCCTGCGCTTCATAAAAATAAAGAACAAATTAGAGATGTATTTCAGCAAAAGCTTTCTTATAAAAAAACAGAAAAGCCTGAGGAGCTAGCGCTTCATGCCCGGGAAATGCTGAGAAAAGAATTTTTATCAGCAGATATTGGCATCACAGGATGTAATTTTGCGATTGCAGAATCTGGATCTATTTCACTTGTTACCAATGAAGGAAATGCAAGGCTAACAACCGCCCTTCCTAAAACGCAAATTACGGTTATGGGAATGGAACGGATTGTGCCCACATTTGAAGAGTTTGAAGTGTTGGTAAGCCTGTTAACTAGAAGTGCAGTAGGTCAGCGCCTTACAAGCTACGTAACAGCACTTACGGGACCTAGACTTCCAGGGGAAGTAGACGGACCGGAAGAATTTCACCTAGTGATTGTAGATAACGGACGATCTGCGATTTTAGGAACTGAGTTTCAATCTGTTTTACAGTGTATTCGCTGTGCGGCATGTGTGAATGTATGTCCCGTGTATCGCCATATTGGAGGACATTCATATGGATCTATTTATTCAGGTCCGATTGGAGCTGTATTATCTCCTTTGCTTGGAGGCTATGAAGACTACAAAGAGCTTCCATATGCCTCAACGCTATGCGCAGCCTGTACAGATGCCTGTCCAGTCAAAATTCCGCTGCATGAGCTATTGCACAAGCATCGTCAGCGAATTGTTGAAAAAGAAGGAAAAGCACCTATTTCGGAAAAGCTGGCGATGAAAGCATTTGGCTTGGGAGCAGCTTCTTCTTCTCTATATACCGTGGGCGCTAAAGTAGCACCGGCAGCTCTTACTCCTTTTATGTCAGGAAGCAGTATTTCCAAAGGGCCTGGTCCATTAAAAGCGTGGACGGAAAGCAGAGAGTTTCCAGCGCCTACAAAAGAGCGCTTACGAGATTGGTTTGATAAAAGGAGTGATGATGATGAACGGAAGCATTCAAAATAGAGACAGTTTTTTGGACAATATTGCTGCTAATCTTAAGCGAAGCAGGCGAACAAGCGGCGTAGTAAAGCCACAATGGAAGCATGCTCCTCAGCATGAGGTCTACCGCAACTATTCGCCGGATCAATTAAAGAAAGAGCTTGAAAACCATTGCGAACGTATTCATACTCGCTATGTAGAAACCTCATCACAACACTTACCAGCTGCTCTTGAGGAAGCCGTAGCGAACTATGGAAATGGTCTTGTCTGCACGTGGAATGATCCTAGGTTTTCCGAATATGGATTGAATCCGCTGATGGAGAAATGGGAAACAAACCGTAACCTTCACGTATGGAATTCAGTAAAAGGCGATGAGAATGTTAAACTAGCTGAACAAGCAAACGTCGGCATCACGTTCAGTGATTTGACGCTAGCGGAATCTGGAACAGTTGTTTTGTTTAGCAGTGCTGTAAAAGGACGAGCGGTAAGCTTGCTGCCCGCCACTTATATTGCAATCATACCCCAAAGCTCAATTGTCCCTCGCATGACACAAGCCGCTGAAATGATTCATGAAAAAGTAGAGCGAGGAGAAACGATTGCTTCTTGCATTAACTTTATTACGGGACCGAGCAATTCAGCTGATATTGAAATGAATTTAGTAGTTGGTGTGCATGGACCTATTCAAGCAACTTATATTGTAGTGAATGATCGATGAGGCTGGGGAAAAAGTAGTTTAGTTGAAGGAAAATCCGAACGATGAATCGTTCGGATTTTTTCATTGGTATGGTGAAAGTAGATTTCATGTATATAGTTGCTTCTAGCGGTGTAACAAGGGATCTGATTGATTTCGTTATCTCTCAACCTCTTTTATTCATGCTTTCTTTCTAAATAGCGGGATAATGTGAAGAAATGTCGCATTTTGAATAAACGTGCCTAATTTTAAAAAGGTAAAAAGCAAATCTTGTAGAATACTAAGTCTATAGATAAAAGGTGGGGAAATGGGAAGTGCAAAAGAAAGGAGCAATGAGCATGTCACCACACAGAGAATTAACATCTGAAGCTGGCCAAAAGCAGCAAGGTGAATTACAGCAGCTACGAGCTATTTTTAATGACGTATTAGATGCCATTGTCGTATTTGATGAGTATTTTCAAGTTATAAATGCAAATGAATCAGCCTGCGGGCTGTTTGAAAAAACAAAGGATGAGCTATTAACGTATCAAATGAAAGATTTTCTGATGTATTTTCCGTATGACATGATTGAAGATTATTATCCAGCACTCTTAGAAGAAAGCTATTTCAAATATGAAGGCGCGATGACGCTTCGAAGCGGCATGATGAAACATGTTGAATTTACTTCACACAAACATAGTCACATGTCGGGCATTATTGTGTGTACATTTCGAGATATTACGCAGCACAAGATGATGGAAAATGAACGGTTTATTAGTCATCATATGTTTATGGATGTATTTAATGAAGCGGTAGATGGAATTGTCATTTTTGATCGAACTGGTCAGCTTATCGACGCGAACCCTTCATTTTGCGAACGATTAAATTATACAAGAGCACAGCTTCTAACCAAAACATTAGAAGAGCTTGTAGAACCTACTTATCATTATAAGGTGAAAAAATTATGGAGAACTCTGCATCAAGAAGGAAAGACAAGCGGAGAGCTACCTATCAGGCTCGAAAATGGAGACGTGACTTTCTTTGAATTTACCACAACGGCTAATATATACAGTCAATACTATATGTCCATTATGAGAGACGTGACGGAAAAACGGCTGATGGAGCAGCAGCTGTTGAGAAGCGAAAAAAATTTCAGGGCTATTTTTGAAAATGCGATTGAAGCGATCTTGATTTGGAGAGACGATGGTGAAATCTTGAACGCTAATCTTGCTTCTTCGCGTACATTTGAGCTGCCGTTAAACAAACTAATTGGAAGCAATTTGTATACGTTTATCGATACAAAAAGCTTTAGTGCGTTAAAGGTGCTCCAAACGTTTCAAACAAAAGGAGAAATTCGCAATCAGCTTCCTTTTTACATGCCAAATGGAGAAATCAAACAGTTGGAATTCACAGGGAAAAAAGGCATTATAGAAGGAGACCATTTAACGATTTTTCGAAACATCAGTGAACGTACAAAAATCGAACAGGAGCTTCGGAATAACGAAGAGAAATTCAGACAGATTTTTAATGGTTCGATCGATGGGTTAGTTTTATGGGACGGCAAGCGAAATATTATTGATGTAAATTCTTCTCTTTGTGATATTCTAGAACTCAGCAAAGAGGAAATTTGTGCGCACTCCATGGAGGATTTTATTTCTTCAGCGAATTTAGATGCGGTCATTGAGCATAAAGAAACGATTGAGCAAAAAGGGGAAGCTGAAGGAGAGATTACGTATGTTACGGGGAACGAAAAAGTTAAAAATATCGAATTTTCTACGAAAAAAGATATCTTGCCAGGTCTATATATGACGCTTTTAAGAGACGTAACGGAACGAAATCAAATGCAAGAGCAGATTCGGAAATCGGATACGCTTCAAGTAGTCGGACAGTTAGCAGCTGGGATTGCGCATGAAATCCGCAACCCGATGACAGCTTTAAAAGGGTTTGTTCAGCTGTTAGAAAGTAGCATTCAAGAAGATCACTCTCTTTATTTTGATATTATTAAATCCGAATTAAAAAGAATTGAAACCATTATTACAGAGTTTCTAGTACTCGCTAAGCCACAGGCCGTAAAGTTTGAAAAGAAAAATCTAGCTGCGGTTGTTAAAGAAACGATTGATTTATTAAATGCTCAAGCGCTTTTAGAAAATATTCAGTTTGAACTAAGTGTGTCTCCTCAGCTGCCAATGGTGTACTGCGAGCCGAACCAGATTAAGCAAGTACTAATAAATGTAATTAAAAATGCCATTGAAGTCACGTCAAACGGAGGAAGAATTTTTGTTGAAGTCTACTCGACAGAGCCGCGCTACGTGACGGTTTCCATCCGAGATCAAGGAGACGGAATGCCCGAAGAGCGAATCAAGCGCTTAGGAGAACCATTTTATACGACAAAAGAAAAAGGAACGGGACTCGGCTTGATGGTTTCATATAAAATTATCGAAGAACATAAAGGACGCATTGAAGTGGAAAGCAAAATAGGAGAAGGCACAGCTTTTCGTATTATTCTTCCAGCCTAAAAAGAAAGGATATGCAAGTATGTACTATGGAGAAATGAACTTATTTTCTGATTTGAAAATTTATATTGTAGCCTCGGAAAAAGGGGTTCAACATATTTGGTTTGATAGCGATGATCATAATGAGCAGCTTAAAGAACTTGTCCATGACGAGAATTATCACCATGTGAAAGAAGCGAAGCGACAGCTGCAGGATTATGCTGAAGGGCGCACGCTAACATTTGATTTGCCTTTGGATATAAAAGGAACAGACTTCCAAAAAGAAGTGTGGTTAACCCTTAAAGGTATACCTTATGGACAAACGTGGTCTTATAGTGATGTAGCGGAGTCTGTTAATCGCTCTAAAGCCGTAAGGGCTGTGGGACAAGCGAATCGTCGAAATCCACTGCCTATTATTTTACCTTGTCACCGTGTGATTGGAAAAAATGGAGCTTTAACAGGTTATGCAGGCTCCCAAACTCATGTAAAAGAGAAACTATTAATGCTTGAAAGAAATGTAGCAAAAGGCGCTCTGTAGTTAAAATAACTATTCACCGTCTAATTTCCAGCCTTCTCCTTGCACAAAAACACCGTCAATTTGCTGAGGAGAAGGGAGGGAATTTAGTTCTTCATCTTTGGATAAATCGAATAGCTGATATTGCTGCTTACGATTCAGCGCTTTGTTTTTATCCGTTTTTTGCTCTGAACTCATATTTACTCCCCCTTATTCAAAAAGAATCCCCTATAATATATGTAGAAAAAGAAGAGAGTACTGTTACAATTGTGTTACAAATGCAGTTGAAAACCAGTGCTCAACAAAAAAAGCCGCATAGCAGCGGCTTTTTTTATTGAGCAGATTGCAGCAAAACTTTTTGAATGGATTCAAAAGACGGGGAATGGATAATTCCATGCTCTGTAATAATGGCCGTAATCAGTTCGCTTGGCGTCACATCAAAAGCTGGATTGTACACAGAGATTCCGTCTGGAGCAATTTGTGTATCTCCAATGTGCGTTACTTCTTTAGGTGAACGTTCTTCAATAGGGATGCTGCTTCCATCTTGAATAGATAAATCAAATGTGGACTGCGGCGCTGCTACGTAAAATGGAATACCGAACGCTTTCGCTAAAAGAGCAAGTCCATATGTTCCAATTTTGTTAGCCGTATCGCCATTTGCTGCAATGCGGTCAGCACCTACAATAATCCCATTAATTCCTTTTGTTTTAATTGTATGAGCGGCCATATTATCCGTAATCAGCGTAACGTCCACTCCCGACTGCTGAAGTTCCCATGCTGTTAAGCGAGAACCTTGAAGAACGGGTCTTGTTTCACAGGCAAATACTTCAAGCGGAATATCGCGCTGCTTAGACAAGTGAAAAGGTGCTAAGGCTGTTCCATAATAAGCTGTAGCAATTGAACCAGCATTACATATTGTCATAATTTTATCTTTCTTTTTAAATAAAGAAAGAGCATGATCTCCAATTCGGTAGCACGTTTCTTCATCTTCTACTTGAATTTGAATAGCTTCATGAACAACTTTTGTTTTAGCTTCATTAACGGACGAAGCGGACTCAGCGCTTTTCGCTACGCGCTCCAATGCCCAAAATAAATTGACGGCAGTAGGGCGTGAACTAGCTAAATACTGTTGATCAAGAGCTAGCTTTTTGTTAAATTCTTTGACTGAATCTGTGTCATAGCTAAGTGCAGAAAGAGCAAGACCAAAAGCCGCCGTAATGCCAATTGCAGGGGCTCCGCGTACTTTCAAGGTAGTGATAGCGTCCCATACGTCTTTAATGGTTTGCAGCTTAATATATTCAACTTTGCCAGGAAGCTGCTGCTGATCTAATAAAGTAATATATGATTCATTCCATTCCACTGAGCGCGGAAGTGATAGTGTATTTGTCATGCTGATACCGATCCTTTCATTGTGTGCATTATTCGTTATCGAAGTAAATGTTCAAATTCATTTGGTGAAACGTCTTGTTGGTGCAGAAGCAAATAGCGTCCAATTTTTAACGCAGTACGTTTAGCGTTAATTTTTCTTTCCTCTGAAGAAATTTCGTCTAAGTCCGCCACGTGAGCTAAGCCAATCGTACGTCGAATGATTTCACATCCTGCATATCCAACAGCATCTTGCCACGTTAGCGTTAAAATTTCATGTAATAAGCGCTCATCTTTAGCGAAAGGTTCAGTGTTTTCAGAATGCCAAAGCGCAGTAAAGGTATCTTTGAATACGTTCCATGTGTTCGTAATGTGTGCAAATAACGGTTCGCGATTTGTTTCTCGAGAAAGAGCATTTAAAAATAAATTCGCAACAAATTGCCCTAAATCGAATCCAAACGGACCGTAAAAAGCAAACTCAGGATCAATCACTTTCGTTTCTTGACTGCTAGCAAAGATGCTGCCTGTATGTAAATCACCGTGGATTAACGTTTGCGCATTTGTTAAAAATTTATATTTTAATTTTGCTGCTTGTAGCTTTACCTCACCATCATTCCACAATTCTTCTACATCAGGACGCAGCGCTTTTTCAAATTCATTTGTATCAATATCAAAAAAAGGATCTGTAAAAACTAAATCTTCCGTAATATTGCATAAGTCCGGGTTGCTGTACTTAACAACTTCTTCTTTTTTATCCTGAGGCTTTAAGGCGAAATCAGACGTTTTGAACGCAATATGTCCTAAAAAAGAACCGATATGCTGTGAGAGCAGAGGATAACTTTCACCTTGAATAAGTCCGGCGCGAGAAATCGTTAAATGAGACAGATCTTCCATGACCGTAACAGCAAGCGTTTCATCGTGGTAATAAACAGCGGGCACAAGTTCTGGCGTAAATGCACCGAATTGCTTAAGTGCATTGCTTTCAATTGTGGCACGGTTCAAGGATAGAGGCCAGCTTTCGCCTACAACTTTTGCATAGGGAAGTGCTTGTTTGACGATAATGGATTTATTCGTTTGATCATTTATGATGTGAAAGACGAGGTTTAAGTTTCCGTCACCAATTTCACGGGCAGTCAATGCTTCTGTGGCATCAAAAAGACCTAGCTTTTTCACAAGTTTGATTGCTGAAATTTCTGTTAAAGGCTGATACTTCTCTGTTTTTGTTATTGACATCGGAATCCCTCCATAGTTTATTAAACTGATTTGTTTACTAAGTTAATAGGTTTAAGAATATATGGAGGCTTTTATAATTTTAGAAAATATAAAAGCCTCTTTCGTTGGAAAGAGGCTTGATTGTAGTGTTCAAACCTCTTATCTGCCAGAAAGAATTACTTTCTGTTGGAATTAGCACCGTGCCTTTGTAAAACATGTTTTACGGGTGTGATCCATCTTAGGATGGAATGACGGTCGGTTGCTGGGCTTCACAGGGCCAAATCCCTCAGCCAACTCTTGATAAGAGTACGATTACTTATTCAATTTTGATTTGTTTGAATATTTTATGATATCTGGTGAAAATCGTATCATGCAAAAAAACGGCTGTCAATACATAATTAATAAAATTCTGTACGGCGATCTGTAAAGACAGGAATTTGTTTGCGAATTTCTTTTACAAGTTCCAGGTTAACGTCAGCACTTAAAAGTTCTTCGCTATCGCCAGCTTCAGCGATTATTTCTCCCCACGGATCGATGACTAAGGAATGTCCGGCAAATGTGTTATTAGGATCTTGGCCTACACGATTACACGCGATTACATAGCATTGATTTTCGATTGCACGGCTAATGAGCAGGGCTTTCCAGTGAGCAAGTCTTGGAGCCGGCCACTGAGCGACAACAAACAAGACTTCTGCTCCGCTGCTAGTATGAACCCGAATCCATTCTGGGAAACGAATATCGTAACAAATAACTCCTGCGCACAGTGACTGTTCAAGTGTAAAAAGATTTTTTGCTGTTCCTGCTTCTAAATACAGGTGTTCATCCATTAATTTAAATAAGTGCAGTTTACTGTATTGTGATACTTCACGACCTTTTCGGTCAAAAATATACATCGTATTTGTGACGCCTTGCTCTGTTTTTTTCGCGATCGAACCTGCCACAATATTTACTTCGTTCGTTTTAGCAAACTGAGAGATTAATTGCTTGGCTTGCTGCCCTTCATCATCTGCAATTTCGTCTAGCCGGGTCAAATCATAAGCTGTATCCCATAGCTCAGGAAGTACAAGGATATCAGGGTTTTCTTTCAGGGCTTCCGTCATTTTTTGTTCGATATATTTTCGGTTTTTAGTTGGGTTTCCAAACGCAATATCAAGCTGCAAACACGTAATTTTTACACTCACTTTATCATCCGTCCTTTTTTTAGTAGTTGAAAAAAATGACTTTACAAGTTGAGTATTACAATATATTATTTGTGACTAGAATTTCAAGAATTTTTTGAGAAGGTGTGCGATGATGAAACAATTTGAGCAATCGGAACTATTAAAAAGTTTACCAAAACAATTTTTTGCATCACTTGTAGGCAAGGTAGGAAAAGTAATGGCCCAAGGGCACGACGTTATTAACTTAGGGCAGGGAAATCCTGATCAGCCTACTCCTTCACATATTGTAGAAACACTGCAAAAAGCAAGTGCTAATCCTATGCATCATAAATATTCTCCATTTCGGGGGCACAAGTTTTTAAAAGAGGCCGTTGCGACTTTTTATAAGCGAGAATATGGTGTTGATGTGGATCCTGAAAAAGAAGTAGCTATTTTGTTTGGCGGAAAGGGTGGACTTGTTGAAATTCCGCAGTGCTTATTAAACCCTGGAGATACGGTGCTGGTTCCGGATCCTGGATATCCTGATTACTGGTCTGGAGTAGAGCTTGCAAAAGCCAAGATGGAAGTGATGCCGCTCACGGCTGAAAATCATTTTCTACCCGTATACGAAGAGATAAGTGAAAGTGCTAAAGAACAGGCAAAGCTCATGTTTTTAAACTATCCGAATAATCCTACTGGTGCAGTGGCAACGGCAGAATTTTTTGAAGACACCGTGGCATTTGCTGCCAAGCACGATATTTGTGTGGTACACGACTTTGCATACGGAGCAATTGGATTTGATGGTAAAAAGCCAATCAGCTTTTTACAGACTCCTGGTGCAAAAGAGACGGGAATTGAAATTTATACTCTTTCTAAAACGTATAACATGGCGGGATGGCGAGTTGGATTTGCTGTAGGAAATGAAAGTGTAGTAGAAGCTATTAATCTTCTTCAAGATCATATGTATGTCAGTCTCTTTGGGGCGGTTCAAGAGGCAGCAGCCGCAGCTCTGTTGGAACCTCAACAATGTGTGAATGATTTAGTTAAGCGCTATGAATCTAGACGCAATACCTTTATTCAAGGGCTTCGAGAAATTGGTTGGGATGTTACATCTCCAGCGGGTTCCTTTTTTGCATGGCTAAAAGTTCCTGAAGGATATACTTCTGAACAGTTTTCAGATTTACTTCTTGAAAAAGCCCACGTTGTAGTGGCGCCTGGAGTAGGCTTTGGAACATATGGTGAAGGCTATGTGCGCGTAGGACTGCTGACGGATGAAGAGCGCATGAGAGAAGCTGTATCTCGAATAAAAAAATTAAATTTATTTTAAAAACGCATTGACAATCCTTTTTGAGTTGGCTTAATATGTAAGAAGTTAACGAGATTAATAACCGATAAATCCTAGCGGTATTTTTTATTTAGTATATAATCTACGAATTCAATTTAAATAAATAGCAACTTTCTTATTAAGAGTAGGTGGAGGGACTAGCCCGATGAAGCCCGGCAACCGACTTAACGCATGTTAAGCACGGTGCTAATTCTTGCAGCAGCAGCTGAGAGATAAGAAGAGCAACGAAAGCCTCTTCTTAATTACAGAAGAGGTTTTTTTATTAACGATATTAAACAGCAAGGGAGTTTTTAGCATAATGAGCGAAATCGTTGCAAGCTACTTACTACATGATAATAAAGGAAATTTTCATAAAAAAGCGGAAGGAATCGCTTTAGGACTAACCGTCGGCTCATGGACAGATCTGCCGCTTTTAGATCAACAGCAGCTTCAAAAGCATAAAGGGCGCGTCGTGTCCGTAACTGAGCTTCAAGATTGCGAACGTGTAAACGGCTATTTAGGCGGAGAAATTAAGCAGGCTATTGTCAAAATTGCTTATCCAACTGCCAACTTTTCAAGAGATTTACCGGCTATTTTAGTTACGGTTTTTGGAAAACTATCGCTTGATGGAAAAGTGAAATTATTAGACTTGGATTTTCCTGATGAATTATTAGCTGAATTCCCAGGACCGCGCTTTGGAATAGAAGGTATCCGAGAGAAACTAGGCGTTTATGACCGTCCGCTTGTGATGAGTATTTTTAAAGGCGTGATTGGAAGAGATATGACGTACTTAACAACTCAGCTGCGTGAGCAAGCGCTTGGCGGAGTGGATTTGGTTAAAGACGACGAGATTTTGTTTGATAGTGAACGAACACCTTTTGAAGCTCGCGTTACAGAAGGAAAAAAAGTACTGAATGAAGTATACGAAAAAACGGGACACCGCACGCTGTATGCTGTTAATTTAACGGGACGAACGTTTGAATTAAAAGAAAAAGCGAGAAAAGCAGCTGAGCTAGGAGCCGATGCTCTTTTATTCAACGTATTTGCTTACGGGTTAGACGTACTGCAGGGACTTCGAGAAGATGATGAAATTAACTTGCCGATTATGGCACACCCAGCTGTTAGCGGAGCGCTTACGCCATCAGAGTTTTACGGTTTTTCAAATTCATTACTGCTTGGAAAGCTATTGCGTTTAGCCGGAGCAGATTTCTCACTGTTTCCATCACCATACGGAAGCGTAGCGCTTTCTCTTGAAGATACGACAGGCATTGCCTACGAATTAACGCGTCCTGTATACAAGTATAAGCAATCTTTCCCGGTTCCTTCAGCAGGAATTCATCCTGGAATGGTACCGCAGCTTGTGAAGGACTTTGGAATCGACAGCATTATTAATGCAGGAGGCGGAGTTCACGGTCATCCAGACGGAGCTATCGGAGGAGGAAAAGCATTCCGTGCGGCGATAGATGCAGTACTCTCTCATCAAACATTAGCCGAAAAAGCTGAAGAATCAAAAGAGTTGCAAAAAGCTTTGCAACTATGGGGAACAGTAGAGGTGAAAGCATGACATCGTTAAAAATCTTTTGTGACTTTGATGGAACAATTACAAATAGCGATAACATTATTGCTATTATGAAACAATTTGCTCCTCCGGAGTGGGAAAGTATTAAAGACGACGTGTTGGCACAGCGCGTTTCCATTCAAGAAGGAGTAGGGCAAATGTTTGCCTTGCTCCCCGTGGAATTAAAGGAAGATATTATTTCTTATATTTTAGAGACGTCTGCTATTCGAGATGGATTTGATGATTTTATTGCCTATACAAAAGAGCACCATATTCCGCTTTATATTGTAAGCGGAGGAATTGACTTTTTTGTAAAACCACTTTTGGGAAATCGAGTTGCAGAGGAAATGCTCTACTGCAACGGATCTGATTTTTCCGGTGAGCATATTTCCATTACGTGGCCTCATACATGTGATAAACAGTGTACAAATGACTGCGGCTGCTGTAAGCCAACGATTATTCGCCATCTTGCAGATGAAAGAGATCATACGGTTGTTATTGGCGATTCAATTACGGATTTGCAGGCTGCCAAATTAGCTGATACGGTCATTGCACGTGACTTTTTAATTAAAAAATGCGAAGAGCTATCTCTACCGTATCGTCCTTTTTCTACTTTTTATGATGTGATTCATCATTTACAAGAATTAACAGAAGAGGTGAAAGCATGAGTATCATGGCTCAGCAACGATTGCATGAGCTTGCGGATATAAAAGATGAGTTGGCAGAGCGCGATTGGTTCTTTGGTACAAGCGGAAACTTAGCAATTAAAGTGGACCAAAACCCGACAACTTTCTTTGTATCAGCAAGTGGAAAAGACAAAAGAAAACGTACAAATGAAGATTTTTTATTAGTTGATCGATACGGAAAGCCTGCAGAAGACACGCATTTAAAGCCTTCTGCTGAAACGCTTTTACACGTTAAGATTTACGATTTAACGAATGCTGGGTGCAGTCTTCATGTACATACAATCGACAACAACGTGATCTCTGAACTGTACGGAGATGAAGGCGTTATTTCATTCAAAGGTCAAGAAATTATTAAGGCGCTAGGTATTTGGGAAGAAGATGCGGAAATTACTGTTCCGATTATTCCGAATTACGCAGATATTCCGACACTAGCAGAAGAGTTTTCTCACCATATAAAAGGCGATCAAGGCGCAATTTTGATTCGTAACCACGGGATTACGGTATGGGGGAAAAATGCATTTGAAACAAAAAAAGCGCTAGAAGCCTATGAATTTCTATTTAGCTACCATGTCAAATTACTGTCACTTAAAGGCATTAAGCCAAAGGTGCATTTATAAAAGGAGGAAACAACAATGGCGCACATTCGCTTACATGTAAACAATAAAAGAATTGAAACTCAAGAGGAAGTATCAGCTTTTCTGGCAAACAATGAAGTTATTTATGAAAACTGGGATATTACAAAACTTCCAGAAACTCTTCGTGAAAAATATGATTTAACTGATGAAGAAAAAACAGAAATTTTAAACGCTTTTGGTGAAGATATTAAAGATATTTCGGAACGCCGCGGCTATAAAGCTCAAGATGTTATCTCGTTATCGGAATCTACACCAAACATTGATGAATTGTTAAAAAACTTTCAGCGCAAGCATATTCACACAGATGACGAAGTTCGCTTTATTGTAAGCGGTCATGGAATCTTTGTTATTCAAGGAAAAGACGGCGAATTTTTTGATGTTGAATTAGAGCCGGGTGATTTAATTTCAGTACCAGAAAACATTCTTCATTACTTTACACTAATGGAAGATCGTAAAGTAGTCGCTGTCCGAATTTTCGTGACAACTGAAGGATGGGTACCTATTTACGCATAACAATTACTTGTAAAGCATAGGTCATCATCACCCCGCTTTTACATCTAAAAGCGGGGTATTCTTTGGATTATTATAAAACTAACTATTTTTATGTGAATAATAAGTTTAATGGGAGGAACACCATGAAAAAGAGTAAAAAAATGCTGTGGCCACTTACTTTGCTTGTGCTTCTAGTCTTTGCATTAGCTGCCTGCACGAAAGAACAGCCAAGTCTAAATGAGAAAGCACAGGCAGCTCCAGCGCAGCAAGCGGCTTCTGCTAAGCCTGTACAGCAAGAAGGAAAAAAGGTTACGAAAGATACAAAAATTGCGCTTATTTCTGAATTTACGTCAGGCACTCACGCTGCTCAGTACATAACAGGTGTGACAAAAGCGGCTAAAAAAGCAGGAGTACAGCTATCCATTTCTGATTCAAACAATGATCAATCTAAAATGGCTGCTTATTTAGACACGGCTATTAACCAAAATGTTGACGGTATTATGATTGACCACGGCCGGGCTGAAACCCTTGAACCTGGCGTGAAGCGCGCGATTGCAAAAGGAATTCCCGTTATTGCAACAGACGTAGAATTAAAAGTAGAAGGCGTTACAACCATCGATCAAGACGATTATATGCTTGCGCTCCAGGGGCTGAAACAAATGATGCAGGACATTAATGGAAAAGGAAACATTGTATATGCGTTTGTTGGAGGCTTTGCGCCGATGGAAAAGCGCGACAGCATTTATAAAATTATGATGAATCGCTATCCAGATGTAAAACAAATTGCTACGTTTGGAAGCGCAACGGACAACACCTCATTAGACACACAAAATAAAATGGCAGCTGTGTTGAAGCAGTATCCAACTAAAGGAGACATTGCGGCTGTTTGGGCACCTTGGGACGAATTTGCAAAAGGAGTAACAAGAGCGATTAAAGAAGCAGGACGAGACGAGATTAAAGTATACGGAGTAGACTTATCTGATGAAGATCTGCAAATGATGCAGGCAAAAAACAGCCCGTGGAAAGCGTCAGCTGCCGTAAATCCAGCTTCAGTAGGAGAAAAGCAAGTTGATCTGCTTCTTAAAAAGATTTCCGGTCAAGAGATCCCTCGTTATTATTCCTTCGATCCGGTTTTAGTCAAACAAACAGACTTGCCTAATCAAACGATTAATATGGATCAGCTTAGTCAGTACGTAGAAGAATGGGGTAAAAAAGAATAGAAGTGGAGGGACAGATATGACGAACAAGCTTTCAATGAAGAACATAACAAAAAACTTTGGTTCTTTTCAAGCGCTGAACAAAGTTGATTTTACTGTTCAAAAAGGGGAAATCCATGCTTTATTGGGAGCCAATGGTGCCGGTAAAAGTACGCTGATGAAAATATTGTGCGGAGCTTACGACGAGTACGAAGGGAAAATCTACAAAAATGGAGGAGAAATCTCCATTTCTTCTCCTAAAGAAGCTAAGCGCTACGGCATCGGCATTGTACATCAAGAAGTAGATGTAGCGCTAATTCCTTCGCTGTCAGTAGCTGAAAACATTGTGTTAGACGTGCAGGCTTCTAATAAAAGTAAGACATTTGTAAACTGGAAATCTATTTATAAGAAAGCAGAAGAAGCTCTTTCTTTACTTGGTTCTTCTCTATCCGTTAAAAAAAATGTCGTTGACCTAACTCTATCAGAAAAACAGCAGGTGCTTATTGCACGTGCAATTGTACAGAATGTTGATTATTTAATTTTGGATGAACCAACCGCACCTCTTAGTGTGGAAGAGACGAAACAATTGTTTTCTGTGATGAGAGAGCTGAAGAAAAGCGGGGTAGGCATTATTTACATTTCACATCGCCTTCAAGAAGTGGTTGATATTTGCGACCGCTTAACGGTTTTAAAGGACGGACGCTATGTAGCTACAAAAGAAACTTCACATACATCAATTGAAGACGTGATTACGCTCATGTTAGGAACTTCTTCTGTAAAACAGTGGGTCAAAAAGTCAGTAGAAATTGGAAACGAACTTTTACATGTAGAAGCATTATCTCTTCCAGGGCACCTTTCTAATATCTCTTTTCATGTAAAAGAAGGAGAAGTAGTCGGTATTGCAGGGCTGGTAGGAGCGGGGAAAACGGAGCTTTGCCGAAGTCTATTTGGTTTAGAGCAATATGTGAGCGGCAGCGTTCGGTTAAAAGACAAGAAATTAAAGTTGAATAAGCAGCCGTATTATTATATTGCACAAGGTCTTTCTCTTGTTCCTGAAGAACGAAGAAAAGAAGGAATTTTTGTTCATGAATCGATTGCCGATAACTTAGTTTTGCCAAGTCTGTCCCGCTTTACAAATTATTCGTTTCTAAAGCGAGGAAAGATCAAAGAAAAAGCGCAGAAAACGACTGGGCAAGTTGGCGTAAAGTCTCATTCTATCGAGCAGTCAGTTGGAACGTTAAGCGGTGGAAATCAGCAGAAAGTAGCAATCGGAAAATGGCTTGTTACGGATTCTGACGTACTATTGTTCGATGAGCCAACTAAAGGGGTCGATGTGGGCTCCAAACGAGAAATATTCGACTTAATTACAAATCTTGTGTCACAGCAAAAAGGCGTTGTTTATGCAACCTGTGAATTCGAGGAGCTGCTAGGGGTAGCGGATCGAATTTATGTTATGTACAGCGGAAAAATCGTAAAAGAATTATCTAAAGAAGAAGCAACTAGTGAAAAATTATTTTATTATACAGCAGGAGGAGTAAAAGCATGAGTGCGGAGTATGTAACAGAACCTGTAGCGAAACCAAAGAGAAAAATAAGCGTTTTCGACTTTTTTTATAAATATGGGACAGTCTTAATGATTTTTGTTATTATGATTATTTTCTCCATTGCCACACCTAACTTTTTAACAGGAGAAAACATTAGTGATATCCTGCGCTCTATTTCCATTGTTACCTTAATCGCGCTTGGTGTAACGATATCGTTAACCGTCAACGGACTCGATTTATCTGTAGGGTCTACGGCTGGGTTAGCCACTATTTTATCAGCCTCTATGCTTGTTTTACACAGACAAGAAATTGCAGTCGCTATCATTGTTCCGATTATTGCATCGCTTCTTATCGGGTTAGTAAATGCTTTTTTAGTAGTGAAAGTAAAGATTCCTGATATTTTAGCTACTCTTTCAATGATGTTCATCGTACAAGGGATTTTATTAACGTATACAAAAGGCTCCGCTATTTATACCAATATGCCTTTACCAAGCGGAGACAGAGCTCCGGGAATTTTTATTCCATCTTTCCTTGCACTAGGGCAAGGTCACTTTCTAGGTATTCCTGTCCCTGTTATCATTATGCTGCTGACTGTGCTGCTTGTTCATATCGTTTTTTCCTATACGAAGTTTGGGCGTTTTTTCTACGTAACAGGAGGGAACATAGAAGCTGCAAGACTTTCGGGTGTACCGGTTAACCGTTACCGTATGTATGCCTATATGTTTTCAGGTTTGCTTGCTGGAATTGGAGGAGTCGTTCTGGCTGCCCGTATTGGAGTAGGAGAAGTGAACGCCGGCTCACCATTTTTAATGGATGCCGTAGCTGCTACATACATTGGCTTTTCCGTATTTGGAGCAGGGAAACCGAATGTATTCGGGACGCTAATTGGCTCTATTTTAATTGGTGTGCTGTTAAATGGGTTAACGATGCTAAATGTTCCGTATTATATGCAAGACATTATTAAAGGAGCTGTATTAGCAGGAGCCTTGGCTTTAACGTATTACCGCTCGAAACAAACATCTACGGCTGTGTGAACAGCCGTTTTTTTTCGTTTGAAATCGAGAAGAATAAGGAAAAACAATAGTATAGCCTATTATTTATGTAGAAAGAGGGAGTATAGATGAAACGTGTCGTCATTATAGGAGGAGTAGCCGCCGGAATGAGCGCAGCTTCACAGCTTCGCCGGATGAAAGAAAAAGAAGAAGTGGAAATCCTTGTGTTTGAAAAAGGTGGAGATATCTCTTACAGCGCATGTGGCATGCCTTACTATCTGTCAGGTGTCGTAAAAGAAAAAGACGATTTGATTGCTCGGACGAAACAAGAGTTTGAAGAGCGAAACATCTCCGTCCACCTTTTTCATGAAGTAAAAGAAGTAAATCATACAAAAAAATACATAGTAGCACAGGATTTAAAAACGCACGCTGAAAAAGAGATAACATATGATGAACTGGTCATTGCAACTGGAACATCGGCTGTTAAACCCAATTTTATGAGTGATAACATGCCGAATGTATGCACATTAAAGTCATTAGAAGACAGCGAAAGAATCTATACATATCTACAGGCTCACTCCGTAGAGAAAGTCACCATTATCGGCGGAGGATATGTCGGAATGGAAGTAGCTGAAGCAATGAAGGCTTTGGGAAAAGAAGTACGCGTCATTGAACAGGGAAAGCAGATTCTATCTATTTTAGATCAAGAAATCGCAGAGCATTTGCAAAAGCAGCTAGATGACGATATTTTATTTCATTTCGAAGAAGAAGTGGAAGCATTGCTGCATTCAGATGGTTCCGTCACTCACGTTCAAACAAACCGTCAAACATATCAAACAGATTTAGTGATTGTAAATGTAGGAGTTCGTCCGAATACGCAATTTTTAGAAAGAAACGGACTAAGGATGCTTGAAAATGGAGCTATTTTAGTAAACGAGAAGTTGGAAAGCAACGTGCCTCATATCTACGCAGCAGGAGATTGTGCAACGAGCTATCACCTTGTATTAAAAAAAGATGTTCATATTGCTCTTGGAACCATTGCTAATAAGCAAGGAAGAGTTCTAGGTTACCGATTAGGGGGAGAAAATAGAGAATTTCCGGGTGTTGTAGGTACAAGTATTGTCAAAGTGATGGACTATGAAATTGGAAAAACCGGCATTTCAGAAAGAGAAGCAAGAGAAAATTCTCTTTTATACAAAGCCATTACAGCAGAGGCTCCGAGTCATGCTTCTTACTATCCAGGAGCTGAAAAGATTGTGATAAAACTTGTTTATCACCCTGAAACAAAAGAGATTTTGGGGGTTCAAATGATTGGTAAAGAAGGAGTAGCAAAACGAATCGATGTATTTGCAACAGCTATTACTTGCCGCCTCACAACAGATGAAGTAACAATGTTAGATCTTTCGTATGCCCCTCCTTTTGCTACGGTATGGGATGCTGTACAAATTGCTGCTCAGAAAGCTGAATAAAAAAGATATAGGGACAAAAGTATGTTAGCTGAAGGAAGATCCGAACGAAGTGATTCTTGATTAAGAATCAACTTTGTTCGGATTTTTTTATGGTGAGGGTGAACGTAGGTTTTATATATTTAGCTGCGTCTAGCTGTTGATTGGAGGGCAAGGCGAAGACTCCCGCGGAAAGCGAAGCTTTGCACGGAAATCAATAGCGGTGGAACAAGCGGTTCAGCTCATGTATTCCATTTGTTCGTTTTTAGATTGTATTGATTTCGTTATGTCTCAATCTTTTTTCTATTCGACAAGCAGCATCTTTTGTCGAAAAACAAGTTGTAAAAAAAAGATAAATGGTATTCCTATAGTAATGTAAGCGTTTGTAAATTCCGACAAAATAATTTTTTCGCGAAAAAAATGTCTATTATTGCGACTCTATTTACATATTTAGTAGAATTTGTAATAATGCGTTATAAGCTAATTTCTTTGTCATAGGAGAGGATTTTGTGTTTGGAGTGAGAAATAGAACGAAATCAGAGAGATTATTAGTAGAAATCGTCCAAAAAAGACAAAAGATGGTGCAGCTCGGAGAAGAAAAAGGTTTGACTAATGAAGAAACCGTTACCTGTAGTCAAGAGCTTGATCAGCTCTTACTCGTTTATCAAAAGCAGCGTTTAAAAGAAGAGGAAGAAAAGACATCGTTTGCCACACTGATTAGCCGCTTTTTATCTTTTTCAAAGCTGTAATGCAGGACAAGCATTCGGGATCGGGCAGTAAAACAATTATGCTGCCCGTGGCCTCTCTTCACCTTTAAAAAATGTTAATTAAAAAGATCATAAACAAAATACCAAAAATAAATGAATAAGTAGCAAATCTTTCGTTTCCATCGCCGTGACTTTCCGGAATCAACTCTTTATAAATAATAAAAAGCATGGCTCCAGCAGCAAAAGCTAATCCATAAGAAACGAGAGAATCAACAAAATTAGTTAAATAAAACCCGAGTAAAGACGTTACAATCTCAACGGAGCCTGTAAGGGTAGCAATTAAAAATGCTTTTATTTTACTGATATTTTGCTGAGCTAAAAATAGAGCGACCAACAGTCCTTCAGGTGCATTTTGAAGACCGATTGCAAGGGCGATTAAGTTCCCTGTATTTTCAACATTTGAAGCGTAGCTAACACCAACGGACAGTCCTTCAGGAAGGTTATGCAAAGTAATAGCGGAAACAATTAAAAGTGCTTTTTCATCAAACTGAATGCCGGTTTTAGAATGCTCAAGATCAATGTGAGGAATATTCTGCTCCAAGAGTGTTAATGTTACAACTCCAAGCAGTAAGCCAATGGCTAAGGAAAAAAAACCGCCGCTTTGAAGAGATTCTGGAATCAAGCTCATAGTAGAAGCTGCTGTCATAATACCTGCAGTGAGCGCAAGAAGTATATCTTTCCAGCGATGAGTTAATTCTTGATTCAAAAACAGAATAGGCAAAGCGCCTACTCCAGTCGATAGCGCAGAAAGAATGCTTCCAATTAGTACTTCAGTCATAAACCGTCTCCTTTTACGTATTCTTCTTTTTATCCTCAATTCACATCGTTCTTTTAGTGTATGTTTTTTTGTTTTCTATGAGCATGACTATTTTAAAAGTGAATAGCTTTATGCAATAACCTTACAAAAAAGTTGAACCAGTGAAGGTTCAACTTTTTAGGTAAAGTACAGCTCCTGAACTTGGTTAGCAATGTGCTCAAGCTTATTGGAAACTTGAGGAATGCCATATCCTACATACAAAGGAGATGTGGCAAAGCGAGGAATGATTTTCGCCGCAATTTTGCCGTTTTTAAGATTATAAAAAAATAAGTTGTAGCTCGTGCAGCTACGATGAAAATGATTTAATAAATAGTGGGCAGCCGTTTGAAGATAATCTGCAAACGCGTGCAGCTCTTTGTCAAGCCGATCGGTTATCACGTTAAATTCAAAAAAGCCCATTCTAGGTTTTACAGATAAATTAAATGTGACGTGTTCATTTTGGGCAATTGTGACTCCTTCAAACTGCTCTAGCTTCACATTTTCATTTACATCCATCTCATTTAAACCAATAATTTGCATATGAGGATGTCGTAATGATCCTCCGGACATGGGGCCGTGGTTTTTAAAGAAAAGAACAGAAGCATATTCTCCGCTGTTCATCATAGATATCCATCGTTCAGTAGCGAAGCTCAGCAAGGTGTACAGATGTTCCTTTGGATAAATAGACAGTTCTGAAGAACATTCATCGGTCTCAATAATAACCGTCTGATAAGCATCTTGCAGAACGGGAAATTTATTTTTCAGCCAAATGATAGGTCCTTGTTTTTCAATAATACCTGTAAGAGATTCTACGTCGCAAAAGGGACAGGGATTTTGCCGGTTAACGATTGTTTCAGGCTTTTGCGCACCAATCGCGGAATTAAATAATAAATGGGTTGGTTTCATAATCATTCACCTTTTTATGTAATGGTCATATGTTTATTGTATTAAAAGCATATGTATAAATCCACTTATATACATTTTTTATCAAAAAAATTGTATAAGCGGAGAGAATAACCGATGAAATAAGCCTGCTTTGATTGACTTTGAAGGGAAATTTTAGTATTATCTTGATATCAAGATAATATTAAAGGAACTGATTAAAATGACGAATGATGTAACTAGAGAAGAGTTAGACCAATCTCTTAAATTATTTATTGTACTATCTCGTGCCAATCGTTCAATTAATGATCATGTGCATAAATTTATTCAACAGCATGGAATGAATCCAACCGAATTTGCTGTCCTAGAGTTATTGTACCACAAAGGCCAGCAGCCTCTTCAGCAAATTGGCGGAAAAATTCTACTCGCAAGCGGCAGTATTACGTATGTAGTAGACAAGCTTGAGAAAAAAGGTTTCTTAGAGCGCGTTGCTTGTCCGAACGATCGCCGTGTAACCTATGCAGCTATCACCAAGCAGGGCAAGGAAATGATTGAAAGCATGTTTCCGAGTCATGAAAAAAGAATTCATGATATTTTATCCGTTCTGTCTAGCGAAGAAAAGAAAGCTGCCATTTCGATGCTTAAGAAACTGGGGCACTATGCAGATGAATTTTTACCGGAATCGACTAATTAATTAAGGAAAGCTCGTTTGTTTCTGTTGAACAAACGAGTTTTTTCTATGACTTCTTTCATAACCAATCGACATAAAAAATAAAAAGTGACAAAAAATTGAAATTAACAGGAATACAGCTGAATAAAAACGAATTAGGTTACATACAGACAATAGAGAAAGGGGAACAAATGATGAAATTTGAGAATTATACATATACGCGACCTGATATGAATGAAATTGAAAAGCAGTTTGAAAAGGCCATTACACATTTTACAGAAGCAGCGTCAGTCAGTCAGCAAAACGAGGCAATTCGTCTAGCAAACGATGCGTATTCTCAGTACAGCACAATGGGGAACATCTGCTATATTCGTCATTCTATCGACACAGCGAATGAATTTTATAAAGAAGAACAAGACTATTTTGATGAAACACAGCCGCTTTTAGAAGGATATGTAGAGAAATTTTACAAAGCGTTAATCTCTTCGCCTTTTAAAGAGAAACTAGAAGAAAAGTGGGGCAAGCAGCTGTTTTCTCTTGCTGAAATGCAGTTAAAAACGTTCTCTCCTGAAATAGTAAAAGAGCTGCAGGAAGAAAATAAGCTATCGTCTCAATATACGAAACTAGTGGCGTCAGCTAAAATTTTATTTGAAGGAGAAGAAAGAACGTTAGCTCAGCTCGATCCGTTTATGGAGTCACCTGATCGAGAAATGAGAAAAAAAGCAGCAGAAGCGAAGTTTCAATTTTTCACCGATCATGAAGAGGAATTTGATGATATTTACGACAAGCTTGTAAAAGTGCGGACCAAGCTTGCTGAAAAATTAGGCTATAAAAATTTCGTAGAAGTGGGCTATGCTCGTATGTCTAGAATAGGCTACGATGCTGAAATGGTTGCCGCTTTTCGCAAACAAGTAAAAGAGTATATTGTTCCCCTTACTGAAAAACTAAAAAAGCGTCAGCAGGAAAGAATTCAAGTAGAGAGCTTAACTTATTATGATGAACCGTTTCAGTTTGAAACAGGAAACGCAGTGCCAAAAGGTGATGAAAAGTGGATTATTGAAAATGGACGGGTTATGTATAAGGAGCTTTCTAAAGAGACGGACGAATTTTTTTCATTTATGCTTGAAAATAATTTGATGGATTTAGTCGCTAAAAAGGGCAAAGCAGGCGGAGGCTACTGTACGTTTATTGAAGAATACAAAGCGCCGTTTATTTTTTCAAATTTTAATGGAACATCAGGCGATATTGATGTGTTAACGCATGAAGCAGGGCATGCTTTTCAAGTGTATTCCAGCCGAGATATGGAAACCAATGAGTATCACTGGCCTACGCATGAAGGAGCTGAAATTCATTCGATGAGCATGGAGTATTTTACATGGCCTTGGATGGAATTGTTCTTTAAAGAAGACAAAGATAAATACCAGTTTTCTCATTTAAGCTCAGGCTTAACTTTCTTGCCTTACGGGGTAGCGGTAGATGAATTTCAGCATGCTGTATACGAACGCCCTGAGATGACGCCTTCGGAACGAAAACAAATGTGGCGAGAAATCGAAAAGAAATATATGCCTTCTAAAAACTATGACGGCCATCACTATCTAGAAAGCGGGGGCTTCTGGCAGCGCCAGCTTCATATTTACACGTCTCCGTTTTATTATATTGATTACACGCTCGCTCAAATTTGTGCATTTCAATTTTGGAAAAAAGATCGAGAAAATCATGAACAAGCATGGCAAGATTACGTTCATTTGTGTAAGCTTGGCGGAAGTAAGTCGTTTTTAGAATTAGTAGAGGAAGCGAATTTGATCTCTCCATTCGAAGAGGGCTGCGTGCAGTCTGTAGTAGATGAAATTGAAAACTATTTAAATAGTATTGATGATAAAAAGCTATAAAAAAAGCCGCGTTTGCGGCTTTTTTTATTGACATGTTCCTTCTTTCCATAGAGGAATTGTAAGGGTAACGCTGGTTCCTTCACCAACAGTGCTTTTAATCTCAAATGTTCCTTTATGCTGATACAAAATGTTTTTAATCACAACAAGTCCAAGACCGGTACCTGAGGGCTTGGTGGTAAAAAAAGGCTTTTGAATGTGCGTAAGCAAATTTGAAGGAATGCCGACTCCTGTATCTTTAATGAAAATAGTAAGATCTTTAGTATGCTGAGTAACGTTTAAATGAATTTCTCCTCCGCTAGGCATAGCTTCGAGCGCATTTTTTAATAAATTAATGAGTACTTGCTTAATTTGATTGGCATCACAGCAGATGTATGTATGCGGGGCTTCCACCTGCGTTTTAACTACGACATTTTTTAATATACATTCTGATTCATACAGAAGAATAACGTCATTTAAAATAGTAGAGAATGCATGCTTTTTCATAACCGTATCATGAGGTTTAGCGAGCAATAAAAATTCTCCAACGATTGAGTTAATACGATTCAGTTCGCTCAGCATGATGGTTGTATAAGAATGATAGCGGCTGCTGTCTTCATGAATAAGCTGAATAAATCCATTCAGAGAAGTAAGTGGATTTCGAATTTCATGAGCGATTCCCGCTGCCATTTCGCCGGCTAAAGATAATTTATCGGTTTGGCGAAGAAACTTTTCTGTTTCCTTCTCTTCTGTAAGGTCGCGTGAAATACCAAAAAGCGCAACGACCTGTTTATCACGATTAAAAATAGGTGAAACAGTGATTTCTACATCAATTATTTTACCGTCTTTTCGCTTGTCTTGGGTTTCAAAGGCAACCAGTGTTTCTCCTTTTTTAATCCTTTCTAATCGGCTTTCAGCGTCGCTTTTTAAGCCACCAGGAATAAATGGAATGGCTTTTCCGACAATTTCTTCCGCTTTCCATCCATATATTTGCTCAAAAGCATCGTTTACTTTAATCACTTTACCGTCTAGACTGAACACGGCAATGGCGTCGCGGTTGTATGTAAAAAAAGATTGTAAATACTCTTGAGCTGAGTACAGTTCATCTTCGGTTTTATTCATTTTGACCGTCGTGATGGCAATCAACTTTTTAGAGAAATGAGCACAGTACAACAAAATAATCATTGTAATCAGCGTAAATAGAATGAAATAAACGATATCTAATTTCACGAAAGTCACAGATGTAAAAAGAGTGTTGCTTACATAAAAGTACAAAACAATTATTATGGACATTAATGTAGAAATTACAATAGCGATATAGCTATAATAAATAAAGCTAACAATTATTCCAAGAAACAAAAACAAATAATTAATAACAGCAGGTTCAATAGATGTCATGTACGCGATATAGGCATAATAGCATATGAAAAAAGAATACATAATGATGGCAGGATGAAAACGAAAGTAATACATAGCCGTCACTACCAATAATAAAATTCCTCCGCTTATAAAAACAATCATATGAGGATCAGTTGCAATAAAGTGGTATAAAACAATGTGAATAAAATATAGCAGCCAAAAAATAAGTAAAAGAACAAAATTTCGTTTTTTTATGAGGTTGTGTGATTCCATAAAAAATCCCTTTCTTAAATGATGAATAATTTTATAGAAGAATAACTTTATAGTCATCTAGTCGCACGGTATAGTAATATATCACTCATATTAGCATAGTTACAACTGTGTGAATAGACGAATTGAGCACTTAGACCAAGGAAGATAGATCTAGAATGCAGCAGGTTATAAACTATTAAGGAAATATGAGCGGAATATGAACGAAATGAAGGGGATGTAAAGCTTTTGTGATAACCTTGTAAAAGTGAACTTTTTTCTAATTGGATAGGCTATACTGCCAGTAGAGCCATATGAATGGTGACTACATAGCGGCTCAGATGATTCGAAAGGAGACGGTAAAATGAACAAAAGTTTATTAGTCAAGTTATTTGGATCACTTCTAGCGATTATGTTAATCACAGCATGCAACTCACAAACGGATGAAAAAGATGCCACAGAACAGCAAACAGAACAGTCGGATGATACTCAAGCGGAGGATACAACTACAGATGATTCACAGGAAACAATGAACCCAGATGAAGCGGCGGATGATCAAGAAGAACCAGCAGACAGTGCTGACAAAAAAACGGACGACGAAAGCAAATAAACATGAGTATTTCTATAAAAAAAAGCGACTCAAGTAGAGTCGCTTTTTCTATTAGTTTTGTACGGTGATTTCGCTTGCTTCATTTAATGTTACGTTCACTGTAGATACGTCTCCGTCATCTAACAGTAAATCTGTAATTCGATCTTCAAGCTGTTCTTGAATTGCTCGGCGGAGCGGTCTAGCACCAAATGCAGGGTGATAGCCAAGTTCAGCCAGTTTTTCTTTTACCTCATCTGCTACGTGCAGCGTGATGTTTTGTTCTTGTAATGTTTCTTTCAATTCAGCAAGCATAAGGTCCACGATTTTAATTAAGTTATCTTTTTCAAGATGATTAAATTCAATGATTGTATCAAATCGATTTAAAAACTCTGGTTTGAAATAAGATGAAAGTGAATCTAAAACGGATGCCTGCTTAAGTGCGTCGTTTTCTGCATCAAACCCAACCGTAATTTTCTTTTCACCTACACCAGCGTTACTTGTCATAATGATAACCGTGTCTTTAAAGCTTACTGTGCGACCTTGACTATCTGTTAGGCGTCCGTCTTCTAGAATTTGCAGAAACATATGCTGAACGTCTGGATGAGCTTTTTCAATTTCATCTAGTAAGATGATGGAATAAGGATTACGGCGTACTTTCTCTGTTAATTGTCCTGCCTCTTCGTGACCTACGTAGCCAGGAGGTGAACCAATCAATTTAGACACCGCGTGTTTTTCCATGTATTCACTCATATCTAGACGAACCATTGCATCTTTTGAGCCGAACAGTTCTTCAGCTAATGTTTTGGTTAACTCTGTTTTACCGACACCAGTTGGACCGACAAATAAGAATGAACCAATTGGGCGATGCTTCGCTTTTAATCCAGCGCGAGAACGTCGAATCGCTTTTGCTACTTTTTCTACAGCTTCCTGCTGTCCGATTACTTTTTGAGCTAAGTGCTCCGCTAAATGCTTCATTTTTGCTGATTCATTTTCTTGAAGCTTACCAACAGGGATACCCGTTTTCTTTTCAATAATTGCTTGAATGTCAGCAATATCCACATTCATTTTTTGCTGTTCTTTGTTCAATTGTTTTTCAAGAGCAGCTTCTTCATCGCGCAGTTTTGCCGCAACTTCATATTTTTCATTCTTTAACGCCTGCTCTTTTTCTTTTGTAATTTCTTTTAAGCGAGCGGCCGCGTCGTCTTTATTTGTAATGCCTGCCTGTAAATTCATTTTTGAGCCTGCTTCGTCTAGCAAGTCAATTGCTTTATCAGGCAAGAAGCGATCTTGAATGTAGCGGTGTGATAAATTTACACAAGCGCGGATCGCTTCATCTGTATAGCTAACGCCGTGATAATCTTCATATTTACTTTGAATTCCTTTTAGAATTTCAACGGCTTCTTCTACAGACGGTTCGTGAACCATAACCGGCTGGAAGCGTCGTTCAAGAGCCGCATCTTTTTCAATGGAACGGTACTCTTTTAAAGTTGTAGCTCCGACTACTTGAAGTTCGCCTCGTGCAAGAGCGGGTTTTAAAATATTGCTTGCGTCCATTGAACCTTCCGCTGAACCAGCTCCTACAAGAAGGTGAATTTCATCGATAAATAAAATCACGTTTTTTCGCTGCTGAAGCTCAGAAATTAACTGCTTCATGCGCTCTTCAAATTGACCGCGCACGCCGGTATTAGCTACGAGAGATGCTACATCTAACAGATATACATCTTTATTTAACAGCTTGGCAGGAACTTTTCCTTCCGCGATTTTTAAAGCTAACCCTTCAACAACAGCTGTTTTACCAACACCGGGTTCTCCGATTAGTACAGGGTTGTTTTTGTTTCTTCTATTTAAAATTTCAATGACGCGCTCTACTTCTTCTTCGCGGCCAATAACAGGGTCAATCAATCCCGTTTTCGCAATTTGAGTTAAGTTTCGACCAAATTGATCTAAAAAGCCTCCGCCGCCATTTCCTTGCTGTGGCTGTTCCGGTGCAGCTTGTTCTTGTGACATTTGCTTGAATAAATCATCGATGTTCATAAAGCCGCCACCTCCAAAACCTGATGGGATTTTATGTTCTTTCATTAGTGCTTGATAACATGTATGACATAAACGATATTGAGATTTTTGGTTATTTGTTTGTACATTTAATTGAATAGATGCTTCACGTTCATTACAGTTTTGACAAATCATTTAATTAGCCTCCCTAAATGATTTTAATCGAAGATCAGCAGGTGTTTGACCTTTCTTGACCTTTCGTAATTTTATTATACTTTGACCTTTTTTGACTTTCAAGTCTTTTGCTTAAAAAATTTTGAGGGAAGTTCCTCGCTTATGTACAAAAGGTAGTACATTAAAAAAAGACGTGTTTTATGTGTACCCGTTCTATACATGTAAAAACATATGATGCATTTTGTACAATGATCTGCTTGGAGAGGGAATTAATATTAATAAGAAGAAAAGTGGAAAAATAAGTGCAGAGCTTACCGTTGGATAAAATAAGTTATTGACAGCAAGAAGGATAAAAATTATACTCAAGAAGGTTTGCACTTAACTGCGTAAAAGCATAAAAGCGTTTAAGTGAAAAAGAAAGATAGAAAGGGAATACCTCATGAAAAAAGAAATTTCATTTATACAATCAATAGCGGTGGTTTTGGTGCTATTAGCTATTATTTTTGTTTCATTATTTATGTTAAAGCTGCCGCCTCATATTCCGCTGATATTTGGTGTAGCATTTATTAGTGTGATTGGCTTTTTGTTGAAATATAAGTGGACAGAAATGGAGAAAGGGATTTTAGACGGTGTTAGACTCGGCATTAAGCCTATCCTTATTTTAATGCTGATCGGGATGCTTATTGCGATTTGGATGGTAGGAGGAACGATACCGACGATTTTATCCTACGGCTTCCACTGGATTTCACCGCAGTATTTTTTAATTAGTGCTTTGGTTATTACCGTATTAGTTTCAACATTCACGGGAAGTTCATTAACAACCGTCAGTACGGTAGGGGTCGCTTTATTTGGCGTAGGAACTGCTATTGGTGTACATCCAGGTCTAGCAGCGGGGATGATTGTTTCAGGAGCTGTGTTTGGAGATAAGATGTCTCCATTGTCTGATACAACAAATTTTGCTTCTGGTATCGTTGAAGTGCCCCTTCCTAAACATATTCAGCACATTACGTGGACGACGGTTCCAAGTATTGTTATTACCGCAATTATTGCATTGGTCATTGGGATGAACGGAAATCATGAAAGCGTCCATTACGGGGAAATTCAAGGAATTCAAGACGCATTAAAGCACACCTTTGATTTACACGTGTTAACGTTGCTTTCTCCGCTTTTAGTTCTTATTTTTTCAATGAGAAGAGTCGATGTATTGCCAACGTTAGTTTTAGGGATTGTAACGGCCATTATTACAGGAATGATTACACAGCATGAATTTACGCTGAGTCAATTGCTAGGCGTTCTTCAAAGCGGGCCGGCAGTAGAGTCAGGAAATAAAGTAGTCGATGCGATTGTAAACAAAGGCGGATTACAGTCCATGATGTTTTCTATTTCTCTTATCATGATTGCCTTGTCGCTAGGTGGCTTGATGAGAGCGGTTGGAATTATTGATGCTTTATTAGAAGGATTAGCAAAACAAATCCGCCGCAGCGGAGACGTTATTTTTGCTACGCTTCTATCTTCAATTGGAGTGAACGTTATTACAGGAGAACAGTATTTGTCTATTCTTCTGCCTGGGCAGACGTTTAAGCCGCTGTATGAAAAGTGGAACTTAGACCCGAAAAACTTATCACGAACGCTTGAAGACGGTGGAACGGTTATTAATGCTATTATTCCGTGGGGTGTCAGCGGCGCTTTTATTTCAACTGCATTAAATATTCCCGCGGCTGACTATATTCCATTTACATTCTTTAGCATTCTCTGTCCGATCTTTTCAGTTATTTTAGCATATACAGGCATTGGTATTGCCAAGAAAAAAGCTCAGTCTTAACTGGGCTTTTTTCTTTTTGAAAAAGGACAGGTAAAAAACGACAAAAAAGTATCATTCCACTTTTCAAATCTATAATTTAATAATACAATTTACTATACGTCTTTCTTGTTAATGTATTTGTATGAATTCTTATTTCTTTACAGATGAAGAAATTTGGGTTTTGCGGTATGATAAATAAGCTGTATTGGCGATGGGATGAATGCCCTTTTTAGCAAACATTTAAGAAGGGTAAAGCCAAATGAAAACACTCATTATAAAAGAGAAAAGATATTTATTGAGGAGAGGGTTTCTGTTGAAAAAATGGGGCATCATTGCATTAATCACTGTAGCTGTGCTCGGTGTGACAGCGGTTTTCAACCGAGCTGAAAGTGATGATGTAAATAAAGAAAAATTGAATTTATTATCGCCTTATTCAAATAAAGTAGATGTATATAGCATTACGTATCCTAGTGATAATTTAAAGATAAAAGGGTTTTTAGTACAGCCTAAAGACATTGCAGACAAACATTATCCGCTTTTAGTATATAATCGCGGAGGAAATCGCGAACATGGCATGATTCGCGCAAAAACACTTCAGTATTTGTCATACTGGGCAAGTAAAGGCTACGTCGTTGTTGCGACTCAATACAGGGGAAATGGCGGAAGTGAAGGAACAGAGACGTACGGCGGTAAAGATATTGACGACGTATTAAATCTTATTAAATGGGGAGAACAGCTTCCGTATGTAAATCACCAGCAAAAGGTAGCGCTAGGATATTCACGCGGCGGCATGATGACGTATTTAACGATGAAAAACGGCGTTAAATTTGATGCAGTTGTCGTACAATCAGGTATTACTGACATGTTTCAATTTTATGATCAAAGAGGGCCTGAAATGAAACAAGTGCTGCGGAAAATTGTAGGAGATCCGGCGCAGTATCCAGAGAGGTATAAAAGTCGTTCTGTTGTCTATTGGAGCGATAAAGTAAATTCACCTCTTTTGATTTTACAGGGTGATCATGACTGTAAAGTTCACCACACTCAGGCTGAAAAGCTTGTGAAACAACTAGATGAGCAGGGAAAAGAATACAAATACGTACTGTACAAAAACGGAGATCATCCGCTAACTGCTTATTATGATCAATATAACGCGGAAATTGATAAATGGTTTAAAATACATTTAGCTAAGCAGTAAAGAAATTGGAAGCAGTTTTGATGAATGGAAAAGAGCAGCTTGTTTTATCCTACTACATGTAAGCATATAAAAAGGGGATGAAGCAAAATGACTCAGTCTAAAAGTCAAAAAGAGCGTCAGTGGAATGTACGAAAACAATCACAAAACCCATCGCATGGAAAAGTAAAATCTTTTGAAGAACTATCAGAAGAAATCACGCCTAAACGTAAATAAGGTAACCATCATATAAAGGAAGACACAAAAAAGGAGAGCTGAAGCTCTCCTTTTTCTATGTTTGTTTAGGGATTTGTGGACCACATGCCCGCAGATTTGATAAAAATCCGCGGATGCAGTTTTAATTGTGCTACCATAATTTCAGCTAGGTCTTCAGGCTGCATCACTTTATCAGGATTGCCATCCGTTAAGTTTTCTTTATATGCTAATTCTGTTGCTACTGTACTTGGTGTGAGAGCTGTTACACGAATATTGTGTTTTCGCACTTCTAGCGCTAGAGATTCGGTTAAGCCGAGCACGCCAAATTTTGAAGCGCTGTAAGCACTTGTAACGGGAGCGCCTTTTTGACCAGCAGTGGATGAAATATTGATGATGTCTCCACCATTTTTTTCGATTAATTGAGGGAGAACAGCGCGCGTTACGTAGTAAACGCCCATTAAATTCACATCGATAATTTGTTTCCACTCAGCTGGGTCTAGCTCTAAAAAGCTTCCGAATTTACCGATTCCCGCATTGTTGATTAAGATATCCGTTGCCCCTAATTTTATATGTAGATGCTCGACTGCTGCGTTTACTTCTTCCATAGAAGAAACATCTGCTGTTGCATAAGCAACTTGTACATCAAATGCTTCTAGTTCAGAAGCAACAGCCTTTAAATCTGCCTCTGTACGAGCAATTAAACCGATATTTACGCCTTCTTTTGCTAATTCAATCGCAGTTGAACGACCGATGCCTTTTCCTGCTCCTGTAATAAGAGCTACTTTGCCTTTAAGTGATTGTGCCATGTATAGACTCCTTTCAATGTTCCGCATAAACATTCTTCATAATAACAAAGAATTATCCATTACTATCCTATAGAAATGCACAAATGATGTCAAAAATAAAGATTATTAAAAAGGCTTCAAGTATAAATTTCCTTTTCATACAAAAACTATAGAGACTAAAAAGAAGAAATTCCGTTTTTTTTCGTTCAATGTAGTGGAGGATGAACAATGCGTATAAAAAAACTATCTGAGTTAACGAATAAATCCAAACAGCGGAAAGAAAAAGCTGATGAAGCGAAGGACTCTAAGAAAACTAGTGCTTCTTCTACACAGGAAGAGCAGAAATTATCGGAGAGGGTGGGAGATAATTTATCCCGCATGAAAAAAGCACTGGGACAGAGCACGGACTTAGTTGTGCGAGAGTTTCGAATTTCGATTGAAGAAAAATTCACTTTAGGTGTTGCTTACATCGACGGATTAGTAAATAAAGACGAAGTTGAACACTATGCGCTGGACTCCATTATGCACTATCACGATGAACATTTAACACATGATGATGGCATCGTTAATATGTACGAATTGATTAAAAGCTATAGTTTGGCAGCGGGTGAAATCATGGAAGCAAAGACATTGGATGATACTCTTCTTCATGTTTTATCAGGAGATACCGTGCTGTTTTTAGAAGGGTATCAAACGTATATTGTGGCAAGTACAAGAGGGTGGAGAGACAGGGCTGTTTCTGAACCCCAATCTCAGACCGTTGTAAGAGGACCTCGAGACAGTTTCACAGAAACACTGCGAACGAATACCGCATTGATTCGGCGCCGAATAAAATCTCTACAGCGTACTTCAATTATTTTGAAAAATATTACTGGCCGTTTTATCTATTTGTACTAAGCGTCTGTTTTCCGTTATTATTTATTGCGCTTTCTTATATAAAGAAAAATAAGGCAGCTAAAGGCGATAGAAGCCAACAAACATAGCATTATTTATACGCATGTGGTATAGTATACGATGACAATTCAAGAAGAAACGCCGTACACGTTTGTATATGTACGGGAGAGGTTCGAGAACTCCCTCTATAAAAAACTAAGATCATCGTTGATGACAAAAGACACGGTTTTAGCGTGTCTTCTTTCACGTGCTTTTCTATCAACACGTCTTTTTGACGTGTATGCTGGAGAGGACGTGTATCTTAGTTGCTTTTTAGGGAGATTGCTGAAAAAGAGCAGTCTCTTTTTTGTGTTATAAAATTAGCCACAAAGGGAACGAACGGTTCAATAAAGTTTCTTCTTCTTTTGATTTCAATCAAAAAGGAGACGAACAGTAATGATGAAAAATGAAAAAGCTATTGTTGTATTTAGCGGAGGTCAAGATAGTACAACATGTCTATTTTGGGCTTTGAAAAACTTTAAAGAGGTAGAAACGGTTACTTTTCAATACGGTCAGCGTCATAGTCAAGAGATAGAAGTAGCAAAAGCTATCGCAGCTGATTTAGGTGTGAAGCATACCGTACTAGATATGTCACTTTTAAATCAATTAGCACCAAATGCCTTAACGCGAGATGATATTGAGATCGAGCAAAAAGAAGGAGAGTTGCCTACAACGTTTGTGGATGGCCGCAATCTGTTATTTTTATCATTTGCAGCCGTACTGGCTAAAAACAGCGGAGGCCGTCATATCGTAACAGGCGTTTGTGAAACTGATTTTTCAGGGTATCCAGACTGTCGAGACGTATTTGTGAAATCGTTAAACGTCACGCTTAATTTATCAATGAACTTCGAGTTTGTGATTCATACGCCGCTTATGTGGATTGATAAAGCAGAAACGTGGGCGTTAGCGGATGAGCTAGGAGCGCTTGAATATGTGCGTGAAAAAACATTAACGTGCTACAACGGTATTGTTGCTGACGGGTGCGGCGAATGTCCCGCATGTCAATTGCGAAAACGTGGGTTAGATCAATACCTGCAAACAAAAGAAGGAGGAGAGAAATAATGCTGCAACAAATGTACCCTCAAGTATTTCATGACTATGAATATGAACTGAACAAAGATATGCAGTTTGCTGCGGCACATTTTGTTCCTCACACAGAAGCAGGAAAATGCCGTCAAGTCCATGGACATACGTATTTTGTAAATCTAACTGTTGCCGGAGATACATTAGACGAAGCGGGCTTTTTAGTAAACTTTGCGCTATTGAAAAAAATTGTTTCTGGTCAATTTGATCATACATTATTGAACGATCATTCTATCTTTAACGAAGAAAATCCAAATGATTTTCCTACAACTGAAGTTGTTGCTCGTAAAATTTATGAGTTGGTTCAAGAATATCTAGACACACTACCAAATAAGCCTTCTTGCGTACAAGTATTCGTGCGGGAAACGCCGACAAGTTACGTAGTTTACCGCCCAAAGAAGGTGAAAAAACGTGGCTAATACAATTCCAGTACTTGAAATATTCGGACCAACGATTCAAGGGGAAGGAATGGTTGTAGGACGTAAGACGATGTTTGTTCGTACCGCAGGCTGTGATTATTCCTGCAGCTGGTGTGATTCAGCTTTTACATGGGATGGATCAGCTAAAAACGATATTCGTCAGCTAACAGCAGAACAAATTTGGACGGAGCTAAAAGAAATTGGAGGAGAGTGCTTTGATCACGTCACCATTTCTGGAGGAAACCCTGCGCTTATCAAGGCAATTGGTTCACTTGTAGAGCTTTTGCACAGTCATGGGGTAAAAGCAGCTCTCGAAACACAGGGAAGCCGTTATCAGGATTGGTTCCTAAAGATCGATGATTTAACGATTTCTCCTAAGCCTCCAAGTTCATTAATGAAAACAAATTTCTCCGTATTAGACGATATTATAGAGACATTAATAAAGGAAAAACGCATGGCGCATATAAGCATAAAAGTCGTTGTATTTAATGATGAGGACTTTGAGTATGCAGAGGCTGTTCATGAACGTTATCCTGAGGTTCCATTTTTTGTTCAAGTAGGCAACGAGGACTTAACGACAATCGATAATGCGTCGTTAACACAAGAATTGCTTAAAAAGTATGAGTGGTTAATCGATAAGGCAGTGGCAGCTAAAAACATGAACGGTGTAAGAGTTCTGCCGCAGGTTCACGCCCTTGTTTGGGGAAATAAACGAGGCGTGTAAGCGTGTAGCAAAAAATTTACAAAAAAAAATAAAAACAGATATATACAAAATAAAAAAACGCTGTTAGAATGACAATCGTAGAAAGAGAGGAAATGCAAATGAGCGGTCGAAAAGATGAAGAATTAGAAGGTGTATCACTCCTCGGAAATCAAGGAACAAACTATTTGTTTGAATATTCACCAGAGATTCTAGAAGCATTTGATAACAAACATCCAAATCGTGATTATTTTGTGAAATTCAACTGTCCAGAATTTACGAGCTTATGTCCAAAAACAGGTCAGCCGGATTTCGCAACCATTTATATTAGTTACATTCCAGATGAAAAAATGGTGGAAAGCAAGTCGTTAAAGCTTTATTTGTTCAGCTTCCGTAACCATGGAGATTTCCATGAAGACTGTATGAACATTATTATGAATGACTTAATTAAACTGATGAATCCAAGATATATTGAAGTATGGGGAAAATTCACACCACGCGGCGGGATTTCAATTGATCCATATACAAACTATGGCCGTCCCGGTACGAAGTATGAAGAAATGGCTAATTATCGCCTGATGAATCATGATTTATACCCAGAAACAATTGATAATCGTTAATTCGAACAAACAGGTTGTGTATGCAACCTGTTTTCCATTGCAAAAACAACAGGTGAGAAGGTGAAAGAATGTCACAGAGATCAGCATTAGTATTAGGTGCAAGCGGACTTGTTGGTCAAGAACTTTTAAAAATGTTATTAAGCAACAGCTTATATAACCATGTGACAGTGTTTGTTCGAAAAAAGCTACCAATCGAACACACAAAGCTACGTCAGCTTGAAATTGATTTTTCAGAGCTTGATAAGCACGAAGAATGCTTTGCAGTTGATGATGTATATTGCTGTTTAGGCACGACAATGAAAAAAGCAAAAACAAAAGCGAAATTCATTAAAGTGGACTACGAATTTCCTTTAAAAGCGGCTAAATGTGCAGAAAAATATCGCTGCAAAAACTTTTTAACGATCACAGCAATTGGTGCTGATCTTCGTTCGCCATTCTTTTACAGTAAAGTAAAGGGGCAAGTAGAAGAAGATATCGCAAGCTTGTATATCCGTTCTACTCACTTTTTCCGCCCATCGTTATTATTAGGCAAGCGCCAAGAGTTTCGCCTATTTGAAAAGATTGGGGGATACACGTTAAAGTCGTGTTCATTTTGCCTTGTAGGAAAGTGGAGAAAGTATCGTCCAATTAAAGCGTATAACGTAGCCAAATCGATGATGAAAGCTGCTCTTGAAGATAAATGTGGCGTTCATGTACATGAAAGCCAAGACATTTATACAGGTGAATGCTATTATTCGTTTACCAACGGCAAGCGAGTATTATCAAAATAAAGAAAAGCCTCTTCATAAGAAGGGGCTTTTTTTCTATCTTCCGTCACCATCCGCATCGCCATCATGGTCGTGGTTAGAAGCAGATTCACTCCAGCTTGTGTAGGAGTTAGAATCTTCTTCGGCATAATTCATGGGTTTAACGGATGTTTTTTTATTTGAAGTTTGTTTGCGTTTAAAAACGAACTGCACGATGAAAAAAAGAATGACAATAAGAGCAATGATAAACAATACAGTATCAAACATGCTAGTAATTCCTTTCGGTAAAAAGATAGTAGTAGCTTGTTCTTATTGTCACACGAAAATAAGCCCCTTTCAAGAAAAAATGGGGCCTGTTTTTGTTTCTTTAAGGAAACTTTTTTTATCTCAGCCATATATTATTGTATAAAGAAACATTTTAGAAAAGAGGGAGTACAGTGAAAAAAAGTTCGAAGGATGTTAAGGTGCAACAGTATATTTACCTCATGTATAAACTAGGGATTATTACAGAAGAACAAAAGAATCAATTCTTTCAAAACCAATGAAAAAGCAACCGCTTTTGCTTTCCGGCTGCTTTTTTCCTTTACATAGCTGGATTAATGATGGTGTAGTTTTTGTGGTTGACAACAGTTCGCTGTTCTAAGTCTAAATCGCGGTAGTTTGTCATGTAAGTCAAATCTACAATCACGGAGTTTTCATTTACTTTTTCGACAATGCCCTGTAGGCCATTTTTAAATTCTATCAAGTTTCCTACCTCTGCTATTTTCATGATTCATCGCTCCTTTGTTTTAAATTAGTTCATTATAAATTTTTGAAATAATTTTAATTTTATAAATAGTAAAACTAGTTAGCGTTTTCTTTTTTACAATTTTGCCTTAAAACTGGGAATTAGTAAAGGGTTTTTTGAAAAAATATAAAATAAAATTGAAAAAATAAGTAAAATGTGCTGAGAAATAAAAGGAATTGGTAGCTTTAACGAAAGAGAGAAGCAGGACAGTTCCATCTTTGTTCATCTTTCGTTATAATAAACGAGGTATAATCTTGTCATAAATTATAAGAATTAGAAGGTGTAGAAATTGAAAGATACTGGACTCGTGCTCGAAGGAGGCGGTATGAGAGGCCTTTATACAACTGGAGTTTTAGATTACTTTATGGAAAGAAATCTGTACCTTCCGTATGTAATTGGCGTTTCAGCCGGCGCTTGTCATGCCACTTCTTATTTATCTAGACAAATAGGAAGAAGTCGCAAAGCTAATTTAGATTTTTTAGAGGATCCTCGCTACTTGTCGTGGAAAAATTATTTTAAAACAAAAGAGATATTTGGAATGGATTTCGTTTTTGATGAAATTCCTAATCAGCTTCTTCCATTTGACTTTGAGGCATTTGCTGAGCGTACAGAGAAGCTTGTAGTAGGAGCAACGGACTGCGTGACGGGAGAACCCGTTTATTTTGATGAGTATGACCGGGACATTTTGACAGCGGTTCGCGCTTCTAGTTCCCTTCCATTTTTAGCACCTGTCGTTACATATAAAGGAAAAGAGCTGTTAGACGGAGGAATCAGTGATCCGATTCCAATCAAAAAAGCAGTGCAGGATGGATATAGAAAAAATATTGTTGTGCTAACGCGAAACGAAGGATATCGAAAAAAGAAATCAAATATGCTATGGTTATTGAAACGCAAATATCGTCATTATGATGGGCTGACTCGTGCGCTTGAGAACCGCTATAAATTGTATAATGAAACATTGTCATATATTGAAGAGCAGGAAAGACAGGGGAATATCTTTGTGATTCGTCCGCAAACCCCTCTTGTAGTAGGGCGAATTGAGAAGAATCGTGAGCGTCTCGACGCTCTTTACAACCAAGGGTATAAAGAAGCTGAAGCTCAATTTGCATCTCTGCAAAATTGGCTGAACAGTTAAAAGCGAGGTAAAACTGAATGGATGAACAAACAGCAATAAACATGTTGAATGAGTTAAGTGAAGGAAAAGTAACCGAAATTAAAGTCAAAAAAGAGGACTTTCTTGCTTTTCGACCTTTTTTAGTAAACCGGCCTGATTTCAAACATTTCCGAGGAATAGCCGGACGCGGAGGCGATTTTACCTATACGTATCTAGAAATTCCTAGGAGTTAAACGAAATGATGGCATTATTTGATTATGCCTTATATAATGGATGTATGAGCCTGTACAGTAGAGAATATACTGTTACAAGTGCTTGTGCGTTTATTTAATAACGTACGGTAAGAGCGAATAAATGTGTGCAGCTATAGGAGGGATATTATGGATGAGTTTCGAAAAAGTACAGCACCTTTTTATTTTGCAGATCATATATGGAAAGATAAAAATGGAATGACGACTTATGGGATGCTGTTAACGAACCGGCCCGAAGATGACGGGGACTATGACCTCCATTCGTTATTAGAAGAAGCATATGTAGATCATAAAAAAATTCTAATTACTACTGTTTACGATAACAGTGAACAGCAGTTGACCGGATACGTGATACATTTAGCAGATGATCAAGACGTCTTTACGTTTATGGATGATACGGGTGCTAAACTAGTGATTGATTTCTATGACGTTGTAGAAATTGAGATTGAAGATTAAAAAGAGCTGAATGTTGATTACAACATTCAGCTCTTTTGTGTAAAAGTAGATGAATTTAAATGTTTATCATAAGAATTATAGGGGAAAAACGAATGAAGAAATTTCTGATTAAACTGAAATGAAGCGGGAAAATATACCTGCATTTTAGAAAAATTACCGTGATTATGACAAAAAACAAGGTACAATGTCATAATTGTGTTCCGAACGTAATTTTGTTCATCAAACTTAAAGAAATGTAATTGAATCGTTCGGTGAAACCCCTATATAGCTATGATAGAGTAATACCATACGAAATTTCAGGAGGTATTACCTATGAAACATAGTTATATGAAATCAATGGTAGTAGCTTGTTTAGCTACTCTTTCATTTATAGGTTTTAATGCAACAGCTACGGCTGCAACTAATTATAAAGTAGTCAAAGGCGATAGTCTTTGGAAGTTAGGTAAAAGATATAGTGTAACAATTGACGATATTAAAAAATTAAACAATCGTCAAGGAGATATGATTTATATTGGTG
This sequence comes from Priestia sp. 53B2, assembly GCF_056099005.1. Classification (NCBI taxonomy): domain Bacteria; kingdom Bacillati; phylum Bacillota; class Bacilli; order Caryophanales; family Bacillaceae; genus Priestia; species Priestia sp. 53B2. Next base: position 639,393 of record NZ_JBLZXA010000020.1, read on the forward strand.
AAACATTAGCTATTCCGAGTAAGACAAAAGTGCTGGCTGCTGAAACAACGGAACCTTCAACGGCAGCACCGGCTAATACGGCTAAGCCAGAACCAAAACCAGAAGCCAAACCCGTAGAGCAGGAAACACCTGCAGTTTCGATTTCCGCAAGTGAAAAAGATTTATTAGCTCGCTTAGTAGAAGCTGAAGCAAAAGGCGAATCGTATGAAGGAAAAGTAGGGGTAGCAACAGTGGTGTTAAACCGTGTAGATTCTCCGAAGTTTCCAGATACGGTAACAGGAGTTATTAAACAAGTTGTCGGAAAAGCATACGCTTTTTCACCGGTCCAAAACGGATCAATTAACAAGCCTGCTTCAGAAGATTCGAAAAAAGCAGTAGAGCAAGCATTGACTAGAAAGGATCGTTTAGACGATTCCATTTACTTTTATAATCCAAAAACAGCTACCGATAACTGGATCCGTTCACGTGCTGTCATTAAAACAATTGATCATCATGTATTTGCTAAATAAAAAAGAGCCGTTCGGGCTCTTTTTTTTAGTCTAAAAAGATATCTCGTTCCAAACTGCCTTCAGAACCCGTTAAAACCAGACCAATATCGGTATCAGCTTCTAAGTTCTGGACGATGGTAAAAGGCACTTTATGTTGGTTAGCCGCTTGAATATAGGGGGAGAGGTATGAATAAGACAAGGAGCCATTTAAAAACAAATGACCGTCTTTCACTTTTTTTAAAAGAGGCTTTATTTTTGCTGCATCCTTTTTCATGACTTGCCCTTTTTTTAGCGCAATTTCAATATTCTCACGTAGAGCAGTTAAGAAATATCTTCTTTCGTCTCTTTTTGTTTCCTTTGCTCCGTACATTCCTCGTTCTAAGTATTCTTCTAGTTGATCAGACATTGCGTCACTTCCTTTCGTTATAAACTATAAACGATTATGGCTATAAGTAAAAGGGACAGGAAAAAAGGAAAATCACTGTGCTATATCACCTGTTTTTTTGCTGAGTACAAAGAAAAACAAAAAATGTGTTGAAATTTAGCCTAAAATATTGTTTAATGTAAATAGATAGAAAATCATATCGGTTTTTTATTAAAGGTTTGTAAGCGATTACAGATATACATACATAGCAGCGTTTGGGGAGACGCTCCTATGATTTTATGTTCAAAGCGCATTGTATAAAAAGGGGATTATATAGCTTTAGGGCATATACGGTCAAGCAAAGGGTCAGATAAATTAATAAAAAATCGCTATGTATTTTCATAAGAAGAACGGTCAACATTTTTGTTGAGCGTTCTTTTTATGCGTTCATATTATGTTTATTCCTCATTGCAGGAACTGCTGAAAATTGTAAAGGTGCATTCCTCGTTTCATCTCTCTTATTTTACATAAGTTACATGTAGTATGTTTCAAATCCTTAAAAAATATATGTCTATACGCTTGTTTAATCCTAACGAGGTGGTAGAAAAGGAATATTTTTTAAGAAATCACAAAAAAAGAGGCGATTGCCTATGCAAGAAGTAGGTGAATAACATATGTAATAAAGAGAATGAAATATAATTTGAGGAGGCATGTATCATGCAAGAATTTGATATTAATGACATAAGAAGACCATTTGGGGGTTTTGGAGGCTTTGGTCGTCCAGGATTCGGTTTCGGTCGCCCAGGTTTTGGTTTCGGTCGTCCTGGTTTTGGCTTCGGCCGTCCGGGGTTCGGCTTTGGCTTTGGTCGCCCTTGGGGTTGGGGCTTTGGAGCTCCATTTCTTGGAGGGTTGATTCTTGGAAGTGCACTAGGAGGTCCAGGTTATTACGGTTATCCAGCACCATATTATCCGCCGTACCCACCATATTATCCTTATTATTATTAAAACAATGAGCGCTGATAAAGCGCTCTTTTATTATGTCCAATCCAAATATATAGAATGAATGCAAGACGTTACGTTTAGAAAATAATAACAGTTTTAAATAAGGAATGAACGCTTAAGCTAAAGGAGACAAGTTTTCCTTGCAACAATTGTTGATTTTGCTATAATAACTTCGGTGGCATTTTTGGTCACTGGGTGGGCGAGGGATAGATGAAAAGAAGGAAATTAGATTGAACGCATTATTTGAAAAGTTGTTTCGTTTAAACGACCACCAAACAACTGTCGGAAAAGAAAGCTTAGCTGGGGTCATTTCATTTCTTTCCATCGTGTATATTATTGCTGTTAATTCAACCATTTTGTCTGATGCCGGTATTCCGCTTGAAGCAGGAATATTCGCAACAGTAGCTTCGGCTTTTGTAGGCTGTGTTATTATGGCTTTTTGGGCAAATGCGCCTCTTATTCTGGTGCCAGGTATGGGGATTAATGCATTGTTTACTTATACGATGGTTCAATCAATGGGGTTATCTTGGCAAGAAGGGTTATTAGCAGTAGTGATATCGGGCTTTCTTTTTATAGCATTAGCTTTTTCACGACTGTCTGCCAAAATTGTCTCTTCGATTCCGCATTCGCTAAAAGAAGCGATAACAGTCGGTGTTGGCTTATTTTTAACATTTATCGGTTTGCAAAAAGGGAAGCTTGTAGTTCCAAGCGAAAACACTTTTGTAGCACTTGGAGACTTGTCAGATCCGTTTGTAATCAGTACGCTGTTGACGCTAATTATCACAATCGTACTGTTTATCCGAAATGTGAAAGGTAACTTTTTGTTAAGCATGATTGCTGGATCAGTCCTTGCCTTCTTACTTGGTGTAAGAAGCGGTGCAGAAAAAGGACAGTCCGCTGGGAGCGTGAACGACTTCTTTAGCAGCTTTGGCACATTGTCTTTTGGAGCTATTGGAGACGTTGCGTTTTGGGCAGCTGTCTTTTCATTAACAATGGTATTGATTTTTGAAAATATCGGTTTGCTGCATGGTCAGCTAGGTATGATGAATCAAGATAGCAAATTTCCGCGGGCCTTTCAAGCAACAGCCGCCTCAGCTTTGCTAAGCGGCGTGTTTGGAACAAGTCCAACGGTGTCTTCTGTAGAAGGAGCATCTGGTATTGCAGCTGGAGGGCGAACGGGTTTAACATCGCTGATTACAGGAGTTTTATTTTTAAGTTCACTTCTGTTTATTCCATTTATCAAGCTGGTTCCAGATAGTGCTATTGCACCTATTCTCATTGTTATTGGAGCATTGATGATTCAAAATATCAAAAACATTAATTTACAGGACTTAACAGAAGGTTTCCCTGCATTTTTAATTATTGCGCTTATTCCTCTTACGTACAGTATTGCTGATGGAATTGCATTTGGGTTCATTGCGTATCCACTGCTTAAATTATTCCTTGGTAAAATGCGTGAAGTATCGATGTTTATGTATGTAAGCGCGCTGTTGTTTTTCTTGAATTTTGTGCTGCATTATATTGCTTAAAATAGACAGCTGAGTGCTTTTGCTCAGCTGTTTTTTGTGTTTGCGGTAAAGAATCCTCTTTTTAGATATCATACTCCGTATTTCGTGTCCTTTGGCTAACTTCCGCTTCTAAAATGACGTTTCCTGCGTAAAGTAGTACAGAAGTCGGAGGGGGATATAAGGGGGAGAAAACGATGGGAATTAAATTAATTAAAATATCAGCCATTTATTTTGGAATTGGCATCATATTGGGGTATTATATGTCAATTGTTCACAGCTATGCTTTGACACCTGTTCACGTGCACATCAATTTATTAGGATGGACGTCGCTTACGTTAGCGGGACTTATTTATTATTTGTTTCCTGCGTTTAGCAAAAGTAAATTAGCCAAACTGCACGTATAGCTGCATAATATAGGATTACCGGTCATGATGATTGGTTTATTTTTCATGATCGTACTACAAAACCAAGCTTTTACACCCGTAGTGGCAGCAGGAGCAACACTTACGGCTATTGGCGTTCTAATTTTCGTATATCACATCCTTAAAAATTTGAAATCTGAACGATAAACGAAGAAGGTCGTTGACGATGGCTGCTAATTTCAAAAGGAAAAAGAACCAGCTATAGCGAATATACATGTAAACAAGGTGAAAGTGTGATTTACATAAAGGTGTGCTAGGCATCTTTATAAGGAGGGGTAAGCTGCACGGATTTCTAGCTCTTATAAAAGCCAATAAAAGGGCTGATTATAAGTTTCTTGCGGCGGAGATACTATGGGAGAACATCAACAATTAGTGCGTGTTAGGGAGCTAGCAAATGAAATTATTCGACTTCGTCTTCAAGACCGTACGACTTATGACGAATTAGAGTTGCAAAATAATGTAGAGTTGTTGTCTCGTTCTGTGGTTGACTTAGTAAACATTATGTTAGCCGAAGATGTGGATTCGTCTACGTCTTTAAAAGCTACAGCTTCTAAAATGAAAATGGTGTATAATAACATGCATCAAGCTGAGAAAAAAGATTATTTGCATTTCTAATTGCTAGGCTCCTTTTCGCCACAAACGAAATGGAGGTGTACGAGGCAGATGCTATCGTCACTAACGACTTCTGAAGCTATTGTAGCATCCGTTCTTGCACTGGTTGTCATTGCCGTTTCCATTATCTTTTTTGCCACTCTTATTATGGTTGTTGTTCGACGAGAAAGAATCAGCAGCTTGGTTAATCACGGAGAGCATGCAGATGGGAAGCAAAAAAGCTTAGGTGAATTTTTTCGTTCTTTACGAAAAAAATAACTACCGTTTTCTTATTAAATAGATAAAAGCGGTCAATTTAAACGTTGACCGCTTTTTTTAGGTTGTCTGCTTATTTTTTTCTAAAACAATACGCGCTGCTTCACTAACTGATGACACAACAGCAGAGGCGTGGCGCTGAACAGCTTCAGGAGCTGTAGCCATAGCAAAACTGTTCGGCGTTAATTGAAACATAGGAATATCATTAAATGAATCCCCCACACATGCAATTTCCTCTGGTTTTAGCTGAAGATGATTTAATAAAATTTCAATGGCATTTCCTTTGCTGATATGTTTAGGCATAATATCCAAACACTGCTTGGCAGAAATATATGTATCAATATAATCACCAAACTCTTCGTTCACTTCTTTTTGCAGAGCTACCATTTCATCATGATCTCCAAGAACCGTGATTTTAGATGGAGAAAGAGCGTGACCAAATGAATCCGTCATTTCAATTTGTTCTTCGATAGGGAAAAACATGTGAGTTTCAATTGCTTCAATAATTTCATTTCGCTGCTCTACATAATTGGTGTCGTTTGAACAGACAAGCGTAATACGGTTAGGATCTATCGTTTTTTTATAAAGTTGAACCGCTAAATCATCTTCAAACACTTTTCCATGAAGTTCTTGATTTTCTTTGGTCCACACAAATCCTCCGTTTTGGCTTATGCGATGAAATGTATTATTAATATCAGTAGAAATTTTTAAAATTTCCGTATCCATTCGTCCAGAAGCAAGACAAACATCTACTCCTTGGCGCTGAAGTTCACTAAGTGCGTCTGCATTATGCTGTTCTACGTATTTTTCTTCGTGTAAAAGAGTGCCATCTAAGTCGCTTACAAATAATTTGATCATTTCTTGAAAATTCCTTTCCCTGAAAAATTTGCTGTGATAAGCGTGTTACAAATTTATTACATTCCTTATTCTATCAGTGTGTCCCAAGAAACTCATAAAAAAAGCTCAAACCGGCGGTGAATTCAAAGAGATTGAGACATAACTGCATCAATTTTTTCCCGCAGGAGTCTTCGCCTTGCCCTTCAATCAGCAGCTAGAAACAGCTGCATGAAATCTAGTTCACCATCACAATGAAAAAATCCGAACGGAGTTGATTCTCAGTCAAGAATCTGGATTTACCGTTCGGATCTTTCTTCAGCTAAAATACATTTGTCGCAGCCTTTTTTTAGCTTTGTTCAGTGTGAAAAAACAGCCGCGGTCTAAAAGACCGCGGCCATATTTTATAATACGTTAAAATATTTCGCTTCAGGATGTGCAAAAACAAGGGCTGTAACAGAAGCTTCTGGTTCCATCATGAAACCGTCTGTTAACTGAATGCCGATGTCTTCAGGTTTAAGTAATTTAAACAGTTTTGCTTGGTCCTCAAGGTCTGGACATGCAGGATATCCGAATGAAAAACGCTGACCTTGGTATTTGGCTGAAAAACGCTCCGCCATTGTAAAGTCAGGCGAATCGGGGAATCCCCAGCGGTCACGAATTTGCTGATGAACACGTTCTGCTAATCCTTCGGCTAGTTCAAGCGCAAGAGCTTGGAACACGTGACTCTTTAAAAACTCGCCGTTTTCTTTGAATTTCGCCGCGCGTTCGCGAATGCCTGTTCCTGCTGTTACAGAGAAGAAACATACATAGTCCATCTCTTTTTCTTTAGGCTTTGCAAAATCAGATAAGCACAGGAACTGTCCTTTTGCTTGTCGAGGGAAGGTAAAGCGTTCAATTTCTGTTTTTTCATCAGCAGGATCATAAATAATTAAATCATTTCCGTCTGCTTGAGCAGGGAAGAACTGATAAATAACCGCTGGCTTAATTAAGTTTTCTTTTAGTGCCAGTTCGAGCAGGTCATCAACGGTTTCTTTTAATTGAACAGCACGCTCGTCTTTTTCAGCAAGCAGCTTATTCACTTTTCCTTTTAGCCCTAAGTGATGGCCTAAAAGCATCTGCCAGTTAATATACGGAAGAACCTGTGCCAAATCGTAGTGTTTGACAACGTGCCGCTTTAAATCAGCCGGTATAAAAACAGGAGCGTCCGTTGAAATGGCGGATCTTTCTAAAACAGCCGTAGCTGCTTGAGCGGTTTGAGGCTGGCGTTCTCGAACCGTTACTTTCTTTTCTTGCCGCGTTTTTAAATCTGCTAAAAGCTGAATAACTTCTTCTTTGTTCTGCAGCTTATTTGCTAACGCTAATCCGTCCATCGCATCTTTGGCGTAGAGGACCGCACCTTCATATTCCGGGGCAATTTTAAAGTCAGTAAATTTACGGGAAAGGGCAGCGCCTCCTACCATAATTGGAACATCAATGCTTGATTGTGTTAAATCTTGGGCAGTCAAAACCATTTGCTGAGCTGACTTTACTAGAAGACCTGACAGGCCAATGATGTCTGGCTTTTCTTCTTTTACTGCTTCAATCAGCTGCTGCGGCGTTACTTTAATCCCTAAATCAATTACTTTAAAACCATTGTTGCTTAAAATGATGTCTACTAAGTTTTTGCCGATATCGTGCACATCGCCTTTAACCGTTGCAAGAATTACTTTGCCTTTTCCAGAATCATTTTCAGTTGCTTCCATATGAGGTTCTAAAAAGGCAACGGATGCTTTCATAACTTCCGCACTTTGAAGTACTTCTGCTACAATCAGCTGATTGTCATTAAACAAACGTCCAACTTCCGCCATCCCCTTCATAAGCGGTCCGTTAATAATATCTAACGGATCATCATATTGAGCTAAAGCCTGTTCTAAATCAGGAAGCAATCCTTCTTTTGTACCTTCGACAATATACATTGCCAATCGTTCTTCGAGTGTTAACGTAGAAATTTCTACTTTTGCTTCTTTCTTTTTATCACGATAAAAGTCGGTAAACGTGCTTAGCGTTTCATCAGTTGTGTTAAATAATAACGCATTAGCAAGCTCAATTTCAGCTTCTGGAATAGAAGCATAGCGCTCTAACTTTTCGGTATTAACAATGGCATAATCGAGTCCAGCCTGCGTACAGTGATAAAGGTAAACGGCATTTAGTACTTCACGTCCCACTGGAGGAAGACCGAATGACACGTTACTTACGCCAAGAATGGTCAGGCAATCAGGCAGGGCTTCTTTAATCATTTTAATTCCCTTCACTGTTTCTTCAGCAGAACCAATATATTGTTCATCACCAGTTCCTACAGGGAACACAAGAGGGTCAAAAATAATATCTTTTGGATTAAAGCCATGTTTTTCAACAAGCAAATCATGTGAGCGTTTAGCAATCTCTACTTTTCGTTCTGCAGTAACGGCCATGCCTGTTTCATCGATCGTACCGACAACCAGAGCTGCACCGAATTTTTTTACTAGCGGTAAGATTGCATCAAAACGCTCTTCACCATCTTCTAAGTTAATGGAGTTAATAATGACCTTACCTTGTGAGTACGTTAAAGCTTTTTCAATAACTTTCTCGTCCGTTGAATCGATTACAAGGGGAACCTTCACTTTTTTTACAACTTCTTGAATAAATTCCTCCATGTCTTCCATTTCTTCACGGTCTGGATCTGCTAAGCAAATATCAATAACGTGAGCACCATTTTTAACTTGAGCACGCGCAATTTCAGATGCTTCTTCAATTTTTCCTTCCGCAATCAGACGCTTGAACTTGCGAGAACCGATTACATTCGTACGTTCTCCCACAAAAAGAGGGCGCATAGAATCGTCATATACAAGTGGTTCAATACCGGTTACAGCATGGTTATGCTCGGAGCGATCAAGCGAACGAGGCGCAACCTCTTTTACCGCTTCAGCCAGTGCTTTAATATGAGCAGGCGTTGTACCACAGCATCCGCCTACAAAGTTCAGCCAGCCTTTATCAGCAAACCCTTTAATTTTTTGAGCAAGCAGCTCAGGGGATTCGTGATAATTGCCTTCTTCATCCGGAAGTCCAGCGTTTGGATAACAGCTAACTGCTGAAGTGGCTAGGTCTGAAAGAGAGCGAATATGATCCGTCATAAATTCAGGGCCTGTCGCGCAGTTAAGTCCGACTGAAAGAGGCTTCATGTGTTCCAGTGATAAGTAAAAAGATTCGATATCTTGACCAGCGAGAGTTGTTCCCATAGGCTCAATTGTTCCTGAAATCATAATAGGAACTTCGGTTTTTAGTTTTTCAAACGCCGCTGTAATGCCTAGAAACGCGGCTTTTACGTTCAGCATGTCTTGACAGGTTTCGACTAAAAGCAAGTCAACGCCGCCGTCTAACAAACCCCGAGCTTGCTCTTCGTACGATTCTACTAACTCAGGGAATGTAATGCCTCCGGTAACAGAGAGAGTTTTAGTGGTAGGACCGATAGCTCCAGCTACGAACCTAGGCCATTCGGGAGTTGAATATTTATCGCGGGCTGCACAAGCAAGCTTCACAGCTTCGATATTCAATTCATACGCCAAGTGACCTAAATCGTATTCATCAAGTACGGTAGATGTTGAGCCAAACGTATTGGTTTCAATGATGTCAGCACCTGCTGCAAAGTACTCTTCATGAATGCGCTGAATCACATGAGGCGCTGTTCGAGTCAAATATTCGTTACAGCCTTCATATTCTTCGCCGCCAAAATCTTCAGCGGTTAAATCAGCATCTTGAATCATCGTTCCCATTGCTCCATCGATGACGAGTATTCGCTTCTTTAGTTGTTGTTCGATAAGTGAGCTCATTTATATCTTCCTTTCTGATGTAACAAGTTGCTTGTCGTGAATATAGCGTGTTAGAATTTCGGTCATTTCATAGCGCATAAACGGCGTAATTAAGTAAATACCGTCAAATAACTCATATGCTGTATCAATTAAGTTTTTTGCAATCGCAAGACCTTCGACTTCACCGCGAATTCGGTCATTTCCCGTGGCATCCATGCGTTCTAGAATATCTTCTGATAATTTAATTCCAGGTACTTCATGGTGAATAAATCGAGCATTTCTTGCGCTTGTTAACGGCATGATACCGATGTATACCGGTGTTGTTAAATGTTTGGTTGCTTCATATACCTCTTCAATTTGCTTAGTTGAATAGAGAGGCTGAGTAATGAAATAGTGAGCCCCGCAGTCGATTTTCTTTTCCAAACGCTGAACGGCTCGGTCTAAGTGACGCACGTTTGGGTTAAAGGCAGCTGCGATGGAAAAATTGGTTTTTTGACCAAGCGGTTTGCCGGAATAAGATAGTCCTTCATTAAACTGAGCGATTAAACTAATCAAGTCAAATGAAGATAAATCGTAGACCGAAGTGGCGCCAGGGAAATCGCCAACTTTTGAAGGATCACCGGTAATCGCAAGCACTTGATTCATTCCTAACGTATGAAGTCCCATTAAATGAGATTGAAGTCCAATTAAATTTCGGTCGCGACAGGTAATATGAATAAGCGGTCGTGCTTTTGTTTCTTGCTGCATCAGTGTTGCCATTGCCAAGTTGCTGATGCGAGGTGAGGCAAGAGAATTATCAGCTAATGTAATAGCATCTACGCCGACTTTATCAAGTGCTTTTGCGCCTTCTAAAAATTTCGTCGGACCAAGCTGTTTAGGCGGATCTAGCTCGACGATAACCGAACGGCGCTTCTTCACAATCTCATGCATATGAGGTTTATCCTGCTGCTCACGCTCTTGAACCGTAACGGCTGGTCTCATTTTAACGACTTTGCTTGTAATCGGAGGCAAGTCTTTTAAGGCAGATGACATTGCGCGTACGTGAGCTGGTGTTGTACCGCAGCATCCTCCAATTAAGCGAACCCCTTGTTCGCGGAATAAACGCGCGCTTTCTACAAAGTAGTCTTCATTCGTTTCATATTCCAACTTTCCTTCCACATACGCCGGAAGGCTGGCATTAGGGTAAGCAGATAAGAAAGCACGATCAGGAAGAGGTACTTCTTCAAGAGACTGAATCATATGATAAGGACCTAAACGGCAGTTTAGCCCGACAACATCTGCTCCCAAGTCTTCTAATTCTTTTAATGCATCTGCTAAAGGGCGGCCATCTTGCAGTACGCCAATATCATGCAGGGAAACATGGGTAATAATAGGCTTATCCGTTTCTTTTCTTGCCAGTGTAAGAACGGTCTTTAATTCTTCGAAATCATAGTATGTTTCAAATAAAAGGCCATCCACGCCTTCATTTAAAAGCCAAAACATTTGTTCACGAATGCTTCGCTTAACCTCTTCTAAACTAATAGCGTTTTTTTGGAAAGAACGAATACCGCCGAGTGTACCAACCACGTAAGCCTGATCTTTTGCAGCTTGTTTCGCTAATTTTACACCAGCAATATTGATGTCTTTGACTGAATCTTCTAATCCATAACGGGCAAGTTTTTGATAATTAGCAGCGTACGTATTTGTTTGAATAACGTTTGCACCAGCTTCTACATAGGCTCTGTGAATACGAGAAACCTCTTCTGGTTTGGTGATGTTTAGTTCTTCAAAACAGCTGTCAATACCGTGTGAGTAAAGGAGGGTACCAGTGGCACCATCCCCAATTAAAATTTTAGACTTTAAATCTTCAAGTAACCCCATGTCAAAACCTCCTTAAATTGTTCCGCTTCTATTTCACGAGTGATTCGTTTTATGCAATATGCCGATAAAATAGAAAAAGTCTTCTTAAGAAGAAGACTTTTTTCGCCTTCTTATCTTCCAAGCAATAAATTGCTTGCTGGATTTAGCACCATGTCTCTAACGACTGGTTGCTGAGGTTTCAAAGGGCCAGTCCCTCCACCTCTCATGATAAGAATCAATTGTATATAATTGAAACATATTTTTTTAAATAGAAAGAATACTTATTTAATAATTTATCTGATTTTTAGAAATTATACAACAGTAAATTGTGAATTTCCAGCAAATATTGAGGAAAATTTAAAAGCTAAAGGGAAAATATCCGTATATTTTGTTTGAAAATGACTGTTATGTTAGGGTTAAGGAGTTTTTTGTGAGAAATGCAAAAAGAAAATGAAAAATAAAAAATAAACGAAAAGGCACAAACGCTGGGATATGCGTAGATTTACACGTAAAAAGGCTCGTCTTTTTTTAATCGTTTCTACATATAGTGAACTATGAAGGGTAGAAGGGTGATGGGCATGAAAAGGTGGAAACTCACGCTGCAGGTTGCTGCTACGTATGTAGGCACCGTTGTAGGAGCCGGTTTTGCAACAGGCAAGGAAATCGTTCAATTTTTTACACAGTACGGGGAACTTGGAATGGTTGGAATTTTGGTCAGCGGCTTGTTTTTTATTTGGCTAGGTTCGAAAATGATGCTGCTTTCGCACGCAATTGGGGCTTCTTCTTATCAGCAGCTTAATACATATTTATTTGGTGATGTGCTTGGAAAAGCGGTAAACGGTGTAATGATTGTCATTTTATTTGGAGTAACTTCAGTCATGCTAGCGAGTACGGGGGCAATAGGAAAAGAACAGTTCGGGCTGTGGCCTCCTGTTGGGATGATTTTTACAATTGTTTTAACTTATATATTTATCGCAAAAGGAATTAACGGTATTTTAATGGTTAATTCTCTTGTTGTGCCGATGATGCTTTCATTTGCTTTTATCATCTTTGTGCCAAATATCAGCTATTTCTCACTGATTCAAACGAAGCCGGATTTAACGCTCGTCACACAGTGGAAGTGGGCGGTTAGTCCCTTTTTATATATTTCCCTAAATCTAGCTTTGGCGCAGGCCGTTTTGGTTCCATTAGGAAGCTCGGTGAAAGATAGGAGCGTGATTAAAAAAGGGGCCGTAATAGGAGGATGTGTACTTACGTTTATGCTTGTTTCTACTCATCTTGCCCTTTCCAATTTGCCTTATTCATTTCAACTTGATATTCCGATGAGTGCCGTTGTTAAAAATATCTCAGCGTGGGTGAATGTTTTATTTACGGTAGTTGTGTTAGGCGAGATTTTTACTACATTGATTGGAAATGTATTTGGAATCGCTAAGCAGCTTCAGTCATTTCTTCCCCTGAATGACAAACAAGCTTTTGCGTTTATTATCTTGGCTTGCTTTATTATTGGGCAATTCGGATATGCCCAGCTTCTTGAGTTTTTGTATCCGATATTTGGCTATATTGGACTAGCTTTTGTATGGATGCTATGTATTAAAAAAGAAAAAATAAGCTAAAAGCTGGATTTTAAAGAATAGATGTGAAGAAACGAAGTTAAATGATGTGACAAGTCGATTTTACTTTGCTATAATGTAAAACAAATGAGACTATAGCAGTCGAATATATTATCCTTCGGGGTCGGGTGTAAGTCCCAACCGGCGGTGATAAAGCGTATGCTTTTAAGCCCGTGACCCGTTTTCATACGATGTATGTTAGCGGTGGATCTAGTTAAAATCTAGAGCCGACAGTAAAAGTCTGGATGGGAGAAGGATCAGGAAGCACAGTTGTTTTTTTGTGTTGAATTAATAAGGGACACGCTTGCCTTTTTTAAAGCTACCCTTGTTTTTGTACACAAAATATAACTGTTTATTTCGTATACAATTAGCGGAATTTTGCATAGATAAAACTGATTCAGCTCAGCCGACCCCTTGGACATTTGTTCAAGGGGCTTTTTTATTTTCAGTGGTTGGGGGAAAGATAAATATGAAAAAAAAGCAGCTGCTATTTCAAAACGGTATAAGAAGTTGGAATAGCGCCAAAGCAGGTGAAGAAAATGTTCACAGGTATCATTGAAGAAATTGGAAAAATAAAACGTATTCAAAAGGCCACAGAAGCAATTGTTCTTACGATTGATGCGAAGACCGTGTTAGAAGATGTGAACTTAGGGGACAGTATTTCAGTTAACGGCGTTTGTTTAACCGTAACGGCTTACTCTCAAAATGAATTTACGGTCGATGTCATGCCCGAGACGATTAAAGCAAGTACCCTTCAGCTTCTAACCGTTGGATCACGTGTTAACTTAGAACGGGCGATGGCTGCAAATGGCCGGTTTGGAGGGCATTTCGTTAGCGGACACGTTGATGGAATTGGAACCATTGTAAGCAAAACACGTAAAGGAAATGCCTTTTATTATGAAATTCAAGTCGATCCTGAACTTCGTGAATTTATGATGTTAAAAGGATCTGTTTCCGTAGACGGAACAAGTCTTACTATTTTTGATGTCAGCAACCAATCATTTACTATTTCTCTTATTCCTCATACGGTGCTTCACACAGTCGTTGGAGACAAACAGCAAGGAGACAAGGTGAATATTGAATGCGATATGTTAGCTAAATATATGCATCAGATGATGACAAATAAGTCAACTCCTGGCGCCTCGAATCGTTCAGGTAACATGAAGGATTTATTACAGCAGCATGGTTTTACAAATTAACAGTGAGGTGAAAGAGATGTTTCATAAAGTAGAAGAAGCCATTGAAGAGTTAAAAAAGGGAAAAGTGGTTATTGTATGCGATGATGAAGATCGAGAAAACGAAGGAGATTTTATTGCATTAGCCGAAAAAACGACGCCTGAGGTTATTAACTTTATGGCTACTCATGGAAGAGGATTAATTTGTACACCTGTTAATGAAGAAATTGCGCATAAATTGAATCTTCACCCGATGGTAGCGAACAATACGGATGTACATGGAACAGCATTTACAGTAAGTATTGATCATATTTCAAGTACAACAGGTATCAGTGCATACGAACGCTCTGCTACCGTTATGGCTCTTGTAAATGAAGCGACGGTAGCAAGTGATTTTCAACGCCCAGGACATATTTTCCCATTGATTGCAAAAGACGGGGGCGTTCTGCAGCGTGCAGGTCATACAGAGGCTGCTGTTGATTTAGCAGTATTAGCAGGAGGAAAGCCTGCGGGTGTTATTTGTGAAATTATGAATGAAGATGGAACAATGGCACGCGTACCGGATTTAACAAAAATTGCAGAGCAATTTGATTTAAAAATGATTACAATAAAAGATTTGATTGCCTACCGCCGCAAACATGACCAGCTTATTAGCCGTGAAGTAGAAGTGAGCTTACCTACGGCATTTGGTGAGTTTAAAGCTGTAGGATATACAAATAAACTTGATAATAAAGAACATGTGGCTCTTATCAAAGGTGATATTGATCATAATAGCCCCGTTCTCGTTCGCGTTCACTCTGAGTGTTTGACTGGAGATGTGTTTGGTTCTGAACGCTGCGACTGTGGTCCTCAGCTTCACGCAGCTCTTACGCAAATTGAAGAAGAAGGACGCGGCATTCTGCTGTATATGCGTCAAGAGGGCAGAGGTATTGGTTTACTAAATAAGCTAAGAGCATATAAGCTGCAGGAAGAAGGATACGATACCGTAGAAGCGAATGAAAAACTCGGATTTGCTGCAGATTTACGAGAGTATGGAATCGGTGCTCAAATCTTAAAAGACCTTGGAGTCAAACAAATGAAGCTTTTAACGAATAACCCTCGTAAAATTACTGGGCTAAAAGGCTACGACCTTGAAGTGATCGAGCGAGTGCCTCTTCAAATGCCGGCAGTGGATGCCAATAAAAAATACTTAGATACAAAAGTTAAAAAATTAGGTCATTTATTACATTTATAATTTTACACTTTTTTTCGTTATAACAAATGAAGCTAATTCATGAAAAGAAATGTAAATAACTATATATTAATACTAGCAGGAGGAACAAAAGATGAATCATTTATATGAAGGAAATTTAGTAGGCACAGGATTAAAAATCGGAATCGTGGTAGGGCGTTTTAATGAATTTATTACAGGCCGTTTACTTAGTGGAGCAGAAGATGCGCTCAAACGTCACGGCGTAGCTGATGAAGACGTAGACGTGGCTTGGGTGCCGGGCGCTTATGAAATCCCATTAATCGCCAAAAAATTAGCTGAATCTAAAAAATATGATGCAGTGATTACGCTAGGAACCGTTATTCGAGGAGCTACTCCACACTTTGATTTTGTATGTAATGAAGTAGCAAAAGGCGTTGCATCTCAAAGCTTACAAACAGGCGTGCCAATTATTTTTGGTGTATTAACAACTGAAACAATTGAGCAAGCAATTGAACGTGCAGGAACAAAAGCAGGAAATAAAGGATGGGAAGCTGCAGCATCAGCTATCGAAATGGCTAACCTTTCAAAAATGATTGAAGGATAATTGATACCATTCCAGTTTTTACAAGCTGAAGAGTTGAAAGAGGCTGAAACAAAAGTATGTTAGTTGAAGGAAGATCCGAACGATGAATCGTTCGGATTTTTTCATTGGTAGGGTGAAGGTAGGTTTCATGTATGTAGTGGCTTCTAGCTGTAGATTAAAGGGTAAGGCAAAGACTTCTGCGGGAAAAGCGGAAGAACTGTGACGCCGCAGAAGCGTAGGCGACGAGGAGGCTCAGCGGCCGCCCGCGGAAAGCGAAGTCTTGCACGGAAATCAACTGCAGTGTAGAAAGCGATCTATACTATCTCATGTATCCCGTTTGTTCGCTTTTAGATTGGATTGATGTAGTTATGTCTCAAGCTCTTTTGAATAGAAGCTAGCTATGTATAATTTGGCTAAGACGTCTTACTCTAAGTAATAATTAGGTCGTAAAAGGGAGACGTCTATGCCTCATTATACTGCTTTTTTTGCATTGATTATTATCAGCACAGCCGTTTTGCTTACAGTCTTCATACGTAAAAAAGACAAAAAGCTAGTCGTTTTGCTTTTTTTTATCATTGGAATGGCTTATATACTAGAGTATGTTGTATTTGTGTTGTTTGAAAGTTACGATTACGATCCTGATTTTATGACCAATGAATATTTTGATAATTTGTTTGGTTCCTTAACTTCTCAAGCGTTTGCTTTTCCAATCATGGCTATGGTGGTAGCTGCTTATCAATTAAAATTCCGCTATATTTTATTCATTTCAGCTATGTTTATGGGGATTGAAGAATTATTTTTACACTGGGATATTTATACACATCACTGGTGGAAAACAGTTTATACAGGCGTTTTAATGACTATAGGCTTTAGCATTTCAAAGATTTGGTATGTATGGCTAACAGAACGGTATATGACATTTGTGCATTACGCTACATTTGTTCTCGGGATGATCGCCATTACTTCTACTATTATGTTTATGCTGTTAGCATATTTTCATAATAATTGGTTTTATACAGGATGGTTTGGGTCGGCTACTCATGATTCCGTAAATGCCACGATAATTTACGTTTGTATTGTTACGATTCTCCTCGTTTGGAGTGTAGCCAAAGAATTTTTTGTTGGAGCTGGAATGATTATAGCGGGGCTGCGTATAGTAGATATTTTACTGATTCACTATGGGGTTTTGCTGGTATCTATTACCACTTCACTTGTTCTTTTTACGCTTCTACAAGCGGGTGCATTCATTCTGAGCGTTATGCTTCAAAACTTTATTATGAAAAATTGTTATGGGACGAGCAAAAAAGACGTTGCGTTTCCAGCGAAGAACTACTAAGATAATACGTAACTCAAATAGTTTAGTTCAATAATATTTGAAACAAAGAAAAATGAATTGACGGTTATGCGTATTATTTGTAAGATAGGAAAGCAAATAATAGAAAGCCGAAACAGGGGAGTGAAGGATTCGTGAAAGAGTCCTTTTTTGTAGAAAAGGTACTTAATAATAATGTATTAATTGCTAAACACCTTACCTATGATGAAGTTGTGCTAATTGGGAAAGGAATAGGGTTCAATAAGAAAAAAGGCGATGAAATCGATGCAAAAGCCGTGGAGAAAATGTTTTTGTTAAAGAGTGAAGAAGAGCAAGAACAGTACAAGCAGCTTTTAGCTCAGGTGGATGAAGACGTGATTGAAATGATGAATGATATTGTAACGCACATTCAAAAGCGTGTTAACATTCCTTTGAATGAGCATATACACATTTCATTGACGGATCATATCGCGTTTGCGATAAAACGTTTTCAGCAGGGAATGGGGCTTAAAAATCCATTTTTACTTGAAACAAAAGCTTTATATCCAGAGGAATATACGATCGCATCTGAAGTGGTAGAAATTATTAGTCGCAAAATAGGCGTGCAGCTTCCAGTAGGAGAGATTGGTTTTATTGCGCTTCATATCCACAGTGCGCTGACTGAAAAAAACCTGCTGGAAGTGAATCAAGACTCGCAGCTTATTCAAACGATTATTAATGTGATTGAAGAATCACTTCATCTGCAGGTAGACAAAGAATCTGTGCACTATATGAGATTGATTCGTCATTTGCATTTTGCTATTGATCGAGTAAAAACAGGAGAAAAAATAGAAGAGCCAAAAAAAATTGCTTTGCTATTGAAAGAAGAATATCCCCTGTGTTACAATGTGTCTTGGAAAGTGATAAAAGTAATGCAGCAAGCGTTACATTTACCTGTGTATGAAGCAGAAGCAGTTTACTTAACGATGCATCTGCAGCGACTTATAACAAAAACGGATTTATAAAATCATTTCAATACGTGTTACTGATACGATCAGGCATGAGTGAGAAATGAAGCGATGTGTAATTGGATGAGTGTATCCATTTATCGTTTCTTTTTCCTCATGCCTTTTTTTTGTTATAAGAAAGCGCAATCATTTAAAGCTTAGGCTTCAGGACACCAGGAGATGTAATGAGTTTTCTAGTTAAAGAAAGCGTTTTATGAAAGCGCGTTAATGATTCACGTATCAAATAAATAGCTTGTTGCACACTAAATATATAAAAGGAGGTAAGCGCCATGTTTAAAAAACTTTTTGGAGTATTACAAAAAGTCGGAAAAGCGCTTATGTTACCGGTTGCGATTTTACCGGCAGCAGGGATTTTACTTGGAGTAGGGACAGCGCTTCAAAACCCTACATTGTTGGATGCAGTACCGGCACTTGGTGCAGACTGGGTTCAATTGGTTTCAAATGTTTTGTCGCAAGCGGGTCAAATTGTATTTGACAACTTATCGCTATTGTTTGCCGTTGGTGTTGCCGTTGGTTTAGCTGGTGGTGACGGTGTAGCAGGTATTGCTGCAATCGTAGGCTACTTAATTATGAACAAAACGATGAGCACAATCTTAGTTGCTACAGGACAACTAGATCCTGACAAAATGGGTGCCAATCCAGCTTACACTAGCATCTTAGGAATTCCTACGTTAGCTACAGGTGTATTCGGGGGTATCATAGTAGGTATTTTAGCTTCATCCATGTATAATCGCTATTTCAATATTGAATTACCATCTTATTTAGGGTTCTTTGCAGGAAAACGATTTGTACCAATCATTACTGGGGTATTTTCAATTATTTTAGGTGTTATTATGATTTTCATTTGGCCGCCAATTCAAAGCGGATTAAATGCTTTCTCTACTAACATGATTGATGCAAACCCAACTTTATCAGCGTTTGTATTTGGATTGATTGAACGTTCATTAATTCCATTTGGACTTCATCACATCTTCTACTCTCCGTTCTGGTTTGAGTTTGGTGATTACGTTAATAAAGCAGGTCAACATATTCACGGTGACCAAAAGATTTTCTTTGCTCAATTAGCAGATGGCGTGCCTTTAACAGCAGGAACATTCCAAGTTGGTAAATTCCCGTTCATGATGTTCGGATTGCCAGCAGCAGCTCTTGCGATTTATCACGAAGCTCGTCCTGAAAACAAAAAATATGTAGCTGGTATTATGGGTTCAGCTGCTTTAACATCTTTCTTAACGGGTATTACAGAGCCCCTTGAGTTCTCATTCTTATTCGTAGCACCAGTACTATTTGCAATTCACGCAGTATTTGCTGGTTTATCATTTATGGTTATGCAATTATTAAATGTTAAAATCGGTATGACATTCTCAGGTGGGGTTATCGATTACGTTCTATTTGGAGTTATGCAAAACCGTACAGCATGGTGGCTAGTTATTCCAGTAGGTTTAGTTCTAGCAGTTATTTACTACTTCGGTTTCCGCTTTGCAATCCGTAAATTTAACTTAAAAACACCGGGTCGTGAAGATAAAGAAGAAGGAGAAGAAGATGTAAAAGTAGAAGCAGCAGAGCTTCCAACAAATGTTTTAGCTGCACTTGGCGGTAAAGAAAACATTACACATTTAGATGCTTGTATTACGCGTTTGCGTGTATCAGTAGATGATGTAGGTAATGTTGATAAAAACCGCTTGAAAAAACTGGGAGCAGCTGGTGTTCTTGAAGTTGGTAACAATATTCAAGCTATTTTCGGTCCGAAATCTGACACGTTAAAAGGTCAAATTCAAGACATTATGAATGGCAAAACACCGGTTGTCACAAAAGAAGAGACAAAAACAATTGAAAAACCTGTTGCAACATCTGAAGTAGGAAGCGATAATGGTAATGATATTGTTTCACCGATTGAGGGAGAATTGGTACCTTTATCGGAAGTACCAGATCAGGTATTTTCACAAAAATTAATGGGTGACGGTTTTGCGATTATTCCGAAAACAGGCACAGTAGTTGCACCAGTGGACGGAAAAATAGTAAACTTATTCCCGACGAAACATGCTTTAGGTATTGAATCAACGACTGGACGTGAAATTTTAATTCACGTTGGTATTGATACAGTTAATTTAAAAGGCGAAGGTTTTGAAGCTTTAGTTGCCCAAGGCGATGAAGTGAAAAAAGGACAGCCTCTATTGAAAATTGATTTAGACTTTGTAAAAGAAAATGCGCCATCGACGATTACGCCGATCATTTTCACGAATTTACAAGCTGATGAAAAAATTGATATCTTAAAGCAGGGCCAAGTTTCTCAACAAGAAGCAAATATTATTAACATTTCAAAGTAAAAAGGAGATTGATTTAACATGGCACAAAAAACATTTACAGTAACAGCAGACTCAGGAATTCACGCACGTCCAGCAACAACTTTAGTACAAGCAGCAAGCAAATTTGATTCTGATATCAACTTAGAATTCAACGGTAAAACTGTAAACTTAAAATCAATCATGGGCGTTATGTCTTTAGGTATTCAAAAAGGCGCTACAATCACTATCTCTGCAGAAGGTTCTGACGAAGCAGATGCACTTGCTGCTCTTGAAGATACAATGAGCAAAGAAGGATTAGGCGAATAATGACAAAGGAAATTCAAGGCATTGCCGCTTCTAGCGGCATTGCTATTGCTAAAGCATTTCGTCTAGAAAATCCAGAATTAACCGTTGAAAAAAAATCAGTAACTGAAGTTGAAGCAGAAGTAGCACGTCTAGAAGCTGCGCTAGAAAAGTCAAAATCAGAACTTGAAATTATTAGAGAGCACGCTCGTAAAGAACTTGGAGATGACAAAGCAGAAATCTTTGAAGCTCACTTATTAGTTCTAAGCGATCCTGAACTTATTAATCCAATTAAAGATAAAATTACAAATGAAAATGTAAACGCTGAGCATGCACTTGATGAAGTAGCGGCAATGTTTATTAATATGTTTGAGTCAATGGACAATGAATATATGAAAGAACGTGCTGCTGATATCCGTGACGTAACAAAACGTGTATTAGCTCATCTTTTAGGTGTAAACGTTTCAAATCCAAGCTTAATCTCAGAAGAAGTTGTCATTATTGCAGAAGATTTAACGCCGTCTGATACAGCACAGTTAAATCGTAAGTTCGTGAAAGGATTTACAACAGATATTGGCGGACGTACTTCTCACTCAGCAATTATGGCGCGTTCAATGGAGATTCCAGCTGTTGTAGGTACAAAAACAGTTATGGAAGACATTCAAAACGGCGTATTAGTAATTGTTGATGGTTTAGATGGCGAAGTTATCGTTGATCCAAGCGAAGAAACAGTAAAAGCTTACGAGAAAAAAGCCGCTGAATATGCAGAACAAAAAGCTGAGTGGGCTAAGCTTGTAAATGAAAAAACGGTTTCAGCTGATGATCACCATGTTGAACTTGCCGCTAACATTGGTACACCAGAAGATGTAAAAGGCGTATTAGAAAACGGCGGCGAAGGCGTTGGCCTTTACCGTACAGAATTCTTATATATGGGCCGCGAAGAGCTTCCGACGGAAGAAGAGCAGTTTACTTCTTATAAAACAGTTCTTGAACGTATGGAAGGCAAACCAGTGGTTGTTCGTACTCTTGACATTGGTGGAGACAAAGAGCTTCCTTATTTAAATCTACCAAAAGAAATGAACCCATTCTTAGGATTCCGTGCCATTCGCTTATGTCTAGAGATGCAAGACATGTTCCGTACACAGCTTCGTGCGCTTCTACGTGCAAGCGTATACGGTAATCTGAAAATTATGTTTCCTATGATTGCTACTGTTGATGAGTTCCGTCAAGCAAAAGCTATTCTTTTAGAAGAAAAAGCTAAACTTGAACAAGAAGGCGTACAAGTTTCGGAAGACATCGAAGTAGGGATGATGGTAGAGATTCCTTCTTCCGCGGTAATCGCAGATTTATTTGCTAAAGAAGTAGATTTCTTCTCTATCGGAACAAACGATTTAATTCAATACACGCTTGCTGCTGACCGCATGAATGAGCGCGTGTCTTATTTATATCAACCGTATAACCCAGCGATTCTTCGCTTGGTGAATATGGTAATCAAAGCGGCTCACAAAGAAGGTAAGTGGGTAGGCATGTGCGGAGAGATGGCAGGAGATGAGATTGCAATTCCAATTCTTTTAGGTTTAGGCTTAGATGAATTCTCAATGAGTGCAACATCTATTCTGAAAGCTCGTTCTCAAATCCGTCAATTATCAAAAGCTGATATCGAACCTCATTTAGATACAATTCTATCAATGTCTTCTACGGAAGAAGTTATTGAGTTCGTAAAATCAACTTTTCATATTGGATAATAAAAAGGTGTGATCATATATGATCACACCTTTTTTATCTTTTAAGCGAAAATAGTAGGCAGAAGCATATTCGCAAACAGCATTGTAAGAAGTGCTGCTACGATCATGCCAAGGCTAGAAAAAGTACCTTCAATTTTTCCAAATTCAAAAGCTCTTGCTGTACCTGTCCCATGAGAAGCTACTCCTAAAAGAAGACCTCTTGCTAGAGAAGAGTGCAGTGCGAGGAGCTTAATCAGTTTTGGAGCGACCATACATCCTACTACACCGGTTATAATCACAAACATAATGGTGATATTTGGATCTCCTCCTAGCGTCTGAGATACATTAACAGCAATAGGAATCGTAACCGATCTTGGAATCAAGCTATGAACCAGCGTTGATTGTAAATGAAACACTAATGCTAACAGCATGGAAGATATCATGGCAGCAAACGTGCCGAGCCCTACGCTTAAGCTGATTTCAACACGATGTTTTTTGAGTAAATCAAAATACTTAAACATAGGAACAGCAAAAGCAACGGTTGCTGGTCCAAGCATAAAGCTAATAGCACTGGCACCTTGCTTATAATGATCATAAGAGCCATTCGTTACTAATAAGATGCCAATTAAAAGAATGGGGGCTAGTAAAATAGGGGAAACTAGCATAGACTTATATTTTTTATAGAGCACTTTTGTGCCGACATAAACGAGCAGTGTAAGCGGAAGAGCTATCCATGTGAGTAATGTCATTTTAGCGAACCTTCCTTTCTTCTTGAAATATGTTCTGCAATGATTCCCGTTATAGACATCACAATAATCGTACTGATTGTGATAATAATCACAATCTGGATTCCAAAATGCATCAATACATCTCCATAATTGATGAGTCCAACGACAGCTGGTATGAAAAATAGTAATAGTTCTCCCACTAACAGTGTTCCACCTTGTTCAACCCAGCTTAATTTAATTACTTTAAAGTACAGTAAGAAAAACAGTAAGAAAAATCCGATGATACTACCTGGCACTGGGAGGTCAAACCACTGTGAAATACTTTCTCCTATTAAAAACAGAGCCGTTAGTAATAAAATCTGTAAAATCACCATAATCAGTTTCATGATTAGCCTCCTTTATTTATGTTTTTATTCATTCATTCCTAGTTTGTTGAGACAATAATGGAGTCGTCTATGCTGAAAAGACGACTCCATCATGGGAAAAGAGAAACTATTTGGATTTTGCAAATGGGGATACAACTTGAGTAAATGAATGCTACACACTTATCTTACAAAAAAACGACTATAATATGAAATATATAATAACTATGATAACTATTCTTTTTAGTTATAGTTGAAAGAAATCTCTTTACAAATGCGTTGGTAACCTTTTCAAAAAAGAGTTTGTGAAATATAAGGTCTAATTATTTAATAAAAGGCAATTAAAAAAAGAGATGGAGACATGCTTAAATCAATTCAATCTAAAGACGAACCAATGGGATAAATGATTTAGTATGAATGACTTGTTACACCGCTGTTGATTTCCGGGCAAGGCTTCGTTTTCCGCGGATGGCCCCTGAGCCTCCTCGTCGCTTCCGCTTTTCCCGCAGGAGTCTTCGCCTTGCTCTCCAATCAACAGCTAAAAGCCGCTACATATATGAAACCTATGTTCACCACCATAAAAAAAATCCAAATGAGTTTGATTTTCTATTAAGAATCAAACTCATTTGGATTTTTAATTAAACTACTTTTGTCTCAGCTTTGTTAAACTGTACTTTTAATATAATCAATAAAAGCCTGTGTAGCGTAAGAGATATAGCGATCTTTTTTAACGATTAAAGCAATTTCCCATGGAATAGCATTCTCGAGATTAATTACTTTCACATGCTCCAAATCAAGCTTTTCACATAATGAATAAGGGAAAAGAGCAATGCCGAGATTAGCAGCTACCAGCTCTCCAATGAAGTCCCACTGAGAGCTTTTAAAAGCAATATTAGGTGTAAATCCATTTTTTAAACATTCGTTATAGACCATTTCATGCATGGTGAAGTCTTCATGAAAGGAAATAAGCGTTTCGTCTTTTAACTCTTTTAATGAAATCGTAGAATGCTGAGCTAACGGATGAGATTTATGAACAACAAGCTGCAGTGTTTCTCGAGCTAAAGGAGTCGTAAAAAACATGTTTTCATCAACTGGAAGTAAAACTACGCCCACATCTACTTCTCCTTGTTCCACAAATTTTTGCATTCTTTTAGCGCCATATTCGACTAATTGAATATGAATCTCAGGGTATTGCTCTCGAAATGCTTTAATAATAGTAGGAAAAAACAATGTACCAATAATAGGGGGAATGCCTATTTTGATGGTGCCTCTTTTTAAATGCATTAAATCATAGAGGGAATCCGATAAATCTCGGAGAGAAGATAAAATACTTTCAGCTTGCTCGTACACGATTATTCCTGCATCGGTAAGCTGAACTTGTTTGCCAGCGCGATCAAACAAAGGTGTGCCGAGCTCTTCTTCTAATGATTTAACCATTTTACTGAGAGAAGGTTGAGAAATATGCAGCGCTTCAGAAGCTCTTGTGAAATTTTTATGTTTAGCCACTTCTGTTAAGTAATGCAAATGGCGAACATCCATTTTGTATACCTCCGTGTTCATATATGCTAATTAATAAGATACACACATTCTATCACATTCACAATCAGCTCTATACCTTTCTTTCCTATCAAATAAAATGAGCAGTAGAAGAGGTAGTGAATACAAAAGAAATTGCCAACAATATATATTTACACATTGTTTATTTTAGAAGTATAATATATAAATCAGTAGAACGGTTACATATCGATCACAGAATCAATCAATAAGGTGGTTAGAACGGTTGAGTAAAGCAGATGAAATAAGAGATATCGTTTATATTAATGGCCATGTAAATAAAAAATGCTTTATTACATATGGAATTGAATTTAAAGAGTTTTATCATTCCCTTCCTACGCCGCTTGCAAATATATTATTGTTAAAGCACGGTTTTGAAGACAGTGATTACCATTACCAAACCCATATGGACTACGTAGAAGAAGAACAAATTCATCTTTTAGCAGAAGATGATGTTTATAATTATGGTGATTTTTGTTGGATTGATTTTGAGGATGTATCTTCGTTAGATTTGTTAGAACCTCAAGATATTGCAGCGCTGCTGTATTTAGGTCATTTAAAAAAACCGCTCAATTCGCCATTTAATAATAAACTCGGTAATCAATTTGTTTATTTAGCGCATGATGATGGATTTTATAACAAAATCTATTTTCGAGACGTGTATGATATGAAGCATATTTTAAGCCGAATCATTCCGTTAAAAATGTCAGAAATTAAGCAAAAAAGATTTGTATTTAGAAGGAAGAAGTTAGAATATCCAATATTGCCGCTCGTGTTAGCAAATACGCTTCTTACTTTAACGAATGACGGTTTGTTTATTGATTTTGAACACATGGTGCAATCCCGTAGAGATATTAAAATTCCTTTGTATACAATCGGTGACTTTGACGACATGAATGAAATGTATAATGATCGGTTAGAGCACAAAGAGATGAGTAAATTGCAGGCGCATCTTGTTCTCACTCATAAAGAACTAGAGTGGAGCATTGAAGAAGTTCAATAATCTAAAAAGAGGTTGAGACATAACTAAATGAATCCAACCTAAAGACGAACACATGAGCTGGATTCTTATTATACCGCAGTTGATTTCCGTGCAAAGCCTCGCCTTCCGCGGGCGGCCGCTGAGCCTCCTGGTCGCTTTCGCTCCTATGGGGTCTCATTTCCCGCAGGAGTCTTCGTCTTGCTCTCCAATCAACTGCTAGAAGGAACGAAACAGATAAAACTATATTTACAATCACAAAAAAACGAACCGTTAATCAAACATGTTGATTAACGGTTCGTTTTTCACTTGGGCTAAAATACCTTTGTTCCAGCCTCTTTTTGAATAGCCGTATAAAATGGATTTTTCCATTCCATTAGTACGGCGTAGTTGTGTGAATCTTTATCTTCAATATAGTTTGCTGCGAGACCAATAGGCGTTCTGCCACAGCGCATTAAAAAGGTCATAACCGGGTCGTAGAGAGTTCCGGCTGATACAAGGTTCATGTATTCAACGGGCGTGTACAAGGAAGACACTGATGCGTATCCAGGGATGCGGCACCCGCCGAGCAGCCTTTCTAACTTGTAATGAATCACGACTTCATATAAAGACTGCAAAAGCAGCTTCCCAAGCCCCATCGATCGATGCGAAGGAATGACGCATACGTCCACTACATAAAGCGTATTACCAGAAGGGTCGTGCGTATGAATATATCCGCTTCCTGTTACTTCATCCCAGGTGTGAGCCGCATTTCCTTCCACTGAAACAATCGCGCTTGTGATAGATCCGCATATTGTTCCGTATATCTCCACGCATAGCGCTCCATCCGGAAAAAGGGAAACATGGTTATTTAACTGATCTTTGCTCCATAATAATTCACAAGGGAAAGGAGGGGGAAAACTTTCTTCTTGAATCCGAATCAGCTCATCGAAGTCATTTGATGTATATGATCGTACCGTACATGTTACAGGCTTGTTTTGATGAAAGACAAAGAATTGCTTTTTATACATTGCTTTTTTGCCTCCTTTAAGAAAAGAATTTTCAGATAATTAAGTATACCATATGGAAAAAAGAAATTATTTCATATTTATTGAAGAATTTGACGAGAACTTGATAAAGTTAAAAAAATTCGAACTATTGGACGAGGTGAAAGAAATGGATGTTGAATTAAAAGGAAAAACAGCACTTGTATTTGTGGCCAGCCAAGGGCTCGGTAAAGCGATTGCTGCCAGGCTCGCAGAAGAAGGCGCAAACGTTATGATTGCAAGTCGTTCAGAAGAGAAACTAATCCAAGTAGCGGAAGAGATTTCATATCTTGGAAGCGGACAAGTGTTACATAAAACGGCAGATGTCACGAAAACTCAAGACATTCAAGATGTTATTCAATATACAGTAGATACGCTTGGAACCATTGATATTTTAATTAATAATACAGGAGGTCCTAAAGCAGGGAACTTCTTTTCGTTAACAGATGATGATTGGAAGCATGCATTTGAGTTAAATCTCCTCAGCTATATTCCTATCATTCGTGAGGTAGTGCCCGTTATGAAAAAGAGCGGAGGACGTATTGTCAATATTGCTTCTTCTTCCATTAAAGAGCCAATTGCTGGGCTGATTCTGTCAAATACATTCCGTACCGGAATCGTGGGGCTTACCAAAACACTTGCTTCAGAACTAGCAGAGGACGGTATCTTAATTAACACGGTTGCGCCAGGAAGAATTGCAACAGACCGAGTGAAAGAGCTAGATACCATTCGTGCTGAAAAATTGGGAGTAGACGTTTTAGAAATTGAAGAAGAGATGAGAAACCAAATTCCTCTTAAGCGCTACGGTCAGCCTGAAGAGTTTGCTAAAGCCGTTGCTTTCTTTGTCTCGGGAGCGAATTCATATATGACAGGCCAGTCATTTCTAATCGACGGAGGCATGGTGAAATCCATTTAGTTACATAGAAAAACCCTGCAGCCGCAGGGTTTTTTGTTAAATCCAAGTTGTAACTTGATCTAATGGTAAACGATCGCTAGCGTGTGCTTCTTTAGCCGCTTTTCCAACTGAGATAAGCATAACTGGAATGTATCGATCCTCAATTTTAAATTCTTCTACAAATTTTTGAGCGTTAAATCCGCCCATTGAGCAAGTGTCTAATCCTTTTGCTTTTGCTGCAAGCATGAATGTCATAGATGCAAGAGAAGCATTCGTAAACGCTGCATCGCGGGCAAAAGCACCGTTTTTATAAGCGCCGTTAAT
Organism: Priestia sp. 53B2; assembly: GCF_056099005.1. Taxonomy (NCBI): domain Bacteria; kingdom Bacillati; phylum Bacillota; class Bacilli; order Caryophanales; family Bacillaceae; genus Priestia; species Priestia sp. 53B2. The sequence continues at coordinate 667,599 of NZ_JBLZXA010000020.1, forward strand.
TTGTCCTGACAAAATATTTTTTACGTCTTCTGTCATGTGACCTGCTTCGACTAGTGGATTGTACACGTCATCTACATTTTTATTGGCTTCTAAATCACCTAAGACAGCTACTACAGCGCCTGCTTCTGTAATTTGTTTTTGGTTGTAAGCAATTGGAAGTAGACGTTCTTTCGCATCTTGGTCTGTAATAACAACGAAATGCCAGTGCTGTAAGTTCCAAGCTGATGGTGACTTCACTGTTGCTTCTAAAAGTTCCGTTAATTCTTCTTTGCTTAATTTAGCTGAAGAGTCATATTCTCGAATCGATGTACGTTCATTTACCACATCAAAAAAATCTTTTGTCATAATAAAAACCTCCGTTAAAAATATGTATTTCTTTAGTGAATCGATGCACATTTTATAATGATACACTATTGAAGTCAATTTATATGCTTTTAGTATACCCGCTCTTATGTGCTGTCACTCACAAAAAAATGCATACACTTCTTCTCATCGGCTTAACGTGACTGACGAGATGTAAGATAAGCTTCAATTCGATCACAGGCTTCACGCAGCGTGTTCATGGAATACGCATACGACAGGCGGACATATCCTTCACCGTGGGAAGAAAAAGCGCTGCCGGGTACTAGTGCAACACCTGCTTCTTTTACTAACTCCAGGGCAAAATCAAATGAATTACTGTGGAAGTTCTGAATAGAAGGGAAGATATAAAAAGCACCAGTCGGCTTTTCTACGTCAAATCCCATGTTTACTAATCGGTCATACACATAATTCAGCCTTTGTTCGTATTCTTTTTTCATATCCACCGCATCGTTTTTACCTGCTGTCAGTGCCTCGAGTGCAGCTGCTTGAGAGACAGAAGAAGCACAGCTCACGTTGTATTGATGAACTTTTAAAATATGTTTGGCTAAATAAGAAGGAGCAAATAAAAGGCCAATTCGCCAGCCTGTCATGGAATGAGACTTTGATACTCCGTTAATAACAATTGTTTTCTCTCTCATAGAGGAAATGGAGGCAATGGACTGATGTTTTTTATCAAAAACGAGCTCGCTGTATATTTCATCAGATAGTACAAAAATATTTTTATCGCTTAAAAGAGCGGAAATTTCTTCTAATTCTTGCTGTGATAACGTCACGCCTGTAGGATTAGACGGATAAGGTAAGATGACGCATCTTGTTTTAGACGTCAAATGTTGTTGGATTAAATCTGCTGTTAGTCGAAATCCTGTTTCGGTTGTATCAATATGCACAGGTTTAGCGCCGTTTAATCTGATAAGCGGTTCATATCCTGGGTAAACAGGTCCAGGTAAAATAACTTCAGAATCTTCTTCTAAAATGGTACGAAGAGCAATATCAATTGCTTGACTAGCTCCAATGGTCACAATCACTTCATCCGCTGGGTTATAGTGCAAGTCATATTTTTCTTTGACAAATTGAGCTGCTGCCTCGCGCAGTTCTATCGTTCCAGCATTGTGGGTATAAGAAGTTTGGTTATCATCAATTGCAGATTTTGCCGCTTCTTTTACATGCTGTGGTGTTAAGAAGTCAGGTTGTCCAATTGTGAGGGATAAAACATCTTGATATTGTGAGACCATATTATAAAATGTACGTATTCCTGATAATTCAATTTCTTTGACACGTTTATTGATTAAGTGCTCCATAGTTTCAAATCCTTCCGCGTATTTTCAACTCATTTTATCACAATGAAAATAGGTAAAAAACCACTATTTGCGCATTTGGCAAATAGTGGTTTTAAGTTAGGTATTATACAGCTTATTATAAGCAGTTGTTAGTTCATAAAATTGTTCTTCATCTCTGTTATCTAACGCATCGTCGATAAGAGATTTCAAATGCTGTTTATTAAAGTTTGTACTCATAGTCGTTAAAATACGATCAGCTTCTTTCGCGTAATAGTGTTGGTAAGGTGTGTACTGAGATGAGTGAGGATAGTGATTCATATTTTTTCGATAAGAACTCATAACATAAACCTCCTTTTTTAAAATAAAACGCAGCTTCTATTACTTGAAATGTACCCTTTCTATATAGTTGTTAACCCTGTTTTTCAGCTGCGAATGTGCTAAGGTATGTGTTAGGAAATCAGAGGTTCCTCGCTTCACGTTCAATTCTAGATTCAAAATAATAAGCGCATAAAAAGACCTGCATATATATGCAGGTCTTGTATATTAGTCAGTGTGTATTTGGCCTTCACGCCAATAAACGGGGGAAACGTAGCCAAAATCAACTTCATGATCGTCCAATGTTACAACGCAGTGATCAGAGCCTTCTTGTTCTTTAATATCTTGATATACAGCTTCTTCTACGTTTTCAATAATGGTCATTTCATTATCGTCATTAAAAAGAATGACGGAGCCTTTCATATTACGAACACCTTCTTTTAAGATTATTCATTCACTTTGTGTAGTATAAACCGTTTTGGCTGTAGAGTCCACAGCTATCTTCGATTTCTTGTTAAAAATTTGTGAACAGGCTTTTAGGAATGAATAAGAAACCCTTTAAATAAAAGAGTAACCGACTTGTCTATTCTTTCTTGAAGGGTAGCAGAGTCGGGTTGGTTGGTACACCAGTAGAGAAGTGTGCCAAAAAAATTAAGTATAGCAATAGAAGCCATTTCTTCGGCAGGGATATCGACTATAAGTTCACCTCTGTTTTGTCCTGTTTGAAAAACTTTTGTAAAATGAGCACGCATTTTTTCAATTTGAAGAATTTCAGATTGTTGAAAGGAAGTGTTGGTAATAGCAATATGAAACCAAGAACGGATTAGGTGAGGGTTCGCTTCTTCGTTTGATTGTGCTAGTAATAAAAACAGTTGTTTAACAATGGCAGCACTTGATTCTTCTGTTTGAAGGAGCTGTTCTAATTTATAGGAGATACGGTTTGTAAAATTAATTCCAAGGTAGTGAAGAACTTCTTCTTTCGTTTTGAAGTAATTAAAAAATGTTCCCTTTGCTACACCCGCTTCATGGGTAATTTGAGACACAATCGTTTTTTGATATCCCTGCTGTTGGAATAAAGAGATAGCGGCTTTTTGGATGCGTTTTTTTGTTTCTTCTTTTTGTAATCCTCTGTTCATAAATTACACCTCGTTTTAATAGGAGTAGTCGTTTGACTCAAGTTCATAAGCTAGTATAGAGAAGTAGAGTAGAGTAAGTAAAAAACTGAGCAGAGGATGAGACGAAAGGGATCGACGCTCATGTTTTTATATAGTATATAATATTCTGTTAATTCGTAAAACAATATTTTATGTATATGTTTTAGGGAAAAAGGATAACAAAATAAGAAAATTTTTCTTTACGGATATAAGAGGCGGTCACTATAATGGGAAATATGGACTATTAGATAAGCAGGTGAGATGAGAGGAGTAAGTATATGAATCGAGATAAAGGGATTTTGTTGGAAAGTGGTACAAACGAACTGGAAATTGTCGAATTTGAGATAGGAAATGTTTGGTTTGGCATCAATGTAGTAAAAGTTAGAGAGATTATTAATCCGGTATCTATTACACCTGTTCCAAATGCGCATTCTTACATAGAAGGTATTATAGAGCTAAGAGGGGAAGTACTTCCTGTTGTTGACATAGCAAAAGCGTTAAAAATGGAACCTTCAAATACGCCGCAAAAAGATAAGTTAATTGTTACAGAGTTCAATCAGCAAAAAATTGTCTTTCATACCCATGCAGTGACGCAAATTCACCGTATTTCTTGGAAAGAAATTGAGAAGCCTTCAGATTTGTATCAAGGTTTGGAAACGCAGATTACTGGAGTGGTAAAATTAAACGGTCAAATGATTCTGCTGTTAGACTTTGAAAAGTTGATTTCTGACGTGAACCCTGATGCGGGTATTAATCAGTCGAAAATAAAAAAGCTAGGGGCTAGGGAACGCTCTAATAAAAAGATTGTCGTGGCTGAAGACTCGCCGCTGCTGCGCCGAATGATTGAAGATACTCTTGCACAAGCAGGTTATGAGAACACGGAATTTTTTGAGAACGGTGAGGAAGCGTGGAACTATCTAAGCTCGGTGATCGATGAAGGTGTGGAAATCAGTGATCAAGTCCAGCTGCTTATTACAGATATAGAAATGCCGCAAATGGATGGGCATCATTTAACTAAAAAAGTGAAAGAAAATCCTCAGCTTTCTATACTTCCAGTCATTATCTTCTCTTCTCTTATCACAGAAGATTTACGTCACAAGGGAAAGATGGTAGGAGCGGAAGGACAAGTAAGTAAGCCGGAAATCGGAGAGCTTGTTGAGTTGATCGATCTCTATATTTTGTAGGATCACAAAAAAGTGCCTGAAAGCAGATTGCTCCACTTCAGGCACTTTTTTAAAAATAACTTTTACCCAGCGGTTTAAACACAGGTGCTTGCCGTTTTCTTGGAGTCGAAACAGGGCTTTTAGCCGGCTGTACGAGATGACCCGTATATTTAGATAATAAGCGCTTCGCATAAGATAATGACATAGTCGTTTTGGGATTTCGATACTGATGGTTTAAATGGCCGAGGTGTGATAACTCTTTGAAGTCTTCTTTCTTTGGAGGCATATGGAAAAAGTAGTCTCCAACTGATACAAGTACATCTGATTTTTGTTGACTTTTACCAGGGTTTGGCGAAAAGTGAAGTCCTTCTTTTTTGGCTTTTCCTTCTAAAATTAGTTGATCTAATGCAATTTTCTTTAACGTATATAACTGCTTAGGATCAGGAGCAGCTTTTGCGTGACGATTTACAGTGAAAATAGCTTGTGCAATCTCAGATACAGACGGGGTCAAAGAGCCTTGTCCATTTGCTTGAGACATACGTTCACTCCCTTTCTATCATATCAGCTGTTCAACCTATAAGGTGAAAGCTGATACGTTCATTATAGCGTGTCTTGTCCCATTTGAAAATAATTACACGAAGAAGTATTTTGGTAATTAATGAAATTTCCTATGTATAGGGTTTGTTTTGTTACGCTTCCTTATACAAGTAAAGTGGAACAGCACGCCATACTTTCTATTTTTAAAAAAATGCTGCTCGCACAGTTAAACCATCATTGATTAGTAAATCCCGAACTATTGAGCCATTCGTCGAGAAGGTCGAATATAAACACCAGTCCCATTTGGCACAATTTGAGCTAGCTCATTTACTTGGGCATTATACATGCGAATGCATCCTTTGGATACGGCTTTTCCAATAGAACTTGGATCATTTGTTCCGTGAATGCCATATGACTTTTTAGACAAGCTTAGCCACATTGTACCAAAAGGCCCCCCAGGGTTTGGCTCCCGGTTAACGATAACAAAGTCTCCAGTAGGGGTTGCGCTCAGCATTTTTCCTGCTGCAATGGGATAGACTTTTTGTATGATATTATTTCTTCGTAATTCAAGCTGCTTTTCAGCAATAAACACGTGGATCGTGTAAGGAATGAGCTCTTTATCAGGGAGGTTTGGAATGATGATTACTTGCCCAGGCTTCAGCGTACTATGGCTTACAAAAGGATTAGCCATCCACAGGTCTTCAACCGGAACCCGGTAGTCACCTGAAACGCTTTGCCAGGTTTCACCGCGCTTTACTATATATCTCATTAACTTCGCTCCTTTGATATATGACTATGTTGTAACAGTATACGATTGAAAAAAGTAAAAGTGACTTTTGTGAGCATAAAGTTATTTTGAAAAAGGTGTTGAAATTACATTGACTTATAAGCATGGACTGATTGATATAGGTTCAAATACGATACGCCTTGTTATTTATGAATACAAAAAAGGCAGAGGGTTTAAGCAAATTGAAAACGTGAAAGTAGCTGCACGGCTTCGAAATTATTTAAGTAAAGAAGGAGTGTTAACGGCTAAAGGAATATATACCTTGCTTGATACGCTTAAAACGTTTGGAGTTATTACCAAGCATCAGCAGCTGCCGCACGTTACCTGTGTGGCCACAGCTACCATCCGTCAAGCGGCTAATGCAAAAGAAGTTCTAGCGCTTGTAAAAAAAGAAACGGGCTTTTCTATTCAACTATTGTCTGAATATGAAGAAGCGTATTACGGCTTTGTTGCCGTTATTCATTCCACTTCGATCGAAGAAGCCATTACAATTGACATTGGTGGGGGAAGTACGGAAGTTACGTATTTTCGCAATCGAGAGTTAGTGCAGTACCACAGCTTTCCGTTCGGTGCCTTATCTCTTCGTCTGAAGTTCGTCAAAGGCAATATTCCCACTGCAGAAGAGAAAGTAAAAATCCGCGATTTCGTGATCCGGCATTTCCATACTGTCCCGTGGCTTTTAAATCGCCAAGTTCCGATTGTAGCCATTGGAGGAAGTGCAAGAAGTATGGTGCAAGTGCATCAAGGTTTTATCCACTATCCCCTCGCCGGGCTGCATCAATATGAAATGAATTTAGCTGATATATTGCATGTGAAATCTGCTATAGGCTCATTGTCTTCTCACAATCTTCAAAAGCTAGACCGCTTGTCAAAGGATCGTGCGGATACAATTTTGCCAGCGATTGAAGTATTTCAATCATTATATGAAACAGTCAACGCGACTCGTTTCATCTTAAGCCGCAAAGGCTTAAGAGAAGGGGTGTTATTTAAGGAGGCTTTTGATGCTAATATCCAGCCAATGTACCCCGATGTCATACAGCAAAGTTTTCAAGAAATAATGGAAGAGTTTGAAGTAAGTAAAGATTACGTCAAACAGCTTACGCGCACAGCTATTATGATGTTTCAGCATCTTAGGGAGCAGGGACCGGTTGATTTAAAAGAGGATGACTTAGCGCTTCTTATAAAAGCTGTGCAAGTGTATGATATAGGAAAGTATATTGATGCGGAATCAAGCAGCCAGCATACGTTTTATGTGCTTGCTAATCGTACAATCGATGGCATTTCACATAGAGAACGTTTAAAGCTGGCACTTGTTTCTTCATATAAAGGGAAGTCTTCTTTTAGGCAATATGTTGCTCCTTTTAAAAAGTGGTTAACAAAAGAAGAACAAAAAAAAGTCCAGCTGCTCGGTGCGGTTTTAAAAATAGCTGACGGTTTACATGCAACAAAGCGAAATGTTGTTCAACATATTGACATGAAAAGCGATGAAAACACAGTTACGATTAAACTATTATGTACAAAAACCTTTCGTCCTGAACAATATCAGGCTGAAAAACAGAAAAAGCATCTAGAAAAAGTAGTGAAAAAAAATATTGTTCTTGAATTTACTAAGCTTTAGAATAACGCTGGATCGGTTAGAATATTCAGTATAGCTAACTAGATTAAATCCATTATCCTGGAAGGTGAGGCTAATGTTAGAAAGTGATCGCACTTATAAGCAAACCATACAAGTGGCTGATTCAGCTTATTACAATAATCGTGAATTGAGCTGGCTGGCTTTTAACAAGCGGGTGCTGGAAGAAGCAGTAGATACGAAAAACCCTTTGCTTGAGCGGTTTAAATTTCTAGGAATTTTCAGTTCAAATCTGGATGAGTTTTTTATGATTCGGGTAGCCGGATTAAAAGATCAAGTGAAAGCTGGATTTAGCAAACCTGAAAACAAAGCAGGCTTAACTCCTAAACAGCAGCTATTTTCTATCTCCAAACAAAACCACGATCTAGTCAAGCAGCAGTATGATACGTATATTCATACACTTCTTCCCGAATTACAGAAATACGGCGTGGAAATCATTACGGTTGAAAAGCTGGAGAAATCAAATCTAGATAAGCTTGAACAGTATTTTGACGAGCAAATCTTTCCCGTATTAACTCCTATGGCTATTGATACCTACCGGCCGTTTCCTATGTTGATGAATAAAAGCTTGAACTTAGCAGTCGTCCTTTCAGAAAATTCAAATGATGAGCAGCAAATTGCCGAGATAAAAGAAAGACTAGCTATCGTTCAAGTACCTTCGATGCTAACGCGCTACATTGAAATAGCCACGTCAGATTCTACCCGTCTATTTGTATTGCTAGAGAATGTAATTGCCTATTTTATTAAAAAGTTGTTTAAGGGATACCGCGTTTCATCCGTTTCTCAATTTCGAATTACCCGCAACGCGGATATGACTATTCACGAAGAAGACGCTCAAGATTTACTAAAAGAAATTGAAGAAGAGTTACAGAAGCGAAAATGGGGAGTGGCTGTTCGGCTTGAGATTAAGAGTCCATATGATCAGGGTGTACTAGCGTATTTAAAGTCAGTACTTGAAATTGACGATGAAGATGTGTATGAGATCGAAGGACAGCTGGATTTAACCAGTTTATTTTCGTTTTATAGATTACTTAAATCTACGCATGAAGAGTTGGCTGAAAAAGCCTTTATTCCTAAGCTTACAACAGAGTTACACCCGGATCAAAATGTTTTCGACCAAATGATTCAAAGAGATATTTTGTTTCACCATCCTTATGAATCATTTAAGCCGGTACTTGATTTTGTTAACGGTGCAGCAGACGATGAAAATGTGCTTGCTATTAAGCAAACGTTATACAGGGTAAGCGGAGATTCTCCCGTTATTAAAGCATTAAAACGAGCGGCTGCAAAAGGTAAACAAGTGACGGTACTAGTTGAACTAAAAGCGAGGTTTGATGAAGAGAATAATGTGCAATGGGCTAAAGAGCTAGAGCGGGCAGGGTGCCACGTGATATATGGAATGACGCATTTAAAAACGCATGGTAAAATTACGCTCGTGGTGAGAAGAGAAGGAGAGCATATTAAACGGTTTGTTCATCTTGGTACTGGGAATTACAACGATGCCACGGCAAAGATCTATACGGATATAAGTCTTTTTACTGTCAACCGAAACATCGGGATAGATGCGGCCAATTTTTTTAATTACTTAAGTGGCTATACGCAAAAACCAGTATATCATCATTTATCCGTTGCACCACTTGATATAAGAAATGATTTTTTGCATCTCATTGATCAGGAAATCCATTATCACAGACGGTATGGCAATGGAAGAATCATTGGGAAAATGAACTCATTAACGGATAAAATTTTAATTATGAAGCTATATGAAGCTTCTATAGCTGGTGTGACAATCGAACTCATTGTTAGAGGAGCGTGCTGCTTGCGCCCTCAAATTCAAGGCGTTAGCGAGAATATAAGAGTAAGAAGCATTGTCGGACGATTTTTAGAGCATAGCCGAATCTATTATTTTCATCATAATAAACAGGAAAAGTTTTTCTTTTCATCTGCAGATATGATGACAAGAAATATGGTGAAACGAGTAGAAATTTTATTTCCTATCTTGGATACACATTTGAAAAAAAAAGTGTGGAAGTGGCTTGAAGTTATGCTTGCTGATAATGTAAAAGCACGAGAACAAGACCAAGAAGGGAATTATCATTACGTCATAAAAAAAGAACATGAGCTCTCTATTAATAGTCAAGAGATCTTTTGTCAATATGCTCTTTGCGACGATCAAGAATAACATAAAAAAAGCCGAGTGCTCGGCTTTTTAGTCATGTTATTATCTAGGAATGGGACCAACAGGACCGTATCCAGGTCCGTAGTATGTGTTATAAACAGGAGCACCGCCTCCATAGCCGGCACCAGGGTAGCCTCCTCCAGGAAATCCACCGCCGTAAAACGGAACTGGATAAGGATAAGGTGGTGGACAGCACCCAGGTCTGCCTCCAAAACCGCCAACAGCTAGTCCGCCAAGCAGCCCACCAGCTAAGCCAGCAACAAAAGGAAATCCAAAAAAGCGCTCGTCACCATTTGGAATATTACGATATCCTGTATAGGGATATTGATAGTACATAATTTAACCTCCTTGTCAGTTGTCTTTGTAGTGTATGGCTGAACGGAAGCTTTTGAGCCTGGTTTATTTCTTTAAGACTAGAATTAGGCGGTCATGATCAGCTAAAAAAAGACAATCAACATAAAAACGCCCTGTAAGGGCGTTTTTATGTTGATTGCAAGGTGAAAAGCGTAATTTCAGGCGTAGCTAAAAAACGAAAAGGAATGCGAGTGGTTCCTAAGCCTCTATTCACATAAAGCTTCATTTTAGAATCTCCAACTTCGTACATTCCTTCAGGGTAAACCGTCCCAAAGGGCGGTGTAATCAAAGGACCGTAAAAAGGAATTTGAATTTGGCCTCCATGACTATGGCCGGAGAGCTGAAGATCCACTGGAAAAGGAGCTGCTTTGACAGCAACGTCAGGTTCATGAATCATAGCAATAGAAAAAATATCCGGCTGTAATTGTCCTAGCGTTCCTTCATATTGTGGATTCCCAAGCATAATATCATCGAGTCCACAAATATGAATGTAGCTTTTATCAGGCATGGACACTGTGTCAACTTCATTTACTAGAAGTCTAAATCCTGCGTCTTCAATGGCTTGTTTATAGATATTTGTTCCATATCCTCCATGATCATGGTTACCATATATGGCATATTTTCCAAGAGGAGCCTGAAGCCTCTGTAAAATCGGTGGAATTCTTTCTGGATGCGGGTATTCATTAGGTACATCCATTAAATCTCCGGTAAATAATATGATATTGGGCTTCAAGTTATTTATGGTCACCATAAGCTGTTCTAGTTGTAATAAATCGTAAGAGAGTCCAAGGTGAATATCACTAAATTGTAAAACTTTTATTCCGTTAAAGCTTTTCGGAATGTTTTTAGAAGTAACTGTATGACGAACAATTTGCAGACGTCTAGGCTCAATATATTTGGCATATGTATACCCAAAAGACGTGGTGAGCAAAGACCCCAACGAAATAGACGCTAGTCCTTTCAAAAAAGATCGTCTTGTATACGTCTTTTTCATGCAAAATCAACCTATTCCTTATAGTTTTCAAGTTTTCATTATAGCATTGTTTTTTTTATCATCACAACGAGAAGTCTGCTTTTAAGTTAAATAGTTAAAAGTTTCACTTTATTCAGAAAAAATAGTAAAATGATAGTTGTAAAACACTTATGTTTTGGGGAGGAAGATAAATTGAAGAACAAGGTCGTAATTGTTACTGGCGGTTCAAGTGGAATGGGAAAACATATGGCGAAGCGATTTGCACAACAAGGTGCTCATGTGGTAATCACAGGTAGATCAGCCGATCGATTACAAGAGACAGAAAATGAAATTAAAACGTTTGATGGACAGGTACTTTCAGTGGTAATGGATGTACGCAATCCAGAAGATGTGGAACGAATGGTTCAAGAAACGGACAAGGCATTTGGACAAATTGATTTTTTAGTTAATAACGCTGCAGGCAATTTTATATGTGCAGCTGAAGACTTATCCATTAACGGATGGAACAGCGTAATTAATATCGTATTAAATGGTACATTTTATTGCAGTTCTGCAGTAGGGAAATATTGGATCGATAAAGGTGCAAAAGGGGCCATTACAAACATTGTGGCTACATATGCCTGGAACGCAGGAGCAGGTGTTATTCATTCAGCTTGTGCCAAGTCAGGAGTTTTAACCATGACGCGCACGCTCGCAGTAGAGTGGGGGAAGAAATATGGTATACGGGTAAATGCGATTGCACCGGGGCCAATCGAGCGAACAGGAGGAGCCGATAAATTATTTGAGTCAGAAAAAATGAAAGCGCGTACATTGAATTCTGTACCATTAGGACGCCTTGGAACTCCTGAGGAAATAGCAGGATTAGCCAGTTTCTTATTCTCTGATGAAGCGTCTTATATCAATGGGGAATGCATCACAATGGACGGGGGACAGTGGCTAAATCAGCATCCTTTTTAAGTTTGGATACGCACTAAAAAGTACAAAGCAAACCGAGAAGGGCTAGTAAAATTATGCTATTCGTATTATACTAACGTAAAGTGAACAAGGAGAGGGGAGAGTTGAGTGGACCCGTTAGATGTATTAACAAACATAGAGAAAACTCTTCCGTATTATCAAGCAATTTTTAGTGCAGATGGACATAGAGTAATTGGCTATGAAGTGTTGGCGAGGTTTCAAAATGAAGGGGAAATTGAAAGTCTCGGCTCATTCTTTCATGATGATGCGATTCCGGATGAATATCGCATAGAAGTTGATTATGCTGTTTTAACACAAGCGCTCGAGCATATGTTGACCCAGGAAGAACAATTTTTAATTTTTATTAATCAGAACCCTAATTTATTAATGAACGATCATGGAGAATCCTTGCTAGAATTATTGCAACTTTTCGAAAATAAAGGATTATCTCTTGATCGAATTGTTCTCGAAATTACAGAACACAATTTTAGTGGAGATTTGGAATCACTTCAACACTTACTAAAGTATTATCAAACATATGGTATTAAGATTGCAATTGATAATATAGGAAAAGAAAGTAGTAATCTAGACAGGATTGGGTTGCTTTCACCAGATATCTTAAAAGTAGATTTACATATTCTAAGACAAACGGACATGGCGCAGTCGTATCAAGACGTATTGTATTCTTTATCTCTGTTAGCAAGAAAAATGGGTGCTACGCTTCTATACGAAGATATAGAAGCCTCCTATCAGCTGCAATATGCATGGAGAAACGGAGGCAGGTATTTTCAAGGTTATTATTTACATAAGCCGGCTGCTGAACTTGTCGATCCGAACATCTTAAAGGATAAACTAAAGGAACGTTTTGAAATGTATATCGCTCACGAAAAGAAAAAGCTGCTTGCTGTTTACCAGCTGACAGAACGCTTTCAAGATAAAATGCAGCAGGTAATGACAAAGTGCAGAAAGCTAGAAACGTATGACGATATGCTGCCTGTTATTGCAGAAGAACTATCCAACGTGTGTTTTCGCCTTTACATCTGCGATGAAAATGGATTTCAAAAGTCTTCTAACTATGTAAAGAAAAACGAGGATTGGATTCTTGAACCTGAATATGTAAAGAAAAATTGGAGCTGGCGCCCATATTTTCTTGAGAATATTATTCGAATGAGCTATGAAAAAAAAGGCATATTATCAGATTTGTATAATGATATTGAAACAGGTGAGAATATCCGAACTTTTTCGTATCCGATTGATAATATGCACTATATATTCCTTGATATTTCATATTCTTTTTTATACGAAAGAGACGTTTTGTAGAGAATAAATAAGTTGAAGTTAAACCGGCAACCAGCAAAAGTGGTTGCCGGTTTTTTATGTTTTTTTAGAGGAGAACGACAGTCGGTTATAGAGATATGCATAGGCAGAGAAAATTTCGGAATTCTAATAAAAAAGAAGTTAAGGAGCTGATTTAATTTGAAGAAAATATGCTTACTTGTCTTTTTGCTGATTGTCTTGTACTCAGGAAAATCTGTTCATGCAGAAGTATCAGGAGAGATTAGGCATGAAATCTTTATAAATTTGCAGGACGCTTATCAGGCTCAGCTAAGAGCTGCGTCTGCCCATACTAATCAAGACGCTGTTCGTGAGCTGAAATTGTTTTTAGATGATGAGTATGCATCTGTGTTTTTTAATGAGGCTCTCTTGCAAAAAGCTCAAGGGTATGTCGGAGAGGGACCTGAATATTTAACACACTACATCCCTTTCTTTTCTTTCGATGAACATACGAAGGTAGCTCTTCATTCCGACCAAAACAAAGCTTATGTCTATCAATTTTTTCCGGCTGTGCATAATGAACGGGTAAAATACCAAGATCATTACGAAATGATCACTTTAGTAAAAAAACAGGGGAAATGGAAAGTGCAAAAGTTTATATATAGTAAGTAACACTCAAAATAGCCGAGGAAAGCTTATTTTGAGTGTTTCTGTTACCCGATGTTAAGAAGCTTCTCAAGCGCTTGAAGGTCAAATCCTCTGATAATCTCCTGGTCAACACGAATGGTCGGAGTGGAATAAGACTCTAACTCAGTAGTCATTCGTTTTCGAGCAGAAGCATCTTTAGATACGTCAAATTCTTTATAAGAAACGTGATGATGCTGTAAAAACTGTTTAACAATTTCGCAAGGTGGGCAAGCTGGTTGTGTGTACAACTCTATAGATCTCAATGAAAGCACCTCCCTATATTAAAATGAATGGTGTTAAAGTAGAATGAAGTTTTGTATGATACATAGTATATCGCTATGTTATTATAATAAAAAACGACATATATCGCTATAATAAGGCATTTTCTTATGAAAAATCACGTAAAGTACTTGTGTTTTTTTAGTATGTGGCATATAGTGAAATGGTGTCTTTTAAGTATTAGTTTAGATAAAGTATTTATTTGAATTGATATTGTAGAAAAGTCGAATGCGTAATGATGTAATAGGTGAAAGGAGAGATTATATGTCACAATTACAAGGTATTTTAACTCGTCTTGTGAATCTCCGTGAGCAAGCAAGTGGAAGTGAAGCGCCACAACGCTTCTTCGAAGTAGAGGGAAAAAGAATTTGCAGCGTGAAATATCATGCAAAAACTGAAACATACGAACTTGAAGTATATCAAGATGGTGAAAAGCCAGCCGTTTATCAATTTGATAACGTTGATATGATTGCAATTGAAATTTTTGAACTTATTCATTAAGGGATAAAGCAAAACGAATGCCGCAAAGGATTTTATACTTTGCGGTATTTTTTTGTTACTGCGTATGGAGTTTTTGCGGTGGCTTCTGCCCTATTTTCCCGAGAAATATCGACAAAGTGATAGCGGATTTTCTGATAAATGGAAGGAACGGGTCGAATGCTGTAAAAAAATCAAAATAAAAAATTCAGATAATTATGAACTTTCGTTGACACTTGTTTTAAAAAAATCTAGACTTAACATATAAGGGAGAACATCGAGTGTGTCTGCTTCTATTCCCTCTTAAAGGTTCGCATTTACGTAAGCAAGCTATTTTCATTTTGTAGCTTGTTCTTTTTCTCTTTACACACGTGGAAGTTATGAGAAATGGAAGGAGAATGTATAAATGATTGATATTGATCACAATCAGTTAAATCAAATTGAACTTCGAGATTTACTTGTCACTTCTGATAAAGTTGCTCATGTTCAAGTGGGAAATAATTTAGAACATGCTTTGCTTGTGTTAACAAAGACTGGCTATACGTCCATTCCCGTATTAAATCCAAGGTTTCAGCTGCAGGGGTTCGTGAGCATGACGCTTATTTTAGATTCGATTTTAGGATTAAAGCGCATTGAATTTGAACGATTAGAAACCATGAAAGTAGAAGAAGTTATGAATCAAAATGTTCCTCGTGTCTCCATGAAAAAATCCGTATTAAAAGTCATAAATGCCATGATTAACCATCCTTTTTTGTGCGTAGAGAATGAAGATGGCATTTTTGAAGGGATTTTAACACGAAGAAATTTGTTAAAGTCATTAAGAAGGCAGTCCATCATTCTCCCGAAAGAGTCATTTCAATAATTTTTTTAAGAAATCGTGTTTCAGCCTATCTTTCTCCGTTTTTTTCTTATATGATAAAGGTAAAATGAAAGTAAAAAGAGGCTTGAAAGGAATAACTGAATGCAATTAATAGAATGTCGAATGCTCGTTGTATTAGCTCAAGAATTAAATATGAGAAAAGCTGCAGAGAGATTATTTGTATCGCAACCAGCTTTATCACAGAGGCTGCAAACCATTGAAAAAGCATGGGATACACAAATCTTCATTCGTTCGCAAAAAGGACTGTCATTAACGCCTGCTGGAGAAAAGATTGTTCAATTTGCAAAAGAAGTGGTAGAAAAAGAAGATCGGGTTCGTGAGGACTTGCATCATTTAGATAATGAAGTATATGGTACACTCAAATTAGCGGTGGCTTCGATTATTGGACAGCACTGGCTGCCGGCGGTGTTAAAACGCTATATGGATCGTTACCCACATGCTAAAATCTCTCTTGTAACCGGCTGGAGCAGTGAAATGCTTCGCTATCTGTACGAAGATGAGGTACATATTGGAATCATACGCGGAAATCCGGATTGGAAAGGTGTCAAAGAACATTTGTTTACAGATCCTCTTTACCTAGTTGATTCAGAAATTGAAAGGGCAGCGGAAGTAGTAAATACTCATCGACCATTTATTCAATTTAAAAGTGACTCAACGTATTATCAAGAAATTTTAGAATGGTGGCATCGAGAGTTTCATACTACACCGAAGCGTACGATTGTAGTGGATCAGATTGAGACGTGTAAGCAAATGGCTTTAAATGGTCTTGGCTTCGCTATTTTACCATCGATTGCTATTAAAGAAGCTGGAAGCCATATTCACCGGACGCCGCTTCTGAAAGCAAATGGAGAGCCAATTACGCGAGACACTTCTTTAGTTGGATATGAATCAGCGTTTAAACTAAAGCAAGTTCGAGCATTTGTTGATATTGTACGTGAATATGTAAGAGAAACGGTTTAAAGCGAGCCTAGATGCTCGCTTTTTTTATTTGCAATCGTTATCTTTTTATTAAAACGATAATGATGCTTGTCATTGTGAAAGCATTTTGTTACATTAAATGAGACATTGCTTACTTAGGAGGAATACATAATGAAAATGATGGATGCTAATGAGATTATCTCATTTATTCAAAACAGCACAAAATCAACACCGGTAAAAGTTTACGTAAAAGGTGAAGTAGAAGGAATTGACTTTGGTTCATCTTCTAAAACATTCGTAACGGGCAACACAGGTGTAGTATTTGGTGAATGGAAAGAAATCAAAGCTGCTATTGAAGCAAACGAAGGAAAAATTGAAGACTACGTAATTGAAAACGATCGCCGTAACTCTGCGATTCCTTTATTAGATATGAAAGGAATTAAAGCTCGTATTGAGCCAGGCGCTATTATTCGCGATCAAGTTGAAATCGGCGACAACGCTGTTATTATGATGGGTGCATCTATTAACATCGGCTCTGTGATCGGTGAAGGAACAATGATCGACATGAACGTAGTACTTGGTGGTCGTGCAACAGTAGGTAAAAACTGTCACATCGGCGCAGGTTCTGTATTAGCTGGTGTTATTGAGCCACCTTCTGCAAAACCAGTTGTAGTAGAAGATGATGTAGTAATCGGTGCTAATGCTGTTGTTCTTGAAGGTGTAACAGTAGGTAAAGGTGCCGTAGTTGCTGCAGGTGCAATTGTGGTAGAAGATGTAGCTCCTTACACAGTAGTAGCAGGTACGCCGGCTCGCGTTATTAAAGAAATTGACGAAAAAACAAAGTCTAAAACAGAAATCAAGCAAGAATTGCGTCAATTAAACGAAGAATAAGAAAAACGATCAGTTTGCGCTTTTTCTTTGCTGAATTAATAGGTTTTAGCGATTGGGATACTGAATCCTTAAACGTATCATATGGACAAGTTGGAAGCGTGGGCAACCACGCTTTCTTCTTTATTTCGTGAGGAGGACATACACATGGCTGAAAATGAATTTGTGAAAATAAGAAGAGAGCTACATAAAATTCCTGAATTAGGATTTCAAGAGGTGAAAACACAGCGTTTTTTGCTTGATTATATTAACACTCTTCCGCAAGAGCGCTTAGAAGTAAAGACGTGGAAAACAGGACTCTTTGTTAAAGTACATGGTACAAATCCAACTAAAACAATAGGCTACCGAGCAGATATTGACGGTCTTCCTATCACGGAAGAAACGAATTATTCTTTTCAATCACAGCATGAAGGACTCATGCATGCCTGCGGACATGATATGCATATGGCCATTGGGCTAGGCGTACTGACTTACTTTGCTCAGCATGAAATCAAAGATAATGTACTGTTTATCTTTCAACCTGCAGAAGAAGGTCCAGGAGGAGCACAGCCAATGCTCCAAAGCGACATCATGAAAGAATGGCTTCCAGATTTCATCTTCGCCCTTCACGTAGCGCCTGAATATCCGGTTGGATCGATTGCGCTGAAGGAAGGGTTACTATTTGCTAACACGTCTGAGCTATTTATTGATTTAAAAGGAAAAGGCGGCCATGCTGCTTATCCACATACAACAAATGATATGGTAGTTGCTGCATGTCAGCTCGTTTCACAGCTTCAAACTATTGTTGCTCGCAACGTTGATCCGCTAGACAGCGCTGTAATTACAGTAGGAAAAATTCAAGGCGGGACGGTTCAAAATATTATTGCGGAGCGAGCTCGCATAGAAGGAACCATTCGCACGCTATCTCCTGAATCAATGACGCGTGTTAAAGAACGAATTGAAGCGATTGTTAAAGGAGTAGAAGTAGGGTATCAGTGTGAAACAGCCATTGATTATGGTTGTATGTATCATCAAGTATATAATCACCATGAAGTCACGCGAGAGTTCATGAAATTTGCCAAAGCGCAAACGGACGTGGATGTCATTGAGTGCAAAGAAGCAATGACAGGAGAAGATTTTGGCTATATGCTAAAAGATATTCCTGGATTTATGTTTTGGCTTGGCGTTCAGTCTGAATATGGGCTTCATCATGCCAAGCTACAGCCTCATGAAGGCGCAATAGATATTGCGATTTCACTTATTACAAAATATTTTGAACATAAAGGCAATCAATAAATCGTATAATCATTTTTCCTTATGGCTAAATTAATACCATGAGGAGGTGGGCAACGATGGCACGAATTGGTGTAGAATACGGTTTAACAGATGTACAGGCTGCACTTCAGCAGCTCGGACATGAAGTGGTACAATTACGCAACGAAAGTGATGCACAAGGGTGCGATTGCTGTGTTGTAACAGGACAGGATTCAAACGTAATGGGGATTTCTGATGCAGTAACGCAAGGCTCGGTTATTACAGCTAGCGGATTAACGGCAGAAGAAATTTGTCAGCAAGTAGGCAACAAGGTACAGGGATAAAAGAAAGCCGAAGGAATAAATCCTTCGGCTATTTTTTATGCATGCTGAGGCTGCTTGGCATCTTCAGGCTGCTTTTTATCAATATTTACTTGATGAGGGAACGGAATATCAATACCGTTTGCGTCAAATGCTTCTTTAAACTCTTTGCGAAGCTGACGTTCAATCCCCCACTGTTCACCGTTTTTAGCTTTGCCAACTACACGAAGCACAACGTCCGATGCGCCTAGACCTTGAACTCCTATCACGTTTGGTCCTTCTACAATGTTTTCATTTGTTGCAGCAACGCGCTCGCATACTTTTTCTAGTACGGAAATAGCTTTGTCAATATCATCATCATACGAAATGCCAATATCAATTAACGCGCGCATATTGCCTCGGGAATGATTGCTTAAGCTTGTAATTTCACGGTTAGGCACATAGTGCAGAGTTCCATCAAATCCGCGAATTTGAGTAGTACGAAGACCTACTGATTCGACAATTCCTGAAAAACTTCCGGTTGTTACATAGTCGTCAACATCAAGCTGTTTTTCAAGAAGTAAAAAGAAACCTGTTACAACGTCGCTAACCAGTCCTTGAGCACCGAACCCGATTGCTAGACCCACAACTCCGGCACCAGCTAATAGAGCCGTGGCATGGATATTTACTGCTTCAAGCAGCATAACGACAAAAATAAAAATAAGTACATATGAAAACACATTAACGGTTAAACTTTTGAGTGTGAGCATACGTCCGCGCGTAGCATTTTCGCGCTCACTCATTTTTTCAAAGGAACGTTCAATAACTTTTTTACCAATTGCTCGTACAAGTAAAAATACAATGGTAATGGCAATGAGTTTTAATACAATAACTCCAGCATTGGTAAGAAGCTGTTCCCAGTTGATGTCTTGCATCTTAAACATTAATTGTTCATCCTTTCTATGTTCTGTTTCAATATTAATAAGTGGGAATTTATTCTGCGGAAAAGATTTTGTAAGAGTATGAGCACATTTGTTTATTCCCGATATTAGACATGCTAAACTGAGAAGGTAAATAAATGCAACCCTTTTATAGCATTTTTTTGCTAAAGGCAGAGTTTAATTTGCCTTAAAGGCGGGCATAACAACTATGTTACCATTATAAGATGTTGTTTAAATTCATTCTTAATTAATATTGACTAAAAAAACAATATCCATTATAATGAAAACCGTTATAACAGTACATAAGTGAGAATGTTTTATACATTTTCTCATTTAATAATTATTTGGAGGGATCATGTATGCCAGAACGTATGGTAGGTAAACAAGCTCCACGCTTTGAAATGGAAGCTGTATTATCAAACAAAGAATTCGGTAAAGTTAGCTTAGAAGAAAATATTAAAAATGACAAATGGACAGTATTATTCTTCTATCCAATGGACTTTACATTTGTATGTCCAACAGAAATCACTGCACTTTCTGACCGTTATGATGAGTTTGAAGATCTTGACGCAGAAGTAATCGGTGTTTCTACAGACACAATCCATACACACTTAGCTTGGATCAACACTGATCGTAAAGATAATGGTTTAGGTGATCTTAAATATCCATTAGCAGCTGATACAAATCACGTTGTTTCTCGTGAGTACGGCGTTTTAATTGAAGAAGAAGGTGTAGCACTTCGCGGTTTATTCATCATCAGCCCAGAAGGCGAATTACAATATTCAGTTGTAAACCACAACAATATTGGCCGTGACGTTGATGAAACTTTACGTGTTCTTCAAGCGTTACAAACTGGCGGACTTTGCCCAGCTAACTGGAAACCAGGTCAAGCTACTTTAAACGCGTAAGCACAACGTTTAAAAGGTCTAACGTCCACGTTAGGCCTTTTTTTCATCGGATAATAAAGAACATATAGTCAATAATAGTGAGAATAAGGGAGGCTTTTATTCATGAAATTACGTCAGCCAATGCCTGAGTTAACGGGCGCTACAGAATGGTTAAACGGAGAGGTTACAAAAGAGCAGCTAATCGGCGAAAAGCCAACGCTTATTCATTTTTGGTCAGTAAGCTGTCATTTATGTAAAGAAGCAATGCCTCAAGTAAATGAATTTCGCGACCAATACAAAGATCAATTAAACGTAGTAGCAGTTCATATGCCGCGCTCTGAAGATGATTTAGACTTATCAAAAATTAAAGAAGTAGCAGCAGAACATGATATTACGCAGCCAATTTTTGTAGACAGTGAGCATAAATTAACGGATGCATTTGAAAATCAATATGTACCGGCATATTATGTATTTGACAAAACAGGTCAACTACGCCACTTCCAAGCTGGTGGAAGCGGTATGAAAATGCTTGAAAAGCGCGTGAATCGTGTATTAGGCGAGAACGAATAAATACAGGCAGCTGTAACAGGTGAAAAGCATTCGATGCTTAGTAGAACTTGCATCGAATGTTTTTCTTTTTTGTGTGTAAGAAGTAACTGATAGAGGAAATATAAAAATGTGGATTTTTTCTTGTGAGTTTACACCATACTAACACTAACAACATGATACGAAACTTACTATTGGAGGTAATTTACATATGAAATTAGGTATGATTGGCTTAGGGAAAATGGGAGCAAACTTAGTATTGAATTTACTAGATCATAATCATTCTGTGGTAGCATTCGATGTGAACAACGAAGCCGTACAGAAAGTATCAAAAAAGGGAGCAGAAGGCGCTTCTTCCATTAAAGAATTAGTGAGCAAATTAGAAAAACCACGCATTGCTTGGGTAATGGTTCCGGCTGGGGAGCTCACAGAAAAAGTAATTTCTGAGCTCCAAGAACTACTTGAAGAAGGAGATATGATTATTGAAGGCGGTAATTCCAAGTATAAAGATTCTGTACGACGTGCTGCAGCTTCTGCTGAAAAAGGAATTCACTACTTTGATGTCGGAACAAGCGGCGGAATGGAAGGTGCCCGAAATGGCGCTTGTATGATGATTGGGGGAGATAAAGAAGCATTTTCTACAATCGAACCTATTTTCCGCGACATCAACGTAGAAAACGGCTATCTCTATTCAGGTGCAGCAGGAAGCGGCCACTTCTTGAAAATGGTTCATAACGGAATTGAGTACGGCATGATGCAAGCAATTGCTGAAGGTTTTGATGTGTTAGAGAAAAGTGAATTTGACTATGACTATGAAGCTGTAGCCCGCGTATGGAATAATGGCTCTGTTATTCGCTCATGGTTAATCGAATTAATGGAACGTGCATTTTCAAAAGATGCAAAACTTGACAGTATTAAAGGAGTTATGCATTCTTCCGGTGAAGGAAAATGGACGGTTGAATCAGCTTTAGATTTACAAGTGCCAACGCCAGTTATTGCTCTATCGTTAATGATGCGCTATCGCTCACTTGAAGACGATACGTTTACAGGTAAAGTAGTTGCCGCTCTTCGCAATGAATTCGGCGGACATGCAGTAGAAAAACAATAAAAAAAGAGGCTGGGACAAACGTATTTTAGACGAATTGAAAAACGAACCATTGATCAACATGTTTGATTAGTGGTTCGTTTTTTTGTTATGGTGAATAGTTTCGTCTGTGTAGATCTTTCTAGCAGTTCAACTAATGTATTCCATTTGTTCATCTTTAGATTGAATTCATTTAGTTATATCCCAGCCTCTTTTTTTATGACTATTTACCTTTTTTTGAAAAAATATTTAAAAATTATGGTAATTTATTTCGGCAACCGATATATTTAAATATGTGTGCCACATTTTAGCTAAAGGAAGGACGGGGTATATGGAAACGTTTAAAAAACTAAAAGATTTTTATTTGCCGTACCGAATGTACTTTTTTTATTCTGCTATTTGCTTGTTGTTTGTAACCTCCATCACTGTGATTTACCCTATTGTGCTGCAATATACGATTGATCATATTGTGTTAGGAAAACAATATCAGCTAGTCGATAATGTAGCATTTATTTTTATTGGGCTGATGATTGTCAAAGGAATCTTTACATATATTCAGCAATATTACGGCGACTTATTTGGAATTAAGTCCGTGTATACTCTTCGCAATAAACTTTACCGCAAACTTCAGTATTTACCGTTTTCTTACTATGACAATGCTAAAACAGGGGACTTGATGTCCAGGTTGACAGCTGATGTAGAAGGGTTTCGTTTTTTTCTATCTTTTGGCTTCTCAGAATTAATTCGCTTCGTTATTTTACTTACTGCCAGCTTTTCCGTTATGTTCTATTACTCTATTTCACTCACTCTTGTCACAATCTGCCTGCTGCCTTTTTTGGGGGTAGCTGTTTATCGTTTTGATAAACGCGTTCATCCAGCGTTTCGCTTAATTCGCCAATCGTTTGGGGAACTTAATACAAATGTTCAAGAAAATATAAGCGGCATACAAACGGTCAAGTCATTATCAAGAGAAAAATTTCAAACCTCTAAATTTAACGACTCCAACGGAGTTTATAAAAATCGAAACATTGAAACCGCGAATGTGTGGGCAACTTATTTCCCCTTAATGGAGTTTATAGGAAACTTATCTATTGTTGGTCTCCTTGCGTACGGAGGAGCGCTTGTTATGGACGGAAGCGTACGTCCGGGAGAGCTTGTTGCTTTCTTTAGCTTAACCTCTTATTTAATGTGGCCTATTATGAATCTAGGGTTTGTTATCAATATGTTTTCACAGTCTAAAGCTTCAGGTGAAAGGCTGCTAGAAATTTTAGAAGAAGAAGAAAAAGTCCATGAGCATGCCGGAAGTTTCTCTATTAATGGAACGGTCGAGTTTCAACATGTTAGCTTATCCTATCCAAACGAAGAAAAAAAATCGCTTGAGAACATATCTTTTTCTGCTTCTAAAGGAAAAGTAGTAGGTTTAATCGGAGCAACTGGAGCCGGCAAAACAAGCTTAACACAGCTGCTCACGAGGTTTTACGAACCGACTTCAGGGCAAATCTTAGTTAACCATCGTCCGATTAAAGAGTATCCGCTCCCTGTTCTTCGGAAAGAAATTGGCTTTGTACTTCAAGAAACGTTTTTGTTCTCAAGCAGCATAGGAACCAACATTTCTTATGGCGTGCCGGGTATTTCTAGAGAAGACATTATTGATGCTGCAAAACGAGCGCAGGCGCATGACTTTATTATGGAGCTTCCAGATGGATATGACACGATGCTGGGAGAGAGAGGACTGGGGTTATCAGGCGGACAAAAGCAGCGCATTGCGATTGCACGAGCGCTTATCTTAAACCCTAGCATCTTAGTATTAGATGATGCGACGAGTGCCGTTGATATGAAAACAGAAAGAGAAATTCAATTAGCTTTAAAAGAAGTGATGAAAAATCGTACTACGTTTATTATCGCACACCGCCTTTCTTCTTTGCGACATGCCGATGAAATTTTGGTTTTACATGAAGGTCAAATAAAAGAGAGAGGAAGCCATAAAACGCTCATTCAAAAGCAAGGGATTTATAAAAATATTTATGACATTCAATATGAAAGCAATACGTCGGTGATGAACGTATAACAAGGGAGGAATAGAATGGAAGCCGGAAAAAATAAAGTTGTGCGAGAGCGCTTTTATTATCAAACAGATCAAATCATTGATAAGATGTTTAACTGGAAGCAAATGGCCCGCTTGTTTCGTTATCTTCATCCATATCGAAAAAACTTGCTTCCTTTCTCGTTTCTTATGGTCATTATCACGACGGTCATCAGACTCGCTATTCCTATTTTGATAGGTGTATATACGCTTGATCATGCTGTAAAAGATAAGAATAGCACGCTGCTCATGCAGTTAGTTTTCATAATCTTTAGCTTGTATGTACTATCTTATATTTCGAATATCTTTCGAATTAAATGGATGAATCAACTCGGGCAGCACGTTATATATGATTTAAGAAAACATTTATTTACGCATATTCAAGGGCTGTCGCACCGGTTTTTTGATACGCGTTCAGGAGGCTCTATTCTTGTAAGGATCATGAATGATATTAACTCTCTTCAAGATTTATTTACCAACGGGGTAGTTAACCTGTTTATGGACCTCTTATTGTTAGTTGGGATTGTAGTTATATTATTTTCTCTCAGTCCTGCTTTGACATGTGCTGTTTTAATCATTTTACCGATTATGTTCTTGATTTCCACAAAGCTGAGAAGAAGAATTCGTCGGTCGTGGCAAGTTGTTCGTATGAAGCAGTCAGTATTAAATTCACATTTAAATGAGAGTATTCAAGGCATTCGCGTCACTCAATCATTTGCTCAAGAACAAGAAAATATGCTGTTTTTTGAGCGCATAAACAGTGAAAATTACGAGAGCTGGAGGCAAGCTACTCGAAAAAATGCCATGTTTCGACCGTTTGTAGAACTCACAAATGCTGTCGGAACGGCTATTTTAATTTGGTTCGGTGCTGTACTTATTCAAGATGAACGGCTAACAATTGGTATTTTTGTATCATTTGCTTTTTATCTTGGAATGTTTTGGGAACCGATTTCTCGTTTAGGGCAAGTGTATAATCAATTATTAATGGGAATGGCTTCATCCGAGCGTATTTTTGAATTTCTAGATGAAAAACCTCTCGTCGCAGATTTGGAAACCGCTACGTCTTTAGAGGATATGAAAGGAAAAGTTGAGTTCAAGCACGTCTCATTTTCTTATGATGGGAAGCGGAAAGCTCTAAACAACGTATCAATTGACATAAAAGAAGGCCAGACGGTTGCTTTAGTGGGGCATACTGGATCTGGAAAAACGTCCATTGCTAATTTAATCACCCGTTTTTATGATGTGAACGAAGGGCAGATTTTAATTGATAATATACCTATTCAAGATATTACGTTAGCGAGTTTACGAGCGCAAATTAGTATTGTGCTGCAAGAAACCTTTATTTTTTCAGGAACCATTATGGAAAACATTCGGTTTGGAAAACCGGATGCTACTGATGATGAAGTGATTAAGGCCGCAGAAGCGGTAGGGGCTGCAGATTTTATAAAGCGTCTGAAAAAAGGCTATGATACGGAAGTAGAAGAGCGAGGAAACGTCTTATCCGTGGGAGAGCGTCAATTGATTTCATTTGCTCGAACGCTGTTGGCTGATCCTCGTATTATCATTTTAGATGAAGCGACAGCAAGCATCGATACAGAAACAGAAGTGAAGATTCAGCAGGCGCTTAAAACGCTGTTAAAAAACAGAACTGCCATCATGATTGCTCATCGGTTATCTACTATACGAGAAGCAGGTAACATTATTGTATTAGATCGCGGTAGCATTATTGAAACAGGGAATCACGGGGAACTAATGCAGCAAAAAGGCGTATATTATTACCTTGTTCAAACCCATGCTACAGCTTAAAAAACAGAGGGAGCTGATCCTTCTGTTTTTCTATGAGTGTGAGAAATAGTAAAGAGATATAAGTGTTAACGGGAAAATGAGGTTGATACAAAAGAATTGTGGTAAAATAACGGTAGTTCAGATTTTTCCCTGTACATAATGGAGGAATTCAAATGAAAAAAGAATTTGCAGTCATCGGATTAGGTAGATTTGGAGGAAGTATTTGTAAAACGTTAAGCGATCAAGGAATGGAAGTTCTGGCGATTGATATTGATGAAGAAAAGGTGAATGAGTATGCTAACGTTGCTTCCCATGCAGTAGTAGGCGATTCAATGGATGAAGGGGTTCTAAAAAGTTTAGGAATTCGTAATTTTGATCACGTTATCGTAGCTATTGGTGACAATATTCAGGCAAGTATTTTGACGACTCTTATTTTAAAAGAGCTGGGCGTTGAAAAAATAACGGTAAAAGCGCAAAATGATTATCATGCTAAAGTATTATCAAAAATTGGCGCTAATTTTATCGTGCATCCCGAACGAGATATGGGACGAAGAATTGCCAACAACATGATTTCAAACAGCGTGCTGGATTATTTAGAGCTATCTGAAGAACACAGCATTGTCGAATTAGTAGCGAGCAAAAGAATGGCTGGCAATACGCTGATTGAGTTAGACATTCGTGCCAAATATGGAATTAACATTGTAGCCATTAAGCGTGATCGAGATATCATCGTTTCTCCTCAGGCGTCCGAAACGATTCAAGAAGGGGACGTGTTGATTGTTATTGGAGCAGATGCAGATATCAACCGCTTCGAAAATAAATTTGCCAGTGCTTAATAAAAAAGAGCAGATGCAATTGCATCCGCTCTTTTTCTTTTATTAAACCTCCATAATGATTGGTAAAATCATTGGACGGCGCTTTGTTTTTTCGTAAAGGAATGGAGCCAATGTGTCTGTGATTTCATTTTTAATCTCAGACCATTGTGACGTACGACGTTCCATCACTTTGTTCAAGTGTTTTGTAATGAGGGACTGTGCATCATTAATTAAGTCGCCAGATTCGCGCATATAAACAAAACCACGAGAGATAATGTCTGGACCAGCAGCGATCTTGAAATCTTTCATATTGATGCTTACAACCACAATAACAAGACCTTCTTCAGATAAAATGCGGCGGTCACGAAGTACGATATTTCCAATGTCACCAATTCCGCTTCCGTCAATATATACAGAGCCTGAAGGGATTTTGCCGGCTACTGAAGCTTCGCTGTCACTTAAAGCTAGCACCTCTCCATTATCCATAATGAAGCAGTTTTCTTCAGGAACTCCACAGTCTGTTGCAAGTTTGATGTGCATCTTCTGCATGCGATATTCACCGTGAATTGGCATAAAGTATTTTGGTTTCATCAAACGAAGCATTAATTTTTGCTCTTCCTGTCCACCGTGTCCAGAAGTATGGATATCGTTTAGAGCACCGTGAATAACCTCAGCTCCTGCACGGAATAGCATATCAATTGTTTTGCTAACACTTACTGTATTTCCTGGAATAGGTGAAGATGAGAATACAACCGTATCTCCAGGGATAATTTGAATTTGGCGATGAGTACCATTTGCAATTCTAGATAGCGCTGCCATCGGTTCACCTTGGCTGCCTGTACATAAAATAGTCACGCGGTTAGCTGGAATTCGGTTAATTTGAGAAGGCTCAATGAACGTATCTTTTGGACATGAAATATACCCAAGCTGTTGGCCAATCTCAATAGCTGCTTCCATACTGCGTCCGAATACAGCAACTTTACGGTTATGCAATACGGCTGCTTCCACTACTTGCTGTAAGCGGTGAATATTTGAAGCAAACGTTGCAAAAATAATACGGCCGTCTACTTTACGGAAAATGTCATGAATGCTGTCACCTACGCGGCGCTCAGACATCGTAAAGTTAGGAATTTCACTGTTTGTACTGTCTGAAAGCAAGCATAGAACGCCTTCTTTACCGATTTCAGCCATTTTTGTTAAGTTAGCCGGTTCGCCCACTGGTGTAAAATCAAACTTGAAATCTCCTGTATGTACGATTTGTCCGTTTGGTGTTTTTACCACAATTCCGTAAGAATCAGGAATACTGTGAGTTGTGCGGAAGAACGTTACCGATGTTTTACGGAATTTAATTACGTCATCTTCAGTAATTTCATGAAGCTGAGCTGTACGAAGCAACCCATGCTCGTCTAATTTGTTGCGAAGAAGCCCAAGGGCTAATTTCCCTGCATAAATAGGAATGTTTAATTCTCTTAATAAGTAAGGAATTCCGCCGATGTGATCTTCATGACCATGTGTAACGAAAAGGCCACGGATTTTATCTGCATTTTTTACCAAGTAACTGTAGTCAGGAATAACGTAGTCAATTCCTAAAAGCTCATCTTCAGGGAATTTAATTCCTGCATCAATAAGAATAATTTCATCTTGAAACTGTACGGCATACGTATTTTTACCGATTTCGCCTAGTCCACCCAGGGCGAAAACTGCCGTTTGATTATTTTTTACAAATTTCATTTTCATCATATCTCCAATACTTTAAAATCTTCATGCTGTTGTTCATATTCTAGATAGTCTCCAGTCACTGCTTGAACAAACTCAATATTAATTGAACGCGCTTTTAACTTTTTACGAACGTCACGCTCAGAATCTGCGTTCACATACACTGTTTTTGTATTTTCACGTACAGCTACTTCATTCATTTTTTCTTGAAAATAAACTTTAAAAATCATAACAAAAATCTCTCCTTAATTCCGAAATTCAAATAACTTATTTTATTATATTATAAAATGTGTATGTATTTCATGTATTTTCTAAAGAAACTCGCTTTCACTACATTTTAGTCATCTAAATATAACAAGTCAATTAATTATAGAATAATATTAATAGGAAACGGATACAAGACTATATTTTCCGGGCGTATAAAAAATAAGGGCTATTCCATTGTACGATGCAGACACACACTCTGCAAATTTTACAACAGAAAGCCCTAAAAAAATCGATTATGCCATCGTTTTTTTACGCAATAATTCATTCCAGCGTTTTAGCAGCCTTTTTCGAAAATCTTTTAACATGATTTTTCAGCTCCTTTGTTTTTTTGCGATACCTGCCTGTCTCTCTCTGTACTTTTATTATATGATGAAAAGGGAGAGGTTTCTCATGGTTAAATATGGAAAAAATGTAAATAAGACCGTCCATTTATAGAGAAACGAGCGCTTGTTTGATATAATTGGAAAGGCTTAACAAAGAGATAAAAAATTATAAAAAATAAGGTGATAAACGTGGAACGAAAGATTGTTTTTTTTGATATTGATGGAACGTTATTGGATCATGATAAAAAACTGCCTGCTTCTACAAAAAAAGCTGTCCAGCTGTTAAAAGAGCAGGGGCATGAAGTGGCAATCGCAACTGGAAGGGCTCCTTTTATGTTTAAAGATCTGCGTGAAGAGTTGGATATTCAAACATATATTAGCTTTAATGGTCAGTACATTGTTTTAAATGGAGAAGTTCTTTACAAAAACCCGTTAAATAAAGAAGAGCTTCAAGATTTAACAGCTTTTGCTGTTGAGCATGATCACCCTGTCGTATACATGGATCATGAAGATATGAAATCAAACATTGAGTTTCATGACTATATCGAATCCAGCATCAGCACGCTGAAAATTGGATTTACCCACCCTCACCACGATCCTACTTATTTCGAAGGGCGTGAAATTTATCAATCCCTCTTATTCTGTACAGCGGGAGAAGAAGCGCCTTATGAAGAAAAATTTAAGAAATTTGACTTTATTCGCTGGCATGAATTTTCAACTGATGTTCTGCCAAAAGGTGGATCAAAAGCGCGAGGAATTGAGACCATGATTGAAAAGCTTGGCTTTGACAAAAAAGATGTATATGCATTCGGAGACGGCTTAAACGATATCGAAATGCTGGAATTTGTTGGGAATGGCGTAGCGATGGGAAATGCGGAAGAAGTTGTGAAAGAAGTTGCTAATCTTGTTACAAAAGATGTAGCAGAAGATGGTATTCTTCATGGATTAGAGCTAGTAGGATTATTAAAGTAAGAAAAACGCGAGCTCTAGCTCGCGTTTTTTAGCGTTCATATGGAAAAGCATTTTCAGGTTCTTGAAATGGATTTTCTTTATTAATGTAATCATAAAACATAATTCCGTCTAAATGATCAATTTCGTGCTGAAATACGACAGCAGGAAGGCCTTTCAAACGAATTTTCACTTCCTCGCCTTCAAGCGTTGTGCCTTTTACTGTGATGCGTGCATATCGAGGAACAAATCCTGGGATATCTTGATCGACAGACAAGCAGCCTTCACCGCCTGTAAGGTATGTCTTTTCTACTGAGTGGCTAATGATCTTAGGGTTAAATAATGCATAGCTGTATAGCTTGCCTTTTTCATCCGTAACGTGTACCCCAATCATTCGTTTTGATACATTAATTTGAGGAGCGGCAAGCCCGATACCAGATCGCAGTTCATATTTAGCAGCAATTTCAGGATCTTGGCTGTTTTTTACATATTCTAATAAGCTATGTAAAATCTTTTTGTCTTCTTCAGAAGCAGGTAACGGTACTTCTTTTGCTACTTCTCGCAGCGTTGGGTGTCCGTCTTGAATAATATCGTTCATTGTAATCAACTTTCACATCTCCCTAGGCTATTTTATAGGTATAAAGTGTACCAAATCCGTATAAAAAAGTCATTACCTCGACCTTGACCACATAAATGTTTCTACTAATTATATGCATCAAGCATATGGAAAAACATGCATAAGAAAAAATAAAAGCGACCGTTAGCCGCTTTTATTGTATAATTACCAGCCGCCACAGCTGCAGCCGATAATAACTAATAAAATGAACAGTACGATTAATAACACAAAACCTTTATTAGAACCGCCGCAGCCATATCCACCATAACCCAACATAATGTAACCTCCCGTAGTTATCAATCCCAAGGTAAAAAGTAATAAACTCCCTTTTTTTCACCATTGGGTTAGTATAATATATTAAAAGGTGGAAAAAGGGTGTAGATAAATTGCTAATTTCCTACAAAAATTGTATAATGACCCATGAATAAGGGAGGATTTACCAGATATGAAATGCGTCGGAAGATATATAGTTGTCGGCATTGCTGCTATGTCACTAGCAGGCTGTGCAGAAGGCTCATCGCCTGAACTTGAGGTATATAATGGATTAGAAAAAGTGGTAGTACAAGAAAAGCAATTTGCAGATCAGCAAAAACCGTTAGCTGATTTAGAACAGCAAGAAAATGCGATATACGACCAAATTATTGAGCTAGGGATTAAAGATAAAAAGAAAATAAAAAATAAAGCACAAAAAGCGCAGCAGTTATTAGATGAGCGTGAAAGTAAATTACAAAAAGAAGAAAAAAGCATCAGCGCTTCGCAAAAACAATTTGAAGCGACAGAGCCGAAGATCCAAAAGTTAGAGGATGGCAAAGCAAAAGAAGAGGCGCTTGAACTATCTTCGTTAATGAAGAAGCGTTATAATGCCTACCAGTCCTTACATGATGCCTATCTTCATTCCATTGAATTAGATCGTCAGCTATATACGCTCTTTGAAAAAGACAATGTAAAATTAGAGAATCTTGAAACACAAATTGCTTCGATCAATGCTACTTATAAAGAAGTTGAAAAGAAAAAAGAAACGTTTAACACATTAACAGCTGACTATAACAAAGCCAAAGAGGATTTTTATAACAAAACGAAGTTAAAGGTGAAAAATAGCGAGGATAATTAAGAAGGCCTGTGAAGTTTACAGGTCTTTTTTGGCTGAAAAGGAAGGTTTTCTGAAATAAAGAAAGAGTTTCGACATGATTCAAGTAAAAATTACAAAAGGTTATTGTTTTAAAAAATCGTTTATTTGTGGCAAGATAGGAGATGTGTAGACGTAAAAAAAGAGAAGGTTATTATAAAACATATAATACAGTTTGTATCTGTGTAATAGTACAGCATGTCTTTTTTATGTGTTTTATTTCACAAACTAAAAAAGCGTAATTTCTTGATGTAAATGCATTGACGAACTGTTTTAGTGTATTGTAAACTAGGTAGCGTAGTAAGTGTTGTATTAATCATTTTTGCAAAATAATTAATACAGTTTAACGAAACGCTCGTTTCGCTTAAACTTTCCTTTTACGTAAATGTTTGCACCGAATTCGCTGGGGAATACATAGAAATGTTAAGGATTAGCGAATTCAAAAAGCTACTCGACAAAATATGACTTTTACTTGTCCATTTGGGACATTCTAAAAGCGTGTATGTTTGTTTGATTAGTAAAATGAATTTATACGGCTTAAATGAAAGGAAGAGGTGACTTAGATGGCTGCTAAAACTAAAAAGGCTATTATTGATGTATCAAAGCAACTTGATAAAATCGCTGAGCAGTACCAAACGTTCCAAATTCTTAATGAAGAGGGCGAAGTAGTAAATAAATCAGCGTTGCCAGATTTATCTGACGAAAAATTAAAAGAGTTAATGACTCGCATGGTATACACTCGTATTCTTGATCAACGTTCAATTTCATTGAACCGTCAAGGTCGTTTAGGTTTCTATGCACCAACTGCTGGGCAAGAAGCTTCTCAAATCGCTTCACATTTCGCATTAGAACAAGAAGACTTCATTTTACCTGGGTACCGTGATGTGCCTCAGTTAATTTGGCATGGTCTTCCACTATATCAAGCGTTCTTATTCTCTCGTGGTCATTTCCACGGTAACCAAGCGCCAGAAGGTGTAGATGTACTTTCTCCACAAATCATCATCGGTGCACAAATCGTGCAAACTGCTGGTGTGGCACTAGGTCTTAAAAAGCGCGGTAAAAAAGCAGTAGCAATCACTTATACAGGTGACGGCGGAGCTTCACAAGGTGACTTCTACGAAGGTATGAACTTCGCAGGTGCATTCAAAGCTCCAGCAATCTTTGTTGTACAAAACAACCGCTTTGCAATTTCAACACCAGTTGAAAAGCAATCTGCAGCACGTACAATCGCTCAAAAAGCAGCGGCTGTTGGTATCCCAGGCGTTCAAGTAGACGGTATGGATGCACTAGCAGTATACGTTGCAGTAAGCGAAGCTCGTGAGCGTGCAGTAAACGGTGAAGGTCCAACTTTAATTGAAACATTAACTTACCGTTATGGTCCACATACAATGGCTGGTGACGATCCAACTCGTTATCGTACAGCTGAGCTTGACACTGAGTGGGAAAAGAAAGATCCACTTGTTCGCTTCCGTAAATTCTTAGAAGCTAAAGGCATCTGGAATGAAGAAGAAGAAAACAAAGTAATCGAGCAAGCTAAAGAAGATATCAAACAAGCTATTAAGAAGGCTGACGATTATCCAAAACAAAAAGTTACAGATTTAATGGAAATCATGTACGAAACTATGCCTTCAAACTTACAAGAGCAATATGAAATCTACAAAGAGAAGGAGTCGAAGTAAGCCATGGCGCAAATGACAATGATTCAAGCGATTACTGATGCGTTACGCACAGAAATGAAAAACGACGAAAACGTATTAGTTTTTGGTGAAGACGTTGGCGTAAACGGTGGAGTATTCCGTGCGACTGAAGGTCTTCAACAAGAATTCGGCGAAGATCGCGTATTCGATACGCCATTAGCTGAATCTGGTATCGGTGGTCTTGCTGTGGGTCTATCGACTCAAGGTTTCCGTCCGGTTCCTGAAATTCAATTCTTTGGTTTCGTATACGAAGTACTTGATTCTGTATCAGGTCAAGCTGCACGTATGCGCTACCGTTCTGGCGGTCGCTGGAATGCACCAATCACATTCCGTTCACCATTTGGTGGAGGCGTTCATACACCAGAACTTCACGCTGATAGCTTAGAAGGTATCGTAGCATCTCAACCTGGTTTAAAAGTTGTAATTCCTTCAACTCCATACGATGCAAAAGGTCTTTTAATTTCATCAATTCGTGATAACGATCCGGTTGTATACTTAGAGCACATGAAGCTTTACCGTTCATTCCGTCAAGAAGTACCTGAAGAATCATACACAATTGATTTAGGTACAGCTGATGTGAAACGTGAAGGTACAGACGTAACGCTTATCGCTTACGGTGCAATGGTACACTCATCATTAAAAGCAGCTGAAGAACTAGAAAAAGAAGGTATCTCTGCTGAAGTAGTGGACTTACGTACAGTTCAACCTTTAGATATCGATACAATTCTTGCATCAGTTGAAAAAACTGGTCGCGTAGTAGTAGTTCAAGAAGCTCAAAAACAAGCTGGTATCGCAGCTAACGTTGTAGCTGAAATTAACGATCGTGCAATCTTAAGCTTAGAAGCACCAGTATTACGTGTAACAGCACCGGATACTGTGTTCCCATTCTCTCAAGCTGAGGGCGTATGGTTACCAGACCACAAAGATATCGTTGAAACAGCTAAGAAAGTACTTGAATTTTAATTAGCATTTTACTGTGATAGAAATCAGCTTTGTGCTGATTTCTGTCTTAGATAAAATAAACACTAACAAATTGAACGCAACTAACTAGGAGGGTGAAGACACGTGGCATTTGAATTTAAACTGCCGGATATCGGTGAAGGTATCCACGAAGGTGAAATTGTAAAATGGTTCGTAAAAGCTGGAGATGAAATTGATGAGGATGATGTACTAGCAGAAGTACAAAATGACAAAGCTGTTGTTGAAATCCCATCTCCTGTAAAAGGTAAAGTATTAGAAGTAAAAGTTGACGAAGGTACAGTAGCTACTGTAGGACAAGTTATCGTTACTTTTGATGCTCCTGGATACGAAGACTTAAAATTCAAAGGTGACGATCATGATGATGCACCAGCAGAAGAAGCTAAAGAAGAAGCTTCAACTGAAGAAGTGACTGAAGAAGCAACAGCTCCTGCAGCACAAGCTGATGTTGATCCTAACCGTAAAGTAATTGCTATGCCTTCAGTGCGCAAATATGCTCGTGAAAAAGGTGTAGACATTAAAGCTGTTCCTGGTTCAGGTAAAAACGGACGTATTGTTAAAGATGACATCGATAGCTTCTTATCTGGTGGTTCTACAGCTACAGCAACTGCTGAAGCTCCAGCTAAAGAGGAAACTGCTTCAGCTGAACCAAAAGCAGCAGCAGCACAAGCTATTCCTGAAGGCGACCTACCAGAAACTCGCGAGAAAATGAGCGGTATCCGTCGTGCAATCGCAAAAGCTATGGTTAACTCTAAACACACTGCTCCACACGTAACATTAATGGATGAAATCGATGTAACAGCTCTTGTTGCTCATCGTAAAAAATTCAAAACAGTTGCAGCAGATCAAGGTATTAAATTAACATTCTTACCTTACGTGGTAAAAGCGTTAACTTCAGCACTTAAGAAGTTCCCAGCTCTTAACACTTCAATCGATGACTCTACAGATGAAGTAATTCAAAAACATTACTACAACATCGGTATCGCTGCTGACACTGAAAAAGGTCTTTTAGTACCAGTTGTGAAAAATGCTGATCGTAAATCTGTGTTCGAAATTTCTGATCAAATTAACGACCTTGCTGGAAAAGCACGTGATGGTAAATTAGCTCCTGCTGAAATGAAAGGCGCTTCTTGTACAATCACAAATATCGGTTCTGCTGGTGGACAATGGTTTACTCCTGTTATCAACCACCCAGAAGTTGCAATTCTAGGTATCGGACGTATCGCTGAAAAACCAGTTGTACGCGACGGTGAAATTGTAATTGCTCCAGTATTAGCATTATCACTAAGCTTTGACCACCGTATTATCGATGGCGCAACAGCTCAAAACGCTCTTAACCAAATCAAGCGTTTATTAAATGATCCAGAATTATTATTAATGGAGGCGTAATAAATGGTAGTAGGAGATTTCCCAATCGAAACTGATACTCTTGTCATTGGTGCTGGCCCTGGTGGCTACGTTGCAGCAATTCGTGCAGCTCAATTAGGTCAAAAAGTTACAATCGTAGAAAAAGGTAACCTTGGAGGCGTATGCTTAAACGTTGGTTGTATTCCTTCAAAAGCATTAATCGCTGCAGGTCACCGTTTTGAACACGCTAAACATTCTGAAGACATGGGGATTATCGCTGAGAATGTAACAGTTGATTTCTCTAAAGTTCAAGAATTCAAAAACGGCGTTGTAAACAAACTTACTGGCGGTGTTGAAGGCCTTCTTAAAGGTAACAAAGTTGACATCGTAAAAGGTGAAGCTTACTTCGTTGACAGCGAAACTGTACGTGTAATGGATGAAAATTCTGCACAAACGTACAAATTCAAAAATGCTATCCTTGCAACTGGTTCTCGTCCAATCGAGATCCCTGGATTCAAATTCTCTGAGCGCGTAATCAACTCTACAGGTGCACTAGCGCTTAAAGAAGTTCCTAAAAAATTAGTTGTAATTGGCGGAGGTTACATCGGTACTGAGCTTGGTACTGCTTTTGCTAACTTCGGTACAGAAGTTACATTTGTAGAAGCTGCTGATGAAATCTTAGCTGGTTTTGAAAAACAAATGAGTTCACTTGTTAAACGTAACCTTAAGAAAAAAGGAAACGTTGAAATCTATACAAAAGCAATGGCTAAAGGCGTTGAAGAAACTGCTGACGGCGTACAAGTTACGTTTGAAGTAGGCGGAGAGTCAAAAGTAATCGATGCTGACTACGTATTAGTTACTGTAGGTCGTCGTCCTAACACTGATGAGCTTGGTCTTGAGCAAGTTGGCGTTAAAATGACTGACCGTGGTCTTATCGAAATCGATAACCAAACTCGTACATCTGTAAGCAACATCTTTGCAATTGGTGATATCGTAACTGGACCTCCACTTGCACACAAAGCTTCTTACGAAGGTAAAATCGCAGCTGAAGTAATTGCTGGCGAACCTGCTGAAATTGACTACTTAGGAATTCCAGCAGTTGTATTCTCTGAGCCTGAGCTTGCATCTGTAGGTTATACTGAAGCACAAGCGAAAGAAGAAGGATTAGCTGTTAAAGCTTCTAAATTCCCATTTGCTGCTAACGGACGTGCGCTTGCACTTAACGCTGCAGAAGGCTTCTTGAAGCTTATCACTCGTAAAGAAGACGGAGTAGTTGTTGGTGCTCAAATCGCTGGACCTAGCGCATCTGACATGATCGCTGAGCTTGGTCTTGCTATCGAAGCTGGCGTAACAGCTGAAGATATCGCATTAACAATTCACGCTCACCCAACATTAGGTGAAATCACAATGGAAGCTGCTGAAGTAGCTATTGGAAGCCCAATTCACATTGTAAAATAATGTTTTTAAAAAGCTGATGCGTATGCATCAGCTTTTTTTTGAGGAAAACGGTTTTCATAAAGTATCAGATGCTTGTCAGGCAGCTTTTGTTGCTGATGAGTATAACTCCTTAAAAGAAACGTGTAAAAAGCGCTGAGGCAGTCTTAAATGAGCTCTAGATGCATACATATGAAGTGGGACGTGCTTTCCTTATAGGTAGATAAAAAATTGCTCTTTTGGATAACGAATGAAAAGGCGGCGAAGGAGCTATGAAGACGTATTTCGTTTGGAGCTTACACATTGTTATTTGGATAGGTTATTCACTGGTTGAATTGCTATCAAAACGTGATCAGTTGACATCTAAAATTATTTTATTTGTAGTATTTGCTTATTTAGCTTACGGCATAGCAGAAATGAACGTCAAATCTAAAAGACTGGCGCTTATGATGACGGGTACAACTTCAGCTGTTTGCTTGACATGTTATCAACTAATTTTATTTTGTACGGCGTAAGATTGCATAAAAAAGCGTTAGCTTATATAAGCTAACGCTTTTTTTGTCTTACACAGATTTCTTTTCTCTTTTCAATGCGCCTTCTTCTTTAAATGCTTTCATTAATGAAAAGACCGTTAGCACCAGCACAATTGAGAATGGAAGCGCTGCTATAATCGCAGCTGTTTGGAGCGCGTCCAAACCACCTGTCCAAAGCAGAATGATTGCTGTTAACGATTGAATTAAGCCCCACGTAAGTTTAATAGAGCCTGAAGGATTTAGATCACCATTTGTTGTCTGCATTCCTAAAACAAATGTAGCTGAGTCAGCTGATGTAATGAAGAATGTAGCGATTAAGCAAATAGCGACAATAGACATGAACGTACCAAATGGAAACTGTTCAAGTACATAGAATAAAGCAACTTCTGTTCCTTTATTGTTGATAACATCCATAACAGGAAGATCCTTAAAAAAGTCTAAGTAGACCCCAGAACCTCCGAATACAGCAAACCATAATCCACCAAATACGGTAGGAACAGCTAGTACACCAATTAAAAATTCTCGAATGGTTCTACCTCGTGAAATACGAGCAATGAACGTACCAACAAACGGTGCCCAAGCGATCCACCATGCCCAGTAGAAAATTGTCCAATCTTGAACCCAGGTGCTATTATCAAACGGGCTCAATCGAAAACTCATCGACGGCAAGTTTTGAATATAGCTGCCAATTGTTGTAACGAATAAGTCCATAATAAAGTTGGTTGGACCTGCAAATAACAAGAATAGCATTAACAGAATAGCTAAAACAATATTAATGTTACTCAAATACTTAATACCTTTGTTCAGACCCGTCTGTGCTGACAGCATGAACAAGAACGTCACGATAATAATAACAATTAATTGAGTCGTGAAATTATTATCAATACTTGGCGACAAGTAAGAGGCTCCACCGGTAATTTGAATAGCGCCTAGTCCAAGA
Source organism: Priestia sp. 53B2 (assembly GCF_056099005.1). Lineage (NCBI taxonomy): Bacteria > Bacillati > Bacillota > Bacilli > Caryophanales > Bacillaceae > Priestia > Priestia sp. 53B2. The sequence goes on from NZ_JBLZXA010000020.1 coordinate 706,290, forward strand.
GATGTTGCCACCCCAAAAATAGTTGCAAATACGGCGAGGACGTTTATGATCGTTCCAAGAGGTCCATCAACACGTTTTCCTAATAGTGGACGTAAAATATTACTAATTATGAACGGGTAACCTTTTCTAAATTGAAAATATGCAAGGGCCAGTGCAAGAACGGAATAAATAGCCCAAGGATGTAAACCCCAGTGGAAAAACGAATAACGTAGAGCTGCACGAGCTGATTCTGCTGTACCGCCTTCACCAGAAGGTGGAGTATGAAAATGATTGATTGGTTCTGAAACACCCCAGAATACAAGTCCAATCCCCATACCAGCACTAAATAACATGGCAAACCACGAGACATAACCATACTGAGGCTTTTCGTCAGGTTTACCTAGTTTAATGTTTCCGTACTTTGAAAAAATTAAGTACAGCGTAAAAACTAAGAATAATGTAGCTGCTAATAAGTAATACCAGCCAAATTTCTCGATGATAAAACTATGTATTGCCGATGTGACGGGTGTAAGCGCTGCGCTTCCTAGCACAGATTCTGGAATAACACCCCATACGATAAATACTGCAGCAATAATAACCGAAATGATAAAAACAGGAGTCAGTTTTTTCATCGATTATCACTCCTTTCCTATTCTATTTTACATAACATAGTTTCTCATATAACTTTTTTAGCTATACATGAAACCACATGGTTATACATTCTAGTAAAGTTTGTATGAAATGTCTACCCTATTAGTAAGAAAAAAAGGCAAGAGCTCAAATTCTTATTTTTCGTAATTATTTTAAAGTGCTGAAATAGATGTGAAATTAGACATTGTTTTTTCATATAAATAGAGATGATGCTAAGCGTTCAGCTTTTTGAAAACAAATATAACATTTATGAGAAAAATATTTTTAATGTGACATACTAATTAGTTGTTGACATATTTAATGTGACATAATAATATAATATCAAGAGTTGTAAAACGCTTACAAAAAAGACGGTTAAAGGGGAGTTTACAAAATGGGAACAATCGTATGTCAAACATGTAACTGCACAATTGATCATTTCGAAGATGAGAAAGTGACGCGATTATACTCAACATGTAAAAGCGGAGAATGTCAAAAAGCAGATGAAGATTTAGATTAATTCAATAAAAAAAGGTGCGGAAATTCGCACCTTTTTTTTATTGAATTGCTTTATGTTCTTTAATGACACGAAATGTTTTTAATTCAAAATCTTCCGGACCCTGCACTGGTAAACCTGCCTCTAAGTTTGTTTCAATGTAGGTTAAATTTTCCTCAGTGATGATTTCCCCAGGAATAAAAATAGGAATACCAGGAGGATAGACCATCACAAATTCTGCAATAATACGACCTGCCGACTCATGAAAAGGTACCACTTCGGTTTCAGCGTAAAAAGCATCGCGAGGTGTTAAAGCCAATACAGGAATATCAGGCAATAAAATAGCCGGTTTTGCCGTTGTCTCAGAAAGATTATGGAATTTTGCAGATAACTCACGCAGAGCCGTGACCAGACGTGAAAGATCTTCTTCTGTATCTCCAGGCGTGATAATACATAGAATATTATAAAGGTCAGACATTTCAACTTCGATATTATGAGCTTCACGCATCCATTTTTCTACGTCATAGCCCGTAATTCCTAAATCTGAAACAGAAATAATTAATTTAGTAGGGTCTAAATCATACGTAGCTTTTGTGCCTAAAATTTCTCTGCCTATACATCGGATATGCTCAATTGTATTAATTTCTTTTCGTGCTTGTTCAGCAAGAGAAATTGCACGTTCAGCCAGCTCTTTTCCTTCTGTGGCTAAACGTTTTCGTGCAACATCTAAAGAAGCCAGCAGCAGATAAGATGTTGATGTTGTTGTCAGCATGCTTAAAATAGACTGTACACGTTTTGGAGAGATTAAGCCTTCGCGTATGTTTAGAATTGAACTTTGCGTCATAGAGCCGCCTAGTTTGTGCACGCTTGTTGCTGCCATGTCTGCACCGGCCTGCATAGCAGACAGAGGCAAATCATCATGGAAGTGAATATGAACGCCGTGAGCTTCATCAACAAGTACAGGCACTTGATACGAGTGGGCAATTTCTACGATTTTACGAAGGTCTCCAGAAATTCCAAAGTAAGTTGGATTGATAACAAGCACTGCTTTTGCTTCAGGGTGCTGCTTTAAGGCTTTTTCTACAGAGTCCGATGTAATACCGTGAGAAATGCCAAGATTTTCGTCAATTTCAGGGTGAATAAAAATAGGCGTAGCTCCTGAAAAAACAATCGCACTCATAACAGATTTATGCACGTTTCTAGGAACGATAATTTTATCTCCAGGCCCACATGTCGCCATAACCATTGCCATAATTGCTCCGCTCGTTCCTTGAACAGAGAAAAAAGTATGGTCAGCACCAAATGCTTCTGCAGCTAAATCCTGCGCTTGTTTGATAATGCCTTTTGGCTGGTGAAGGTCATCAAGAGGACCGATGTTAATTAAATCAATGGATAAAGCATCATCGCCAATAAATGAGCGGAATTCAGGATCCATTCCATTTCCTTTTTTATGTCCAGGGATATGGAATTGTGTTGGGTTTTTCTTAGCGTGATTAACCAATCCAGTAAATAATGGAGTTGAGAATTGAGAAGACAACTTTGCTATACACCTCTTTTATTATAAATTGTCAGTCCCTCTAAGCAAAGCTTAGAGGGACTTTGATTGTTTTTTTATCAAATTACAGCATTCAATTTTATATACCAAAAACTAGTGGCTGTTGAATTCTACATATTAAAATATCAGATCTTTTTTCTATAAAAGAAATTCAACAGAAATTCTACTCGGCAGTTTTCTTGATTTTAACCATTATATAAATGAATGAAACGTGTATGTTTACTACTGTTTGATAATATAAATACAATTTTTAGTTTAAAAAATACAAGTAATTGTAAACTGCTTATTACTCATTATTTTATAGTTCTTTATGTTTTGAAAATCCCCATAAAACAAAAGAATTATAGCACTTATTAACCCATTTGCAAAGATATTTTAAAGAGAAAATAAAAAGAAAAAAAAGGAGAAATTCTTTTGTGTGAAAAGAGAATAAATTTTGTGTACATTATAGATTGTGATAGAGTTAAGAATATAGATATACATAGATTGAAGAAATAAATGGAGTGATGAGAAGTGGAATATCAATACCCTATCTCCCTTGATTGGAGTACAGAAGAAATTATTGATGTAGTGAAGTTTTTTGAAAGCATTGAACGTGCTTATGAAAAAGGTATTGAGCGTGATCACCTAATGGCAGTCTATCGCCGATTTAAAGAAATTGTGCCAAGTAAAGCAGAAGAAAAAACAATCTGTAACGATTTTGAAGACCAAAGCAAATACTCTTCTTATCGAACGATTCAAAAAGCAAAGGCTGCTTCTTCTGGAGACATCATAAAAATGTAAAAAATGGAGCCAAGCTTGGCTCCATTTTTTTTATATCAATTCGTTAAAATTATGCATATGCTTTTTTAGTTAGTTCATATAATGGAGTTACCGTATGAAATGTTTGTTCAATACGAGCTATCCATTCTTCGCCGTTCATTGCAATCGCTTCTTCTTTTGGAATCGTAATGCCGCATAGGATCTCAGCTTTTTTAACCGTTTCTAGACGTTCAAACAAACTCTCTAAGTCTTCAGAAGATAAGTCGCCCATTTTTTCACTATCAGGTTTTGTATGATCTTTCGACCAAACAAACGAGGCAGGGATATTTTGACGAATCTCCTCAATGTTTTGTTTTAGCAGCTTTCCAAATTGTTCTTTAATAGGTGATTCGTAAATGACGGCGAACCACACAAAGACATGTGTTTCCCAAAGGCCAATTTGGAAATGAGGGAGCTTTTTATACCCGCGTTTACTGTTAGCAAAGGCTACCCACGTATCTGCTGGCGGGTTAACTGTTCTTCGTGCATGTTTGGCAATGTGTACGAACATTTCATCTCCACAAAGTGAAGAAAGAGTCGGAGCAAAATGATTGCTCAATTGTTCGAATTTTGGGCGTATCGTTGTCTTGATGGCTTCCATACGTGCATCAAGTCCCTCGATACGGAATACGTTAAAGTCATCTTGTGAAAATCCTGAGAATGCCATGTGAAACCTCCGTTTTTTAGTGAATATGTATAGCTGCTGTGCATCTATGCAAGTAAGTATGATTTACGCGAAGATTCTACCACATGAAAAGCATAAACACCAATTAATTCGCATATGCTTGTCAAAACGTGTCTATCATTTTTTTATAGGTAATCACACAATTTAGTTACATGAGATTAGGTTTCGACATAGACTATATCAATCAAAATATCTGAAAATTTAGTTTTCTATAAGCAGGTTCAATAATTTGAGAGGGGTGTTTGAAACATGAAACAAGTGGTGAATATGTATAAGAAGAATGATGGACAAAAAAGATTAGGTGTAATTCGTTTGGAGTTAGATTACGAGTTAGCGACGTTATATGAAGCCATGATGGAGAATAATGAGGAACAAAAACAAAAATGTAAGCGAAAGCTCGAGAAACTTCGTGAAGAAATGATATCTCTTCAGTAGCAGATACGGGAATAAAATAGAACAAATAAGGGTAAACTGTAAAAAAGGATTAAACTGAATGAGCAGATTCATAAGTGGTAACAGAGCACGTGGGAGAAGAAGCGGCAGTTCTTCTCCCACGTGCTCTGTTAATTGACATCTTGCAGAGGTTTTTTTAAGCTTAAATAAGAGACGTATTTTTGAGGGGGAATTGAGATGACGCAACGCTGGAAAGAAATTGATACATACGTTAAAGAGTGGCTAAAAGAAGCTGGACAAAAAATTCAACAGTCGTTTAGTAAAGAACTTCTCATTCAAACGAAATCGAATCCAAATGATTTAGTAACAAATATGGATAAAGAAATTGAACAGTTTTTTATCTCAAAAATCAATGAAACCTTTCCCGAACATCATATTCTCGGAGAAGAAGGATATGGAGAAGAGCTTGAATCAGAAGAAGGAACGATTTGGATTATCGATCCAATCGACGGGACGATGAACTTTGTTCATCAGCAGCGAAATTTTGCTATTTCCATCGGTATATTTGAAAATGGTGTAGGACAAGCAGGTTATATTTATGATGTTATTCATAATGAGCTGTATCATGCTTTAAAAGGACAGGGCGCGTTTATGAATGACATCCAATTGCCGAAACTTGAACCTGTACCAGTTGAACAAGCTATTATTAGCCTAAATGCAACATGGGTGACGGAGAACCGCCGTATTGATCCTTCCGTATTAAGTCCGCTTGTGCGTAAAGTAAGAGGGACCCGTTCCTATGGATCCGCAGCTATTGAGCTTGCTTACGTAGCGGCTGGACGCTTGGATGGATACATTACTTTACGTTTGGCTCCATGGGACTTTGCTGCCGGTAAAGTATTGATTGAAGAAGTTGGAGGAGTTATGACGGATTTAGAAGGAAAGCCGTTAGAGATTCTTGAAAAAAGCAGTGTATTTGTAAGCAAACCAACATTACATGACGAAATCTTTCGTACGTACCTTGAAGGAAAGTGGAATAAATAAAATAGAAGTGAAGACTTACGTGTAGTCAAAGAATTTTGTGATGAAAAAACGTCATGAACCATTTTGATGTTGCAAATGGCCATGACGCTTTCAATCATCGCAAAAAAAATTACAGCTGCCCTTTTTCTCGCATTTTTTTCTTAGTCGTAAAGCCAAGGCCCATTACAACAATTAAAGCTGCGATAGCTAAAATGACCCCGAGAGCGCTTCCTTCTCCGATAAATATGCCGATTGACATAATTGCCGCAGTTGCGATAAATGCATATAAAACAAATACCCACTTAATGTTTCTCATGTTGATTCCTCCCATTTATAACGGATATTTATAGTGTACAACAAAATCATTCTGCAATTCTAGAGTTAGTGTGATATAATAGCTTAGTTATTACAAGCATAGGAGTGAAATGCGTGAACATTCGTAAAGATTTACGTAATATTGCCATTATTGCCCATGTAGACCATGGGAAAACAACGTTAGTAGATAAATTATTACATCAGTCCGGAACATTCCGTACTAATGAGCATGTTGAAGAACGTGCGATGGATTCAAATGACCTTGAGCGTGAGCGTGGAATTACAATTTTAGCGAAAAACACAGCTATTAATTATAAAGATACGCGTATCAACATTATGGATACGCCAGGACATGCTGACTTCGGTGGAGAAGTTGAGCGTATTATGAAAATGGTAGACGGTGTTCTACTTGTAGTAGACGCATACGAAGGATGTATGCCTCAAACGCGCTTTGTATTGAAAAAAGCATTAGAGCAAAACTTAACGCCGATTGTTGTTGTTAACAAAATTGACCGTGACTTTGCTCGTCCAACTGAAGTAGTCGATGAAGTAATTGACTTATTTATTGAACTAGGTGCAAGCGAGGAACAAATTGAGTTCCCTGTTGTTTATGCTTCAGCAATCAACGGAACGGCTAGCACGAACCCTGAAAAGCAAGATGAGAACATGTCGTCTCTATTTGACTCAATCATTGAGCACATTCCAGCACCAGTAGACAACAGCGACGAACCACTTCAATTCCAAGTGGCAATGCTTGACTACAATGACTATCTTGGTCGTATCGGTGTAGGTCGCGTATTCCGCGGAACAATGAAAGTAGGCCAGCAAGTTGCATTAATGAAGCTTGACGGTACGGTAAAACAATTCCGTGTAACAAAATTATTCGGTTTCCTAGGCTTAAAGCGTGTTGAAATCGAAGAAGCAAAAGCAGGAGACCTGATCGCTGTATCAGGAATGGAAGACATCAACGTAGGTGAAACCGTATGTCCGTTTGACCACCAAGATGCACTGCCAATTTTACGTATTGATGAACCTACTTTACAAATGACGTTCTTAGTAAACAATTCACCGTTTGCTGGTCGTGAAGGTAAATTTGTTACATCTCGTAAAATTGAAGAGCGCTTAATGTCTGAACTTGAGACGGATGTAAGTTTACGCGTGGAAAATACTGATTCACCGGATGTATGGGTTGTTTCAGGACGTGGAGAACTTCATTTATCTATTTTAATTGAAAACATGCGTCGTGAAGGATATGAGATTCAAGTATCAAAACCTGAAGTAATCGTTCGTGAAATTGATGGCGTTCGCTGTGAGCCAGTTGAACGTGTGCAAATCGACGTGCCTGAAGAACATACAGGTTCTATTATGGAATCGATGGGTGCTCGTAAAGGTGAAATGGTTGATATGATTAACAACGGCAGCGGTCAAGTTCGTCTGATCTTTATGGTTCCTGCACGTGGTTTAATCGGTTATACAACTGAGTTCTTATCGTTAACTCGTGGATTCGGTATCATTAACCATTCATTTGATAGCTACCAACCAATGCAGCAAGGTCAAGTTGGAGGTCGCCGTCAAGGTGTGCTTGTTTCTATGGAAAGCGGTAAATCATCTACTTATGGAATCCAAGGCGTAGAAGACCGCGGTACAATTTTCGTTGAGCCAGGTACAGAAGTATACGAAGGTATGATCGTAGGAGAACACACTCGTGAAAATGATATCGTTGTTAACATCTGTAAAATGAAGCAAATGACGAATATGCGTTCTGCTAATAAAGATCAAACAACAGGTATGAAAAAACCTCGTATTATGTCTTTAGAGCAATCACTTGAATATTTAAACGAAGATGAATATTGTGAAATCACACCAGAATCTATTCGTCTACGTAAAAAAATTCTTGATAAAAATGAACGTGAAAAAGCAGCGAAAAAGAAAAAATACGCTGACACGAAATAATAAAAAAAGTAAGTCGTTAGCTCTATCTGCTAGCGGCTTGTTTTTTATCTATTATATCAGAATTTTCTATTTTTTGAAAGCGTTCTATAAAGATAGAATTTGGAAAGGAAAAAGGTGGCTTATATCGAATAATGTAAAGTAAGGAATAGGGGGAAGAAGTATGGATGTAAAAGAACACCTTTCATTTTTTGCTGCTCTTTATCAAGTAGATGAACATGCAAAAATAGGAATGTGGCTGTTATACTTTACCATTTTAGGGCTATCTGTTCTCGTGTACAAACTCGGGTTTGCAAAGAAGCTGCCGCTTTTAAAATCTGTGGTTATTTATCTATTTTTAGCTTTTGGATGTACGATCTTAACGTTTTTAGGCATTTTTTTACCTGTAGCTGAAGGGCTTGTGGTTGCAGCGCTTGTATTGATTATTTATAAAATACGGCTGTATCAGGCTAAGAAGCAAAACTCCACGTTGGGTTCATAAAAGACTACATAAAAAGACGCTTATAGCTACAAGCGTCTTTTTAGTATGATATAGCCGAAGACAAGAGCGGCTGCGAAAATTAAATGGCCAGCTGTCCAATAAAAAATCGCTACTGCATCATCCACCGCAGGCGTAGGCTTGAGCGCAAGCAGCGTCAACGGAAAATACAAAGGAATGGTTGGAAGTGTTAATAAAAAGGAACACAATACGATTTTTCGAATAGACATATTATTTAATTTACCTACTATGTAAACAAAAACGATCCCAATTGCAACGGCAATGAGTAAATGAAAAACAAACTCTACCCATTCAGACCATTGAATAGGGCCAATGATAGGAATAAAATCAACATTTAATAAAAGGGTATAAACTTGTTTGCCGGTTAGCCATTCTATCCATTTTAAACATAACCCAAGGATAATCCCACTTAACATGCCAATACTTATTCCTAATCGGAGCACCTTACCAATCCTCCTCTGTCTTTTTCGACTCATATAGTTTAAAGTTACCAGTAGCTATGCGTTCTTTTGTTCGTTTTTCAATCCGTTCAGAACATTCATTGCACATATATGTATGGATAGGACGGTTGCGCAGTCGTTTTGCCACGAGTGTTTCATCCTCAATTGTTTCAATTTTATCGCACATGACACATTGTACTCTCATTTCTATCACCTCAACTTCTCTATACATCATTCTAGCCGAAAATTCTTGTTTTATAAAGTTTTTTTGCGGTGCTATCTCTCAGTAGAAAAGGAACGATAGGAAAACATTCCTAAAGAAGCAGGTAATTTTGCTTGTTAGCTCGAAGATAGTAACTAGTAAGTACATAAACAGTAGGAGGGATGAAAATGGCCAACGAAGTCGAGACTCAATTAGTAGATGCATTATACGATGAGCTACAGACAGAGAGATTTGCAACCATTTCAACTATTGATTTTGAAACAAACGGTCCAAATGTTAGTGCCATTTCGTGGTTAGTAGCTCCGACTAAACAAAAAATTCGATTTGCCGTAGATGTCAAATCGAGGATTGTAGAAAACATTAAACATACGAATAAAGCAGTGGTAAATATTCTTGCTAATGAATCATGCTACTCAATCAGCGGAATAGCTGAGGTAGTGCAAGAAAATTTAGAAGGAGTAGCTTTAAAGCTGACGCTAATCGAACTAGATATTAATGAAGTAAGAGATGTCATGTTCTATGGTTCTAAGATTTCAGTAAACCCTTCATATGAAAAGACCTATGATCCAGTAGCAGCTGCTAAACTCGATAAGCAAGTAATTGAAGCGATAAAAAAAGCTTAGCAGCAGCCTGCCGCTAAGCGACTTTCTTATTCATTTTTTTGAAGATGATTATTAGATTGTTTTTCCTGCTCATTCTTTAAATTTTGCTCTTGTTTATTATTTAGTTTTTGATTGTTTGTATCTGTTGAGCTAGGATTTCGGCGAATTTCTTCTGCAAATTCAGGCATTACTCGGTTTACAATGGCTGCTAATTCATCTAAAAATCCTGTAACCGGCCGACCTTTGCGAATTTCATTTCCAATTTGTTTTAGCCGAGCGACCGTATCAGGATCTGCAATAACAACAGAATTAGCGCCGTACGGATCAGCTTTCAGACCTTCGGCAACTGTATATTTGATTGAACTTACTTCTGAACGATCAATATCTTTGCCGACGTCAATGCCTACGATTGCATACTTACCGAGCACAATGGCAGTAGCATCATTTACATTCGGAACGCTTGAAGCCAGTTCAACTAAATGAGCTGATATTTCATTAGCAGTACGCTTGTGAGAGCGTTCAGGAGATGAATTTTTGACCTGTACAATTCGATCTGTTTTTTGCCCTTCTTCAACGTCTGCTTGGTTATTGTTGCAGCCGGTTAGTGTAATAAAACATAAGCTAATGGATAGAAAAAATTTGTTCATGTGGGAGACTCCTCCTTATGAATGACTCATTTTTTGTAGTAATTTGTATTTAGTTTCTAATAGTTCTTCTATCTTTATACACGTGTTCATATATTTAAAGAAAATGGTCCGTCCATTTAAGGTCACTTCACACATGTGCGTTACATAGTATATAAATGGATGGGTGCCTTGTTTCACTCCTTACAGGAAAAACAATCGGAGTAGGAGGCTGAATTATTGGGAAAAATTTATGTATTAGATACGAATGTTTTATTACAAGATCCGCATTCAATTTTTTCATTTGATGATAACGAAGTAGTGATTCCGGCCGTTGTGCTAGAAGAAGTTGATTCGAAAAAAAGAAATATGGATGAAGTCGGACGAAATGCAAGGCAGGTATCCAAACTCATTGATAACTTAAGACAACATGGAAAGTTATATGAGAGAATCCCTTTAGAAAATGGGGGCCATTTGCGAATTGAACTCAATCATCGCTCTTTTCAACAGCTTCAAGAAATCTTTGTGGAAAAAACAAATGATAATCGAATTTTAGCTGTTGCTAAAAATCTATCTCTTGAAGAGGAAACAAAAGAAGATGGACGTGAAGTGATACTAGTGAGTAAAGATGTGTTGGTACGTGTGAAGGCTGACGCAATCGGCTTAAGGGCAGAAGATTTTTTAAGTGATCGAGTAGTGGAATTCAATAGTATTTATACAGGCTTTTCTGAAGTCTATATTGCAAAAGAACTGCTGAGTCAATTTTACGAAAAAGGAGAACTGCTAACGTCTCAAATTGCGAACCACTCCTTTTTTGCAAATCAATTCTTAGTGATGAAAGATGCATTTGGAGGATCTGGATCAGCCATCGGCATTGTCGATCAAACAACAACGAAAGTAAAAAAGCTTTTATTTGAATATGATCATATCTGGGGAATCAAACCTCGAAATGTTCAGCAAATTATGGCTTTAGAACTTCTTCTTAGAGACGACGTTCAACTGGTCACGTTAATTGGAAAGGCAGGTACGGGTAAAACGCTGCTTGCTTTAGCTTCAGGACTTATGCAGACGGAAGATTTAGGGTGTTTTAAAAAACTACTTGTAGCTCGTCCAATTGTTCCTTTAGGGAAAGATATTGGATTCTTGCCAGGAGAAAAGCAGGAGAAGCTTCGTCCATGGATGCAGCCAATTTATGATAACCTAGAGTACTTATTCAACACTAAAAAACCTGGAGAGCTGGATGCGATTCTAGCTGGGCTCAGTTCAATAGAAGTGGAAGCCTTGACGTATATAAGAGGCCGAAGCATTCCGGAACAGTTCATTATTATTGATGAAGCGCAAAATTTAACGAAGCATGAAATAAAAACAATTTTAACAAGGGTGGGGGAAAAGAGTAAAATTGTCCTTATGGGAGATCCGGCTCAAATTGATCATCCTTATTTAGATGAGTATAACAACGGATTAACGTACGTAGTTGAAAAGTTTAAAGAGCAAAAAGTATCGGGCCACGTTCGGTTAATCAAAGGAGAGCGCTCCGGGCTAGCACAATTAGCAGCTGATATTCTTTAAAAGAAGCAGGGTTCCTTGTGGAACCCCGCTTCTTTTATTATGTAACGATGATTTCTTCCACATATTTAATAGGTTTATTTCGGTTAGATCCGTCAGGTAAATAGACATAGATAGGCCCATCTTCTCTAAGAGGCTTTCCATCTTGGCTGAAACCAAAGATTAGTTTTTGCGCTTCTTCTAATGAAAAAGAAATCAGCGCATCTTTTGTTTTAAATGAAACGTTGGTAGCTTCTTCAGTAGGTGAAGCGTTTGCTAGAAAAGGTGCAAATAAAATGCCAAATGTTCCATTTACTAGCTCCTGTTTTTTGAATTTCTTTTCGGTTTTTAACGTAGGAGGAAAGACGGCTCCCTCTTGAATTTCACGGTCCCAATGCTTCGAAACAGCCTTTGTGTACGCTTCTGTCTCGTCTTTTTGCTCCGGTGGATGTTCAAAGAAAACGTCCATATCGAGCTTGCGGTCATCGAAAATCCACACGCTTGGGTCGAGTGTCAGCGTATATTTTACTTTTCCTTTTAACATAATAATTGAATTCATCATAAATGCCCCCTTGCTAAAAGTATAAGCGCTTTCTACTTATTTGTCACTTTGATGAAAAAATTTAGTTGAGAGTGATTTTCGTATGATATAATGGAAAGGTCAACGAAAGTGCGAAATTTCCTACATCTATGGTAACGGTTTTGAGAAAGTAACAGTATAAAAAAGACGGCCAGCCTCACGGACATGTTTATCCTTGCTTTTTTGGAGCATAGCCTTTAAAATTGAGAGATAGATTAGGTAATCGCTCGCGAACGGAGGGATTGAGTTTGACGCCTGAGACAATGATAGATCATCGTGAAAAAGCGTATGCGTTGTTAAAAGCTGATGCAGATAAGATTTTGCAATTAATTCAAGTTCAAATGGATAACTTAACAATGCCACAATGTCCTCTTTATGAAGAGGTTTTAGATACACAAATGTTTGGTTTATCAAGAGAAATTGATTTTGCAGTTCGTCTTGGTTTAATTGATGAACGTGTTGGAAAAACATTGCTAGACCGCCTCGAGCGTGAACTTTCTGCACTGCATGAAGCGTTTACAAAAAAATAAAAATCACGCGATCGAAACTCAAACTATATACAAACGTAGTTTGAGTTTTTTATTACAGGTGGTTGAAATTTCCTAATCTACTCAAATTTGTACATAAAAGATGAAACGAAACAGAAACACGTCATTTTTAAAGGAAGAGGGTTATGGTAAAAAAAATATTTAGGCATTTTGACTATTCAATTGTAATTCCAGTGCTGCTTCTTTGTGCGGTTGGACTAGTTATGGTTTACAGTTCAAGTATGATTGTAAGTATTACAAGATATCATACGTCAAGCGATTTCTTTTACAACAGACAAAAGATGTGGCTTGCTTTTACGCTTGTATTGTTCATTTTAACAATGCTAACACCTTACAAGCTGTATCCTAAAATACTGCCTTATGCAATTCTGGGCATTTTTGTACTGCTTTTGCTTGTATTTGTAATGGGGCATACGAGTAACAATGCGCAAAGTTGGCTGAAGCTTGGCGGGGCAAACATGCAGCCAGCTGAGTATGCCAAGCTTGTTGTCATTTTGTACTTATCGTATGTTTTGTCTAAAAGACAAGAGTATATTGATAATATCAAAAAAGCTTTTTTTGGACCTATGGGTCTTGTATTTCTAATATTAGGTTTTGTAGCTATTCAGCCTGACCTTGGAACGGGATCAATTATTTTTGCTATTGCCGTTACCATTATGCTATGTTCGGGAATCTCTAAAAAAACCTTTTTCCGCATGCTAGCACTAGGGCTCATTTTGCTTACGGTAATTATTACAATTGGTTTTTTTACAGGTCAGTTTACGGCCAATCGAATTGGCCGTTTTACCGGTGCATCAGATCCGTTTGCCAATGCTCAAGGAACCGGTTATCAGCTGGTTAATTCATATTTAGCAATAGGTACAGGAGGCTTGAAAGGCCTTGGTTTAGGAGAAAGTGTACAAAAGTATGGTTATCTTCCGGAGCCCCATACCGATTTCATTATGGCTATTATTGCAGAAGAATTAGGGTTCTTTGGAGTTATGCTCGTGCTGGGTCTTTTAGGCTTCTTAATTTTCAGGATTTTAATGCTGGCTAAAAAATCTCAGGATCCGTTTGCTAGCATGATTTGTATTGGAGTAGCCAGTATGATAGGTATTCAAACAGGCATTAACCTTGGTGGGCTTACGGGACTCATTCCGATTACCGGCGTCACGCTTCCGTTTATCAGTTACGGAGGGTCTTCGCTGCTAACGCTGATGGTATCTATGGGAATTATTGTAAATATTTCGTTTTTCGTAAATTATCAAAATAAAAAACAGAAAAATACGGAAAATATTGTGCTACATCCGAACAATACATCAACAACAAGCGATTGATTTTCGTGAAAAAATTGTGTAAAAAAAGCAAAAATTTATTGGAATTTTATCATTTTCCATTGATTTTTGCTTTTCTTTTATCCAATTTTGCTATATATTGAAGTTTATACGAAATTGAGAGGAGATTAGCAACATGAGTTTTGTAACTAAAAAAATCAAAAAAGTATTAGTAGCAAACCGAGGAGAAATTGCGATTCGTGTATTTCGAGCATGTACTGAACTGAATATTCGGACTGTTGCAATTTATTCTAAGGAAGACGCAGGTTCTTATCACCGTTACAAAGCGGATGAAGCCTATTTAGTAGGAGCGGAGAAAAAACCGATTGATGCTTATTTAGATATAGAAGGCATCATCGATATTGCTAAGTCTCATGATGTAGATGCTATTCACCCTGGCTATGGTTTTTTGTCAGAAAATATCCAATTTGCGAAACGTTGTGAAGAAGAAGGTATTATTTTTATTGGCCCAAAATCCAAGCATCTTGATATGTTTGGCGATAAAGTAAAAGCACGTCATCAGGCTATTCAAGCAGATATTCCCGTCATTCCTGGTACGGATGGTCCTATTGATTCAATTGACGAAGCAAAAGAATTTGCTAATCAGCATGGATATCCTCTAATGATCAAAGCGGCTTTGGGCGGAGGCGGTCGAGGCATGCGTATCGTTCGCGATGCAGACAGCCTGAATGAATCTTATGACCGTGCTAAATCAGAAGCAAAAGCTGCTTTTGGTAATGATGAAGTGTATGTCGAGAAACTAGTTGAAAATCCAAAACATATTGAAGTGCAAATTTTAGGTGATGAACAAGGAAATGTTGTACATCTTTATGAACGCGACTGTTCTGTGCAGCGTCGTCACCAAAAAGTAGTAGAAGTAGCACCAAGTGTTTCTATAGATGAAGACTTACGTCTCCGCATTTGTGAAGCAGCTGTGCAGCTGATGGAAAAAGTGCAGTACATAAATGCTGGTACAGTAGAATTTTTAGTGTCAGGAAACGATTTTTATTTTATTGAAGTAAATCCACGTGTTCAAGTAGAGCACACAATTACTGAAATGATTACAGGTATTGATATCGTTCAATCGCAAATTTTAATTGCAGACGGCTACGCGATTCACAGCAAGGAAGTGTCCATTCCTGCACAAGATCAAATTCACGTACATGGATATGCGATTCAATCTCGTGTGACGACAGAAGATCCGTTAAACAATTTTATGCCGGATACGGGTAAGATTATGGCTTATCGTTCTGGTGGCGGTTTTGGCGTACGCTTAGATACGGGAAACAGCTTCCAAGGTGCTGTAATTACGCCTTATTATGATTCACTGTTAGTAAAAGTAACAACATGGGCATTAACATTCGATCAAGCCGCATCAAAAATGGTACGGAACTTAAAAGAATTTCGTATTCGTGGAATTAAAACCAATATTCCGTTCCTTGAAAATGTAGTGAAGCATGATAAGTTCTTAACAGGTGCTTATGATACATCATTTATTGATACAACGCCTGAACTTTTTGTTTTCCCGAAGCGAAAAGACCGCGGAACTAAAATGCTTACATACATTGGGAATGTTACGGTAAATGGATTCCCAGGTGTATCTGAAAAGAAAAAGCCGATCTTTACGAAACCGCGCGTTCCTAGTGTGGATATAAGCAAACCAATTCAAAACGGAACAAAGCAGATTTTAGATGAAAAAGGTGCAGAAGGTTTAGTAAATTGGGTGAAAGAACGCAAGGAAGTGCTATTAACGGATACAACCTTCCGTGATGGCCATCAGTCTCTTTTAGCAACGCGTATCCGTACAAACGACTTAAAACAAGTAGCTAACCCAACTGCACGCTTGCTTCCAGATTTATTTTCTATGGAAATGTGGGGGGGAGCAACGTTTGATGTTGCTTATCGATTCTTAAAAGAAGATCCGTGGGATCGCTTGCTTACTTTACGTCAACAAGCGCCAAACGTTCTTTTCCAAATGCTTCTTCGCGCGTCAAATGCCGTTGGATATAAAAACTATCCTGATAATGTAATTAAAGAATTTGTTGAAAAATCAGCTTATGCAGGTATTGATGTTTTCCGTATCTTTGACAGCTTAAACTGGGTGCAAGGAATGACTCTTGCAATTGACTCCGTTCGTCAAACAGGAAAGATTGCAGAAGCAGCGATGTGTTATACAGGTGATATTTTAGATCCGACGCGCCGTAAGTATGATTTGGATTACTACAAGAACTTAGCAAAAGAGCTTGAGCAGTCTGGAGCACATATCCTGGGCATTAAAGATATGGCGGGTCTTTTAAAACCACAGGCAGCTTATGATTTAGTATCGGCTCTAAAAGAAACGGTTGATATTCCAATCCACCTTCATACGCATGATACAAGCGGAAACGGTGTATACACGTATGCAAAAGCAATTGAAGCGGGTGTAGACATTGTAGACGTAGCCGTAAGCTCAATGGCAGGCTTAACGTCTCAGCCAAGTGCTAACTCTCTTTATTACGCATTAGAAGGTGCGGACCGCAGACCAAATCTAGATATTAAAAATCTAGAAGAGCTTTCTTACTATTGGGAAGACGTGCGAAAATATTACCAAGACTTCGAAAGCGGCATGAACGCTCCTCATACAGAAGTATATGTGCATGAAATGCCAGGCGGTCAATATAGCAACTTACAGCAACAAGCAAAAGCAGTTGGTTTAGGAAACCGCTGGGATGAAGTAAAAGATATGTATTCACGCGTGAATTTGTTATTTGGTGATATTGTAAAAGTTACGCCATCATCAAAAGTAGTTGGAGATATGGCATTGTTTATGGTTCAAAACAACTTGACAGAAGAAACGCTGTTTGAGCGCGGTGAAACGCTTGACTTCCCGGATTCAGTTATTGAATTGTTTGAAGGGTATTTAGGGCAGCCTCACGGGGGATTCCCTAAAGAGCTTCAGCGCATCATTCTAAAAGGCAGAAAACCTATTACAGTTCGTCCTGGAGAATTGTTAGAAGATGTGGACTTCGATGCAGTGAAAGAAAAGCTATTTAAAGACTTAAATCGTCAAGTAACGAGTTTTGATGCCATTGCTTATGCGCTGTATCCAAAAGTATTTATGGATTATCACAAAGCAGTCGAACAATACGGGGACATTTCTGTTCTTGATACTCCGACTTTCCTATACGGCATGCGTTTAGGAGAAGAGGTTGAAATTGAGATTGAAAAAGGAAAAACCTTAATTGTCCGCCTTGTATCCATTGGAGAACCGCAGGCAGACGGTACGCGAGCGGTATACTTTGAATTGAACGGTCAGCCTCGTGAAGTCGTGATTAAAGACGAAAGTGTTAAAACAACCGTTACGGCAAAACAAAAAGCCGACCAAGGAAATCCGGCCCACATCGGCGCTTCAATGCCTGGAACCGTTATTCGAGTAGTAGTAGAAAAAGGCGATAAAGTCTCAAAAGGTGATCACTTAATGATCACAGAAGCAATGAAAATGGAAACAACCGTGCAAGCACCATTTGACGGCGTGATTAAACAAGTACACGTGTCGAGTGGAGATGGCATTCAGCCGGGAGATTTATTAATTGAATTAGAAAGCTGATTAAAAAAGGTACGAGCTCTGAGCTCGTACCTTTTTTGATCAATTATGTGTATGACGCGTTGCAAGTAAGGTTAAGTAGCTTAATACACCGAATAGGAAAGAGATAATTAAAGAATGAGCAAGCGCGAGCTCTAGCTGCAAACGTGTGACAACAACAAGCATACCGGAAACCGCCTGAAAAATAACTAGAATGAGAGCAGCTAACCATCCGTAAAAAATATTTTTTTGATGGCGATAATATTTAACTGCATGGATAAAGGAAGCTAAAATCCATACAAACGTTAAAACAGCAGCGAATCGATGTCCCATTTGAATCCACTGATTCAAATCAACAGGTAGCCAACCGTTTCCGTTTGAACAAAATGGAACGTCTGGACAAGCCAAGCTAGCTTCTTTATGGCGAACAAGCGCGCCCGTGTACACAACGGCATATGTGTACAAGATAACCCCGTAAATGTGTTTTTTCATTTTAGAGCCTAGCTGTATATTAGTTGCGTCGAGCTTTTGATCCACTTCAAAGATAATAAGTGTTAACAGCAGCACAGAAGCAAACGAAATAAGGGAAATACCAAAATGAAGGGCAAGCACTGCATCTGATTGCCCCCACATAACGGCAGCGGCCCCAATTAATGCTTGCAGTACTAGGAAGAAAAAAGAGATAAACGCTAAAGGTCTAACTTCTTTTATATGCCCTAGTGAAATCCATGCCCATACGCATAAAGCGAGCACTAGAAAGCCCGACACGCCAGAAACTAAGCGGTGGCTTAATTCAACAACGGTTTCAAATGTTAAAGGGTCAGGAATGAGCTGTCCATTACACAGAGGCCAAGAATCTCCGCACCCGTCTGCTGAACCAGTTTTCGTGACAAGGGCACCGCCAAGTAGAATAAGTAACATGGCCATGCTCGTCACAACGGATAAAAATTTTAATCCAAGTCGCACAATAATCACCATCCTAAAAGCAAAGTAAGTAATATAACGAGCTAAACAATTTATCCTAATCTTTTTGTATATTAAACATAAATTTCATTTATTCTCCATAAACTTGATTGAATTTGTTATAATGGTAGAAAGTGTAAGGTTTGTTCATGAGTTTGACTCTGCAGATATGTAAAAGGTACCGTACAGAAAACTATTTTACTTGCAGAAATATCTTTTAACAAGTGACAGGGACATGCATTTAGCTCATGACAAAAAAAATCCATATTTTTTTCATGAATTCTTCACAAAGTAACGGCAAAATATGGTTTAATAAACATGAGAAATAGATATTTCTCTACTATTTTATCGTTTACATGTGAAGCTTTTAAGTAGCTTTGATGAGAGGAATATGCCTTCTTTGTGAACAAAGGGGAGATTTTTGTAAAAATATGTTGAAAACGCCTTCATTTATAGACTCTTTATTTACTAGATAAAAGTCTGTGGATGAGTAAAGGAGGAAGCGCCATGGAAGATTCAAAAGTGGTGGAAGATTCAACGCTTTCTGCATCGCCTAACACAGCTCATGTAAGCGAAAATAGTTCCGTTTGGTCAGATTTTTTAGCTACGATTAAAATTGGAATAGTCAACTCAAATTTCATCACCACCTTTACTGGTTTTTGGCTAGCTCTTTTCTTCAACGAACAACACTTCTTAGAAAACCTGGATAAAGCATTTTTTACTTTAATAGGTTCTTCACTTATCATCGCCGGTTCATGCAGTTTGAACAATTACATAGATCGTGACATTGACCCTCTAATGGAACGAACAAAGGGACGACCTACAGTGACAGGGAGTTTTACACCTTTGACGGTCCTTGGGATTGGAATCGGTTTTACGTTAACCGGCTTGCTTATGCTACTAGTTGTTTCTTCCGTAGCCGCTCTCATCGGATTAGCAGGAATACTTACATATGTAGTTCTTTACACCATGTGGTCCAAAAGACTATACACAATTAATACAGTAATCGGAAGTGTATCAGGGGCTGTCCCGCCTTTAATTGGATGGGCCGCTATCGATCCCAATTTACATGTAGTGGCTTGGGTGTTATTTTTAATCATGTTTATTTGGCAACCGCCTCATTTTCTAGCTCTTGCTATGCGAAGATGTGAAGAATACCGAGCAGCGGGAATCCCTATGTTGCCTGTTGTACACGGTTTTGAGCTTACAAAACGACAGATTCTCATTTGGATTGCTTGTTTGTTGCCATTACCTCTTTATTTATACGAATTAGGCACTCCATTTCTAATTTTGGCCACTGTTTTAAACATAGGATGGCTATTTTTAGGATTTGCTCAATACAATAAACAAGAAGACACAAAGTGGGCTAGCATGATGTTTGTCTACTCACTAAACTATTTAACTATTTTATTTGTCTCAATGATTGTCGCAACGCTTTTTGCCTAGATAAAATCTTTCGCTGAATGCGACACTGCACAAGGGGGATTTCTTCTACATGTAGAATTCATTATAGAAGGAATAAGTTTTATGCTCAAGAGGGCATAGATGAAATCACGTCAATGAAAGAGAGGTTGGGGAATGGTATGAAAAAATGGCGATTGAACTTTCGTGTTTTGTCGTTATTTACGCTGCTTGCATTCGTGTTATCGGCCTGTGGAAAACCGTTTTTGTCAACACTTAAGCCTGCAGGTGAGGTAGCTGAAGAACAATATTCGCTTATGCTGCTTAGTACAGCCATCATGGTTTTAGTTATTATTGTTGTCACCATTATCTTTATATTTGTTATTCTGCGCTTTCGTCGTCGTAAAGGCGAAGAAAATGTGATTCCAAAGCAAGTAGAGGGAAGCAGAAAGTTAGAAATTATATGGACAGTGATCCCTATCTTGCTGCTGATTATTTTGACTGTTCCAACGGTCATCTCAACATTTAAGCTAGCGGATGTAAAAGGAATGAAGGACAAAGATGCTGTCGTAGTAAATGTGCGCGCTAACTTGTACTGGTGGGAATTTGAGTATCCTAATCAAAAAATTATTACATCGCAAGATCTAGTTGTTCCAACGGATAAAAAAGTCTACTTTAACATTAAAGCTTCTGACGTCAAGCACTCATTCTGGATTCCGTCAGTTGGAGGAAAGCTCGATGCTAACACAGAAAATGATAATAAATTCTGGCTAGTGTTTGATTCTAAAAAATCAAAGGAAGCTAACGGGGTTTTCTACGGAAAATGTGCTGAGCTTTGCGGTCCATCTCATTCTCTTATGGACTTTAAAGTACGGGCTGTATCAAGCGATGAATTTGATACGTGGGCAAAAGATTTGAAAAAGGCAAAGCCTGATGTAGAAACAGCATCCGCAAAAGCTGGCCAAGAGGTCTTTAATGAAAGCTGTATCGGATGTCATGCTGTTGACGTCAAAGACAATCGTCCAGAGCAAGCTCGTCAAGCACCAAACTTAGCCGGTTTTTCTGAACGTGAGCGTGTAGCTGGGGTGCTTCCTCACAACAAGGAAAATATCAAAAAATGGTTAAAAGACCCTGAAAAAGTTAAGCCGGGTAATAAGATGAGTGGTACATATCCTGACTTAACAGATGAACAAGTGAATGAGCTAGCAGACTATTTAATGAGTTTAAAAGAAAAATAAACGTCCAGTCGTTTTTAAAAGGGGAGGTTTAGCGATGAGTACACTCAGTCAAAAGAAGGGTGTAGGTGGAACAATTTGGGACTTTATGACAACCGTTGACCATAAGAAAATCGCCATTCTTTATTTAATTGCCGGCGGTATCTTTTTTCTAGTCGGAGGAGTGGAAGCGCTATTTATACGTATTCAGCTTGCTATACCAAGCAATGACTTTGTCAGTGCAGGAACGTATAATGAAATTTTAACAATGCATGGAACAACAATGATTTTCTTAGCCGCAATGCCGCTTCTTTTTGCGATGATGAATGCAGTTGTTCCGCTGCAAATTGGAGCTCGAGATGTAGCATTTCCATTTTTAAATTTGTTAGGTTTTTGGTTGTTTGCCTTTGGGGGACTCTTTTTAAATCTAAGCTGGTTTTTAGGAGGAGCACCTGATGCAGGTTGGACATCCTATGCTTCGCTGTCTATTGCATCACCTGGTCACGGCATTGATTTTTATGCGATAGGTTTGCAGATTTCGGGAGCCGGGACATTGATTTCAGGTATCAACTTTCTCGTGACAATCATTAACATGAGGGCGCCAGGTATGACTTATATGCGTATGCCGCTGTTTACGTGGACGACGTTTGTTGCATCAGCTCTTATTTTGTTTGCGTTTCCAGCACTGACGGTTGGATTGTTTTTAATGATTTTTGACCGCTTATTTGGTGGGAACTTTTTTGACGCTACAATGGGTGGAAACACCATTATCTGGGAACATCTTTTCTGGATATTCGGTCATCCGGAAGTATATATTTTAATTCTTCCAGCGTTTGGTGTTTTCTCTGAAATTTTACCTACTTTTTCAAGAAAGAGATTATTCGGGTACTCGTCGATGGTTTTTGCTACCGTATTAATCGGATTTTTAGGGTTCATGGTGTGGGCTCACCACATGTTTACAACTGGACTTGGTCCGATTGCAAATGCCATTTTTGCTGTCGCTACGATGGCTATCGCCGTTCCAACTGGAATTAAAATTTTCAACTGGCTGTTTACGCTTTGGGGAGGAAGTATTGAGTTTACGTCTCCAATGCTGTATGCTGTCGCCTTTATTCCATCATTTGTTATCGGGGGAGTAACAGGAGTTATGGCAGCTGTAGCACCTGCAGATTATCAATTTCAAGATTCTTATTTTATCGTTGCCCACTTCCATTACGTTATCGTAGGCGGTGTCGTCTACGCTATATTAGCAGGTGTCACATACTGGTGGCCAAAAATGTTTGGGAAGATGTTAGATGAAAAGTTAAGCAAAGCAACGTTTTGGCTCTTTTTGATTGGTTTCCACTTAACGTTCTTTATTCAGCATTTCTTGGGCCTAATGGGGATGCCTCGCCGCGTATGGACGTTCTTGCCTAATCAAGGTCTCGACCTTGGGAATGCAATCAGTTCATCAGGAGCTGCTTTCATGGCGGTTGCTACGCTCATTTTACTTGTTAATATTATAAAAACAACTGCCAAAGGACAAAAGGTAGGAGGAGACCCTTGGGGAGACGGACGTACATTAGAATGGGCTATTTCATCTCCGCCTCCAGAGTATAACTTTAAACAAACGCCGCTTGTACGCGGGTTAGATGCATATTGGATTGAAAAAATGGCAGGAAATAAAGAAATGACGCCAGCCGAACCTCTTGGTGATATTCATATGCCAAACTCGTCGTTTATTCCATTTATGATATCGCTTGGAATGTTTATTGCAGGGATTGGCTTTTTGTATCGAAATGATCATGCGTGGGGAGATATTGTAGGGATTATTGGAATGATCGTCATGTTTTTATCAATGTTCTTCCGTTCATGGATTGATGATCACGGCTTTCATATTCACAAAGAAGACTTAGTTGATGATGACAAGGAGGCGAAGATGTAATGGAGACTGAACAAAAGCTAACTGCTGAAACTTTCCCTGCTTCGCCTGAAAAAGCAACGCTTGAAGGGAAAAATAAATTTACTGGCTTTTGGCTCTTTTTAGGCGGAGAGACGGTTTTGTTTGCTTCCCTTTTTGCTACTTATTTAGCTTTGCGCAACTCAACCATGTCAGGGCCTAAGCCAGAAGAATTATTTGATATTAAGCTTGTATTTGCAGCGACTATGATTTTATTAACAAGTTCATTAACAAGCGTATATGCTATGTATCATATGAAAAATTTTGAATTTAAAAAGATGCAGCTATGGTTAGGCGTTACGTGGCTTTTAGGTTTAGCGTTTTTAGGGCTAGAAATTTATGAGTTCAGGCATTATGTTCATGAAGGGCATACGTTTACAAGCAGCGCATTCGGTTCTTCTTTCTACGCGCTGGTTGGGACACACGGAGCTCACGTAACGTTCGGATTGCTTTGGATTGGTTCTTTGATGATTCGAAATGCGAAGCGGGGACTAAACTTATATAACGCCCCAAAATATTATGTAGCAAGTTTATACTGGCACTTTATCGATGTGGTTTGGGTCTTTATTTTCACGGTTGTATACTTAATGGGAATGGTGGGATAAGCTGATGACGACAAATCAATCAAACTCAGATAACCCAAGGCTCAATTTAGATTATCGTAAAAAAAGAAACGCAGAAGATATGAAGATGCAAGTTATCTCTTTTGGGATGATGTTGTTTCTAACACTAATTGCTTTTTTTGCGGTTTATCAAGAGTTTAGCGGATGGTACATTATGCCGGTGATTGTGCTCTTGGCCGTTGTTCAAGTCATCTTTCAACTTTATTATTTCATGCATATGAACCACAAAGGACATACCATACCAGCATTTTTCTTGTATTCAGGCGTATTGGTAGCTCTTTTAACCATTTTAGCTTTTGTAACCATTATTTGGTGGTAAAGAGAAGGGCTGGCATGCGCCAGTCCTTTTCATCATCTGTAGAAGGAGGAATAGACGTTGATTAACAATTTGCAGATGTTTGGTTTTGAAGCACTTTGGAGTCCTTACTATTTTTTAACCATTTGTCTGGTGACCGTCTTATATTTTTTCATCGTTGGTAGATGGAGAGGGAATTTTAGAGGAGCGATGGCCGTAAACAGAAAAACAAAAGCGTATTTTGTTATTAGCATGGTTCTTTTATATATATGTAAAGGAGGACCTGTAGATTTACTAGGGCATTTTATGTTTAGTGCTCATATGACGCAAATGGCAATCGTTTACTTGGTGATTCCTCCGCTTTTTATTTTAGGAATTCCGCCGTGGTTAGCTCGTTGTGGTATTTATGTAAGAGGGGTTAAACCTGTTTTTAAATTCTTTACAAAGCCCTTAATTGCGCTACTATTATTCAATGGGTTATTCTCTTTGTATCATATTCCGCTGCTTTTTGATTTTATTAAAACGGATATGATGCTCCACGGAATCGTGAGTGTTATATTATTTATCGCTGCATTTTGCATGTGGTGGCCACTCGTTAATCAGCTAGAAGAAGAACAAACGCTAAGTTCTTTAAAAAAGCTTGGATACATTTTTGCAGATGGCGTACTCCTTACTCCAGCGTGCGCGCTGATTATTTTTGCAAATCATTCTTTATATGCGACGTATACAGACTCAAGCGCTTGGGTACAAGCTCTTTCCCTTTGTGTACCGCCTTCTATGATTGCAAGTTTAGGGCAGCTTGCTCCCGAGATGTTTAATAGGCTGCCGCCCGTGGAAGATCAGCAGCTAGGCGGCGTTATTATGAAGATCATTCAAGAAATTGTGTATGGAACGGTTTTAGGCTTTATTTTTTTTCAGTGGGCTCGACAAGAACGAGAGAAAGATACGTACATGCCTGATTTTAGTGAACGTCAAGATATAAAAGCAAAGGAGATCCCATCTACTCCTCCTTTGAATTAAAAACAGATCGCGACATAACTACATCAATCCAAACTAAAGACAAACAAATGGGATAAAGGAGCTGAACCGCTTGTGAAACCGCGGTTGATTTCCATGCAAGGCTTCCCTTTCCGCGGGCGGGCGGTGAGCCTCCTCGTCGCTTTTGCTCCTGCCGGTTCTCATATGTGCCGCTTTTCCCGCAGGAGTTTTTGCCTTGCTCTCCGATCAACTGCTAGAAGCAGCTACACGAAACCTACGTTCAATATGACAACAAAAAACGAACTACCAATCAATAATTTTGATTAGTAGTTCGCATTTAACTTCAACTAACATACTTTGTCTCAGCCTCTTTTACTTCTATAGCTGAACGGTTTCAAGCTGTGATTTGATTTGTGTTAATATCTTTTCACACTGTTCTACAAGGGATGGCGGAAAGTATTCGCCGTCTCCATATTCTACACCGTGAGGATAATAATGTTTGCCTAGTAGAGGTGTCATAAGATGAATAACAGCATGTCTGCCCCCTACATCGCCTGAAATAGCATGTCCTTGGACTCGCAAATAGAAGGTATCTCGCTGAAACTCGAATTTTCGATCGTACGTGACGCGTTCATAATCCCATTGTCCGGCGCGGACCAGACCAAATTGATGCATAATCTCATCTAATAAATCTAAATCAACCTTTAATGAATCAAATTTTGCATATTCAAATTTCATATGAACTCCCTCCCAAAACAGATATACCCCAATTAAATCATAAGCCGAATGGATAAAACTTGCAATATCTAATAAGGAAAAATGTAAACGTTATCTATTTTTATTTAAACGTTTTAAATACGAAAGTTTACTAAAAAGTTGGTCACACTATAAAGCGAACACATTATGTAAAGGAGGATAAAACAATGAAAACTGTACAAGAGGTAATGACAGCTGATACGGAAACATGCACCACGCTCGATAACGTATATGAAGTGGCAGTGAAAATGAAGGAATGGAATGTAGGAGCAATTCCAATTGTCGATAGAGATCAGCTAGTAGGAATGATTACAGATCGAGACTTAGTTATAAAAGGCATTGCAGAAAAGAAGCCAAATTCAAGTAAAGTAACGGATGTTATGAGTGAAGAGCTTATAACTATTACAGCGGAAGCCTCTGTAGAAGAAGCTGCTAAGCTTATGGCTCAACATCAAATCCGTCGTCTTCCTGTTGTGGAAAACCAAAAGCTAGTAGGGATTGTATCGCTAGGTGATTTATCAACGTTTCGCTATGCAAATGAACGTGCAGGAGAAGCGCTCTCAGACATTTCAGAACAAACGCATTAAAAAGCGAAAGCCAACTAAGCCAACTGTTTGCAGTATATTCGTAAATAGTTGGCTTTTTCTTTTGTTTCCTTCATACCAATAGCTATTTTTTTTTGAATGCATGTATAATAGAGATAAAAATAAGTTAAACAGGTAAAGAAAACAGGTGTAAGGAGAGGAAGAAAAGCTGAAAAAAGTTATTTTTATTCTCGTATTAATAGTGGCATTTGTATACGCGGAGGATTATTTACCTCAGCTAGAAAAATATCTAACGGGTCAAAATATTGAGCAAAACCAAACGGATTCCAAAAGTCAGCCTACACAAGAAGTGGCTTCTTATGAAAAACAAAGTGAAAATATGATGAAGCTCATTGGAGATCATTCAGAACAGCTGATTGGAATGCTTGGAGAGCCGGATCGTATTGATTCTTCTGCATATGGCTATGACTGGTGGATTTACAAAAAGAATCGTCAAACGTATGCGCAGGTAGGAGTAGAAAATAATCAAGTCGTATCTGTATACGTCATTGGTTCAAAAACAAATACAGATCCTTTTGAGATTGGTGAGAAGCGAGAGGAAGTAGAAAAAAGAGTTTCACTTTCATCCGAACTCACGCTTCAAAAAGACGGAAATGAATACCGATTTCGTCTGAGTGAAGAGGATATGAAAATGCGCCCAATTATTAAATATGGAGATGTATACGTCCAACTATATTTTGATCAGTTCCTTAATACAATCTCAAGTATTCGAATTATGGACATGAACACGCTATTAAAACAGCGTCCGTACGAAATCGTTTATCGCGGTGAGCTTCCAACAGCTCCGTCATTAACATCGGATGAGTGGAAAAGTGTCCAAGAAGGAGAAGAACAGCAAATTATCGATATTACAAATGTAATTCGAGACCGGTTTCAGCTGTCACCTTTAGCTTGGGACGAAGCCACTGCCGGAGTAGCTTATTTACACAGCAAAGAAATGAGCGACTTAAACTATTTCTCTCACGTTTCACCAGCACAAGGTGATTTAGGCAACCGTCTGCAAAAAGGTGATGTAGTATATCGTATCGCGGGCGAAAATATTGCCTCGAATTATCAGGATGGAATCGCTGCGGTTGAAGGGTGGCTTAATAGTGAGGGACATCGTAAGGCTTTACTCAATAAAGAGTTTACGCGTCTTGGTGTAGGTGTATATGAGAAATATTATACGCAAAACTTTATCACTCCGATGAATGAATAGTAAGATCAAAACTTCCTTTTGAAAATAGGTCTACTCTTGTCCTCTTTCTCATAAGTTTTAGTAGAGGTTAGAGGAGGGACGAGAATGAAAGGAAGAATAGTAGGAATATTGCTCGTACTTTTCTTTGCATATACGACTACTGTACATGCAGCTGAAGGGCAGTGGGAAAAGCTTGATAACTTATCTGATCAAACGCTATCGCTTGTAGAGCAAAAGGAGTATAAAGCAGCCCAACATTTGTTCAGAAACTTTTCGAATGAATTTACCAGTCTCAATACAGCTTCTTTGGGCGTATCGGCCGAAGATATACGTATTTTAACTCTTTGTTATGAACAGGTAGAAAGGTCTCTTTTATCTTCTGATTCCAGTGATGAAGAACGTCTTCAAAAAGCTACTCAATTTCGATTATTAGTCGATGCGCTGCACAGCAAGCATCAGCCTATGTGGACTGAGCTCGAAGGGAGTATGCTAGCAACATTTAAAGAGATGAGAAATGAAGCGGTAAAAGGAGAACAAGCGGCTTATGAAGCGCAGCTTAAGCAATTTTTGAAGGAATATGATATGATCTTACCGAGCGCGCAGGTAGACGTGTCGTCTCCCTACGTACAGCGTGTGAGCGCGGACGTTCACTTTTTACAAACTGAGGGAACGCTAAGTGAGATTAACGATGAGCAGTTTAACCAAATGGAACAAAACTTAAAAGGTTTTTTTGAACAAGTAAAAGAAAATCGTACAGACCCGTCTTTTATTTGGGTTACAATTACCACCGGAAGTATTATTATTGCTACACTTTTTTATGTAGGAGCGCGAAAATATTTCGCTGACCAGAAAAGAAAGTCAGCTAGAGGGCGTAATGATTGACGTAAAAGCGCAGAGTTGTCTAAAATAAAAGAGTAGTCAAACACATAATGAAAGGTGTGGGTAAATGAGCTTTTTGATTTATTTTCTCATTATTATCCTTGTGCCAATTTGGGCACAGTTTAAGGTGAGAAGTGCTTACAAAAAATATTCACAAGTAAGCAACTCATCAGGAATGACAGGCGCAGAAGTAGCAAGAAAAATTTTGGATGAAAACGGGTTGTACAACGTTCACGTAGAGCCTGTAGGCGGATTTTTATCGGATCACTACGATCCTCGTTCAAAAGTAATTCGTTTGTCAGAAGACAACTATTACGGAACGTCTGTCGCAGGCGCTGCCGTTGCGGCTCACGAAGTGGGACACGCGATTCAAGACAAAGAAAACTATTCGTTTTTACGTCTTCGCCACTCGCTTGTGCCGGTGGCAAGCCTTGGATCAAACGCTTCTTGGATTTTAATTATGATTGGAATTATCGCGTCGATTAAGCCGTTGCTATTGTTAGGTATTATCTTCATGGCAGCAGCGGTCGTATTCCAGGTTGTAACACTGCCTGTTGAATTTAACGCTTCAAGCCGAGCAATGACGCAAATCGTCTCAGTCGGAGCGATTCGAAATGACGAAGAGCGCGAGACGCGCAAAGTGCTTAACGCAGCGGCTTTAACATACGTAGCAGCCGCAGCAGTAGCAGTTCTTGAGCTGGTTCGTTTAATCATGATTTATACAGGAATGAATAACGACGACTAATAAAAAATACCGCTAATGCGGTATTTTTTTATCTTTCAAGCGGTTTTTTATTTTCATCAAGAGTAAATCCTTCGCCCAAGACATCATGAACATCCGTAACTGCAACGAATGCGTGTGGATCTACAGAAGTAATAACTTGCTTTAAACGGAAAATTTCATTTTTACTAACAACACAGTATAGCACGTTGGTATCTTGCTTAGAAAAAGAACCTTGTCCTTTTAAAATCGTCACGCCTCGATCCATTTCTTTCATAATTTTATCCGATATGGCTTCGTTATGATTTGAAATGATCGTTGCTCCTTTGGCGGCATACGCGCCGTCTTGCATAAAGTCAATAACCCGTGCAGCGACAAAAACTGCAACAAGTGTGTACATAGCTTCTCGGTAGGATAAATAAATGAGAGACGCACTAATCACAATAAAGTCAAAAAGAAACATCGTTTTCCCCATATTCCACCCGATATATTTTTGAACAACACGTGCGATGATATCGACTCCTCCTGTTGTTCCTCCAAACCTGAAAATAATACCAAGACCCACTCCAATAAAAACACCGGCAAAAAGAGCTGCTAGAGTCATATCATGTCGCAGGGGCATATTCACCGGGAAGCGCTGGAATATCCATAAAAATAGCGATAAGCTGACGACTCCGAGCATGGTATAAATAAATGCTGTTCTCCCTAATAGTTTCCACCCTACAAAAAACAAAGGAATATTTAACACTAAGTTAGAATAAGAGGGATCAATGTTAAATAAGAAAAATAAAAGCAGGGTAATGCCTGTGAATCCACCTTCAGCTAAATTGTTTTGCATGTTAAAATTAACAAGTCCAAACGCAAATATGGCAGCACCAAGCAGTATAAAAATAATATTTTTAAATCTGAGACCTTTCATACTTACAAACCTCCTATGACCGTTTTTGCACTACCTTATCATAAAGGAATATATTTCATTTCGTAAATAACTATCGAAAAGATTTTTGAAAATAGTAAAAAGTGATGATGTTACTTCTAGTGCTATGTATTAGTAGTATCCTCAATTCGTAAAATATAGACAGATTTTTGAGAATTAAGGGAAACGTGAGGAATATTGTGAAAGAGCATCTGATAAAGGCTTGGTAAGAAGAAGTAATTACACTAAATAATTTGAAGTAAAGATGTTATAATAGTAAGCTGAGTGTACTTCTAAAAGAGGTGAAATAAAAAGATGTCAAAAAAAACGATGGAACAAATGCAGCAAGAAGTTGATGCATATATTAGCCAATTTAAAGAAGGATATTTTAGTCCTCTTGCTATGCTTGCGCGAATGTCGGAAGAAGTGGGCGAATTATCGCGCGAAATTAACCACTATTATGGTGAAAAGCCGAAGAAAACGACTGAAGCAGAACGTACGGTCGAAGAAGAAATGGGCGACATTTTATTTGTATTAATTTGCTTTGCAAATTCATTAAATATTGATTTACAAGAAGCGCATGATCGCGTTATGAATAAATTTAATACGCGTGACAAAGATCGCTGGACGAAAAAAGAAGACTAAGGAGAGAAAAAGAATGGACAAAATTCGAATTGTACTTGCAGGACCAAGAGGTCGTATGGGAAAAGAAGCTGTATTATTAATAGAAGAAACAGAGCATTTTGAATTAGTAGCAGCGGTAGATCGTATCAATGAAGGAAAATACATAAGTGATATTGAAGGAATGCCAAATGTACAAGCGCCAATCTACACGGATATTGAAAAATGTTTTCAAGACGTTAAGGCAGATGTTTTAGTTGACTTGACAACACCTGAAATTGGGCGCGTTCATACTAAAACAGCCCTAACATATGGAGTAAGGCCTGTTGTAGGAACAACTGGCTTTTCAGAAGAAGATTTAAAAGAATTAAAGCAGCTTGCTGAAGAGAAGGAACTTGGCTGTATCATTGCACCTAATTTTGCGATTGGCGCTATTTTAATGATGAAGTTTTCACAAATGGCAGCTAAATACTTTGATGATGTTGAAATTATTGAAATGCATCACGATCAAAAGTTAGATGCACCATCAGGAACAGGCTTAAAAACAGCGGAGCTTATCAGTGAAGTTCGTGAAGCAAAAAAACAGGGTCATCCTGAGGAAAAAGAATTGCTAGAAGGGGCGCGCGGTGCAGATTATGAAGGAATCCGCCTACATAGCGTACGCCTGCCAGGGCTGATTGCTCACCAAGAAGTGATGTTCGGAGGATTTGGACAAACATTAAAAATCCGTCATGATTCATACAACCGTGCTTCTTTTATGTCAGGTGTGAAGCTAGCTGTTGATACAGTTATGAACGTAGACACACTTGTATATGGATTAGAAAATATTATTGACTAAGGAGCGAGAAAAATGAAAATCGCCTTAATTGCACATGATAAAAAGAAAAATGATATGGTACAATTCACAACAGCCTATCAAGCGATTTTACAGGAACATTCGCTGTTCGCAACAGGAACAACAGGAACGCGTATTTCAGAAGCAACAGGTTTGAAGGTTCACCGCTTTCAATCAGGACCCCTTGGAGGAGATCAGGAGATAGGAGCTTTAATTGCTCAAAATGAAATGGATATGGTTATTTTTTTCCGCGATCCGTTAACAGCTCAGCCTCATGAACCTGATATTTCAGCTCTGATGCGCCTATGTGACGTCTATGCGGTTCCTCTTGCAACGAATATGGGAACAGCAGAGATTTTAATTCATGGACTTGAACGAGGCGATTTGCATTGGCGTTCAATTATAAAAAAATAGGGTGAAGATAATGAAAGAAACAATAGATATCCTTGCCTTTGGTGCTCATGCCGATGATGTAGAAATCGGCATGGGTGGAACCATTGCAAGAATGAGTGAACAAGGTTTGAAGGTAGTTATTTGCGATTTGACGCAAGCTGAACTTTCTTCAAATGGAACGGTTGAAATTCGAAAACAAGAAGCGTCCAAAGCTGCTAATGTCTTAGGTGTTCATGAGCGAATTCATCTGGATTTGCCAGACAGAGGTTTGGTTTTAAAGGCAGAGTATATAGCTGAAATTGCATCAGTTATTCGCACGTATCAACCAAGGATTATATTTGCTCCTTACTTTGAAGATCGTCATCCTGATCATGGAAATTGTGCAAAGCTTGTAGAAGAGGCCATGTTTTCAGCTGGCGTTAAAAATTATATCGATTATAAGAAGCAAAAAGCTCATCGTGCTGAGGCTCTTTATTTCTATATGATAAATGGATTTCATAAGCCAGATTTTGTCGTAGATGTATCAAGCACGTTTCAAAAGAAAGTAGCTAGTCTAGAGGCTTATGAAAGTCAATTTATAAAAACAGCAGATACGTTTGATACGCCGCTGGTAAACGGATATATTGAAACGGTAGAGAGCAGAGAGCAATTATTTGGCAAAGAAGTCGGGGTAACATACGGTGAAGGTTTTTTATCTAAAAAACCGATTTTGATGTACGACGATTTAGTAGGTGGAAAATAAATGAAGTTAAAAATTGGTATTACATGTTATGCTTCCGTTGGAGGTTCAGGAGTGGTAGCAACGGAGCTAGGGAAGCTGCTGGCTGAAAAAGGGCACGAAATTCATTTTATTTCCTCTAGCATGCCTTTTAGATTGACGAAAGTATATCCAAATATTTATTTTCACGAAGTAGATGTAAATCAGTACTCCGTCTTTAAATACCCTCCGTATGATCTCGCTTTATCCAGTAAAATGGCTGAAGTGGCTAAAAGAGAAAAGCTTGACATTATTCATACGCACTATGCAATCCCCCATGCCGTTTGCGGGATTTTAGCTAAACAAATGGTGGAGCACGAAGTGAAAATTGTGACGACTCTTCATGGGACAGATATTACGGTTCTAGGAGAGGATCCATCGTTAAAAGATTTAATTAAATTTGGAATTGAGAAATCAGATGCAGTGACGGCTGTATCTCAGTCACTTGTTGATCAAACTCACCATTTGATTAGTCCAGATAAAGAAATTGAAACGATGTATAATTTTATTGATGAACGAGTTTATCATAAAAAAGAAGTTCAGTATTTAAAAGCGGAGTATGGCATATTAGAAAATGAAAAAGTCGTTATTCATATTTCAAACTTTCGTCAAGTCAAACGAGTTACAGATATAGTCAAAACATTTGCTATTATTAATAAAAAGCTTCAGTCTAAGCTGCTCCTTGTAGGAGACGGCCCTGAAATGACGGTAGTGTCTCAATTAGTAAGAGAGCTAAATCTTCAAGATTCTGTGTTATTTCTTGGGAAACAAGAAAATGTAGCAGAACTATATTCGATTAGCGATTTAAAACTGTTATTATCTGAAAAAGAAAGCTTTGGGCTTGTACTTTTAGAAGCTATGGCTTGTGGTGTTCCGTGCATCGGAACAAATATAGGCGGAATACCCGAAGTAATTGAACACGAAAAAACAGGATATATTTGCGAAGTGGGAGACGTCGAAGAGGCAGCGAGCAAAGCAATTCAGCTACTTGAAAATGAACAGTTGCATCACCAAATGAGGGAAGCGTCTCTAAGCGCAGTTAATCATAAATTTCATTCAACAGAGATTGTGAGTCAATATGAAAAACTTTATTATAAATTGGTA
Organism: Priestia sp. 53B2; assembly: GCF_056099005.1. NCBI lineage: Bacteria > Bacillati > Bacillota > Bacilli > Caryophanales > Bacillaceae > Priestia > Priestia sp. 53B2. The sequence continues at coordinate 740,229 of NZ_JBLZXA010000020.1, forward strand.
CAGGGTTGAAGAATGGAGGAAGTTATGAAAGAACCGTTCATTCATCCGCTTTATATTATTGAAAAACTGGAGACAGCCGGTTACGAAGCGTATTTTGTTGGAGGAGCGGTCCGGGATCTCATTTTAAATCGGACGATTGGAGATATTGATATCGCTACGTCAGCTAGACCTGAACAAGTGATGGAACTCTTTCCTAAGACGATTCATGTAGGAATCGAGCATGGTACGGTTGTCGTTGTCCATGAGAACGAGACCTATGAGGTAACCACTTTTCGCTCTGAGGGAGAATATGATGATTTTCGTCGCCCCTCGTCCGTTACGTTTATTTCGTCTCTGATAGAAGATTTGCAGCGTCGCGATTTTACAATCAATGCAATGGCTATGAATGCAAAAGGAGAAATCATTGATCCATTTAATGGAAGAGAAGATTTGCGAAACCAGTTAATTCGCACTGTCGGAAATGCTAAAGAACGCTTTCATGAAGATGCTCTTCGTATGATGAGAGCCGTTCGCTTTGTCAGTCAGCTGGCGTTTTCGCTGTCTGATCAAACTAAAAGAGCCATTCAGCAATACGGTGAACTGCTGAGGCATGTTTCTATTGAACGCATTACAGTTGAATTCGAAAAAATGCTGAGCGGAAAGCGTCCGTCTTTAGCATTAGCACTTGTAGCAGATACGGAGCTGTATCGCTACTTGCCCCAATTGAATGTAGATCCGCAAAAATTCCGATCTGTTTGTGCACACGATTGGATGATGCTTCAGCGAGTATCGGAGTCATGGACACTTCTGGTACATCTACTCGACATTCAAGACAAGCAGGCATTTTTTAAAAGCTGGAAATTATCTAATAAGCAAATTAAAGATATTCAGCTTCAGTCTATTGGTCTTCGAGACGTTTTGGAAAATGGATGGTCAAAACGCATCATGTATACAATTGGAGAGCAGGCCAGCGTAAGCGTGAATCGTATTTTACAACTTCTTCGAAACAATGAGTATATGAATGAACATGAGCTTCTTTACATCTATAGCGAGCTGCCTATTCATTCTTTAAAAGATTTAGATATAAATGGTCAAGATCTTTTAGTGTGGACAGGTAAAAAGGGTGGTCCATGGGTGTCTCAACTGTTAAAAGAAATTGAGGAGAAAGTTCTATACAATGAGTTAATGAACACGAAATCTTCAATAAGAAAGTGGGTGCAGTCTTGCAGTCAGATATAAGAAGAACGCTGCTTGAAATGTTTACGAACGCAGATGGGGACTATGTGTCCGGCCAAAAGATCAGCGATTTATTAGGCTGTTCAAGAACAGCTGTATGGAAGCATATCGAAGAGCTGCGAAAAGACGGCTATGAACTTGAAGCTGTTCGTAAAAAAGGCTATCGCATTGTTGGGAAGCCGAACAAAGTAAGCAGCAACGAGCTTTTATTAGGGCTCCAAACAACAAAAATCGGTCAGTATATTCATTATGAGGAAAGCGTGCATTCTACTCAGAAAATTGCTCATCGAATTGCTCAAGAAGGAGCAAAAGAAGGAACGGTTGTAGTTGCTGAAGAGCAAACGGCAGGGAGAGGAAGACTTGATAGAGCTTGGTATTCCCCAAAATATACTGGTGCCTGGATGAGTATTATACTGCGTCCTTCTATCCCTCCGCAGCAGGCTCCTCAGCTGACTCTACTATCAGCAGTGGCTGTTGTACAGGCCATTCAAGAAGTGACGAACCTTTCTCCAGACATTAAATGGCCGAATGATGTTTTATTAAATGGGAAGAAGCTAGTTGGGATTTTAACAGAAATGCAGGCTGATTTTGACCGGATTCATTCGGTCATCATTGGAATTGGCATCAATGTGAATCAGCAGGAAACGGATTTTAATGAACAAATCAAACACATTGCCACATCTTTACGTATTGAAAAAGGTGAAGAAATTAATCGTGCGGCTTTGATGCAAGCGTTTTTCTTAAAGTTAGAAACCCTTTATGAAGAATACTTAAAAAATGGCTTTGGTTTAATTAAAGTTCTTTGGGAAACGTATGCGATCAGTATTGGCAAGCGAATTATAGCGCGCACGATGACAGCTAACATTGAAGGCTTTGCAAAAGGTATAACAGATGAAGGCGTTTTATTGATTGAAGATGATGAAGGAGTTATACACCGAATTCATTCTGCAGATATTGAGCTCTCTGCTAAAAAATAGTAGAAAAATAAAGAAATTTTTATTATAATACGAGTATCAAGGTAGTATCGCAAGAACTTCACTTGATACTCGTTTGTTTATTTTTAATACGACAATAAATCTGCCTTGATCCATTAAGGACTAGGACAGAGGGATGACGCGTAGGTAAGCACATTAGGGAAAGTGTGCTTTTTATAGATGAAGTCTGTCAAAGTCCTTCTTCCTTTTATAGGTAGAAGGGCTTTTTGTGTGCAGACGTGCGCTCATCTCCTCTGAGAAGGAGGAGAAAGTTAGTGAAAACAAAATTAGATTTTTTACGTATGAAACAAAACAATGAACCAATTGTGATGCTGACTGCATACGATTATCCGTCAGCTAAGTACGCTGAGGAAGCAGGCGTAGACATGATTTTAGTAGGCGATTCTCTAGGAATGGTCGTTTTAGGATATGACTCTACGATTCCTGTAACGGTAGATGATATGATTCATCATACAAAAGCGGTTAAAAGAGGAGCTGCTGATACATTTATCGTCACCGACATGCCATTTATGTCCTATCACGTGTCGAAAGAAGACACGATGAAAAATGCTGCTCGTATTATGCAGGAAAGCGGAGCTCATGCCTTAAAAGTAGAAGGTGCAAACGATGTTCTCTATACAATTTCAGAATTGACGCAAGCTGGTATTCCGGTTGTTGCACATCTCGGGTTAACTCCTCAGTCTGTCGGCGTCCTGGGCGGTTATAAAGTGCAAGGGAAAGAAGCGAAAGAAGCAAAACAGCTAATCCAAGATGCGATCAAGTGTGAGCAGGCGGGAGCTATTGCTGTTGTATTAGAGTGTGTTCCTAAACAAGTAGCAAAACAAGTAGCTGAACGCTTAAGCATTCCCACAATCGGAATTGGAGCAGGAGCTGACACGGATGGTCAAGTACTTGTATACCACGATGTATTAACGTACGGCGTAGAGCGTGTGCCAAAATTCGTTCAGTCATTTGCGAAAATAAATGAGCCTATTTTACAGGGGCTTTCACAGTATGTAAGTGAAGTGAAAAAAAGAGAGTTTCCGAAAGAAGCACATATTTTTTCAATGAAAGAAGAGCAGTTAACGGCACTGTACGGAGGGAAATAAGATGAAAGTCATTACAACAATTAAAGACATGCAGCAGGAGATGAAAAAAGAAAGGCAGCTTGGACGTTCAATTGGATTTGTCCCGACGATGGGCTATTTGCATGAAGGCCATGCTACTTTGCTTGGAGCGGCTCGCACAGAAAATGAAGTGGTGGTGCTAAGTATTTTTGTGAACCCGACTCAATTTGGACCAAATGAAGATTTTGATACGTATCCAAGAGATTTTGAACGCGATGAGCGCGTGGCAAAAGAAGCTAACGTCGACTATTTATTTTATCCTTCAGTAGAGGAAATGTATAAGTCAAGCTGTTCAGTTGCTATAACCGTGACAGATCGTGTAGACGTATTGTGTGGACAGAAGCGCCCCGGCCATTTTGACGGAGTAGCCACGGTACTAACAAAGCTTTTTCATATTGTAACACCAGATCGTGCATACTTTGGTAAAAAAGATGCACAGCAAGTTGCTGTGGTAGATGGCTTAATTGAAGACTTTAATTTCCCAGTGGAGCTTAGAGCAGTAGACACGGTGAGAGAAGCAGATGGATTAGCTAAAAGTTCTCGTAACGTATATTTAACAGATAAAGAAAGAGAAGAGGCACCTGTTTTATTTAAGAGTTTACAAAGCGCTCTGCAGCTTCTTGAAAGCGGAGAGAAGCAAGTAGAAATCCTTAAACAGGCCATTCGAAAAGAAAATGAGCAACATACGAGCGGTAAAGTGGATTATATCGATGTTTATACGTATCCAGAGCTAAAAACGATTGAGCAAGCCGCTGGAAAAATCATTATTGCTTTAGCTGTTCAATTCTCTAAAGCCCGTTTAATTGATAATGTAATTGTAGACGTACAGGGGGATAACTAAATGTTTCGCACGATGATGAATGCTAAAATACACAGAGCTTATGTAACTGAAGCCAACTTAAATTATGTTGGGAGCATCACTATTGATGAAGATGTCATCGACGCAGTAGGAATCACAGCAAACGAAAAAGTCCAAATTGTAAACAATAATAACGGAGCTCGCTTGGAAACGTACGTCATTCCCGGTGAACGAGGGAGCGGCGTAGTTTGTTTAAATGGAGCTGCTGCAAGACTCGTGCAGCCGGGAGATATTATCATCATTATCTCTTATGCGCTCGTAGCAAATGAAGAAGTAGCTCACCATCATCCAACCGTAGCGATTATGAATGAACAGAATAAAATCCAACAATTGCTTAAACAAGAACCAGCTGGTACAATTCTATAAGAACAGTCCCCCTTCATGAGGGGGATTTTTATTTGAATACATACTCTAGTAAGTGAACGGTATAAACCTCTATACACACTAAAGTAAAACTTCTATGTATGAAAGCCTCTCTGTTTTTCACGAGAAGGAGTTGCGCTTTTAAAGCATATAGAGCAGGCTTTCACTTTATACTATAAAAAGACAGACTTGCGAGGTGTTGACCGTGAATAAACGCTTTGTTGTGGTAGATCTTGAAACGACGGGACATTCTCCAAAACAAGGAGATAAAATGATTCAATTTGCTGCTGTCATAGTAGAAAACGGCAAAATTGTTGAACGTTTTTCTAGTTTTTTAAATCCTGGTATGGATATTCCGCCTTTTATTACACAACTAACTAACATTCAAAATGATATGGTGAAAGATGCACCTTTATTTGAAGAAATTTCACCTAAAATTATAGAATTGCTAGATGATGCTTATTTTGTTGCACATAATGTGGCATTTGATTTAACTTTTTTACAAGAAGAACTCTATCAGTGCGGAGAGGAGACGCTTTATAATTCAACCGTAGATACCGTCGAACTGGCTCGGATTCTGCTGCCTACAGTTGATGGGTACAAACTTAGCCAATTAGCTGAGTATTTACATATTGAACATGAAAACCCTCATCAAGCAGACAGTGATGCAGAAGTAACGGCACGTATTTTACTGTTATTAATTGAGAAATTAAAGAAGCTACCTCTAACAACCTTAAAGCAGCTGTATGCGCTAAGCTTGCACTTTAAAAGTGAAATTGGAGAACTAATTCAACAAGTTATAGATGATAAAAGCTATGCCGAGGATGATTCGTATGAATTTATACATGGCATTGCGCTAAACAAATATCAGCCGCATTCAGCTAATGAAAAGCAGCACTCTCATACTTACGAAATATTTGAAACTGAAAAGCAAAAGCTGTTCCATCAGGCTCTGCCATTGTTTGAAGAACGAAAAGGGCAGTGGGAGATGATGAACTTTGTACAAGAGTGCTTTGCAGGTAATGAGCATGCTTTAATTGAAGCCGGGACCGGTATTGGTAAAACCTACGCTTATTTAGTTCCTGCCGTGTTTTATGCTTCTGTTCATCATCACCCAGTCATTATCTCGACTAACACGGTAACGCTTCAGCAGCAAATCATCGAAAAAGATGTGCCCATTCTAGAAAAGATTGTTCCGTTTCCTGTTACGGCAGCTGTTTTAAAAGGAAGAGAACATTACATTAGTATAAGAAAATTTATTCAGCTCTTAAAAGAGCGCAATAATAATTACGATGCGATCCTCACAAAAGCGAAGCTGCTTATTTGGCTGACGGAAACGGAAACGGGCGATAGCGATGAAATAAACCTGCCTTCTGGCGGCAAACTTTTTTGGGAACAGCTAAATGAAAGCAATCCGTCTCCAAGTGACTTTAAGCATCCTTGGAAACTTTATTCTTTTTATGAACGAGCGCAGAACAGAGCGCAAAATGCCCATATAGTAGTGACAAATCATCGCTTGCTGTTGATGGATGTGATGAGTAATCATGAGCTGCTGCCTGAGTATGAACAGATTATTATTGACGAGGCTCATCACTTAGAAGACATTGCTGGAGAAGAGCTGGGGGAGCGCTTAGATTATTTTGCGGTTAATGCGCTATTAAACCGAATCGGAACCATTCAAGACAAAGGGCTGTTAAAAAAACTTCATCATACGTTTGTGAAATATAGCATCGAGCTTAACACTGAACTTCTTCAAAACCTGTTTGTGCAGCTTCATTCTGAGTGCGATGACTTATTTCGTTTGATTCATTCTTTTGTCCAAAAAAGAATCGGCAATCAGCAGGGCGAGATTGGAAGAAGCAGCTATCGATATAAAGTGGAAAAAGAGCATGGGCATTACTGGACGGCTATTCAAGAAGCAGCGTCGCGCATTCGTTTTTTAATTCACGATCTTTTTACATGGAATGATGGGGCAAGACATTCCTTTGACGAACTATATGACAAAGTCACAAAAAATGAACAGTCGTCTCTTCATGAATTTCAAACGGCTGTTAAAGGATTTGAACACATATCTCAGCAAATAGAAAAGCTTTTGTTCAAACAGCAGAGTCATCACGTAACGTGGTTTGAGATTGAACCAAAAGGAGCAGCGAATGCTACGTATATCTATAGTCAGCCTACCTCCATTGCCGATACGCTGGCTGATGAATTTTTCGCTAAGAAACAAAGCGTTATTTTAACATCGGCTACATTGACGGTGAATGGAACATTTGATTATTTAATTCAAGAGCTAGGGTTATATGACTTTCAGCCTGCTCAACTCATTCTCCCTTCCGAGTTTGATTATGAGAAGCAAGCTAGAGTCTATATTCCTCAAGATACGCCTGCTGTTAACGAAGTATCATTATATGAGTATAGCGCTATGATGGCAGAAAGTATTCTTGACGTAGCTAAAGTAACAAATGGTCGTATGCTGGTGCTTTTTACTTCATATGACATGTTGAAAGCTACGTATGGTTATTTAAAAGAGTTAAACGACCTTGAAGAATTTGTACTGCTCGGTCAAGGAGTCACAACTAGAAATCGTAATAGACTATTAAAAGACTTCAGCCAGTTTGAGCATTCCATTCTATTGGGTACAAACAGCCTGTGGGAAGGAATTGATCTGCCAGGAGATTTATTATCATGTCTCGTAATTGTCAGACTTCCTTTTTCATCTCCAAATCAACCTCTGCTGACAGCTAAATTTGAGCAGATGAAAAAAGAAGGGAAAAGTCCTTTTATGAATTATTCACTTCCTCAGGCCGTTATCCGTTTTAAACAAGGATTTGGACGGTTGATTCGTTCAAAAAGTGACCGAGGAGCTATATTTATTTTTGATAATCGTATTACGCGAACAGCATATGGGTACCATTTCCTTCATTCACTTCCAAAAGTCCAGGTTGTTCAAAAAACGTTTTCGAATATCTTACTGGACTACAAAGAATGGTGGAATGAAAAGACTTGAGCATACGCTTAAGTCTTTTTTTATGCATACTGTTTCTTCACTTGAGAGACGATAGTAATATACTATGATAAGCAAATGAGGACAGTGTATGATTAAAATATTGATAAGTGCTGTACTGTTTTTTAGTTTTATGAACTGTTCGGTTTCAGCAGCCGTTATTAAAAACGTAGATTTTGGTTTACAAGCTGATGAAGTCGTTATCACTTTTTTACCTCTTTCAGATGGAGAAGCAAGTCTAATTCAAGACGGAAGCGGAGAGACCATTTTGATAAATACCGGAAATGCCTCTTCCTATCCCGAGCTAAAGAATTGGATACAGCGATATAAAGTGAAAAAAATAAATCAGTTAATAATTACGAAACAGCAAAAGTACTATGATTCAAATGTTCAGCGAGCTGTGAATGATTATCATATAGAGCGTATTATTGTCCCGGCTCAGTACCAGGCGGAGTTTCAAACAGAGAAGTGGAGAGAAAATGATTTATTTCAGTTAACAAATAATATACATGTTGATGTCTTGCATGCATCGAAGCAAAAAACAGCGGCTATGGATCTATTATTTACAATCGGAGAACATCGGATTCTATATGCAATGAGCAGCTCAGATGAAGTAGAAGAAAAGTTTTTACGCATTCCTCTTACCCATGTAGATGTATTGAAAATTCCTAATTTTGGAGAAGGGACGTTTTTTTCGAATGCATTTTTGAAGCAATTAGATACACAGCTTGCCGTTGCGTTTACGAAACAAGGCCGTTCATATTCCTCTAGACTGCTTTCAAATTTAACAGCTGAATGGATTGAATTATATGACGTAAGAGAGGGGAGCGCTTACTCTATTAAAATGTCGCTAAAATCCTATGATGTGATGAAATTTTCTGCAAAATAAACAAATTTCCTTTTGCAAAAAGAGGTAAATTCCTTATAATATTATATATGTTTACTTATTTATTCGGTTTTTACGCAAAACGTACAGACGGGATTGATGAGTGAAAAAGATGACGATAGTTTTTGATACCTGTTATAATACGGATATCGTCATTTTTGCGTCATGATAGACGAGCTAGGAGGTTTACAATGGAAAGTAGGATTGAAGTATTATCAACTGTCCGCGTGGAAAATTCCTCGGATTTATATAAAATTGTTGATAGTTTGAATCGCACGTTGAAAAAGCAAGATTTGATGTTCGGATTAGCGTTAGATGAAGAAGATCAAAGCAAAGCTGTATTTACAATTTATCGTACATAAGTAGGGATTTTATGAAAAAGTTAATTATTGTAGCGGTAGCTGCTGTGCTTTTAATTATCGGGGGCATTTCTTTTAGCATTTATCACTCGTCCGTGAAGGATGTTCAGTCTGCTGAGGAAAAAGCAGCATCCCAAGCAAAAAAAGAATTTAATTTGAAATCTGTCACAAGCACCCAGCCATATTTCGGCAATCATGCATTTTATGTAGTAGAAGGTACAAACCGAAGCAATCAAAAGGTAATTGCTTGGATGCCTAAAAGCAAAAAACAAACAGCTGTTTTAAAGAAAGCAAGCAGCGGGATCACAAAAGAGAAAGCCATTTCCATTGTGAAAAATGATAAAAACCCGCAGGAAATTAAGTCGGTGCGCCTAGGCATTGAAAATAAAAAGCCGCTGTGGGAAGTAACATATGTGGATAAAGATAAGAAACATTTAACATACTATTATCTTGATTTCTCTAGCGGTGAATTTATAAAACGATACAGCTTATCACAATCATAAATCGTTTATACCATATGAAATACCATATGTGTCATAATATAAGATTTCAGCGCTTTATGAAAATGAAGCCAATTTTTTATCTATAATCAGCCCGCGGGCTGATTATAGCTTTAGTTCATAGGGGGAGATTTTAGTGAAGTTAGCAAAACGTGTATCAGCATTAACGCCATCATCAACATTAGCGATTACAGCAAAAGCGAAAGAATTGAAAGCGGCTGGTCATGATGTGATTGGACTTGGAGCAGGGGAACCTGATTTTAATACGCCGCAGCACATTTTAGAAGCGGCTGTCACAGCAATGAATGATGGTCAGACAAAATATACGCCAGCAGGCGGCCTTGCACCATTAAAAGAAGCGGTAATTGAAAAATTCAAACGCGACCAAGGCCTGACGTATTCACCTTCTGAAATTATTGTTTGTACAGGTGCTAAGCACGCACTGTATACGTTATTTCAAGTTCTGTTAGACGAAGGTGACGAAGTGATTATCCCAACTCCTTACTGGGTAAGTTATCCTGAGCAAGTAAAGTTAGCAGAAGGTACACCAGTATTCGTTGAAGGTTCTGAAAATAACGAATTTAAAATCACACCTGAACAATTAGAAGCGGCTATTACTGCTAAAACCAAGGCTGTTATTATTAATTCACCAAGCAACCCAACAGGTATGATTTACACAAGAGAAGAGCTTCAAGCTTTAGGAGAAGTTTGCTTGAAGCACGATATTTTTATCGTATCAGATGAAATTTATGAAAAACTTGTGTATGGTCAAAATGAACATGTATCGATTGCACAGCTTTCACCAGCGTTAAAAGAAAAAACAATTATCATTAACGGTGTTTCTAAGTCACATTCCATGACGGGCTGGCGCATTGGATATGCAGCTGGTGATGCTACAGTTATTAAAGCGATGACAAACCTAGCGAGTCACAGCACGTCAAATCCAACATCTATTGCTCAATATGCAACAATTGCTGCTTATAACGGCACTCAGGAGCCGGTGGAAATGATGCGACAAGCTTTTGAAGAGCGTCTAAACGTAATTCATGAAAAGCTGATTAACATTCCAGGGTTCTCATGCTTAAAACCACAGGGTGCTTTCTACTTATTCCCTAATGCAATTGAAGCTGCAAAGTTAACTGGTTTTGATACAGTTGATGTATGGGTAGAAGCTATTTTAGAAGAAGAGAAGGTAGCGCTAGTGCCTGGTTCAGGATTCGGTTCACCTGAAAATGTACGTCTTTCTTATGCTACATCACTAGATCTGCTAGAAAAAGCAGTGGAACGCATCCATTCATTTATGACTCGTCATATGAAATAAAAAAGATTATATTTAAAAACAAAGGAGCCTTTTAGCACAAATCACACGTGTTAGAAGGCTCTTTTTGTTTGTTACTTGTTATTATGTTTGTCGAAATGTATAATAGGATGGCATACATAATTACGAAATGTAAGTTTTTTGGAGGGATATTAATCGTGAAAATTACGATTTCAGAAGCAAGCAAGCATGTAGGAAAAGAAGTAACAATTGGTGCTTGGTTAGCGAATAAACGTTCAAGTGGTAAAATTGCCTTTTTACAGCTGCGCGATGGATCAGGATTCATGCAAGGGGTAGTTGTAAAAGCTGAAGTAGAAGAAGAAACTTTTAAATTAGCTAAATCTATGACGCAAGAATCATCACTATATGTAACAGGTGTGGTACGTGAAGATGAGCGCTCACCGTTTGGCTATGAGTTAACAGTTACAAGCCTTGAAGTTATTCATGAAGCTGTTGATTATCCAATTACGCCAAAAGAACATGGAACAGAGTTCTTAATGGATAACCGTCATTTATGGCTCCGTTCTAAACGTCAACATGCTGTTATGAAGGTTCGTAACGAAATTATTCGTGCAACGTACGAATTCTTTAACGAAAACGGGTTTACAAAAGTAGATCCTCCAATCCTAACAGGAAGTGCTCCTGAAGGAACAACAGAATTATTCCATACGAAATATTTTGACGAAGATGCATATCTTTCTCAAAGTGGACAGCTTTATATGGAAGCAGCGGCAATGGCGCTTGGAAAAGTATTTTCATTCGGTCCAACGTTCCGCGCTGAAAAATCTAAAACACGCCGTCATTTAATTGAGTTTTGGATGATTGAACCAGAGATGGCTTTCTACCAATTCGAAGATAACTTGAAAGTACAGGAAGAGTATGTGTCTCATGTTGTACAGTCTGTTTTAACAAACTGTAAGTTAGAGTTAAATGTACTAGGCCGTGATACATCTAAGTTAGAACAAATTAAAGCGCCATTCCCTCGTATTTCGTACGATGAGGCTCTTAAATTTTTACATGAAAAAGGATTTACAGACATTCAGTGGGGAGATGACTTTGGAGCACCGCATGAAACGGCTATCGCAGAAAGCTATGACAAGCCGGTATTCATTACACACTATCCAACGTCATTAAAACCATTTTATATGCAGCCAGATCCAACAAATGAAGACGTAGTATTATGTGCAGACTTAATCGCACCAGAAGGCTACGGAGAAATCATTGGAGGCTCTGAACGTATTCATGATCAAGAGCTTTTAGCTCAGCGTGTAGAAGAGCACAAATTAGATACTGAAACGTATAAGTGGTATTTAGAGCTTCGTAAGTATGGCTCAGTTCCACATTCAGGATTTGGTTTAGGCCTTGAGCGTACGGTAGCATGGATTAGCGGCGTAGAACACGTTCGTGAAACGATTCCATTCCCACGCTTATTAAACCGTCTATACCCGTAAGGAAGTGAAAAAAGTATTCTGACTCTTGTAGTCAGGATACTTTTTTAGCTTTTTTTATGAATCATAAAAAGAAAAGAAAAACGAGGCTTTTACTTATATCATAAGGAAACAAAGGCAAACATAGAAAAGAGTCTAACTTAAAAGGGAGTTGCAATTCTCGAAAAAATAAGTTAGTGTAATATTCTTGGAAGGAAGTCATCGTTCGTATATATTTTATATGTGCAGAGCAATGGTACGGTTTCAGCGGAAAGTTTTACATAGAAGCTTTTTTAGCTTCGAATAATTATTACTTTGACTATAAACTTCATGATATACTAACTACTGAGGTGTTCGGATATGAAAAAAGAAACGTTAATTGAATGGTTTGAACAAGGCACAGTTTCAATTCCGAAGCTGCTGTTTAATCACTATAGCGATTTGGGAATGAACGAAACGGAATTCATGACGTTAATGCATATTTATGTTTCCATTGAAGGCGGTGAAGGTTTCCCGACACCTAACGAATTGGCGGCAAAAATGAGTATTTCAAGTGCTGTCTGCATGGATACGCTGCGAGCATTAATTCAGCGCGGCTTTTTATCTATCGAGCAAGATCAACAGCAAAACGCCCTTATTTGTGAACGTTATTCATTAAAACCGCTTTGGGAAAAGCTTATTCATCATATGATGCAAGAAACAAGAGAAGTAGAAAAAAACGAAGAAGAACAAGAAGAGCTTAATTTATATACAATGTTTGAAAAAGAGTTCGGCAGAGCATTGTCTCCGTTTGAATGTGAAACGCTAGCGATGTGGATTGATCAAGATCATCATGATCCCATTATTATTAAAGCCGCACTAAGAGAGTCGGTGATGTCTGGAAAATTAAACTTCCGGTATATTGATCGTATTTTATTTGAATGGAAGAAAAATGGTATTCGGACCATTGATCAAGCCCGCAAGCATAGCCAAAAATTTCGTCAAAATCAACAGCCCAAAGAACTATCTTCTGTTAACCCTTCTCAGTCTACATCAGCCATTCCTTTTTTTAACTGGCTAGAGCAATGACAGGATAAAAAGCTGCTTCAAGATCCAAGTAATTGAATCTTGAAGCAGCTTTTTTAAAAGAATACGGACAAAAGTAGCATTTGACAGGAACCCTATTGTAAAATAGGAGGGAACTACCTGTAAGAAGAAGGAGAACTAGTATGTTAACGTTAAAACAAATCAGACAGTGTCTAGATGCTATGGCGGAAATGTTTCCTGACGCTCACTGTGAGTTAAATCATCGGAATCCCTTTGATTTAGTCATTGCTGTAGCGCTATCTGCTCAGTGCACAGATGCTCTAGTCAACCGCGTCACAGCGGATTTATTCAAGAAATATCAAACGCCTGAAGACTATTTAGCCGTTTCGTTAGAAGAGCTGCAGCAAGATATTAGATCAATCGGCTTATATAGAAATAAAGCTAAAAATATTCAAAAGCTCTGCCGTATGCTCATTGATGAATACGGAGGAGAAGTTCCAACAGATCGTGATGAGCTGATCAATCTTCCAGGAGTAGGGCGTAAGACGGCTAATGTTGTTGTATCCGTAGCTTTTGGAGTACCGTCAATAGCAGTAGATACGCATGTAGAACGTGTAAGTAAACGCCTTGGGATTTGCAGGTGGAAAGATTCCGTTTTGGAAGTAGAAAAAACGCTAATGAGAAAAGTTCCGAAAGATGAATGGTCAGTTACGCATCATCGACTTATCTTTTTTGGACGCTATCACTGTAAAGCACAGTCTCCTCAATGTCATGTCTGCCCGCTTCTTGATCTTTGCCGAGAAGGAAAGAAACGAATGAAAGGAAAAGAGAAGAAGACAGATGTTACCGATTGAAGTGCCGTCACATTTCATATGCGAACCATTCTATTCAAAAGAAGATCGGGTTCTTGAAGTAGGTGGAAAAAATGGAAAAAATTATTTTGTTTATGATATTTTATACGATGTACATAAAGAGACGAAAACACCTTGGAGGGATGTTCAAAAGAACATACGGCCATTTTTTGAAAAGTGGGAAACTCAAAGAGAAGAACTGTATACGCTTTTTTCTCTACGAAAAGCAAAAGAAGCAGCCCCTTGTATGAAACAAGCTGCTGCTATGTATATTAGTTTACTGTTTTGGATTAATGGACAGCCCGTTCGGCGTTTAAGTCGGTTGCAAGAAGACATAGCGGAACTAACTTATAAGCCTATTAACTGTGCTGAGAGGCTTATGTTTTTGCTGCAGCGAGTATCTTCTTATCAAGCGTATATTCAGCTGACAGAATTATTTAATGAGCTGCGTAAGCAGTATGCAAAAATGCTTATTCTTCACAAGAAATAAAGCCCCTACACGTGTAGGGGCTTTTTACTGCTACGTTAATTTTCAGTTGTTGGTTCTTGCTGCGGTGTAGCAGGTGTTGACGGCGTCGATGGTGTAGCAGGGGTTTGTGGTGTTTGACTTCCTGAGTCACTTCCACCGTTGTCTGCTGGAGGAGTTGTTGTACCTCCGTTATTATTGTTGTTGCCGCTATTACCCTCGTTAGCATTGCCGCTATCATTATTGTTATCATCGGTATTGCCGCTATTGTTACCGCCGCTATTGTTGCCACTATTGCTGTTTTGGTTATCATCCGGCTGAGTAGATGAATCGTCACCTTGATCAGAGTCGTTGTTTTGATCAGTGTTGCTATTGTCTTCATTTTGATTATCGTCCGTTGTTCCGTCATCTTCAGGCTTAGTAGAATCATCTTCGGTAGCTTGATCTGATGAATCAGGGACTTTTACAGAAGAACTAGCGCTTTCGCCCGTATTTGTTGTTACGGTGAAACTATACGTTGCGCCTGGTGCTGGGTTGGAAATTGTTTTTCCACCGGCTCCTGCGCCAGATGCGAGTTGTTCAGAACCGCTAGGAGATGACATTGTGACTGTAAAGGTCGTATCACTGGCTGCGTTTGATGCTGACCAGTTAACTGAAATTGCTCCTCCGCTATACGAAGCAGTAATTTTTGGCTTCACATCTTTATTGTCTTTATTGTCTTTATTGTCTTTTTTGTCCTCTTTTTTATCTTCTTTCTTTTCTTCTTTTTCTTCTTTTTCTTTCTTCACAAACGTTTGAGATACTTTTGTCGGTGCAGTACCGCGTACAAAGTATTCTTTAGTAATTAAGCTTGAAGGAGTAGAGCCGCTTGGGCGTTTTAAGTCTTTGCCCGTTGGTTTTTCCACGGAACGTTCAACTACGCTGTCAGGCTGTTTGAAACTTCCTTTAGGTTTGCCTTCAGAAATATGAGTAATAACATGCTTAAAGATATTTTTTGCCATGCCTGTTTCATTAGCACTTAAAATATAGCCGTCTTTAGCAGTTTCATAACCTGTCCATACGGAAATCGTATAGTTTGGCGTAAACCCATTAAACCAAACGTCTTTTTCACCAGCGTCTGGAATATTGTATCGTTGCTTTTCTGCAGCACTAAAGTTCGAAGTTCCTGTTTTACCCGCAATTTCTAATCCTGGTGTACGAACAGCACGAGCTGTACCATATGATTCGTTTACAACAGATTTCATCATGTCCGTCATCATAAATGCCGTGTAATCTTGCATTGCGCGTTTTGATTTTGGCGTTAAATCAATCTCTGTTCCATCAGGGAATTTTACCTTTGTCACTGTATGCGGTGCATTGTACATACCTTCATTTGCAAAAGCACTATAGGCTCCAGCCATTTGTAGAGGTGTAACACCTGTACGGAAGCCTCCGATAGAATAAGATTCAGAATAAGCTTCGCCGTCTTCTTCATCTAATTTCAGCCCAAGGCCCGTAGCAAACTCTTTTGCTTTGTCTGCTCCGGTTGCTTGAAACGCTTTTAAAGCAGGGATGTTCAGTGAACGTCCTAAAGCTTCACGAGCTGAAACCCACCCTTTATAGTTGCGTCCAAAATTTCGGATTGGCGTGCCGTTTGAATAATGATATTCTTCATCTTTTATCGGTTGTCCAGTAGACCACTTTAAGTTCTCAATCGCTGGACCGTAATCTAAAATCGGCTTAATTGTTGAGCCGGGCTGACGTCTCATATTTGTTGCAAAGTTTAAGCCGCCTGATACACGATTACGTCCGCCTCCAATTGCTTGAATGCCGCCTGTTTCGTTATCTACAACGACAAGACCTGCTTGGAATTTATCGTTCGGGAAGTTGACTACTTTGTTATTCATCACATCATCCACATAGTCCTGAGCATTAGTGTCAAGCGTTGTATAAATTTCTAAGCCCGCAGAAAATGGATCCGCGTCTGTTTTCTTTTTTACTTCCTCGATTACTTGATCAATAAATACATCGTACTTAGATGTGGATTCAGTTTGTTTAGCTAAGTGAGCCTGTACATCTACTTGTTTTGCTTTGTCGGCCTCGGCTTGTGTAATGAAGCCGTTTTTAGCCATTAAGTTTAATACTGTGTTACGGCGTTTAGTAGCATTCTCTGGGTTTGTAACTGGGTTATAAGTAGTTGGCGCTTTTGGTAAGCCTGCCAACATAGCAGCTTCATCAAGAGTTAAATCTTTTACGCTTTTAACTCCGTAAAATTTCTCAGCTGCTCGTTCAATACCGTATACTTCACCTGATGCGAAATATATTTTGTTTAAATACATTTCAAGAATTTGTTGCTTCGAATATTTACGCTCAAGCTGGTAAGCTAACCACATTTCTTGTACTTTACGTTTAACCGTCTTCTTTGGTGATAAGAACGAATTCTTTACCACTTGCTGAGTAATCGTACTACCGCCCTCAGCACCGAAGCCGTTTTTAAAGTTCGCCATTAATGCCCCGCCAATTCGGTAAAAGTCGACGCCGTGATGTTTATAAAAACGAACGTCTTCCGTAGCGATAAATGCGTTTTTGACGACTTGAGGGATTTCATCGTATTGCACATATGTACGTTTTTGAGCTCCAATTTCTTTTACAACTGTCTTTCCATCGTTTGCATATACTTTAGATGAAAAAGAGTTTTTTAATACCGAGTCATCAACTTTTGGAGCATCGCTTATCATAGCAAAAAAAGTTCCCACTCCGGCAATGAGCCCGATGATTCCTATCAGTAAAACTGCGGCAACAATTTTACGAAATAGGCCTCCTTTTTTCTCCTTTTTCGGTTTTCCTTGAGATTTACCTTCTGGTTTGTTGTCATTCATAGCTCTTCGTCGTTCTTCACGAGAGCGATAATTATCTGACATAAAAACTCCTACCTTTCAACGCATTGTAAGAGAATGATTTCCGTAAACATATATATCATACTCTTAAAAGTATAATTTATCTATAGTTTTTATGTAATCGATTCTCGGATGGTAACCAAGTTCGATGAAATGTCCTTTTTTTTCAATATCTGCCTTAGGGATTGATTTTCGTCCATCTTTTTTCATGGCATCCCAATAAGGAAAAAGGAACTGTGCTTCGAACAAGTATATTTCTTGTAAAGTAGAGAACATTAATATAACGAAACAAATCCCGTTTTGTTTCACAATTTGCTTCATATGTTCAATTTGATGTTCATGAAAATTACGCAGCGGAAATGAGGTTTTATTTCTCGTTTCTTTTGCTTCAAAGTCAAGGTGCTTTCCTTTATAGACTCCATTATAGTCTGTAGTAGAAGCCTGTTTAAAATAAGCTTCTTTGATAACAGCGGCACTTCTCTTCGGATAGTCTACTTTTACAATTTGAACAGGGGTTGGTTTTTTGTGAACAATGGCTATTCCTTTTGAAACATAGTATTCGTTTGTTTCGTTTAAATCGTCCTCCAGCGTCATACCACGATTGCTATAGCTAGCTTCTAGCTTTTTAGGGGAAGGACTGCTGGTATTCAATGGCTTATAGGCCTTTCCGTTAGGATAGCGAATCATAACCATCACTCCTTTAGTGTAAATCTATTAAACAAACAAATTCTATTATACCAAATCCTACAAATAAAAATAGATGAAAGAAGATGAAGAGATGGCACTCAATAGGTCGGAACAAGCGCTGTTGACGGCGATTAAAAAAACCACAGACAAGCTGAATATTGATAATATATCAAGAACCCAGGCTTATGCAACTTTTTATCATAGATATCCTGAAGTAAAGTGGGCATTTCTCGCAAGTATGGTATCACGAAACGCAGGATGGAATATGTGTGATTTGCAAGGGAAAAACATGAAAAAAGCGTTATCAAAGCAAACGCGGGATTTATTATTTTTGACGTATGAAAGAGCAAATTGGCTTATTTTTAAAGATGCCTTCCCGCAATTACTATTGTATGCTGTTTCGCGTAAAAAACATGTCTCTTACGTTCATTTACTTCCCTATTTAAACGTTTCATCTTTTATCGAAGAGAAGTGGAGACAATTTATGCAGAGACCTTGTGAACTGCAGCTTATTCATGCGTTAATTGTGAATGAGCAGCATGTTATTCAAAAGCCCGTTATTGAACAGCCTTTTTATCAAGATAGAGTGTTTAAAAGTACGCTGTTTTTTTTTCAAGATATATTCCACTTTAGTTCCGTCCTTTTTCCTACTGCAAAAGGGGAATTATACGGTTGTTCTGTTCATGATTTTACAAAAGTAAATAATCGGATTGATTTGGGGAAGAAATTAGCGGCTTTATTATTTCATGAAAAGTATTATCCCTTGTTTTATGAATTTTCTTTGAAAACAAAGCATACGGGTTCGAGATACGATTATGAGCAGTATTTTGTGAATGAAACCAGTTGCCGTACACCTGCTCTTCGAAAGGTGTATCCGGCTATTAGACATCATGAAAAGAAGAGAGAAGAGTGGTTTTTAACGAAAAAAGAGGAACAAAAGCTCATGAAAAAGCCGTCTTTTCCAAAGAAAGTTCATTTTACAAAGTGGTATCTTCAAAAGCAAAAGCAGCTGTATATATTAATGAAAGTAGCGCAAGTATTTAATGTAAATAAAAACGGTCACAAGTGACCGTTTTGTTCTTAAGTAGAAGGCTGGTTAGGACCGTTTAACTTTTTAGGATCACCGTAGGTTTTTGTTTCAGGCTTATTTTTAGGCTGTGATTTTTGCTGTTTGTTGGCCATATCTAGGCACCTCCTATCATG
Organism: Priestia sp. 53B2; assembly: GCF_056099005.1. Lineage (NCBI taxonomy): Bacteria > Bacillati > Bacillota > Bacilli > Caryophanales > Bacillaceae > Priestia > Priestia sp. 53B2. The sequence goes on from NZ_JBLZXA010000020.1 coordinate 759,370, forward strand.
TTGTAATAAACGTTCAGCAGCGGAATGTATCTGCTTAGCTGAAATGTCTATACTAGTGTTTTCAATATGTTCACTTTCGATTCACCATAAATGAAAATGTCGAAAACATCTTTCTTTGACGAATAGAAACTAGTTTTGTCATGTGTGAAGGGACAATGAAGAAAAGAGAGAATACGTTATGCAAAGGAAAATTTGGAGGGATGGCGATGAAACAAAGTATGGTTAAAACAAGCGAAATGATGACTTTATTAGATAGCTTACTAGATCAAGTAGATTTAGTGGATAAAACGATGTCTACATCTATAAATGAAGCATTTACACATTGTGAAGAAACATATATGGAACAAGTTCATCGCATTGACCAATCACTGCAAGAAATTGAAGTAGCTGTGTATGAAAGCATGCCTTCCGAAACAGAATGGAATAGAAGCCGAAGAGAAATGGTTCTTCATACAGTATAAAGACTGTTTATGTTACAATAGTCATCGTAGAGGTGACGAATAACGATGAATGAAGATGTGAAAAAAAGTACGGAGATCATGTTTCAATATAATGAAGTAGCTGTAGAACGATTAGCGTCTATTCAACAGGAAGAAAATTATGAAGTGAAATTTTTTGAAGAAGTAAAGCCTTATGGAGATATTTTCTTCAAAGAACTTGATGAATGGGCTAGTCTCGTAACGGAATGGCTGAAGAAAGAGCGACCAAAATATATTCATGTTAATCAAGTAGAGACGTTAAAAGAAAATTTACAAAACGTTGTACTACAGTCATTTTATCCCGAGACGCGAGAAAAGCGATTTAAAAAGATGTATCACTCAAATAAGTATGTGCTCGAGTCGATATTGAATAATTAATCCCGGCCTTCCGTTAAGATCTACAAGGTGGGGATTTTCTGTGTATGCCTAAAGAGAAAACTCTTTAGGCATTTTATCATTATCAATAAAAAGTTAATCAAAATCTTTTTGAGATTGGATAGAAACAGCTGGGTGATCTTGTGAAGCGACTGTATCGATATGATAATCAACTTTTTCAGTATGTTTAGAAGCAACGGCGTTATTTGTTTTAGTTGCTGCACTTTGGCCTTGCTTTTTATGATCAAAATGTTTTCCACGACTCATGAGATAGACCTCCTTTATTGAATACTACGTTAAAGCTTTTATAGTATAAACAAGTCAAAAAAGAAGTATGTGTCCACTTTATAGGAAACAAAGAAACCACCGATTTCTCGGTGGTAGTAAAAAAATTAATCATCTTGTGCACTAAAATCGGGCTTAGTAGCTCCAATTTGTTCGAGTTCACGTACAGCGGCTTTGTAATTCATAGGAGTTAAAAAACCTTTTAAATACTGCTGCTGAGCAAAATCGAGTAATTCATTACTTGACTGCGGCTCATACTGTTTCACCGCAATAAAAGCTTCTTGAAGTTCGTTCACATACATGTAAATTCCCTCCTAATCCCCATTTGTGCCACTACGTATCGTAGTATCACTTGTTCTTATCGTACCATATATTTAAATAATCTCGTTTTTTTGAAAAATTTAAACTTTCGACAGAAACCTACATATTTTTGAATGTGTTTTCCAAAAGTACAAGTAGACGAACGTCACCTCTTATTTCTGCATACATACTATATATTATGTAATATTAAAAAGGAGGTATTGATTTTGCATGTATACAAGTAAGCATTATCCGTATTATGAGCAACATCAACCAGAACGTTTTGATTTAAGTCAGGTACATCCATTTCCGCAGTATCATCAGCAGCCATGGACGGAAGCTTATATGCCGCAACATCCGTACGCTCAGCAACAAATGCCTTTTGGTCCTCAGCAAATTCCCTATATGAACGGAATGTACCAGCAGCCTATGTACAATAATGCAGGTCCGCCTTTTAATCCATACCCTAAAGCTCAGCAACAAAAGCCTCAGCCTTCTCAATTTCAGTCATTAATGTCTCAGTTTAAATCGAGTGACGGCAATTACGATATGAACAAGATGATGAATACTGCGGGGCAGATGATGGGAGCTATGAACCAATTAACATCCCTAGTAAAAGGGTTTTCCGGTATTTTTAAAGTATAAGGACTAGAAGGTGTTTTCTAGTCCCTGCTTATTATTTTTTCTTTTGATTTTTCAAATAGCTTTCTCCAAGAAGTGTAAATACTTCATTGTAAGTTAATCCAGACTTAGCATTTAAACGTTTGACTTCTTCGACATCTGTTGTTGATGAAGTTGAAATTTGATGCTTGCTTTTTTTCATAAAACCTCTCCTTCTCTATGTAAAATGAATAACATCCCATCTTAGTATATTTACAAATGTGCCCCTTCTATAAGTGGAAAAAAATGCCGAAGACACTCATGGTTCTTCGGCGTTTTTTTGCAATAAAGTTGAGTGTTTAGAGAAATTAAGAGCGACGTGAACGACGAGAGCGGCGAGAAGAACAACGTGAACGGCGAGAGCGGCGAGAAGAACGATGAGAATGGCGAGAAGAACGATGAGAGCGGCGAGTAGAACGACGAGTAGAACGGCGAGAACGGCGAGAAGAACGGCGAGAGCGGCGAGTAGAACGACGAGAACGGCGAGAAGAACGATGAGAGCGGCGAGAAGAACGACGAGAGCGGCGAGTAGAACGGCGAGAACGGCGAGAAGAACGGCGAGAGCGGCGAGTAGAACGGCAAGAGCGGCGAGTAGAACGATGAGAGCGGTGAGAAGAACGACGTGAGCGGCCAGTGCTACGAGAAGAGCGACGCGGCTTTGTTAGTGGACCGGCAGTTGGCTCTTGAAACATAAAAGATTTCAGTTCTGTACATTCTAGGGCTTCAGCAGCCTCTTTAATTTTTTCAGGTGTAATATGCAATACAAAAACCTCCTTGTCAATTGGACTAGGTCTTCCATTAATAGAATACGCGCTGATGCTTGTCCTTGATATGAGTCAAAAGTGGAGTTTGCGTAAATAGTTGATGCGGTGGAGTATCATGGAGAATTTACCCTTCATATACTTTAATAGTTGAAGGAAGGTGGTCGAATAATGAAGCAAAAAGAAATCCCTCAATACGCTCTGTTTGTGAATGTAAAAGATTTAAAGGAAATGCAAAGAGATATTTGGTCAGAAGAAGCGGTTCAGGCAACGATGAAGTTTAACAAAAAACGCTACGATATTGATTTGCTGCTAAGAGGCTCCCACATTCGGAAGATGAAGAAAAAGTCATATTATATTGAATTTTATTCTCCAAAAATATTTCAGCGCGCCAAAGAAATACACCTAAACGCTGAATACAAAGATCCATCACTTATGCGCAACAAATTGTCCCTCGATTTTTTCTCCTCTTTGGACGTTTTATCTCCTCATTCTCAGTTTGTCACCCTTAAGATTAATGGGAAAAATGAAGGAATATATCTTCAGCTCGAATCGGTAGATGAACTATTTTTGAAAAAAAGAAATTTAGCGGATGGATCCATATTTTATGCAGTGGACGGAGATGCTAATTTTTCTTTGATGAGCGATTTGGATAAAAGGCCGAAAACAACTTTGTTATCTGGATATGAAGATAAAGCAGTGAGAGAAGGGGATGAGGAAAAATTAGAAAAGTTTATATTTAATCTTAATACGTGGACAAATACGGAATTCGAACAGAATATTGAGAAGTATCTGAACGTCGACCGCTACTTATCTTGGTTAGTCGGTATTATTTGTATGCAGAATTACGACGGTTTTGTCCATAACTATGCCCTCTATCTAAATCATGAAAGCGGGCGCTTTGAACTAATTCCATGGGATTATGATGCAACTTGGGGAAGAGATGTAAATGGAAAAGTAATGGAAGGAGACTATGTCCGCGCACAAGGATTTAATACGCTTACAGCTCGCTTACTGGCGGTAAACAACATTAAAAAACGATATATTCAAAAGATGAACAATGTTCTAAATAATCAATTTACAATAGAATACATGAAACCAATCATTTATCAACTGCATGAGTATATTGCTCCTTACGTATTAAAAGATCCTTACGTAAAAGATAACTTGGAGCAATTTTATAAAGAACCCGAATTTATGCTGTCTTTTATAAAAGAACGAACAGCGTATATTGAAAATAACCTTTTGACTCTTTAAAAAGAGATAGATTTATAGGCAATTTATAGGCAACAGTGGATTTTGCTAATAATAGGCAAATGCAGGAAATCAATAGCTGTACATGATACGTATATATACAGTATGAATGACCAATAAGGATAACTAATAAGGAGGAAAAACAATGAGTAACTATTACTATGGCCAAGAACAAGGGCAAAATCAAAATCCACGCCAAAAATCAAGCCAAAAACGAAGCCGAAATATACAAATGCCTGATAAAGGCTATTCTTCTCACTTCAAACCCCTAAAAGGAAGAGTGGTGACCGTTTATCGTGGAGGGCCTGAATCTAAAACAGGTTATTTGGTTGACGTGCAATCAGATTATTTAATCTTAGCAGTGGAAAGCAACAATAACAATAATAACAATAATGGTGAAAATAACAACCAAAACAACCAAAACAACCAAAATAATAATCAACAAGAATATACACTTGTATATTATCACTTAGCGCATGTAAAAAGTATTACTGAAGATACTATGTCAAATTCGGCACAAACGTTTACTGGAATTAGCACAGAATTAGAATTATATCGAGGAAAAACTTTTGCTACAACTTTATCATTGATGAAAACTAAATATGTGCAGGTTAACCAAGGTGGACCTGAGAAAAAAGCAGGTCAGCTTCTTGATGTCTTAGGTTCATTTGAATCTGCTTATATAGTATTACTCACAGAAGACGACGGTGTCATCTATATTAATACTGAACACGTTAAGAGTGTGAGTGAATATCAAAGCAACAATGGAGATCAAACTAATCAATCTGCAAATGAACTCTTAGTGAGTCAAGAACCAGAATATATGAAATCCAAAAGCTTTAACGATCTTTTTGCCCACCTTTCTCATAAATGGGTATCAATCAATAATGGAGGACCTGAAGCTGTAGAGGGCGTGTTAGTACAAAGCCGAAATGGTACATTTACACTTGTGCAGAATAATCAAGTATTACGCTTACAGCCAAGACACGTTAAAACCATTTGTGTAGGAGCAAAAGGGGCTTTTAAGCAAAACGATAACAATCAAAATAATAATGAAGAAACAGAAGAAAATGGAGAGACTGAAGCTGCAAAGTCTACACAAAAACGTACAGGAGAACGTACAGGAAGTCGCACGGGTGGACGTACGGGTTCACGCTCTTCAGCACCGGCCGAGAAAGTTATTAAAACGAAAAATTATCGTTGGAAAGCATGATGAAATGGAACATAAAAGGTGCTTATAAAGCACCTTTTCTATCATATAGGAAAAAGGAGGAGAATCAGTATGAGTATGAATCATTATATCAATAAAATTGTGGAGTTAGATATTTCAGGTAAAACGACATTTGTTGGCAGACTTATTGATCTTGGATTAGATATTATGGTTTTGTATAATGGACATGATTATTTGTATATTCCTCTTTTACACATGCATCGTTTGCGGGAAGTATCAGAAGAAGACTATACGGTTTTACGTGAAATAGAAGAGAACTTAATAGAAGAAAGTCAGCGGATTTCTTATCGTAATATTTTACAGCAGGCAAAAGGGAAATTTATTGAAATTTATGTAACGGGAGGGAAGTCATTGCATGGCTATATTACAAGCGTGCTGAATGATTATCTTGTGTTTTATTCTCCAGTGTATAAAAATGTCTTTGTTTCTCTGCATCATTTGAAATGGCTTACCCCTTACAGTAATGAGTTAACCCCTTATTCTTTAAGTGACAAAGAGCTCCCAGTAAGACCTGCCTCTGCACCTTTTGTCAGAAACTTTGAAGAGCAGCTTAAAAAATATGAAAATCAACTGGTCGTATTAGATTTAGGGGATCAATCAGAAAAAATTGGCGTACTTAAAGAAGTTTCTAATAATATTGTTGAACTAATTACGGCAAATGGAGAAAGTATGTATTGGAAGTTAGCTCACGTAAAATCTGTGCACTTGCCTTAGAAAAAGAGACCTCGCTTTCGTCTCTTTTTTTTATGTGCTTATCAGGACAAGTATATTGAATAAACAAATGAGATGATTTGAATTTTTTAGAAAATTATGTTGACAATAAAGAAAATCTTTATTAAAGTTATTAACAACAAACGTTAACCACCAACAATTATATAGAACTCTTATCAAGAGTGGCGGAGGGACTGGCCCTGCGATGCCCGGCAACCATCAAATGAAACATTCATTTGAACGGTGCTAATTCCTGTGGAACATCAGTATTGTTCTAACAGATGAGAGAAATCGTGTATAAACGAACACTCTTCCATCTGTGAAGAGTGTTTTTTATTTTGAGTTAAGGAGAGAAATAGATGAAAATTGAAACTTTATTAGTTCGTTCAGGAGTAGGTCGTGACCCTTCAACAGGGTCTATTACAACACCCATTTACCAAGCATCAACATTTGCTCACCCTGCGTTAGGGCAAAGTACAGGATTTGACTATGCACGTACGGCAAACCCTACTCGTACAGCATTGGAAGAAGCAATTGCTGCTTTAGAAAAAGGAGAAGTAGGAGTAGCATTCGCTTCAGGAATGGCGGGTGTAATGGCAGTTTTAGCACTATTTAAAAACGGAGATCATTTAATTGTATCAGAGGATTTATACGGAGGAACGTACCGAGTACTAAATGAAATCTTTTCAGAGCAAGGAATTACTATTTCGTACGTCAACACAGCCCATCTCGAGCAAGTAAAAGATGCGCTTCGTCCCAACACGAAAGCTTTATTTATTGAAACACCTACGAATCCAATGATGCACGTGACTGATTTGCCAGAAGCAATTGCGTTAGCTAAACAGCATGATTTGCTTACTATCGTTGACAATACCTTCATGTCCCCTTATTATCAGCGTCCTTTAGAGCTTGGAGCAGATATTGTGATACATAGTGCAAGCAAATACATTGGGGGTCATAATGATGTAGTTGCTGGTCTTGTAGTCGCTCGATGTAGTAGCTTAGGAGAGAAAATTCGTTTTTATCAAAATGCAGCTGGGGCAATCTTAGGTCCACAAGATAGCTGGTTATTGTTGCGCGGTGTTAAGACGCTAGCGCTTCGTATGGAAAAGCATAACGAAAACGCGCTGAAAATTGCAAATTGGCTTACTGCTCATGATCTCGTAGAAAAAGTGTATTACCCTGGCCTTGAAACACATCCAGGCTATGAAATCATGAAGAAACAAGCGACTGGATTTGGAGGCATGATTTCTTTTGCTGTCTCACACCCTGACATCGTGTCAGTACTTTTAGAAAATGTCAAAGTTATTACATTTGCAGAAAGCTTAGGAGGAGTGGAAAGTTTAATGACATTCCCAGCTCGTCAAACACACGCTGATATTCCGGAGGAAATTCGAAATCGTGTCGGAGTAACAAATTGTTTACTGCGATTATCAGTTGGAATTGAGCACGCAGATGATTTAATTAAAGATTTGAAGGAGGCATTTGATGCATACCAACAATAATAAACATAGATTTGGTACGAACTTAATTCATGCAAATACAGGAATTGACGGTCATTTTGGAGCGGTTAACGTACCTATTTATCAGGTATCTACATTTAACCAAGAAGATGAGACGAACAACGGCCGTTATGACTATTCTCGTTCAGGAAATCCAACTCGTGAGGCTTTAGAAAACACCATTGCTCACCTAGAAAATGGATACGCTGGTTTTGCTTTTTCATCAGGTATGGCTGCTATCTCATCGGTATTATCTATTTTTGAATCAGGGGATGAAATTTTAGTTTCACACGATACGTACGGCGGGACATATCGTGTATTAACACGGTTATTTTCAAAGTTTGGTATCAAAACAACTTTTGTTGATACAACGAAGGTGGACAAAGTAGAAGAAGCTATCACAAAAGATACGAAGGCTATTTATATCGAAAGCCCTTCAAATCCATTTTTACAGGTAACGGATATTAAAGCAGTAGCAAGTTTGGCGAAGGAGCGCAATCTTCTTACAATTGTGGATAACACGTTTTTAACACCTTATCTACAGCAGCCGATTGACCTTGGTGTAAATATTGTAATTCATAGTGCTACAAAATATATCAGCGGTCACAGTGACGTCATTGGCGGTCTAGTTGTGGTAAGCGATGAAAAGCTAGCAGAAGAAGTAAAGTTTGTACAAAATGCTTTTGGTGCTATCTTAGGACCACAGGATTGTTTTTTACTGCTTCGAGGAATTAAGACATTAAAAGTTCGTTTAGATCAGCAGTTAAAAACAGCGTTGCAGTTTGCAAAGTGGCTTGAAGAACAATCTCTAGTGAGCCGTGTATACTACCCAGGCTTAAAAAGTCATCCAGACCACAAACTGATTTCAGAACAAGCAAATGGATACGGAGCTATGATTTCTTTCCAAGTACAGGATGAAAAAGTAGCACGACATATTTTACAAGGAGTCAAATTGGCTTCAATTGGCGTTAGTCTAGGTGCAGTTGAATCCATTCTAACGCATCCTGCAACAATGTCTCATGCAAGTATCCCAAAAGAAGTACGTGAAGAAAAAGGAATTACTGATTCACTTCTTCGCCTTTCAGTAGGGTTAGAGGAATTCGAGGATTTAAAGCAAGACTTTAAGGCTGTTTTTCAAAGCTTAGAAGAAAAAGCGTTAATTAAATAAAGAAAAGGACTTCCATCAAGGAAGTCCTTTTTTATCGTTATATACAGCTATCTAAAAGGTTTGTGTATAGGGACGTAAGCGCAACTTTTTCATCAGAGGAAAGACTGCTGTTTAGAATTCTTTTTATGCCAAGATGATATTTTACATACGGTGTTTGCCGGACGCGTGGATGAGTCATTTCATCTTTTAAATCTTTCAGAATGGCTTCGTGAAGCTGATCTTCACTTGTCATGGCTTGTTTAGAAGCGAACGAACGGTTCAACCATAGGGTTTGATAAGCTGCTAGTAAATGTTCAGAAGTCATTGTGCAAAGAGCTCCTTTAGATTAGTTTCTTCATTATAATAATCTATAGTTTACCATAAGTATTAATACGTGTACGTAACTTTTACAGAAGCAGATACAGTCAAGGACTGAGCTTGAATAGGGGGAGAGGCTGCTAATAACTTAGGCGAGGAGCCAGATGACTGATAGACGGGGCCTTCTTCGATTAAAATGGGGATTTGGTTAATAGGGAGCTGCAGTGTGTTGGCAATGGTAAAGGCCTTTTCTTTAGCGTTAAGCAAAGCTTTACTTATCGCTTCTTGTTCATATTTATCATCATTTGTAACGTGGAATTGAAGATCTTGCGCTACGTTGGCTCCGCTTGAAAAAGTAGCGTTATAGACATCCCCAGCTTGTTTTACATCCTGTACTCTTACTCTAAACAAATGCTGTACTTCGTATCCTGTAAGAGTCGATTTTCCATCGCTGTAATCATATTTAGGATTTATAGTGAACGAAGCTGTTTCAATTTGCTGGTCATTGATTCCAAGTTTTTTCATCTCTTGAAGCAAAGTATTTGAAATAGCTGAATTTTCTTTTAAGGCTTCTTGAACGTCTCTTTTTTCCGTGCGTGTTCCAATTGTCATGGAAATTTCGTCCGGAAGTGCTGAAGCAGTCCCTTCACCAATCACTTTAATTTCTCTACTTTGTGTATCTACGCGGAGCTGCTGTGTAGGTTCGTAAGGGAAATAAGAATGTTGCATATAAAAACCCTCCTTAATCTGTCTTTAGTACATATATATATATATGACAACATGGCTTGCATTAAAAGCAAAAAGTACACAAGTTACGACTTGTGTACTTTTTTTACTATTTTGTATGCTGTTCCAGTACGCTTTCCATGTTTCTAAATTGATCTTCTACAGCTTTTGAAGGCTTTTTTGTTAACAGACTTACTACAATAACAGCCAGCAAGCTTAAGAAAAATCCAGGAATCATTTCGTAAAGGGCATCTTTCAATGGAGTATTTACCCAAATTAATACTGTAGCTGCACCTACAATCATTCCTGCAAGGGCTCCCCATCGAGTCATACGCTTCCAGTAAAGACTTAGTAAAATAGCAGGACCAAATGCAGAACCAAATCCAGCCCATGCGTATCCGACAAGTCCTAAAATCGTATCACTAGGTTTTAAAGAAAGCAAAATGCCAATAATTGCAACGCCTAAAACCGCAGTTCTCCCCACAGTCACAAGCTCTTTGTCAGAGGCTTGACGACGAAAAAATGTTTTGTAAAAGTCTTCTGTAACAGAGCTTGCTGTTACAAGTAGCTGAGAAGAAATGGTACTCATAATCGCAGCTAATAAAGCAGCATATAAAAACCCGGTAATTAAAGGGTTAAAAAGTATATCTGCAAATTTAATAAAAATAGTTTCAGGATCTGCTAGCTTCATACCCGTTTTTTCTACATATGCAATTCCAACAAGTCCTGTCAGCAACGCACCAATAATAGAAATAATCATCCAGCTCATTCCAATACGGCGTGCGAGTTTTAATTCCTTAACAGAAGAGATAGCCATAAAGCGAACGATAATATGAGGCTGTCCAAAATAGCCAAGTCCCCAGGCTAAGAAAGATATAATACCTAAAACGGTTGTACCCTTAAAGATGTCAAGGTATGTTGGATTAACTTCCTGTACAATATCCATTGTTGTGTTGACGCCTCCAACATCGGTGAAAGCTACAATGGGTACCAAAACTAAAGCAAGAAACATAATAACACCTTGAACAAAATCTGTTAAACTAACGGCTAAAAATCCACCAAAAAGAGTGTAGGCAATAACAACAGATGCTGTTACAAACAAGCCAATCTGATAATGCAAATCAAATGCTGATTCAAATAAGCGTCCGCCTGATACCATACCAGCTGAAGTGTAAAGAGTAAAGAAGATAAAGATAACGATCGCTGATACTGTTCGAAGAATTTTGGCATGGTCGCCAAATCGATTTTCAAAAAAGTCTGGAATTGTAATGGAGTCGTTCGCTACTTCCGTATAAGTGCGAAGACGCGGAGCGAGGATTAAATAATTTAAATAAGCACCTATAGACAATCCCACCGCTAGCCATACGCTAGAAAGGCCCGTTACATACATGGATCCAGGAAGCCCCATTAACATCCATCCACTCATATCGGAAGCACCAGCTGAAAGGGCGGTAACCGCTGGGCCTAGTCCGCGTCCTCCTAACATATAGCCAGCTACATCTTCAGTGGTTTTTGTATAGGCATACCATCCTATTCCGAGCATTCCCACAAAATAAATACCGAGTGAAATATAAACTCCAATATCCACAAAATCTCCCCTTTATGCATTTTTTATGCATGAGATAAGTAATACATCTCATGAAAACATCTTATGGTTTTTAAAACTAACAAACTTTTCTTATACTATCAACCCACAAAATCGTAAATTTTCTAAATCTAAAATCCCCTAAACCTTTATATAAAAGAAATGAAACCGTTTTCAAAATAAAGTAAAATAAAAATATTCAGAAATTTATAGCGGGTTTTTTATGCAATATTTTATGCAATAAGTAAAATAAAAAGAGCATTTTATAAAATGCTCTTTTGATATTCATGTATATTAGCGTGAATTTGGAAACACGCGTCGGACAACTTCCGAAAACTCGTCAAACAGTCCAGAAACGGGTTTGCCGGTTTGAAGCTTGTCTACATATCCGTTCATACGGTTTACAAAGTCAGGGTTTGTTGATACAAAAACTCGATGAACACTGCCGTCTGCTTTTCTTACTTCATGTGCAATCTTATGTTCCATATCTTTTGTGAGATTACCTTCTTTATTATCGTCTAATACAGCTGCCACATAAGCTGTATGATCAGTTACGATTACATTAGCATCTTTTACGTTTTTTAACGCTACGATACGATCAGCCGCCACATCGGCTACTCTCATTCCACCAGACTGATTATATTGTTCTTTTTCGTTACGCTGTACGTCTTGCGTATCGTTTACGTCATTCATTTTCGTTTTATTGTTCCCATTTTCATATGTGACGTTGCGGACTGTATCATCATCAATGACGCCATCTTTACCTTGATCTGCTGTACTGCAGCCGAATAAAGAAAGAGTTGTCATACAGCCTATAACAAACAAAAACGATTTCTTCATGATAGTATCACTCCTTATAAGTTTTAACCTTTCTTATAATTTGTTAAAATCGTGTGAAGCATACATGAAAAATACAAAAAAGCCTATACTATCGAAAAAGGAGGGATATGTATGAGTGAAATCCAACAAAGCGTATTTGTTCTTCATACAAAAGAAGAAAATCATGAAGAAACAACAACGTTTGCGTTAACTTCGGAAGAAGCTAAGCTATTATTTGAGACCCTGCAAAATAAACGAAAAGAAATTATCGACGCCCATATTGATAACATGTTAACGTAAGGAAGATAGATATCTTGCAAAACGGATGAGCCATATGTTAAGGATGGCTCAATATTTGCATTCTACATATAGGTATAGTATAATGTAAACGCAACCAAATTTAATAAATGTAATGAATACTACGTTTTGACCATATACTCGAATTAGATTTAGTGAAAATTCACTTGTTATAAAGGAGATCTACTTCGCGTAGGTCTCTTTTATAATATGTGAATTTTTTATTTACGGTATAAATGTAAATATAGAGTAACATATTGAAATTTTTACATTTTTTTGGAGGTTTTTTTACATGGCTACTACAGGTACAGTAAAATGGTTTAACAGTGAAAAAGGCTTCGGTTTTATCGAAGTACCAGGCGGAAATGACGTATTTGTTCATTTTTCAGCTATCCAATCTGAAGGCTTCAAAACATTAGAAGAAGGCCAAAAAGTTGAATTTGAAATCGTTGAAGGTCAACGTGGACCTCAAGCGGAGAATGTTGTAAAATTATAATTCAACGCTACATATGAAAGCTGCCGATAGGCAGCTTTTTTTGTGCAAATTTGTTTTATTTGTATGATTAAGAAAATAGATTAAAGTAGGGGAGAAGGGAAGGCATGAGTTCATTTCATTGCTGTGCCACATGTAAACATTTTCAAAGCATTAAATTGGATAGGGGAATGAAGTATCGATGCAAAAGACTAGGCTATGAAACCCGTCCTTCTTATCGGTTTACATGCTGGGAGCCAAAAGAAGTAGTTAAAAAGCTAATGGAAAAACGAAATCAAAAATGAGGCTGGGACATAACTAAATCAATTCAATCTACAGACGAACAAATGAGATGAATAAGCTAGTAGGGGGAATCGCTTATTACGCAACAGCAGTTGATTTCCGTGCAAGACTTCGCTTTCCGCGGGCGGCCGGTGAGATTCCTCGTCGCTTTTTCCCGCAGGAGTCTTCGCCTTGCCCTCCAATCAACTGCTAGAAGCAGCTACCTACATAAAACCTACGTTCACTCTACCAATGAAAAAATCCGAACGAGTTTGATTCTCCACCAAGAATCTCGATTCATCGCTCGGATTTTCCTTCAACTGAAATACGTTTGTCCCAGTCTCTTTTAATTATTCCTCGTTATTTGTACCTTCCTCTGAAGGTAAATGTTTCCCGCAAAACTCTTTTACAGCTTCTTCTTCTTCTTCTTCAAGGTCGAAGTCTAATACTTTATTTGTTGAAACTTCGTAGAAATGAGTTTGGGCAATAGAAGTGTTATCTTCGCCTTTAATATATACTAAGCGTAGTGCTAGGTCGTTGCCCGTATATAATTCATCATCTTCTTCTACCTCGATGTATAAATGAAATTCATAGCGTTCACCTAGAAGGAGACCAAATGGATCCTGCAATTGTTCAGCTGTATATTCTTTAATTGTAAACATATGTACGTCCTTTCCATATATCAGTAAAATACTTGCATCATCTATTATAGTTTTTCTTTGCAAAGAAAGAAAGTGCATGCGTAACTCATGCACCGATTTATTCCTTGATCATTCTATTTAGCGAATCGATGGCGCAAGGACTTCGATGATTTACTTAAAGGCGGAAGAAACGCGCGTATGTTTTTGCTTATACATGGCAGCATCTGCTTTTTGAATTAATGTATCTAGGTTGGTTTCGTCTGAAGGCGCCCATATAATAAATCCGTAACTCGCAGAAAGTGCATATGGCTTATTAAATTCTTTCTTTTTATTTTCTAGCTGTTCATTAATATTTTGCCACAGCTCTTGTACGTATTCTTCCGTTTGTTCAGGAGCAATTAATAAAAACTCATCGCCTCCGTAGCGAAAGAGCGTATCATCTTTGCTAATATAACCATTAATTGATTCTGCTATTGTTTTAATAAGCCAGTCGCCTTCTCTATGACCGTATTGATCATTTACTAGTTTTAAAGAATTAATATCGATAAAACATAATAGAAAAGATGTATGATTGGTTTTAGCTCTCAGCAGTTCCAGCTGCAGTTTTTCCATTCCGCTTCTTCGATTTAAAATTCCGGTTAGCATATCAGTTGAAGCGTGCAAGCTCAATTCATGCTCAACCGCTTTTAAATCGGTTATATCGGTAATACCTGCGAGTATGCAGCTTTCGCTTTGATACTCTAGTAATTCATAATTGATCATAACCCACTTAGAATCTCCATGTTTACGTGCTTCTAGGGTGTAGGTTTTTACATATTTCTCTTGTTGAAGACGTTTTAAAATTCCCTCTCGATCTTCAGCGGTAGGATAGATTATAAATCCGTCTATTTGATTAAGATCTTGAGAAGCAAGATTGTAAAAATGAATAGCTTTATTGTTAATGAGCAGCACTTTGTGGTCGGATAATCTCGTTAATAGTAAAGGATAGGGATTAATTTTGAACAGCGTAAAAAAATTACGTTCGCTTTCTTTTAGCTGTAAATGATTCATATATTCTTTGTGACGGTATGTATAAAGAATGTATGAAATAAGTAAAGCGATAGCAACTGCTGCAGTTGTATTGATCTGCTTTGAAATAAGAGAAAAAGAATCCGGTACATATCGTGATAAGCCGTATAGTAAAAAAAGATGGTTAGGAATAAAAATGATGCACAGATGTTTTAATTTCATAGGAAATAAAACAGCTGTGGAAATCAAAAGCATCATATATACGTCTACACGACCTGTGAAAAGCTGACTGTTAATAGTAGAAAGTGCTGCAGCAAATACGTAATAAAATATATAGCCATATATAATGGTGCTTAAGTAGTTAGCAAACCGCTCTTTTTTCTTACTAACATAATAGAAAAATAAATAAAGAGAGGAGAGAGCAAAACTAGTGAAATGAATACCAATTAGTGTATGTCTAAACTGAGATGTCCCCGCATGTTGAAGCAAAGAAAAACCTATATAAATATAAATAGGATAGGAAATTACAAGAGCAAGTGAAACTAGCTTGACTCTCTGTTGAAGCATCTCTACATTCGTTTTATCGAACATTTTATCTTCATTAACTTTTCTTCCAGAAGGAAAACGAAATTTCTTCAAAAAGGAGAAAGGTAAAAGCGAAAGAAGAAATGACATGACCATCATCTCCATATCTTTTTTTAGGTATTTTAGCATGTTTGTATAAGAAAAGACATGAATTTTTTAGATGAAAATGTCTGCTTTTTGATCAAGAAAAAGCATAAAGATTTATATGATTAAAGGTGAGGCCAAAGAGCCTCACCTTTTTTATTGAAGTTTATTCGATTCAGCATGTCGTACAAACATGGTTTCATCTTCTACTAAGCCGCAAGCTCCGCACTGAATACGTTTTTGCGGCCCGTTATAAGCAGCATGAAATGCATCGAGCGTATCGTTTGTGTATTCTTCTACGACGTCTCCGCTTCTTGGATCCATTTTTACAGGTTTTGCATTTTGTTCAATGATATTAAAGCGCGTTCGATTTGTTTTGCAGCTAGGGCAAAGATAAGGGCTTCCCATTTTTAACATCTCCTTGAAAAATTTACTGTATTAATACCATGTCCGAATCCCCCAAAAACATACAAAAACTTATGGTTTTCTATCGAACGTTCATTCGTTAAAATAGAAGCAGGTGATGAAAATGAGAATACGAAAAAACTTACAAGAAGTAATGGATATCTTGCAAACGAATCCATCGTATCAGCAAAATATCGTTCATTGGCATACAATCGAAGAGAAAGAAGCTAAAACTGCGCCATTTCCAGCTTCTTTGCATACAAAACTGCGGCAAGCACTTGAGAACCGAGGAATTGGTTCGCTTTATACGCATCAAAAAACAGCGTTTGATTTGGCGACAGCTAAGAAGAATGTTGTGGCTGTGACGCCGACAGCATCGGGGAAAACATTGTGCTACAACTTGCCGGTACTACAAAGTATTATGGAGAATGATCAGGCTAGAGCCCTTTATTTGTTTCCAACAAAAGCGCTTGCCCAAGATCAAAAAAGTGAATTAAATGAAATCATTGAAGAAATGGAGGTACCAATCAACAGCTACACGTATGATGGAGATACTCCGGCAAATATCCGTCAAAAGGTGAGAAAAGCAGGTCATATTGTTATTACGAATCCAGATATGCTTCATTCAGCTATTTTACCTCATCATACTAAATGGGTATCACTGTTTGAAAACCTGAAGTACATTGTGATTGATGAACTTCATACGTACCGCGGTGTTTTTGGAAGCCACGTAGCTAACGTTATACGCCGGTTAAAGCGAATTTGCCGCTACTATGGAAGCAATCCTATCTTTATTTGTACATCAGCGACCATCGCTAACCCAAAAGAACTTGCTGAACATTTAACGGGAGCTCATGTTATGTTAGTAGATAACAACGGAGCGCCTAGCGGCCGCAAGCATTTTATTTTTTATAACCCGCCTATTGTTAATAAACCTTTAAACATTAGAAGAAGTGCTACGCTTGAAGTGCGAAATATTGCAGGAGAGTTTTTGAAAAATAAAATTCAAACGATTGTATTTGCACGAAGCCGAGTACGAGTGGAAATTATTTTAACGTATCTGCAGCAACTCGTAAAAAACCAGCTTCAAAATAAGTCTATTCAAGGGTACCGCGGAGGATATTTGCCGAAGCAGCGCCGCGAAATAGAAAGAGGACTTCGAGAGGGAAGTGTTTACGGGGTAGTCAGTACGAATGCTTTAGAGCTAGGAGTGGATATCGGGCAGCTGCAGGTGTGTGTGATGACAGGTTATCCAGGCACGGTTGCAAGCGCTTGGCAGCAAGCAGGACGAGCAGGGAGACGTCACGGAGAAGCCGTCATTGTGATGGTCGCAAGTTCAAGTCCCCTTGATCAGTATATGATTCAGCATCCGGATTACTTTTTTAGCAGAAATCCAGAAACAGCTCGAATTAATCCTGATAATCTTGTTATTTTAGTCGATCATTTAAAATGTGCGTCCTATGAGCTGCCGTTTAAGCAGGGAGAAACATTTGATGGGGTAGAAATTGAAGACGTGCTGGAGTTTTTGCAAGAAGAGCGAGTGATTCATTTTAGCGGAGACAAATGGTACTGGATGAATGATTCGTTCCCAGCTCATAATATCAGTCTGCGCTCTGCATCTCAAGAAAATGTTGTCATCATTGATCAATCGGACGTTGCAAATGTGAAAGTAATTGGAGAAATGGATCGCTTTAGTGCCATGACGCTTCTTCATGATGAGGCGATTTACTTGCATCAAGGCATTCAGTATCAAGTAGAATACTTGGACTGGGATGAGAAAAAAGCGTATGTTCGTGAAGTCGATGTAGACTATTTCACCGATGCAAACTTAGCGGTTAACTTAAAGGTTCTAGAAGCTGATAAAGAACGACTGGAGAGAACATATTCAATCGGTTACGGCGATGTAATGGTCAGCGCTATGGCTACGATATTTAAAAAAATAAAGTTTGAGACGCATGAAAACATAGGGTCAGGTCCCATTTCACTTCCGGAAGAAGAGCTTCATACAAATGCCGTGTGGCTAAGCTTTGAAAAAGAACAGTTTTACGAATCTGAAGAACGATTGGAACAAGCGCTCATTTCCGTGGCAAATGCCCTTCAGTCAATTGCACCGCTTATGGTGATGTGCGATCCGTCTGATTTACATGTAGTGCCTCAGATAAAAGCGGTGCACAACGAACAGCCGACTATCTTCTTATATGATCGATACCCGGGAGGCATTGGGCTAAGTGACAAAGTATACGAACAAATGAATGATGTGCTAAATCAAACCAATCAATTAATTGTAAATTGTTCTTGCGAAAGCGGCTGTCCGTCTTGTATCGGTATGGAAGCACAGGGAGAATACGCAAAAAGCGATGCGCTCGTGCTGCTACAACAACTGCAAAGTAGGTGAACTCTTGTCTTTTAAAAATAAATTAAACCGTATGAAAAAGCATCTTCATGTTACAGAAGCAAAGCCGCCGGTTGAAAGTAACCCGCAGCGATCTAAGAGCGCGTCTATTCCCTATGAGCAGGAATGGAAGGGAAATCATGCTGTACCTTACTTTGCCGAAGACAGCTACTGTATGATCAGAGAAGTGGTTTACCCGCTCGACTACAAGCATGGACATTATGAATTTAATGAGCTGAAAAAAGTAGTGGAAGTATGGAATCGGTCTACAGTTGCTCATCCGCTTTCATCAAAAGGCCACACATATTCAGATTTGTTTTTCTTTGATACGGAAACGACGGGGCTTAGTACAGGTACGGGAACGACTATCTTTTTGCTAGGATATGCAAGGGTGCTAAAAGATTCCGTCGTTTTTCGTCAGCATATATTAACAGAGCCAAGCGGAGAAGTAGCATTTTACGAAAGTTTTTTAAAAGAAGTAGACTATACGACGCTTGTGACTTACAATGGGAAATCTTTCGATTGGCCTCATGTGAAGACTCGTCATACGCTATTGAGAGATCATTTGCCCAAGCTGCCTAAGTTCGGTCACTTTGATTTACTGCATGCATCAAGAAGGCTGTGGAAACACAAAATGAATTCGGTTAAGCTTGCGAATGTCGAAAAAGAAATACTTGGAATTGAACGAGTTGATGATATTCCAGGTTTCTTAGCTCCCATGATTTATTTTGATTTTATTGAAACGAAAAATCCAAGAGGCTTATTCGACATTATGAAACATAATGAACATGATATTTTATCACTTATCACCTTATACATTCATTTATCAAAACATCTCCTTACTAGTGAGGAGTTTACAGAAAAAGAAACATATGAAGTAGCAAGGTGGTATGAGCAGTTAGGGGAGAATAAGCACGCTTTCTCTCTTTATCAGGGCGTAGCGGAAAAAGAAAAAGAAGAGCATGAAAAAGCTCAGCTAGCGATGGCTTATCATTATAAAAAAGAGAAGAGTTGGAAAGAGGCAGTGGACATGTTTGAACCCTTGGTTCAAACATGTGAAGGTGACGTCGCCATAGAAGCATTGGTTGAGCTAGCTAAAATTTATGAGCATCGTCTCAAAGATGTTCATCAAGCACTTCTATATACTGAGCTAGCCTTGGAAAAGTGGAATCAACTCAGAGAAATGACTAAAAAAACGTCAAAGGAAGCGCTTGAAAAAAGACTTCTTAGACTAAAAAATAAATCAGCTAAAGCATAGACTTCAGCTGATTTATTTTAAAATATTCAGAATTATTATTCTTTTGTTTTTGTGGATGTTTTATATTGTTCTATTTTTCAGTCATTGATAAAATTAGTCAATGTAAGACTTATTCTTACAGCTTAAAAACAGAACTTTGGTGAGATGGAGAGAGGCCTCATGAAAAATGTGATTTTAGTATCATTTTTCGCATTAATTTGTTTAACAGTAATTGTCTTAAGCAGTTTGAAAAATTCGTATAACTCCTTTATGTAGGCCAAAAATAGGTGTTTGTCTTAGTACATGTACACTACCCTTCACATATTGTAATAGTGTAATAACTAAACAGTGAAAGGGGAAAAAGGATATGTATCCAAGACCAACAAAATGTATGCCACCAATTGTGCACCCAACAAAATGCTGCACGCAGTTTACTTCTCAGGAGGTAGTTGTACCTCACATTCATCCAAGTCATAATACATTGGTGAATCATACAAATGTGAAGCACGTGCATTACTTCCCGCAAACGCAATCTGTTGTAAATGAAACTTCAAATCAACAGTTTTTTGGGGGTGCGCAGCAATATCCAACTCAAGTAGGGGGAGCAGGCTATCCAGGTCAAATGGGAGGCTATCCAGGTCAAGTAGCAGGTGCTAGTTACCCAGGTCAAGGAGGTTACCCAGGTCAAGTAGCAGGTGCTAGTTATCCAGGTCAAGGAGGCTACCCAGGTCAAGTAGGAGGAGCTGGTTATCCAGGTCAAGGAGGCTACCCAGGTCAAGTAGCAGGTGCTAGTTATCCGGGACACAAAGGTTGCGGCCAAGGAAGCTGTCATACAAAAGGCGCGCATCAAGGACCTAATTCAGGGTATTTTAGATAATGTACGTTAATAGGAGCTGATTACATCAGTTCCTATTCTATTTTGTTACAAAGGAGTTATATAATGAAAGTGCTAACGGTTACTGGTTATAAGCCATTCGAACTTGGGATTTTTAATGAAAAACATCAAGGCATTACATACATAAAAAAAGCGCTCTATAAAAAATTACAGGAATTAGTAGAAGATGGATTAGAATGGGTATTGATTAGTGGCCAGCTAGGAGTAGAGATTTGGGCAGCAGAAGTGGTATTTGATCTCCAGCTCGATTATCCCGAGCTTCAGTTAGCTGTTTTAACACCGTTTTTGGAGCAAGAAGAAAAATGGAATGACGTCAATAAAGAATTGTATGAATTCGTCTTAAGTCAAGCCGATTATGTAGATAGCATCACAAAAAAAAAATATGAAAGTCCAGCACAGTTTCGGTTGAAAAATCAATTTTTAGTAGAAAAAAGTGAAGGTATTTGTTTAGTTTACGACGAAGAGCACGAAGGAAGTCCTAAGTATATGTTAGAAACGGCTAAAAAACGTGCTGAACGAGAAGAATACCCTATTATAATGGTGACGTCTCACGACTTACAGGATATCGTGGATGAAGAAAAATTTTCGTCTTTTTAACGCCACTTGGCGAAACATTTTAAAAGATAAATTGACATTTGAAGCTATTTTTGAAAAAATGAATTATAATAAAGATAAGGTTTATCGTATTCGAGGTGATAGAGATGTTAGCTGATAAAATCCGTTTAACGGCCAAAGAAATTTTAGAAAAAGAATTTAAAACAGGCATGAGAGGCTATAATCAAGAAGAAGTAGATAAGTATCTAGATTCTGTTATTAAAGATTATGAAGCATTTCATGAAGAAATTGAAGCATTACAAACTGAAAATTTACGCTTAAAAAAGCAAGTAGAAGAGTTATCTAAAAAGCCGCAACAACCTTCATTTACCCCGCCGCCGGCTCAACAGCAGCAGCAAGCGGGTACGACAAACTTTGATATTTTAAAACGTTTGTCGAACTTAGAAAAACATGTGTTTGGAAGTAAATTATACGAATAACCTAAAAATAGGAGTTGCATTCAACTCCTATTTTTATTATACTAAGGAAAGTCGTTATCAATAACGTTCGGGTAATTGCTGCATCACATATGAGGGTGTAGAGGAAAGTCCATGCTCGCACAGACTGCGATGTCTGTAGTGTTCGTGCCTAGCGAAGTCATAAGCTAGGGTAGCTGTTAAAAGCTAACGGCGGGGAAAAAGCCTAAGTCTTTTTAAGATATGGCTTGACTACTCTGAAAGTGCCACAGTGACGAAGTCTTATCAGAAATGGTAAGAGTGGAACGAGGTAAACCCCTCGAGCGAGAAACCCAAATAATGGTAGGGGAACTTTCTGGAAGGAACTGAACGGAAGGAAGGACAAAATGGTTACATTTTGTAGATAGATAATTGCCACCGGAGTACGAGGTAGCTAGCCGCTTGCAGTACAATGGTACAAAACATGGCTTACAGAACGTTATTGAGAAGCAATCGACACTTGTTGTTATACACTATATTTTAATCCAACACAGCTCTTCGTATAACGGAAGAGCTTTTTTATGTCAAAATGACAGCTTATCATAAGCTGTCATTTTTTTTGTACAATCAGACTGAGCTTGTTGTCAGCCTCAGGTCTTAGGAGAAAATAAAGCTCTAGCTCGTTTTGAAAAAACGGTATAATCCTTAAACTAAGTATATAGATAAGCGAAAGGAGGAGACAAAATGAAAAAAGTTGGTTTGTTTTTGATTGGAGCGGTAGCTGCTATCGTTCTTCTTGCAAATGCCGGTCCGATGGTAGGACTTGCACTTGGCTTGGTTATTTTATACGTAGCATTTAAAGGGTTTGTTAAATCAGAGACCCCCTTTAAAAAATGGCTCTGGGGATTTATTGGTGTTGTCGTACTCTTAACAACTGTTTCAAACCTCCCGGCCCTTGCTGGTATCATCGCAGCAGGCGTACTTTACATTGTATATAAAAAGTGGAACAGCAGCACCCCTATACAAATGGAAAAAGAAGATCCGTTTAAGCATTTTGAACGTCAGTGGGCTGACTTAAATCAAAAATAATAAAAGTTTACTTTATTATCTAAGGAGAGGAACAAAATGAGAAACTTATTTACTCGAATGAAAGAAACGATTTCTGCAGACCTTCATCAATTGCTTGATCACAAAGAACAAAAAAATCCAATTGCTGCACTAAACCACTATTTGCGTCAATGCGAGCAGGAGACCGAAAAGGTAAGGCAGCTTGTTGAGCGACAGCACACGTTAAAAGAACAGTTTAATCGCGAATATCATCTGGCCCTTGACATGATGAAAAAACGCCATGAGCAAGCACAAGTAGCACAAGCAGCTGAAGAAGCGGAATTACATGAATTTATTTTAAAAGAACATGCTCACTACGAAGAGAGAGCAAAGCGCGTAAAAGAATCTTATGAAGATGCATCCAAGCAGTTAGAAGAGCTTGAACAGAAGTATGAAGAAATGAAGCATAAGGTAAAAGATATGCATATTCGCCGTATGGAACTAATGGGGCGCGAAAATATTGCTCGTGCGCATCATCGTATGAATTCAGTAATGAAAACAGAAGCATCTTATACGTCCTACAGCCAGTTTGACGAAATGGAAACCTATATTGACCAGCTTGAAAATCAAATTAATACAAATTACTATAGACAAACGGTAGACAGCAAGATTGCTGAATTAGAAAAAAGAGTAAAATCATCGTAAAAAAACAGTGTTTCTGCATAAAACATGGTATTCTAAAAAAGGCGTAGGTTTCTGCGTCTTTTTAAGGTGAGAGAATAGATACCTGCAGCATCCAAAGAACGCTATGTCATCTACGAGGAGAAAGGAGAGAGAGCTGTGCAAAGCGTAAACAAAACAGAATCTCTTATGTTCATTTTTATTTGCAGTTTATTTGTCCTGTTTATTGAAATTATGTTTTTTCACAGCGGCTTGATCTTTTCTGTATTAATTGCCGGTGCGTTCATGTATATTGGGCGAAAAAAAATGAGAAGAAAACTAGGGCGCATTTTATTTTGGATTGGCGTTATTGGGCTTGTGTTGAATATATTTAATACGGTTGCCTTTAAGTTTTTAGTTATTGCTCTTTTTCTGTATTTTTTACTTAGATTTATTCAATCAAGAAAGCATCCGGTTGAATTCAGACCAACTGACGAATTTACACAGCAGCCAAACCAAAGTTTGGTGCAGGTCCGGCCGGTTTTGACGAATAAACTTCTTGGTAGTCAAAGAACCGAAGACTCCGTATACGAATGGGATGATATTAATATTCAAAGCGTATGGGGAGACATTGTAGTTGATTTAAGCAATACCGTTCTGCCAAAAGGCGATGCGGTTATTTTTATTCGTCAAGTGTTTGGAAATATTAAAGTGCTCATTCCTTACGAAACGGAAGTATCTGTGAATCATTCTAAACTAGCAGGAAACGTAACGGTTTTTGGACATCAGCGCGGCTTTTCGTTCAATGAAAATTTGTCTATCAAAACAGAGGAATTTGATCAATCTGCTCATAGGGTGAAGATTGTTACAACTGTTGTGATTGGAGATTTAGAGGTGCAAAGGATATGAGTATTCTTCAACGGCAGTTATTATGGGGGATTTTCTTAAGTTTTTTTGTATTTGTATCCGTGCTCCTTACCGTGTTTTTTGCATATCCTGTTTTTCAACTTAGCGACTTATGGAAAACAAGCGTATTTGGCATGCCTTTTGTGCTGTTTTCCTTCAGTTTAAGCCTTACGATTGGAAGCGTGATTGGAGGAATCATGGGGTTTATGTGGAGACAGCAGTGGACATATGTTGAAAATCGATTATATGAAATAGAAAATGGCCACCGGCATATGTCGGCAAATGAACCGCTTATTCAAGAAACGTCTCGAATTATAAGCCGTTTAAATAAAGTAGATCATAAAATGATTCTTCAAGCACAGCAATCTCAAAAGATGGCAACGGAAAAAGTGGAAAATCAGCAAAAGCAAGTGCAAGAAATTGTTTCTCAGGAAAGAAATCGGCTTGCTAGAGAACTGCATGACTCCGTTAGTCAGCAGCTATTTGCCGCTTCGATGCTTATGTCTGCTATTACGGAATCCAATCTTACGCTACAAGACTCTGAAGCTAAGCAATTAAAGATGGTTGAAAAAATGATTAATCAATCACAGCTTGAAATGAGGGCTTTGCTTCTTCATCTTCGTCCTGCAGCATTAAAAGGAAAATCGCTACAGGCTGGAATGAAAGAACTGATGAATGAGCTTGCTCAAAAAGTACCGCTTGAATTAAATTGGAAAATAGAAGGATTTGAACTTGATAAAGGCATTGAAGACCACTTGTTTAGAATTTTGCAAGAATCCGTATCAAATACGCTGCGTCATGCCAATGCAACAGCTTTAGATGTGCTACTGATTAAACGTGACTTTTCCATTATTTTACGTATTGTTGATAACGGAGTTGGTTTTGATGTAGAAAAGGAAAAAGTCGGATCGTACGGCCTGCAAAATATGTACGAACGCGCAGTTGAAATTGGAGGCCTATTAAAAATTATTAGTTTGCCCGACAAAGGAACAAAGCTAGAAGTGAAAGTACCGTTAGTAGAAAGAGAGGAGAAGCAAAATGATTAATGTACTGTTAGTGGATGATCATGAAATGGTTCGTATTGGCGTAGGAGCGTATCTGTCGGCTCAAGCAGACATTCATGTGATAGCTGAAGCAGCAAATGGCCAACAGGCCGTTGAATTAGGGCTTCAGCTACGCCCGGATATTATTTTAATGGATTTAGTCATGGAAGAAATGGACGGGATTGAAGCAACAAAACAACTGATTAAGCAGTGGCCAGAAGCGAAAGTGATCATTGTCACTAGCTTTCTAGATGATGAAAAAGTATATCCCGCTCTAGAGGCAGGGGCAACAAGCTACTTATTAAAAACGTCTAAAGCAGGAGAAATTGCAGCTGCTATTCGCCGTACATATGAGGGGCAATCTATATTAGAGCCCGAAGTAACCGGTAAAATGATGTCTAAAATGAGAAAACCGTCTTTACCTCATGAAGAACTGACAGCTCGTGAAATGGAAGTTTTACTGCTAATGACACAAGGCAAAACAAATCAAGAGATTGCAGACGAATTATTTATTGCGCTAAAGACGGTAAAAACACATGTGAGCAATTTATTAAGTAAGCTGGATGTACAGGACCGCACTCAAGCAGTCATCTATGCCTTTAAACACAAATTAGCGCAGTGAAAATCGTTATTCAAAAGAGAATAACGATTTTTTTTGTGAAAAACCTATTTTTTTGCATGTATTCATTATAAAATAGCGATATGCGTAAATGCGAACGCTTACGTAAAAGCACTATTTTGAGGGGTTGAGCACATGGAAAAGAAATGGTGGAAAGAAGCTGTTGCGTATCAAATCTACCCGCGAAGCTTCATGGATTCAAACGGCGACGGAATTGGTGACATTCAAGGGGTTATTTCAAAATTAGACTATTTATCTGATCTTGGAATTGATGTCATTTGGATTTGCCCGATTTATCAGTCTCCTAACGACGATAATGGCTACGATATCAGTGATTATAAAGATATTATGAAAGATTTCGGAACAATGGAAGACTTTGATGAGCTGCTAGATGAAGTTCACCATCGCGGAATGAAGCTGATTATGGATTTAGTTATTAATCATACTTCAGATGAACACCCTTGGTTTGTAGAATCTAGGTCTTCTAAAGAGAATCCATATCGTGATTATTATATTTGGCACGAAGGTAAAGATGGAAAAGAGCCAAACAATTGGGAATCTATTTTTAGCGGATCAGCTTGGGAGTTCGATGAAAAGACAAAAGAATATTACATGCACGTATTTTCTAAAAAACAGCCCGATTTAAACTGGGAAAACGAAAAAGTACGTCATGAGCTTTATGAAATGGTTAACTGGTGGTTAGATAAAGGAATTGACGGCTTTCGTGTAGATGCTATTTCACATATTAAGAAAGTGGCCGGCTTCCCAGATCTGCCGAACCCTGAAAAGCTAGATTATGTGCCATCGTTTGAAGGGCATATGAATCGACCGGGAATTCAAGAACATTTAAAAGAGCTAAAAGAAAATACGTTTGCCAAATACGATATTATGACGGTTGGAGAGGCAAATGGTGTAACATCGGACAGCGCAGATGAATGGGTAGCTGAAGATGGCGGAAACTTCAATATGATTTTTCAGTTCGAGCATATGGGACTGTGGGATAAAGGAGAAGAAAAACCGCTTGATTTAATCGAGTTAAAAACGATTTTAACTAATTGGCAAAATGGTATAGAAAAAATCAACGGCTGGAACGCTTTATATTTAGAAAATCATGATCAAATTCGTTCTGTAAATAAATTCGGCAGCATAGCTTACCGAGTGGAAAGTGCAAAGTGCTTAGCTGCACTATACTTTTTAATGAAAGGAACACCGTTTATTTATCAAGGACAAGAACTTGGAATGACCAATGTTAAGTTCGATTCTATTGACGATTATGATGATGTTGGTATGATTAACTACTACCGTATTCAGCGTGAAAAAGGCGATTCACATGACGAGATTATGAAAGTGATTTGGGAAACAGGGCGCGATAATTCAAGAACGCCAATGCAGTGGAATACAGAAAGAAATGCAGGATTTTCTACTGGGAACCCTTGGATGAAGGTGAATCCAAATTACGTAGATATTAACGTAGAAGAGCAGAAAAGTGATAAAAATTCGGTACTGAATTTTTACAAACAGCTCATTAAAATTAGAAAACAGCATGATGTGCTGGTGTATGGAACTTATAAGCTGTTGGCAGAAGAAGATTCCGCTATTTATGCGTATACGCGAACATTAGAAGGTAAAACCGCTGTTGTTATTTGTAATATGTCACCGAATAATCAAACGTTCGAGTTTCCTTCAGAGAGCTCATTTGCAAACAGAGAAGTGCTGATTCATAATTATCCGTTGGATAAAAACGAAACGCTTGAAAAATGTACGCTGCACCCATATGAAACACGTGTATACTTACTTTCATAAACAAATTGAGCAACCGTTTGCGCAATTTTTAAAGTGAAAAGCTTTCAAAAACACATTTATATGCGACATAGGTGAAGAAACTGCTGGCTCTATCATGAGCCAGCAGTTTTTGCATTTTAATAAAAAGACGGAGAAAGCTTTGACTACGGCGCATGTATATGGTACTTTTACACTTAGTGTAGATAATTAGAAACAAAATGAGGTTGAAAAATGGCGAAATATAAAATTATTGCAACAGCAGCAATGGGAATTGAAGCACTGGTCGCTAAAGAAGTGCGTGCTTTAGGATATGACTGTGAAGTAGATAATGGCAAGGTTATCTTTGAAGGAGACGAGCTCGCAATTGCTCGCTGCAATTTATGGCTTCGTACAGCAGATCGAATTAAAGTGCAGGTTGGACAGTTCAAAGCTCGTACGTTTGATGAGCTTTTTGAACAAACAAAAGCATTAAATTGGGGCGATTATTTGCCCGTAGATGCACAGTTTCCTGTATCGGGAAAATCAGTTAAATCTAAATTGTTCAGCGTATCAGATTGTCAAAGCATTGTGAAAAAAGCAATTGTTGACAGCATGAAAAAACATTATAACAAAACAACAGGCTGGCTCGAAGAAACAGGGTCAACGTTTAAAATTGAAGTAGCGCTATTAAAAGATGTTGCTACATTAACAATTG
Organism: Priestia sp. 53B2; assembly: GCF_056099005.1. Taxonomy (NCBI): domain Bacteria; kingdom Bacillati; phylum Bacillota; class Bacilli; order Caryophanales; family Bacillaceae; genus Priestia; species Priestia sp. 53B2. The sequence goes on from NZ_JBLZXA010000020.1 coordinate 787,561, forward strand.
ACGCAAGCGGTGCAGGACTTCATAAGCGCGGTTACCGCGTTGGGCAAGGGGAAGCTCCTTTAAAAGAAACACTGGCAGCGGCTCTAATTATGCTAACGCCGTGGAATGCGAACCGTCCGTTTGTCGATGTTTTTTGTGGTTCAGGTACAATTGCTATCGAAGCAGCGCTTATCGGTCAAAATATTGCACCAGGATTTAACCGTGACTTCTTATCAGAAGAGTGGCCATGGATGTCAGCAAGTATTTGGGACAAAGCGCGCGAAGAAGCAGAAGACTTAGCGAACTACGACCAAGTGCTAGATATTGCTGGTCATGATATTGACCATCGTATGGTAAAAGTAGCGGAGCAAAATGCATTTGAAGCTGGACTTGGAGATTTAATTCAATTTAAGCAAATGCAAGTGCGCGATTTTACGACGCCGAAAGAATATGGAATCATTATTGGTAACCCTCCGTACGGCGAACGTTTAAGCGATCGTCCTTCTGTCGAAAAAATGTACGCTGAAATGGGCGAAGCGTTTTCTAAGCTTGATACGTGGTCCATTTATATGCTTACATCTCATGAACAATTTGAACAATACTACGGTAAAAAAGCAACGAAAAAACGCAAATTGTTTAACGGGTTTATTAAAACAGACTACTATCAATACTGGGGACCTCGTCCTCCACGCAACGATCAATAAATACAAAAGCCAAGCGGTGTAAAAACCAGCTTGGCTTTTGTACTTTATTTCTTTTTCAAACCCCGATAAGCTAGCATTCCAAACATGCCTATACCGAGCACGACAATTAATAAAATAAACCAAAATGTAGCATTAAGCAGGTATTTATATAGTCCGTCATAATAATCATGCATATACTCACCCCATTATGTTTTTTTATAGTATGGGCGAGTAGCACTGCAATATATGTATTCATTTCTTTTCAATAGCAGGCTTAAAACGAGAAATGATTAGCTTATTTCTAACATATTTACGAAAGGGAAATCTCATACTAAAACCTAAGAAGTGATAAAATGAGAAAAAATCGATCAGCACGGATTTTTTGGGGGATGATGCTTCTTTCATGGTTAACCATCCCTTTTATAAGACGACAGCATATTAAGCGCTATTTATCATCTACTATGTTTATTTCCTTTTTAATTATGGTTGAAAGCTATATTGCTGAAAAAAAGAAGTGGTGGATATTCCCTAATCCTCCTCATCCATATCTAACAGGTGAAGCTGCTTTACTTTTAGGTCCATTTTTAGCAGATTCTTTATGGATTAAAAAGTTCACATATGGCCATTTTGGAAGGTATATGTTATTAAATGCAATCGTAGATACATTTTTTGTTTATCCTTTTCAACGAGCTATGAGCCATGCAAAGCTTTTTAGGGTAGGCACATTTAAAGAGTACCATTTGCTAGGTATCTTTCTGTTGAAAGCTGCTTTAATGTACGTTTACCAACATCTAGTAGTAGAGAAACCGAAACCTCAGCGTGCTTTAAAAAATAATGCTATAGAATAAAGGGGCAGGCAGGGCAGCGTGATTTTCTTGCCTGCTATTTTAATGCCCCAGATGTCATTCCTGAAATGAAATGTTTTTGCAAAAACACGTACGCAATCAATAATGGGATAGAAGAAAGAACGACTGCTGAAAACAGCATAGGGTAATTAGTCAGAAATTCCCCTTGAAAGTCCAATAGTGCAATAGGCAGCGTTTTTACTTCTTTAGATTTTAACAATAGCAAAGGGAATAACAGATCATTCCACACAATCACAAACGAAAAAATTCCCACTGTAGCCATTGATGGTATTGAGAGTCGAAGAGCGATTTTTGAATATATTTTCCACTCTGACGCTCCGTCCATGCGAGCAGCTTCGAATAGTTCCCTTGGCAAAGTTTTCATAAACCCCGTGATAATAAACACACCGATGGGAAGCAAAAAACTTATGGAGACGATAATGACGCCTGTTAGCGTATTGACGAGCCCAAGCTTATTCATCAGCAAAAAGACAGGAATCATATTGACTTGAGTAGGGACAATCATTCCGCAAACAAAAAAGCCGTATACAATCCATCCAAGCTTTTGAGGTAGCTGAATAATAGCATAAGCAATCATGCTTGAAAACCATAGAATAAAAAACGTGCTAAAGACGGTAACAATCACGCTGTTTTTAATATAGCCAAAGATGGGTTCATTGACGAGCAGCTGTTTATAATTTTCAATATTCCAGCCTGCTGGTAATCCGATTGGGTTGCTGTAAAGTTCAGGCGTTGTTTTAAAGGTTGTTAATAAAACCAAGCTTAAGGGCAACAGAATGATTAAACCGTATATCCCTAAAATCAGTTGTCTGAATGGGTTTTGTTTCATAAAAGAATCTCCTTTTACATTTTGGTCAAGCGAAGTACGCGAAATTGAAGAAACGTTAAAAGAGCAATCACAATCATAAATACAACTGAAATGGCAGAGGCATAGCCGAAACGAAAATTAATAAAAGCTTCGTGATAAAGCAGTGTCGAAAGAATTTCAGTTGAGTTGGAGGGACCTCCATTTGTCATTGCAATGATTAAATCAAATGCTTTAAAACTTTGTATGGTCGTATAAGCCACAACCATTGTCGTAGCTGGAGCTACAAGAGGCCACGTAATGCGTTTGAATTTTTGCCATCTTGTTGCTCCATCAATACTAGCAGCTTCATATAACTCACTGGGAATAGCTTGAATTCCAGCTACAAAAATAATAAGCATTTGACCAGTATGTGCCCAAAATTGTACAAAAGCCAAGCTGTAAATTGCGATATGCCCATTTCCAATCCAAGACTGGGTCCAATGCTCAAGGCCTATTTTACTTAAAAATAGGTTAACTCCTCCAATGTTGGGGTCATACATAAAGTTCCACGTGAAGGCAATCGACACGGACGAAATAATCGTCGGTACAAAAAAGAGTGAGCGATAAAATGTATTCCATGCAGAATTTTTATAAAGTAAAAGTGCAAAGCCTAAGCTCAATAACGTTTGAAAGATCAGCACGCCAATTGTGAACTTTAAGTTGTTTGTAAGAGACTGTGTAAAAATAGCATCGTTTGTTAAAATTTCTTTGAAGTTTTGAAACCCTACAAATGAGAACTGAGAAGACAATCCATTCCAATCAGTTGTGCTTAAAAATAAAGCAGAAAGCGTTGGCAATGCAAAGAAAACAGTATATATGATAAAACCGGGAAGTAAAAACAACCATAGATGTCTGCTTTTAGAGATACTTTTAAATGAAAAGAGAGGAAAAGAGAACAAAGGGGTTCTCTTTTCTTCTTCTTGAATAGACGTATTAGTTTTTAGCGACACGTTCTACCTCTCCTTGTGCTTTTTCAGCAGCTTTTTTCGCTGACATACCGGATAGTACGTCCTGTACAGATGTTTCAACAGCTTTTGATACGCGCTCATTTAAAATTGTAAATCGAGGTTGGAAGACCGTTTTTTTGTCTTTCCATTTTGCGCTTTCTTTGAGTTCAGGTGAATCATATTTCACGTCTTTGACCGTTAATAACTGGCCAGTAGCATTCGCATACTCAGAAGAAATCTTTGGATCTGCAAGGAAAGTTAAAAATTTCTTAGCAGCTTCTTTGTGTTTTGATTTTTCAGCAATACCTAATAAGAATGTCGTGGTATGAACACCTTCGTATTTTGCTTTATCTTGATCCACTGTAATCGGTGCAAGCAAACCTTGATCAATCTTCGGATTTTGCTGTTTGACTGTAGCCATCATATAAGAACCTTGAGCAAGCATTGCGCCTTTTTCCTGAGCAAAAAGTGCTGCAGCACTTTCTTTTTTCGTACCAAGAGCATCTTTTTGGAAGTAACCTTTGTCATTTAATTCTTTAATTTGAGATAGCGTTTTGATAAACCATTCATCAGTTAGCTTGCGCTTGCCCGTTTCTACTTCGTGAAGGGCGTTGTTTGTAGGTTCATTATTCATAATCATTGGATTAATAAATTGAGAAGGACTTACGTCTCCTGAAAATAAAATCGGCGTGTATCCATTTTTCTTTAATGTTTCAGATGTTTTTAAAAAGCTATTCCAATCTTTAGGAACATCCAAATTTAGTTTTTCAAAAATGCCTTTGTTATAGACAGGGATGTTATAGACTAGCTGATAAGGAAGAGCATATTGCGTATTATCCGCTTTACCCGCTTGGATTAGCTTTTCGTCAAATTTGCTGAGTAAGTTTTGGTCGTCCAGCTTTGCAAAACCGTTTGCTTTGCGAATCGTTTCAAATTGACTTCCTGGAAAACTAGCAAATACATCGATACCTTCTCCAGATAGTAGAGATCCTTGAATTTGTGATTGATAGGAATCAGAAGGAAAGACGGTCATTTCTACATGAATATTTGGATTTTTCTTTTCAAATTGCTCAATGATAGAATCGAAAGATTTCGAATCTTCTCCTCGCCAATGCGTAAAGTTAATGGTTACTTTTTTAGAAGAGTCGCTGCTTTCGCCGCTTGTTGAACTGTTTTTGCCACAGCCCGCGATGATCACGGTGAGCATTGCTAACAGAATTAATAATTTTTTCATTTTAGTTCCCCCGCTTATAAAGTTTTTTCTATATGATTATTTATCTATTTTGATACGGTTGGTAGATGCTTGGTCAAAGAAATGAGCATGATTCATTTGAAAATGAAATGGAAAGTGCTGATGAACTTGAATATGTTCATCCCCAGGGATTTTAGCCACAAAGAGCTGGTCTCCTAAACTACTGTATAGTATGTACTCTGCTCCTAATAACTCAGACACATCTACCGGAAATGAAATATGAGGAGCATCAGAAGAGGCGCGCGTAATATGCTCAGGTCGAATCCCTACAGTAATGAACTGATTGTTGTAGCCTTTTTTATGTAACGAATGCATTTGATTTTCTGTCAGTTGAAACTCATGTTCACTGATGTGCAGTTTGCTGTTCACTACTTTTCCTGTGAAAAAGTTCATTCCCGGTGATCCTATAAAACTGGCTACAAACTTATTCTCTGGAGCATTATACACTTGCATAGGTGAACCTATTTGCTGAATTTTTCCGTCTTTCATAACTACGATTCTGCTTGCCATCGTCATCGCTTCTGTTTGATCGTGGGTTACATAAATAATGGTCGTCTGCAGCCTCTGATGAAGCTTACTGATTTCAGCACGCATTTGTACGCGAAGCTTCGCATCAAGATTAGATAAAGGCTCATCCATTAAAAAAATTTGGGCATTCCGTACAATTGCTCTTCCTAAAGCCACCCGCTGACGCTGCCCTCCTGATAACGCTTTTGGTTTGCGTTTTAAATAGGGTTCTAAGTCCAAAATACGAGCCGCTTCACGAACGCGCTCATCAATTTCTTGTTTTGGGACTTTGCGGAGCTGCAAGCCAAATGCCATGTTGTCGTAAACTGTTAAATGAGGGTAAAGCGCGTAGTTTTGAAACACCATTGCAATATCCCGGTCCTTAGAAGGTAAATCGTTTGCACGATTTCCATTAATAAGCAATTCTCCTTCTGTTATCGATTCAAGGCCGGCGATCATTCGAAGGGTAGTGGATTTGCCGCACCCTGAAGGTCCTACAAATACAATAAATTCTTTGTCTTGAATACGAAGATTGAAATTATCAACTGCAAGACTATCTTTTCCGTATTTTTTATACACATGCTGTAACTGCAGTTCTGCCATTTTTTCTCCTTTCAGCAGGCTTTTAAAAAAATAAAAGCCTCTAATTGCACAGACGGATGGTACGTGTATCTGGCAATTAGAGGCTATCGGTTGACCGGTAAGCCTGTATTATGTAGTTTTGAGTGATTGAATCTGTAAGTAATTTTAAAATATATTATTCCTATATGTCAAGTGAGAATTAAAATATTTTAATAAGTTCGATTATTTTCTTAAATGAAAGAAGCCATTTATTAAGCCAGAGATGCTGGTTTTGAGAATAAAATAAACAGCTGGTGTATAGAATGATAGTATTCACTTTTATAGTAAGCATTACAGAGAGAGGATGTTTATAAATGGATAGAAACACGCAGTTCACTATGATTCGTCAAGCGTTGGAAAACAGCTATCATTTAATGCAGCAGGGAATAGAAGTAAGCGGAGAGACGCTTACTCAGCTGGAACAAGCAAAAGCCGAGTATGAAGCGGCCTTTTTATTGTCTCAGTCCACGGACTCAAAATTCCGCTGTAATTAATTTTTTAATAGCACTTATTCCGTTTGCGTTCTATACACTCAGCTTTTATACAAAAAGGTTCTGTCCTTACAGGCAGAACCTTTTTTATGTTCAGCTCTTTTTATTGACATTTTAGATAAAGTAGTCAATAATTAAGTTTTGCTTATATGAGAAATTTACTAGATAAAAAGAAGTGAAGCTAATTTTTATTGATAGATATTTACATAAATAAAGGAGTCAGTATCGATGATGAGAGAGCGGTTGCCTTTTACAATTGAACGGGATGAAAACTTTTTTGACAAATTAAATGAATGGATAGGTGATGTTTTTTATGATCATCTTCCAGACGCTGGATTAGAACTTCGGGATGAACAAATTTTTATGGCTTTTCAAATCGAACGAGCTTTTAAAGAAAAAAATGTAATATTTGCAGAAGCAGGTGTAGGAACAGGGAAAACCATTGTGTATTTACTATACGCTATTTGTTATGCAAGGTATATTGGCAAGCCAGCTATTATTGCCTGTGCGGATGAAACATTAATTGAACAGTTAGTAAAAGCCGAAGGAGACATTGCAAAGCTCTCTGGTATTTTAGATGTTAACATGGATGTTCGCCTAGCAAAATCTCAAGATCAGTATCTGTGTTTAAAGAAATTAGATGCTGTGACAGCACGAACAGATAATGAAAACATTGAAGAAATTTACGATACGCTTCCTGATTTTGTTCATGATCATAGCGGTATGCAGTCGTTCTATCACTACGGAGACCGTAAAGAATATCCTCATTTAACGGATGAGGAATGGAATCAAATTAACTGGGATACGTTTCAAGACTGCTCTTCCTGTGAGCAGCGTCATAGATGCGGCTTAACGCTTTCACGTGAGCACTATAGAAAAGCACATGACTTAATTATTTGCTCTCACGATTTTTACATGGAGCACATTTGGACATATGAAGCCCGCAAGCGTGAAGGACAGCTTCCCCTTCTTCCTGAAAGCAGCTGTGTTGTATTTGATGAAGGTCACCTGCTGGAATTTGCTGCACAAAAGGCTTTAACATATCGCATTCAAGAAGATACGTTAGAAAACTTGTTAACGCGTCTATTAGAAAATGACGTGCGAGAAGAATTTGCTGTGAAGATCGAGCACGCTATCGATGTATATGCAATGTTCTTTGACCGTTTAAGTGAAGCAAGCACAGAAATCGTTGGTTCTAGCCGTAAAGAAGTAGCCCGCACAAACGGATTACAAAGTGTAGGAAAAGAACTTTTATCGCTGCTTGAGCATATCGGAAACGAGCTTGTGTTTGAGAGTGAGACCTATACAGTAGACGAATATACGCTGCGAATTGTAGATGAGTACCTAGATCAAATTGATTATTCGCTGCGCTTATTTATGGACAACGAAAATGCCATCTACTGGGTAGAAGAAAATAACTGGCAGCTGACGTTGGTTATTATGCCGCAAGCAGTAAAAGACGTCTTAAAAGAACGAGTATTTGCGAAGAAAATACCATATATTTTCACTTCTGCCACTCTTTCAGATAACCAATCGTTCGATTATTTAGCATATAGCTTAGGAATTGCAAAGCCGCTTTCTTTTTCTGTTGAATCGCCATTTGATTATGATGAGCAAATGAAAATTGCGGTAAAAAATGTTTCGGATGATCAAGAAGAAGCGTTTGCTGAAAAATTCGCCTTTGCTGTTGCTCAGCTCGAAAAAACGAACGGACGAGCACTTTTATTGTTTAACAGCAAAGAAGAACTAGAGATGTTCAAAGAAGTTTCCAAAGAGTTAAATCAGTACACATTTTTATTTGAAGGCGATCAAGAAATCAGTAAATTAGTATCTCAGTTCCAAAGGGAAGAAGAAACGATTTTATGCGCTGTTCATTTGTGGGAAGGATTGGATATTCCTGGACCTTCGCTATCTAATGTAATTATTTGGTCTCTGCCGTATCCACCAAATGATCCGGTCTTTGAAGCAAAGCGCAATCAAGTAGTCGATCCATTTTGGGATGCAGATATGCCGTATATGCTTCTTCGCTTAAAGCAAGGAGTTGGAAGACTGATTCGCTCTCATAACGATAAGGGTCTAATCACGATCTTTATGCCAAAAAGCACAGATTCAAAAGTGCGTTCAATCATTGAACAAAATGTCCCAACGAAAATAGAAAACGTATAAAAAAGCGCGGTTGTAGCCGCGCTTTTTTATATGAATAATAGATTGAATATTCAGTTATATACACGCCGTTACTATTATGATAAAATAATTTATGGTGAAATAAGGAAAGTAAGGAGGAAAAACAATGAGAGAAGACATACAGAAAATTGAGAAACAGTTTTATGAATACATGAATAAAATCAAAAGTTATCACGAGGCAATCGGAGTGATGTACTGGGATTTGAGGACGGGTGCTCCAAAAAAAGGGGCGGATCAGCGTTCTGAAGTTATTGGCATGATGTCATCAGAAGCGTTCAATCTTTCTGTTTCTGATGAAATGGCAGGTTTTATTGAGAAATTAACGAACCCTGAGTCACAGCCGTACATAAACGATATTACGAAAAAAGCAGTGGAAGAATGTAAAAAAGAATATGACTTAAATAAAAAGATTCCTCCGCATGAATATAAAGAATACGTTACATTAACTTCAAAAGCTGAGTCGGTTTGGGAAGACGCAAAAGAAAAAGCAGATTTTGCTTTATTTCAACCGTACCTCGAAAAAATTGTAGCGTTCAATCAGAAGTTTGTGGAGTATTGGGGGTATGAAGGAAACAAATATAACCGTTTATTAGACCTTTTTGAACCGGGGATGACGGTCGAAATCTTAGACGAGGTATTTGGAAAGCTACGGGAGCATATTGTGCCTCTTGTTCAGCGAATCGCCGGGTCGAATACAAAGCCAAATACGGAATTTTTATTCCGTACTTTCCCAAAAGAAGCGCAAAAGAAATTTAGTCTAGACGTGTTAAAAACGCTTGGCTATGATTTTGAAGCGGGGCGACTTGATGAAACAGTCCATCCTTTTGCTACTGGCTTAAACCCAGGAGATGTGCGCATCACGACTAAGTATGCTGAAAACGATTTCCGAACGGCTATTTTTGGAACGATTCACGAATGCGGACATGCTTTATATGAGCAGAATATTTCAAAGGATCTTGTCGGTACGGTTCTATGTGAAGGTACTTCAATGGGAATTCATGAATCACAGTCGCTGTTTTTTGAGCAGTTTGTCGGGAAAAATAAAGCATTTTGGCAGCATCATTACGACGTACTAAAAAAGCATGCGCCGGGACAATTTGACGATGTAGATTTAGAAGATTTTTACCGAGGAGTAAATGAGGCGAAACCGTCGCTTATTCGTATTGAAGCAGATGAGTTAACGTATCCTCTTCATATTATGATTCGCTATGAGATTGAAAAAGGATTAATAAACGGAGAATATAAAGTTGCAGATTTACCGGAAATTTGGAATGAGAAATACGAAGAATATTTAGGGGTTCGTCCAAGTCACGATGGAGAAGGCGTGCTTCAGGATGTACACTGGGCGGGAGGAAGCTTTGGGTACTTCCCTTCCTACGCTCTTGGCTATATGTACGCAGCGCAGTTTAAGCATACCATGTTAAAAGACTTGCCTAATTATGATGAACTCCTCGAAAAAGGAGAAATTTCGCCGATTACAAATTGGCTAACTGAACATATTCATCAGTACGGAAAAATGAAAAAGCCTCTTGAAATTTTAAACGATGTAACGGGAGAAGGCTTAAATGTAGATTATTTAATTCAGTATCTAGAAAAGAAATATGGAGAAATTTATCACGTATAAAAAGCGCTATAACCGAATATTATGTTTTGTATCACAAGTAAATGTTCGAAAATATCGTTTTTAGATATTTTCAAATAAAAGATTTGCTGATATAATACAATTAACTGAATAACGCACTCATATAATGACGAGAATAAGGCTCGTAAGTATCTACCAAACTACCGTAAATAGTTTGACTATGGGTGAGCGATGAAGTTTGTTTTTCACTTTTGTGCGTAAAAGCTCAAAGACATTGCTCTACTCATATACGAGTGCAGCTATGTTTTTGAGCTTTTTTAATACAAACGTTGGAGGAACGAACTATGAAAGCTTTGCAGAACAAAATTTTAACAGATGGTATCGTATTATCGGACACGGTTTTAAAAGTAGACACGTTTTTAAACCACCAAATGGATCCTGTATTAATGAAAGAAATTGGAGAAGAATTCGCTTCGCGTTTTGAAGATGCAGGAATTACGAAGATTTTAACGATTGAATCATCAGGAATTGCTCCAGCGATTATGACCGCATTGAAGCTAAACGTTGAGATGGTGTTTGCTAGAAAAAGAAAATCTTTAACACTTCAAGACGGACTCATTACATCAAAAGTATATTCATTTACAAAAAAAGAAGAAAATGAAATTTCAGTTGCTGATAAATTTATTCAAGAAGATGACGTGATTTTAATTATTGATGACTTTTTAGCAAACGGCCAAGCTGCATTCGGCTTGATGGATATCGTGCAAAAAGCAGGTGCTAAAGTAGGCGGCATTGGTATTGTTATTGAAAAAGCGTTCCAAGATGGAGGAAAACAAATTCGTCAATCAGGCGTTAAAGTAGAATCATTAGCACGCATTCAGTCTTTATCAAATGGTAAAGTGACATTTGCTGAAGATAAACCAACAGTGGAGGTTTAATATGAATAAAGGAAAAGTCTTTTCACTTGGTTTACAGCATGTTTTAGCTATGTACGGAGGTGCGATTGTTGTTCCGCTTATTGTTGGAGGAGCCATTGGCTTGACTCAGCAGCAGCTTACGTATTTAGTGGCGATTGACTTATTTATGTGCGGTGTGGCAACGCTACTGCAAGTATGGAAAAATCGTTTTTTTGGAATTGGTCTTCCAGTTGTATTAGGGTGTACGTTTACTGCCGTAGGACCTATGATTTCAATTGGAGGTTCTTACGGCGTATCCTCCATATATGGTTCTATTATCGTGGCTGGTTTACTCATCGTCCTTCTTTCTGCTTTTTTAGGTAAATTGGTTAAGTTTTTCCCTCCTTTAGTTACAGGTTCGGTTGTAACGATTATTGGAATTACGTTAATTCCCGTAGCGATTAAAGATTTAGCCGGAGGAGAAGGAAGTAAAGATTTTGGCAGCTTGAGCAATTTAGGTTTAGGTTTTGGCGTTTTGCTATTAATTATTGTTCTGTATCGATTTACAAAAGGATTTATGCGCTCCATCTCTGTGTTATTAGGATTAGTTGTTGGAACAATTGCAGCGTCTTTTATGGGAAAAGTCGATTTTTCCGGCGTAAAAGAAGAAGCGTGGGTTCATATGCCACATGTGCTGTACTTTGGGATGCCAACTTTTAATATTATGGCCATTCTGACAATGTTCCTTGTTTTACTTGTTGGCATTGTCGAGTCAACAGGCGTTTATTTTGCCGTTAGTGATATTTGTAAAAAAGAAGTGGATGAAAAAGATTTATCTAAAGGCTATCGTGCAGAAGGATTGGCGATTTTATTAGGCGGATTTTTTAACGCATTTCCTTATACAGCGTATTCACAAAATGTAGGGCTTTTACAGTTGTCAGGTGTTCGCACAAGAAATGTTGTATTTGCAGCGAGTGGAATTTTAATCGTTTTGGGTTTTCTACCTAAAATCGCAGCCGTGACGACAGTTATCCCGAGCTCTGTACTTGGTGGAGCAATGGTAGCTATGTTTGGAATGGTAATCTCTTCAGGTATTAAAATTCTTAGTCAAGTTGATTTAGCAAAACAAGAAAACCTTCTTGTGATTGCATGTTCGGTTGGCATGGGTCTAGGGGTAACGGTTGTACCTGAGCTCTTCAAAAACTTACCAGAGAGTCTTCAAGTTCTTACTGGAAGCGGTATTGTAATGGGGAGTTTTACAGCAATCTTTTTAAATATTGTCTTTAATATGATGAAATCATCACGTACGCAAGTTGCAGAAACAAAGTTAACAAATGAAGTAGTATCGAAATAAAAAGAGGCTAGGACAAAAGTATTTTAGTTGAAAAGATCCGAACAATTAATCGTTCGGATCTTTTCATTGTTATGGGGAACATAGGTCCAATTTGTTTGTCTTTCCTATTAAGACCGTGTTTTGAAAAACAGTGTATAAAGCATTTTCCCCACATCAGGGTTTTTTGCCACTAATGAAATTTCTCTTTTGAATTTGAAGTCTGTAATGGGTAACGCTTTAATGTTTGAGCTTTGTAAATGGCGCATAAAAATTTCAGGGAGAATTGAAATACCTAAATTAGCTGAAATAAATCCCATAATACTTTGAGCAAATTCAATTTCATTGGCAATGGGGATTTTTAAGTTATGACGATTGTACGCTTTTTCTACTAGTGTCCGAACATCGCACCCTGGGGGGAGAACTACAATGGGTTCTTCTGTGAAATCTTCAAATGATACGTTTTCTTTTTCGGCTAACGGGTGCTGATCATTCACAAATAAATAAAAGTCTTCTTTGAACAATAGTTTTGACCAGTAAGTATGTTGAACCTCTCGATCATCAAATAAAGCCCCGTCAATTTTATTGCTTTCTAACTGCTCTAACAAATCATAATAGTGATGCGAGGTTTTTATATCAATATGGCGATTGTGGTCTTTAGCAGAAGCCAGTTGATAAGGTAAGTAAAAAGCAGCCATACTCTGCCACGTTCCGATAGTTAAATCACAAGCTTCCTGGGTAGACACTAATTTTTTTTGAAGAGCATGAACGCTTGATAGTATGGATTCACCTTCTTGTAAAAGAATTTCACCTGCTGAGGTTAATTCTACTCCTGTAGCGGAGCGAATAAATAATGTTACTCCTAAATCTTCTTCTAGTTTTCTCATTTGCTTACTAAGTGCAGGCTGCGTCATATGCAGCTGTTCGCTTGCTTTGCTTAAGCTTTTTGTTTTGGCTGTTTCAATAAAAGACTCAAGCCATTCTGTTTTCATATTTATCACCTATAACCTTTTGTTATACCCATAGTATAGAAGGGAAGTTCTCATAAATCAATGAAGATGCTAGTGTATATAGTGTAGTTAACACAGCACAAAGAAATTCACACAACTAGGAGGATGAATGATGTATCCAAACAAACTATATATTAACGGTGAATGGACAACAACAGAAGAGAAAATTGATGTGATTAATCCAGCAACAAAAGAAGTTATAGGACAAATTCCAAAGGCAGGCGCAAAGGAAGCAGCTTCTGCAGCCGATGCAGCGGCTGCAGCTTTTAAAACATGGTCGAAAAGAACCGCTCAAGAGCGCAGTGCTATTTTAATGAGATGGCATCAACTAATTGAAAACCATAAAGATGAACTAGCAGAAATTATGACAACGGAACAAGGCAAACCATTTGCAGAAGCAAAAGGTGAAGTGCAGTATGGCAATGATTATATTGCTTGGTTTGCTGAAGAAGGAAAGCGTGTATACGGTGAAACGATTCCAGCTCATCATACGCATAAACGTATTACGGTTAAAAAACAGCCTGTCGGCGTTGTAGCAGCTATTACACCATGGAACTTCCCTGCAGCAATGATTACGCGTAAAGTGGCCCCAGCTCTTGCAGCAGGATGTACAATTGTTCTAAAACCATCTGAAGAAACCCCATTTACAGCATTTCGTTTAGTAGAGCTCGCAGAAGAAGCGGGAGTTCCAAAAGGTGTGATCAATGTTGTTACTGGAGATGCAGCAGCTATTGGTGACACATGGCAAAAAGACGGACGCATTCGCAAATTAACATTTACTGGTTCAACAGCGGTTGGTAAACATTTAATGCGCGGTGCTGCGGATACTGTGAAAAAATTATCGCTGGAATTAGGCGGTCATGCACCGTTTATCGTAACAGAAAATGCAGATTTAGACGCTGCTGTAAACGGCGTAATTGCTTCTAAGTTTGTCAACGCAGGTCAAACGTGCATCTGCACAAACCGCGTATATGTACAAGAATCCATTGCAGATGCTTTTGTTGAAAAATTTGCAGCAAAAGCGGCGGAATTAACAGTAGGAAATGGATTAGAAGAAGGTACAAAAGTTGGACCGTTAATTAACGACAAAGCGGTTGAGAAAGTAAAAGCACAAATTGCGGATGCAAAAAGTAAAGGAGCTAAAGTTGTGGTTGGCGGACAAGCTATAACAACTAAAAACGGTTTCTTTATGGAGCCGACAATTATTACAAATGTAACTGATGACATGAATTGCATGTTTGAAGAAACGTTTGGACCATTGGCACCTGTAGCAACATTCAAAACAGTAGAAGAAGCCGTAGAACGAGCAAACAATAGCCCTTATGGTTTAGCCGCTTACGTATTTACAGAAAACATTAAAGAAGCAACGTTTGTATCTGAAGAGTTAGAATACGGCATTGTAGGAGTAAATGACGGCTCTCCATCTGCAGCTCAAGCTCCATTCGGTGGCTTTAAAGAAAGTGGTCTTGGACGTGAAGGAAGTCATTACGGCATTGAAGATTATTTAGAAGTAAAATATATCTCAATGGGACTTTAATAAAAAGTAGAGGCTGGGACAAAAATATTTTATTCGAAGTGAAATACGAACTAGCAACTAATAATCAAAATTATTGGTTGTTAGTTCGTATTTTTTTGTTGTGAAGATGGACGTAGCTTTCATGTGTTTCGTTGTGTCCCAGCCTCTTTTTTATGAACTTTTGTAAAGAAAATTTGGAATAATAGTTCTTTAACGCAATTAATTGCATTTCTAGGATGTCTGTGCAAGAATAAATATTTCAAAAATGGTTTAGCTTTGTTTAAAGCGTGGGTAATACAACAAATGCACATGATGGCTTGTTAGATGAAATGAAAAGCAGAACTTTACCACTGATAAATTACGCAAGCTAGAACCAAAATAGTAGTACTGAATAGTGAAAAATATAGGAGTTGATATAGATGATTACAGCAGAGAAAAACATAGTGAAATTTAAAGCAAAAGACGGACGTGAAGTCACTATTCGTCCTGCACAGGCAAGCGATGCAGAGCATATTACAACAGCGGTAAGAGAAATTATTGGGGCGGGGGAATTTATTCAAAAAGATGAGCCGCGCACAGTCCAAGAAGAGCAAGATTTTATTGCATCAGTAGAAAAGAACGATCACATGTACGTTGTAGCTGAAGTCGAAGGTGAAGTGCTTGGAATTGCACGTGTTCTTAGAGGCGAAATTAAAATGAAGCGCCACACGGGGCTCTTCCGTACATGGCTTATTTCAAAAGCACAGGGAATGGGAATAGGAAAACAATTTATGAATTATACGCTAAACTGGTGCAAAGAAAATAATCTTCACAAACTTTCTTTAACTGTGTTTGCTTCGAATAAAGTGGCATACGAATTGTATAAAAAGGTAGGATTTGAACAAGAAGGCGTCATGAAAGAACAAGCTTATTTCAACAATGAATATGTAGATGAAATCTATATGTCCATTTTCTTTTCATAAAAATAAGCACTTATTTTCGTCAATCCATAAATTGTATCTGTACATTCAGATTATTTGCGCTATAATAAAAGTGCACAACAAACATACACTTCTTCAAAACGTAGACTTTCCTGAGTTACAGGAAAGTTTTTTTATGTTTCGCCTCCATCCCACTAAAAAAGAATTGAATAAATCCCCAGCTATTACAAATGTTAAATGTAACGCAATCAAAGAGGTGAAGTGTATGCCAAAGATTATCTCAGTTGGATTTGGAGTTCCCCCTTATGAATTAACTCAGCAAGACACGTTGCTATTTGCAAAAGAACTTTTTTCCGAATCGTTTAAAGATATTAATCGTCTGCTAACCGTTTTTCAAAATGGTCAAATTGAGAAACGTAATTTTGCCAAAGGCTTATCTTGGTTTCAAGAAGACCACACATTTGAAGAAAAAAATGATGCTTTTATAGAATCTGCTGTTGAATTAGGTACAAAAGCAATTGAAGACTGCTTAACAAATAAGAACCATGTAAGTACCCCTTTGCCGTGTGGAGAAATTGAGGCTATTTTTTATGTTTCAACAAGCGGTTTAGCTACGCCTAGCATTGAAGCGCGAATTATGAATAAGCTTGCGTTCTCAGACCATACAAAAAGAATTCCTATTTGGGGATTAGGGTGTGCTGGAGGAGCGTCTGGGCTTTCAAGAGCTTATGAGTATTGCAAAGCCTTTCCGCGTGCTAAAGTCCTTGTTTTATCCATTGAGCTTTGCAGTTTAACTTTTCAGAGAAATGATCGTTCAAAAAGCAACTTAATCGGTACATCTTTATTTGCAGATGGAGTAGCGGCTGCTTTAGTCGCAGGTGACGAAGCTGATACCACTTTTGCACTTGCAAAAAGCTATCCTTACATTTTACATACACAATCGACGCTCATGCCCAATTCAGAAGATGTAATGGGGTGGGAAATTAAAAATGATGGACTATTTGTTGTCTTTTCAAAAGATATTCCCACGATTATCGATTCGTGGTTAGGCGGGGAAGTTGAGTCATTTTTACAAACACAGCATTTGACCAGTCGCGATTTGAAGCATTTTGTTGCTCATCCTGGAGGGAAAAAAGTGCTTGAAGCATATGTATCAACGCTGTCGTTAAACGAAAATATGATTGCTGATTCCCTAGATGTACTTAAAAACCATGGAAACATGTCTTCGGCAACCGTTTTATATGTGCTAGACCGCTTTATGAAGAAAGAAATTTCGAGTAAAGAATACGGTTTATTAACAGCTCTTGGCCCTGGATTTAGTTCTGAAATGCTTCTATTAGAGTGGAGGTAAAGCGATTGTTTTTTTATAGATTTTTTGTATTTATTATCTTACAGCGTCTATGTGAATTGGTTATTGCCAAAAGAAATGAAGCTTGGATGAAGAAGCAGGGAGCATACGAAGCTGGTCAAAGTCACTACAAATGGATGGTAAGCATGCATGCCGCTTTTTTTGCTGCTCTTTTTACGGAAGTATATGTGTTAAACGATGGAATGTATCACTTTTCTTTTTTGTTGTTTAGCTTTTTCGTGCTTGTGCAACTTGCAAGAATATGGGCTATTTCTTCGTTAGGAAAGTATTGGAATACGAAAATTATCGTTTTGCCTAATGCGAAGGTTGTGCTAAGAGGTCCTTATCGTTTTATGAAGCATCCTAACTATACAGTAGTAGCGACAGAATTGGTGTTAGTTCCGCTTATGTTTCAGGCATACTGGACGTTAGCTATTTTTTCTGTTTTCAATTTGTGTATATTAGCCGTCAGAATTCCCTTAGAAGAGCAAGCGTTAACGAATGAAACAAATTACGGCGAAGTGATGCAAAACAGGGGACGTTTCTTTCCTGTAAAAAAATCTTAAAACTAATTGAAAATGATTATCTTTCATGATAAGATAAAACAAATGATAAAGATTATCAATTTCATCAAGTAGAAACGGTGGTGGACGTAATGGTTAGTCTTTTTGTGATCGGAGCACTTGCTACATATGTTGGCGTCACAACGTATGTAATGAAAAATATTGAAAAAGCCCAAAAGGCGTAACATACATGCGATGAATAGAAAGTACGATGCAAAGCTGTCAAATTATTGACAGCTTTTTTTATTGTTTTTGTAACTAAAAATTCAGTTTTTTATGGGAAAACGCATGCGAATCAAGTAAAATAGAGAAAGAATAAGCAGAAATGAAGATGGATAGAGAACATTTAAATACAGTCTTGAATGAGGCAAAAGGGGTAGAGTAATAATGGGTAAAGTGAGTGTGAAACATCAAGAAAATCTCCGATTGGAAGCATCTCTTTTTCATTTACATAAGCAATTTCAAGCAGCTGGAGATGAACAGCAGGCAGCAAAAGCAATACAGCTGTTAAAAAAGTGGGTGAACGGCGAATTTGTTGTAGCATTTTGCGGACATTTTTCGGCTGGGAAATCGAGCATGATTAACGAATTAATGGGGCAAGCAATTTTGCCTGCAAGTCCTATTCCAACAAGCGCAAACTTAGTATCAGTAAAAGCTGGGGATGAGCATGCAACCGTTTATTACCGCAAACAGCCGCCGGTGCGTTATAAAGCACCTTATGAGTATGAGCAAATTAAGCAGTTTGCTGTGGATGGAGATGAAGTAGAGTCCATTCATTTATCGATAGATACAGATGCTATTCCTAAAAATGTTGTGGTGATGGACACACCAGGAATTGATTCAACAGATGATGCGCATCGTGTATCGACCGAGTCAGCTCTTCACTTAGCGGACGTTATTTTCTACGTGATGGATTATAATCATGTGCAGGCAGAATTAAATCTTCAATTTGCAAAACAGCTGCAAGAAGCTAATAAAACGCTTTATTTAATTGTAAATCAAATCGATAAACACCAAGAAGATCAGCTAACATTTCAAGCATTTAAAGAATCTGTAGAAACGTCATTTTTAAAGTGGAATGTGAGACCAGAAGGAATCTTCTATACGTCGTTAAAAGAGCCAACTAACCGTCATAATGACCTTTCGTACGTAAAATCTCTATTACTTGCTATGATGACGGAAAAAGAAAACCGACATCAGCATATTCAACATGCGATGCAAATGTTAATTGACGATCACCTTGCCTTTATTGAAGACCAAGAAGAAGAAAAGTTAACGATTCATGACGAGCTGCGCCATAAGCTGACGCTTGAGAACCATGAAATGAATAAGCAGCAAAAAGAGCAGCTTCTCGAAAAAGAAGCGGAAATAAGGCGTGCTGAAAAGCAGCTAGCAGAAACGTACCAACAAGAAACAGGTAAGATACTAAGCAACGCCAATTTAACACCATATGAAATGAGAGAAAAAGCTAGGCTGTTTTTGGAAACGACAAAGCCTGATTTTAAAGTAGGTCTTTTATTTGCTAAGAAAAAGACCGAGGAAGTAAAAAAAGAGCGGCTGACGTTATTTTTTGATGATATGAAAGAACGAGCAGCTTCTCAGCTGCAGTGGCACTTGCAGCAATATGTGCAAGAGCTGGTGAAAAAACAAAATCTTACCGACCCGGATCTTATACGCCAGGTTCAGCAGTTTGAAATCCTGTTAGAGCCGCATGATTTAATTGAAACGGTAAAGGCAGGAGCTACGATTAATGGTGATTATGTTTTAACGTACGCAAAAGATGTAGCCGATCATATTAAGAAAAAAGCAACGCGATTATTATACGAGCTTTATGCGCAAATCGAACAGAGCAAAATCGAGCAAGATGAAGTAAAGCGTGAAAAAATTTATCAACACTTGCAGGAATGTGAAGTATTTGAAGAAGCGTATACATCTCTTCAGGAAATGAAATCAAAATTGGCACGTACAAAAGCTTTGCTTCAATCTTTACAGCAAACTGATGACGACCTAACGGCAGAAGATACAAACGAGTTGTCATATATGTTACAAGAAGAATATGAAACGGGCATCATGAAAGCTGAAGAAAAGCAAGAAGCTGTGAGTGAGCAGCAGTTAGTTTCACATCCTGAGGAAGCTGTGCATGAAACAGGAACAGAAAAGGTTCTTCAAGATGTATCAGCTGTTCTCGAACAGCTCCGTTCATTTGGAAAACTAGACCGCTTTATTAACAGGCTTCAAGAAAAGCGTAAAAAGCTATCAAATCAAACGTTTACCGTAGCTTTATTCGGAGCATTCAGTGCCGGTAAGTCATCTTTTGCTAATGCGTTGATTGGAGAAAGATTACTTCCAGTATCTCCGAACCCAACAACAGCAACCATCAATAAAATTATGCCTCCAACAGAAAAACGGCCGCATAAAACGGCTGTTGTGCAAATGAAAACAAACGAGCAGATGATCCAAGATTTAAATGGTGCACTTAAGCTGTTTCATCATGAAGTAGAATCAATTGACGAAGCGCTAACAATTATTCCAACCCTGCAGGCAACAGAAGAGCTGCAGCTGCATTTGTCGTTTTTACAGGCAGTAGAAAAAGGCTACCGCGAAGTCAAGCAGCATATCGGTTCAGAAGTAGTAGTGGATACAGAAGGATTTCATGATTATGTAGCCAAAGAAGAAAAAGCGTGTTTTGTTCAATTTATTAACCTGTATTATGACTGTGAATTTACTCGCTTAGGCATTACTCTCGTTGATACACCTGGAGCTGATTCAATCAATGCGAGACACACGGGAGTAGCGTTTGAGTATATCAAAAATGCAGATGCCATTTTATTTGTAACTTATTATAATCATGCGTTTTCAAAAGCTGACCGCGAATTTCTTATTCAGCTTGGCCGTGTAAAAGATGTATTTGCGCTTGATAAAATGTTTTTCTTAGTAAATGCAGCGGACCTAGCCAGTTCGGATACAGAGCTGCAGTTAGTTCAGACGTATGTAAAAGAGCAGCTTGAACAGTATGGTATACGCTTTCCGCGCTTATACCCGGTATCAAGCTTGCAGGCTTTGCAAAACCACGAGGATAAAATGTTTCTGCCATTCAAAAATGCGTTTTACCGCTTCATAAATTATGAATTACCAGAGCTGGCTATCCAAAGTGTTTATGCAGATTTCGAACAAATTTTAGCAGTTGCCAATGAAATGAAACAGGTGCAAACAAAATCAGAAGTGGATAAAAAGCGATACATTCAATCTCTTCACATAAAAAATGAGCAGGTAGCAACAAAACTGCATGAAATTCATTTTGAATATGAACAACAGCAGTTTGACCGAGAATTAGAAGAGCTTTTATTTTATGTAAAAAAACGTCTGTTTGTGAGGTACGATGACTTCTTTAAAGAAGCCTTCAGTCCGGCAAACTTAAGGGATGATCGAGGTGAAAAGCAAAAGCAGCTGCGCCTGTGTTTGCAGGAGTTGTTAACGTCTATTTCCTTCGACGCAACGCAAGAAGTGCGTGCGACCACTTTGCGAATCGAAAAATACATCGTAAAATTAATCGAAGACTGGCATCGAATGATCATTACAAAGCTACAGCGCTATGAACCGACGTTTACTCCAACGTTGAACTCGTTAGAGCCTCCAAATGGCAGTGAAGTTGTGACAAGTCATCAATTTGATGAGAATGAATCGTATCAAAAAGAGCTTTCACTGTATAAAAACAATAAAAGCTTTTTTGAAAAAAATGAGAAAGCAAAGCTTCACGCTGCTTTACTAGAACGTATTAAGCCGGATGTTAATCACTACATTGCGAAAGAAGAAGCCGCTCTTCATTCACACTATACCCATTTAGTGAATCAGTACGTTTTAGCGCATAAACAGTCTGTATCTGAAGAATGGTATGATTATTACAAACAGCTGCAAGCGGCCGTGTCTGAAGAATTTCCAATTCAAGAATTGGTAAGTACAATGACGGTGCTAGAACATGTATTGGAGGAAAGAAAGGGTCATTAATTTTTATGTCTACACACATAAATAAACGTTTACAGGAAATTGAAAAAGAATATAATGTGGAAATTTTGTTTGCATGTGAATCAGGCAGCCGTGCTTACGGACTCGACACGTCAGCAAGTGATTTTGACGTCCGCTTTATATACAAATATAAAGCAGCACGCTATCTTCATCTCAATAGACCTCCAGAGGTCATTGATGTAGCAGAAGGCAATTATGATATGCAAGGATGGGATTTGTACAAAACCATTTATTTGTTTACAAAATCAAACCCTTCGCTTTATGAGTGGCTATGGTCGCCTTTTGTTTATTATCAGAAGCCATCGTTTGCTGAGCCACTTCGGCAAATAATGGCTCAAACATATTGCTTAAAAGCACTGGGATATCATTATTTTAAAATTTTAACGAGAAATAGTAAAAGAAATCTGACATCTTCTGTTACAATAGAGGATATAAAAGTGATGCTCCAACTGATTCGTGCATTTTTATCACTAAAAGTAGTAGTAAAGCAGCGCAGTTTCCCTGTCATTTTATTTGCCGATTTATGTAAGCAGGCAAACCTTGACGATAGGCAGCAATCCACCATTGAGCAGTTTGTACAGTGCAAGATAAGCGGGAAAGTTGCTTTTAATGAAAAGATGAAAAACTTTTTGGACAGCATTAAGAAAGAAGCTGCAGTGATAGAAAAAAGCTTAAAAGAATTACCGGAAAAGCACATCAATTATGAGGACATTAACTTATTTTTACTAACTCAGCATAATATAATGGAGGAACGAACATGAGTGTACATAAAGAAATTTCAGCCCATTCTAAAAAACAGCACGAATTAGTACGTGCTTTTGCCAGCTTAGAAGCTCGACGCGAGCAAGCTATTGAAGCAGCTGTGCTTTTGTGTAAAGAAGGAGAGCCCTTTTCTGTAGACGGTATTAACGCTGTAACAGCAGAAATTAATGAGCTGTCTCAAAAATATACCATCATTCCAGGCCGTAAAGTAGTGACAGAAGAAATGGTTAAAGAGTACGTAGCAAGAATATAAACGTGCCAAGCTCTGGTGTTTTTACCTTAATTTGAACAGGATATGACGTGCCGCTTGATCCACACTAATAGTGTACCAACGAGGTACAAATAGGAGGAGATAGCGATGGGTCGTCAAAAATTAGGTAATAAAAATGCGCAAGCGAATAACAATGCAAAGCATAATTATAACCAAGAGTTCTCTTCTGAGTTTAAAGCAAATCAGGCTCAAAAAGCAAAGCGTGCAAAAAGTGCAAATGACACTTATGCTGGGGAGTTTGCTTCTGAGTTCAACGTGCAACAAAACCAAAACAATTCTGTTAACAAGAAGTTAGAAGCTAATAAAAGTGCAAATAATCAATATGGCCAAGAATTCGGCTCTTATGCTGAAGTTGAATCTGCCAAAATGAATAATGCTGCACAAAAAAAGCGTAAAAAATAACAGAACTGTTTCCAAAAGCGCCGGGATTAGTCTGCTCTGTCAGCAGATTAGCCCGGCGTTTTTTGTTGGGCAATATTTGCTTGGGTACGAGATGTCAATCCATCGCAAACTATAGATGAGGTGAAGCAATATGAATAAAGGAATTGTCATTGCTCTTTCATCAATCGTTTTAGCCCAAGCCTTAAAAATCCCAATTAAAAAGTATCAAACAGGAAAATGGGATATGCGGATGATTGCTGCGTCGGGTGGAATGCCAAGCTCTCATTCAGCCGGCGTATCTTCTTTAGCGACCTATGTAGCGTTAAAAAGAGGTGTTTCTACGATTGACTTCGCGTTAGCATCTGTTTTTGGAATTATTGTGATGTACGATGCACAAGGAATTCGAAGGCAGACTGGCGAAATTACTATTAAAGTGAATACGTTAGATGAAGAAATTGAAAAGCTTGCGGGTCTTCCAGACGGAGGCTTTCACGATTTGACGGAACAGCGCTTGAAAGAAATGCTTGGGCATCAGCCCGAAGAAGTGATTGGCGGAGCCATTTTAGGAGTAGCACTTGGAGCAATTGGCTATTTTTTAGAAGGGAAATCATAGTCAAATAGCCAAAAGTAAGCTAAGATAAAGAAGAACCTTTGCAAAAGGATGGGACGAAAAAGTGACAAAAACAGCTCAAACCGCTGAAGAGTATCTTCGTTATCTTGAAGAAAAAGGCTTTCACTTAGCAGAAGATGCACGTGGATTTATTTCATTTGGTCAGCAGTATACGCGTGCAGCTGACGAGATGGTTATATTTACAATTGAATGGACACTAAAAGTACAAAAAGAATTTGACGGCAGTTTTTTTGTATCGCTCCTCGAGAATTTGACATCAAATCGTATTAGCAATCAAAAACAAGCCATTCAATATTTAAAGTCATCAGGTATGATTTAAGCAGGATTACATTCCTGCTTCTTTTTGATTAATGGCTTGTCTGGCCAGCTGATCAGCACCTGCATTTTGAGAGCTAGGGATCCACTTTATAAAAAATAACTCAAATTGACTGGACAATTTGAGGGCTTCTTCCAGTAAAGGAGCAAACGCTTTATTTTTAACGTATTCTTGGTTCATTGCGCGGTCTACTAGCTGAGAGTCCGTTCGAAAGGATACGCTCGTATACTTTTTTTCTAAACAAATTTTTAATGCATGAAGAAGTGCATGGTACTCTGCTTCATGATTCGTCATTGTCCCAAGAGCAATAGCATAACGCTGATGTTCACCATTTCCTTTAATTAAAATACCAGCTCCAGAAGGACCAGGGTTGCCAGCAGTGGCTCCGTCTATATAAACTTCAATCATCATACAGCCTCCTTGTTAAAACAATATAAGCTTAAACCATGTTTTTTCATCAATAGTATTGTATCATAAGTACTTCAGCTATTTTATATTAGCACGTATAAACGCTAAAATCCGCTTATTAGGTAAGAAAACTGTCATGAAAAGACATAATAGAAGATAAAATACAAAAAAGCAGAAAAAGTGTTGAATTCAAAATTGCTGATGAAAGGAATGCTCGTTATGAATTTCCAAATTGAATGGCATTATAAATCCTCGAAACATAAACAGTTAATTTTCACATCCGATTTCACAGATGCGAATGAGGCGCTAATGATTGTGGGTGATTTAGAAAAAACAGGTCGAACGAAGGAAATTTTTCTACTTGATGAGCAGCAGCAAAAATGGACTGTAAAAGAAGCGAAAAAGCTCTTACAGGAAGTACAGACAGAGCCTCACGATATTGTGGCATATTTTGACGGAGGCTATGAGCATGATACGCTCTTAGCGGGGCTTGGGGTTGTGATTTATTTTAAACAGAACAACAACTCTTACCGAATACGACGCAACTCAAGGCTGCAGGAGATTGAATCAAATAATGAGGCAGAGTATGCTGCTTTTTATTATTTAATACAAGAGCTTGAGGAACTTGGTGTTCATCATATACCGGTAACGTTTAGAGGTGACTCTCAGGTTGTATTAAATCAGCTGGCTGGGGAGTGGCCCTGTTTCGAAGAAGAGTTTAATCGGTACTTAGATCGAATAGAAGATAAAATGCAGGAACTTGGTATCCGACCGATATATGAGCCTATTTCAAGGAAGGAAAATGAAGAGGCTGACCAGCTTGCTACTCAAGCACTTCAAGGGATACCAATTGCTAGCAGGAAGCAAGTGTAACACACAGAACGAAATGGAGATGAACGAGAGTGGAACGTAAACAATTATTAGAAGAAGTAACGGAGTTATTGGATTACTACTGTAGTGATTGTTTTGTGAAAAAAACGTTTAATAAAGAAAAGGGCAAAACATACGCCCAGACGTTTTGTATTAAAGAGTGTACCGTAGGAGAAAAAATTAAGCAGTATGGAGATTTGCTGACTAAAAAGTAAGCGTGTATAATTTGCCGGCAGCAGCTTCATTCTATCCATATGGAGGTGTTCTTTCAATGGATAAGTTTTCAAACGAAGAAGTAACAACAGGATATAATGATTTAAAGCAAGTAGAAGTGTCTATTCAATCTGCTCAAAAGATGATTGGGACAGCTACGATGAGTATGAGTCCTCAGCAGCTTGAAGAGGCAACGAATGCGCTTAATGATGCAAAAGCACAGCTTCAATCTGCTAAAGCTCATGGCACAGGAGTAGACGAGCAATTTCTTCAGCAGTGCATGCAGTCTATTCAAACATGTGAACAGCAGCTTACTGAGGCCAAACGCTAGGTATAACAAAAAAGAGACTCGGAAAAGAGTCTCTTTTACTATAAAATAAAAAGATCTATTTATGATAGCTTAGTGACATTAGCGGCTTGCGGGCCTCTATTGCCTTCTACAATTTCAAAAGATACCTCTTGTCCTTCTTCCAAGGATTTATAACCTTCGCTTTGGATGGCAGAAAAATGTACAAATACGTCGCTGCCGCCTTCAACTTCAATAAAGCCATAGCCTTTTTCATTGTTGAACCATTTTACTTTACCATTTTGCATAACTTGAATCCCCCTAGTACTGTGCAGCCTCATGCTGCTGAAACTCGAATTATCATTTCCAATAGAGGTAAATGATTGTTTATATTATATAATAAGAAGAAATAAAATTTCAACATTAAAATTTAACTTTTCTGAAAATTAAATTTTTATTTAACGTGGACGTAGTACAATTATAACTAAAAAAATTTCTTATGAGATGAAAAATAACTGAAAATTTAGTTTATAATAAAAGTATAGTCAGCATAATTTTAAAGCGGTGATAAGGAGTGGGTCGTGTATGTATCGTACACAAGTAAATGGAAAAGAAATCATTTTGTTATTTTCAACGCTCGAAGCAGCAAAGAGCCGCAGCAACCTAGAGAAAGAGCAAATTTATAAGCGAGTATTGCATTTAAATGAGCAGCTGCTAATGTTTCAAAATGGAACAAGCTTCACCATTGGCGATCCGTTAGGATTAATCGTAGCTCAAGTGAAAAAAAGTGATTTGACAACCATATATATCGAACATATCATTGATAAACAGTTTATGTATGATGGAGATGGTCATCGAGGTGAAGTAGTGTAACAAGATGACACCTATATATGAAGAAGCGTACGGAGATACTCGTACGCTTCTTCATATATAGAATTAAAAATATGTGATTTTACAAGTATTAACAGGGATAAATAACAAAGTTCAATAAATTAAAGAAGAACAGTGAAACCATGAATAGCAATCACCTTTTTAGCTAAAAAATATAGATACACATCATCTTATGTAATGAAATAGTTAAGCTTTAAAATCAATAAACACAAGAGGTTTTATAAAGCTTAAATTGAAAAACGTGTGATTGTGACATTAATTAGAAGTAAGGTTTGGAGGACGCTATGGAAAGCAGAAAAAAATTGGATTTACTTGCTCTTGCTTCTGTGCCACTTATCATGACCCTCGGAAATTCAATGTTAATTCCGGTATTGCCGGTAATTGAAAAACGTCTACAGATAAGCTCGCTGCAAGTATCCATGATTATCACGGTCTACTCAATTTTCGCTATTTTTTTAATCCCGATTGCCGGTTATTTATCAGATCGATTTGGCCGCAAGAAAATTATTATTCCCAGTTTGCTGCTTGCTGCAGTAGGAGGGGCTTTAACAGGCTGGGCTTCATGGCAAATGGCCAATCCTTTCTGGGTTATTTTAATTGGCCGCGCAATTCAAGGAATAGGTTCAGCAGGAGCTATGCCTGTTGTGATGCCTTGTGTAGGAGATATGTTCAAAGACGAGCAAGAAATTACAAAAGGGCTAGGTTTAATTGAAACAGCTAATACGTTTGGGAAAGTACTAAGCCCAATACTAGGAGCTTTTTTAGCGGCTATGATTTGGTTTCTTCCTTTCTGGTTCATTCCTATTCTTTGCCTTATTTCAATTCTTTTGGTTATCTTTTTAGTAAAAGTTCCTAAAAATGATAGTTCTTCTGAATCTGAACAAAAAAAGAAAAATATTACGCAGTTTTTGAAGGATTTGAAGAAGACGCTCAAAGAAAATATGGGATGGCTCATGGCTATTTTTATTTTAGGCGCCATTATTATGCTTGTATTATTCGGTGTTTTATTTTACCTATCCACCATATTAGAGGAGCGTTATCATATTGTGAATACGAAAAAAGGTTTAGTTATGGCTATTCCTTTGCTAGCGTTATCTATTTCTTCTTTTGTGGCAGGGAAAAAAGTAGGAAACAATAAAATCGTTATGAAATGGGCTGCTTTTTTTGGCTTTTTATTATTAACGTGTTCTTTCATCATTTTATTTTTTAATACGTCTCTTTTTAGTATTTTACTCACTTTAGTGCTTGGTGGAATTGGAATCGGAGCAGCTCTTCCCAGTCTTGATGCGCTTATTACAGAAGGAATTGAAAAGGAAGAGAGAGGAACTGTTACGTCTCTTTACAGTTCGATGCGCTTTGTCGGAGTAGCAGCTGGACCTCCTCTTTATACATTGCTTATGAAGTGGTCGGACATGGCTGTGTTTCAAACATCTCTAGGGGTTAGTGCGGTAGGTGCCATTTTAGTTTTAAAAGCTATCAAACCAAAACCTGAAGGCGGCGTAAAACTGAAGAAAGCTGAAGTATGATTTTACGGAGCTGTCTTATGATAAAAGACAGCTCTTTGCTATTTAAAGACCCGTCAATATGCTTAAATTTATATTGTGTCTAGAAAAAATCCTTGAAATTTCTTATACTTCAATTTATAGACAGCAGATGCAATAGTTCTTATTTTATTGAATAAGGTGGTTTTGAATTGAGTATAAATTATCAGAAATTAAAAAGCATGGTGGATCATTATCAAATATTTGATCTTGTAGCATATATAACAGAAGAAGTACAAAGCCTTCAACCAAAGAGCCTTGCGGGGGTTGTGAAAGAATGGTTAACAAACTTACAAACGGAAGAAGAGCTGTACGAGCTTATCCGCTTTTGTGATGAAGCTTTATTAAATCGTTTAAGCCGAATGTTAACGACATATGGCTATCGTCGATTTGGCTCGATTCGAATGGTGACTCTTTATTGCGATGATCTCCTGCGCGAAGGCAAGATACTCGACGCTGATGATAGACTTTCTTTATTAATTTCTCAGCTGGATACGGAATCAGTTAAAGAGGAACAGCTTGAGAAAATCTATTTTTTAAAGGTAAGAATTCTTTTAGAAATGAAACAAGTGGATGAAGCTTCTAAGTGGATGAAACAAGTAACGTCACATAATCAAAAGGGTATGGCTGACAGATGGGGATATTTTTATTTGCAGCTCAACGACAGAATGAAAGCTGAAGCCTGCTTAAAAGAAGGAACCGCATACAAGGAGAATGGAGATTTTTGCTATGCAATGCTCGCGGACTTATATGCGTACGAAGGGAAGCATGAACAATCGCTTGAAATAATTAACGAGGCTATTGTCCACTATCCACAGCTTCCGTCTTTATATATGGATAAAGTGATGCGATTAAAAGATTTAAAAGAGTATTCTCTCTTGCTTGAAACGATTGAATTTATCGACTCAAAGTTACCCTATCATGATTATCAAGATTTTTTTACGCTGCTGCGCGCCGACATTTATTTTGAACAGCAGCAGCAATCTCAGCTTACGCATCTGCTCTCGACTAAGCGGTGTTTAAAAGATTCACCTTATCAAAAATTAATCGGAAAGCATACAGACGATAAATTGAGTACAATCAAGCTTCCTATTGTACCAATTGTTCAAAAAGATAATTATTGCGTGCCAGCCAGTATGAGTATGATGTTAAGGCTTTTACATACCGAAAAAACACAGGATGAGATTGGAACGCGTATTTACGGAGGCTTAGGATCCAAATTATCAACTGCGGTGAGCTACTTTGAATCTCTTGGCTTTGCAGCGATGTTTTTTACAGGCACAGTTGAACAGTTTAAAGAACTATTAGACAAAGGGCTGCCTATTTTGGTCAGTCTGGAATTTGAACAAGCTTCCCACGTTCAAGTTGTATTTGGCTATGATGATGAACTTGAACTTTTTCATGTACAAGATGCTAATTTTCTAAGTCCAACGTATGTAGAATATAAAAATTTTGATCAGCATTACGCTAATTCGGGGTTTTTATCAATTGTTGCTTCTAAAGAGGCAGCGGATCTCGCTTCACTTTCTAAAGAGCAAGATGTGTTTATTCGTCAGCTGTATGACTTAATCGAACTAGTTGAAGCGGATGAAGAGGCCCACATTAACGATCTCGTTTCTTTATTAAAAGCAAATGAGCATGTTCCATTTGCCGCTATTTACAGTATGAAGCATTTGTACAGAAAAGAGCATGAAGCCTATATTCGTACGTGTATTAATCATGTGTTAGAGAAATATAGCAATCATGATTATCTTAAGCTTCACGCCGCATATGCCTTTTTTAAACTTGACGACAGTAAGGGAGCATCTTCCTTGTTACACCACATAGATAACAAAAAGCATAGCTCTTTTTATCACTATCTTAAAGGGAGAATTGCGCTGGATGAAGAGAAATATGATGAGGCTGTTGAAGAACTGCGCAGCTCGCTGCAATTAGACGTAGAGCAGCATTTGAACTGGAGCTATTTAGCACTTGCATATATGTACAATGGAAACCTTGAAAAGGCTTTTGAATGCTCGACTATTTCCTTAAATATGTATGGCGATGAATCTTATACACAAATCAATCACGGACTTATTTTAATGGAGAAAGAAAGATACGCAGAAGCCAGAAATCTTTTCGACGCGCTATTAAAAGAAAACCCAAAAGATGCGCACAGCTGGTTTGAAAGAGCCCGTTGTGATGAACATTTAAAAAAGTTTCGTAAAGCTTACCGGGGATTTCAAGTAGCTAACCAGCTTTTACCGACTGTTCCTTATCCATATCTTTCGATAGCTGATTTGCTACAATATCAACTAGAAAAAACAGACGAAGCTGAAAGCTATCTCAAAGAAGGCATGAAGCATCTCCCGAGCGACATGACAATTCGGGGAAGACTCGGCGATTTATACGTCGCGAATCAAAGGTACGAAGAAGCTATTGCTCTGTATAAAGAAGGCTTAAAAATAGAAGAAGATGCCCTTATGTATTTGGGCTTATCTTATGCGTATCTAGAAACAGGTGAACATTTAACGGCCGTTGATACGCTCACGCTTATTGCGCAGAAGTTTTCATCGAACAGCGACGTCATGTTGGATGCAGGCAGCATGCTTTTAGATGCAGCAAAACAAAAGGAGCTAGACAACCAAACGATAGAGTTTGGATTTGCTCTTTATGAAGAAGGGATTCATTTTGCTCAAACAGCGTTAGATGAAGTGTTAGAAGCATATACGAGTTATTTAGAAGACACGGCTTTACTGACTCGTGGGATTAAGTTTTTAACTGCAGAACATCAAGAGCATCCTAATGAGATTTTGTACATGTGCTATTTAGGCATATTATACGAACAAGCCAAGCAGCTAACAAAAAGTGAGAAACTTTATCATCAAGCACTTCGTATCAACCAAGATGCTTTGCCATATTATCGGTTAGGTGAAATATATCAATCAATGAATCGCATCACTGAAGCAAAAGAGGCCTTTCAAAAATGTTTAACGCTTGATAAAACATTTGAAGCTGCTTGTATGAAGCTTGCCGAAATGGCTTGTGAAGAACAAAATCGAACGGCTGAAAGGAATTGGCTGCTTCAATGGATACAGCTGAATCCTATGGAAGTAAATGTTGAGCACGCTGCTTCACTTTGTGAAACAGAGAAAGAGTAT
Source organism: Priestia sp. 53B2 (assembly GCF_056099005.1). Classification (NCBI taxonomy): domain Bacteria; kingdom Bacillati; phylum Bacillota; class Bacilli; order Caryophanales; family Bacillaceae; genus Priestia; species Priestia sp. 53B2. The sequence goes on from NZ_JBLZXA010000020.1 coordinate 818,836, forward strand.
GAAGAGCTGTTAGAGGTATTAAAGAGCGTAGAGGAAATTGTGCTGCCTCAATGGCTCGCTGACAGCCAGGCTCATGTGTGTCGCCTAAAAGGAGATATTTCACAGGCTGAAACGTATCTAGAGAAGGCCCTTGAACTAGATCCACAGAATCCTGCTATTCGCCATCATCAGGCAAAATGGCTCATCATGGAGCAGAGGTATGAAGAAGCTAGAAAAATTCTTACAGAGTTACTTAGTGAGGATCCGGAAGATTACGTTTTATTTCAAACGTTCATGTCTAGCTTTCCAAATGGAAAAAAACTGTCTGGGCTTACGGCAGATTTAAAAAAGATAAAAATAGAAAAACAAAGCAAAAGCATGCTGTTTAAAAACGCAGCCGAGGCTTTAAATGAGTATGCCGATTCGATCGTAGAAGAGCAGCAAGGATCTATCTTCAAACGAAGCTTAGCAAAGTTCAAAGCAAAAGCAAAAACGGTTACGCTGCTTGGCTTAACGATTGAACTGTATGAGCTTGCTATAAAAATGGATAGGGATAATGAAGATGCTGTGCACGCATTTGCAGCTTTTTACGAAGAGAAAGGATTGATTGAAGATAGCATCAACGTACTGAAAAAATCGCTGCATCACAGTTGGGATTTTGATATTGCCTATCATTTAGCTAATATACTTGTGAATATCCATGAAAATGAGCAGGTTGCACATGAAGCATTAAACTTAGTTCAAAAACTTCTTGAACAGCAGCCATATCATATAGATTTGCAGATATACCGAGCATTTATTTTGAGTAACCTTGAAGAGGTAGAAAAATCGGAGGCAGCTTTTCAAGAATTACTTCAACAGGAAATTTATCAGCCTGACATATATGCAGGACTAGCAAAACTGTATAATAAAACGGAACGTTATCATGAAACTGTTCAGCTTCTTCAAAAAGCAATTGAACAGCGTCAAGAGTATGAAGGGATGTATACCGATTTAGGTATCGCGTATCATTTAGAAGGTGAAACGGAAGCAGCAGCTTCGCTTATGATAACCAGAGTAGAAAGTGGAGACGAAGATCTTTTTATTCGCTATAACTTGGCATGCTATCTAGCTGTTCTTGGAAAAACTGCTTCTGCTCAGGAAGAGTTGGATTATGTTTTAGCGCACGATGAAACGGGAGAATTTTATGAAATGGCTATGGAAGACGATGAACTAAAAGGATTAACGGTAAGAAGGTAAAAAAAGAAGCTGAGTTTCAGCTTCTTTTTTTTATCCCTCTTTTGCACCTTGTCTTCTCAAAGAAATGGATTCGGAAATTTCCAGTACAAGAATGATAATGGTGCCAAGAACTAATCCGTTGCTTAAAAACGTAGTAACTAAAGGAGGCAGCGTTGAAAAAGCTTGAGAAGGCAAAAACATAACCCCTATCCCCGATAGCAACGCAATACCGGCTTTTTTCATCGCTTTTTCGGGCTGTTTGGCATGCTTGAATTCTCCAATTCCAAGAGCCATCATACCTGTAAAAACAGGAAAGATTGCCGCGTATCCGACGGCAGGAGGAAGAGCGGACATAATGGACGTTAAAGGAGTAAAGATACTCAGAAAAAGCAAAAGACACGATGCTACAATAAAAGGAACTCGACTATAAAGATTTGTAGCTGAAATAAATCCACCGGAACCTGAAATAGGCACGGCACCGACACCTGAAAACAATCCTCCAAGCAGCTGACTTATACCCGAAACCATCCCCGAACGCTTAATATTGTCTTTTTCAATTTTTTCTCCTTTGTGTTTATAAACAGACTCAACAACACGAATAGAAGCGAGCATGTTCGTAATTAAAATGAGCGTCACAAAAAAAGCAGTAACAACCATATTCCATTCAACGCGAGGAGCTCCAAATACAAACACTTTAGGTATGTAAAATAACTGCGCCTGAAATTCGATAGGTTTAGCTAACCCTAGCATTGCAAATACTCCCCAGCCTACACCAATACTAATAATAATGCTGAGCTTATTTAATGTCCGGTGCGATAATAAATAAAAAGTCAGCAGCAAAATCGCAGCTGAAGCCAGCGCAATTGGAAGTTTAATAGCTGAATTCGTTTCTGTAATGCCAAACATTCCTTTTAAAAAGGAACCGCTGAGCTGCGTCACTAATAAAATTAAATATGTACCGGTAACTGTCGGGGTAAAGTATTTTGCTAGTTTATCAATGAGACCAAGCAGGCTCATCAAAATAGCAATTATCCCGCTTATAAGGAGGGTGAACTGCAGCACGCGGAGCGTTTCAGAGTGAGAACCAAACAGAACGGTTCCAAGACTCGCATACAGAGAAAAGACGCCCCACCAAACACCAGCTGGCCCTTCCATGATGGGGTATTTATGCCCTATAAACACCTGCAAGAGCCCGGATAAAGCCAAAATAAATAACGTTCGCTGTAAAAATTGAATAGAATCCGCTGCGTTTAAATGAAACTGAGAAGCAATTACAATAGGAACAATCATACTATTAGAAATCATAAATAAAAACCATTGTAGTGAAGCAATGGAAACTCGAAACATTCTTAACACCTCAATTAATGCCGACGAGCGGCTGAATGAACCAACAGACTGCTCTACTATTTTACCATGGGATTTCCAATTTGTAAGCGATATCTTGTTAAAAGGAGGAGGAGTTAAGTGTCAAAAAATTCAATATATTGTTGTAAAAAGAAGAAAGATAATTTATAATTTTCTTACAATTATAAATTATAAACATAAGAATAATTTATAATGAACTGACTAACAGTCAAGGAAGGAGGAGAAATAAGACAAATGAAACTATATCTGTCGGTTGATATGGAAGGGATTACGGGACTCGTCGATCACACAAATGTTCTGCGACAGAAAGAAAATTATGAGAGAAGCCGCAAAATAATGACGGATGAAGCAAATGCAGTAATTTATGCAGGATTTAGAGAACAGTGCTCAGAAGTTGTGGTAAATGACAGTCATTCGAGTATGAATAATCTCCTTGTTGAACGGCTTCATCCAGAAACTCAGCTTATTTCAGGAAGCGTAAAACCATATTCAATGGTACAGGGATTAGATCAGACTTTTGATGGTACTATGTTTCTAGGGTATCATGCTAAAGCATCCATGCCTGGTGTCATGTCTCATTCGATGATATTTGGTGCTCGCAATATGTACATAGACGATACGAATATTGGAGAGTTAGGCTTCAACGCATACGTCGCAGGCTATTACGGCGTGCCAGTTTTAATGGTAGCCGGTGATGACCAAACGGCGCTGGAAGCACAGCAGCTTATTCCAAACGTGACGACTGCTATCGTCAAACAGGCCATTTCACGTTCTGCAGCCAAAACATTAACCCCTAAGAAAGCAGAACAATTACTTCAAGAAAAAACAGCCGCAGCTATTCAACACAAACACCTTGTTAAACCTTTAATTCCACCTAAACATCCAACCTTACGAATAGAATTTGCAAATTACGGTCAAGCAGAGTGGGCGCATTTAATGCCGGGAACAGAAATTGAGCCTGGAACGACGACCGTTCGGTTTCAAGCAAAAGATATTTTAGAAGCTTATCAGGCCATGCTTGTTATGACTGAATTAGCTACGCGCACAACATTCTGTTAGAAGGTGGGATAAAGGTGAAAAGTTATATTCTGAAACGATTTTTATCCATGCTTGTTACGCTGTGGGTAATTGTGACCTTAACCTTCTTTTTAATGCATTCGATTCCTGGATCTCCATTTAATGAAGAACGAGCGACAAGCGATGCAGTTCAAAAAAACCTGGAATCATTTTATCACTTAGATGAGCCGCTAGCTGTGCAATATATTCTTTATTTAAAATCCATTGTTACCTTTGACTTTGGTCCTTCCATTAAACAGCCGTCTCAAACGGTTAACGACCTTTTAGGAAGAGGGTTTCCAGTGTCATTTGAACTTGGAATGGTGACGTTAATTCTTGCGGTGATTTCCGGTATTACACTAGGCATTATCGCTGCTCTTAGAAGGAATGGAATAATTGATTACATGGCGATGAGCATAGCAGTTATCGGATTATCGGTTCCAAATTTTGTTATGGCCACGTTGTTAATTCAACAGCTTTCAGTTAATTTAAAAATTTTACCTGCCGCTACGTGGACAAGCCCTTTACATATGATTCTTCCGACTCTTGCTCTTGCCACAGGTCCTATGGCTATAATTGCACGTTTGACTCGCTCAAGTATGATAGAAGTACTAACTCAAGATTATATTCGAACAGCGCGTGCAAAAGGGCTTTCGCCAGTAAAAATTGTATTTAAGCATGCGCTTAGAAATGCTTTAATGCCCGTTATAACAGTTCTTGGAACGATTGCAGCCAGCGTATTAACCGGCACATTTGTTATTGAACAAATCTTTGCTATTCCTGGCATGGGAAAATATTTTGTGGACAGTATTAATACGAGAGACTACCCGGTAATTATGGGCACGACGGTCTTTTACAGTTCGATTCTCATCATTATGCTTTTTTTAGTAGACGTTGCTTACGGAATACTTGATCCACGAATCAAACTGTATAAGAAGGAGGGATAACGTGCTGGAAAAACAGGAGTATAAGCAAATTCCTGATGAGTGGTTTGTGCCAAAGAAAAAAAAGAAATCTGAAGCTGAAGCAGTTGTAAGGCCGAGTCTTTCTTATTGGCATGATGCTTGGCGCAGGCTTGTAAAAAACAAGTTGGCCATGCTGGGTCTCTTTTTTTTAGTCATTCTCCTGGTGATGGCTATATTCGGTCCTATGTTTTCACCCTACAGTGTAACGAAAGCTTCTTTTACAGAGCAAAATCTTCCTCCTTCAGCTAGTCATTGGTTTGGAACGGATGACTTAGGCAGAGATATGTACACTCGGACATGGTATGGGGCTAGAATCTCTTTATTTGTAGGACTGATGGCAGCGCTTATTGATTTTATCATCGGTGTCATTTACGGGGGATTCTCAGGCTACAAAGGCGGAAAAACAGATAATGTTATGATGCGCGTAATTGAAATTTTATACGGTCTTCCTTATTTATTAGTGGTGATTTTACTAATGGTAGTCATGGGCCCCGGGCTTTCTACGATTATTGTGGCACTTTCCGTTACAGGTTGGATCGGGATGGCGAGAATTGTACGGGGGCAAGTATTGCAAATAAAAAACTATGAATACGTGCTTGCATCCAAAACGTTTGGAACAAAAACTAGTCGTATCATTAAGCGAAACCTCCTTCCAAATACGATGGGACCGATTATCGTTCAAATGACACTAACCGTACCAACTGCCATTTTTGCTGAAGCTTTTTTAAGCTTTTTAGGGCTGGGTGTACAGGCTCCTTATGCCAGCTGGGGAGTAATGGCAAACGATGGTTTATCAACGATTCTATCAGGCTATTGGTGGCGTTTGTTTTTTCCCGCTTTTTTTATTTCTCTTACCATGTTTGCTTTTAATGTCCTTGGAGACGGACTGCAAGATGCACTTGATCCGAAATTAAGGAGGTAAGCAAATGGAAAAAATGATCCAAATCAAAAACTTACACGTACAGTTTTCAACTTACGGAGGGCGAGTTCAAGCTGTAAGAGGCGTTAGTTTTGATTTACATAAAGGAGAAACACTAGCGATTGTCGGAGAGTCAGGGTGCGGAAAAAGCGTAACATCTCAAAGTATTATGAGGTTAATTCCGACACCTCCGGGCAGGATCACAAGCGGATCTATTTTATTTAAAGGCCAGGATTTAACGAAACTATCAGAAAAGAAAATGCGAGACATTCGAGGTGCTGATATTTCGATGATTTTTCAGGATCCTATGACTGCGCTTAATCCAACTCTTCGCGTAGGTGAGCAAATTGCAGAAAATATTATGCAACATGAAAACATTTCAAAAGAAAAAGCCAAAGAAAAAGCATTTGAAATGCTGGAGCTAGTCGGAATTCCAAATCCTAAAGAACGCCTAAAGCAATATCCTCATGAATTTAGCGGGGGAATGAGACAGCGTATTGTCATTGCAATGGCTCTTGTATGCAATCCCGAAGTGCTAATTGCTGATGAACCTACCACAGCTCTTGACGTCACGATACAAGCGCAGATTTTAGAATTGTTTAAGGATATTCAGCAGAAAACGGATGTCTCTATTGTTTTAATTACCCATGATTTAGGTGTAGTTGCTCAGGTAGCTGACCGTGTTGCCGTAATGTATGCAGGAAAGATTGTAGAAATTGGAACAAGAAGAGACATCTTTTATACGCCGCAGCATCCGTATACAAAAGGATTGCTGCGTTCAGTTCCTCGGTTAGATTTATACGAAAGTGAACTTGTGCCTATTGCAGGATCACCTCCCGATTTATTTGCACCTCCATCCGGATGTTCGTTCGCACCTCGCTGTCCTTACGTAATGGAAGTGTGTGACCGCATGTATCCCGCGTCGACAGAGCTGAAAGAAAGTCACCAAGTGCACTGCTGGCTTCAAGATGAGAGAGCCCAAAAATTTGTAACAACTATAAGCTAGATTTATAGATGAATAGAGAACTTATGAAAGAGGGGGAAATGATGAAAAAAATAGGGTCTTTACTAATGATGTGTGTACTTATATTTGCACTTGCTGCCTGTACGGCCACAAAAGATTCAGGCGCGGGGCCAGAAAAGAAAAGCAGTACAGCAAAAGAAGACGGTAAGGTCCTTTATATGAATAATGGCGCAGAACCTACGTCTTTTGATCCACCTATTGGATTTGATTCATATTCATGGAATATGCTTAATAACTTAATGGAAGGGCTGACTCGTTTAGGAAAAAGCGATGAGCCTGAAGGAGCAATGGCCGAGAAATGGGATATCTCTGAGGACAAAAAGGTCTATACGTTTCATTTACGAAAAGATGCTAAATGGTCAAATGGAGATGACGTGAAAGCAAGTGATTTCGTATTTGCTTGGAAGAGGCTGTTAGATCCTAAGACGGGTTCTCCAGCGGCATTTTTAGGTTATTTCATCCAAGGTGGAGAAGAATTTAATACGGGTAAAGGTAGTGCTGATCAAGTAGAGGTAAAAGCGCTAGATGACAAAACCTTTGAAGTTACGCTTAAAAGCCCTCAAGCCTATTTCTTAAGCGTAGTTTCCAATCCAGCGTTCTTCCCAATTAATGAAAAAGTAGCAACAAAAAATCCGAAATGGTTTGCAGAAGCAGATTCGTTTGTTGCTAATGGTCCCTTCAAATTAACTCAATGGAAGCATAACAATAATCTAGTCATGGAAAGAAACGATCAGTATTGGGATGCTGAAAATGTAAAGCTCGACAAGGTAAAATGGGCAATTGTTGAAAATACAAACACAGAATATCAAATGTATCAAAATGGAGAACTAGATGTTTCTGAAATTCCATCGGATTTAAGTGAAAAGCTGCTGAAAGATGGAGATGTTCATATCGAAGACCAAGCGGGAACTTACTTCTATCGCTTTAACTTAGATAAAGAGCCCTTTCAAAACAAAAATATCCGTAAAGCATTTGCAATGGCTGTAGATCAAGATCAAATTGTTAATTTTGTTACAAAGAATAAAGAAAAACCAGCTCGTGGGTTCGTATCTTACGGATTTAAAGATGCAGATGGAAAGGATTTCCGTAAAACGGGCGGCGGCTTATTAAAAACAGATGGCAAAGAAGCAAAAGCACTTCTGAAAAAAGGAATGAAAGAAGAAGGATATAAAAAGCTGCCAGCTATTACGCTAACATACAGTACAGACGATACGCATAAAAAAATAGCAGAAGCACTGCAGCAAATGTTCAAAGAAAATCTAGGCGTAGATGTGAAGCTTGCCAATATGGAATGGAATGTTTTTCAAGAAGAACAAAAAGCGTTAAAGTTTCAGCTGTCACGAAGTTCATTTTTAGCTGATTACGCAGATCCAATTAACTTTTTAGAGAGCTTCCAGACGGGTCATTCAATGAACCGTACAGCTTGGAGCAATAAAGAATATGATGAGTTAATTAAACAAGCTATGAACGAAACGGATAATAAAAAACGTTTTGAGCTTATGTATAAAGCAGAAGGTATTTTATTTGATGAGATGCCGATCATTCCTATCCATTTCTACAACTATGTGTTTTTAATCAAAGATAACGTATCTGGAATTGTTCGTCATCCTGTTGGCTATTTAGATTTGAAGTGGGCAGATAAACAGTAAAGTGGAACTTTTCGTCAGAGGGGATTTCAATTCCCTTCTGACCCAAGTTTCACTTTCTTCATTTCTTTACACAAAAGGAGTGCAACAAATGATAAAACCAAAACCATTACAAAAAGGTGATACAGTAGCTGTTATTGCACCTGCTAGTCCGCCTAATCAGCACAATCTAAAAAAAGGAATAGAATATTTAAAGGAAATAGGATTAAACGTAGTAACAGGCGCGCATTTATATAAAAAAAACGGGTACTTGGCAGGGACTGATGAACAGCGAGCAGCCGATATACATGCGATGTTTGCCAATAAGGAAGTAAAGGCAATTATCTGTGCATGCGGAGGGTACGGGACTGCTAGGCTTGCCTCGCAATTAAACTACGATTTAATTAAGCGAAACCCAAAGGTTTTTTGGGGGTATAGCGATATTACGTTTTTACATACGGCTATTCATCAGCGCACAGGTTTGGTTACCTTTCACGGGCCAATGCTTTCGTCGGATCTCGGAAAAGAAGATGTTCATATAGAGACGAAGCAAGCTTTTTATCAATTATTTTCTCACCGTTCTTTGTGCTATACGGATCAAATTAGTCCGCTCGACACTATTTGTGAAGGAGAAGCAACTGGTCAGCTGATAGGAGGAAATCTTACTTTGCTGGTAAGCACGCTTGGCACACCATTTGAACTAGATACAAAAAATCGAATTTTATTTATTGAAGATATTGAGGAAGAGCCGTATGAAATTGACCGCATGATGACACAGCTGTATATGGCCAATAAACTGCAGGATTCAGCGGGAATTATTATCGGAGATTTTCATAACTGCTATCCTAAAAAACGTACGGAGTCGCTTTCATTAGAAGAGGCATTAACAAGTTACCTGACTTCTTTAAAAAAGCCTGTTATGAGAGGGTTTCGCATCGGGCATTGCTCTCCTCAAACAGCTGTGGCGATTGGAAGCTATGCCACGATGTCGACTTATGAACGAATGGTGGAATTTGAATCCGGTATTACATTACCAAAAGATAAAGTCGAACGCTGAAGTTTAAACCTGCGGGGAGGATAAATAAGTGATGGATAAAAAAGCGTATTACGTTTGTGTAGCTGTGGCGACTGTTTGGACTTCCTATGACTCTAGCAGAGAAATAGATGACAATGCAATAAGTTTCCCAGTAAAACTGGATAAATGGCTAGAACAATTAACGTATACACGCCGGTTGGAGCTTTGTGAGAAAAATTTAGTTCAAACGCAGCTGTTACTAGGAGAAGAAGTATATGTAACGGAAATGAAAGGTAAATGGGCAAAAATCGTTATTCCTTCTCAGTTTTCTTCTAAAGATGAAAGAGGATATCCCGGGTGGGTTCCTTTCCACCAACTGATTTCTCAAGCTGAATATTTTCCATTGAATAAACCAACGGCAGTGGTATCAGCAACGATTGCGACCCTGCACCTAGCGGAAAAAGCCTTGCAAATTAGTTATCAAACGCAGCTGCCTCTTTTAAAAGAAGATAAAGAATGGCTAGAAGTTCAAACGCCGGTTGGCAGTGGGAGAATAAAACGTCAAGATGCTGTTGTAGTAGAGGATAGAAACCGTAAAGTAAAAGGAACTGGGGATATGATTATTGCAGCAGGAGAACAGTTTTTGAATCTTCCATATTTATGGGGTGGCATGAGTGCCTGGGGATATGATTGTTCCGGGTTTGCCTATGCTACTCATAAAGCAAACGGATATCTTATTCCAAGAGATGCAACCGATCAAGCAAGGCAAGGAAAAGAAGTAGGGTTAGCCTCTATTCAACCTGGGGATTTGCTGTTTTTCGCTCATGAAAAAGGTGAAGGGTCTATCCACCATGTTGGTATTTATTATGGTAAAGGAAAAATGCTTCATTCACCTAAAACAGGTAAAACCGTTGAACTGATTGAATTAAAAGGAACGCTTTATGAAGAAGAGCTGTGCGCAGCCCGGCGCTATTATTAGGAGGTGGCAGTTATGACAACGAAGCATTTGTTAGAAGTAAAGCAGCTGAGCAAATATTTTCCGATTACGAATAAGCAGGTTTTGAAAGCAGTAGACGGCGTGTCTTTTCACATTTCAAAAGGAGAAACCTTTGGACTTGTTGGTGAATCCGGCTGCGGAAAATCAACTGCCGGGCGAACAATCATTGGGTTGTATAACCGTACATCAGGAGAGGTGCTTTATAAAGGGAAAAACGTGCATGAGCTATCAGAGAAAGAAAAATTTGCTTTTCATCGTAATATGCAAATGATTTTTCAAGATCCATATGCTTCACTAAACCCTCGTTCTACCGTGAAGGAGATTATCTCAGAACCAATGGAGGTTCACGGACTTTATTCGAATAAAAAAGAGATGCTGAACCGCGTGTATGAGTTGCTAGAAGATGTCGGGCTAAATCGTGATCATGCCAATCGCTATCCTCATGAATTCAGCGGCGGGCAGCGCCAGCGTATAGGGATTGCGAGAGCTTTAGCACTAAATCCAGAATGCATTATTGCAGACGAACCTATTTCTGCTTTAGATGTGTCTGTACAGGCTCAAGTAGTTAATTTATTAAAAAAACTCCAAAAAGAAAAAGGGTTAACTTATTTATTTATTGCACATGACTTGTCGATGGTAAAGCATATAAGCAATCGTATTGGAGTTATGTATTTAGGGCATCTAGTAGAATTAACAACAAGTTCGGAGCTGTATCAAAAACCGCTTCACCCTTACACTCAAGTTCTACTGTCAGCTATTCCTATCCCTGATCCTGACGTTGAGGATAATCGGAAGCGAATTGTTCTTAAAGGAGAATTACCGAGTCCAATTAACCCGCCCTCTGGCTGCGTGTTTAATACGCGCTGTCCTCTTACAGTAGCAGCCTGTAAGACTCAAAAGCCAGAGTGGCAGGAAGTTGAAGACAATCACTTTGTAGCCTGTCACTTATACAATCAAAAGATAGTCAGTAACAACTATATTGAAACAGCTGCGACAAAATGATGGAAAGAGCGAGAATGAAAATAGAAGATGCAGTTACTACATGGAAGCGGAGTAATAATGGACTTATACGTATTCATATTGAAGGAAAAGAATCCATACAGATTAATTCTTTTATCCAACAACGAGCAGCAAGTACAATCAAGCTGTTGCTTGCAATAGAAGCGTTTCGTCAAATTGATGAGGGTATCTTGGCTTTAACATCTGTCATTCAAAGAATGGAAAAAAACACGGTTGGCGGAGCAGGCGTACTTAAAGCTCTTCCGCGGTTAACACATATTAAAGTGGAAGAGCTGCTTACCCTTATGATAATTGTTTCTGACAACACAGCTACAAATGAGCTCATTTCTTTAGTAGGATTTGAAAAAATTAACGAATGTGCTAAAGATCTAGGATTAAAGAAAACCCTTTTAAACCGCTATATGATGGACGAAATCGCTGTTGAAAAAGGGATTGATAATTATACGTGTGCCTCTGACGTAGTAAAGTGTTTAAGGGAAATATATGAAGGAAACTTTTTGCAAAAATCTAGTCGCGAAAAAATAATGAGAATGTTAGAAATGCAGCAGTTTCAGCATAAGCTTCCAGCACGTATAGGATCAGCGTTTCAAGCTGCGAATAAGACTGGAGAACTACAGGGAGCAGAACATGATAGTGCTATTCTCATGCGAGGTAACGAAACGTATTATGCCGTTGTTTTGATAGATGGACTAAGTGACAATGAACAGGGAAGGAGATTAATTGCTGATATTGGATACCTTCTGTCATCTAACATCTAAAAATCTTTTGATCATATACTTCAATAAGCGGGATTGGTTTGGGCCCTTTTATTTAATGTCTTCTATCAAAGAAAAACTCACATTTACTAATAATAAATGCTTCTCTTCTCAGATTTTGGCGAGACCATTGTTTGCTGTGCTAGATTTGTGCTAGTAATAGATAAACATGTTCTTTTTCATAAGATTTTATGAAAAAATAATGATAAATCATTCATCCTATACCAACTTATTCATATTTTTTATATAATAGAATAATAGTATATATTTTAAACGAATAGTGAATGTCTATGCAAAGCAGCAAGGAACATGAAATTATTCGATTCATAAATGGTGGTGTATGTATGGCAAACGAACATGTAATGATAGATATTATAAAAGCATTTAAACGCAATTCAACTGAATCCATTGCCATGGATTTAATTAAGGAAGTGCGGGGGACATTTAGTCCATTACCTAAATATATAGCGGATTTAATTGATGAGCTGAGAAAATTAAATTTAAAAGACGAAGTGATCAGTGTAATCTTGTATCAATCCGTATATGTGGCAGATCATCAATTTAATATTAAAGATACCATTACCAATCGTCAGTTTGTAAAAGATACGATTGAAATGGGCAGAAGATGGGTGCATCAGTACGGCCGAATTGAAACAGTAGAAGAAGCAATTCATATTGCAGAGCAAGTATCTACAAAAGAGGACTTGCCTCATCATTTGCAAACAGCAACAATTGACGAAAAAATTACGCTTGAGGTGCAGCTCGATCATCAAACGTATGAAATGTTAAAAAATATAGCGGTTTATTATGATCATCATTCCTATGAACAGTCAATGACTGTAGCAATTAATCGTTTATATACGCAGCTGCGCGATGCACAATCAAAGAATAGTTAAATGTCAAATCTCACATGTTCCGTGCACCATGTGAGATTTTTTAAGAGGTAAAAGAGGAGCAGATGAAAATGTCTTGCTCCATCATTCACCAAAAGGAGGGAGAACATGGATGAGGGTATATTTATCTCCTCTTCAAAAAAAAGATGCTTCTAAAGTTTTTGCATATTGGTCGGATGAAGAGGTTACTAGATATATGAATATTGAGCCTTTTACGATGCTTTATCAGGCGGAAAGCATGATTGCACTTCTCCAAAGTTTGACGAAAGAAGGGAAAGCAACACGCTATGCTATTCGATTAAAGACTTCCGATGAGATCATTGGAACCTGCGGTCTAAACCGTATTGATTATGTTAAAAAGCAAGCAGAGATAGGGTATGATTTAGGCAGACCTTTTTGGAAAAAAGGCCTCATGACAGAAGCGCTCTGCCTTTTGCTAGAAAAAGCTTTTGAAGAGTTTCATATACAAGAAATTGAAGCAAAAGTTGATCCTAATAATAAAGATTCAATTACTCTTTTAAAAAAATTCTCGTTTCAACTAGAAGAGGCGTATGAGTCAGATGATTGTACTTGTTTATACACCGTCAACAAGGAAAAAGTGAGCGCGATATTGTCAGGACGTTCAAAAGGTAAGAAGTAAATCAAGCATAAGTTCTTTTGAAATAGTAAATATTTTTAGGCCTTAACCGATAACAAAGAAAAGAACGAATTGAAGGAAGGTCATCAATGAATCATCATACACATTTACTAGAAGGGACGTACAATGAGTTACTCGTTATACTCTCTTTCCTTATCGCTATTACTGCGGCGTACGCTTCTTTTGGGTTAGCTAATCGTGTGAAAATTTCCCGGGCAAAATTTATTCAGTTTTGGTTAATCAGCGGGGCATTTACATTGGGAGTAGGCATTTGGTCAATGCATTTTATCGCCATGCTTGCTTTTCACTTGCCCGTAGATGTTTCATATAATTTATGGTTTGTTCTTCTCTCAATCTTGGGAGCGATAACGGGATGTTATATAGGCCTCTACCTCATTCACAAACAAAAGAAAAGTATAAAAGCACTTATCATTGCAGGGAGCTTTATGGGAGCTGGAATTGTTTTTATGCACTATTTGGGCATGATGGCTATGGAGCCAATTATGGTTTCATATGATCCATTTATCGTTTTTCTCTCTATTCTTATTGCTGTTGCTGCTTCTAATACAGCTTTGTGGCTTGGTTTTTACTCAAAGCTAAATGAAGGGAAGCTTACCGTTTTTGCTAAGGTTATTTGTTCTACTATTATGGGCATTGCTATTGCAGGTATGCACTATACGGGCATGCAGGCAGCTTCTTTTTCAGGAATGTCAATGTCTGAACACTCAAACGGTTTTGCCTTAAATCCAATATATTTATCCGTCGTTATTGTTTTTTTTATTGTCTGCCTATTTACGGCTGTGTTTTTAACCATTTTTATGGATCAACGGGTACAAAAACAAGAAGTTTTAAAATGGGCTTTTTTTGAATCCGCCCTGGATGCTATTTTGGTGATCGATGAAAAAAGACATGTTTTATCGCTCAATTATGCAGCAGAAACGCTTTTCTCTCTTAAAGCATCAGATGTAATCGGGAGTAATGTTGTTAAGTTGCTGCCCTTCTATGAATTTCCTTCTCTACAAGACGGACGAACTGAGCACTCCCTTTTGATAAGTAATAGAGAAGTTACGGTTGAGATAACGGTGATGGCGGTAGGAATTGAAGAGACGGTTGAGTATATGCTGTATATCCGCAATATGACGCAAGAGCGCGAAGCGGAAAAAACGTTGATTGAAGCAAAAAATCGCTATGAAAACTTGTTTTACTCCTCTCCATTGGCAATTATGGTCCATCGAGAAGAAGAGGTCGTGTCTGTGAATGATGCTATGATTCAGCTTTTAGGAGTAACGGAAGACCAGCTCGTTGGTAAATCGTTATATGATTTCTTTTCATCTGAACAAGTTCCTGATATTAAAAAAGGATTGAAGGCAGTAAAGGATAGAAAAGATGAGCCAAGACCTCCATTAGCTCAGTTGAAAATGTTTAATGCGTTAGGTAAGGAACTCTTTTTAGAAGTAAATTCTACGCTCATTCAAATTAATGGAGAGACGCTTTTTCAGACAGTAACTAGAGATGTAACGGAACAGAAAAAAGCTCAAGAATCGCTTCAATATATGGCTTTTCACGATATGCTAACAGATTTACCAAATCGAAGTATGTTTTCAAACATTGTAGAAAAATCCATTGATTCAGCAGCAGCTTCAGGAAAAAAGCTTCATTTCTTATTTTTAGATCTAGATCGTTTCAAACAGGTAAATGACACGCTTGGTCATCATGCTGGAGATCAGCTTATGCTTCAGGTTGTTGATCGAATGAAGAGCTGCCTAAGAAACCAAGATGTGCTTTCGCGTTTTGGAGGAGATGAGTTTTTAGTTTTACTGCATGATAGGACGGATGAAGAAGTGAAAAAAATCTGTCAATCATTAAATGACTGCTTATCCACTCCTTTTGTAGTGCTCTCGAGAGATGTTTATTTAGGGGTAAGCATCGGAGTTAGTTTATTTCCTAAAGATGGAAATTCGCTTGAAGTGCTAGTTCACCATGCTGATTTAGCGATGTACGAAGTCAAAAAACAAGGGCGTAATCATTATCTGTTTTATCAAAAAGAAATGCAGGTTCATACTACGCGACGAATGAGAATTGAAGATGGTTTACGCAAGGCTTTTGAGCTGGGCGAAATGGAGCTTCACTATCAGCCGAAAGTCAATATTCA
This sequence comes from Priestia sp. 53B2, assembly GCF_056099005.1. Classification (NCBI taxonomy): domain Bacteria; kingdom Bacillati; phylum Bacillota; class Bacilli; order Caryophanales; family Bacillaceae; genus Priestia; species Priestia sp. 53B2. The sequence continues at coordinate 834,456 of NZ_JBLZXA010000020.1, forward strand.
AAGTGGCCATATTGTTGGAGTGGAGGCTTTGATCCGGTGGACTCATGCCGAGATGGGCGTCATTTCTCCCGCAGAATTTATTCCGATTGCTGAAGAAACAGGCGTTATTGTTACACTGACGAAATGGGTATTAAAAAAAGCGTGCCATCAAAATAAGTATTGGCAGCTTCAAGGACTTCCTCCCTTAAAAATGAGTGTGAACATATCAAGTGTTGATTTTGGCACAACTGATTTTGTTGATTATGTGTTAGGTGTCTTGCGTGAAGTAGAGTTAGAATCACGATATTTAGAACTTGAAATTACAGAAAGTGTAACGATGAAGCACGTTGAGCAAACAATCGAAAAGCTACAAATCTTAAAAGATGCAGGAGTATTTATTTCGATTGATGATTTTGGCTCAGGATACTCCTCGTTCAGCTATATTCAGAAGCTGCCTATTCATACACTGAAAATTGACCGGTCTTTTATTAAAGATTTAGATCCTAATACAACGGAAGTATCGATTGTCAGAGCCATTATTACACTAGCCAAAAGTTTGCAGCTATCCGTCGTAGCAGAAGGTGTAGAAGAAGTTGAACAAGTAGAACTTCTTCATAAAGAAAAATGTGATGAAGTGCAGGGATACTATTTCTCCAAACCGATTTCAGCGGAGGAATTTTATGAGAAATTTCATAAGATCGAAGAAAAAATGGAGTTTGTTCATTAATGTAAAAAGCCGTTCTTATTTAAAAGAACGGCTTTTAATTATTGGTTATTTCGATATACATAAGGGTCCTTTGGAGCCTGCTCACGCTTCACTTTTGTTACTTTCAAAACAGGAATGGTTTTTTTGAACGGCTGATAATACATTGTACTGACTTCACCTGTAACAGTTGCCCAGTCATCATTTTTAAAAGCAGTGTCATCTGGAAACTCAATGAGCATTCCAAATACCCCTGAATCTGCAATACAATGAATAATACCAAAGCGAAAGAGAAAATACTGATTCTTTTTCAATTCCTTCGTATGATACATAAATCCTTTATAGGAACAATTCTACATTCACAGGCTGGAAAAAGAGCTCCAATCACACTAGCTAATAGGACAGCACCTATTTATTTTTAGGAATAACTTGAGCCATCATTTCATCAGTTACAAAAATTTGAAGAATTCCTGAAATGATTACGCCCAGTAATACAAAAGGAAGGGCTTCGATGAGAATACTAATAAATATAGTATTCATTTGTAATAGAAACGAATTCACTATCTTCACTCCAATATTAAGATTATTTAAAAGTGCATTAGTGCAATAAAGTAGAATGTGGGCAAATTAAAGATAGTGTATCGTAAAACAGGAAGGGAATAAAGCTTTTTCAAGAAAGGGATTAAAAGGATTTTTCTGTTATTTATTCAAAAAATGTCCCATATTACGAGAAAACTATTGACGCACCTTTAATTAACAGATAACATTGGTGATAATGATTATCAGCGTCAAAAAGAGTATATACATAGGAGGAAGCGTTAAAATGAAGCAAATTAAAAAGGTTAGACTTGTCACTATAGCTGCTATTGTTTCTATTTTATTTGTTCTAGCAGGATGCGGGTCAACTCAAAATTCATCAAAAGAAAATTCAGATAATAGTCAAAAGGTATCTGTTCAGCATGAGCTTGGGAAAACAAAAGTTCCTAAAAATCCAAAAAAAGTAGTGGTTCTTGAACTATCCTTTGTAGATGCTTTGCAAGGCTTAGGAATGAAGCCAGTAGGAATTGCAGACGACAACAAAAAAGATATGATTGAAAAACTCGTAGGTGGGAAGATCAATTATACTTCAGTAGGAACACGTCAACAGCCAAATTTAGAAGTAATTAGTTCCCTGCAGCCGGACTTAATTATTGCCGATGTGCAGCGTCATAAAGCAATCTATAAAGAATTAAACAAAATTGCACCTACAATTGAATTGAAAAGCCGTGAATCTACATATGAAGAAAATATAGACTCATTTAAAACAATTGCGAAAGCAGTAGGAAAAGAAAAAAAAGCACAACAGCGCTTAAATGAGCATGAAGAAACAATTTCAAAATTAAAAAATGAATTAAAAGAAGAAAGTGGTCAGACAGTCTTACCAGCAGTTGTCAGAGATACTTCTTTCCAAACGCATACGTCTTCTTCTTATGATGGAGAGTTTCTTGAAAAGCTAGGGTTGAAGAACGCTGTGCAAAACAAAGAAGCATATGCTGAGATGAATTTAGAACAGTTGTCAGACATTAATCCAGATATTTTAATCCTAGCAAATAACGAAGGTAAACTTGTAACGGATGAATGGAGAACAAATCCTCTTTGGAAAAATTTAAAAGCTGTTAAAAATGATAAAGTTTTTGTAGTAGACCGTGATTTATGGACAAGATTCCGAGGAGTGATTTCAGCTGAGGCAATTGGAAAAGATACGGTTAAGTTACTAAACAATAAGCAGCAGTAACATAACAGAGTCTGACAAAGAGGCGAGAATAGTTATTCTATTCTTGCTTCTATTTGTTTAGAAAAGAAAACTGTAGAAAGTGTGTTGGAAATGACAAATCTTGTCCAAAAGCAAAAAATGAATAAATACATTGTGTTGGTAGCTAGCGTTTGTTTGTTAATCATCGGAATGATTTTGCATGTGGCTGTGGGATCTTCTGCTGTTAGCTTTACAGAAGTAATTAAGGCAATTTTTGCGCCTGATGACTCTAAGCAGACAACAATCGTACAGACGCTTAGACTGCCAAGAGCTGTGCTGGCAGCTCTTATTGGAGCCAGCTTGGCAGCTGCTGGAGCATTAATGCAAGCCATTACACGAAATTCGCTTGCTTCACCCCAAGTGTTTGGAGTAAATGCTGGTGCTTCATTAGCGATTGTAATAGCTTTTATTTTATTTCCTGACCTTACCTCTCAATCAACTGTGTATATTGCTTTTTTAGGAGCAGCTTTAGGAGGAATAACTGTTTATTTATTCGCATCGGGCGGAAAGACAACTCATGTGAAACTAGCACTTGCCGGAATGGCCGTACATTTATTTTTATCGTCACTTACTCAAGGAGTAATTGTGTTAAATGAACAAGCTACGGACGTTTTGTATTGGCTTGTAGGTTCTATTAACGGGAAAGACTGGACTCATGTAAAAATTCTTTTACCTTGGTCGTTTCTAGGTCTTCTCCTAGCTTTTGGATCATCTCGTTCTATATCGATCCTAGTGTTAGGAGAAAATATGGCAACAGGGTTAGGAGAAAAGGTAAAATGGATTCGCTTTTTTGCAGGTATACTAGTCATTATGCTTGCCGGTGCATCTGTTGCCGTTGCGGGGCCAATTGGATTTGTAGGTCTCATTGTACCTCACATAGCTAGAAAATTAGTAGGGGGAGACTACCAGCGAATTCTGCCATTTTCAGCTCTATTAGGAGCCATCTTGCTTGTTTATGCTGATGTACTGTCTCGTTTCATTGCATATCCTTTTGAATCGCCAGTAGGGATTGTAACAGCTCTTATTGGAGCGCCTTTCTTTTTATACCTTGCTAGAAAAGGGAGGAACATTAAGCAATGAAAAGAAAACATCCTTACCAAATCTTAAGTATCTTATTATTATGTTTAATAATCACGGTTGTAATTAGCTTAGGGGTAGGAGCCGTTTATATTTCCCCAGCAGCAATCTTTCAACAAATAACTGGGAGTTCTCAAGAAAGTTCATTTATTTTAACAAATTATCGTATTCCACGCACCCTCATTGCTATTGTTGTAGGTGCGGCTTTAGCGGTAGCAGGAGCTATTTTGCAAGGAATATTAAAAAACCCACTGGCATCTCCCGATGTTATCGGTGTAACAAAAGGAGCAGGGCTATTCGCCGTTTTTATCTTAATTGTATTTCCAGCTGCTTCTATGCTTCTGTTGCCACTTTCAGCTTTTTTAGGAGCAGCAGCCATAGCCGTTATACTTATGGTGTTTTCCTACTCTCAAGGAGCTAAACCTCATACGCTGGCTTTAGTTGGCGTAGCGTTAGGAGCTATTTGTCAGGCTGGAATTCAGTATTTTATGATTAAGTTTCCAGATGACGTGAATACAACTCTTCTTTGGCTCACAGGAAGTTTATGGGGAAGAGGCTGGAGTGAGCTTTGGATGTTAATTCCTTGTGTTGTACTCGTGCCTTTTATTATTATATTTGCATCTAAGCTCGACATTTTAAACTTAGGAGATGAGATTGCAGTTGGCTTAGGAGAGCGAACGAAATACGTTCGTTATACACTATTGAGTATGGCTGTGATATTGACAGGATTATCTGTAGCTGTGGTTGGGTCAATTGGTTTTATTGGTTTAATTGCTCCTCATATTGGTAGGAGGTTAGTAGGAAGCCGTTCGAAGCTCTTGTTACCAGTTTCAGCAGCAGTAGGTGCTTTATTCCTGCTAATTGCTGACAGTTTAGGAAGAGGGGTTATGCCACCCGTTGAGATTCCAGCTGGAATTGTAACAGCTGTTATTGGCGCCCCTTATTTTCTATATTTACTGCGCCGTGAACAGAAAAAATAGAGGAAAGGAGAAACAGTAATGACAAAATTAACTGCTGAAAAACTTTCACTATCATATGATTCAACTTCAGTTATTCGTAATATTGACCTTCACATTCCAGAAGGAAAGGTAAGCATAATCATTGGATCAAATGGCTGCGGAAAGTCAACAATCCTTCGTTCATTGGCCCGTTTATTAAAGCCTACAGAAGGAAGTATATATTTAAATGGAAAAGATATTCATCGTCATTCATCAAAAGAAGTAGCAAAAAAACTGGCTATTTTGCCTCAAGCTCCTGAAGCTCCAGAAGATTTAACAGTAAAAGAGCTGTGCTATTACGGTCGTCACCCTCATAAGGGCTTATTTGCTCGCTATTCTGCTGAAGATCATCAAATTGTAGAGGAGGCTTTACAGGCAACCAAACTGTCTGATTTAAGTGATCGTACACTGGATGCTCTTTCTGGAGGACAGCGTCAGAGAGCCTGGATTGCAATGGCATTGGCACAGGGTACCGAGCTTCTGCTGTTGGATGAGCCTACTACATATTTAGATTTAGCTCATCAGATTGAAGTGCTTGAACTTCTTCGTTCCTTAAACCAAAAGAGAAAGTGTACAATTGTGATGGTCTTACACGATTTAAACCAAGCAGCTCGCTATGCAGACCATTTAATCAGTATTTCAAACGGTCAGATTTACAAAGAAGGTTCTTCTGCTCAAGTATTTACAGAAGAAATGATAAGAGACGTGTTTAATTTATCCTCAACTATTATTCAAAATCCGGTTGATGGTTCACCTTTATGCATACCAACTGGAATCATAAAATAAACTGTATTTTAAAACAGCGTACTATTTTTACATAGTACGCTGTTTTACATTTAAGGTCAGAGCTAACAGTTTATACAATACATAGATTCCAAGGTATGCACCGGTTAATAAAAAAGCTGAATTTAAAAAGATTGCATGAATGCTCGTCATAAAAACAGTATGGTTTTTTAAGATACGATAGATAGAAGCAGCAGCTATATTTCCAAATACTAGCGCTGAAAGAAGGGCTAGCGTATTAAAAATCAGCTCTGCTCCTTTCCATTTGAGTGAAAAAAAGAGCATGATAATAGGAACAATAATACTTCCAGAAACCAACAGAAAAATCAATGGACCATCTCCAATACGTTATCTTATTACAGTTATATAAGATAATGTTTTTGCTTATTTTTAGATAGTCTTCCCTTTTTATAGTCTGTTAAGCTTTTTTCTTCCATTTTTTACTTATATAAAAAAGTAAAATGATGGATAAAACCACTAAAATGATTTTGCCTTGCATAGATCCTTGTGAAATATGATAAACCGAATAAACTTCAATAAAAAGCGCTGGAATTTTTCCAAGTGCGCTAGCAGAAATGAATACCGCAAAGGAGCCTTTTCCTACAGCGCTGAAGAATGTAATGAGGCCTGATGGAACAAAGGGAAGTAATCGCAAAGAAAGAATCAATATAAAACTCTCTTTCCCTTGTACGCGCAGCAGCTTTAGCCACTTGGAGTGAGAAGGTGTTTTTGTATGAACAAGCGTACGGAAACCTTTTCGATACAGCCAAAAAGAGAGAGCTGCACCTAAAACTTCTCCAATAAAAGAAAGTAAAAATCCGTTCCAAAAACCAAATAATTTTACGTTTACGAACGTAAGGGGTGCGCTTGGAAATACGCCCGTAATGCTAATAAGGATGTTCAAGAGAATGCTGATAAACCCAGCTGCTTCTAAATGTTCAAGCAGAAATGTTTGAAGATAGTCAGTCATGGTTATACTCCCATTTATGTTTTACTTGTAGGGCTATTATAGGTGATTTTCTACTATTATATAATTTTTGGCATGAAATAAGTAGGTAAGCAGTTTATAAAAAACGAAACAGGGTAACTACTTACTAATGAAAGATGACTTACTGATTTGAAGGGATGGACAACTCATGTTGAAATTTTTGCTTGTTATTGTAGTTGTATTATTAATTATTATGATTTTTAAACGCTTTATCCGAAAATAAAAATGCTAACTAAGCAGCTCGTGAGATCTTTCTCACGAGCTCTTTTGCGGAGCTATTCAGTAGCTCAACAATACACTTTTTACCTGTGATGAATATCACTGCAGCTAGAGAAATGAAGGGGTAAGATAGAAATGGGAGGGAGGTATATGGAATTATTATTCTATCTCAGCACTTATTTATCAGGGGGAGCTATCGCATTATGGCTAATTAATGCAGCATTTAATGGATTATTAAAATAACAGAGGGAGAGAAAATGAACGATTCTAAAGGTATATTTAACGATAAAGAAAGAAAGCTTGCTCGCTATTTGGAGACGTACACAACTGAGCAGATTTTAACTGAAGCAGGCATGTCTTCGTCTGCTGCGCTATATGAGTTGAAAAAAATAAGATTACCGCGGGCAGTTGCTAATACGATTGTTTATTACGTACTGGCAACAAATAATCAAAAGCTGGTTATGTACAAACTGCTCATGTTAGCTGGCGTTTGTAAAAAGCTTGGCATTCAAGATGCACAGGCAGCCCTCACTTTTATCAAAAAATATTACGTTTGTCATCAGCATTTACACTAAAAAGTACATCTGTCTGAGGGGGAAAAGAGATGAATATTGTCCCGTTTAAGCAGCGTTCATCTGCAAAAAATGATCAAGGCAGAGAACAGCCGTTTCAATGTTTCATTGAGGGAGATCGATTTCAGTTAGATTTGTATATGACATATTTATTTCATTGCTGCCATTCTAGCAGGTATAGATATAGCCGTGCTAACAGAAAGGGTAGGATGTAATGATAAGATACCAGTGGTAAGCGGCTTCATTTTTCCTGATGGAATAATGAAGCCGTTTGTTGTGTTAGAAAGAATGATTTACTATGATGTAGTTAATGATAAAAGAAAAAGGAAGGGAAGGAACGTAATGGATTTACATAAGTGGGAATATTGGATTTCAAAGCTTGAGCTTCAGCCTCATCCAGAAGGAGGGTTTTATAAACAAACCTATCGCTCCAATGATGAAATTTCTGATAAAGAAGTGTCATCGCAGTTTGATGATAAACGATTTCTATACACGAGTATTTACTTTTTATTAAGGTCTCAAGATGTATCGCATTTCCACCGGCTGCAATCAGATGAACTATGGTACTATCATGGGGGAAGCCCTTTAACCATTCATATTATTTACCGCGACGGAACCTATCAAGAAGTAAAACTAGGTACAAACTTAGAAAGTGGAGAAGTTCCTCAATTTTTAGTTCCAAGAGATACGATTTTTGGTTCCTCTGTGGCAAATGAGAATACGTTTTCTCTCGTTGGATGCATGGTCGCACCAGGTTTTGATTTCCGTGACTTTGAATTATTCACAAAACAGCAGCTGCTTGATGAATTCCCCGAGCATGTTGTGATCATCGACAAATTAGGGTACGATAAATTGCCAAATGATTAAAAAGCATGCATCTCGGTTTGATGCATGCTTTTTTCATTTGAACCAGCCTTTTTCCTTAAAGCGAGTAATGGCTTCAATGCGGTTCTTTACTTCGAGTTTGTCCAGAATGGTAGAAATATAATTGCGCACCGTTCCAGTCTTAATAGATAGTTCGTCAGCAATTTCTTTTGTGTTTTTTCCATCAGCTACTAGAGCTAATACTTCTTTCTCTCTAGCTGTAAGAGGACTGGTAGATTCACTATATAAGTCATCCACTAATTCCGGAGCATAGAGGCGTCTGCCTGCCATCACGCTTCGAATGGAATTTGCGAGTTCTTCACTTGGACTATCTTTTAGCAAGTATCCGCTTACGCCTGCTTTCAAAGCTCTTTGAAAATAGCCGGAGCGAGCGAACGTTGTCAAAATGATGACTTTGCAGTTTAAATCTTTCAGTTCCTCTGCAGCTTCAAGCCCAGTTTTAAGAGGCATCTCGATATCCATTACGCATATATCTGGCTGGTGCTGCTTAGCAAGTGATACGGCTTGTTCCCCATTTGAAGCTTTTCCGACAACTTCCATGTCATCCTCTAAATTTAACAAAGAGCCTAAAGCCCCTAACATCATTTGCTGATCTTCGGCAATGACAATTCGAATCATAATTGTTCCTCCTTAATATGTTTGACGATGTTTGGAACTGTAATATGAATAATCGTCCCCCCTTGACTGGAGATATCAAGATGGCCGTTTACAAACTCCAGCCGTTCTTTCATTCCTAAAAGACCGTTTCCTTTCCAGCAGATTTTCTTCGTATTAATACCAACTCCATTGTCTTCTACCGTTATGCCTACTTCTTTTGCAGACTGATGTAAAGTAATCGTGCAAACGGTGGCTTGACTATGTTTGACCACATTGGTTACTGCTTCTTTTAAGCACATGCTAAGAATATTTTCAATTAGCAACGACACATTCTCTAATGAAATGGCCTTTTCTCCTACAAACTTAATTTCGGCAGCTTCTAAAAGCTCTTGAACGCGTTTTAGTTCTTCACTAAGGCGGATTCCACGCATTTGAGAAACCATGTTTCTCACTTCATTAAGAGCCGTACGCGCTGTTTGCTGGACATCTTTTAATTCTGATTTTGCTTTTTCAGGATCTTTTGCAATAAGTTTTCTTGCTAAATCGCTTTTTAGACCGATAAGAGACAGCTTTTGTCCCAACGTATCGTGCAGATCGCGAGCTATCCGCTGGCGTTCTTCTTGTTTTACAAGCTCAGAAATACGTTTATTTGCATCTTCAAGCTGTTCTTCCAGCCGGTCTCGCTTCTTCCGGTTATAAATGCTAAATGGCAGTACAATCACACTGATGGAAATTACAAAAATGAAAGGAAGCTGTTTTAAAAAGATCTCTTCTTGCATAACAACGTTAAAGTTTACAGAAATAACGGTGCTAATTAAATGAACAGCATACAAAGTAAAGAAAGCGAGCCGTTTTTGGATATTTCCAATAAAATAAGCGATAAAGAAAGCAAAGTAAAAGGCAAAGTAAATATAATTAAAAATAGTTGTTAGGGCTAAGGAAATAACGATTAACAAAGCCGTCCATACGTAAACGGACTTGTCTGTTGAAACAAATGCAAAACGATAGAAAATAAAAAATAAGATGGTAAGTAACGAACCAACAATAATGTGATTCATGGATGAAGACTGTAAGATAAAATAAAATGGTAAAATGGCAAATACCGTCCATATGTAAGGAGATAGCCCAGTGATTTTTTGGAAAAACGTATATTTTTTCATAAAGAACCTCGTTTACTTGTTAAAATACACTATTAGTTTACCACAAAGTAGAATGAAATAAGTTTAGGCGGATAGATAAAACAGTCAAGCTTTTGAAAGCTTGACTGTTTTATTAAAGTTCTGCTTTTGTTTGAGATGAAATTCTGCTTGCTTTTGGTGCAGCTGAGCGTTTTTTAATTTCTTTAAAGCTCACAAACATTTTGTTTTCTTCATCCCATAAACGGAATCGAAGAGAGCGAAGGCTTGTTGCGAGTGTAATGGTTGGTACATTTTGAAGAGGCTCTGTGTGTTGATGAACAGCTTCAAGCTTATAGTTGGGCACTCTTGGACTTAAATGATGTACATGGTGAAACCCAATATTGCCTGTTAGCCATTGCAATAGTTTTGGAAGCTTGTAAAATGAACTTCCTTCAACGGCTGCTTTTACATAATCCCAGTGCTCATCTTCTTCAAAATAAGAATCTTCAAACTGATGCTGTACATAAAACAGCCAAATTCCAATTGAACCTGAAATGAAGAAAATCGGTCCTTGAATTAATAGGAACGCCTGCCAACCTACCAACCAGCAGGTCGCTGCTGCTAATGCAACGATCAATACATTTGTAAGATACGTATTCATTCTTTCTTTTTTCTTCGCATTTTTTCGATTGAATCGGTTTGTAATCAAAAATACATATATAGGTCCCACGCCGAACATAATGAACGGGTTGCGATAGATACGGTAAGCGATTTTTTTCCAAATAGAAGCTTCTTTATATTCTGTTACGGTTAACACCCAAATGTCACCCGTACCTCTTTTATCTAAGTTGCTGCTTGTTGCATGGTGAATTGCATGGCTATGTCCCCATTGACTGTAAGGAAACATCGTTAAGACACCGGTAATTGTTCCGAGAATTTTATTGTGTTGTCTACTCTTAAAGAAAGAGTAGTGACAACAGTCATGAAAAATAATGAATATTCTTACTAAAAACCCTGCTGCGATAACAGTTAGCGGAAATGCTAAAAAATAAGAAATTGAAAGGCTCTCATAAGCGAGAAACCAGAGTGTGAAAAAAGGTAAAAAAGTATTGATCAATTGTCTTATGCTGTCTTTCATTACTGCTTTTTCAAAAGGTGCAACTTGTTTTCGTAAATTCTTTTGTTTTTGTATAGTCATATGAAATTCCTTTCATCACCGTATATTACCCTCAGTATAAAGGGATTTTTCTGACTATTTAAGACATACGTGTCATATAGAAACTATGACAGTTGTCATATATACGTAGGGGGAAGCTGTAAAAAATGAAAAAAAGCGGTATTTAACAGTCTGCGGTTCTGATAAAATTATACAGTGAAGGCTTATTGCTACGGAGTATTTAAGAAGAAAAAAGGAGTTTGAAATGAATAAAAGAAATAGATGGGTATATCTTCTTCTAGCTTTTGTTATCATGGGAGCAGGCCTTTTATCAAGAAAACTTACCGCGTATCTTCCTCACATCGTAAATATATATGCGGGAGATTCGTTATGGGCCTTAATGATTTTTGTCAGCGCGGGTTTTTTGTTTCCTGCATGGAAGACAAAAATGATTAGTATGTTTGCTATAGTGTTTTGTTACTTCATTGAATTTACACAGCTGTATCAGGCTCGGTGGATTGATGACATAAGAAAAACTGCGCTAGGAGGGCTCATTCTGGGATATGGTTTCTTATGGAGCGATATACTAGCCTATTCGATTGGAATCGCGGCAGGAATGAGCTGGGAGTATTATAGATATCGATTTAAAAGATCCGCCTAGCAAATGCGGTTCAATGAATCTTAGAACCTAGCTGAGGATGGAATAAGCCGTAGGGTTATGAAGCAGGATGTATGTAAATAAAAATAAACTTGCGCATAAAATTTTTTATTTAAAACCTATTGTCTATTCGTTGGACGAGAGGAAGAGAGGGGATTATTTGAATTTAATAGCCTGGATGATTATTGCATGTGAAATCGCTTTTTGGATAGTCATCATTTTAGGATTAGCAACAAGGTATATGTTTAAAAAACAAAAGCTCAGTTTTTTTATTTTAGCTCTAACACCTGTTGTTGATTTTGTTCTTCTGATTGTGACGAGCGTAGACCTTTACGGAGGTGCTACAGCGACCTATGCTCACGCTATTGCAGCCGTGTATATTGGAATTTCGATCGCTTTTGGAAAAAGTATGATTCAATGGGCAGATGAACGCTTTCAATATTATGTGATGAAAAGCGGAGAGAAACCTCGTAGGCGCTATGGAAAAGAATATGCAAAGCATTATTTTAAGTCATGGATACAGCATCTTGTTGCTTACGCTATTGGGGCAACTCTTTTAGCGGCGATGATGTATATAGTACCAAATGGAAAAACCAACGTGCTGCACAATGTAGTGGAATTTTGGACAGTTATTGTAGGAATTGATTTCTTATTATCTCTTTCTAATTTCGTTTGGCCTAAAAAAGAAAAAGAGTCGGGTTATACCAACTCGTAAAAAGTCATCGTCATGCGTGAAAAACCAGTGAAAAAACCTCCCCGTAAGGAGGTTTTTTGTTTTACCATCCAGGGTATAGGTATATGAATGATGCTTGTCTGAGGTAGTTCAGTTTAGTTGCTTAAGCGGCTAAACTGCTTTTTGTGCAAATATATGTACATTTTATGTAGCATTCATGATAAGAATTCTGTATATTCCATATACTACCTCATATGAAAGATAGACAAGTGATACAATACAGTTTGTTTTTAGGAGAGCTTTTATGAAAAAACGCCGGTTGGATTTTATTTTTTTATTTATTATTTTACTTTCCATTTATGCTTTCTTTTTTACCTCTATTGATGTTCATTGGAAGTATGCCTTAGTTGGATTATATGGTGTCATCATTTTCATTTGTATGTATTCACTTATGCTTGAAAATCGAACGCCTGAAAGTACGTTGGTTTGGATGTATGTCCTCTTTTTCTTCCCTGTTGCAGGCTTTTTCTTTTATTTGTATTCAGGACAGCTCTATTTAAAGGGGCATATGTTCAAAAAAAAGCGTATGCATAACCGAGAGATGCTTAGAAAGATGGCAGATAAAGAAACGACGCCTGATCTATCCCCGCTTCAATCGCATCAGCGTTACTTTGCTCAGTATCTTCAATGTGTATCTTTGACGAAGATGAATGTTCATACAAAAACCTACGTCCTTAAGAACGGGCAAGAAACGTTTAATGAAATCAAAAAGCATTTGCAATCAGCAAAACAGTTTATTCATATGGAATACTATATGTTTCACTCAGATTCTCTAGGAAAAGAAATCATTGATATTTTAATAAAAAAAGCAAGCGAAGGTATAGAAGTGCGCTTTACATTCGATACAATGGGAAGTTTTACACTATCGGGTTCAGATATTAAACGAATGAAAAAAGCGAATATTAAAGTGCATCCTTTCTTACCTATTAAGTATGGATTTTTCAATCAAAAATTCAACTTTCGAAACCACCGTAAAATAGTCGTAATTGATGGGGAAGTAGGTTTTGTAGGGGGATTAAATGTTGGAGATGAGTATCTAGGGAAAAACAAAAAAATTGGTTTTTGGAGAGATACTCATCTGATGCTAAAAGGTGAATCTGTTCAAACCTTGCATTCGATCTTTATGTTCGATTGGGAATACGTTTCTGGAGAATGCTTAATTAACGATGAAGCATATACAAAGCCTCATCCTGTCGAAGGAGAAGGGTTTGTGCAAGTGGTGGCGACGGGGCCGGATACGCAGGAAAATATGAGTGATTATTACTATACTATGATTACAAGCGCGACGAAATCAATCTGGATTTCAACTCCTTATTTTGTTCCAAATGAAGCCATAAGAACCGCCCTTCGTATTGCGGCTAGAAAAGGTGTAGAGGTACGAATTATGGTACCAGAAATTAATGATGGCTTTCTGACTCAATATGGAACGAGGTCATATTTTGCTGAACTTCTTCGATGTGGAATTGAAGTATATTCGTATAGAAAAGGGTTTTTGCATCAAAAAATTGTGATTATAGACGGAGATATGGCTTCGGTCGGTACTGCAAATATGGATATGAGAAGTTTTCATCTGAACTTTGAAGTTAATGCATTTTTAATTGAGGGAGAGACGATTCAAACGCTCATCAAAAATTACGAAGAAGATATTGAAGACAGTCATTTGATCAAACCAGTAGCATTTTACAAGCGAAGCTTAGTAGAACGTTCGAAAGAGTCATTTGCGCGCTTATTTTCAGGTGTTTTATAAAATAAAGTTTGTTTTCAAAAAGCAGGAGGAAACGTATGGGTGAATCTCCATTTGTTAAAAAAGAGACGTTTGGTCGAAAGTTACATCGCTTAAAAGAACGTACTAAGCCATTTGTCGTGCGTTTTTCACGGTTTGGTCATGTGGCTCAAGGTGTGGTCTATTTTATCATCGGTATATTAGCGATTCAGACAGCTTTCGGATTAAAAGGCGATTTAGTTACTTCTCAAGGAGCCCTACACACAATTGCAAAGCAGCCGTTTGGATTTTTAATTTTAATTGTTTTGGCAGTAGGTTTAAGTGGATATGCGTTTTGGCAAATCATTTCTGCTATTTTTGATCCTCACCACGTTGGGCATGGGGTAAAAGGCGTTTTTACTCGTTTAGGCTATTTAGTTGTAGCCACGTTTTATATTAGCCTTTGTGTGAGTTCGGTAAAAATTTTGCTTCATGCTCACGTTCATACGTCAGGTAAGCATTATCAAACGGTATCAGCCAAGTTGTTATCTTATCCCTTTGGACAAACCATCATTGCGCTTACAGGTATCGGCGTTATTATCTTTGGGATTGGACAAGTATATTGGGCTCTTTCAGGGCGCTTCCTGAAAAAACTAAAGAAAAACGAAATGTCAAAAGAAGAGTGGCGATGGAGCGGGCATATTGGAAAAGCAGGTATTATTGCTCGAAGTATCGTCTTTGGCATTATTGGTTTCTTTCTTATTCGCACGGCTCTTCAAGCGGATCCAGACGAAACGAAAGGGTTAGATGGAGCCCTTGCTGAAGTAGCACAGCGTCCTTTTGGGTCTGTACTGCTGGCTATCGTATCAATCGGGCTTATGGCATACGGAGTATATATGTTTACAGAATCAAGGTATAAACGAATTGATCCTTAATAAAATTAAAAAGATGAAAAAGCTACTTTTTGGCCTTCTGCTCATATCATATAGCAGACAGATAATGAACAGGAGGAGAGGCAGATGCCATCGGTAGTAGGAGCCGTAAATATCTCGAATGTATTGGCTTCATCTTCAGTGGAGTTTGGTGATTGTCTGGCTATTAAGCCAAAAAGTACAGCTTTTACAACAGTCGGTTCTGGCAGCGGGAACACAGGGAATTTTATGAATATTACAAGCAGTGCCAGTACCGCTAATACAATTGATATGGATATTAAGGATCAAAATGTAGTGGGAAATGCATAAAAAACGAAAGCTTATCGTCATCGGACGGTAAGCTTTTTTATTTGAGTTTTACGTATACCCAGACGTTTCTTTACCACAATGTACCTCTAGGATTCTATCTTATAGGAGTAGTAAACTAGACAGGTGATGTCAAAAAGTGGGGAGGCGAAATTATAAAATGAAGAAAATATATATGAGCCTGATTATTCTCTGTCTTTTCAGTGGAGGATTGGCCCCGATGAGTAAAGGAGCCGCTGCTTCTTCAGTGGGCACTGTCAAAGGTGACAACGTAAACGTATATCGTTCTCCTTCCTTACATTCTTCTGTTATGCAGACAGTGAAAAAAGGAGAAGAATTTCCTGTCATTTCATTTGAAGCTGGAGATGCAGCTCAAGTTACTACTCATACGGTAGTGCCGGGAAATACACTATGGCTACTAGCTAAGCAATACGGTGTAACAGTCAGTGATCTAATAAAACAAAATCAGCTAAAAAAGACGGAGCTGATTCCAGGGCAAACGCTGAAAATACCACCAAAAGGCTTGTTACATAAAGTAGTATCAGGAGATACGCTTTGGAAAATCTGCGTAAAGTACGGTGTAAAAGCGAATGAATTAACAAAGTTAAATCAGCTATCCTCCACAAATATTAAGCCCGGACAAATGCTTATTATTCCTGATTACTATGTACAAGTACAGCTTTTGGAAGGGAAAAAGGGCTGGATCAAAAAATCTGATTTAGCGCAAAAGAAGCATCAGCCTGTAGTTATGGGTTGGAGCTTTAATGAAAAAACAGCAGGCTACACAGAATCGATGAAGCAAAAGAATTTAGACGTTGTTTCACCTCGTTGGTTTACGCTAACGTGGAATGACAAAGTTGTTTCATCTTCTATAAATGAATCATATGTTCAAACGGCTCATAAAAACGGCAAAAAAGTCTGGCCGCTTATTGGTAACAATTTTGATGATGTGCTTACAAGTGATGTGCTAAGTAACAAAGCAAAGCGGCAAAAGCTTGTATCGTCAATAGAAAGTTCGCTAGTAAAAACAAACAGCGATGGGATCAATGTTGACTTTGAAAATATTAATATCAAAAACAAACAAGATTTTGTTTTATTTATTAAAGAATTAAAAGTAGCGTTAAAACCTCATGGTATGACTATTTCAGTAGACGTAACAAGAGAAAATAATGATCCGTTTTGGTCGGGAAGCTTTGATAGGAAACAGATTGGTCAAGTGGCAGACTATGTCATTATGATGGGATATGAAGAACACTGGGGAGGAAGTCAAGTTCCAGGATCTGTTGCTTCACTGCCTTGGGTGAAAGAAGGCACACAACTTCTTATGAAAGATGTACCTGCACACAAAATCCTGCTGGGAGTTCCTTTTTATACGCGAGAATGGAAAACGGACCTATCGACCAAAAAAGTTGTCACAAAAGACTTAACGATGAAAGAAGCCGAAGCGGTTATCTCTTCTAAAAAGTTAACTAAAAAATGGGATAGCCAAGCCTCACAGTACTATGTAGAATACACGGAAAATGGTACGAAGCATCAAATATGGCTCGAAGACAAAGCATCTATGCAGCGCCGGGTTAAATTAATTAATGACTATCATTTAGGTGGGGCGGCAGCTTGGTATATCGGTTCAGAAACCTCAGATATATGGGAGTTATACAACTTTTAAATCAAAAACACACCTCTTGCTTGATTTTAGCGAGGTGTGTTTTTTTATTTGTATCATAATGAAGCGCATACATCTATTTACAAACGAGATAAATTTTACAATATTTGTTTTTCTTGAGTTAATTTATAACTATACTCCAAAATGAACCTATTTAACCTTTTTTTAGTTGAAAACGCTTAATGACTTTACGATAAAGATAATTTATAGTAAATTCAGTTTCTATACAATAAATTTACTAAATGAACAATTAAGTAATTTAATTATTAACTAAGTGAAAGGAATGAACGTTATGGGAAATGTATTAGTAATAGGCTTTCCAGGTGAAGGGCATGTGAACCCTTCTTTAGGAATTGTAAAAGAATTGATGGCTCAAGGGGAAAAGGTCGTCTATTACGGCATTGAAGACTATGCTGAAAAAATTCGAAAATCAGGCGCGGAATTTCGTGAATACGAAGATTTTCGTCCAAGTCTTGATATGAGCAACCGGATGACCAAAGAAGAGTCTTATGACCGCTATGAAATAATGAATTTGTTTTTAAATGAATCTGAAAATATTATTACTAAAATTATGAGTGAAACGAAACATGAAACATATGATTATGTACTTTATGATTATCACCTTTTAGCAGGTTCCGCTGTGGCCGACCTTCTTCAGCTTCCGAAGGTTTCTCTTTGTACGACATTTGCGTTAAATAAAGAGTTAGCAACTTGTATGATGCCAATTGATCAAACAGAAGCTGACCAATCTTCCTTTTATCCTCAATTCGAAAAATCATTAAATAAGTTCAACAACCAATATAATACTGAGTTAAAAGATTCCATGGACATTATGTCGAATCCTGGGGATATTACGCTAGTATTTACGTCAGAATTCTTTCAGCCAGACGTATCTGAATTTACGAGTGAGTACAAGTTTATTGGTCCTTCAATTGTTAAACGACTAGACATAGAAGATCCTTCTTACTTACAGAATGAAAATGAAAAAATTATTTTTGTTTCTATGGGAACTATCTTTAATCAGCAGCTAGAAATCTATAACTTATGTGTAGAAGCATTAAAAGATTTTGAGGGTAAAGTTATTTTATCTATTGGTAAAAATACAAAACCTGAAGGATTAGCACATATTCCAGAAAACTTCGTTGTGAAACAATACGTACCGCAGCTAGAAATTTTAAAACGTGCGGATTTATTTATTACTCATGGCGGAATGAACAGCAGCAGTGAAGGTTTATACTACGATACGCCGCTTGTCGTTATTCCAATGGCAGTGGATCAATTTATGGTTGGCGATCGCGTACAGAAGTTAGGAGCAGGTGTAAAATTAGATAAAAATAATGTATCTGCTGAGCTAATCAAAAATACAGTTAACGACGTTTTAACTACTCACACATATAAACAGCATGCACAACAAATTGGAGAATCACTTCGCTCAGCGGGAGGATACAAGCAAGGAGTGAAAGAAATTTTCAAGATGCTGCCTGTTAAAGCGTAATAGATGTAAGGCAGCTAGATAACTAAAAGAGAGGAGTAACTAATATGCAGACTATAAAAAAAGCAGTTATACCAGCAGCAGGGTTAGGTACTCGTTTTTTACCCGTTACAAAATCTATCCCAAAAGAAATGCTTCCAATTGTAAATAAGCCCGTCATTCAATTTATTGTAGAAGAAGCCTTAAAATCAGGAATCGAAGATATTTTAATTGTTACAGGAAACGGGAAACAAGCAATTGAAAATCACTTTGACCATAATATTCAACTAGAACACTTGCTTCATCAAAAAGGAAAGACCGAACTATTAGAAGAAATGGAGCATATTTCTGAACTAGCGAATATTCATTACGTTCGTCAAAAAGAAATGAAGGGCCTTGGCCATGCGATTGGCTGTGCTCGACAGTTTATTGGAAACGAACCGTTTGCAGTTTTACTTGGAGATGACTTAACAGATCCAGACCAGCCTTGCTTAAAACAGCTGGTTGACCAGTATAACCAAACGGAATCATCAGTTATCGGCGTGCAGCGCGTAGAGGAAGAATCCGTTCATCGTTACGGGATTATAGATCCAAAAGCAAATAAAAACCGATTATACGAAGTGAATGGTTTTGTAGAAAAACCATCAGTCGAAGAAGCTCCGTCTAATTTAGGAATTATTGGACGCTATGTATTTACACCTGACATTTTTGATTATCTTGAAACGCAGGAAGCTGGAAAAGGCGGGGAAATTCAGCTAACGGATGCTATTCAACGCATGAATATAGACCGTTCTATTTATGCTTACGAATTCGAAGGCGAGCGTTATGATGCAGGGGAAAAATTAGATTTTATTTTTACGACCCTTGCTTTTGCGTTAAAAGATGAAGAATTAAAAGCACCTCTTTTAACTAAATTCAAAGAGCTGATCAACAAGGAAGAACAAAAAGAAAAAATTGCTGTACAAATTGGAAAATAACCTTCATTTACACACCTTTCTTCTAATTTTTCTTGAAGAAAGGTGCATTTTATTGCGGAAATTGAACGTTTAACAGCTGGATAGAAAGGGTTGAAATGAGTTTATGTCGAAAGCAGAAAATTCGTTTGTATCAGGCATAAAGATTGTATTTACAGACCGGGATTTTCGAACAATTTTTATTTCATTATTTATTATCGGATTGTCTGTTGGCGGCTTTATGCCGTATTTAACGTTTTGGGCAACCAATAAATTGCATGCCACTTCGTTTCAAGCAGGGTTTTTATTTGTCCCGATGAGCATTATTGGTTTGATGGTCTCGTTTTATTTAGCTTCTTTATCAGACAAATGGGGTAAACGAAAGCCATTTATTATTTGGGCGTTATTGATCGGAACCATTTCAAGAGTTCCGTTAGCATTTACGCATTCCTATACAATAGCACTTATTTTACTTGCTATAGGAGGGTTTAATGCGTTTTCTTTTTTCTTTGCCCTGCTGAATGATTTTATTGTTAAAAAGGAAGAAAGCAAATCGCAGGCAGGTACGATTACTGGTACCGTGCGAATGGCTTTTTCACAAGGCTATATTTTTGGACCTATGCTTGGCGCTTTAATCATTGACCACGGAGGGTATACTCTTTTATTTTTACTATCGGGGCTGTTATCGCTAGCAACTTTAGTGTGGGTTCTTTTTGCGCTTAAAGAAGAGAGTATGCCTCAAACTTCAGCTCATGCATCTTCAAAAGCGCCAGCCGGTATACCTTCTGTATTAATAGCTGTATTCGTAGCAGCTCTTTTCATTTGTGCGGGGGATTCCGGTCGTTCTATGTATTTGCCGCTGTATGTAACAGATACGTTAAAGCAATCCGTTTCAATTGTAGGTATTCTCTTTACCGTAACATCTGTTTTTGAGCTAGTATTTATGCCATTAGGGGGCTATTTTTCTGATAAGATCGGAGTTAAACGATTCTTTATCATTGGAATTGCTTGCCAAGTGCTTTATTTTAACAAGCCTTCATTTACCGCTTAGTGGATTAATTGCGCTTCAGATATTTTATGCCTTTATTCTATCCGCTACGATGGGAGTTGGAATGGTGTATGCTCAATCACTGGCCCCACGTCAAATTGGACTAGCCACGACTGCGTATATGACCGCTATACAAACTTCAGCAGCTTAGCTATGGGGTCACTAGTTAGCGTGATTCCGTTGCCTTCTACTTTTTACATTTTAGCTGTTTTTGCAGTTATTTCAGGTGTGATGTTTCTGTTTATGAAGCAAAAATCAGCTGAGGAAATGAGTTGAAAAGTTAAGAAGAGGGTGAAAAAAAGTAGTTTCATTAAATTAAAACACGAACTATCTATCAAAAATGGATAAATAGTTCGTGTTTTTTATAATCATGATGAACGCAGGTGCTTTTAGCTGTTGGTTGGAGGGCAAGGCGAAGACTCCTGCGGAAACAGCGGAACAGATGAGACCCCGCAGGAGCGCAAGCGACGAGGAGGCTCATCGGCCGCCCGCGGAAAGCGAAGCCTTGCACGGAAAGCAACAGCGGTCGAGCAAGCAGTCCAGATCATGTATCCAGATTGTTCGTCTTTGGGGTAGATTCATTTCAGTATGCCCAGCCTCTTTTTTATGATGCTGTTTCTTGAATTTGTTCGCTACGGTTTTTATTTAAAATTTTTCGATAGCGGTAATTAACAAAAGCAGCAGCCACCATGCCTACTACTGAAAGCATCGCATCAAAAATAAAGATGATTGAAATATGTCCTGTTTTAGACATGAGCCCTGTTGCTAAAGGCAATAAAATAGCAGCTAATCCAGCAGCCGTCGCGACAATTCCAGTAACCGTTCCTTTTTTGTTCCAGAAAAGCTCGGTCATAACAGTAATCGCTAATTGAAAGACCCCAGCCGTAGAAAATCCCATGAAAAAAGCAGCTGCAATTGCAATAGCAGGTACTTTAACAAACAGAAGTGTAAGTACGGCTATAAGGGTAATCATCGGGTAAACGAGAATAACCGTTACAGGACGAAGCACTTTGCTTAATAATACAGCTAATACTAAAACAGAGATTAAAGCTCCGATGCTGTAGTAGCTTAAAAGGCGGACCGAGCTGCTTTCAGCCATATCTAATACTTGTTGACCATAAGTAGGGAGCCAAATTTGAGCCACCGTAAAAAGCGCTGTAGAAGTAAATCCAATCACAATAAGAGCAATTCCTTCTTGTTTCATTTTAGGAGCAGAGATAAATTTATTCTCTGCTGTATTTTGTTGTTGAACTGTACTCTGTTCGCGTTTATGATTGGGAAAAGGCAGTTTGAACATAAAGATCATATTTAGTAAATAAATAAGAGCAGGAAGAAAAAAAGCATACCCATAAAACAAATCACGATCTGCAAAAAAGGCAATCATAAACGGCAGAAGCGCTGCTCCTGCTGAGATAAATGCTTTTACAAGAACACTGGCTGAACCTGAAGATTTAGGAAAGACCTCAATCAAAGCAGGGTACGTTCCAGCATCCATAGCAGAGTTTGCAATACCAGCAATAATGGCAAAGATAAAGGCTGTTTGATAATTTGGCGATAATGGAATACCAATTAAAAAAATCACCATCGTCAGAGACGAAACAATAATCAAAGGCTTTCGTCCGAATTTATCAGACAAGATGCCTGATAGAGAATACGAAAGCAATTTTCCAATTCCGATAGCAGAAATGATATAGCTGATTCCAGCACCGTCGGTATTTAATTGTTTTGTCAAAAATGACATATTTGATGCAAGCATGATATTGACCATGCCAAGTAGAAAGTAGTTAATATACATACCTGAAGCTGACAGCATGTACTTGTTTTTCATCGTTTACACATCCTTACGTAAAAAAGCTTATATGAACTGGATAAAAGTAATCACCCATTCCTCCTTTTTTATTCGTTATTTATAAACCTACTTCCATGATAAGTTTATGAAGACATTACCTTTACCTTTTATCATTAAATTTATTTAGTCCTTTTTAGTATGTGACTAAATGCGTGCACCTAGTGCTTCAAATCAATATGAAATCTATTCTAACATGTTTTTAGCGCTTTAAACCAAAAAAGTGATATTTTATAAAAAAATCCTGTCTTCTTTCGCGGCTTCACAAAAGAAACCCCACAAAAAATGTTCGCTTTAAAGCCAGGCTACACAAGAAGTGCCTCTTAATGGTGGTTATTAAAAAGGAGAAAAGGGTATTTATAAACTAAGGAAAAAGAAACAAAGGAAGAAAGGTGGAAACAATGAAGCACAAAGTATTTTTTGATGCGGAATGTCCTTTATGTTACAACGTAAAAAAAATAATTAAAGCTTTGGACTGGACGAACCAAATCCAGTGGATTCCAGTTCAATACATTGAACGAACGGAGTATAGTTATTTAAAAGAAGAGGGAAGAGACTTATATGATCAAATTCATATGGTGACCAAAAAAGGGGAAGTTCTAGCAGGATTTGAAACGGTCAGACGGCTTTTAGCTGTTTTGCCTCTTACATTCCCAATAGGTGTGCTACTGCATTTACCATTGATGAAAAAAGCGTTTAGTCCTCTGTACAAATGGATCTCCACAAACCGATACGACTGGTTTGGACGCTACGATTCCCCGCGAACCACATAAACATATAAAAGGGACAAGCTTTGAAAAAGCTTGTCCCTTTTGTTTTGAAGACATTATACTTTATACATACCTTAATTTTAAAAAAACGTTAATTTAGTGTGACTGAGACGCGTAAATTCTAGAAAAACAGCTATAGCTGAAAGGGAGAACTTATATGATAACAAAATGGACAGCTGAACGAATGCCCGATGTAACGGGAAAAACAGCCCTTATAACGGGAGGGAACAGCGGTATTGGGTTTGAAGCAGCAAGGGCTCTAGCAGCTCGCGGAGCAGAAATCATTCTTGCTGTGCGTAATGAGGAAAAAGGGAAAGAAGCTAAGAAGAGAATTAAAGCGGATAACGGAAATGCTAAAGTGACTATTATGTCATTAGATCTCAGTGACTTGAGCTCTATTCGGCATTTTGCCAATCAATTTTTTCAACAATACTCGTCTTTGGATCTTCTCATTAATAATGCAGGCGTGATGGTTCCGCCTCACAGCAAAACGAAAGACGGATTTGAACTGCAGTTTGGCTGTAATCATTTAGGGCATTTTGCGCTTACGGGTTTGCTGCTTCCTTTACTAATGACAACTCCACATTCAAGAGTCGTAACGGTAAGCAGTATAGCTGCTAATTCTGGAGAAATCAATTTTGATAATCTAGACGGGGAAAAAGGCTACAGTCCAATGAAGTTCTATAGGCAAAGTAAACTCGCCAACCTATTGTTTGCTAAAGAACTGCAAAACCGCTTAGAAGCAGCCGGATCAACGACAATTAGTGCCGCTGTCCATCCAGGTATTTCGAATACTAACCTATTATCACGCGGTTCAGGTAAAGAGCCAAACGGCTTGCTGAAATTTTTAGTCAAGCTATTTAGTCAATCTGCAGAAATGGGAGCGCTACCTACTCTTTATGCAGCCACTGAATCAATAGAAGGCGGTACATATATTGGGCCAGACGGAAAAGATGCTAAAAAAGGATATCCTGTAAAAGATAGGATGGGAGATGTTTTATTTAAACCGGACGTAGCGGAAAAACTATGGAGCGTATCTGAGAAATTGACAGGTGTTATGTATTCGTTCCGTGCGTAAGGTAAAAAGAGGTTGAGACATAACGAAATAACTCCAATTGAAAGACGAACAAATGGGATACATAAGCTGAACCGCTTGTGACACCGCAGTTGATTTCCGTGCAAGACTTCGCTTTCCGCGGGCGGCCGCTGAGCTTCCTCGTCGCATACGCTCCTGAGGGGTCTCACCTGTTCCGCTTTTCCTGCAGGAGTCTTCGTCTTTCCCTTCAATCAACTGCTAGAAAGACTTACACACATTAAACCTACGTTTACCATAACCAACAAAACGAACCACGAATCAAACATCTTGATTAATGGTTCGTTTTTTATTTCGTCTAAAATTCTTTTGTCCTAGCCTCTTTTTTGTTGCTCAAAAGCTGTTTGTCAAAGGCTTAAATAAAAAAAAGAATGTTGGATAGCATAATGATAAGTAAATGTACAATGAGTATGCTCTCTTTTAAAAGAAGCAGACGTACTCAACAAAGCTGAAGAAGCGGAGGGAAGTAACAGTGCTGACAAACCTAGTATTACCTCAAGCGAAATTGGGACGCTGTGGATGACATATCAGCAGAAAACGTTAATTATTTGCTTGTTGGATTATATGATTGAACATGCGGATGATGAAGATGCTAAAACAATTATGACGGACTTGCGTGAGCAGCTTATCATATACATACGAAAAATAAAAACAATATTTGAAAAAGAAGGGGCCGTAGTGCCAACGGGGCTTTCATCTCAAGACGTAAATGTACAAGCCCCAAAACTATTTACTAACGGGTTTGATATTATATTTCTTCGTGTTATTAAAGAAATTAGCATGGGGATGTATACATTAAGTTTAGGCAAGGCCTACAGAGAAGATGTGGTGAAATTTTATCAAGGTTTAACAAAAATTACGCAAGAGTGTTACGATTCCTGTACGCAGTACTTATTGAGAAAAGGAATTTTATCACGCCCACCCTATATTCCAATGCCAACTACCGTTTAGTTTGTTTCTGATAGAAAATATCTAAGCGGCTTAAATGTATTTGCGGACAAAAGAGTATTAAATACGATGGAGCTAGCGCAGATTTATCATGGAGTCGAAACAAACATTGTCGGGGTGAAGTTAATGAAGGCTTTTTCTCAAACGGCTAAAGATGCCGAAGTGAAAAAGCATTTTTTGAAAGGAAAAGAGCTCAGTAAAAAGATTATTACGCGTCTAGAAGAAGTAATTATACAAGACGATATTCACCTTCTGTTGCCTCAACAGGAAGCATAACGACTTCTGAAACGCCTGCTTTTTCCGATCGTTTGATGCTGACATGCGATATTTTACTAAATAATTTTAGTATTGGAAGTCAGGCATTTGGAGCAGCATTTAGTTTTCGAAGAGATATTGTGGCTAAAATGATGCTGATAGGAGAAGATGCGTTTCAATATGCAAGCGAAGCAACAGAAATTATGATCAAAAAAGGCTGGCTTGAAGTTCCGCCAAGCACTAATTAGCTAAGAGGAAAGCCTCTTTCATGCATTGTAAATGGAAGTTTATATATCTTTACACACCTTTAACCTTTTATTTAAGTTGATTTAATATACTTAGTATGTAAATCC
The DNA here is from genome assembly GCF_056099005.1 of Priestia sp. 53B2. NCBI lineage: Bacteria > Bacillati > Bacillota > Bacilli > Caryophanales > Bacillaceae > Priestia > Priestia sp. 53B2. The sequence continues at coordinate 860,054 of NZ_JBLZXA010000020.1, forward strand.
ACACCCTGTTTTTTGCTTTGTTTGAGCAAGTTATGATGGAGTTTCTTCAAAGGTATGCTACGATAAGAATTATCTTGAATTGAAGAGGTGTCACGATGAAAATAGAAGTTTGGTCAGATTTTGTCTGTCCTTTTTGTTATATTGGAAAGCGCCGATTAGAGCAAGCGCTTCAGCAATTTGCACACAAAGATGATGTGCAGGTTGAATTTAAAAGCTTCGAGCTAGATCCAAATGCCCCAGTTAATACTGGTAAAACGATTAATGAAGCTCTGGCTGCTAAATATGGAATGACGATTGAACAAGCGAAACAAGCAAATGAAGGTATTGGACAGCAGGCAGCCAGTGTGGGCTTATCCTTTAATTTTGACGATATGAAGCCAACTAATACATTTGATGCTCACCGCTTAGCTAAATTTGCAAAAGCTCAAGGAAAAGAAGCAGCCATAACAGAAAAGCTGCTTTACGCATACTTTACTGAATCAAAACATTTAGGTGAAGAAGAGACGCTGATTGCCCTTGCTGAAGATGCGGGTCTTGATCGAGAAGAAGCAAGTCAAGTTCTCGCGGATAAAAACGCATATGCAAATGAAGTGCGCAGTGATGAAGCAACGGCTCAGCAATATGGCATTAGCGGCGTTCCGTATTTTGTTATCAATCAAAAATATGCAATTTCAGGCGCACAGCCAGCTGAAACATTCGTAGGAGCTCTCCAACAAGTGTGGGAAGAAGAAAATCCGACTCCCGCTTTGAAGAGCCTGTCTCCAGAAGGTGCAGATGATGCCTTTTGTGCAGATGGTCAATGTGCCGTTCCTGATTCCTCTAAAAACCAACAATAAATAAAAAAGCAGAGGCGGAAATTTCGCTTCTGCTTTTTTATTTATTTGCAAAAAAATTCACAAAAAACACAAACGTGTGTTCTTATTTTATGTTATAATAAGTTTAGAAGCAACAAACCTCGATGAGTAAGCTCCAAAATAAGCGATTAAAAGTGATCCCACCATGAACTAACTTCCATTTAATCCTGCAGGGGGAATCTGAATGAAGAGCAAAGTGCGCATTATCCCATTTCAAGTAGTTGAACAATTGAATCAATTTAATGAAGTCCCGCAAGGAGTCGCTCTAATTGGAGCAGAGCAAGTATGGAAGCAAACAAAGGGACGGGGAATAACCATAGCGGTTTTGGATACCGGCTGTGATATTACACATCCAGATTTACAGGAACGAATTATTGGAGGAAGAAATTTCACGCATGATGATCAACAAAATCCAGATATTTTTCAAGATTATAATGGTCACGGTACTCACGTAGCAGGCACAATTGCAGCAGCGCATAATGGAACGGGTGTTGTAGGAGTGGCTCCTGAAGTGAATTTACTTATTCTGAAAGTACTTGATGGAAATGGTTCAGGTCAATATGAGTGGATTATTGAAGGTATTACCTACGCCATTAAGCAAAAAGTAGATATCATTTCGATGTCGCTTGGAGGTCCGGCAGACGTGCCTGAGCTACATGAAGCGATTCAAGCTGCTGTTGATCAGAATATTTTAGTTGTCTGCGCAGCGGGAAATGAAGGAGATGGAGAAGGCTCCACAGATGAGTTTGCGTACCCAGGGTCATATAATGAAGTGATTAGCGTAGGAGCTGTTGATTTAGAGAAACGATCTTCGGTATTTTCCAACTCAAACAACGAAGTAGATGTAGTGGCTCCGGGAGAGAAGATCGTATCAACTTACTTGAATGGAAAGTATGCCGCACTGAGCGGAACCTCTATGGCAACACCTCACGTAGCAGGGGCCTTAGCATTGATAAAAGTTCTTTCAAATGAAATGTTTGGAAGAGAGCTTACGGAACCAGAGCTTTATGCACAGTTAATCAGAAGAACACTTCCATTAAATGAATCACCAAGAGAAGTAGGAAACGGATTTGTGCACTTGACCGTTGTTGAAAAGCTGTTGCGTGAAATTCAACGTCAAATGACTTCAGAGGTGATCGGATGAGAAGCAGTTTAGATATGTTAATGATGGAAAAGCAGCAGGCACAAGCTCTTTATCACGAATACGTAAACAACCGAAGTTATTATAATGAAAAGACGGATGAAGAAAATAAAAATCTTTATTATCATGATACACTCTTTGAAAGAGAAGCTATGCAAACTTTGTTAACGGAAACGCATCAGCATTTGCTAAGTTATTCGCCGCATAAATATGTATATCCATGGGTGGATCTACAGGAGAATGGGGAGCTGAAAAGTCTATACTCAGGGAAAGGGATGGATCCGTTAGAAACCATACAGCAAGATATTGATCAACTTCATTCGCTTAGTAACTCATCTCTTTTAAGCAATGATATACTGCTAAACTGTGAGCACGTTGTCCCGCAATCTTGGTTTGGAAAACAAGAGCCTATGAGAGGCGATTTGCATCATTTATTTGCGTGTGAACCTTCTTGTAACAGTCGAAGAGGTAATTCTTCTTATATTGACTTCCCGGATTATACACCAGAAGTAAAGCAATCAGATGTGAAAGAAGGGTGCGGCAAAGCAGAAAAAGGTAAGTTTGAACCCGAATATGGAAAAGGAATTGTGGCTCGGGCTACGCTTTATTTTTTAATTCGCTATCATAATAAAATTGACTCTTCACGAGTGGATCTTCCTCTTTTACTAAAATGGCATGAAGAATTTACTGTTACACTTTATGAAAAACATCGCAATGCAGCAATCTTTGAGTTGCAAGGCAACCGAAATCCTTTTATTGATTTTCCTGATAAAGCAGGTGTGTTAATGAGTTCGGCTTTCTAAAATAGCAAAGAGCTTCGCTTCAATTCGAAGCGGAGCTCTTTTGGATAATCTAATATGAAAATCCATATTTATCACTTAAAAGGGCGTCCATTTTATTTAATAAGCGAAAATATTCTTCTTGTTCTTCTACAGTTAGAGCTGCTAGCATATCTTTTAAAAATCCATTTCGCTTCTCTGTAATCATTGAAACAAGTTTTTTTGATTCATCGGTCAATGAAACCCACACGACTCTCCGGTCTTTTTCATCTCGCACGCGCTGAATGAGAGATTCTTCTTCCAATTGATTTAATAAGCTAGTTGTAGCGCCTGAGGTTAAGTGAAGTTTATTTGAAATATCTGCTACCATATACTTTGTGCCGCTGGCAATGTAGTTTAAGATATAAAATTTAGTGGGTGTTAGGTGATAAGGCTGTGTTTTTAATGTTTCTTCGACTAAATGTCGCATATATTGAAAAAAAGATGTGTTAATTTGATAAAGGTGTTCAATTTTTGACTCTAAATTGTTATCCATGCTAGCTTCCATCTCCTTGTACACTACGGACATATATAAATTAACTCTAAAATAAAATGAAACAATTGTAAAGGATGGCAATGATTATCTTTAGCTACCATGATTATTTTTAAATTAATATCTTTACGAAAAAAATATCTTTGTGATAAAGTTATTTAGGTGGTTAACCAAATAGATGATCATAAAGATATATTTCCTCTTAAATAGATGAGGATAATAACTTTGTGAAAAAGCTATATAAAAAAGTATTTTTGTTATTGAAATATTAAGGAGGAGTAATGAATGTCTAGAAGTCGCTTAATGGTAACAAATTTTATTGGTATCATCGTTATTTTAGCTTTATTAATTGGAGGAGGATATTATTACGTTCAAAAATCGAACTATATTACAACTGATAACGCTAAAGTATCTGGAGATGTATACAACGTAGTTGCACCTGCAGCAGGTAAAGTAGCAAGCTGGACAGTAGAAGAAGGAAATGAGGTCTCAAAAGATGCTGAAATTGCAAAGATTCAAGCTGAAAAAGGATCTGTAGCTGCCACAGTACCAGCAGATGGAAAGATTATTCAAACAAATGTAAAAGAAAATCAAATGGTTCAAGCTGGACAGCAAATTGCAACTGAAGTAGATATGAAAGACCTATTTATCGTAGCCAACATCAAAGAAGATCAGCTTAAAGATATTAAAGAAGGCGACGATGTGGATGTAACGGTAGACGGAGACAGCAGTGCAAAAATTGACGGCAAAGTCGAAGAAATTGGATATGCAACTAATTCACTTTCATCTTTAACATCTAACTCAAGCTCAGATGGAAACTACACAAAAGTGTCTCAAACGGTTCCTGTAAAAATTTCTATTTCTAATTATTCAGAGCATGTACTGCCAGGTATGAACGCTGAAGTAAAAATTTCAAAAGACTAATTGTTACTACAAAAGTTCAAGAAGGGAGGAAATACGATGACAGCCAGTATAGAGAACACAAGTGATGGATCCATCAAAAAGCATATTCCGCTATTAATTGTTTTAATGCTTGGTTTGTTTCTTGCGATATTGAACCAAACGTTATTAAACGTAGCCATCCCGCATTTGATTACTGAGTTTGGCGTAACAGCAAATACAGCTCAGTGGTTGTTAACAGGATATATGCTTGTGAACGGAGCGTTAATTCCGCTTTCTGCATTTTTAATTGAACGTTTTGGTGTGCGTCGCTTGTTCTTATTCGCAATGTTTTGTTTTACAGTAGGGTCATTGATTTGCGGAATTGCACCTACATTTTCGATTATGCTTACCGGCCGTTTAATTCAAGCAATTGGCGGAGGTGTCTTATCGCCTCTTGTTATGACCATTATTGTGTTTATTTTCCCTCCTCATATGCGAGGAAAAGGGATGGGGATTTTTGGTTTAGCCATGATGTTCGCACCGGCTATTGGACCAACGTTATCTGGATGGGTTATCCAAAACTATGATTGGCACATCCTTTTTAACGGAATGGTTCCATTAGGTGCCATTGTATTAATTATTGCTTTCTTTCAATTAAAAGACATTCAGCCTCCAAAGGATGTAAAAGTTCACATGCCTTCTGTTGTGACATCACTTGCAGGGATGGGATTATTGCTTTACGGATTTAGTGAAGCTGGAAATGACGGCTGGACGGATTCAGTTGTTCTTTCTACAATCATTGGCGGAGCAGTGCTTTTAATTATATTTGTTCTTCAGCAAATTAAATCTGAAAAGCCGCTATTGGATATGCGCGTGTTTAAATATAATATTTTTTCATTATCAAATATCATTAGTATTGCAATTACAATCAGTATGTACGCAGGTATGTTCTTGCTTCCAATTTACTTGCAAAATATCCGCGGCTATTCTGCTTTTGATTCAGGACTCCTGCTGCTTCCTGGCGCACTTGTTATGCTGGTTATGTCGCCGATTTCAGGTACGTTATTCGATAAAGTGGGACCTCGTCCGCTAGCGATCGTGGGTATGCTCATTACATCTATTTCAACGTTTGAATTTACGAAGCTGACGATGGATACACCGTTTAATCATATTTTAGCGATTTATATTATCCGCTCGTTCGGTATGTCACTTTTAATGATGCCAATTATGACAGCCGGTTTGAATCAGCTTCCACAGCGACTAAGCAGTCACGGGACGTCGATGTCTAATACGCTTCGTCAAGTAAGTGGTTCAATTGGTATTAGTTTAATGACAACTATTTTTACTAACCGTACAACGTATCACGTAAATGAAATCAGCAGTTCCATGAATACGTCAGATCCATTGTTTATGAATAGCTTTCATTTATTTGTTCAAAAAGTGGCAGCTACTTTGCATTTATCACAAGATCAAGCTCAGCAGCAAGCTCTGACGATCTTATCTGGAAAAATGACGCAGCAAGGTACGATTCAAGGTATTAATGACGCTTTTTACTGGGCAACAGCGATTTCTGTTATCGGTTTAATTTTAAGTTTCTTCCTTCGTGACGTACGTAAAGATAAAGTAGTCGAAGAAAAGAAATCAGAAGCTCAAGAGGAAGATATTCGTATGCTTCCAGCTCCAAAAAGTATAAATTCATAAGAAGCTATAGAAATCTAAAGTTCATCATAAAACATGTTGGAGAGAAAGGGGCAGTGAGGTGGATGGATCCATTGATATTTGGTGAAGAAATTCAAAGAATTTCAATATCTTTAAACAAAAAAGTAATGACAAATGTAAAAAGCCTTTTACAGCATTACGGAATTACCCCTTTTCAATATCATATTTTACTGATTGTTGAACGTGCACATACAATGCCTGTCACCAAAGTGGCAGACGAGATAAAGGCGAGCCCAAGCGTTATTACAGCATCGATTACACGTTTGTATGAACTGAATCTTGTGGAGCGCTACCATTCAAAAAGAGATCGACGTAAAGTTATGGTTGAACTTACCAACAAAGGAAAAGAAGTGATTCAAGCTGCGGAGAAAGACATGCAGCAAGGGGTTGAAAAATTGTTTGCATGCTATGAAGAAGAAGAACAGCAGCAATTTCTCATGCTCTGTCGGCAGCTAGATGAACATGTAACTTGAATTGAAGTAGAAACGAGTATATTCAGTTAAGCGGAGTGAGTGTAAATGGATAAAGAAATGGTAAAAAACATTCGGAAAAACTACAATATGAATCAGCGCAGCTTTGCTCAAGCAGTGAACTGCAGTTTTTCTTTAATTGCATTGGTTGAAGTGGGGAAGCGAAGAGTAACGAAAAACTTGGAAGACAAAATTAAGCAAGCATTTCAATTAAACGATCGTGATTTAAAATCACTGCATGGCTAATGCAAAAAGTAGGTGTGAAACGAGCGCACCTACTTTTTTTCATCTTGTTTTTTTGTAAGAGGATCTACGGTATGTTTGTAATCATAAGCTTTTAAAGTAGTAACTACGCACAGCAGTAACACAACAAATACAACGATAATAGAGAGCGTAATAATGATGATCATATAAAACATCCTTTCTTTTTCTCGTTACGTATGCTTTCGTTCTTATTGGAGAAATTCCTTCTTTCTCCACATAGTGCAGAAATGACAAACGCATACTAATAACAGTCTAGAATAAAGGAGTGTTCATTATGAATGAAAAAGAGTTTAAAAAACAATTAAAAAAGGTAGCGGATTATCCTGCATCTAAAGCAGATGGAGTGGACGAAGAGTTTTCTCGTGAATTAGCAGACCAAGATGATTTAGAAGCACAGGCTAGAGCGAATGCTGCAGATGAACGACAAAAAAATAAAAACTGAGGCTGGGATAAAAGTATTTTAGCTGAAGTGAAAAACGAACCACTAATCAAAATGTTTGATTAGTGGTTCGTTTTTAGAGTGGATTGCTGTTGTTATCTCTCAGCCTCGTTTGTTATTTTTTTAAAAGCAAATAAACAAAATAAGGAGCACCGATTACGGCGGCGATAATTCCTGCTGGTACGCCGTTAGGATCGGCAATGTTATGTCCTATTGTATCTGCAATTAACAAAAGCCAGCCGCCAAGTAAAATAGCAACGGGAATAAAAAGCTGGTTTCTCGGTCCAACTAAGCCCTTTGCAATATGAGGAGCAAGAAGCCCAATGAAAGCTACGCCGCCTGTAACTGAAACTGCTGCTGCCGCTAATGCAACCGCTGCTAAAAGCAATGTTACACGCTCTTTCTCCATAGAGATACCTACTCCAATAGCTGCAGCTTCATTTAAGTTAAAAATATTTAATGAATTCGCTTTATACAATATAAAAGGAATTAATACAAGAAGCCAAGGTAGAAGAGCCCATATAAAAGGCCAGTCTGTTCCCCAAATGTTTCCTGCAATCCATTTAGCAATAAAATCAACTTTGGCACGATCAGCTGATGACATAATCACAACCATCATTCCAGAAAGAGCCATGGAAAAACCTACGCCTGTTAAAATAAGCTTTACAGGCTGCAGCCCTTGGCTTTTACTATATGCGCAAAGATAGATAAGACCAGCTGTAAATAAGGCGCCAATGAATCCTACTAACGGAAGGGCATAGACGAAAGAGCCAGCTTCAATTGGGAAAAATAAAAAGAATACAGCAATTGCGACACCTGCCCCTGAATTAATTCCTATAATTCCAGGTTCCGCTAAATCATTGCGCGTAACCCCTTGTAAGATAGCTCCTGACAAAGCAAGAGCCATTCCGGCTAAAAGGGTAATGAGAATTCGCGGAAGTCGAATTGAAAAAAGAACGAACTCATCTGTAAAATTCCCTTTACCAAAAAGAGTAGGAAACACTTTATTATAAGCAAGCGGTGCATCACCGAGCCCCATTCCTATCACAATCGTTACAAGAATCAAAGCAGTGAGCAGAGTCATAATTATTCGTTGTTTTCTAATAAGCGCTGGGTGAATCATGAGAATGCTTTTCCTCCTTTACGAACAATGACTAAAAAGAAAGGTAAACCAATCATCGATACAATTGCTGCTATCGGTGTTTCATAAGGAGCACTTACTGTTCGGGCCAATGTATCCGCCAGCAGCATGAACGCTGCGCCAGTGATAGCGGACATAGGGATAATATAACGATAGTCGGTTCCTACTACTCCTCGTACAATATGAGGAATCATCAAGCCGATAAATACCATGTTTCCGACTAGCGCCACAGAAGCGCCGGCAAGAAGAATCATGACGATAAATAAAATGGTTTTGACTTTTGACGTTTGCTGCCCTAATCCTACAGCGACTTCTTCATTTAAGCTTAAAATAGTAAGCTGCCTAGAAAGTAGAAGGGCAATGAATATACCTCCAACAATAAAAGGAACAATGATTTGAAGCTGTTCCCAAGAAGTGCCTACCATTCCGCCAGCTGTCCACATTGATACATCTTTTGAAATTTTAAAGTAAATACCGACGCCTTCTCCGATCGCATAAAGAAACGCTGAAACGGCAGCCCCGGCTAGTACAATTCGAAGCGGAGAAAAACCGCCTCTTTTTATAGCAGCAATTCCAAATACCAAAATTGCGCCAACCGCAGCTCCGATAAAGCAAGCAATCGTAATACCTAAATAATTTACAGAAGGGATAAAGGCAATTGTTACAGCTAAAGCTGCATTTGCACCAGAAGTTAAGCCTAAAAGTCCTGGATCTGCAAGAGGATTTCTTGTCATACCTTGCATAATCGCCCCTGATACTGATAAAGCAGCGCCAACAAAAACAGCGGCAATTTCACGAGGTAAACGAATATCTCGGATGATCGAAATCTGTTCGTTTACACTGCTTGATGAAAGTGCTAGCCACACATCTTTTATTGATATATCAGCAGCGCCAAAAACCATTGAAGAAACAAACATTATGATGAATACGAGCAGCATACCTATTAATTTATATAAAAAAGGAATGAAACGCTGATTGTCTTTTTTCATATAACACCCATCTTTTCATGTAAGAATAAATTTAGTAAAACAAAGCAAGAGGAATTCTAAAAAGAATTCCTCTTGAATGAATTACTTACCAAGAAATTTTTGAGTAAAGAAATCTAATTGATAATCTAATGTGATTGGATCATTAAAATAAAATTCTTTTGCATTCGCTTCAAATACGTGATTATTCTTTACAGCAGGAATATTCTTGTACGTATTTGTTTTCTCAAATGATGTATCTCCATCTTGGTTTTTGCTAAAGATTAAATAATCTCCGGCATATTCAGGAAGAACCTCCGGTGAAATCGCATAGTACCCATCTTTCAAAGCCATTTCCTTTACTTTCTCCGGCATCTTTAATTTCATTTCTTGATAAAGAATTTCAGTTCCGCGTCCCCAGTTATCGCCAAACACATAAAGCTGCTTGTCAAAGTTCTCAATAACCGAAACCGTGGTATCTTCGCCAATTTTAGCTTTGATGTCAGATCCAGCTTTTGCCGCACGCTTTTTAAAGTCGTCTACCCATGATTGTGCTTCTTTTTCTTTATTTAAGAGCTTTCCGATTTCTACATGCTGAGTAAGGTAATCTACTTTATTGTATGTATACGTCACAGTAGGGGCAATTTTTTTCAATTTATCAATGTTTTTTGTATTGGATAAGCCAATAATTAAGTCAGGCTTTAATTCAATGATCTTTTCTAAATTTTCGTCTGATACTTCTTCAACGCCTTTTAATTTTTTTTCAAAGCGGGGATTCATTTTAGACCATGAGTCCACTCCTACAATGTTAACACCTAAAGAAAGTACGTTACCTGCATAGGAACCTAACACAACAACACGTTTCGGATTAGACGGAACTTTTACAGGGCCGTCTTCAGATTGATATGTAATCGTTTTGGATTCGCTGTTTCTTTTACTAGAATCGTTTTTGCTTTCAGTTGAACCGTTGCCGCAGGCACTGATAAGTAGTACGAATATGAGCATGAATGGAAGTAGTAGTTTTTTCATTTAGTTATCTCCTCTTAATAAATTATACGTGATACACATCGGTTTATTTGTTCTCGGATCTCGTCCAATTTCAGCATCAATATGAAAAACTTTTTTTAGAACGTCATGTGTAATGACTTGTTCACACGTTCCGGCTTTGACAATTTCTCCATCTTTTAAAGCAATGATATAATCCGCGAACCGAGCGGCTTGATTTAAATCATGAAGCACCATTACAACTGTACGCTCCTGCTCTTTGTTTAGTTTTTGCAGGAGTTCTAGCACTTCTAACTGATGTGCCATATCCAAGTAGGTAGTAGGCTCATCGAGAAATATAATATCGGTTTCTTGAGCTAAAGCCATCGCAATCCACACTCGCTGACGCTGACCGCCTGAAAGAGAGTCAACGGGACGAAACTTGTAGTCTTTTGTTCCGGTTACTTCAAGTGCCCAGTCAATCGTGTGATAGTCTTCTTTTGATAGGCGCCCAAAACCTTTTTGATAGGGAAAACGCCCATAAGATACAAGTTCTCCCACAGTTAAGCCGCTGGCACTTTCTGGCGTTTGAGGGAGAATGGCCATTTTTTTAGCGAGTGATTTTGTATGTTCTTTTGAAATGTTTTCCCCATCTAAAATAACGGAACCAGATTGATGAGAAATAATGCGGGTAATGGCTTTTAAAAGCGTTGATTTGCCGCATCCGTTTGAACCAATAATCGTTGTAATCTTTTTGTCTGGAATGTTAACGCTTAAATCTTTTACTATTAGACGTTCACCATAACTAATATGTAATTCTTCTGTATATAGGCGAACCATATCTGAACCTCCGTTTATGTTTAATACAACAAATATATGATAATGATTATCAATATCGTTTTCTTTACATACTATAATTCGAACGTTTTCGTATGTCAATAGCTATTTTTATTGTCAAAACGTTGAAGAAGATGTATATTTAAATGAGAATGATAATCAATAACGGTTGATTATAAGGAGTGAACGTGCATGACACAACATGAACTTTTTGATGTGACAATTATCGGTGGGGGACCGGCTGGCCTTTACTCGGCCTTTTACAGTGGACTAAGAGAAATGAAAACAAAGCTGATTGAATACCAGCCAAAGCTAGGCGGGAAGCTTCACGTTTATCCAGAAAAAATGATTTGGGATGTGGGCGGACAAACTCCTGTTGCTGGTGCAAAGCTTATTGAACAGCTTGTCGAACAAGGGCTGACGTTTGATCCAACTGTTGTTTTAAATGAGAAGATTGAATTGATTTCTCGCTTAGAAGATGGTATTTTCCAGCTAACGAGTTCTTCAGGTGAACATCATTACTCTAAAACCATTATCCTTGCTGTCGGAGGAGGTATTTTAAACCCGCAAAAGCTCAAAATTGAAGGAGCAGAACGATTTGAAGTAACAAACCTAAACTATACGGTTAAATCTCTGCAGCATTTTAAAAATAAAACGGTGATTGTTTCAGGCGGAGGCAATTCAGCCATTGATTGGGCAAATGAGCTAGAGCCCGTTGCTAAAAAAGTGTATATTGCGTACCGAAACAGTGAACTAAATGGTCATGAAGCACAAGTGAGGCAATTAACGAACAGTTCAGCGCAGTGTCTGCTTAATACATCTATTACAAAATTAGTGGCTGATGCTACGCATGAATTTATAGAAAAAGTTGAACTGACTAATCATCAAACCGGTGAAATTGCTTACTTGCCGATTGACGAAGTTATTATTAATCACGGCTATGAAAGAGACACAGAGCTGTTAAAGGGCAGTGAACTACATATCAAAACTATTGATGACTATTACATCGCAGGTAATGCAGCAAGCGAAACGTCCGTAGAAGGCGTGTATGCAGCTGGAGATATTCTCATGCACGAAGGAAAAGTCCATTTGATTACTGGTGCTTTTCAAGATGCTGCCAATGCCGTGAACAAAGCAAAACAATTCGTTCAGCCTTCTGCTGCTAAGGCGGCTATGGTTTCTTCTCATAATGAAGTATTTAAAAAACGTAATTCAGCATTAATTAAACAAATGATGAAGTAAAGCGAGGTGCAGTGTGCATGTCGCTTTTTTGTCTGCAGAAGACTTATCTCAACGGCAAGGCAGGGAACGAAAAAAGGAAAGAGAAATATAATAAAAGAAAACGCTTACATCATATAAATAGCACAGCGCTTGTTTGCATAAGGGGGAAGCCGTATGAAAGAAAAAAAGAAATATCAGTTTGAAACAAAAGCCATTCACGCAGGGTATGAGTCTAAACATCATTTTGACAGTTTAGCTCCGCCTATTTACCAAACCTCCACATTTACATTTTCATCGCTTGAACAAGGTGCAAACCGGTTTAGCGGAGCAGAAAATGGTTATGTATATTCCCGGTTATCTAATCCAACGGTCACCATTTTAGAAGAGCGTATGGCACAGCTCGAAGAAGGAGAAGCCGCTTTGGCCTTTGGATCCGGAATGGCTGCCGTATCAGCTGCATTGATTGGAATTACAAAAGCAGGCGATCATATTTTATGTTCCAAAGGAGTGTATGGATGCACGTTTGGTCTTCTAGAAATGCTTGAGGAAAAATATCGCATCCACCACTCATTTTCCAACTTGGAAACAGAAGACGAAATTCTTGCTGCTATAGGAGAAAATACAGCATGTATTTATATTGAAACACCCATTAACCCAACTATGACGTTAGTAGATTTAGAGTTAGTTGCTTCTATCGCTAAGCAAAAAGGAATTCCCGTGGTAGTAGACAATACGTTTTCGACTCCTTATTTGCAACAGCCGCTGAAGCTTGGATGCGACTTAGTTATCCACAGTGCAACTAAATTTATTGGTGGACACGGAGATGTTGTCGCAGGAATTGTAGTGGGGAACGAAGATATTATTTCCGGACTGCGCAAAACGACGCAAAAAGATATAGGAGGCATTCTTTCACCTTTTGATGCTTGGCTGTTGCTTCGGGGCTTAAAAACGCTGGCCGTTCGAATGGATCGTCACTGTGAAAATGCTGAACATATCGCAAAACAATTAAGTCTCCACCCCAAGGTGAAAGCAGTTTATTATCCAGGTGATAAAAATAGCACTGCTTATTCTCTTATGCAAAAGCAAATGAAAAAAGGAGGGGGGCTTCTCTCTTTTGAAGTGGAAGGCGGTTATGAAGAAACCGTAAAAGTGGTTAATCAGCTTAAGCTCATTTCCATTGCGGTGAGTCTTGGAGATGCTGAAACACTTATTCAGCATCCTGCCTCGATGACGCATGCAGTTGTGCCGGAAGAAGCTCGAAAAGAAATGGGAATCTCAAATGAACTCCTTCGCTTATCAGTTGGACTGGAAGCTTGGGAAGATATTATGAGAGATTTACAGCAGGCATTAGATAGTATATAAAAAAACAGCGCTTTAAGGATCTTAAGGATATTTCAAGCGCTGTTTTTTTATGTTAACCATATATCATTACTCATACCTTCTTCTTTGCGAGTGGAACTTTACCTACATCTTTAGACAAATGTCCTAGACAGAAGAGATGCCTTTCAATAGACTAAAGGTTATCTGTGAAAATACAATATTTAGGTAAGGAAGGTGCTCTGCTATTATGCTTCATAACCCAACTGGAAAAAAACGTCTAGGATTGGCGTTTCTTCTTAGCACGCTTGCGATATTAGGTCCGCTTAATATCGATATGTATTTGCCAAGTTTCCCTGCTATTGCTGATCATTTAGATGCGCGAGCTTCACTTGTTCAGCTTAGTTTAACATCGTGTTTACTAGGCCTTGCCATTGGTCAAATCGTGATCGGTCCAATCAGTGATGCGAAGGGACGAAAACGACCTTTACTTATCTCCATCTCTTTATTTATGATATCGTCTTTGCTCTGTGCTTTGGCTCCTACTATTACAGCTTTAGTCATCGCACGCTTTTTACAAGGGTTTACGGCTTCGGCAGGAGTTGTTCTTTCTCGCGCGATTGTCAGAGACGTTTTTAGTGGAAGAGAGCTTACGAAGTTTTTTGCTCTGTTAATGGTTATCAATGCCTTTGCGCCAATGATAGCACCAATGGCCGGAGGTGCTATTTTACTTCTGCCTTTTGCCAGCTGGCATACTATTTTCTTGTTTTTAAGCTTAATAGGTCTTTTAATTGTATTAACAATTTCAATGCGTTTAAAAGAAACCTTGCCAATTGAAAATAGAACGCCAAGTTCAATTGTTCATTCTGTTCGTACGATGGGCAGTTTATTACAAGATCGTTCTTTTATTGGATATGCCTTAATTGTCGGGCTTGTCCATGGAGGAAGCTTTGCTTATGTATCAGGCACTCCATTTGTCTATCAGGGAATATACCATGTTTCTCCGCAAGTTTTTAGCATTTTGTTTGGCATTAACGGTTTAGCAATTGTGACAGGAAGCTTTATTATTGGACGCTTTAGCGGAATTCTTCATGAAAGAAGCCTGCTTCGCATTGCCGTAATTACGGCTGTAAGTGCTACTGTCGTACTTCTTATCATGACAATACTTAAAGGGCCGCTTGCTACGATCGTTATTCCTATTTTTATTTACATGATCTCTATAGGAATGACGATCACAGGCTCCGTGACATTGGCAATGAAAAATCAAGGACATAGAGCAGGAAGTGCGAGTGCCGTGCTAGGGATGCTTCCATTAACTTTAGGGTCCATTGTTTCTCCTTTAGTAGGTATTAACGAAACTACAGCGATTCCGATGGCTGCTATTTTATTTAGTACGGCGCTTTTAGGTTTTGTAGCTTTCTTTACGTTAACTAAAAACAAGAAAGAAGCAGAAAAGTGCGAAGTTAACGAGTTTAAAACGGAGGTTTCTCCGTAATAACTTTTTTGATTGGTTGAAAGCATCACTCCTTTGGAAAAATGAGTGGTGCAAATTTATTCAAGTATTGGATAATATATGCTACCCTTAGGACATGATCGAAAGGAGTGGATAATAATGAGTAAAGTAATTCCTGAAATAACCCTTAATGACGGGGTAACCTTGCCTGCTATAGGCTTTGGTACATACAAGCTTAACGGAAATGAAGGAGTCAACGCTATAACGAGTGCGATTGATGTAGGGTATCGTCTAATCGATACGGCTTATAATTACGAAAATGAAGGCACTGTGGGACAAGCTCTCCGAAGAACACCGGTTTCTAGACAAGAACTATTCGTTACGTCTAAACTCCCAGGGCGATACCATACGTATGACAAAGCAATTCCTACCATTCAAGAATCTTTATATCGCGCGAATTTAGACTATTACGATTTGTATCTTATTCATTGGCCTAATCCTAAACAAGATCATTATGTAGAAGCTTGGCAAGCATTGATTGATGCGAAGCGCTGGGGCTTGATTCGTTCAATTGGTGTTTGTAATTTTCTTCCCGAGCATATTGAGCGCTTGGAAAAAGAGACGGGCATCTTACCAAGTATCAATCAAATAGAACTGCATCCTTTTTTTAATCAACATCAATATCGAAATTGGTATCAAGAGAAAAACATTCAAATTGAATCTTGGAGTCCACTAGGGCGGGCAAGTGCTGTTTTAGAAAATGAAACAATTAAACAAATTGCTGACCGTCATAATAAGACAGTTTCACAAGTAATTTTGCGATGGCATTATCAGCTAGGCGCCATTTCAATTCCAAAATCGTCATCTCGCAAGCGGCAGCTTGAAAACATATCCATTTTTTCGTTTTCTCTAGATGAAACTGAGATAAATATGATTTCAGAATTGAACCGCGAGGATGGAAGACTTAATAATCAAGACCCCGCTGCTTATGAAGAATTTTAACTATAAGGCCTCACTTATTTTTTAAGTGAGGCCTTTCTTCCATGATTTTTAGTTATTTAAGCTTGAAAATAGTCCGTTTAGTTCTAACGATTGTAGGAAAAAGTGTGTTAAAATATTCCGAAAAAAGGAGTGATGAACCATGGAAAAAGTAGTAAAAGCGATTCAAGACGAATATCCGGATGATTTTGCATGGTGTTACGGCTGCGGTCGATTAAATCAAGACGGCTATCAGTTTCGGACAGGATGGCTAGGTGAAAAAACCATTACCCTTTATACACCTAAGGCTGAACATACAGCCATACCAGGATTTGTTTATGGGGGACTTCTTGCATCACTGATTGATTGCCACGGAACAGGCTCTGCATCTCTTGCTCTATACCGTAAAAATGGCTACGAAATAGGAGATTCAGCAGAGCCGCCGCGGTTTGTTACCGGTTCTCTTCACGTAGATTTTAAAAAACCAACGCCACAGGGGGAAGTACTAAAAGCGATAGGAACGGTTGAAGAAATTCACCCGAAGAAGTGGAAAGTTAAAACAGAAGTATACGCGAATGACATCGTTGTCGCTACCGGAGAAGTTGTGGCAGTTGTGATGCCAAGTGCGTTTAAACGCAAAGAAGACTAAAAAATAAAAAACAGTTACATAAAAGAGGAGGAAAAGGCATGGGTAAGTGTAATTTAGACCACTCGGTAGAAGATGTACAGCAGAAGTTTAACTCCCAGTCACAATGGCTGCCAGAAGATATTCGCTCGTTATTTGATGAGTTTCTCGTACGAAATCCTTCGCAAACAACATTAAACGAGATGTTTCATTTGCTGAAGAAATATGATTTGGTTGATGAACAAGAAAGAAAAGAGCGAGATCGAAAAATCAAATGGCTGATATTAAATAAAGAAGATACGAAAGCTTAATTTTTTATCAATGAGTGACATTACTAGGTTTTAATAATAAATTTTTAATATTTTAAAAGAGGTTAAAACATAACGAAATGAATTCAATCTAAAGACGAACAACTAATATACATGAGCTGAACAGCTTGTGGCACCGCAGTTGATTTCCCTGCAAGACTTCGCTTTCCGCGGGCGACCGCTGAGTCTCTTCCTCGCATACGCTCCTGCGGGGTCTCACCTGTTCCGCTTTTCCCGCGGGAGTCTTCGTCTTGCCCTCCAATCAACAACTAGAAGCAACTACATACAGTAAATCTACGTTTACGACCACAATGAAAGATCCGAACGAGTTGGATTCTCCATCAAGAATCTCACTCCATCGTTCGGGTCCTTCTTCAAATAAAATACTTTTATCCCAGCCTCTTTTTAACGAGATTAAAAGTAATCACCACCACTTAAACCCGTCGTCTTCTAACAAATGATTTGAAGCTGCTGGTCCCATCGTACCCGCAGGATAAAAATGAAGAGGAAAGCGTTCATCATTAAAAACTTCTAAAATAGGTTGCACCCATTTCCAAGATAATTCAACTTCTTCCCAATGAGCAAAAAATGTGGAGTCTCCCTGTAAAGCATCAAATAACAGCAGTTCATAAGCTTCGGGTACTTCTCTTTGATTTGTTGAGAAATTGATAAAAATGGGTTCGATTTTATTGTCATTCAAAGGGTTTTTGCTGTTTAATTGCAGCGAAATACCTTCATTTGGGCTGATTTCGACAACCAAAAGGTTAGGAACGGCTTCTTCGTCTGTATAAAAATCCTTTAAAGGATTTTTAAATTCAATGATGATACGCGTGCATTTTTTACTCATTCTTTTTCCTGTGCGAAGATAGAAAGGCACTCCTTTCCAAAGCTCATGATCAATCCATACCCGGACTGCTATAAATGTGTCATTAACGGAAGAAGCATTGATGCCGGGCTCTTCTCTATATCCTATAACTGAATGATCTTGGATTTTCCCCGCTTCGTATTGACCTCTTATGACGTTCGAATGGATAAACTCTTTTTGCAGAGGACGAAGGCTTTTCATAATTTTTATCTTTTCCCGTCGGATTTTTGCGATATTAAGCGTCTTTGGCAGCTGCATAGCAGTCATCATAAGCATTTGAAGCATATGGTTTTGGAACATATCCCTAATCGCACCGGCCTGATCATAGTAATGCGCTCTTTCTTCTACACCAACTGTTTCACTAGCTGTAATTTGAACGTTTGCAACGTAGTGATGATTCCATAATGCTTGTAAAATAGGGTTTGCAGATGCTAAAGCTTCCAAGTTTTGAATCATTGGTTTTCCAAGATAATGGTCGATACGATAAATCTCTTCCTCTTTGAACGTTTCAGTAAGCTTTTGATTTAACACTTGAGCAGATTGTAAATCGTGTCCGAAAGGCTTTTCGATAATAAGACGTTTCCAGCCTTTTGTAGATCCTAATCCGCCGCTATTTATATTTGAAGCAATAACGTCTACAAATTCAGGAGCCACTGATAAATAGAAAAGACGATTTTCAGGAATAGTTAATTCTGCTTCGCCTTCTTGAATAGCATGCAGCAACTGGTCATATCCATCACTATTGGTAACATCCATTTTATGATAGCGAACTGTCTTAAGAAATTCTTTTATCCTGGATTCACCTTGTCTAAAGCGCCTTGAAAAAGTCTTTACTGATTCTTCTACATATATTTGAAAGGCATCATCAGACCAGTTGCTTCTACCTGTACCAACAATAGAAAAGGAAGAAGGCAGCTTTTTATCTAAAAATAAATTATATAAGGCAGGAAAAATTTTTCTTTTAGCTAAATCTCCTGTGGCTCCAAATAAGATAAAGGTCATGGAATCCACTTCTAACGCTTGTGGTGAATGAGACTTGAGACAATTATCACGTGAACGAGCTACACTGCCCAATTGATCTCCTCCTTTATTTTAACAGTCTATTGCAGTGAATATAGTCTTTCACCACCTTTACATATTAAAGTATAGCAGGTACAATTTTCCTTTATAAGTAGACACTTTATTTTCATATAGTGTCTAAAACTATACTATTACGCATAAAAAGGGAGGAAAAAGGATTGAGCAGACTTTTTAGCAAAACGTTTAACTGTGAAAAGGAATTAACGTTAACGATTATTGGAGGCAAGTGGAAAATGTTGATTATGTGGCACCTGGGAAAAGAAGGGACGAAACGATTTGGTGAGTTAAAGTCCATGATGCCGGGAATTACTCAGCGAATGTTAGTAAGTCAGCTGCGAGAATTAGAAGAAGATCAAATCGTTCACCGAAAAGTCTATCCGGTTGTACCTCCCAAAGTTGAATATTCCCTGACTGAACCCGGAAGAAGTCTGATGCCAATTCTTGAGAGCATGGACGAGTGGGGGAAAAATTATATGGAAACCTTTATGGAGCCTGAAATGGATAATTCCACACATATGGGATAAAATCTTTTCCTGAGAAGGCTATAAGTTGCTATCTATATTCAGAATTTTCAAAAATAAATATAAATAATAAGCTGCGCTGAAGTGTTCACAGTATATTTTTAGTGACTATATGTTTTGAAAGTGCCTACTTTTTTTTTGAAAGTAACGGTTTTACAATGAATTCATGCTAGACAACCCCATTTAATGAAGGAGTGAAGTAGGTATGGAACTTCAATTAGCATTGGATCTTGTAAATATTTCAGAGGCAAAAGAAGTAGTGCAGGAGGTTCAAGAGTATATCGATATTGTAGAAATTGGAACTCCAGTTGTGATTAACGAAGGGCTAAAAGCAGTCAAAGAAATCAAGGAAGCCTTTCCATCTTTAAAGGTATTAGCTGATTTGAAAATTATGGATGCAGGTGCTTATGAAGTAATGAAAGCTTCTGAAGCGGGTGCTAGTATTATTACCATTCTTGGCGCTACTGATGATTCGACTATAAAAGGCGCTGTAGAAGAGGCCAAAAAACAAGGAACACAAATTCTTGTTGATATGATTAATGTAAAAAACCTTGAACAACGTGCAAAAGAAGTCGATGCACTCGGTGTTGACTATATTTGTGTACACACAGGATATGATCTTCAAGCTGAAGGAGAAACCCCGTTCGATCAGCTTCAAACGATTAAACGAGTTGTGAAAAATGCAAAAACAGCGGTGGCAGGGGGCATTAAACTGAATACACTTCCTGAAGTTGTGCAGTCACAGCCTGATCTTGTGATTGTAGGCGGGGGGATTACAAGTGAAAAAGACAAAAGAAACGTTGCAGAAGAAATGAAAAAAGTAGTCAAACAAGCAACTTTGGTCTAAAAATAAACAAAAGTATTTAAGCCTTCAAAATCAATTAATCGGTAAATGGTTTAAAAAGAAGATAGCTAAGTTATTTTAGCTATCTTCTTTCCGTCATTTTTAGTATAACCATTTATTGATAAGAGTCATTTTGACAGATAGATAGTTTCTTTAAAATTCGTTATTCGAAAGAAAAAGACGGCGGTTTTTCTGGGATTTTAAAGTTAAGAAAGCGTTATCCGAACATTAGCGGACGAAAGTCCAAAAAAATCTATGTCACACTTTTTAACAAAATACTTTGAAAATTAGGAAAATTAAAAATATAATTGACTATCGACAATATTTAACATCTTTGAATTAAAAAAGGAGGGAGATATGTAGTGATGGAACATAAGAGGATAGTAGTAATAGGCGCTGGAATTGTCGGGTGCAGCATTGCCTATTATTTAAGTAAAATGGGGCAAAGAAACATAACAGTGATTGAGCAAGGCCCTTTGTTTGAAACGGGAGGATCTACTTCTCACGCTCCAGGGCTTGTATTTCAGCTTAGCTTTTCAAAAATCCTGACAACACTAGCTTCTCAAACAGTCGAGACCTTTAAAGAATTGAGTACAGATGCACAGCGCTCTTTTTACCCGGTCGGTAGTTTAGAAGTTGCCCGTACATCCGAGCGATTAGAAGATCTAAAGAGAAAGGCTGGTGTTGCCAGATCATGGGGCATCGAAGCTTTTCTTCTTTCACCGCAGGAATGCGCGGAAAAAAATTCGCTGATTTGTCCTGAGCGTATTTGCGGAGGTCTCTATGTTCCGTCAGACGGTATTGCCAAACCTTTGCATGCCGTTGATAAAATGACTCGTTTTTCTAAAGAGTGCGGAGTAGAATTTTACGGTCATACAGAAGTGACGAATATTGAAGTGAAAAATGGTCAAGTAAAAGCAGTGTACACGAGCACTGGAAAATTTGAAGCAGATGTAATCGTGTGCTGTGCCGGATTTTGGGGACCTCGCATCGGAGAAATGGTCGGTGTAAAGATTCCTCTTCAGCCAATGGCTCATCAATATGTGTTTACAAATGATTTACTTGAATTAAACGGAGAAACGGAAGAAGCCGCGACTCCTCTTATTCGAGATCAGGATAATGCAATTTATTTTCGTCAGGTAGAGAAAGGGCTTGGGATTGGATCATATCAGCATGAGCCGTTTCCAGTCGAACTCAGTGACATTACAAAATACGGAGAAACAAAAGAAATGCCTTCTATCAAACCTTTTACGTCGAAGGATTTTGAAAAGCCATGGGAAGATGCAGTGGAGTTAATTCCGGCATTAAAACAAGCGGGGATAAAAAAAGGAATGAACGGTATCTTTTCCTTCACACCCGATGGGATGCCGGTGCTTGGAGAATCACAAGAGGTAAAGGGATTTTGGGTAGCAGAAGCCATATGGGTAACTCACTCTGCAGGTATCGCTAGGCAAATGGCTGAATGGATGATGAATGGTGCACCGACTGTGGATTTAGAGCTATGCGATATTAATCGTTTTGATACGTATGCATGTAGCCCTGCTTATTATAAACAGAGGTCCATTGAAGAGTACGAAGAAGTTTATAGCATTCATCATCCATTTATGCAGCGAAAAGTATCGCGAAACATGCGCGTAAGTCCATTTTATATGCGTCAGCAAGAACTAAAAGCGTATTTTAACGAAAAAGCAGGTTGGGAGCAGCCGCAGTGGTATGAAGCTAACTCTTCCCTTATATCTACTTATGAAAAGGTAATGGCAATAAGGGATGGGTGGTCCGCTGAATATTGGTCACCGATTATTGAGGCTGAACATTTGCATACTCGTCAGTACGCAGCGCTTTACGATACAACGGCAGCAAAGAAAAGGTTAGAAATTAAAGGAGAAGGATCCCTCCAGTTTTTACAGAAGCTAACGACAGGAAATATAGACATTACAGTAGGTCAAAGCATACGTACGTGTATGTTGCATGAGCTAGGCGGCATAAAAGATCAAATAACGGTTATTCGCAAAAATATATCCACTTTCTTGATTGTTTGCACGGGAGCTGTAGAAGCAAGCTGGATTCAAAAACACGTGCCTCAAGACGGTCAAGTTGTTTTTCAAGATGTAACGTCAGGGACATGCAGTATAGCATTAATTGGTCCTAAATCTACAGGAGTAATGAATTCCGTGGTTCAACGCTCAGACCTTAGCAGCACTTGGATTCAAGGGCAAGCGAAAACCCTGTTTATTGAAAATAGTTCAGTTCTTGCTCTGCGTGATTCCTACGGGGGAATGGAGAGCTGGGAGTTGATTACGACTTCTGATCAAGGCCTGAATTTATGGGATTTATTAATTGAACAAGGACAGCCTTATCAGCTGATTGCCGCGGGAGACCGAGCTCTTGAAAACCTTCGAATTGAATCTTTTTCGTTAAAAAGCGGGAAAGACTTTTGGAGCGAGCATCATCCATATGAAGTTAACCTTCATGAAATGGTTGATTTAACAAAACCAGTTTTTATTGGAAAAGAGGCATTGCTTGATCGTCAGCGAAAAGATTCTGAAACAGTATTAGCGACGCTGATATTAGATGATCCTTCAGCAATAGTAATGGGATATGAACCGGTCTTTTATGGAGAAACAGCCCTCGGATTTGTGACAAGTGCCGGCTATTCATACAGCTTAGGAAAAGGAATTGTACACACTTTATTATCTCAAGCCGTACATGAAGAAATGGTTTTAGAAGTTGAATACTTTGGTCAGCGTTATAAAGCAACAATGATGACACACTCCCCAGCGGTAGTTTAATTGATCAATCGAAAGACAGGAGGAATGCAGATGTCAACACATTATGATGTGATTATTATCGGATTAGGAGCTATGGGGAGTACGGCTGCTTATCAGCTCGCCAAAAAAGGTCAGCGGGTATTGGGGTTAGAACAATACGGTCCCGCTCATGACCTAGGATCGAGTCACGGCGGTTCTAGAATCATTCGACAGTCGTATTTTGAAGACCCTGCTTACGTTCCATTATTGCTTCGCGCCTACGAATTATGGAATGAAATTGAAAGAGAAAGCGGTCAAGAAATTCTTACGGTTACCGGTGGACTTATGATGGGACCTCCTGATAGCTTGACGGTTTCTGGAAGCATCGAAAGCTCTAAACATTGGAATCTTGCGTATGAGATTCTAGAAGCAAAGGATATTTACAAACGGTTTCCGGCGTTTACACCTTCACCTGCTACGGTTGCTCTATATGAAGAAAGAGCTGGATTCGTTAGGCCGGAAGCGAGCGTATATACTCACCTTCTTCAAGCAGAAAAGTACGGAGCTGAGCTTCATTTTTTTGAGGAAGTGGTGTCGTGGGAAGCTCATCCCTCTGGTGAAGGCGTGCGCGTTGTAACAGCTAATGGAATATATGAAGCTGGAAAAATCATTATTTCTGCAGGCGCTTGGGCACCCGATTTATTACAGGATTTAGGTGTTAGCTTACAAGTAGAGCGTCATGTGCAAATGTTTTTTGAACCAACACAAGGAATAGATGTTTTTTCAGTGGGAAAACAGCCGATTTATATTTGGGAAGCAGATGATTATGTACAGTTGTATGGTTTCCCTTCTTTTGGATTAAAGGCTGAAGGAGCAAAAGTGGCGTTTTTTCGAAAAGGAACAGCGTGTACGCCGGAAACGATTGATCGAAATATATATGAAGACGAAGTGAACATGATGCGGCACTATCTAGCTCAAGGTATTCCGCAGCTTAACGGTCGATTTTTACAAGGGAAAACGTGCATGTATACCAATACACCAGATGAACATTTTGTCATTTCACTGCATCCTGAATATCCTCAAGTAGCGATTGCAGCGGGATTTTCTGGACATGGTTTTAAGTTTGCGAGCGTAGTAGGAGAGATTTTAGCAGATTTAGTGATAGAGGGAAAAACCAACCACCCAATTGATTTGTTTACTCCGCAGCGATTTGCGGCGAATAAAATAGTATAAATCGTTGTCAGTTCTTACGAATGGTTCTATTTAAATGTTTCTAAAGAAGCGAAGGAGGAATAGTAGATGGTTATGGAACATGGTTTAGTGAATGATAAGGGGAGACTTGAGCCCACGTTGAAAGGAGAGCTGTATACATCTTCGGACATTTTTAAGTTAGAAAAAGACCATATATTTTCTAAATCATGGAGTTTAGTTGCATTTGAATACGAAATAGCAGAACCAGGACAATATATTACGACGAGAGTTGAAGGCGAAAATATTTTAATTACTAGAGGAAAAGATCACGTGCTGCGTGGATTCTTGAACGTATGTCGGCATCGAGGAGCTAAGCTGTGCAGCCAAGCATCCGGTAAAGCAGGTGTCATTCGCTGTCCATATCATTCGTGGAGCTATAGCTTAGATGGTGATTTGGTAGGTGTTCCTAACACAAGCCACTGTCGAGAAGAACTCGTGCATAACGAAAATTACGGGCTAACATCCGTTCACATTGAAGTGTGGCACGGCATGGTTTGGGTTAATTTATCAGACAATCCTATGTCTGTTGAATATCAGCTAGACACACAAATTTTTGATCGTTTTGGAGAACTTTATACGTTTGCTAGATATGAAATTCAAAACTTGAAATCCGCTCACCGTGAAGAATATGAAGTCGAGGCAAACTGGAAGCTTATTGTAGAAAACTTTCAAGAGTGCTATCACTGTTCCTCTATTCATCCTGAACTTACGGCAACGCTGCCTGAATTTCGTTCGGGAGTCGGCACTCAAAGTTCCGTGGGAGGCGGAGCTAAGTTTGGGAATGAATTAGAAGCTTTTTCAATCAGCGGGAAAGGAAGCCGTCCTATGCTAAAAGGATTGCTTCCTGAAGATGACCGCACGTATTTTGGCATTACCGTTCTGCCGCTTGTATTTATCAATTTAACACCGGATCACGTTATTATTCATCGTATTATTCCAATTAGTGCGGAAAAGTCTAAAGTGATTTGTGAATGGTTATTCGACCCGGAAGAAATGGCTAAGCCTGATTTTGACCCAAAAGATGCCGTGGAATTATTTCACCGCGTTAATTTACAAGACTTTGAAGCGTGTGAGTGGTGTCAAGAAAATATGAGCTCAAAATCTTATAAAGAAGGAGGTATTTTAGTACCTATCGAACAGCACGTTTCTCATTTTTACAATTATGTATTGGAAGCAATCGGTATGAAGGTCGAATAGTAAGTAGAAGTGGTCTGACACGTTACCTTGAGGTGTCAGACCACCTCTAACAATCTACTTTAAAATAAGGGGGAAATAAATTGAGTACAAGCTCTAAACTAACAGAACCCATTATCCGCGTTACCGATGTTTCAAAAGTATTTGGTCGCCAAAAAGAACAGGCTCTTAAGCTACGAGAAGCTGGAGAAAGTAAATATGAAGTCGAACAAGCTACTAAGACAACCGTTGCTATTTACAATGCTCATTTCGAAGTGAAAAAGGGAGAAACCTTTGTGTTAATTGGATTATCAGGAAGCGGGAAATCTACTTTACTTCGATGCTTGAACGGGCTTGTAGAACCAACAGAAGGGACGGTATATCTAGAAAACAAAGATATTTCTCATATGCCAAAAAGACAGCTTCAGGAAGTCCGGAGAAATAAAATTGGGATGGTCTTTCAAAATGTGGGCCTCCTTCCAAACCGCACCGTGATTGACAACATTACGTTCGGTCTAGAGATACAAGGCGTATCAGCAAACGAAAGAGAAAAGCGAGGGAAAAAGGCGCTTGAAATGGTGGGCTTAAATGGACAAGCTTATAAAAGAATTTATGAATTATCAGGAGGTATGCAGCAGCGGGTTGGACTAGCGAGAGCTCTTGCTTCTGAACAGGAGATTTTGCTGATGGATGAGCCTTTTTCAGCTTTAGATCCTCTTATTCGAAGAGATATGCAAAAGCTATTTCTTGATATTCAGGGAGAAGTACAAAAAACGGTTATTTTTGTGACGCATGATTTGGATGAAGCATTAACTTTAGGCCACCGGGCTGCCGTGATGAAAGACGGGGAAATTGTACAGCTTGGAACCGCTGAAGATATTTTAAGTCAACCGGCAACTGATTATGTAAAGCTGCTTGTACAAGACGTTAATTACGGCAAAATTCGCCTTGCTAAAGACGCGGTGGTTCCGGTAGAAACGGCTGCCTATGAGTATGAATCACCGCAAGTCGTATTAAGAAGAATGAGAACCAATCATTTATCTACTATTTTTGTTCTTGATAGCGCTGACCGCTTATTGGGCTTAATGAGCATTTATACAGTGATGGAGCTGATAGAAGCTCATAAGCATGATTTAAAAGGAAAAGAAATGATACAGCCGCATTGTGTTAATCCTGATATGTCTTTACAAGAAATTATCCCTTTATTTACAGACAGTCATTCGCCTGTAGTCATTGTTGATAATCATCATCGCCTACAAGGTATGATTTCCCCAAACACTCTTATTGCAAATCTCACTGAACGTACTGCAGTGACCGAGCAACAAGAATTTAAGTCATATCAAATGGAGGTCCGATAAATATGATGGTAAATTCCAAGACGATTCCTCGTATCCCTTTAGATAAATGGGCAAACTCATTTGTTGATTACATGATTGATAGTTTTTCAGGCATATTTACTGGAATCAACCAGATAATGACCAGCTTAATAAGCAGTCTCGAATGGGTATTGACCGCTTCTCCTCCGCTAGTAACGGTCGTTGTTTTTGTTCTATTAGCGCTATGGTTAACAGATTGGAAGATAGCTGTATTTACGTGTTTTGGTTTACTTCTTATTATTAGCTTGAATTTATGGGAAGCATCTATGCTGACCTTATCTCTCGTTTTAGCTTCTACTATTATCTCACTTCTATTCGGCGTTCCTTTAGGCACATTATCACACCGCTTTAACAAAGTTGGAGCAGTGATAAAGCCGATTCTTGATATTATGCAAACAATGCCTGCTTTTGTTTATTTAATTCCGTCCGTGCTTTTATTTGGATTAGGGAATGTTACAGCTCTTATTGCTACGTTTATTTTCGCAATGCCGCCCGCCGTCCGTCTGACGCTGCTTGGGCTTCAGCAAGTTCCGCAAACCACTTTAGAAGCGGCGGAAGCTTTTGGAGCGACGGAATGGCAAAAATTAATTAAAGTACAGCTGCCGCTGGCTTTGCCAATGATCATGTCGGGTGTAAACCAAGTTATTATGTTATCTCTTTCGATGGTAGTTATTTCTTCAATGGTCGGTGCAGGAGGCTTGGGTGCAGAGGTATTACGAAGCATCAGTATGCTGGATGTAGGTCTAGGGTTTATCGGTGGGATTGCCGTTGTCATTATTGCTGTTATTTTAGATCGTTTGACGCATCTTTCTACTCGAAAAAGCAGAGGTGTTCAATCAAGCAAATAAAATGAATAAAGGTGGGAGTATATGAAACAATCAAAAAAAGTTCTTTTTATTATGCTAACAATTATCATTATGCTGCTTGTCTCTGCATGCGGCAACAGCAATACGGCAAGCAGCACGACGACTAAAAAAGAAATTACAATTGGATACATACCATGGGACGAAGCTGTAGCCGTTACGTTTCTATGGAAGGAATTATTAGAGGGAAAAGGCTATAAAGTCAAAGCAGTTCAAAGTGACGTAGCACCGCTTTTCTCAGGAGTTGCTCAAGGAAATATTGATTTATTTTTGGATGTATGGATGCCTACTACCCATAGTTCTTATATGAAAAGGTTCGGAAAACAAGTAGATGTTCTCGGTACTTGGTACAATCAAGCAGACAGCGGATTGGCTGTTCCCGACTACGTAGATGCGAAGTCAATAGGTGATTTAAAAAATAAGAAAGGTGAGTTTAACGGAAAGATTATTAGTATTGAACCGGGATCTGGAATCAACGGTCTTACGAAAGATCATGCCATGCCAAGTTATGGTTTAACAGACTGGCATTTAATAGAAAGCAGCACAGCTGCGATGCTATCGGAATTGGATAAAGCAATTTCTAATAAAGAGCCTATTGTTGTTACGTTATGGCGCCCGCACTGGGCTTTTGAAAAGTATAATCTCAGATACTTAAAAGATCCGAAAAATACGATGAATCCGACTGGACCTGAGAAAATACAGTCAATCAGTAAAAAAGCTTTTAAGGAAGATTATCCGGAAGCAGCAAAGTGGCTGAAAGATTTTTCGATTAGTGCTGATCAATTGGCATCATTAGAATCAGAAATTAACAGTGCAAAAGACGAAACAAAAGGTGTGAAAAACTGGATTTCTAAAAATAAAAAAGTGACGGAAAGCTGGGTAAAATAATAGAAGGGAAATAAAAGGGCTGCCTCTTAGGCAAGTTATTGACTAAGAGGCATTTTTTTGTGGTGATATACCTATTTTTGTATAAAGCTTATCTCTTTGATGGAAATGGGCATCCTACATTAAAAGGATGGTGAAAGGCAGTGGCAATCGATAAAATCTGTACAATTGGACCTGCTAGTAATAAAAAAGATGTACTAGAGAGGCTGTTGGAAAAAGGAATGACAATTGCTCGGCTGAATTTATCTCATGGGTCGCATGAAAGTCATAAAACAATTATAGATACGTTAAGGTCTTTAAATTCCTCTATTCAAATTTTAGGAGATTTACAAGGTCCTAAAATTAGACTTGGAGTGATAAAGTCAAAAGAAGTAGTGTTAAAAGAAGACGAATCGTTTATTTTATATACAGAGCAGATGTCAGGAAATGAAAAAGGAGCCAGCGTTGACTATAAGGGTATCGTAAAGGATGTGCAAACAGGAAGCAAAATCTTAATGAATGACGGTCAAGTAGAACTGGTTGTTGAAAGAGTAAAAGAAGATACACTTGTCACAAAGGTAAAAAAAGGCGGATCTATTTCGTCTCATAAAGGAGTAAATTTGCCAGGTGCTCGCGTCCGCTTGCCAGCCATTACTGAAAAAGATAAAAAAGACATCGTATTCTTATTGAAAGAAAAAGTAGATTTTCTTGCTTGTTCGTTCGTAAGAACCCCTGAACATTTAAAAAACATTAAAGATTTTATCCATTTAAAACATCTAAATACACCAAAGCTAATTGCGAAAGTGGAAACAATGGAAGCTATAGAAAATTTCAAGAAAATATGTGAAGAAGGCGATGGAATTATGATTGCGCGAGGAGATTTAGGAGTAGAGCTGCCTTATGAATGGATTCCTTTGCTCCAAAAAATATTAATTCATAAATGCCGGATGCAAAACAAGTATGTGATCACAGCGACACAAATGCTTCAATCAATGGTGAGCAGCGCAATTCCTACAAGGGCTGAGGTGACAGATGTGTTTCAGGCAGTACTTGATGGCACGAATGCAGTGATGCTTTCTGCTGAAACTGCTGCTGGAAAATATCCGATTGAAAGCATGGAAACGCTTTATAAAATATCACATTTTGCTGAAACGCTTCAAAATAAAAACGTCGCGAGTCTCTCAGAGATTTTGGCAATGTTAAAGAGCTCGAGATAAAAAGTACAGCAAGTAGATATGTAAGTTTAAAAAATATATTTAAATTAAAAAAAGTGGCATTGTTTTCTATTATCCAAGTACAATTTAAATAATGAATGCTTTACGTTTCGCATGTAAGTATTTATTTATACCTATGTTGTCATAATTTATGTGATTCCCCAAAGCATAAATTACTTTTCATTACCTTATTGTGTACAAAAATATTGTAAGATAGGCTCATGCTTTTAACAGCATGGGCCTATTTTTATAGACAGCTTGAAAATAGATATTTGCAAACTGGAAAATTAATCTTTCCCTCTTGTACAATAAATATTCTTCTGTACAAAAATAGAGTGTATAATAGGAATGTTGAATTGATAGGAAAAAGAGAGAAGCCCTATCAAGTAAAGGAAGATGGAGTGGAGAGTGTGTACTGAAAGTAAAATTGTCCAGCGGCAAAAATAAACATGTTTTTCGAATGCTTCTAGAAGAATATCTAGAATGAAAGTAGGAACATTATGGAAAAGAAAATGAGGTTTGGCATCAAATCCAAAATTATTATTGGATATTTAATTGTTATTGTCTGTTTATTTATTGCATTTATTGTTTTAAACAGTCAAATTTCATCTTTGCAAAAAGAACGAAATTTTATCATTGATCATGATATTGAAGTGCATGATCTGACCAATCGAATTGAAAAACACCTGCTCGATATGGAAACCGGACAAAGAGGCTATATTATTACAGGAGAAGCGAGTTACTTAGAACCTTATAACAGCGCAGCATCAAGTTGGGAAAAAGATTATAATGCACTGTATCAGCTTCTAAATAATAATCCAAATCAGCAGGAGAAACTGGAGAAGGTTAAAGGAAGCATTCAAGACTGGATTGAAGCTGCTGGTGAACCGACCATTGCATTAAAAAAAGAAAATAATACAAAAGAGCTTCAGCAATTTTTTGAGAAAGATCCTGGGCGCCAGTATATGGACGATATACGCAGCCAGTTTACTTCTTTTAGAAATGTAGAGAAAAAATCGACTGAAACAAGAGCAACAGAGTTGGACGAGAAAAATCAAAAAATTAAAATCGGACTTTACGGTTTGCTGTTATTTGTTACGCTTATTTCACTTGCTATCGCTATTGTTTTGTCCAATTCCATTGTGAATACGATTAAAGAAGTTACGCAAACGATCAAACGAATTACGGCTTCAAAAGGCGAGTTAAAAGGAAGAATTAAAGTTCGATCTAACGATGAAATTAAAGATTTAGGGCTAGCCACGAACGCGCTGTTAGAAAATATTGAAGAGCGAAACTGGCTTCAAACGAACATTGCTCATGCTGTAACGATGTACCAAGGCATAGCATCCGTAGACAAGCTTGCGGAAAAATTTCTCTTTACGGTCTCAGAAATGACAGGAGCTTCTTTCGGAGCATTTTATGTTCGAGAGGAAAATGATAAAGGAAACCTATTCGTCAAACAAGCTGCTTTTGCAGATAGAAAAGGCGACGCGGGAAGAGAAAGCTTTTTGATAGGCGAAGGGCTTATTGGACAAGCTGCTTTAGAAAAAAGAACCCTTGTCATAAACGATGTACCTGACACGTACCAGCTCATTACTTCAGGATTAGGATACGTAAAACCTAAGAGTATTTTTATTGTACCCGTCTTGTTTGAAGATGAAGTAATTGCTGTTATCGAGCTGGCATCGCTGCACGAATTTACAGTTTTAGAGCAAGAACTTATTAGTCAAGTGATTGAAACGTTTGGTCTCACTATTAATGGAGTAATCAGACGTATGGAAATTGCTCGTCTATTAAAAGAATCTCAGGCGATGACAGAAGAGCTCCAGGCTCAGTCTGAAGAACTTCAAACACAATCAGAAGAACTGCAAATGCAGTCTGAAGAGCTGCGTATGATTAATGAACAGCTAGAAGAAAGAACAAAAGATGCAGAAGAAAAATCGTTTGAATTAGAGGCTGCAAAAGAAGATTTAGAAGAAAAAGCGCATCAGCTGGAATTAAATTCTCAATACAAATCTGAATTCCTTGCTAATATGTCGCACGAGCTTCGAACACCGCTTAACAGCATTCTTATTCTGTCTGAAATGCTTGAAGAAAACGCGGCTAAAACGCTATCTGAAGATGAAGAAGAATATGCTCGTATTATCCATTCTTCAGGAAAAGACTTGTTGGCATTAATCAACGACATCTTGGATTTATCAAAAGTAGAGTCTGGAAAACTAGATGTCTTGCTTGCTGAGATGAATATGAGTGAGCTTCCAGATCAAATTGAACGTAATTTCAGCCACGTTGCTGAACAGAAAAAAGTACAATTAAAAATTAATAAAGCACAAGATGTACCGGACATCATTCACACAGATGAAAAGAGATTCCAGCAAATTGTGAAAAATCTTTTATCAAATGCATTTAAATTTACGGAATCGGGATCTGTCACAGTATCCATTCAACGAGTAGCTGACCATCGTCTTACAACAGCTATGCGTACAGTGGATACGGATTGCTGGCTAGAAATAGCTGTAGCTGATACAGGGATTGGTATACCAAAAGAAAAGCATCAGCTTATTTTTGAAGCGTTTCAGCAGGCGGATGGAGCTACGGTTCGCAAGTACGGAGGAACGGGGCTTGGTTTATCTATTTGCAGTGAGTTTGCAAAATTATTGGGCGGCTGGATTTCCCTAAGCAGTGAAGTAGGAAAAGGAAGTACGTTTACATTCTATCTTCCTAGTCTCTCTAACGGCCTTGTTGACTATGAAAAAGTGAATTTTGCATATGAAGAAGTAGCAGTATCTGTAGAAGAAGCTGAACCTGAAGCAGAAATAACTGAAATTGACCATCCTGTACAACCAGTTGAACCTTCATTGCAAGATGATGAAAATGTGTTTCAGGATAAGCGAGTGCTCATCGTGGATGATGACCAGCGCAACATTTTTGCCTTAAAAACTGCGCTAGCTAAACAAGGTATGACCATTATGACAGCTCATAACGGAATAGAGTGTCTTGAAATGATGAAAAATAGTGAACCATTTGATCTCATTTTAATGGATATTATGATGCCGCAAATGGACGGATATGAAGCGATGCAGAAAATTAGAGGAGAGCTAAAGCTTGTTGATTTGCCTATTATTGCACTAACTGCTAAAGCGATGAAAAATGATCGTGAAAAATGCTTGGAAGCTGGAGCATCAGATTATATCAGCAAACCTTTAGATTTAAATCAGCTGTTCTCCGTTATGCGTGTATGGCTAGTAAATTAAGCGGGGTATGAAACATAAATGGATATGAAGCACCTAGATTTAAGTGAAGACTTAGTTATGAATAAAAAAACAGATTTAGAGATTGATTTACTGCTGACGGCTATTTATCGATTAACAGGATTCGATTTCAGACAGTACGCTAAATCTTCTATCTGTCGCCGGGTCTATAATCGAATGAAAATTGAACGTATTCCAACCGTGTCTAGATTATTAGAAAAAGCGATTCATGAAGAAGAATTTATGAATCAGCTTTTAAATGATTTTTCGATAAATGTAACAGAGATGTTTCGCGATCCAAGCTTTTTTAAAGCATTTCGCACAAAAGTGATTCCGGTATTAAAGGATTATCCGGAAATTCGCATTTGGCATGCTGGCTGTGCAACGGGCGAAGAGGTATTTTCTATGGCGATTCTTTTAGAAGAAGAAGGGTTAATGGATAAAACGGTCATTTACGCAACTGATATGAACGAAGATGTATTAGAAAAAGCAAAACAAGGTGCCTTTTCTTTGCGTAAAATGAAGTCATATACAAAAAATTATATTCAAGCCGGTGGAAAGAACGCCTTCTCGGAATATTATCAGACGGACCATCACTATGCATATTTTCATCCGTCGCTGTTAAAAAATATTATCTTTGCTCAGCATAATTTAGTCACGGATCAGTCATTTAATGAATTTCACGTCATCATTTGCCGAAACGTCCTTATTTATTTTACAGCTCAGCTGCAAAATCAAGTGTATAATTTATTTTCAGAAAGCCTGTGTGCAAAAGGATTTCTTGGGCTTGGTGATAAAGAAACGCTTCGCTTTGCTGAAGGAGCAGCTTCTTATAACGAGTTTGCAGGGAACGAGCGCATCTATCAAAAACAATAAAAAAAGACCTCATTTGTGAGGTCTTTTTTTATTCTGCTTGTGCTTGAATCATAAGCACGCACATGTCATCAGGCTGATTTAACTTTTGTTCTTCTGAAAAAATTTCATTCATAAATGTCTGCGGATTTGTCCATTTTTGTTCAGTAAGCTTTTGAAGACGAAGAGCAGATTCATTTTCGCAAGGGCCCATTGATTCAAGAGCTCCGTCTGTAAATAGCAAAATTTGCACATCGTTCTCAAAGCTGACAACAGATTTCTGAACGTCCATTTCTTCAAAAAACCCTACAGGGCAGCTTCCTCGTTGAAGAGGAACGAGCGTATGCTCATCCACTAACATATAACCTTCTGGATGCCCGGCATTCACATATTCTACTGTCTTAGCTTCCGTATCAATCACTAAATAAATAGCAGTGAAATAGTAAGGGATTTCATCTTTTTCGCTGTGCAATAATTCCATGTAGCGATTCAACTCTGTAATAACCTGCTCAGGGTCTATGAGAGACTTGATAGCTTCTCTGAGCACAGACGAAATAAACATACAAACAAGCGAGGCAGAGATGCCGTGCCCCATCATATCAAAAAGAATAATTCCGTACCGATGCTCGTCAATTTTGTGCCAATAGTACATATCACCCGCTAATTTAAAAGAAGGATAATATGAAACTTCCATTTGAATATCTTTCTCTCGTAAAGGGGGACTGAGTAAGTTTTGCTGTACGTGCGTAGCTAAATCTAACTCAGTTTGAATTTTCTTTTCATGTTCCGTGTGCCAGTCAATTTCTGCTTTAAGGCGTAAAGCTACCCGCATACGAGCCAGCAGTTCCACTTTATTGATCGGCTTTGTGACGTAATCTGTTCCGCCAGCGTCTAGAGCTTCTACTAATTTGCTGCTGTCTTCTAGAGCTGTGACAAAGATAATTGGAATATGTTTTAAGCGTTCTACCTGTTGAATTCGCCTGCAGGCTTCGATTCCATCAATTTCGGGCATCATAATATCAAGTAAGATCAAATCGACCGAATTCGTTTTTGAGTTCTCATCGTCCAGGTTAAGATAGTCGAAAAGGGCATGGGCAGACGTAAGAGACACACAGTTATCGTAGCCAGCGCCTTTTAAAATTTTTTCAATCACAAATAGATTGACTTGATTGTCATCTACTAGAAGAATGGTCATGCTTTATTTCCCCTTATTATGTTTGAAGACTAATCATTGAGTATGTAGTTTTCAAGCATTTTTATACTTTTTCTGTTTTTCTATTTATCTATTATACAGAAAAGACAGCGTTTAGGGTATTTTTTAAGATTATTCTTTTCTATTAAAAAGTAATTATACACCATAAAAGGAAACGAATTGCTTTTTATAGCAGCTTGTATAACGTAAATATCCCGAAAGTCAGTACAACCGCTCCCGAAATACGATTTACCCAGATCAAGCTGTTATTCGTAAACTTCGACCATGCAAGACTAATAGCAAAACTGAGCGAAAGCCACCAGCAGGCCGATCCTAAAAATACGCCTGCAACCATTGTCAAAGCAGAAGCAACATCAAATGCTGATTTACTAATGCCTACACCAGAAAATACGCCCATAAAAAATAAGATCGTCATTGGATTTGTAACCGTTAAAAAAAGAACGGATGTATAAGAACGAAGCAAACCCCCTCCTTTAGCAGCGGCAGCGTGCTCTGCAGGTTGAGAACGAAAGGTTTGTACACCTAAATAACATAAAAATAATCCCCCAATCAGCTGAAGCCAAATCTTTTGGGTTAGTAAAAAGGTTGTAATGAACGTTAGGCCAAACGCAGCGATGCATCCATAAAGAGCATCTGCTGTAGCTGCTCCCAGCCCGGATACAAATCCGTGTAATCGCCCTTTAGATAACGTGCGATTAATACATAAAATACCAATGGGACCGACGGGAGCAGCAACGGAAAAACCGATCACTAACCCCTTTAGAAAATAAAATAAGTTCATCTTTTACGTTGCTCCTATGAAGTTTTTCTTTAGTATAGTACAGAAGCAATCATGAATGAAGCCAATTTTGAGAAAGTTGTTAACACATGTTTTTAGTCTGTTCGGGTACATCATGATGGTGTTATAAAAAAACATCACTAGTAAATTTATTTTAATCATTAAAAAGTTAAAAAACTAAATTATTTTACACAGAAAATTAAATGTAGTAAAATAATTCACTGTTACATATATAGAAAGATCTACCACTAAAAAGTAGTCATTCGTAATGCGATAAAGAGAGGTTAGTCATCATGAGTAATCTGTTTGCAAAAAAAGATGTTAACAAGCTGTTAGAGGAAAATGCAGCAAAAGAATCAACTAAGACACTAGGGTTATTTGATGTGATTTTGATGGGAGTAGGAGCAACTATTGGGACAGGAGTTCTGGTTATAGCAGGGTTAGTTGCCGCCAGGGATGCAGGGCCCTCGGTCTCCATTTCCTTTGTTATTTCTGCAGTAGCCTGTATTCTTGTAGCGCTGTGTTATGCAGAATTTGGTTCAGCTATTCCAAGTTCGGGAGGCGCATATACATACATATATGTTTCACTAGGAAAATTTGTAGCGCATTTAATAGGGTGGTCCATCGTGGGCTGTTATACGGTATCTTTAGCATCTGTAGCGGGCGGATGGTCATCTTATGTGAATAATGTGCTTACTGAATTTGGTATTAGACTTCCTGAATCGTTCACGGCCATACCAAGCGATGGAGGTATTATTAATCTTCCGGCAGTATTTATTGTGCTGTGCATGTCGTTTTTATTAACAAGAGGGGTAAAAGAAAGTAAAAAAATAAATAACTTAATGGTTTTAATCAAGATAGGTATTGTTCTTTTATTTGTAGCCGTCGGCGTCTTTTTTATTCATACAAATAACTGGCACCCATTTACCCCTTTTGGTGTGAAAGGAATCTTTGCAGGCGCAGCTTCCGTCTTTTTTGCTTATAACGGATTTGATGCCATTTCTACTTCGGCAGAAGAAGTGAAAAATCCGCAAAGAAACTTGCCGCTAGGCATTTTGATTGCACTAAGTGTTTGTGCAGTCATTTACGTAGTAATTGCATTAGTATTAACAGGAATGGTTTCTTATAAAGAGCTAAACGTAGGCGATGCGTTGTCATATGCGCTCAATAGTGTAGGACAAGAATGGGCAGCGCTCATTGTATCTATAGGAGCGGTTATTGGTATTATGGCCGTCGTATTTGCTTATTTGTTTGTCGTGCCTCGCATACTGATGTCAATGAGCCATGATGGATTATTGCCGTCTCTTTTTGCGAAAGTAAACCGAAAAAACAGCGAACCTGTCATATCCACATGGCTTGTGGGCGCGTTAGGCGCTGTTGTAGCTGGTTTTGTTGATTTAAAACAGCTGGCAGATTTAGCGAATATGCTAGCGATTGTCACGTTTGCTGCCGTTTCATTTTCGATTTTGGCTCTGCGAAAAACTCAGCCTAACCTAAAGCGCGGTTTCAAAGTACCTTTTGTACCATTTATTCCGATTATTGCTATTCTTTGCTGTATCTTTCTTATGTTCAACTTATCAATGAAAACGTGGATGTATTCAATCGGCTGGATGCTGATTGGCGTCTTTATTTACGTTGGATACGGTAGAAATAAAAAGAGCGTTTAGCAAAAAAAGACTCTAAGCGAACAAGCTAGAGTCTTTTTTGTGTATATATTTATCTTGAAAGTGAGCTATGAACATAACGTAAAAATTAAAAATTTATTTGAGACATATGTCCTTTTTATTTTAGGAAATGTTATTGTTTAATAAAAGAAACCGTTATGATGGAGAGGAAAACATGAGGGAAATTACGAGTGAGAAACAGCTGATGGAGTATATAAATACTTATAAATTAGAGTCGGTTTTCAAAAAAGAGTTACTACCGCATTTGTCACTGTATGATGTGGAGGCAGGGGAACGTCTTTGTTCTCAAGGAGATGCGTCTCATTGTTTGTACATATTGATGAAAGGCAAGGTTAAAGTTTATACCATATCGCCCGAAGGCAAGACGCTTGTTCTTTCCTTTAAACAGCCCCTTGAAGTAATAGGCGATATTGAGTATGTACAAGATGTTGATATTATGAATACGGTTGAAGCCGTTTCACCTTTAGTTGTTATCGGTATACCATACAAACGATTAAAACAGCATGCGAGCAATGATCCACAGCTGCTGACGTTTTTACTGGAAATGCTCACAAAAAAGTTTTGCGCAAAATCGAACTCGCTAAGCTTTAATTTAATGTACCCAGTTGAAGTGCGGCTGGCTAGTTACTTACTCTCTATTTTTTGTGAAGAATCGCATTTGGTTATGAATCAAAAAACAGAAAGCTTAAAAGATATAGCTAATTTAATCGGAACGACTTACCGGCATTTAAATCGTGTTCTTCAGAAATTTGTAGCGCAAGGAGTTATTGAAAAAAAGAAAGGCTCCATTATTCTCAAAGATAAGGAAAAACTGAGCTGTCTAGCAAACGATAATATATACGAGTAGAAAAAGTAATAGATTAGTTGAAGGGGAGAGAGAAGAATGAAAACATACCGAACGCTGCTATTTGACATTGATAATACGCTTTTAGATTTTAACGCAGCCGAAGAGCAGGCTTTACAGCTTCTTTTTGCTAACCACGATATTCCACTGACTGAGGAAAGCAAAAAACGTTATAGTTTGATAAACCAGGGGTTATGGACAGCTTTTGAAGAAAATAAAATAAGCCGTGAGCAAGTTGTAAATACTCGCTTTTCTACTCTATGTAAAGAATATGGAATAGAGAAGGACGGAAAGCTACTTGAAGCGGAGTACCGAATGTATTTGAATAATGGCCATCAGCTAATTGACGGAGCAATTGAGGTAATTAAAAACCTGAGCTGTCACTATGAGTTATATGTTGTTACAAATGGCGTATCGGCTACGCAATATAAGCGCCTTCAGGACTCAGGTCTATATCCTTATTTTAAAGAAGTATTTGTTTCAGAAGATACGGACTTTCAAAAACCTATGAAGGAATATTTTGATTATGTTTTTTCACGTATAACAGAGTTATCCGTACATGAAACATTAATTATTGGAGATTCTTTAAGTGCAGACATTCAAGGCGGGCAGCTAGCGGGTATTGACACGTGCTGGTTTAATCCTCAGAGAAAAAAGAATGATACAAATTGGAATTCAACCTATGAAATAGGAAGGCTTCTAGAGCTTTATGACCTGCTGAACGTAAATAATGAAGTAGCTTCGGTACAAGTGTAAAAGTGTATAAACGTTAGAGAACGCAAAAAGTGCTAACCTTTTTTAAAAACAAAAAGGGTTGGCGCTTTTTCTATTTTACGGCTTTCAAAGGCTTAAAATACTCTAGGGATATTGGTCTATAAATAGGATGGCTAAAGTAATCAATACAAATTTAAACAGTTTTATCCCAAAAGCAATAGGGTATTTTACCAATATCCCAGATAAAGTAAGTAACTAGGAGGTCGTAAAAGATGATTAATGGCAAAAGTTTATCTCGTTCAGGAAAGAGTTCATACAGAAGAGAAACAGCGGTTGGAAAAACAGGAATGGTAGCCAG
This sequence comes from Priestia sp. 53B2, assembly GCF_056099005.1. NCBI lineage: Bacteria > Bacillati > Bacillota > Bacilli > Caryophanales > Bacillaceae > Priestia > Priestia sp. 53B2. The sequence continues at coordinate 899,456 of NZ_JBLZXA010000020.1, forward strand.
TGCTCATCCAATTGCAACAGACGCCGGAGAACAGGTGCTAAGAGCTGGTGGCAATGCAATTGATGCAGCAATTGCCGTTCAGTTTGGGCTCAACGTTGGAGAGCCGATGATGACCGGTATTGGAGGCAGCGGCTTTTTTATGGTATACCACAATGAAAGCAAAACAACTAAAATTTTTGACGGGCATTCTCAGGCTCCTAAAGCAGCTTATCCTGAAATGTTTCTTGATGAAAATAAAGAAGTTATTCCGTTTAGAAAGCGTTCTACTCATGCAACGGCAATTGGAATTCCAGGGATTTTAAAGGCGATGGAAGCAGCTCGTAAAGAGTATGGAACAAAACCCCTTGCTGAATTGATTGAACCGGCTGCCAAAGCAGCAGAAGCAGGTGTGGAAACAAACTGGGTTCTTGGAGATATTTTAAAAACATATGCCTACCGACTAGGAGAACATGCTAAGCAGCTATATTCCCCAAACGGCAAGCCTATGCAAGAAGGAGATATGATTAATAAAAAAGATCTTGCTAAAACCTTTCGCATTCTTCAAGAAAAAGGTATTGAGGCTTTTTATGAAGGTGAAATTGCAGAAGCCATTATTTCAACGATCAAAGAGCACGGCGGTTTTATGGAACTGTCGGATTTGAAAGAATACCAGATTAAGATCGATGAGCCCGTGTGGGGAGATTATAAAGGATACCGAATTGCTTCTTCCAACATGCCTAGTGCAGGAGGAACCACCGTACTGCAAATCTTAAAGCTATTAGAGGACTTTGATGTGTCTCAGTACGACGTGAAATCTTGGGAAAAGTATTATTTGTTTGCAGAAGCTATGCGTATTGCATTTTCAGATAAAATTGCATTCTCTGGAGATCCAGCCTACAGTGACATTCCATTAAAAGGGCTTTTAAATGACGAATATATAAAGGAACGTCAAAAATTAATTAATTGGAAGCATAAAAATGAGAAAGTTGATTTTGGCAACCCGTGGGATTATGAGAAAGGCCAAAAAGTGAACGTTGTGCGTCAGCCTTATGAACCTGAACGTGAGCTTAGTGAAACAACTCACTTCACGGTAGTTGACCGCTGGGGCAATATTGTCGCTTGTACATCAACTGTGGAACATCCTTTTGGTACAGGAATTATGGTTAAAGACCATGGGTTTTTACTCAACAACGAGCTTACTGATTTTGATGCTATTCCTGGAGGATTAAATCAAGCGGATGCAGGAAAGCGTCCGGTTAGCTGTAAAAGTCCAACCATCGTTTTTAAAGACAGCGAACCTGTACTCACTTTAGGATCTCCAGGCGGACCAACGATTGTAGGGTCTGTGTTTCAAACGCTTATGAATGTCTTAGACTATGGAATGGATATAAAAGAAGCGATTGAAGAACCAAGAATTTTTAATAGTACAGGATCACTTATAGGTTGGGAAGCCGGAGTGCATATGAATGCCAAAGGAGAGCTAGAAGCCATGGGATTTAATTTTGGAGATGAGCCATTCCCAATCGGAAATGTTCAAGGTATTCAAATCGATAAAGAAAACGGCCGTTTATTTGGAGCAGCTGATTCCAGCCGTGAAGGAAAAGCAACTGGCTTAGACTCTTAATAGTTAAAAAATGCATTAATACGCTCTCCCTTCTGTAAAAAGGGAGAGCGTATAATGCATTAAAAAAGATAAAAATGAGTAGGTAAAAAGAAGGAATATTTTTTTCTGAAAACATACTTTAGACCTTTATTATTATCATCCTAATCTTCAAAAAGGAAAAAGAATAGAACGTTTTCATGTCCGGCTAATAAAAAAAAGTACTGATTTTTCAAGAGATTGATGAAAACAGAATGGTCGGAAAGTATAAAAAACGGAATAGCGCTTTCAATGCCGGGAAGATAAAGTGTTTAATCATGTAGAAAGTATAAAACGCAACGGCTGGAAATCGTGGTTTGAAATGTAAAAAAAGCCGTACACTTTTGTTGGAAAAACGGTTACATAAAAAAGGCCCTTACACGTAAACTTTGGTCCTAGTTACAGCTCAATGAAAAAGATGAAAATGAGAAATAGCTACATTTGGCATGTTTGACTTTCGTCATTTATCCAAGTAATCTTTTGGTTGAACGGAACCGGTTCTGTTTTCGGATTTTTGATAGCTAATTGAATTAATAAATTTATATTCTTTACTAACACAAAAGGAGAAAACATATGAAAATGAAACGAGTTGCTAAGCATACAACTGCTGCTACATTGGCTGCAGCCCTACTAGTAGGCGGGGGATATCAAACATTTGCTAAAGGAAATGACAGCAAAGACTTTAATAATAGCTACGGCATTTCGCATATTACTCGCGATAATATGGTGAAAATTCCACAGCAGCAAAACAGTGATCAGTTTAAAGTTCCTGCTTTTGATGAATCAACTATTAAAAACATTGCTTCTGCTAAAGGAAAAGATGCATCAGGAAATACAATTGACTTAGATGTATGGGACAGCTGGCCATTACAAAATGCTGATGGAACAGTGGCGACTTATAAGGGATATCAAATTGTGTTTGCCCTAGCAGGTGATCCAAAAGATTCAAATGACACGTCTGTTTATCTTTTCTATAAAAAAGCTGGAGACAAATCAATTGACAGCTGGAAAAATGCTGGAAGAGTGTTTAAAGACAGCGATAAATTCGTTCCGAATGACCCGCATCTTAAAAATCAAACACAAGAATGGTCTGGTTCTGCCACGTTAACAAAAGATGGTAAAGTTCGTTTATTCTACACGGATTATTCAGGTAAACAATACGGAAAACAAACGTTAACGACAGCTCAAGTGAACATGTCTCAGCCAAACGATAATACGTTAAAAGTTGATGGAGTAGAAGATTACAAGTCAATCTTTGACGGTGACGGAAAGATTTATCAAACGGTTCAGCAGTTTATTGATGAAGGCGGTTATGACACAGGGGATAACCATACGCTAAGAGATCCTCATTACATAGAAGACAACGGACATAAGTACCTTGTTTTCGAAGCTAACACTGGAACAGAAGATGGCTACCAAGGTGAAGATTCTCTATATAACAGAGCATACTACGGAGGAAATAATCCTTTCTTCCAATCTGAAAAGAAAAAGCTTCTTGAAGGATCTAATAAAGAAAAAGCTTCTTTAGCAAACGGGGCTTTGGGTATTATTGAGTTAAATGATGACTATACGCTTAAAAAAGTAATGAAGCCGCTTATTACATCAAACACAGTTACAGACGAAATTGAACGTGCAAACATTTTCAAAAAAGATGGAAAATGGTACTTGTTCACCGATTCCCGCGGATCTAAAATGACGATTGATGGAATCGGACAAGATGATGTGTATATGCTAGGCTATGTTTCAAATACGTTAACAGGAAAATATAAGCCTTTAAATGATACAGGATTAGTTCTTCATATGGATTTAGATCCTAATGATAAAACATTTACGTATTCTCACTTTGCTGTACCTCAAACAAAAGGCGATAATGTCGTTATTACAAGCTACATGACAAATAGAGGCTTTTATGAAGACAACCACTCTACATTTGCACCAAGCTTCTTAGTAAATATTGACGGTTCAAAAACATCTGTTGTAAAAGATAGTGTTCTTGAGCAAGGTCAGTTAACAGTAGATGAAGACTGAGCGCTTTGCAATAGCAATAAAAGAAAATGGTGATTGTAATCACCATTTTCTTTTGTTTTATTCGATGTAGACAAAAAAGAGAAAGGTGGGGTTTGTTTGAAGAAAAAAGGTGCTTATAAATGGATAACGCTTGCCGTTCTTTTAGTTGTAATGGCTGGACTCATTATAGCAGCCGTATCCAAAAAAGAGGATACAAAAGACCAAGAAAAAGAAAAAGAGAATAAAAGTGAATTCACTTATCGCCCAGTGTATCACTTTAGCACGCCTGATAAATGGAAAAATGATCCTCAAAAGCCCATTTATTTTGACGGGAAATATCATTACTATTACTTATACAATCATGATTATCCTAAAGGGAACGGGACGGAATGGCGACATGCAACGTCTAAAGATTTGGTTCATTGGAAAGATGAAGGAGTAGCTATTCCAAAGTATACAAATAAAAATGGCGATATATGGTCCGGATCCGTTGTAGAGGATAAAGAGAACACAGCAGGATTTGGTAAAGGAGCAATTGTAGCGATTATGACCCAGCCTTCTGCCGATGGACAAAGGCAAGAACAGTATCTATGGTATAGTACCGATAGAGGAAAAACCTTTAAATCATATAGCAAAAATCCTATCATGCCTAATCCAGGCACCAAAGATTTTAGAGATCCCAAAGTCATATGGGATAATGAATATGACAAGTGGGTTCTCGTCATGTCAGAAGGTGAAAAAATCGGATTTTATGAATCTTCTAATCTAAAGGATTGGACGTATACGGGAGGATTTATAACTAAAGATATTGGCATTACCGAATGTCCAGATCTTTTTCAAATGAAGGCAGATGACGGGACAGTTAAGTGGGTTCTCGGGACAAGTGCAAATGGAAAAAAAAGCGGAAAGCCAAACACCTATGCTTACTGGACAGGAAATTACGATGGAACAACATTCACTCCCGATATGGGCGAGCCGCAATGGCTCGATCATGGCTTCGACTGGTACGGAGCAGTCACGTTTGAAGACGGTAAAAATGAAGGTTCCTTAGAAAAACGCTACGCTTTTGCATGGATGAACAACTGGGATTATCCAGATAAGACGCCAACGATGAAAGAAGGGTTTAACGGCTTCGATTCAGTAACCCGTGAAATTACGCTTTCAAAACAAGACGACGATCAGTACAGCCTGTTATCAAAGCCTGTCGAAGAATTAAATCAGCTAACTGATTCAACAAACTCTCTTGAACAAGTAGAAGTAAACGGAGAGAAAAAGTTAAAGATAAAAGGTGAAGCTTATCAGCTTGATACAGATATTTCATGGTCAGATGCAGAAAATGTAGGCTTACGACTTCGAGAGTCCGCAGATCAAAAGCGGCACATTGATGTGGGTATTTTTGCAAAAGATAACGTCTCATATGTGAACAGAAGCTATAGCAATCAGCCTGATCAAAGCAAAAAGTATGTGGAAAGCCGTGATTACTTTGATGCAGGCAAGAAAAATGTTCATTTGAAGATATTGGTAGATAAAACAAGCGTTGAAGTCTTTGTTGATGATGGGAAAACCGTGCATTCTAGCGAGGTGTTTCCGCGTCACAACGACCGAGGAATTACGCTTTTCTCTCAAGGAGGAAGGTCTCTGTTTAAAAATATAGAAATCAAACATTTTCGTTCCATTCAGTAATTTCCCTACTTTTAAAAAGAAGGAGTAGAATATCGCCTTATTGTGGTTTAGGACTAGGCAGAAAGGGTACATGTCTACTAACAGTAAATGAAAGGGTGTTTATTCAAATGGAAGAGAAAATGAGACAACTAATAGAGGGACTTAATACCGATTTAGCGGGTGAATATTCGGCGGTTATTCAGTACACTTACTATGCGTCTACAGTAACCGGCCTAGAATATCAAATTTTAAAACCTTTCTTTGAAGGAGAAATTCCTGACGAGCAAGGACACGCCCTTTATTTATCAGAAAAAATCAAAAACCTTGGCGGTGAGCCAACAACAAAGCCGGCTGAGGTGAAGCACGTTTCAAACGTGACGGAAATGCTTAAAGAAGCGAGCAAGGCTGAAAAAGAAACTATCCAGCGCTATGAAGAGCGTAAAAAACAAGCAGAAGAGTTAGGGTTAACAGAGCTTGTTGTAAAGCTTGAAGATATGATTGCAGATGAAACAAATCATATGGAAGAAATGGAACGTTTATTAAAAGATCCCCGATTAAGTTGATCATACAAAATACGTAAAAGCATCCCGTACCAGGTGTTACGGGGTGCTTTTTTGCAATTTAAAAAGGAAATAAAACATCATGTACGCATGTTTCTATCAATGAGAGGAAAGTCATATTTTTGAAATTATCTATCGCTTTCAAAAAATTTATAGTAAAATAATTATTTGGCTGCATATGGCAGCAACTATATGCGGGGCATCACATACATATAAAGGCTAAAAGGGTATCCGTATATTGAAACCGCTTTTATCTTCTATAAGAAAAACCATGGTATGCCCGCAGTTGCAAGGAGAGAGAAAGATGAGGAAACGAATCATGACAGCGCTGCTGCTTGTCACTGTTTTAGCTGCAATGGAAGGAACCATTGTCAGTACGGCTGTTCCAAGAATTACAAGTGATTTGTCGGGCATTGAGCTAGTTAGCTGGGTATATGCCATTTATATGCTGACAACTGCTGTATCTACACCTATATACGGAAAGTTAGCGGATCTATTCGGCCGCAAAAAAGTCATGCTTGTTGGAATCATTATTTTCTTAATCGGATCGATACTTTGCGGACTTAGCTTTTCGATGCAGCAATTAATTGTCTATAGAGCTATCCAAGGGCTGGGCGCCGGGGTCGTTATGCCGCTTACAATGATTATTATTGGCGACTTGTATGAAGAAGCAAAAGAAAGAGCCAAAGCGCAAGGGTGGATTAGCGCAGTTTGGGGAGTTGCGGGAGTTCTTGGGCCTCTTCTTGGGGGATTCTTAGTGGATACGCTGTCTTGGCGCTATATTTTCTTTTTAAATATACCATTTGGACTAATGGCTTTTTCTGTTCTTTTAGTAAACTATAAAGAAGAAGTGGTAAAAGAAAAACGCTATATCGATTATATTGGAGCGGTGACGTTTTCAGTGGGAACAATTGCGTTTTTATATGCGCTTTTAACCGGAAGTCAGCATCAAAACTGGGGAGATCCGACCATTATGGGGTTATTTGTTCTAGCTGTTCTAACATTCATTGGCTTTATTTATATAGAAAAGAAATCTCCCGAACCTCTTATCCCGCTTGAACTGTTTTCCATTCGAAGTGTATCTGTTATAAACTTATTAACACTTCTTGTGGGATCAGTAGTTATTAGTATTACGGTCTACCTTCCAATTTGGAGTCAAGGAGTGCTGGGGAAAAGTGCAACCGCTGCTGGTTTTGTATTAATGCCTATGCCAGTATGCTGGACGATTGGTTCACTGCTTTCAGGGAATTTAGTAGGGCGTCTTAAAACGCACTCCATCCTTACGCTGGGCACGGCAATTGTAAGTACGGCTTGTTTTATGCTGTTTTTAGTTTCCACCCACTCACCCGTATTTTTAATTTATGTAGCCGTTGGGGTCCTTGGATTAGGAATGGGTATTATTACGCCTATTTTTATGCTAGTTATTCAATCAGCGGTCCCGGCTAGCAAAAGAGGAGTAGCGGTGGCTCTTAATACGTTTACAAATACATTTAGTCAAACGCTAGGTTCTGCGGTGTTTGGTACAATCTTTAACTTAGTAACACTTTCACAAGCAAAGAAATTAGGGCAAGAAAATTTAAATGCTTCGTTTGAGACAGGCGGAGTACCAGCAGAAGAACTGTCAAAGCTGCATGAAATTCTTGCATCAGGTGTTCACATTATTTACAGTGGAACGTTTTTAGCTGCATTACTAAGCTTTGCTGTTTCATGCTTATTAGTAAAAAACGAACATAAAAAAATAAAGACCATATCTATGCAAAAGTAACGAAAGAGGCTGTTACAAAACCAGTTTAGTTGAAGGATAATCCGAACGAGTTTGATTAGGAATCAAACTCGTTCGGATTTTTTATAGGGATGGTGAATGTAGCTTTCACATATCTAGCTGTTGATTGGATTGATTTCGTTATATATCAGTCTCTTCCTTAAAAGAATTATCAAAGAAAGAAAATAAAAAAGATATTGTCTGATAACGTTCCCGTAAACTCATTCATAATAAGAAGGGTTCTTATCAATGCAGAAAATTTTTTATTTTTTGTTTTTTTAGTATGGACATTTACCTAGTTGTTTATTATTATGAATTCTATAAGCATTGAATTTTAAGCGCTTTCAAAAGAAACATTTGTCTTTCTCAGGAATACACTTGATTTTTAACTCATATACTGTAAGTGCTTAGATTAATCTTTTAATGGGGAAAAGAGAAGTTTATAAGACGTGTTGAACAACAATGAGGGGGTATGGAAGATGACAAGCAGACGTTTAAAAGAATTCTTGAATAATAATTTAGAAGATTTAAAAGATAAAGGATTATACAATGTCATTAATCCGGTAGAGGGGCCAAACGGACCTGTGATTCAAATTGAGGGAAAGCAATTAATTAATTTATCATCCAACAATTATTTGGGTCTTGCTACAGACGAGAGGCTTATTAACGCGTGCAACGAAGCCACTGAAAAATACGGAGTGGGGGCTGGAGCTGTCCGAACGATTAATGGAACTCTAGATATTCATATTAAGCTAGAGGAAAAGCTAGCCGAGTTTAAGCATACAGAAGCAGCTATAGCTTATCAGTCTGGCTTTAACTGTAATATGGCAGCCATCTCCGCGGTTATGGATAAACATGATGCGATTTTATCAGATGAGCTGAATCACGCTTCAATTATTGACGGATGCCGGCTATCAAAAGCAAAAATTATTCCTTTTAAGCATTCAGATATGGAAGATCTTCGTGCAAAAGCAGGCGAAGCACAAAAATCCGGTTTATATAATAAAATAATGGTAATTACCGATGGTGTATTCTCAATGGATGGAGACATTGCTAAGCTTCCGGAAATTGTAGAAATCGCAGAGGAATTTGACTTAATCACATACGTAGATGATGCTCACGGGTCGGGCGTATTAGGGAACGGCATGGGCACAGTCAAACATTTTGGCTTATCTGAAAAAGTAGACTTCCAGATTGGAACATTATCAAAAGCGATTGGAGCTGTAGGTGGGTACGTAGCCGGAAAAAAAGACTTAATCGACTGGTTAAAAGTAAGAAGCCGTCCGTTTTTGTTCTCGACTGCTATTACACCAGGCACGGCTGCTGCATGTATGAAAGCAATTGAAATCCTAAGCACAAGTACAGAGCTGCAGCAGCAAATGTGGGAAAACAGTCGTTATTTAAAGCAAGGATTAAAAGAACTAGGCTTTAACATTGGAGAAAGCGAAACGCCTATCACTCCGTGCATCATAGGAGACGAAAAACAAACGCAGATTTTTAGTGAGAAATTAATAGAAGAAGGGGTATACGCTAAATCAATTGTTTTCCCTACCGTTCCAAGAGGGACAGGACGCGTTCGCAATATGCCGACGGCTGCTCATACGAAAGAAATGTTAGATGAAGCACTTCGTATCTACAAAAAAGTAGGCAAGGAAATGAAATTAATCTAAACGTTGAATCTAGGCAGTACACGAGGAGGATATTGACATGAAAAAAGTATTAATAACGGGTTCTTTAGGGCAAATCGGTTCTGAGTTAACGGCGAAAATGAGAGAGATATATGGTTCGGAAAATATTATTGCCACCGATATTCGCAAAACGACGAGCGATGTCGTGACTTCAGGTCCATTCGAGATTTTAGATGTAACGGATCAGACTGCATTATTTACGATCGCTAAAAAGCATAAAGTTGATACGATTATTCACTTGGCTGCGCTGTTATCAGCGACAGCCGAGCAAAAACCGCTTCTGGCTTGGAATCTAAATATGGGCGGATTAGTAAACGCGCTCGAAGTAGCGCGCGAGCTTCAGTGTCAATTTTTCACTCCAAGTTCAATTGGTGCATTTGGTCCAACGACTCCAAAAGACTGGACGCCGCAGGATACAATTCAACGTCCTACCACGATGTATGGTGTTAATAAAGTAGCGGGTGAATTACTTTGCGATTACTACCACCATAAATTCGGAGTAGATACACGAGGGCTACGCTTTCCAGGCTTAATTTCATACGTAACGCCTCCAGGTGGAGGAACAACGGACTACGCTGTTGAAATTTATTATGAAGCCGTTAAGCATAAGCGATATACCTCTTATATTGACAAAGGAACATATATGGATATGATGTATATGCCTGATGCATTAAATGCTGTTATCCAACTAATGGAAGCAGACGGTTCTAAGCTGAAGCACCGAAATTCATTTAACGTTTCTGCCATGAGCTTTGATCCAGAACAAATGGCGACTGAAATCAGAAAAACGATTCCAGAATTTGTGCTGAATTATCAAGTAGATCCTGTTCGACAAGCAATTGCTGAAAGCTGGCCTAACCATATAGATTCCAGCTGTGCGATAGAAGAGTGGGGATTTAAAACAGAATATAACCTAGAAAAAATGACGAGAGAGATGCTGGGAAAGTTAAAAGTTGAATCACAGCTTGTCTTAACGTAAGTAGAGAAAAATGATTTCTTCCTTGAAAGTAAAGTAAGCGCTTACTGAAAGGTGGGTTACTTGTTTATGCAAGTTCTACTTCGTAACAGTGGTGGACAGTACACATAGATCTCCTAAACCTTTAAGTGAGCGCTCGTTCGTTGAATAATTAGCACCTTTTTAGGTACCGTCTGTTAAAATAATAAGGGGATAGAAGGGAGGGAATGACAGTTGAGCAATAAATTTCAACAAGTCAATGATTTTTCGATGGGAAGATTAACATCTTTACTCGTTCTTTTACATAATACGGAACTAGCTGAAGGTATTGAAAAGGAAATCAATGAGAGAGGATACAGCTACACAGTAGGAAAAGTCGGAGCGATGGAGCTGTCTAAAGTCGTGGCGGCAATTGAAACGAGCGCCAAGACAAACAAAATTATTAATGCCCAGTCGTACCGGGAAGTTCACGCTCTTTATCATGCTATACTTGAAGCCATTCAAGGAGTTAGTCGAGGAACGCTGCAGCTGGGTGATATTTTACGGACGGTAGGACTCACATTTTCAATCGTACGTGGAAAAATTGAGTTTTCAGGATCAAGCGACGAATGGATTAGCGTTTGTGTGTATGGAACGATAGGTGCGCCTAAAAAAGGCTTTGAACATGATACATTAGGCTTTGGTTTTAACCATATTTAAAAAATAATGAACAAAATAGTATGAATGTAAAAAGTGAAAGATGTACATAGCTGCTTTAAAGAAGATATTTTTCTTATTGAAAGGTTCTGTGCGGCGTGTTAACATAATGATTAATATAATAACTGCCTTTAAGACGGTCCAGAGAGGCCGAAAAGGACGGATCACTTATTTACTGCTTCTATGCCTATCTGTGCCCTTTTGCCCTCTGCGACAAAAGGGCTTTTATGTGTTACTTACCTCTTTTAAACGAAGTCCAGAGAGGCTTCAAAAGAGAATGGAGATATGTTATTTATCCATTCCTTCAAAAAAGAAAGAGCGTTGATACAGAAAGAATACACTGGAGGGTGGAACAACATGAATTATCGTAACAAGACAGTTGTAGCATCAGTAGCAGGTTTGACGTTAGAAGGGATGGACATTATGTTTATCTCGTTTGCTATGTCAATGATTGTTGCTGAATTTCATATTGATTTAGCAACAGGTGGACTTATTTCTTCTATTACGAATATAGGAATGCTGATAGGTGGAGTCATCTTCGGAATTTTAGCAGATAAATTTGGAAGAGTGCGGGTTTTTACCTACACGGTTCTTCTATTTGCAGTCGGAACTGCATTAACGGGTTTTGCAGCAAATGTTGAACAAGTGTATGCTGCACGTTTTATTGCCGGAATTGGGGCTGGAGGAGAGTACGGGATCGGTATGGCTCTTGTTGCAGAAGCGTGGCCGAAACATAAGCAAGGACGAGCTTCATCCTATGTTAGTGTTGGCGCACAATTTGGAGTGATCCTTGCGGCGCTTTTAAGTTCTCTGATCCTACCGATTTTCGGATGGAGAGCCTTATTCTTTGTCGGAATTATACCCGTCATTTTCGCTTTTATCGTACGAAAAAATTTAAACGAATCTCCTGAGTGGCTGAAAGCTCAAAAAGAGAAAACAGCCGTTGTTAAAAACAATGGCAAGCTTCGTCAACTATTTGCTACGCCTAAGACGGCGATGACAACCATTTCGCTGGCAGTGATGGCTACCGTTCAAATTGCAGGCTATAACGGACTCATGATATGGCTTCCGTCTATGCTTCAGCAATCACAAGGCCTCTCTGTTTCAAGTTCAGCTCTTTGGACAATCAGTACAGCCGTTGGAATGATTATAGGCATGCTAACATTTGGTCAATTTATGGATCGTTTTGGATCGAAACGTACTTTTGGAATCTTTCTTCTCGCTTCAGCTTGTGCGGTATTTTTATACTCGTATGCTGAAGGAAGTGCAGGGCTGCTTATAGGAGGAGCTGTAGTTGGGTTTTTCTCAAACGGAATGTTCGCAGGATACGGAGCCTTGATCAGCAGCCACTATTCAGTAGAAGTTCGCAGTACTGCAACGAACACCATTTTTAACTTCGGGCGAGCGCTCGGAGGGTTATCCCCCATTCTTGTGGGCTATCTTTTGCAAAGTTATGATATGACAGTAGCAATGACGTACTTGGCGGGGCTGTACTGTATTTCGTTTATTTTTATGGTGAGTCTTAAAAAAACAAAAGAAAAGAAAGTGAAACAAATGAACGCTCAATCTGCTCTTTAAAATAAAAGATAGATTCTATGCTTTTCTGAAAAAAACCGCGCTTACTCAAAAGGGCGGTTTTTTTGAGTGTATAAAGAAATAAGTTCAGGTGTTATATGGTTGCTTTTTCGCAGATGCTTTATTAACAAAGACATCCACATTATCTATAAAAATATTTATAGATAAGTAGATATTTTCTAATTTGTATTATAGTAATTCCTCTCTTACAATATGGTGTGTAAGGCGGAAACAGAAAATACTATCTTTATTTACAGGAGGACGTTACTATGTCTAAACATATATTAATGGTCGTAACAACGGCTGACAAAATGAAAGAAAATCATCCAACAGGCCTTTGGCTTTCAGAATTTGGTGAAGCGTACGTAGAGTTCGAAAAAGCTGGATTTACGATTACTGTAGCAAGTCCTCTAGGAGGAAAAGCGCCGGTGGATGCTCGCAGCCTTGAAGGAGAGACTTCTCAAGAAATCTTGAATACAGCTAAGCATCTAGAGAATACCCTAAAACTTGGTACAATTACAGACAGTGCTAAATTCGATGCTGTTTTCTTACCAGGCGGTCACGGCACAATGTTTGATCTACCAGATAATCAAACGCTCCACGCTTTAATTCGTGAACTATACGAAGGAGACAAAGTAGTAGCCGCTGTATGCCACGGACCCGCAGGTTTAGTAGGTGTTACATTATCAGATGAAAAGCCGTTGGTCGAAGGAAAAGATGTCGCTGCGTTTACAGATGATGAAGAACGTGAAACAACATTGGATCGCTTCATGCCGTTTCTTTTGGAAACACGTTTGCGTGAACTTGGTGCAAATGTAGTAATTGCTCCAAACTGGACAGATAATGTACAAGCAGATGGAAACCTAATAACAGGTCAAAATCCTCAGTCAACAATCAGTGTAGCAAAAGCAGTCGTGAAACAATTATTGAAATAAGATGTAAAAAAGCCTGTAGGCTTATAGCCTACAGGCTTTTTTATCAACAGTATCAAGAAAGACCGCTGTAGATAACATGGATGTTTTGCTGTCTTGGACTAGAGAAATCAATCATCATACAAAAAATATGATAATCAGTGTAATAAATACAAAAAGAGGGAAGCTTTTTATGGGAAATATTTTTAAAAGAAATGAGGAAAAACGATGTCAGAAATTATTATTAACGCCATTTTGAAAGCCAAGCCAGGAAAAGAAGAAGAGCTTCGATCAGAGTTAGTAAAAGTTATTGAACCATCAAGAGGAGAAAAAGGATGTATTCAATACACTCTCCACCAGGATACAGAAAAAGCAGGCACATTTGTTTTTTATGAGAAATGGGAAAGCAAAGAAGATATTGAGGCTCACATTGAAACACCTCACTATCAACAATACAGACAGCAAACAGGACCGTTAATTGAAAGCAGAGCGGTACATCGTTTACAAGAAGTACATTAATACAAAAGAGGGGGAAACAAAAGTGTTTTAGTTAAAGGAAGATCCGAACGAGGAACCGAGATTCTTGATGGAGAATCAAACTCGTTCGGATTTTTTTGTGGTTATGGTGAATGTAGGTTTCATTTAGTGAGACCACGCAGAAGGAGAAGTGATGAGGAGACTCATCGACCGCCTGCGGAAAGCGAAGGCTTGCACAAAAATCTACAGCGATATCACAAATAATCCGTACTAGCTCATTTATCCAGTTTGTTCATCTTTAGATGGGATTGATTTCGTTATGATTCAATCTCTGTTTGTTATAAAGAACTAAAAAGCTTCAGGGGGAAAATAATTTCAGCTGTGAAAAGCGGATTGGAAAAGAGATAAGGCAGTGAAAGAAACAAAAAATAATAGAAGCGGTGTTTGAGAAGCAGACAGGGGGGTAGATAAAAACTAGATGACATAGTTCAACAATTAACAAACTAAAAGTAATAAACTAAAAGGAGAGATCAAATCAATGCGTACAAATTTAAAACATTTTATTAACGGGAAATGGGTTGAATCAACTGGAAACGAAACGTCAGATGTGATCAATCCTGCTACTGAAAAATCAATTGGTAAAATTAGCTTAGGTACAAAAGAAGATCTAGATAAAGCCGTGGCAGCAGCTAAAACAGCTCTTCCCACATTTTCAAGAACAACAAAAGAAGAGCGAATTAAAATGCTTCGCAATATTGCAAAAGGATATGAAAAGCGTAAACAGGAGCTTATTGAAGTTATGACTGAAGAGCTTGGCGCTCCTTTAAAGGTTTCAGAAGAAGTTCACTATGAAATGGGACTTAGCCACTTTAAAGAGGCAGCTAATGCACTTGAAGACTATACATTTGAAAAAGATCATGGAAGCTACAAGGTCGTGAAGGAGTCTATTGGAGTAAGCGGACTTATTACACCATGGAACTTCCCAACAAATCAGACGTCTACTAAAATTGCAGGAGCTATCGCAGCAGGAAGTCCAATGGTATTAAAACCATCAGAACTTACACCGTATGCAGCGATGATATTAGCAGAGATCATTGATGAAGCTGGTGTACCAAAAGGTGCCTTTAACCTTGTAAACGGAACGGGAAGTACAATCGGTGACGGTATTAGTTCTCACCCGGACATTGATTTTGTATCATTTACAGGATCAGGTGCTGTAGGCGAGAAAATTATGCAAAACGCGGCTAAAACCATCAAAAAAGTAGCGCTTGAGCTAGGCGGGAAATCACCGCTAGTTGTATTAGAGGATGCGGATGTAGAAGAAGCGGCTAAAATAGCAGTTTCACACATTGCAATGAATACAGGGCAAGTATGTACGGCAGCAACGCGCATTATCATTCCTGCCTCTATGAAAGAAAAATTTGAAGAAGCAGTGAAGAAGGTTCTACCATCATTCCCAGTTGGTGATCCATTAAATAAAGACAACGTAACTGGACCGCTCGTAGCGGAAAAGCAGTGGGATCGCGTACAGGATTATATTAAAAAAGGAATGGATGAAGGTGCAAAACTTCTTACTGGCGGAACGGGCAAACCAGACGGCTTAGAGACAGGATACTTTGTTAAACCGACAGTCTTTACTGACGTTTCAAATGATATGGTTATTGCACAAGAAGAAATCTTTGGACCTGTAACAACTATTATTACGTATGATGATCTAGAGCAAGCTCTTGAAATTGCAAATGATACAATTTATGGACTTGCAGGCTATGCGGTCGGAAAAGACCAAGAAACGCTTGACTATGTTGCTAAGAATATTAGAGCTGGTCAAATTATCGTCAACGATGCCGAGCAAGACAGAGCTGCACCATTCGGTGGATTTAAGCAATCTGGTATTGGACGCGAGTGGGGAGCATTTGGTATTGAAGAATATCTAGAGCCAAAGGCGATCATGGGCGTTAAAGTTCCGGCAAAAGTATAATTGATGTAAAAAAAGAAAGGAGTTTTTCTCCTTTCTTTTTTTATGGATACATAAAAGAGAGCCAGTTAAAGAAAGAATAACGAAAGCAAAGGTGGATAGCATAAACGTGTATCACGTATATGAAGTGACACGTTAAAGGAGGGAATTATAAATTGAATAGAGAGATGCACGGAAGTTCATCAACGGAAAGTTTCATTCCCATGAGCTCTATAGCCAGTGGAAAAGGAGTCGAAGTGGCGCCGGATATCTACAGCTACACTACACAGATTGTTAACGTATGTTTTATAGGAAATCCAGACAAAGAAAATAGTTTTGTACTTGTGGATGCGGGAATGCCTAATTCGGCTTCTATGATTATCAAAGAGGCAGAAGAAAGGTTTGGAAAAGAAAAAAAACCAAAAGCAATTATTCTTACACATGCACATTTTGATCATATTGGATCTATTATTGAACTAGTGGAGAAGTGGAACATACCGGTATATGCACATCCACTTGAACTTCCATATGTGACGGGTAAAAAAAATTATCCTACACCAGATGGTACAGTGGAAGGCGGGCTCGTGGCAAAGCTTTCTCCACTCTTTCCAACGGAAGCCATTGATTTAGGCTCTCATGTGCAAGCTTTACCAGCCGACGGCTCTGTACCTCATATGCCGAAATGGGAATGGATCCACACCCCTGGTCATTCTCCAGGGCATATTTCTCTTTTTAGAAAGCAGGATCTTGCGCTTATCGCAGGAGATGCTTTTGTTACCACTAAGCAAGAATATTTACTGGATGTACTAGAGCAAGAATTGGAAATTAGCGGTCCTCCTCGTTATTTAACTACGGACTGGGCATCTGCCAAAAGATCAGTTGAAGTGCTTCAGTCACTTCATCCGTCTGTGGCGGTGACCGGACATGGAAAACCGGTTTCCGGAGAATGGCTTTCAACTAATTTATTGAAGCTTACGAAGAATTTCGATGAAATTGCTCGTCCTGATTACGGAAAGTATGTATAAGGCTAAAGAAAAAATGTTACTCTTTACGCAGCTTTTAAAAGCTGCAGATGAAGATCAAAAGCTCTACGAACTCACTGAGTTCGTAGAGCTTTTTTAATTTTTCGTATAAAAGTGAAAAAAGGTTGTTGTTATCCTTATTAAAAATTTTGCTGAATAGCCTGCTGCGCTTCGCGTAAGTGTCTTAAGTGTTCTTCCATTCGTCTTAATTCTTTATCACCAGACGTCGCTTCTTTTTGTTCATTAATTTGCTGCTGAACGATATTCAAATGCATTTGAGCATTTTGAAAATTAGCTCCATTCAAATTCATCTGTCCTTGATAAACAGCCTGTTCAGCTAATTGTAGTGCTTCTTTAATATGGGTGTATGAATTCATGCCTCTCATCCTTCTGTATAGTATTTACAGTTAACATGCGCTGGTTTTACGCAGCTATACAAATGGATTTAGAAATAAAATAAAAATTACGTAGTACAAGCTAAGCAGGCTGCATACATTTATCATAGTTCAATTTATAAAATCTCAGAATTAATGGAAGAAGGGATGTATGTGGGGGCTTTCTTTAGCTATGTATTATTAGGACTCTCGTTAGCGGCACCAATCGGTCCAATAAATGCAGCGCAGCTTGATAAAGGAATTAAAAATGGTTTTTTACATGCTTGGTTCTTAGGGATAGGAGCAACATCTGTTGACGCTCTTTATATGCTTGTAGTTTATTTTGGATCCGTTCATTTTTTAAGCAGCGATTTTATGAAAACGTTTCTTTTCTCGTTTGGATGCTTCGTATTAATTTATACCGGTATTGAAGGGTTAATGAGCGCAGGGAAAATTACACAGCATCGGAACGCAAAAGGAGATTCGGTATTAAAGTGTTTTTTTTCAGGTTTTTTAATTTCATTAACAAACCCGCTTACTATTCTTTTTTGGCTCGGTATTTATGGCTCTGTTTTAGCCAAAACAGCTAATACATACGAAACAGAACAGCTCATTTTATACAGCTGTGCTATTTTTACAGGGATTTTATGCTGGGATATTGCGATGGCAGCATTAGCAAGCACTTTTCGAAGGTACTTAGCAGCGACATTTTTGACTGCAGTTTCTGTTATATCCGGCCTTTCTCTAATAGGATTTGGTATATATTTCGGCTGGCAAGCTGTACAGCAATTCATTATTTAAAAGGGAAAAAAGCAGAACTGAATTCAAAGCGTTTTCTATCTGCTGAAAAATAGTAGAAAGCTGCCTCTTTTTATGCATAAATTTTTCAAACTATCACACACTACATCGAGGTGTAAGGAGTGATAGTATGAAAAAGAAAATAGGCTGCGGAAGTCAAGTTGAAGGGAAATTAAAATGGTGGCAGCTGTCTTTAATCGGAGTAGGGTGCATCATCGGTACAGGCTATTTTTTAGGATCAAGTATTGCAATAAAAGCCACGGGTCCCTCTGTACTAATTGCTTTTTTACTAGCAGCAGTATGTACATTTATTGTATTTGACGCTCTTGCTAAAATGAGTGCTCAAGATCCTCAAAAAGGTTCGTTTCGCTCCTATGCTAAAAAAGCTTATGGAAGATGGGCAGGATTTAGCAGCGGATGGGTGTACTGGAGTTCAGAGATGCTGATCATGGGGAGTCAGCTCACTGCTTTATCTCTTTTTACACGTTTTTGGTTTGACGGTATTCCACTGTGGGTCTTTGCCTCTATTTATGCTGTTTTAGGCATTGCTGTTGTATTAATCGGAACAAAAGGCTTTGAACGAATGGAAAATGTATTTGCTGTCACAAAAGTGGCTGCCATTTTAATGTTTATTGTATTAGCTAGTCTCGCTTTATTTGGATTTCTTGACCAAGGTGCCAAACAAGGAGTGCCACGAACGTTAAGTGAAGTATTTCCTCACGGGTTTTTAGGTTTATGGGGCGCTTTGCTGTATGCTTTTTATGCTTTTGGCGGCATCGAAGTCATGGGGATCATGACAGTTCGTTTAGAAAAAAAAGAAGACGCACCGAAAGCGGGAAGAAGTATGCTTATTCTCCTTGGAATTATTTATATTGTTTCACTGAGTTTAGCTATTTTAATTGTGCCATTTCATGATTTTCATGGAAATCAAAGTCCTTTTATAACGGCTTTAGAAACATATCATCTTCCATTTTTTCCTCATGTTTTTAATGGAGCAATGATTGTTGCTGGATTTTCAACAATGTCAGCGTCTTTCTTTTCTGTAACAACAATGATTGTCACTCTTTCAGAAGATGGAGATGCTCCTGCATTGTTTTCAAAACAAAAAAAGAAAAAGCTGCAGTTTCCTTTACCGGCTTTGCTTTTAACAACAGCGGGATTAGTTGTTTCTATTGTTCTTTCCTTGCTATTGCCTGGGAAAATTTACGAGTACATTACAACAGCAGCGGGACTGATGCTAATTTATAACTGGTTCTTTATTTTAATTTCTTTTCATCGCTTAATCAAACAAACCGTTTGGGATAAAGTAAAACAAGCTGTTGGCCTCTTATTAATCCTGCTAGCGGTAAGCGGTACGCTGTTAGAATCTGCAAGCAGGCCAGGTTTCTTTGCAAGCTTAGGCTTTTTAATTGTTATAAGCCTTGTTATTTTAAAACTGCGCCATAAGTGGAAAGAAGAAGAAGCCGCTAGCTAACATATATTTAATCTTTATGAGGGACACTATGCACGTTGTACAATTACAAAAATAAAAGGTGGTTATGATCATGCCAAAAAACAAGCAGACTCCTTCTTCACAAGTAGATCAAAAACAAGTAGTAAATGACAAAGCAAAAGCGCTACGAGAAAATAATTATGAAGATGGTCATATTCGCAAGATAACTCAAAGCGGGGCAGACGGCCAATAATAAAAAAAAAGACGCGAACGCGTCTTTTTTTGTTGAAGTGTATCCTTACCAACGATGAGCTTTTGCATTGCTTCGCAAGATGATATTCGTTTGAGACATCTCTGTATGTCCATTTACTTGGGACTTTGAACGCTTCGGTCTCGTCCAGTTGTGGCGGAATAGTTCTGAATGCTGATCTACTTGATTTTTATCATTCATCATAATCACCTCAAGGATAGGATACTTTCACAAGATATTTACGGTGAAATATCTCTCTTATAGAATGGGATAAAAAAGAAGAAATACACCTAACACTTTTAACCATACATATAAAGGGAGTGCCTATTCATAAACTATAAAGGGCAACTTCTAACTTTGGGTTAAGCTTCGGATTTATAAAGTAAAACTGCCTTAGTGGGGACTAAGGCAGTTTTTTAGTTGAGTAATCAAACTTCAATAATGATGGGAAGGATCATAGGTCTTCTTTTGGTTTGGTTATATAAAAATTGGCCAAGCGTTGTCTTGATTTCTTTTTTCATAATGCTCCATTGGTGAACATGAGCTTTTTGTAATTGATTTACAATTTTAGTCACTTGTCGATTAACATCTTTCAATAACTGCTCTGAATCTCTGGTATAAACAAATCCTCGTGAAATGGTATCTGGACCAGACACAATTTTCCCTTCCGCTTTATTCAGAGTAATAACAATAACCAGCATACCATCTTCTGAAAGCTGTTTGCGGTCACGTAAAATCGCGTTGCCAACATCCCCAATGCCAAACCCATCTACATATACATTGCCTGCAGGGATTTTTCTTGTTTGAACAGCTGTTCCGCCCTTGATGTCAACAATATCACCGTTATTTATAATAAAAATGTTCTCTTTTTCCACCCCGACGGACTCTGCTAATAAACTGTGGTGATGAAGCATTCGAAACTCACCGTGAATAGGGATAAAATACTTTGGCTTCATCAATGTAGCCATTAATTTTAGTTCTTCTTGATAGCCATGTCCTGATACGTGCATACCTGTTGCGCTTCCTGAACCGTAAATTACATGAGCCCCGAGTGTGAAAAGACTGTCGACAATACGGGAAATATTACGTTCATTGCCAGGAATAGGCCCTGCTGATAAAATGACCGTGTCTTCAGGAAGAATCTCTACTTGCCGGTGATTTCCGCTGGCTAATCTAGATAGAGCGGCCATCGGCTCGCCTTGGCTTCCAGTGCAGAGGATAGCGACTTGTTCAGGCGCAAGTGAATGTACTTCATAAGGTTCAATTAGCATCCCTTCAGGAATGGTTAAATACCCTTTCTCTAACGCAACTGATACAACGTTAACCATGCTTCTTCCTAGCAGCGCAAGTTTTCTGTTCGTTTTAATCGCTGCATCTACAATTTGCTGTACGCGGTTAACATTCGAGGCGAAAGTAGAAATAATTACTTTTCGCTTTGCTTTACGAAAAGCTTCTTCTACATGTTTGCCAACTAGCTTTTCTGAAGGCGTAAATCCAGGGCGTTCAGCATTTGTACTTTCTGATATTAAAGCCAGTACACCTTCACTGCCGATTTTCGCCATTTTATGAAGATCTGGATATTGGTCGTTAACAGGAGTTAAATCAAACTTAAAATCCCCGGTATGCACAACAGCTCCTTCAGGCGTATGAAAGACAATGCCAAGACAATCTGGAATGCTGTGATTCGTTTTAAAAAAAGAAAGCGGAATATTTCCTAATGTAATTTCTGACTCTTCGTTGATTTCAATAAGCTCCGTCTCTGCAGATAATTGATGTTCCTGGAGTTTAATGTCAATTAATCCAAGGGTAAGGCTTGTTGCATAAATTGGAAGTTTCAACTGTTTTAAAAGATAAGGAATACCTCCAATATGATCTTCATGACCATGCGTAACAACCAGTGCTCGAACTTTTTCTCGATTCTCTTGTAAGTATGTAATATCAGGTATAATCAAATCAATTCCTAATAAACTTTCGTCAGGAAATTTAGAGCCGCAGTCAATTACAATGATGTCATCATCATATTGAACGGCATACATATTTTTTCCTATTTCATTAATGCCGCCTAAAGCAAAAATGGATAGTGTGTTTCTATTTGTACTCACACTTATTTCCTCCTATATTTTCAAAATGAATATGCAGAATTTCTACTCTTAGTATGAACATTTATTTCTGGTGCATTCTGTTAAATATGGAGATTTTGTTTTTTATTCAATATGAGGATGCAAGCAAAGAGAAAAGAAGAACATTTTCCTAATACTACCTCTTATTTTCTTTTTATAACTCCATAAAATATAGACGTTACACATGGAGGTGGATGGAATGAGTAAACAAAATAAAAGCAAAAACCAAGGAGTCAGCAGCAGTGCAGCTGCTGTCGATAATGTGAATAAAAGTATTTTATCAAACGATATTCATACAGATGAGCTTCAAAAAGCAAAAGTAAGCCGTCATAACAAGTAAAAGAATGACAACCAAAAGAGCAGCTTTGAGCTGCTCTTGATAAAATAGAGATAGGGAAGTGAAAAAACGTGCTAGAAAACAAAAATTCTCAATATAAAGAAGAAAATAAGTCAACTCCTAGTCGTCCTCTTGAATATAAAGAACGCACAAATGAATCACAGAGTACACGTCAAATGCTGCGCAGCATCCTAGAATATTCGAGTCGATATCGTTAATACAATTTTACATACCAAACTGTAAGGATAAGCGGGCAATATAAAAGTTGAAGCACTGCTTTTTTACGTATAGCTGTGTATATATTGAAAAAAAACCATACATACGTTATTTTAGATAAACGTATGTATAATTGTAAACCTGTACATGTATTTTTGGGAAAAAGTTAAAGTTTGGAGAAAAGAAGTGGGGGATTTTATGAATTTACATGATTTTGTTCATGGAGTAGATCCAACAATAAAGCTAGTTATTGAAGATGAGTTTCCTGGAACGCGCTGTGTAGGCGGAAAGTACGTTCCTAGCACGCATTCTATTTTTTTATATGAAAAAGATATTAAAATACAGTGTCAGCACTTGGTTGGTTCAAATGAGTGTTTAGAATCTTATCAATGGATTATTTTAGCTCACGAATTAGGTCATGCGCTAGATGGAGACCTTTTGTCTTTGAGTGCAAAGTTTGATCAAACAGACGATATAGGTTTTTTGTATCAAATTGAATGTAATGCTTGGGAGATAGGAAAGAAATTGATTCCTTTTATTAATTCAGAACTATTCTCATTCATAAAAGATCAATCGTTAGCCCATTACCATGAAGAGATGGAGAAGATTAGTTAGAAGAAGAAAAGTTCCTGTGGCTTGTACTATAAGGAACTTTTCTTCTTCGAGTTGTTTATATACTTCAAATACTAGTTAATTATTACGCTGGCTGCTGCTGGATCTGCCGCCTTTTTTTCCAATTTCCTCGTAAAATTCTTTACCTTGATTTTTGGAAGTAGCTTCTCCGCCTTTTTCACCAATTTCTTGGTAAAACTCTTTGTCATGATTTTTGGAAGTAGCTTTTCCACCTTTTCTTCCTGCTTCTTCACGACTCATTTTTTCATTCTTTTTATTAGTTGCCATCTTGCATCCCTCCTAATAAATTTGAATTCATAGTCTGTCTTCCCGGTCAAAAAAGGATTAAACTGGTTATTTTATATTTTTTCTCAAAATTAGATTTTTCTCAAAATTATCAGGCCACGAAGCCCTGTATAGTAGTATTTATTAAGTTAAAATTAATCTTAAAAAAATTTATATGAAATATGATATGGTTAAGAGAAATAAGAAAAAGGAGCTTAGAAACATGTCAAAATATGTAGAAATGGATAACGCTTCACTGCGACAGAAAATACAAGAATACAAAGAATTAATTTGGAGAGTAGGGCCAGGAAGTGAAAGAACTATAGAAGCTGTTCAAGAGATTCAAGGAATGGAAAAAGAGTTAAAAGCACGCAACGCAGAATTTGAAGCTACGGATTGGAAAGCTTTTACTCGGGAAATAAAAGAAAACTACGATTTTACTTACTAAGAAGACACATTCATAATAATGTGATTGAAATAAATGTCTCCAAGTAGAAGGCTTTCTCTTTTCTACTTGGAAACGATAGAAGTAGTATGAAGACGATTAAGAAAAATGATCCAGTATCAGTGAAGCAAGTAATCCAAGTGCAGCAATCAATCCTGTAATAGAACCTCCTTCTTCATAGGCCTCTGGCATCATTGTAGAACCTACCATAGCAATAATACCGCCGCCGGCAAAAGCAGCAATAGCAGCCATAAGTGTCTCAGATGCATGGTCTAAAAAAACAAAGCCTGTCCATGAACTAAAAGCTGAAATGAACAAAACAGCTGCCCATAGTAAAAAAATTTTCTTTTTAGAGAATCCGCTTTTTACTAGACCGGTCGTACTGGACAGTCCTTCAGGAATATTACTTATAAAAATAGCGATAACAAGAAGCCAGCTAACGGTTGCATTTTCGATTAAGCTAGCCCCAATCATAATAGACTCCGGGATTGCATCCATTACGGTTCCTATAAATATAGCAATTCCAGAACTATTTGCAGCCATTTGTTTGGTAGACCTCTTTCTTTTATTCGCTCCTTGACGTGAAATTAGATAGTCTAAAAAAGTAAAAACGACAGCCCCCGCAAGGAACCCAAGAGAAGTAGCTTTTAACCCGCCGTTATGAACCGAGTCTCCAAGCAGCTCATAGGTAGATGCTCCGATTAATACACCTGTCCCAAAAGCCATAATATAACCAATTATCTTTTTGCGGATAGGCAAAAAAACTGCTGCCAAAGCACCAAGAAGGACAGCTGATCCTGAAATTCCGCCCCACATCGCAGCTTGCCACATGAAAAATCCCTCCTCATCTCTATTTTCTATAGATACTTTCCCTAAGAAGAGAAAGAAAAAACGTAAAAGTAGAAGAAAGGAATTTTTTCGATTAAGTAGCGGTTTCATTTCGTTATCCTTAAGAAATAGAGTGTTCCGGCACCCTGCGCCTATATCTATTTTAAATATTCATAAAATTTAAATTATGCTGAAATAAAAAACTATTTCACTGAGGTGATTGATTTAATGAAGGTGAAAGGTTCACTTGAGTGTTTTTCTGAAAAAAACAATTGTATTTCTCAGGGAAATTTATTATTATAAAATAAGTAATTATACAGTCGAATAGCTAAAAATAGAAAAAATAGTTTAGTTGTAAAGGTACTAGGTAAAAATGGAAGGTTTTAAAAACGATAGCTGTTCCATCAGACACAAAAAGTATCTTTCCTAACAGAGCTATAACAAGTTTAGGAGGAGGAAATGGAATGGCAGACAAAGAGCTAAAAAGAGGCTTAGAATCCCGTCACATTCAAATGATCGCGCTAGGCGGAACAATTGGCGTTGGATTATTTATGGGATCAGCAAGCACCATCCAATGGACAGGTCCATCGGTATTGCTTGCTTACGCAATCTGCGGAATGTTTATTTTCTTTATTATGCGTGCCATGGGCGAAATGCTGTACATGGAACCAAGCACAGGTTCATTCGCTACATTTGGCCACAAATATATTCATCCATTAGCAGGTTATATGGCTGCGTGGAGCAACTGGTTTCAATTTGTAATCGTAGGGATGTCTGAAATTATAGCGGTAGGAGCATACATGCATTACTGGTTCCCTCATTTACCAGCTTGGGTGCCTGGTATTATCGCCATGTTGATTTTAGGTGTAGCAAACTTAATTTCAGTAAAATCATTTGGAGAGTTTGAATTTTGGTTTGCGATGATTAAGATTGTAACAATTATTTTAATGATTATCGCAGGACTTGGGTTAATTTTCTTTGGATTTGGAAATGGTGGAGACGCAATCGGGTTATCAAACCTTTGGGCACACGGCGGCTTCTTTGCAGGCGGATGGTCAGGCTTTTTCTTTGCCCTATCTCTTGTTATTGCAGCTTATCAAGGAGTCGAGCTAATTGGTATTACAGCTGGTGAAGCAAAGGATCCTAAAAAAACGTTAACAAGCGCAATTCAAAGCATCATTTGGCGAATCTTAATTTTTTATATTGGAGCAATTTTTGTCATCGTGACGGTATATCCGTGGAATGAGTTAGATTCTTTAGGAAGTCCATTTGTATCTACATTTGCTAAAGTTGGTGTTACAGCAGCTGCAGGTATTATTAACTTTGTAGTTATTACAGCAGCGATGTCAGGCTGTAATAGCGGAATTTTTAGTGCAGGACGCATGCTTTATACGCTTGGTATAAACGGTCAAGCACCTAAATTCTTCACAAAAATTTCTCGTAACGGTGTTCCAATTTACAGCACACTCGCTGTTATGACTGGATTAGTAATTGGTGTTATTTTAAACTACATCGCCCCACCGAATGTATTTGTTTATGTATACAGCGCTAGCGTGCTTCCGGGAATGATTCCTTGGTTCATTATTCTTATCAGCCAAATTCGTTTCCGTAAAGCTAAAGGTGCTGAAATGGATAGTCATCCTTTCAAAATGCCTTTTGCGCCTGTAACGAATTATGTAACCATTGCTTTTCTACTAATGGTGCTTGCAGGCATGTGGTTTAATGATGAAACGCGTATTTCACTTATTGTAGGGATTATTTTCCTCGCTCTCGTTGTCATTAGTTTTTACGCATTCGGAATAAATAAGCGTATGATACCTGATACAGAGAACGGTCAAATAAAGAAATAACTATGCATTTTCATAAGTGAAAAGCAAAACAAAAAAACGGCTGAGAAAAGCCGTTTTTTTGTTTTGTTTAAATGAAAGATACAAGAAAAATGTCATTGTGCGCTGATAGTTTGGATAAACTATATTCGTTCATATAACGTAAAGGAGCGAATGTTATGAGAAGCCACAGATATATTATCAAAGATTCACTAAAAGCTGATGAAGTTGCCAGAGATTTGGAACTGCAGCTGGATATAAACCGAATGTCGGATGTCAGAATCCTTTCGGTAAATGCACAAAACGAAATACTCGTTCAAATGGAAGAGGAGAACGAAGAAGCAGGAGATGTTATTGATGTATTTATGAAAGAGTATAAAACTGCAGAAATTATTGAATAGCATGTAATTGATAAGAATATTGAGGGGTTTCGTTGAATAAATAAAAAGAAAACACCTTTACTTTTTATTAAAAAAGGAACGCACGAAGAAAACTTCTTGTTTATCAAGAAGTTTCTTTTGTATCTGAATATTCGTTTGTATACGTAGGGAGAGGTGATGAAGGTGAAAAGAAATGGTGAGGGTCACGTCTTTTTTATTATTCTTGGAGGCCTGTTTATTTTAATAGGCACACTCTTTGCAAATACTTCCGTTTATTTTCTCATCTCCGGATGGATAGCAGCTGTCTGTTGTTTAGGAATCAGCGCTGTACTAAAGAAAGGAAAAATAAAATCAGTCAGTAAAGAGGAGGAAGAATAATAATTTTTATATAAAGATGGAAAGTAAATATATGAAAAGGAAGAATGGATATCCATTCTTCCTTAAGTCATGGTGTGTATGAAATTGTCTTAGAAACGTCCGCCGCCAAGTTGTTGCTCAGCTAATTGTACAAGACGTTTTGTGATTTCGCCGCCTACTGATCCGTTTGCACGTGCAGTAGTGTCAGCTCCTAAATTTACTCCGAACTCGCTAGCGATTTCATATTTCATTTGATCGATTGCTTGTTCAGCTCCGTATACTAATAATTCATTATTATTGCTGCTTTTGTTGTTTGCCATTGTATTCAACTCCTTTCTGTAACGTTAAGGTGTGAATAAAAGAAGAAGAATATGCAATAAACTGATATTTATTTTATAAAAAACGTATTCTTACGTTGTTTGTCCTTCTAGAAGCTTAACTGGAAGACAGATTTCATGGGGGACATTACTAAATTCTCCTTCAATTTCTTTTAGTAAAATATCAATGGCTGTTTGAGCAATCGATTCAATTGGCTGTTGAACTGTAGTTAGACCAGGTAACAAGGTCTGACTGGCCTCCGTTCCGTCATAGCCCACAATTTTTAAGTCTCTTGGGATATTTTTTCCTCTTTTTTGTGCTTCAGCGATTACTAAAGCTGCAAGTAAGTCATCACTTGCAAAAATACCATCTACTTCCGGATTTTCTTCAAAAACCTTAGAAATAGTTTCTCGCTGGATGTTGCGGTCGAAGGTATTTGAAATTTCATACGTAATAGGCTGTTTTCCGTACTTTTTCATCACGTTTTCATAAGCTTTCCTTCTTAAATTAGCTGGAGTTTCGAGTTTAAGGGGGCCGTTAATATGAATAATATGCTTACAATCTTTTGAAATGAGCAATTCCGTGGCTTGTTTTCCTCCAGAATAGTTATCAGAAGATACGGTAGGAATATTTTTTGATAAATAATGATCCACTGCTACCACAGGAAGACTTTGACTTTCTGAATCAAAAATACCTCTATTATAAGTAACGGCAATAACACCATCTACCTGATTTCTGATGAGCATTTCTACGTATTTTTTTTCTTTATCAATTCGATTAAGGCTGTTACAAAGAAGTACTTTGTAGTTAAGAGAAGCACATATACTTTCAATGTGAAAGGCTAACTCTCCGAAAAAAGGATTGCTCGTTTGCGGAACAATCATACGATTAAATTTGTTCGCTTATTAAATAATGAACGCGCAATATCATTTGGGAAATAATTAATTTCTTTCATTGCTTTATAAACATTTTCTCGCGTTTCTTTACTTATGTAACCACGGTTATTTAATACACGAGAAACGGTAGTCGGTGAAACACCTGCAATTTTTGCTACATCACTAATTTTGGCTTTCATCTAGTTTCCTCCTAATTTCTCCAAAACCTTGCTTTTATAGTATATATCAGACATGCAAAAGCTAAAATAAATGCAGTCAAGCAAGTAGCTTTCCAGTCGTTACGTTTTATTTTGATCGATAAAAATCAATGTAAGGATTGTAAACGGTTTATTAAACAATTTAAACATACCACAAAGCCCACTTTTACACCTAATATAATCTTTTTGCAATATAAAATGTGAAACCGGTTGACATATGAAACCGGTTGACATAAAATCAAATTGAAAGTGCTTTCATTTTGTTAGATAAAAGATTTTATATCTTAAGCTAAAGGGGTAACTAAAATGAAAAGTTCAAAAAGTTTATATTGGAAGCTGAGTGCATATTTTTTCTTCTTCTTTTTTACGTGGTCGTCGAGCTACTCTTTATTTTCTATCTGGTTAGGGCAAGAGATTAAGTTGAACGGATCAGCTACAGGCTTAATCTTTTCTGTAAACGCTATCTTTGCTTTGTGTATGCAGCCTTTGTACGGATATATATCTGACAGGATAGGTTTAAAGAAACACATTTTATTTTTTATTAGCTGTCTTTTAGTGTTTGTAGGACCATTTTATATTTTTGTTTATGGGCCCTTGCTTCAATACAATGTGTTGATAGGAGCTATTATTGGAGGCTTATATTTAGGAGTAGCGTTTTTGGCGGGCATCGGAGCGATTGAAACATACATAGAGAAAGTCAGCCGAAAATATAAATTTGAGTACGGAAAATCTAGAATGTGGGGGTCATTAGGCTGGGCTGCAGCTACATTCTTTGCAGGACAACTATTTAATATTAATCCCCATATTAACTTTTGGGTGGCATCTGTTTCAGCGGTTATCCTAATGGCTATTATTTTTTCTGTAAAAGTAGAAATGAGCAGCTATGAAATGGAAAAAGCTGAATCCGTTACGCTGAGAGATGTAGGTAATTTATTCTTATTGAAGGAATTTTGGTTTTTTATGATTTATGTTGTTGGCGTTACGTGCGTGTATGGGGTATACGATCAGCAATTTCCTATCTATTATGCATCTTTGTTTCCCACTGAATCGATAGGTAACCAAGTATTTGGCTACTTAAATTCGTTTCAAGTATTTTTAGAAGCTGGAATGATGTTCGCAGCACCGTTTATTGTAAATAAGATCGGTGCAAAAAATAGTTTAATTTTAGCAGGATTTCTAATGGGATTTCGTATTGTTGGGTCAGGGCTTGTGGTTGGTCCAATCGGAATATCTTCGATGAAACTTATTCATGCATTAGAACTTCCTATTATGCTCATTGCTATCTTTAAATATTTGGCAGCTAACTTTGACACACGCCTATCTTCTATACTTTATTTGGTTGGATTCCAATTCGCTTCACAAATAGGTGCTTCAGTTCTTTCACCCATAGCGGGAGGATTATATGATAGCGTAGGTTTTTCCCGTACTTATTTAATTATGGGAGGTATGGTTTTGGTATTTAACGTTATTTCGATGTTTACACTACTAAACTCTAAAAAACATAGATTTATAAGAAAAGATGTACAAAAAAACACGCAGATTATATAGGGGGAATATGATGATGTTAACGATAAATAAAATCAATCAAGCTCAAAATTCATTAAATGAAGCAGAGAAAAAGGTGAATCATCAATATCGGTTAGGGTATCATATTATGGCGCCAGCAAACTGGATTAATGATCCGAATGGGCTGGTTCAGTATAAAGGAGAATATCATGTTTTTTATCAACATCATCCTTATGACGAGAATTGGGGACCTATGCATTGGGGACATGTCAAAAGCAAAGATCTTGTTCATTGGCAGCATTTACCTATTGCTTTAGCTCCTGGAGATACATTTGATAAAGATGGATGTTTTTCTGGAAGTGCCGTGGATAACGAAGGAGAGCTTACGTTAATTTATACAGGACATAATTATATAGATAAAGAACTGGATACTTTTTTTCAAAATCAAAATATAGCTGTTAGTAAAGACGGCATTACCTTTGAAAAAGCAGAGGCCAACCCAGTTATTGCTGAGCCGCCAGCAGATAGTTCTCATCATTTTCGAGATCCTAAAGTATGGAAGCACGAAGGTTTCTGGTATATGATTCTAGGAAACTCAACAAAGAAACAAGAGGGACGTGTTATCTTATACCGGTCTTCAAATTTGCGAAAATGGGAATATGTTGGTGTCCTTGCTAAAAGCGATGGAGATCTAGGATACATGTGGGAGTGTCCAGACTTCTTTGAGTTAGACGGAAAGCATGTGTTAATGATTTCTCCTCAAGGGATAGAAGCAAAAGGTAATTCCTATCACAACCTTTTTCAAACGGGATATTTAGTTGGAGAATATAATTATGAAACCAATACATTTCATCATGGGTCATTTACTGAATTAGATTACGGCCACGATTTTTATGCTGTTCAAACACTTTTAGATGATAAAGGGCGGCGAATTGCAATTGGCTGGATGGACATGTGGGAAGCTAATATGCCAACGAAAGACGATGGATGGTGCGGTGCGCTAACGCTTCCAAGAGAACTAACTTTAAGAGGGGATAAAGTGTTAATGAACCCCGTCCAAGAGCTTACATCACTTCGGGAAACTCAGTATAATATGCTAACCAATAAAGCTCTTTCTAACAGCTATGTAGTAGAAGTAAATGAAGACTTGCTAGAGATACAAGCTGTATTTGATTTAGCGGAATGCCAAGCTTCATCGGTAGGGATAAAAATTCGTGGAATAAACAACGAAGAAACGCTTATGTGTTATAACCTTAATGAGCAAAAGCTATTGCTTGACTGTACTCACTCGGGAAAAAAAGATGGAGTGAGGAAAGTAGCGTTACAAGCAGGTGAGACACTAGCTTTACGAATATTTGTGGACCGTTCTTCCATTGAAGTATTTGCAAACGAAGGACAAGCGACCATGACGAGCCGTATTTATCCAAAAGAAAGCAGGCTCGGAATTGAGTTATTTACTGAAGGAGGAGACGTAATCGTAAAAGAGTTAACGTATTGGAATTTAAAAGATATTTGGGGGTAAAATACAGAGGAAGAAGTATATTAATACTTCTTCTTTTTTGAGCATTTAATAGCTCGTCAACAAAGTGGAGGTATATAAATGGATAAGGCACTTTAGATTAAAAGTACGAGCAAATACGATATAATAGTAAAAGAAATATTGTATGAAAGAGAAACTGTCCTGCTCTAAGATGCCCAGAAGAAAGCAGGACAGAGAAGGGCTACTGCGCTTATAAAACAACGATCAGTAAAGAAAGAATTATGTTTTAAGACACAAAAAGAAAAGGAGATACGATGACTAATCAAAAAGAAGCAGGATGGAATTTAAGTAATAGCTATGCGGAGTTACCAAACATTTTTTTTACGCCTCTTGATCCTAATCCAGTGAGTTCACCTAAAATAGTTAAATTTAATGACTCTTTAGCCGCATCTCTAGGGTTACAAAAGGAACAGCTGCAAAGCCCAGAAGCAGTTAGCATTTTGGCTGGAAACAGTGTCCCAAAAGGTGCTTTCCCACTTGCACAAGCTTATGGGGGACATCAATTTGGCCACTTTAACATGCTAGGAGACGGCCGGGCTATGCTGATAGGGGAGCAAGTTACGCCTTCGGGTGAGAAAGTAGATCTTCAGCTTAAAGGCTCAGGCCGAACTCCGTATTCCCGCGGAGGAGACGGCCGGGCAGCTCTAGGACCTATGCTGCGTGAGTATATTATTAGTGAAGCTATGCATGCTTTAGGTATTCCGACTACTCGGAGCCTAGCAGTCGTAACAACAGGCGAATCTATTGTTCGTGAAAAAGAACTGCCGGGGGCGATTTTAACGCGTGTAGCTTCCAGTCACCTTCGTTTTGGAACATTTCAGTTCGCTGCAAAATGGGGAACGGTCGAAAACCTTCAAGCTTTAGCTGACTATGCATTAGAACGTCACTTTCCCCATATAGAAAAGAATGAAAAAAAATATTTATCATTGCTTCAAGAAGTGATTAAGCGTCACGCTACCCTAGTTGCTAAATGGCAGCTTATTGGTTTTATTCATGGCGTCATGAATACGGATAATATGACAATTAGTGGAGAAACAATTGATTATGGACCATGTGCATTTATGGATACCTATGATCCAGAAACTGTATTTAGTTCAATTGATGTACAAGGGCGCTATGCATATCAAAATCAACCAGGCATTACAGGGTGGAATCTTGCGAGGTTTGCTGAGGCTTTATTACCGCTATTGGATCAAGATATAGAAAAAGCAGTTGAAATAGCGCAAAGCGCCGTGACGGAATTTCCAAAATTCTATCGGGAAAACTGGCTGGCAGGTATGCAGGCTAAACTTGGGCTTTTTAACGAAGAAAAAGAAGATGAAGCATTATTCCAAGAGCTTCTTAAAATAATGAAAACCTATAAAGCTGACTATACAAATACGTTTCGTGCATTAACTTTCGATAAGCTAGGAAATAGTGATCTGTTTGAAAGCAAAGAATTTGCACAGTGGCATGAGCTATGGCAGAAAAGACTAGGTAGACAACAACAATCTAAAGCGGAGTCACAAGAGCTTATGAAAAATAATAATCCGGCTGTCATTCCTCGAAATCACCGAGTGGAAGAAGCGTTAGACGCAGCACAAAAAGAAGACTACAGCATCATGGAAACCCTTCTTGAAGTGCTTTCTAGCCCATATGAATCTCCGGGTCAGCCAGAGTATTGTACACCGTCTGCTCCGTCTAATCAGCCTTATCAAACGTACTGCGGAACTTGATTTGTTTAAATAAGGACTGCTATTTAAAAACAGCATAAATGATATCAAAAAGAGCTCTTTATAAAGAGCTCTTTTTGGTTTTCTGAAAAATGTATTATTGATTCATTAAAATGATAGCGATTTCTCGTGAAAAGCTACATAAAATTTAACAGGACAAAAGAATCAAATTGAAAAGTAATTATCTAATTCTTTTGTCTCTTATTATTGCCAATAGGAACTATTATATAATAAATTATTCCACTAATTCACAAAAAATACATTAACGATATTTTTTGAAAATGGCTTACTTTAACAATTGTAGAAGAGCTTATAAAAAATATCAGGTTAAATATGATGGTGAATTTGCCCATTTAATCAAAAAATTGAAGGTTTAAGACTTTATAACCAAATGAAAAATATAAGAGGAGAAAAATGAGATAATTAATCCATTTTACCTATTTGACTTTTCAATATTATGCAAGTAATCTTGGAAAGGTAATGGAACCGGTTCTGTTATTTCGCCAGATTGATATTACTTCTCGATACATAGAAAATGAATTGCTTGTGAGTGACACAAGAAAAAGTATTATACAAAAGGGAGAAAAACAGATGAATATTAAGAAAATCGCAAAGCAAACTACAGCTTTATCTTTTGCTACAGCTCTGTTAGTAGGTGCTGGATCTCAAACATGGGCTGCTGAAAACAGCCATAAAGATACAAATAATAATTATGGAGTTTCCCATATCACACGTGATAACATGCTGAAAATTCCTCAGCAGCAAAAAAGCGAACAGTTTAAAGTTCCAGCTTTTGATAAATCAACGATTAAAAATATTGCCTCTGCAAAAGGGTATGATAAATCGGGCAATTTAATTGACTTAGACGTATGGGACAGCTGGCCTCTGCAAAATGCTGACGGAACAGTAGCCAACTATCATGGTTACCAAGTTGTATTTGCACTAGCAGGCGACCCGAAAGATGCTGATGATACATCTATTTATGTGTTTTATCAAAAAATCGGTGAAGAGTCGATTGACAGCTGGAAAAATGCAGGAAGAGTGTTCAAAGACAGTGACAAATTTGTACCGAATGACCCTCATTTGAAAAAGCAAACACAAGAATGGTCAGGATCTGCTACTTTAACATCGGACGGAAAAGTACGCTTATTCTATACCAACTTTTCAGGTACAAACTATGGAAAACAAACTTTAACAACAGCTCAAGTAAATGTATCTCAGCCAAGTGGAGATACGTTGAAAATTGAAGGTGTTGAAGATCATAAATCCATTTTTGATGGTGATGGTAAAAAGTATCAAAATGTTCAGCAGTTTATCGACGAAGGCGCATATGGTTCAGGAGATAATCATACGTTGAGAGATCCTCACTATGTAGAAGATAAAGGGCATAAATATCTTGTGTTTGAAGCAAACACAGGAACTGAAGATGGCTATCAAGGTGAAGACTCTCTTTACAATCGAGCTTACTACGGTGGAAACAATCCATTTTTCCAATCAGAAAAAGAGAAGTTACTGCAGAGTTCTAATAAAAAGAAAGCCTCTTTAGCAAACGGCGCATTAGGCATTGTAGAACTAAATAACGATTATACCTTGAAAAAAGTAATGGATCCATTGATTACCTCAAACACGGTAACGGATGAAATTGAACGTGCAAATGTATTTAAAAAAGATGGAAAATGGTACTTATTCACAGATTCTCGCGGATCTAAAATGACCATTGATGGTATCGGCCAAGATGATGTATATATGCTAGGATACGTATCAAATACGCTGACTGGAAAATACAAACCGCTAAATGATACAGGACTTGTTTTACATATGAACCTCGATCCTAATGACAAAACATTTACGTATTCACATTTTGCAGTTCCACAAGTGAAAGGAGACAATGTCGTAATTACAAGTTATATGACAAACAGAGGCTTCTACTCAGAGGAACATTCTACGTTTGCTCCTAGCTTCCTGTTAAATATTAAAGGATCAAAAACAGCTGTTGTGAAAAATAGTATTTTACCACAAGGGCAATTAACTACAGATAAATAATTTTTTAAAACGAAAGGAAATGGCAATAACTGCTGCTGTTTTCTTTCGTTTTATTATTTAATCAAAAATGTGCTATAACTGCAGTGCTAATTAAATAAAAAAGTAGTATATAAAAATTGATAGCTATTTAAAGAAAATGAAACATTCAGACAGGTTATAACTTCAAGAATGAAACCGGTTGACATGCAAGGTTGACTAACTTAATATATTTACATATAATGGCTTGAAACGCTTTCATAGATTAGTATGACATGATGGTACTTATAGATGAAATAACTTGTAGTAGGAGGGAATGTTTCTTTTCTTTGAAAGAGAAAATCCCGATCGTTAACTGAAAATAAAGAAGGTGCTTCTTAATGAAACGAATTGATAAGGTATACAATCAGCTGTTGAGTAATTTTCAGGAGTTTACAGAAGTAGAACTTTTACATAAACAAGGAAGCTCAGCGGTTGAAATTGCTGAACAGTTAGGTTTAGAGAGATCTAATGTAAGTCTTGAACTGAACAAACTTGTCCGCATGCAAAAAGTAATTAAAATTAAAATGTTCCCCGTTCGCTACGCTCCGCTAGAGGTTGTCGAAACAATTTTTCGTCAAAAGTGGGATACCAATAAGATGGAAGTGGAAAAACTAGAGCAGCTATCTAATGGGGGAAAAGAAGAAGCACTTCCTGCTAATCCTTTTGAATTAATGATTGGAGCCACAGGCAGTTTGAAAAAATCGATTTCTCAAGCAAAAGCTGCTGTTCTTTACCCGCCCAATGGGTTACATATGCTGCTATTAGGTCCCACGGGATCAGGCAAATCTCTTTTTGCGAAACGAATCTATCAATTTGCTTTATATTCAAAGAGGTTAAAAACAGGGGCCCCGTTCATTACCTTTAACTGCGCTGATTATTACCACAATCCTCAATTACTTCTTTCTCAGTTATTTGGTCATAAGCAAGGGAGTTTCACTGGAGCAACTGAAAGTAAAGTAGGTTTAGTAGAACAAGCAAATGAAGGCATTCTCTTTATGGATGAAATACACCGGCTTCCTCCTGAAGGTCAAGAAATGCTTTTTTACCTCATTGATCAAGGTACGTACAATCGCTTAGGGGAAACAGATCATAAGCGAACGTCTAAGGTATTAATTATTTGTGCTACAACTGAAAATCCCGGTTCAGCCTTACTGCAAACTTTCTTAAGAAGAATTCCGATGACTATCCATATTCCCTCATTAGAAGAGAGGTCTTTAAAAGAAAAAATTCGCCTCACCACGTTTCTTTTAGAACAAGAGGCTAAACGAATTAATAAAAAGCTAAGTGTCCACATTGATGTATTAAATGCTTTAATCCACACTGAAAAATTCGGGAATGTAGGGCAGTTAAAGTCGAATGTGCAGCTCGTTTGCGCGCACGGATTTTTAAATAACCTTGATAGTAAACATATGGTGGAACTTACAGTGCGAGATCTGCCTGATGATATTAAACGAGATTGGATTTCGAATAGTAAAAATATGGAGCGCAGCAAAAAAATTTCTGAATATGTAAACCTTAAAACGATTATCTCCCCGGCTATGGAGAGCCAAGAAATAAAAATGGAGGAAGACGTATCATTTAATTTATATCAGTTAATAGAAGAAAAAGTAGATGTTTTAACAAAAGAAGGTTTATCTCAAGAAGACATCAATCAGTATATTCTTACCGACATTCATTTGAATGTTCGAAGCTTTTTTAATCAAAAAAATGGCCAGAGCTCTAATTTAATGAAATTCGTAGAAGACGACGTGATTCAGCTTACAAAAGAATTAAAACATTTGGCTGAAAAAGAATTGAACTGTAAATTTGATCGCAGGTTTATTCATTTTTTAAGTATGCATATGGAATCCTTTTTAAAACGAAAAAAACAAGTAGACGTATTAAATACAAAGGAGATAGATGAAATTCGCGAAACATATCCAAAAGAATATGCGGTAGCCCTGCTTTTTAAAAATCGAATTGAAAAGTGGTTTAATATTGTCGTGCCAGAAATAGAAGTCATTTATCTCACCATGGTTATTCAATCCATTCGAACGTTAGAAGAAAATAAGCGAGTAGGGATTGTAGTTGCTGCACATGGAAACAGCACGGCCACTTCTATGGTAGAAGTGGCTACGGAGCTTTTAGGGAGCACTCCTATTATAGCTATTGATGTGCCTTTGACGGTATCTCCAGTCGAAATTGTAGATAGGTTAATCCAGGGAATTAAGAAAGTAGATGAAGGAGAAGGCGTATTAATGCTTGTGGACATGGGCTCGCTTGCCATGTTAGAAAGCAAGTTAGAACAAAAAACAGGGACTAAGATTAAAACAATCAGCAACGTGACGACATCTATGGTGTTAGACACCGTTAGAAAAGTAAATTATTTAGACTTAAATTTATATGCCATATTTGATTCGGTGCAAAAAGACTTTATGGAATTTATAGATAAGCAGCAGCATGTGTTTGGAAAAAAGAAAGCCCTTGTTTCTATTTGTACAACAGGAAGCGGTACAGCAAAACAATTAGAAAAAATCTTAACGATTATTTCACGCAAAGTATCTCAAGAGCCTATTAAAATTCTAACCGTTTCTTCTATTAAATTAGCAGCAAATATTCGAGAAATTCAAAAAGAATATGAAATTGTTGCAACGGCAGGTACTAAAAATCCAAGGATTGATGCGCCTCATGTATCATTAGAAGTCCTCATTGAAGGGCAGGGAGAGCGAATACTTCAACAGGCAATTACAAAAGAAACGCTACGCTATGATGACGAGAAAACCGAAGCGAATATTGTGGTGCGTGAACTTTGCGAAGAAAACTTGCGAAAGTACCTTCTATTTATTAATCCGTACCTCATAAGTGAAATTTTGTTAGAGTGGTTAAGTCATGTACAAGATGAGTTAGAAATGGAATTAAGCAACACTGTTATGATTCGAATTGTGATGCATACAGCCTTTGCTTTAGAAAGAATGATAAAAAATGAACCTCTTACTTTTCCGGAGGATGAAGAAATCACTCACCAAGTAGAAAATATTTATCAAAAAACGGAAAAAACATTACAAGCCGTCGAAAAAAAGCTGAAACTTACCTTAACAAGAGATGAAAAATTATTTATTGCCACCATTTTTGCGGATGAAATGTAAAAATCATATTATAATTCTGAGAAACTAGTTTGATTTATATGCCACTAGTTTCTTTTTTTATCCAAGTTTTTAAATAACAGAAGAACCTGTATTAAAACGTATCGCGTTTTGATACAGGTTTATTTATTGTAAGGAACCTGTATCAACAAAAAAGAAAAAGGCATTGAAAAATAAATGAAAGCGCTTAATACTCTTTGTTGGCACGATACTTGCAATAAATAAGTGTAGAACATAAAAGAGAGGAGCAAGTGTACATGATTTCAGTTATTATTAGTGGCCATGGTGATTTCGCGCCAGCATTAGAAGGGTCTTCCAAAATGATATTTGGAGAAGAGAATCACGTAGTAGCCGTACCTTTTCTAAAGGGAGAGGGTATCCAAACTCTTGAAGAAAAATATAAGCAGGCGCTAGAGGAAATGCCTTTAGAAAATGAAGTGCTTTTTCTAGTCGATATTTTCGGAGGGACTCCCTATAATGCAGCTACTCCATATATCCTTAGAAATAAAACAGCGGATATGGTATCCGGCGTCAACTTGCCTATGTTATTAGAAGTTTTAGCGATGCGGGAACACGTTACGTTAAAAGAGATGCTAGGAAGACTAAAGCAAGTGAATGAAGAAAGCTTTCAAGTATGCAGTGAACATTTAGAAAAAATCCAGCAAACAAACCAAATCGGAGAGGATGGATTATTATGAAAATCGTTTTAGCAAGAATTGATGACCGCTTTATTCATGGGCAGGTATTAACAAGATGGATCAAAACAAATGCAGCGGATCGAATTATTATTGTTTCAGATGAGGTGGCAGCGGATGAAATGAGAAAAACGCTGATTCTTTCTGTAGCTCCTTCGAATGTAAAAGCAAGTGCTGTCTCGATTTCTAAAATGACAAAAGCCTTTCATAGTCCGCGTTATCAGGATACAACAGCCATGCTGCTGTTTGAAAATCCCGCAGACATTGCCGCTCTTGTTCAAGCTGGAGTGCCTATTGAGACAGTAAACGTAGGTGGCATGCGTTTTGCTAATGACCGAAAACAAATCACCAAATCTGTAAGCGTTACCGAAAAAGATATCGATGCTTTTGAGAAACTGCAGGAACTAGGTGTAAAGCTTGAGCTGCGCCAATTACCTTCAGATTCTAGTGAAAATTTTATTCAACTACTGAGAAACGAAACAAAAATCAAATAAGGAGATGAGTTTATGTCTTCCATACAAATTATTTTATTATTAGTCATTGCAGCGGTAACTGGCATCGCGAGCGTGTTGGACGAAGGGCAATCCCATCGTCCTCTCATTGCCTGCACGTTAGTAGGCTTGGTGCTTGGAGATTTAAAAACGGGCATTATTTTAGGTGGAACGCTGGAATTAATGGCTCTTGGATGGATGAATGTTGGATTGGCGATGGCACCTGATACGGCTATTGCTTCTGTTATTTCAACCATTTTGGTTATTACAGCTGGTCAAGGTATTGGTGAAGGCATTGCAGTGGCCATAGCTCTAGCAGCTGCAGGGCAAGTGCTCACTATTTTTGTCCGTACCATCACAGTATTTTTAATTCATCGAGCTGATAAGTATGCGGAAGAAGGAAACTTTAAAGGAATTGAAATTATGCATATTACTGCTATGGGTTTTCAGGCTCTCCGCGTTATGATTCCAACTTTAATTGTTACATTAATCAGCGTAAGCGCCGTACAAACTTTCCTGGGAAATATTCCGGAAGTTATTACGAAAGGTCTGCAAATTGGAGG
Source organism: Priestia sp. 53B2 (assembly GCF_056099005.1). Lineage (NCBI taxonomy): Bacteria > Bacillati > Bacillota > Bacilli > Caryophanales > Bacillaceae > Priestia > Priestia sp. 53B2. The sequence goes on from NZ_JBLZXA010000020.1 coordinate 939,704, forward strand.
AGGCATTATCGTGGTCGTTGGATATGCCATGGTTATCAATATGATGAATATTCCTCATTTAAAGCCTTTTTTCTATATCGGTTTCTTATTAGCGGCATTTACAGGGTTTAACCTGGTAGGATTTGGGGCGTTAGGTCTTTGTTTAGCACTTCTTTATCAGCAAGTAATGCAGCAGCGAAATCAAATGCAGCCGGCAGGCGTTCCCGCAGCTACAGGGAGCGAACAAGTATATGATGATGACGATGATGATTTAGATGCCTAAACGGCGAACTTAAGGGAGGGATAGAGATGGAAAATGAAAAAAGATTAACGAAAAAAGACATCTTTAGCATGTTTATTCGCTCGAATTTTTTACTCGGTTCATTTAACTTTGAGCGTGTTCAGGCAATGGGCTACTGTTATGTTATGATTCCAGCAATCAAACGTTTATACGGACCAGGGGCACAGCGAAATGCAGCACTAAAGCGGCATTTAGAATGGTTCAATACACATCCATGGATTTCTGCACCTATATTCGGCGTCACGGCAGCAATGGAAGAAGAAATGGCAAACAAAAAAGATTTTGATGAAAAAGCCATCAGCGGAATGAAAATTGGATTAATGGGACCGCTTGCTGGCGTAGGAGACCCTATTTTCTGGGGAACGCTGCGACCAGTCCTCGCAGCACTAGGAGCATCTCTTGCGTTAGGCGGGAATATTGCCGGGCCACTGCTGTTTTTCATCTTAATTAATGCAATTCGATTAAGTACAAAATATTATGGATTAAAATATGGCTATTTAAAAGGAACAGAAATTTTAAAAGATTTAGTAGGCAATCGAATTCAAAAACTGACGGAAGGTGCGTCCATTTTAGGACTCTTCGTAATGGGAGCGTTGGTTTCGAAATGGACCACTATTAATATACCAGTGGTTGTTTCTAGGATCAAAGATGATTCTGGTAAAGTTGTGGTAAAAACCGTGCAAGACGTACTTGATAGTATTCTACCGGGGCTGCTTCCTTTAGCGCTAACTTTATTAGTAGCATGGATGCTTCGAAAAGGTACAAATCCGCTGCTTATTATTTTCGGTATTTTCCTAATAGGTATAGGAGGCTATTGGATCGGCTTTTTAGGGTGAAAAATAAGGAGTCCCATATGCTTCTAAAAGCTGCTGGTGAAAATGTTCCACATAACCAGTATGCAAATAAAGGAGGAAAGGAAGATGAAAAGAACCGTCAAAAAGATATTGATGATTGGAGTCGCTTGTTCCATAAGCTTATTTTCTGCATACCCTGTATTAGCTGATGATACGGGGTATTATCAAGAAAAATACCGGAATCAATTTCATTTTTCTCCAGAAGCAAACTGGATGAACGATCCAAATGGAATGGTCTATTATAACGGAGAGTATCACCTTTTTTATCAGTATTATCCTTACGGTACCACTTGGGGACCTATGCACTGGGGGCATGCAGTTAGTACAGATTTAGTGAAATGGAAACACCTGCCGATTGCTCTTTCTCCAGACGAGAACGGAGAGATTTTTTCAGGAAGTGCCGTTATCGATTGGAATAATACCGCAGGGTTTGGAAAAGAAGCAATGGTAGCTATCTTTACACACTCGGGCAGCAAAGGACAAGTGCAGAGTCTAGCATACAGCAAGGACAGCGGAAGAACGTGGACCAAGTATGAAGGAAATCCTGTTATGCCGAATCCCCCAGTTCCTGACTGGCGCGACCCAAAAGTGTTTTGGCACGACCAAACCAAGCAGTGGGTGATGTCTTTAGCTGCTAAAGATAAAATTATGTTTTATACATCACCTGACTTGAAAAATTGGAAATACGCAAGTGAGTTTGGACCTGATGGAGGCATCCAAGCAAACGGTCAAAGTGGTGCCTACTCATATACTTTATCCGAACAAAAAGGTCAGTCCTTTACTCTAGAGGGGGAAATTACGCTTGTAGAAAAGAATGGACGCGCAGGCGCAGGCGGTCTTGTTTTTCGTTCTAATAAAGACGCAACAAACGCATATACCGTCAATTTAGATGCAGAAAAGAACCTCTTAACACTTAACAAAGTAGAGAAAGGAAACGTAACGACCGTTGTTTCAAAGTCGATGAGGCTTGATACATCACAAGCATATCATGTAAAAGTAGAAGCAAACAGTCACTACTTTAAGGTACTGCTAAATGGAAAACAGGTTCTAGAAGGCAGTGATGCATCTTTTGAAAATGGTCAATTTGGATTAACAGCATGGAATTCCACAGCTGTCTTTCGTCATGTTAAATTTACGAATCAATCTAATTTTATAACCAATCTATCTAACTGGAAACCTGTTACGGGAACGTGGAATGATACTGCTGCTGGAAAAATCGGTAAATCTGACAGTGATGGATATATCATGAGTGAAGAACAGGGAGATCAGTTCATTTTTAAGTCAAATATGACATTTTTAGATGCAAATGGTTCAGGTGCACTACTCTTTCGAGCAGACGCAGAAGCCAAAAACGGATATATAGCTAGCGTGGATGCTTCTAAGGATACAATCAAACTAGTAAAGCTTCAAAATGGCATTTCAACTGTCCTTGCCGAAACAAGCGAAAAAATTGATACGAGCAAGTCACATCAAGTAAAAGTAACTGCATCGGGAAATAAACTTGATTTGTATATAGACGATAAATTCACCCTTACTGCAAAAGATGAAACTTTTTCAAAAGGATTGTTTGGATTACATGTTCATCAATCTTCAGTCCGGTTTCAAGATGTTAACATGACCAAGTTTATTGATACAAATGAAAAGGAAATTAAAAATAAAAGTTTTGAAACAGGCGATCTCACCGGCTGGAAAACGATAAAAGGAAATGCATTCACAAACGATCATGTAACGGATGCAACCGCAAATTGGAGCGGCCTCTTTGAACAAAAAGGAAAGTATCATTTATGGGGGTTTTCCGATAAGCAAGATGGCGATAATGCCACTGGAGAATTACATTCATCTTATTTTAAATTGAGCGGCTCAGGTGAAATCAATTTATTAATGGGAGGCGGAAACGACCCCGCAAACCGCTATGTCTCCTTAGTCAGGGCATCTGACGATAAAGAATTGATTCGTCAAGCAAATACAAAGTTTGCAGATGAAAAGTATCAGCGCTACGTATGGGATGCTTCTAAGTATATAGGAGAAGTGCTGTACATTAAAGCCGTTGATCAAGCTGTAGGCGGATGGGGGCATATTAATCTAGATGATGTTAATGTATTTAATACAGAAAAAATGCCGGAGAAAGTAGACAGTGTAGCAAAAGAACCGGAGGAAGTTAAACAAAGGGAAAGCGGAGAGCTTTCAGATTGGAATACTGTGTCAGGAGAATGGGTGAAATCAACTCATGGAAGCAACGGAGGGATTTGGGAGTGTCCTACTTTACTCGAACTGCCGGTTGATGGAGACAGCACAAAGAAAAAATGGGTGCTGCAGGTCAGTATCAATGATGGAGCGGCAGCTGGAGGTTCAGGTATGCAGTACTTTGTTGGTGATTTTGACGGAAAAACATTTAAAAATGAAAACCCGCCAGAGGAAGTGCGTTGGACAGATTATGGTGCCGACTTTTATGCTGCTGTAGATTGGAGCGGAGTTGAAGGAGATAACGGAGAAAAGTATTGGCTAGGCTGGATGAGCAACTGGCAATATGCAAATAATACCCCAACTACTACTTGGAGAAGCTCTATGTCAATTCCAAGAAAAATAGAACTAACCAACACAGCAAAAGGGCTTCGTTTAAAACAAATACCTGTTTCAATTGATTCAATTCGCAATAAGCAAGAAAAAAAGGTGTTAAAAAATCTGATGGTCGTTGAAAATAAAAACCTTCTTTCAGGCATACAGGAAAACAAATATGAAATTATTGCAGAATTCGATGTTTCAAATACAGATGCACAAGAATTTGGTTTTCAAATTCAAAAAGAAGGCAGTGAAAATACAAAAGTCAGCTATAACGTAAACAAGCAGCGATTATTTGTTGACCGAACAAACTCTGGAAGTTTTGATTTTGGTGAAAATGTGAAAGGCAAACACTCTGCTTCCATGCTTCCAAAAGACGGAAAGGTTAAGCTTCATATGTTTGTAGACCAGTCATCTGTAGAAGTATTTGGTAATGACGGCACGGAAGTAATAACAGATCAGCTCTTTCCAACGCTTTCAAGCAATAAAATAAGGCTTTATAGCAAAGGAGGAGCTGTGAAATTGAATTCCCTGAAGATGTATCCATTAAAATCTATTTGGAATAAAAGTCCTGTTGAGACAAACTTATCAGGGTGGAAAAGCATTAGCGGACTATGGGCCGATACGATTAATGGAAAACAAGGACGAAGCAAAGAAGATGCTTTTGCTTTATCATCAGAAAAAGCAAAGAATTTTATATATGAGGCAAAGATAAAGGTGTTAGACGATCCTGTTTCAAATTCTACAGGAGCAGGATCGCTAGTATTCCGTTCGGATGAACAGGCAAATAACGCTTACGCTGCGAATGTAGATGTGCTTAATAATCAAGTAAAACTCATTGCGTTTAGAGACGGAATAGGCAAGGATCTCATTATTTACGATGATGGGGGAAAGTTGGATTTAAAGACAAATACGGATTATCGCTTGAAAGTAACGGCTGAAGGAGAACACATTCAAGTTTATCTCGATGATAAGCTTGTGATTGATGCAGTGGACCATACCTTTTCAGAAGGCTATGCAGGGTTGAATGTGTGGAATTCTACTAGTTTGTTTAATGAAGTGAAGTTTGAAACAGTCGATTAAGAGATTGTGAAAGCTTCTGCTTATTTGAGGGAGCTTTTATATAACATAAAAAATCATGCTGCGGTGAAGTAGCATGATTTTTTGAATTTCATAGGTTAATGAAGAGGATTTTGACATATGATAAATATCTTACTAGTCTAATTAATCGTACATTTTAGTTCTTAAAAGGTCTTTTGAAAAATCCTCATAAAAATATGATAAAATCGGATAGGATATATATTTCGAGGAAGGAAAGTGTTTTTTATGATTATTGGTAACGAACAAGATTTAGAAAGTTTACGCAAAATTGGGCGCATCGTTGCACTTGCGCGCGAAGAGATGAAAAACCAAGCAAAAGCAGGCATGACAACAAAAGAGCTTGATATGATCGGTAAAAAAATATTGGATGAACACGGTGCTACTTCTGCACCTGAAAAAGAATATAATTTCCCAGGTGTAACGTGCATTAGTGTAAACGAAGAAGTGGCTCACGGTATTCCGGGAGATCGAGTATTAAAAGATGGCGATTTAGTAAATGTGGATGTATCTGCCGTACTTGATGGCTATTATTCAGATACGGGTATTTCATTTGTTATTGGGCAAGACGAAGAAAAAGAAAAGCTTTGCCAAGCTGCAGTTGATGCATTTTGGGCAGCCATGAAAAAAGTAAAAGCTGGTTCAAAACAAAACCAAATTGGTCGTGCTGTCTCTAACTTTGCACACAAAAACGGATACGCTGTTATTGAAAACTTAACGGGTCACGGTGTTGGCCGCAGCTTGCATGACACTCCTAACCATATTTTAAACTATTATGATCCAATGGATAAAGCCCTTTTGAAAAAAGGCCTTGTTATTGCTGTAGAGCCGTTTATCTCTATGAAAGCTGATCATATCATTGAACGCGGAGACGACGGCTGGACGTTTGTTACGCCAGATAATAGTCTTGTAGCACAATGTGAACATACGATTGTTGTAACAAACGGTGAACCGATTATTTTAACTGAACTATAATCAAGTTTCGCACATCTTCTTATTTCTATAGATTCCATTAATTAATAAAAAGCTACTTCACTTAGCAATGTTTTTTCATTGTGTTATAGTGAGGTGGCTTTTTTGATTTATTATGAAATGAATAATGATCATATTGATTTGCTTTGTTCAGATAACGTTTGAAAGATAGTGTAATTGAATATGCTCAAGGGAATGCTAAACATAAATCAAAATGAAAAGGGGTATAAAATGTGGAATATGTAGGAAGAGAAGCGATTGTAAGCGAACTGACTCATCGTATGGATGACATTTTAAACAAATATAACCTTCAAGGCGTCTCTGTATATGAAGAAGAAGGAGAAGGGAATCACTATTATCTTGGCTACACAGTAAAAAAGAATGATCATGTGTTTATGCTTAACAGACCTTATCTAAAAGATAAAAACGGGAAACTAGCAGTAGAAAAGCAAGAATGGACTCTTCAAGGTAATGAAGGAGAAACAAATGGATATGCTTCACTTGAAGATGCATTTCAACAAATTGATCAAATCATACATTAAATACATTTGATCAATTTCACTGCGAGTGTTTTTCTTTGCCTACGTGAGGATTAGCAAAAGAGGCACTAATAGCTGGCGTGCTTCTTTCGCTTATAGTATCTAAATTTTCTTTGCTATAAAGTCTAAAAAATTTTTTTTTTAGGTTTTACTATATAAATACAGGGTACACATATAGTACAGCAGCTATCGTGTAAATGGTTGTTGTGAAAGGTTAAATACTTAGCATATGAAGGGACTGATTAGTTTTGAAAGGCTTAACAGCGACTTCAGCAAATGTATTACCGCAAATTGAAAGTAGATATTCGTATCTCACGTAAGGCACTTTGGTTATGAACCGATATACGTAACGAAAGGGCCTGACTAGGCAAACAAAGGAAAGACTGAATCAACGAGAAGAAGCCTGCATCTAAAAATGTAGGCTTCTTCTTTTTTACAGATGAAACTAAGATGATGAATGAGTACATAGCGGGTATAAATTAAAAAGATTCACATTCAATCAATTTTCTGTGCGCGTTTTTCTTGAAAAAAGGTTATAAGTTGAAGATACTGTATATAACTATGTAAAAGAATTTTTGAATACAAAATAGTAAATCTGCTTGAGGTGAAAATGATGAGAAAAGCAAATAAAAGTGAATTTCTGTGGAATACGTTAGACGGCTGGCTTTTTATCCCTAGGAACATTCCTTTACTATTTCTTTTTGTATTTCTCTTAGGGGTTTCTTACCTAGGTTGGGTTAAGCTGTTTCATAAATTCGTTTAGATACACCAATGAGCTGAAACAAAAAACTGTTTCAGCTTGTTGGCGTGCTGATTGATTTATTTATTTTATGTATAGCTGTACCGTAATTTACCTAAATTATTCATTCCATCCTTTGCATACATCAACCCACTTTAAGCATTTCGAAAATTCTTCTAGTTCGGTTATTGTTAATTCGATTGTACTATTTCCACTTCCGCAGGCGGGGAAAACGGTGACAAAACGTTTCAGAGATTCATCTAGATACACGTGAACACCTTCATTAACGGCAAACGGGCATACTCCGCCTACAGCATGACCAATCAGCGTTTCTACTTCACTTGCTCCAAGCATTTTTGCTTTGGTTCCGAACTCTTCTTTGTATTTTCGGTTATCAATTTTTGCATCTCCTGCTGCCACAATCAATAGAACAGTTCCTTCTGCGTTAAAAGAAAGACTTTTTGCGATCCGTTGCGGCTCACATTTTAAAGCTTGCGCTGCCAGTTCTACAGTAGCACTGGACGCATCCATTTCAATAATTCGATTCTCCATGCCATATTGTTTAAAATAGGCTTTTACTCTTTCAATCGCCATTTTTTATATCCATTCCTTTCGTTAATTCTTGCAAATATGTATGATTGCCTTACAGAGAATATACAGTTTCTCTTTGAAATAAAAAAATTCTTATTATTTTGTATATACGGAAATTATACACAACTTCGCAGTTAAAAGCACATATTCGTTTTAATTAAAAAAGTTACGTAGGTAAAGTATTTTTAGCTTATTGAAGCAGGATTACGGAACCCTTTGACGAATGTAACTATGTCGGCTGCGAAAACATAGGCATTAGAACAAAAGATAAATGATGAAATTGAAAAGGCGCAAACGTTCTAGTGAAATGAGGAGAAGGAATGCCAAATTTACACACTGTCGTCAGTTTCTTTAGCAGTACATGTATGGCAACGATGAGTATGATTTATTTGTTTTCCCTTGTGCCGCGCGCATGGTCTTTTAAATTTCGATTTGGAGCCATGATTATAGGAATCCCAGTCGGCATTATAATGAGCCAGGTTGCTATGCTGATCGGCTGGCACCATCATTAAAACCTTGAACTTTTTAACAAAAAAGGAGACATGTAAAATGAATATTGTCACATTAAACAACGGTTTAAAAATGCCTCAGCTTGGATTTGGCGTATGGCAAGTAGAAGACAACCAAGCAGCAGCTGCAGTGTCAAAAGCAATTGAAGTTGGATATACCTCTATTGACACAGCTATGATTTATAAAAATGAAGAAGGAGTAGGTCAAGCGATTAAAGAATCTTCTGTTCCTCGGGAAGAGCTGTTTATTACAACAAAAGTTTGGAACAGCGACCAAGGCTATGAAAATGCACTACGTGCGTTTGATGAAAGCTTAGAACGATTAGGACTTGATTATGTCGATTTATATTTGATTCACTGGCCTACTCCTCAATATGATGAGTATGTGGAGACGTATAAAGCATTAGAAAAGCTTTATCACGATGGAAAAGTAAAAGCAATTGGCGTCTGCAACTTTGAAATTGAGCATTTGGAGCGCTTGTTAAATGAATGTGACGTAACGCCTGTTTTAAACCAAATTGAGTGCCATCCGTATCTTGCTCAAAATGAATTAAAAGAGTTTTGCGCCAAACATAATATTTTCGTGGAAGCATGGAGCCCTCTTGATCAAGGAGGAGAAGTGTTACAAGACGAGATTATTCAAAAAATTGCTGAAGTACATAGCAAAACTCCGGCTCAAGTTGTATTGCGCTGGCACTTACAGAACAACACAATTGTCATCCCTAAATCAGTTACACCGTCTAGAATAGAAGAAAACTTTAACGTGTTTGATTTTGAACTCACTGCCGATGATATGGCAGAGATTAATGGGTTAAACAGCAATCGCCGCAAAGGTCCGCACCCAAGTGACATGAACGTCCGATAACGTTTGAAAAATAAAATGGTGCAGCCGTGAATCATCGCTGCTATAAGAAATAATGAGTTTGTTTCAGATTATTTAAAATTTTCTTAAAAAATAATTGACAAATGATTAATTCAGCGTAATACTTAGTGTAGGTACCCTAGTTGCTTTAAGTTGTACAGCTTAAAGTGTATAGTGATTTAGTGATTTAGCGATTGTATGTATAAGTGAAATACTGATTATTAATAAAAGCCCAGAGTGTAAGTAGGTTAGTTTATAGGGGGCTATATCAAAAGGAGCTTGTTTCCTCTTTGATATAGCCCCTTTTTGTGTTCAAAAAGAAAAGGTAGTCTACAGTTTAACAAGGGAGCGGGTATGATGTTTATTCAAATTGATGGAAATTTACTGACGTTCGACCAAATTTACAAAGTTATTTACCAAGGATACTCCGTGAAAATTAGCGATCACGCAGTTGAACATATACAAAAAAGCAGAACATTAGTTGAAGAGAGTATTACGAACAACAACGTAATTTACGGAGTCAATACGGGATTTGGAAAATTTAGCGATACGGTTATTTCAAAAACAGACTTAGCTGATCTGCAGATTAACCTAATTCGCAGTCATGCCTGCGGACTAGGAGAACCATTCTCGTTAGAAGTAAGCAGAGTCATGCTGCTTTTACGAGCGAACGCATTAGCTAAAGGGTATTCAGGCATACGACTGGAAACCTTGCAGCTTCTTATCGATTGCTTAAACCAAAACGTAGTGCCGGTTATCCCGAGTCAAGGTTCGCTTGGAGCTAGCGGTGACTTAGCTCCATTATCACATCTAGCGCTGCTGCTAGTTGGAGAAGGGGAAGCTGTATATAATGGTCAGCGAATGCAAGGAGAAGAAGCTTTAAAGCTAGCGGGGCTTGAACCTATACAATTACAGGCGAAAGAAGGGCTAGCTTTGATTAACGGCACTCAGGCAATGACGGCAGTAGGAGTAGTTTCGTATCTTGAAGCTCAAAAGCTCGCTGATCTTGCGGACGGAATTGCAGCACTAACATTAGAAGGTCTGCAAGGTATTGTAGAAGCATTCATGCCCGAGTCTCATGCAGTAAGACCTTATCGCGAACAACAGCAGGTAGCTGCCCGAATTCTTTCGTACTTAGAAGGCAGTCAATTAACTACTTCTCAAGGTCAAATAAGAGTGCAAGATGCTTATTCACTGCGCTGTATTCCTCAAGTTCATGGTGCTATTTATCAAGTTTTAAATTATGTAAAAGAAAAGCTTTTAATTGAGATTAATTCAGCAACTGATAACCCGCTCATCTTTGCTGACAGCGGCAAAGTAATTTCTGGAGGGAATTTTCACGGGCAGCCCATTGCGTTTGCTATGGATTTTCTAGGGATTGCAATGGCGGAGCTTGGGAATATTTCTGAACGGCGCATTGAACGAATAGTAAACCCTCAGCTTAGCGGGCTGCCCGCATTTTTAAGTGCAGATCCAGGTTTAGAGTCCGGACTCATGATTACTCAATACGCTGCAGCTTCATTAGTTTCCGAAAATAAAGTATTAGCGCATCCATCAAGTGTTGATTCTATCCCATCTTCAGCAAATCAAGAAGATCATGTCAGCATGGGAACGACTGCTGCACGTCATGCTTATCAAATTATCCAAAATACACGAAGAGTTCTATCGATTGAAGCAATTTGTGCGGCTCAAGCAGCCGATATTCAAGGAGTGGATAAACTTGCTTCAGAAACAAGAAAAATTTATTCAAGAATTAGAAAAACCGTACCAACCATTATTAAAGATCGAATTTTCTCGCGTGATATTGAGGCGTTAGCAGCTGATTTCAAAACTTTTGTGCAAGATACTAATTATGAACTAGCGCTGTAATAAAAAGTTAGTTTAACAGTTTTTCATTTTTATAGAGGAGGAAAACAAAATGGAGACAAAACAAAGTGGAATAAAAGCACCTCGTGGAACAGAACTAACGACAAAAGGCTGGGTACAAGAAGCTGCTCTTCGTATGCTTCTAAACAATTTAGATTCCGAAGTAGCCGAGCATCCGAAAAAGTTAGTCGTATACGGAGGGATCGGAAAAGCAGCCCGTAACTGGGAGGCGTTCGATCGTATTGTAGATACGTTAAAAGAATTAGAAGAAGATGAAACGCTTCTCATACAGTCTGGCAAGCCGGTTGCGGTTTTTAAAACACACAGTGATGCGCCGCGTGTTTTATTAGCAAATTCAAATCTTGTTCCTGCTTTTGCGAATTGGGAGACGTTCCATGAGCTCGATAAAAAAGGGCTCATGATGTACGGGCAAATGACTGCAGGAAGCTGGATTTATATCGGAAGCCAAGGCATTGTTCAAGGAACGTATGAAACATTTGCTGAGTGTGCCAACCAGCATTTTAACGGAAGTTTGAAAGGAACGATTACGGTAACAGCTGGATTAGGAGGAATGGGAGGTGCACAGCCACTAGCCGTTACGATGGCAGGCGGCGTTGTAATTGGAATTGATGTTGATCGCACCCGTATTGAAAAACGTATCGAAACAAAGTATTGCGATACGGTAGTCGAAAGCGTAGCTGAAGCCATCACGTTAGCTGAAGATGCAAAAAGATTGGGCAAAGCGCTTTCCATTGGATTAGTTGGAAATGCAGCCGAGATTCTTCCTGAGATGATAAAGCGAGGATTTATCCCAGATGTTGTGACAGATCAAACATCGGCACATGATCCGCTTAACGGATATTTGCCGATTGGAGTCAGCTTAGCAGAAGGAGAAAGATTGCGGAATACAAATCCAAATGAATATATAAAACAATCAAAAGCAAGTATGGCTATTCACGTTCAAGCCATATTAGAGATGCAAAGAAAAGGCGCGGTTGCTTTTGACTATGGTAATAATATTCGCCAAGTGGCGCTCGATGAAGGTGTCACGAATGCATTTGATTTCCCGGGATTTGTCCCAGCGTACATCCGTCCACAGTTCTGTGAAGGAAAAGGACCGTTTCGATGGGTCGCTTTGTCAGGAAACCCAGAGGATATTTATAAAACAGATGAAGTCATTTTACGTGAGTTTTCGGATAATACGCATCTTTGCAACTGGATTAAAATGGCGAGAGAAAAAATTGAGTTTCAAGGATTGCCGGCTCGTATCTGCTGGCTAGGCTACGGAGAAAGAGCGCGCTTTGGAAAAATTATTAATGACATGGTAGCAAACGGAGAGCTGTCAGCGCCTATTGTTATTGGCAGAGATCATCTAGATGCCGGTTCTGTGGCTTCGCCAAATCGTGAGACTGAAGCAATGAAAGATGGCAGTGATGCAGTAGCAGACTGGCCTATTTTGAATGCATTAGTCAATACGGCAGCAGGCGCAAGCTGGGTATCTGTTCACCACGGAGGAGGAGTCGGTATGGGGTATTCTCTTCACGCTGGAATGGTTGTAGTAGCAGACGGGACGGAAGATGCCGCCAAACGTCTAGAACGTGTTTTAACAACAGACCCAGGCATGGGTGTTGTTCGTCATGTAGACGCCGGCTATGATAAGGCCATTCAAACTGCAAAAGAAAAAGGAATGCAAATTCCCGCGTTAAATGAATAAAAAAGGAGGAATACGTATGACTATTACGTATATCAAATGCGCTGCACAAGTCATTACGATTAAAGGAGGAAGTCAGCCTAGACGAGCGGAAGAAATGTCAGAGCTAGGCATCATTGAAAACGGCAGCGTACTCGTGAAAAATGGAAGAATTGTATTTGTTGGGCCTGACGTCAAAGCGCAGGAATATCTTGAACAGATTCAGGAACAGGTTCATGTAATTGATGCCTCAGGAAAAATTGTAACGCCTGGGTTGATTGATCCCCACACTCACCTTGTGTTTGGCGGCAGTCGTGAAAAAGAATTAGAAATGCGCTTAAACGGAGCAAAGTATATTGATATTTTAAAAGCGGGAGGAGGAATTTTACAAACAACCGTTAGTACACGACAAGCAACAGAAGAGGAGCTAATCAAGCAATCTACAAAACGTTTAAATAAATTTCTGCAGTACGGAGTTACAACTGTCGAAGCAAAAAGCGGGTACGGTTTAAATCTTAAAGATGAAATCAAACAATTAAAAGTAGCGAAGAAACTGAATGAACAGCATCCAGTAGATGTTGTTTCAACTTTTATGGGAGCTCATGCGGTGCCAGTTGAGTACAAAGAAAATGGGGATGAGTTTGTTCAACTTGTTATCGAAGAAATGATACCAATCGTTGCAAAAGAAGAGCTAGCGGAGTTTTGTGATGTGTTTTGTGAAGAAGGCGTGTTTACAGTTGAACAGTCAGAGCGTATTTTACAAGCTGGAAAAGCATACGGACTAAAACCTAAAATCCACGCTGATGAAATTGTTTCTTTTGGCGGTGCAGAATTAGCGGCTAAAGTGGGAGCTGTGTCCGCGGATCATTTACTAAAAGCATCGGATCAAGGAATTAAACAAATGGCTGAAAGTGGAGTTATAGCCGTCCTACTGCCGGGTACTGCATTCTTTTTAATAGAAGAGCCGGCGCGTGCTAGAAAAATAATCGAAGCAGGAGTGCCTGTTGCTTTATCAACAGATCGAAACCCGGGTTCTTCTCCTACGGAATCGCTGCCGTTTATTATGAATTTAGCTTGTTTAACGATGAAGATGACGCCAGCAGAAGTGTTAACGGCCTGTACGATTAATGCAGCTCACGCCATTTGCAAAGGGGAACAAATCGGAAGCATTGAAGTAGGTAAAAAAGCCGATTTAGTGCTATTTGACGCTCCAAATTATCAAACGCTGCAGTATAACTATGCGGTAAATCTTGTAGATACGGTATTAAAAGATGGAAAAGTAGTGGTTGAAGGCGGTGTTTTGCATGAACTATCCGTACCCACAGCTTGATCGTCCACTTTTTTGCTGGCAGCGTCAAAGCACTCATGACCCAAAAGTAAGCGACTGGATTCAAACAGTTGAAGATGGGAGCAACTTTGACTTTACACCAATAGATATTACGGTCTTAGGGGTGCCTCTTTCAAGGTCTTCCATTAGCGCTTCTGGAGCCAGTGAGACGCCAATGGCCATGAGGAAGCTCTGGAAATCCTTTAACCCGTATCATATTGAGTATGATACGGATTTAACTTCCCTGTCAGTTTTAGACTTAGGAGACGTTAAACAGCATGTAACGGATATAGAGAAATCCCATCAGCATATAAAAGAAGCGATGATGTCTATGCGGAAATATCATCCGCATGCGCTGCCTGTTATGCTTGGAGGAGACCACTCTATTACAGCTATGTTAGTAAAAGGATGGCAAGCGTCACATCCCGAACAGAAGATAGGGATTTTACAGTTTGATACGCACTTTGACTTACGCAGCTTAGAAGATAACGGTCCTTCTAACGGAACACCTATACGAAATTTAATTGAAAGCAACACGATTGATGCAAGACATGTATGGAATATCGGACTTCACGGGTTTTATAACTCAAAATCGTTAAAGGAATATGCAGATAGCAAAGGCGTTCATTATGTAACGTTACTGCAAGCAAGAAAAGCGGGAATAGCTCATACGGTGAAAGAAGCACTAAAACAGCTGAGTAAAGAGGTAGATATAATTTATTTAACAGTTGATATGGACGTGTTAGATATTGCTTACGCACCGGGAGTTCCAGCAGGAACGACAGGCGGAATGACGACAGATGAGTTGTTTGAAGCAGTATACACTGCGGGGAGTCATCCGCTTGTTCAAGCAATGGATATTGTATGCCTAGACCCGCTGCGTGATGTAAGAGAAATTACCGTGAAAGCAGGCGTACACGTGTTTTTGAATTTTTTAACGGGCGTTGCAAACAGAAAGTAAGGAAATGTTATTGTCGCTTCAATCATTACGGTAATGCTCAATCAAAAAGCGAAAAGAACAGCTAGATAGTATGAATAAACGTAAGACAGCACCAGCAAGTCACCAATTCAGCTATGGTGCTGCCTCTCGTTTATAAAGTTTATTTTCTAAATGAACATTACTAAGCTGTATATGATTTAAGAGCTGCAAGCATCAGATCCCAAAACCCATCCACATCAAGGGTTAAACCAAACTTCGCATTCGCTTTCCTTCCTGTAACTCCAAGTAAATCAACTGAAGTTGTTCCAGACGTGTATTCTCCGCGTGTTTCTACTACAATATTAACTTCTTTGAGCGTAAATAGTTCTGGAGCTATACAATAAGCAACGGTCAATACATCGTGAACGGGAGGGCCGTCAAAGCCAAACGTTTCCTTATAAGTAGATTTAAAAAATGCTAATAATTCACCCACTTTTTTTGCTACGTTATTATCAATGTTCATCACTTGGTTAATAACATTATCTGTTGCAACGGCTTGATGCGTAATATCTAACCCCATTACTACGAGTGGGATGCTGCTATCAAACACTTTTTTAGCAGCTTCTGGATCTGCCCAAATATTAAACTCAGCCGTTGGCGTCCAGTTTCCGAAGGTTCCACCGCCCATAAGGATAATCTCTTCAATGTTTTCTTTAATTTCTGGAGCTTTCATTAAAGCTAAGGCAATGTTTGTCAAAGGACCGGTGGGCAAAAGCGTAACGGGATCTTCTGACTCTTTTACGATTCTTACAATTGTATCTACTCCATGTTCGTCACTCCAGCTGCGGGACAGAGGAGGGAACTCAGGACCATCTAACCCTGAGTCACCGTGTATGCTAGGCGCGTTTTCACGCGTGCGAATCATTGGTTCGCTTGCTCCTTTTGAGACAACCACGTTATGTAAAGATACTAAATCACACACTTTCAAAGCGTTCACTGTCGTTTTTTCTATTTCTGCGTTTCCTGAAACAGTTGTGATCGCTAAAATATCTAATTCTGGTCGTGCGGCAGCTAAAATAATTGCAATGGCATCATCATGACCTGGATCACAGTCCATAATAATCTTTCTTTTTTTCATTATGATCACCTCTATAGAATGGATAAATTGCTGTTAATGTTGCAGGGATTTTATTTTTTCTAAAATATCTTCTGTAAACTCCGACGTAGAGGCATGTCCGCCTAAATCTTTTGTTTTTACTTCATCTTGGAGTGTTTGATAAAGTGCGTGTTCTACTGTGGTAGCCACTTCTGTAAGTTTACGATCTACATGTTTTTCAGCCAGCCATTTCAGTAGCATGACCGCTGAAGAGATAATACCGGTTGGGTTTGCTATGTTCAGACCTGCGATATCTGGCGCAGAACCATGAGCTGCTTGTGCCATAGCGATGACCTGCTTTTTAATATTTTTCTTACGTTTAGCTTTTTTCATAAAGTTCTCCTCCTTTAATAAGTGTTCATAGATGAACATGCAAGTTTTATACCAACTTATTAAAGAGCTAAAACACTTTAAAAGAAGGGCTTTTGAAAAAAATTCGTATGATATAGGTTATTTATGGGTTGTTATTAAATTGTTTTATACCCAAAAATGACGAGATTGACTCTCACTTGGATGTCTAATAGTGAAAAGAAAATTGTAAAAGGTATATTACAAGATTAAATCCCTCATTGAAAAATAACATTTAAAAACTTAAAATTATAATAGAAAGGAAAAACAAGGATAAAAAAAGGCTGCCGGAATGGCACTTTATTTGTTTAAAAGACCTTCATTCTACCAATATCTTCGTCTCTTAAATGTTTTCTACTAACATTTTTACGCAGAAAAAATTATACACGAGAGGATCTGTCAAAATGAACAAACAGGAAAGTAGCTACAGATGGGTTGTTTTTGGAACCGCTTTATTAGCATATTATTTGATTGTCAGTCAACGAACAGCCCCTGGACTTATTACAGAACAGTTAATGAAAGATTTTCACGTTTCAGCGTCCGTTATAGGACTGATGACGAGTATACAATTTTTGGCGTATGCAGGCCTTCAGATTCCTGTTGGCTTACTTTCTGACCGATACGGTCCAAATCGATTTCTTATCATCGGATCGCTTTTAACCGGAATAGGAAGTCTCATCTACAGTACGTCTCCCAACGAATATGTCTTAATTTTCTCTCGTTTGCTAGTCGGTACCGGAGACTCTATGATTTTTGTCAATTTAGTATTAATTTTAAGTCAGTGGTTCAAAGGAAATGAATTTGTAAAGCTGTTAGGTTTAATTGGTCTGGTAGGAAGTGTAGGTTCATTATCAGCTACGGTGCCTTTATCTATGTGGATTTCCTTTTCAGGCTGGAGAGTTCCTTTTCTTAGCATAGGTCTGGTTTTAATGGCGGTATCTTATCTGCTTTATGTCGTTTTAGTCGTAAAACCTAAACGATTATTTGTAGATGATGCTAAAGCAAATAAAGCCTCTGCCAAGACTCAAGAAAGCGTATGGGCGATCCTAAGAAGGGTAATGACGACTCGCCAAGCATGGGCAACATTTCTTTGTCATTTTGGTGTAGTAGGTACATATATCGGTTTTATTGGCTCTTGGGGAGTTCCTTATGGAATGAATGTGTTCCATTTATCTCGCGCTGATGCAAGTCAGCTTATCATGTATGGTCTGTTTGGCGCTATGATTGGCGGACCTTTAATCAGCTGGATAACAAGCAGGTTAAACTCCATCAAAAAAATCTATTCACTTGTTCATTTTATTGTAGTGCTTAGCTGGACTGGATTATTATTATCCGGAGTGAAACCTTCCTTCATGCTAGTCGTTATTTTGCTTTTTATCATCGGCTTTGGAAACGGCGCAAGCGCTTTGACATTTGCCGTAGTACGTCAATCTTTCTCAGTAAAAGAAGTAGGGGTTGTATCAGGTTTTGCTAATATGGGAGGTTTTTTAAGCGCCGTATTATTACCTAGTATTTTCGGAAATGTCCTTGATTTATTCCCTGAGCGCTCGCTGCAGATCGGGTATCATTATGCTTTTATGATTCCTATTTTGTTTTCAATGATGGGGTTGTTAGGTGTCTTACTAATTAAAGAAAAAGGAAAAAAGGAGCAGAAGGTGCTGAATGCTTCTTAATGTCTTATACAATGAGAGTGAGAGACATGCAAGAAAAAACGGGGCTGTCTGCGTCTACATTGCGCTACTACGAAAAGGAAGCCATTTTACCGTTTGTTGAACAAAATGAACATGATCAGCGCTCATACACGGATCAGAATATCGAGTGGGTCAAGTTTATTTTAGCACTGCGCGCAACAGGGATGCCTCTTGCTGAAATCAAGCAGTATGTAGAGTCATATAAAAAAGGCGAAAGTACCATCAGCGAACGTAGAAACATAATGCTTCAGCATAAAAAGAAAGTGGAAGCAGACATGTCGCAAACCTACTTGCATTTAGAACGAATTAATTACAAATTAGCGCTGTATGATACGTTGGAAGCCGGTTTAAATAATAAACAAATAAAAATTTAAATGCTGATAATAAAGAGGCTCCTCTTTATACACAAGCTATAGACCTCAGGTGTGAAAAGCTATGAAACGAACAAAACAAGATAACTGCACAGTTATCTTGTTTTGTTCTATTCTAATATATACTGCTTAAATAAAGAGCCACATCGCGAATTGCTTTATCAGTTTCACTTTCTATTAACTCTCTGTCCTTTGTATACGAATAAAGAGTATCGCCGTGAAGAAGGTGGTCTGATAAATTTAATAAGCCGACAGCGCGCTTATTAAATTTATGAGAAATGGCTAAAGTGGTAGCTGTCTCCATATCCACGCCGAGAAAACCTGCAAGCGACCATTCTTTTACCATGTCATGCGTCTCAATAAGCATCGCACCCATACTGACCACATGCCCTTTTATATAGCTGTAGCCTTTTTGTTCACAATATCTACAGGCGGCTTCCACTATCTCTTTGTCAGCTTCTACAAGTGTTTGTTCTGGTAAATACCAGTGTGATACCCCATCTTGCATTTGTGCTGCAGATACAATTAAGATATCACCATATTGTATAGTAGAAGATAAGCCTCCAAAATATCCTGTTTGAATAAATAAGTCGGTTCCGCTGCCGGCAAATTGATGTACAATGTTTGATGCCATCGAACTACCGTATACATTTGCAAATCCTATATTTCTGCTTTTAAACTTTCCTATTACCGTGTTCCATTTAGGCATATGAACATTAGTAGATAAAATTTTATTCCATAAGTTTATATTATCTTGGAATTCCCACTCACCATGAATAATGAATGCATTAGGCAGCTCTTTTTCTGATAGCTTTAATACGTTTAGCCAATCTTCTTTTTCAAAATCCCCATACAGCTTCATCTTTTTCTCCTCATTTTCGCATTTAGACTAGTTAGAAAAGAATTCTTCCTTATTAGCTTTCATTCCTTTAATTTTTAGAATTACCAAATATAAAATAAATGACGGTTCTGATTCAAAAATGAAGTTATGGGTGCTTTTTTACTCATTTCTCGACAAATATTTAGGATTAAAAAGGAATTCAGTAATAATAAAAGAAATTCCTTACTAACGCTTATTTAAATTAGATAAAGCTGTGAGAAAAGCTCCGTTTAGTTAATGAATGAATAAGAGGAGGGAAGGTACAGGTGTCAAATTATTTTCTCATAATTAAAACAAAAAGGCTTATCCTAAGGGAAATTGTAGCAGAAGACGCAGGCAATATTTTGAAATACCTATCAGATAAAGAAGTAATGAAACACTGCGGTCTAGAGCCTTTTACAACGGTTGAGGATGCTTTAAATGAGATTGCGTGGTATAAATCAATCTTAAACAAAAGATCTGGAATAAGATGGGGTATTACTCTTAAAGAACAGGGTGACATTATTGGCAGCTGCGGGTTTCTTAATCGAGTTCATGACCATTACCGTACGGAAATTGGTTATGAATTAGCTAGAGACTACTGGGGAAATGGAATTGCTAGTGAGGCATTAGCCGCTATCATAAAATATGGGTTTACACATTTTAACTTACGGAGAATTGAAGCTTTAATAGAGCCTGCTAATGTTCCTTCACAAAATTTAATAAAAAAACACGGTTTTGTAGAAGAAGTTTTATTAAGAAGCTATGAATTTACGTGTGGAAAATTTGATGATTTATATATATTCTTTATTAAAGCAAGACTTTGAGAAGCTTCAAGCCCATGAATATTTAGAAAACGGTATTAAAAATACAAATAGCATGATGACAGATAAGGAGAAGATGTATGGCCCATTTTAAATTTGACATTGTTCACTGTCATCTTCAATTTGCTGAGGCAACGGTAAAAATGTGGAGGGATAGTAAAGAAAAAGCGATTGGACAAAAAGAAATGCACAGTTTTGACCGTCATGTTTATTTTTTAAAGTATATACTGTCAGCACACTATAAAATTGAATTAGCGTTAATAGATGAACAAATAGTAGGAATGGTTGCTTATAACGCCGACGAAATTAGCCAGCTGTACGTTCATGTAGATTATCAAAGAAGGGGAATCGGACAACATTTACTTGAAAGAGCCAAAACAGAATCAAATGGAAAATTAACATTACGTACATTTGAACGAAATAAAAATGCCCAGCGATTTTACGAGCATCACGGCTTCAGTATTATAAAAAGAGGATGTGAAAATGAAGAGAAACTGCCCGATATTACATATGAATGGACAAATAAATGAAAAATAAGTAATTCGGATGAAGGAGCGGTTATTGTGAATACGTTAGCACCTGAAACATAACAACGCTGTCTGTATGTCCGTGGTCCGCCTTTTACTAGTTTCGGATAGATGATTAGTGTTGACTGACTATTAAAAGGAGGATTTTAACATGATAATGGACAAACATTTCTTAAACGCCGTAAACAATACAAATGTTGATTTTACTGGATGGGATTTTTCTGCTATTACTCATACTGGTCGTATGGATAGCGACATGCTTTCGTGGTCATACGGAAGTGAGGCTTTGAACCTTATCCAAGACTCTCGTGCCGCTTTAGATATGGGAACAGGAGGAGGAGAATTTTTATCTTTGTTACAGCCTTTTCCTCACGTTATGTACGCTACAGAAGGATACAAACCTAACGTTCCAATCGCTAAAAAACGTTTAGAGCCGCTTGGTGTCACAGTTGTTGAACGAACGGAAGACGCAAATTTACCGTTTAAAGATGATACATTTGATTTAATTTTGAACCAGCACGAATCTTTTTGTGCTTCGGAAGTAAGAAGGATTTTGTCAAAGGAAGGCACGTTTTTCACGCAACAAGTGGGAGGGTTAGACTGTTCGCGAATCAATGAGTGTATAGGGGTTCCAATAAATGAAGAGTTTTCTAATTGGAATTTAAAGAAAGCAATAGAAGAGCTTAAACAAAATTCTTTTAACATCATCTTTTGCAAAGAAGAGTTTCCTGTGCAGAGATTTTATGATATCGGGGCGCTAGTTTTTTATCTAAAAGCAATTCCCTGGCAAGTTCCTAATTTTGATATCAAAACACATATCGGCGGATTGTATAATATCCATCAAATTATAGAGTCTCAAGGTTTTTTTGCCTCAGCTTTAATAATAAAACAGCATCGTTTTATTATTAAAGCTGAGGCAAAAAAATAGGATAATCACACGCAGAAAGCGGATCTCTGACTGGAGGTGCGCTTTCTGTTTATTAATGATGACTATATATAAAATTCATGATTTAGACAGAGGTCGTTTCAGTTATGTAATGGAACGCTTATGATTTTGTGAAGTATGAGATTTTGGTAATATGCAGTCTACGGCTTTTTGAGTAATGGGCATAAAAAAATTAAACAACACGCCGCCTAAACACACGGTTAATAACGTTCCAACACCAATTGGTCCGTTTAAAAACATTGCAGCTAGTAAGAATGTGAGGTAAATAAATGTTCTTGAAAGAAATAAATTGGTTTTGGCTAGTTTTTGTATAATTAATGTTAAGCGATCAATTGGAATAGGTGCAAAATTTGTATGTAAATAGGCTGAGGTTCCTACTCCTATAATGATTAAACCGATTCCGAAACAACATACTTTGCTGTACCAACTTTCGAACGTAATCCAATTCTTTAATAAAAAAAGCCATATATCAATACCAAGCCCTGTTATGAATGCTGTTAACAGTCCTAGTATTTCTGGCTTTTGTCTGCTTAAAAGAGAATTACCACAAATTAAAATACAGGCAAGTATGATTTCCCAGCTTCCAACGCTAAGACCTACGTTTAGGGACAATCCAACTAACAGTGCATCAAAAGGTGAAGCTCCTAGGTTAGATTGTATCGTTAAAGCAATTCCAAGAGTTAATAGTAAAATTCCTCCTGCATAAACAACATACTTCATTGTCATCATCCTTTTTGTTATTTTTTGTTGCAAATGCAACTATTTTAAGGTACATTAAATGTATATTATTTTTATTGTATTTGCAACAAAAATATGTATAAAGGAGATATTTATGAGTGAAATTCTGCGTGAAATTGGAATGATAGCAAGAGCATTAGATTCAATTAGTAATATAGAATTTAAAGAATATGACCTGACAAAAGGGCAGTATTTGTATTTGGTGCGAATATGTGAAAACCCAGGAATCATTCAAGAAAAGTTAGCTGAAATGATAAAAGTAGATCGAACAACAGCGGCTCGGGCTATAAAAAAGCTTGAAATGAATGGTTTTATTGAAAAGAAAGACGATCTTCAAAATAAAAAAAATAAAAACCTTTTTCCCACTGAAAAAGGGAAGAACGTATATCCGTTTATAAAAAGAGAAAATGATTATTCGGATAAAGTGGCATTAGAAGGTTTTACCCAGGAAGAAGCAGATACCATTCTTAAGCTGGTTCAAAGAGTAAGAAAAAATATCGAAACAGACTGGGAATTCGTCAAAAAAGGAAACAAGAGAAATTATTGATGATATAAAGGAGAGGTGCATGTCAGTGATGGTGCATATAAAAAAGTGTATTCTTGAAGATGTAAATCACCTTCAAGATATTAGCTATAAAACATTTCATGAGACATTTAAAGATCAGAATTCACAAGAAAATATGACAGCTTATTTAGAAAAAGCATTTACAATCGAACAGCTAGAAAAAGAACTATCCAATGCATCCTCGCAATTCTTTTTTATGTATGTTAATCATGAAATTGCAGGTTATTTAAAGGTTAATACGGATGACGCTCAGTCTGAAGAGATGGGGGAAGAAACCCTTGAAATTGAAAGAATTTATATAGGTAACAGCTTTCAAAAACAAGGGCTTGGTAAACATTTATTTAATAAAGCAGTAGAGATAGCAACGACACTTAATAAAAAGAAAATTTGGTTAGGCGTATGGGAAAAAAATAAAAATGCGATTGCTTTTTATAAGAAACAAGGGTTTGTTCAAACTGGATCTCACTCGTTTTATATGGGAGACGAAGAACAAATAGACTTCATTATGGTTAAAACACTTTTATAGTTTTAAAAAATAAGGATTATTCACTAATTTAACTGGTAGAGGATAATCCTTATTGCATACAGAAGTTCTATGATTTTTTTCATAGCAGATGCTTTTAGGGTAAGCAGCAAGCAAGCTAATATGGCTGCTGTGCCAGCACATAGGAGAATGAAATTAATGTCACATGCTTACCAAAACGTTGGCTTTTTTCATTTTGGAAATTACATTTTTACTTTGATTCTATTTGAAATAACACAGACTAATTAGATGTTTATCGAATTAGAAAGATTAAAAAATGAACGTTTTTACGTCCATTTTAAAAGATAACAGGCCACATCTCTTTCGGATTTAACTCGTATTCTCCATTTTGCCTATACATAAAATGCTGCATAATTAACTCTCTGAGAATCGTTGCATAATCTTCATGATATTTTTTTATATGTTCATTCAGTTCCTTTTCTGGATACGTTTTTCCATGCTGTAAATCACGTATTAAATAGGCTAATATCACGTTCTTTTTCTTTCTTTGACTTGGAATAATGTTTAGAGTACCGTCACTGTTTATAAAATTTTTAACAATAGATAATTTCTCTTTATCCTGTAAATTGTTATCTTGATTTTTCATCCCTTCATCTCCAATCCTCAAAATAGCTTTTGAGTTATATTCAAGTCTTTCAAGGTCTAGATAAAAATAAATGATGTTTCCTTGTCTTCTTTGATAAATAATTCCTACATCTCTTAGTTTGGAAATATGATGAGTGATAGTTGAAGGCTGTAACCCCAGTTTGTAAGCAATTGCTTGCCCGTGAAGAGTTCCTTTTTTTAATAGTGAAATAATTCTGATTCTAGTAGGGTCACCAACGGCTTTATGGTAATTCACCAACTTATCTAATTGCATAGCTTAATACCTTCTTCCTCTAATTCGATATACATCTAATTAGGTATTAATCAAATTAGATGTATATGTCAAAAAAGTGAAAATATTTAAAGTGATCACTTGTCAAACTGTATATATATAAAATCTGCTTCGTATCATCTTCAAACTTTTTTTAAAAAAAGAGCCTGTTTCTTTGTATAATTCAACGATTATTTTTGCCCGTTCTTTTTATTATCAAGAAAAAGTTATCATGTTTTCATCAAATAATACCGGGGAACATGTTCAAAGAGATAAATGAGTTATTAACGATACATGTATGTAAATAACAAATGAAAAAGGGATGAGTAAATTATGGCAGGAAATTCAAAAATTTTAATGGCTGTTATAAATAGACATACAATAGAAATTAAGGAAAATAAAAAGGGCAGCTATCTAAATAGCGGCCCTTTTATTTATTAGAAGATTTATTTCTGAAAATGTATGTAGTAATTCCTGTCACAATGATAACAGCTACAACACAAATAATCAGACGAACAATCTGTGTCACAAAGATATTATCTGCAATGCTCATGTTTTTGGTTAAAATTAACGTTCCATAAGCAGCTAAAACAGATAAAAACATATTGACGATTCGTTGAGCCATGTTGTCGTTACTCCTTTCGCTTCACTACTTTACACTTTAACATATGTGCTCGCTGTAAAAAATATCGAATGACAAGTATGTCAGAAAATCAGCACTCTAGTAAAACAATCCACTATTAAGGGAGTAGCTGATATCATATTAGTTATGACGACTAGAGCTCGAAGAAGGAAATAAGATTTCTTTAGTCGAATTTAACATGCTTATATTATTTTTTTAGATAGGTGGGAAAAGCTTGTTTGATAAATTGAAAAAGCTATTTATGGATAAACAGAATCAGGAAACAGATGACAAATACATTTTAGTCCCTGAGAGTGAAATAAATGAGAATTTAAAAAAAGATATAGTGAAGTTGGAAGAAGTAGGAGAGGCATACAGTGAAATTCTTCAGCACAAATATAGAAATATATTTGAACATGATGGTAAGCAGAACTTAAAAATATGGGTGTGTCGAGATATTGATGGCGACCAACTGCCAAATCTAAGTTCGGAGCAGTGTCTGGAAAAAGAATATCGTTCCCAAGTGGCAATAAACTTTGATGGCTTTACAGATGAAGAAGATGCATACGTTCATTACATCCAATTGTGGTATTACTTTAGTGGATATTTTAAAGGGACAGGCACTTTGTATGATTTGTTAAAAAATCATTTAGAAGCTGATATTGAAGAAAAGTTAGAAGAAATACTGAAACAGCTATAACCTTTTAGCATAGAGATTATGTGTAAGCTATAAATCTAAAATAAATAAATAGAAAGGATTTTTCTATTGAGTACGTTTACTAAAGTAGTACCGTCAACTTTTATACTTCTCTATATAATATTTTTCTTTTTAGATATTTCTTATCATTATAGTATTCCTTATTCATATAGCTTTTTTCTTTTTTTATTTTTGTCTTTAATATCCCTAGTTTTATGTTTAGTAATATGGTTTAAGAACAGGGAACGTCTTTTTCTATTTTTGGCTGTAGTTTCAATCCTCCAGCTTACGTTTACTGTCTTTATTTATCTTTTGCCAGAAGCAGGAACTAAACCATTAATTTATGAAAAAGTAATTACAAAAGAAGATGTTTTACATAAATAAGCTTACATACAAAATGTTTCAAAAAAAAATAGTATTATCTTACTTTTTTTATTTTGGGCTATAATGAGTCCTATATAGCTTTAACGTTTTATAAATAGAACTAAGAAAGTGAGAAGAACATGGAAAATAGTGTTTTTGAAAGAATTGCAAAAAGATATGATTCAGAAGAACGAATTGAATTGGCTAAAATTATCGTGAAGGAAGTAAGGAAAGAATTATCCAAAAGTGAATCAAAATCTTTAATAGACTATGGGAGCGGTACGGGCTTAGTTAGCTTAGAATTATCGGATGTAGTTGACTCTATTTTGTTGGTTGATTCATCTGAACAAATGTTGGAGGTGGCGAAAGCTAAGATTTCTCACAAAGGACTTACGAATTCCAAAGTACTTTGTTCAGATTTCACTCAAGAAACTCCTGAACTTAAGGCAGATATAATTTTAATGTCATTAGTCCTTCTTCATGTCCCAGATACTAAAAAAATCTTAAAAGAATTATTTAATATTTTAAATGATAACGGAAAGCTGATTATTGTCGATTTTGATAAAAACCATAGTATCAATCATCCGAAAGTTCACAACGGCTTTGCACATAACGAACTGACAAAAATATTAGATGAAATTGGTTTTAAATCAATAAAAATAAAGACCTTCCATCATGGTCATAAGATTTTTATGAATCAAGATGCCTCTATGTTTATGTCTAGCAGTATAAAGTGAGTCTTCAATATAGGCGTCTATAATTTTGGAGAATTTATGATTGGATGAAAGGCTTAACAATTTAGAGAATAAAAGCATTTTTAGGATTACGTTGTTTATAATAAAAGTTCCGTTAGAGCTAATGTATGTACTAGTTCAATAAACCCTAAAAAGGATCTTCCACTGAAGGTTCTTTTTTACTTTTATTTAACACTCAGTATGTTAAATAAAAGCTTATATCATATATAAGAATAAAATTATGATGGTTTTTTTACTATTTTAACCATAATATGTTATAGCATTTTAAAAATGGTGGTGTGAAAATGAGCGAAAATAACGAAGCACCTGAAAGAAGAAGAGAGAGGCTAAAACAAGAAGAAATAAAAAGAAATCCAGCGGGAAATGTTAATGATGCATTTAATAGAAGTGAAGCCGGAAACCTATCTGGTTTAGCAGATAGCTTAAGTTGGAAGGGTCGAGGTGTACTTATTGCTGTAATAATTATAGGTTTTATCGCTGCGTCCCTATTTTTAAAATAATATGAGGTTTATAAATTAAGAGTACTGGAGGAGTCATTTTGAAAAATTATGTAGTGTTTATTGGCAGTTTTATAGTGTTACTGTTTGCTTTTCAAATTGTTTCTGGACTATTTCTTACACTTACATATGTACCTGATCTTTCACAGCCTTTGAGTAACTCAACGGTCAGTGGTTTTTCTTTTAATTATCCATTTTTAAGTTCGATTATAGCGGCCACCTTTTCATTTATTATTTCAAACAAAGTATGTAAAGTTAAAAAGAGCACCCATAAATGATTAGGTGCTTTTTTGTGCTAAGAACATTCATTATGGTTTTTAATAACTGTATTTTCCTTTTTATGGTATTATATATAAATACATATTTAATACTGCCGAAAGAGGGAGATACTTAATGTTGCAATCACTGATTTTTGATATGGATGGAACGCTGTTTCAAACAGATAAGATTTTAGAATTATCACTTGATGATACCTTTAACCATTTGCGTACAATCAATCAATGGGACACTAGTACTCCTATTGATAAGTATCGTGAGATTATGGGTGTACCTTTACCAAAAGTATGGGAAGCTTTATTACCTAATCAATCAGATGAAATAAGAAAATATACAGATGACTATTTTTTAAAAAGCTTAGTGGAAAATATAAGAAAAGGAAAAGGTGCTTTATATCCCAATGTAAAAGAGATTTTTAGCTATTTAAAAGAACATAACTGTTCCATTTACATAGCAAGTAACGGTTTAAAAGAATATTTAGAAGCGATTGTAGACCATTACGATTTGAAAAATTGGGTAATAGAAACATTTAGTATTCAACAAATCCAAACCCTCGATAAAGGAGAGTTAGTCAAAACGATTATAAAAAAATATGATATCAAATACGCTGCAGTAGTAGGAGACCGCCTATCTGATATCAATGCTGCAAGGGATAATGGTTTAATGGCAGTGGGGTGCAATTTTGATTTTGCTCAAGAAGCTGAGCTTGCACAGGCTGATGTAGTAATAGATGATTTGATGGAGTTAGAAACTATTGTATCTAACATAAATAGTAGCTTGTCAATTTAATGGACTGATACTTGTTTATAACCATTATAGATGGTTAATATCGCAATTTTATTAAGAAAATAAATTTTTTATATGCTATGTAAAAGGATGGGCCTTTAAAGGCCCATCCTTTTAATTTACCTTACAGTATTGGAATCCACTTGATTTTGAATCTTCACTGCAGTTTCTGCTCCGTCAATGAACTCACACATATAGAGACCTCAATCTACTGAAGTTGAAACATAAATAATGAGCTGTTCCCCTGTAATTTAAAATTTTTACATAATCTTTTCTTGTCATTAATAAATGGTTTACAATCCTGAGCTATGCTTAGGTTAAGATTTCCAAAATAGTTTTATATTAAAAATAATTCTATGAGAAAGGAGATTTTTGATTATGATTTCGCATATGATTCGTAAATCTGATAGCGCTCATTTATATATTAGAGGGTATAAGATAAAATTGACACTCAGCCAGTGGAAGCTTGTAAGCACTCCGAGATAATGGTTAACCCAACTATAAAAAGAGAAAAACCTCCATCTTAATTTAGATGGGGTTTTTTGCATTTCTTTTATTAACCTTTTAATTGGTTAACTATTTAGACTTTATAATAAAAAAGACTAATAAAAGTTAAAAAATGGAATAAAAAAGAGGAATATTATTTAAGTAAAATTAAAATAAAGCACAACTAAATATGCATTTTTTAAATGTTTTACCACTTTTTATTGACCATAAAAATTTAAAAGAATTAAAATAAATATAAAGTAAGTAATTACTTACATTTTAAAATTGTTTTGTAGGAGGATGAATATTTTTAATGTATAGTTTAAGTTTTCAAAAGGTGGACGAGGCGAATGAAAAAGTTGGATCAAAAGCTTTAAACCTTATAAAAATGAAAAAAGAAAATTTACCGATTCCAGATGGCTTTGTTATTCAAACGGAAGCTTTAAAGCGATATATCGAATGGAATGGGATTAATCGTCAAACGGATAATATACACGAGAGAATTTTGCACGGAGAAATTCCTATTGAAATTGAATCGGATCTCATAGAGGCATTCAAAAACCTAAAAAGCTCTTATACGTCAGTAGCTGTTCGGTCATCATCCAGTGCTGAAGATTTAGAAGGTGCATCTTTTGCTGGCCAGTATGAAACCTATCTTAATGTGAAAAGTACCGAGGATTTTTTGAGTAAAGTGAAAGCATGCTGGGCCTCATTTTTCACTGAAAGAGTCGAACAATATACTCAAAATATGTATGCTGATTTTGATGAAATTTCAATGGCAGTTGTTGTTCAAGGATTAATTGAGTCCGAAGTATCGGGAGTCATATTCAGCCAAAACCCCGTTACTCATAATACAAAAGAAATGATGATTAATGCCAGCTATGGACTCGGAGAAGCAATCGTCTCAGGCTTAGTAACACCTGATGTTTATCTGGTTAATAAACAAACCTTTGAGATAGAGAAAGAAAAAGGGCTAAAGGAAGTAAAAATAATTCCACTTGCTGAAGGCGTTGAAGAAATTGAAACAACGGAAGATGAGCAGCAAAGGTTTTGTTTAACAAACGAAACAATTATTAAGCTGGCCGAAATAACAAAAGAAGTAGAAGCTCTTTACCAACATCCCGTAGACATAGAGTTTGGTATTCAAGAAAATCAAATATATCTATTACAGGCAAGAGCGATTACCACATTAACAGAAGCTAAAGAATTAACTCCTTTCCAACAAGATATATCTTTAAGTTTCGAGAATATGGAAGAGTTTTGGATTTTAAATGACACAAGTTTTTCTCATGCTGTTAGCCCTTTGTATGCTTCATTTATTATTCCGGCATTTTCTGAAGGAACAGCTGCTAGTTTTAAAAAGTTAAAGTTTATGTTTAATAGACTTAATTTAAAACTTTATAAAGGTCATATCTATACAAAAACGGAGCCTTTTAAAGGAGATTCTAATAAAAGATTCCAAGAAAATAAAGAATTGATGGAAAGTATTTATCCAATCCTAACAAAACGAATGAATCAAATGATTAAGGAACAATTTTTACCTTACTATGACAAATTAGATAGCTTTACCGGGGAAAACCTCAACCTTCATAGAGGAAAAGAGATTCTTCAAAGTTTGACTGATTTTTATAAAACGGCATATGATTTGCATTTTGACATTGTTATGCCTCAAATGTCTTTAAACACTAAAGTTGAAGAATGCTATAAAAACCTTACAAATAAAAAATCCGGACATGATGTTTATGAGCTATTGACCGGGAAAGTGAACAAATCGTTGGAAACGGATCAACAGCTTTCTAGACTTGCTTTAACAGTTAAAGTCGATGCGGAACTTACTAAGATCTTTGAAGAAGAATGTACAGAAACTTTATTAAAGAAGTTAGAGGAAAATAAAGCAGCGAAAAGCTTTATGGCTGAATTAGATACTTTTCTAAAACAGTATGGATATCGAAACGTTGTAAGTCACGATTTTGTAGGAGAAACTTGGCTAGAGAATCCTCTTCACGCATTATCGATTATTCAAGGATATGTTAATGACGGTTACAACTTTGATGAGAATTTCAAACAAACGGTCAAGAAACGTGAACAGAACTATAACGAATTTCTGGAACAGATAGCGGATAGCAAACACAAAGAAGAGTTTAAAAAATATTATCAGTGGGCATTAGATGCATCCGTTATAAGAGATGACCATCATTTTTATATCGATGCAATGTTGGATGCAAAAGCTCGTTTATTCTTACTCAAGCTAGGTAATTTACTAGTACATCATCATGTTTTTCTAATGAAAGAGGATATTTTCTTCTTATATCTTGATGAGCTAGAGTCTCTTTTAGAAAATCCAGTAGACGTGACAGAATTAGTTGAGAAACGTAAAAAAGAACATGCAGAACATGAGCAAATGTCTAATTTGCCTAGATACTTCGGCGTCCCTGAACCAGCTCAGCTGAAAGAAGCTGAGAAATATATGGGAGCTATTGAGGAAAATGACGCTAACAGCGAACATTCTATTAAAGGGTTAGCCTCTTCCTCGGGAACATATACCGGAAAAGTAAAAGTCATTTCAAATACGAAGGAATTTTCCAAGTTGGAAAAAGGTGATGTTTTAGTATGTAAGACCACTACTCCACTTTGGACTACTTTATTTCAGACTGCAGGGGCTGTTATTACTGATGCTGGAGGTATCCTTTCTCATTCGGCAATAATTGCACGTGAATATGAAATTCCTGCAGTGGTTGGTACGAAAATAAGTACGGATAAGCTAAAAGATGGCGATATGGTTATGGTCGATGGTACGAATGGAATTGTCACGCTTTTAAATGAATAAATAATTCTCTTCGCTTCCATTTGACAACAGCTCTTTTTCCTTTATATACTGCCTAATGGAAAGTAAATACTTACATTCAGGAAGCATAAAGGATGATTAACATGAAAAAAGATGAAACAAAAAAGAAGATAACAAAAGCTACAATAGAACTGCTTAAAGAAAAAGGCTATAAAGGTACTACCACTAGAGAAATTGCAGAACAAGCTGGCGTTAATGAATTAACTGTTTTTCGCCACTTTGGCAATAAAGAAGGCATTATTCAAGCTATTGTCAAAACAACAAGCTTTTCGCTTGGGATTTTTGATAAATCAATTGAATGGAAGCTTGAAAAAGATTTGACGAATTTCGGTTACCTGTTACTAAAAGACTTTGATAATAACCAAGACATGATTTCAATTGCTTTAAAAGACCCTTTAATTTTCTCACAGGCGCACGAAGAAATTATAAAAAAAATTAATGATACGAAAAAAATACTAAAAGAATACTTTGAAGAAATGCAAAAGAAAGGATATATCAAAGAATTAGATTGCTGTACACAAGCAGAGATTTTCCTAAGTACGTATTGGGGATATTTTATGTATAAACTAAATTTTGGAGACAAAGCCTTACATGCAGATTATCAAAATATGATAAAAAACAGTATAAAAACGTTTATAAAAGGAATTTCTCTCCACTAAAAGGAGGCAATAATGTTTGGGTAAACATAAAGAGCTTATCTTGATTATTTCATTACTAATTGGGACATTTCTTGTACCAATAAATTCGACAATGATTGCCGTTGCTCTATCAACTATATCAGCTCATTTTAATGAACCACTTGCAAATATTTCGTGGGTAGTAACTATTTATTTAATTGTAATGGCTGTTACTCAGCCAATCGCTGGGAAGTTAGGAGATTTGTACGGAAACAGAAATATCTATTTATGGGGCGCAGTGTTCTTTCTTATAGCATCTTTAGGCTGTATATTTTCAACTAATCTCATTTCCCTTATTATCTTTCGATCACTGCAGGCAGTAGGAGGAGCTTTACTCACGCCCAACACTATAGCCATTATTAGATATGTGATACCAAAAGAGCGGCTTCCTAAAATTTTAGGTGTATTTGGAATGGGAATGGGCTTGGGTGCTGCAATTGGACCATTGCTAGGATCTGTACTGCTTGAAAACTTTAACTTGGAAGCTATATTCTGGGTCAACGTTCCTTTTCTTTTCTTAGCTTCAATCAGTGGAATAGTTATGATTCCTAAATCCAATGTTAAAAAACAAGCAAGGACTTTAGATATTCAAGGTTCCATCTATTTAGCAATTAGTATTTCTTTGTTGATCTTATTAACACACGGTATGGAAATTACTAAGGCTTTAATAATGGGAATAATATTTATTTTATCTTCAATCTTGTTTATCAAAAGAGAAAATTCGGCAGAAAACCCGATTATCAATTTTTCTTTATTCAAAAATTCTACTTTTACAAGCGCTAATTTATCTATTATGCTTAGTAATTTTGTTATGTATGTGATTTTATTAATTATGCCTCTGTTAATGAAGTCTCAATTTCATTTATCTACAGCGCAAACAGGGCTTGTTTTATCAGTTTTTTCGATTTCAATGTCTTTAAGCGGCTGGATAGGTGGATTATTAAACAATAAGTTTAGTTCTAGAAAAGTGATTGGATTTTCTTTTGCTATGATTATTGTCTCTAATATTCTTTTTTTATCTTTAGAGAACGTTGGATCTATTCTTTTTCTTATAGTGGCTTTAATTATTGGAGGTTTTTCTACAGGAATAGGTTTAACAAGCATGCAGGTTGCCTCGCTGGACTCCGTAAGTAAAGAGCAATCTGGTACAGCCTCTGGCATTTACTCAACGTTTCGTTATTTCGGAAGTATTATTTCGTCCACGCTTATTGCTCTCGTTACAAGTTATAACTACATCTTTATTATTTTAGGAGTATCGGGGATAGTAGGTATACTAGTAGCTAAAAACATTAAATCTGGTAGCCAAGACATGATAAGCATCAATAATTCTAGTGCAAAAGCATAGTTGTTTTTTGATAAAGCTTTTGGTTATATACACAATTTACTAATTAATCAATAAAAAATAAGTACTGCTTCTAAAATAGGAGCAGTACTTATTTTTTTGCTTAAAAATCTTAGAGAAAATGGCGGATGAATTCATCTGTTCCTTCAAAAATGACTTGTTTTAAATAAAAAAATTCTAATAATTCAATCTTGTTATTGACGAACTCGCATTTCAAATGTACACTTAAGTCACAAAGATACTTAGTATACAAGTTACCTAAGTATACTAAATTATATGTTAATGAATATATCATTTAGAAAACAGCAAGTCATAAATTAATGAGGTGACTAAAATGAAAGAAATTAGTATTGAAGAATTAAAAGAGAAAGCCATTCAATTAAGAAAAACAGCTCTTACAATGATTTACGGAGCACAGTCTGGCCATCCAGGAGGTTCACTTTCTGCAGCTGATATTATGGCAGCGCTTTATTTTAAAGAAATGAATGTTGATCCCCACAACCCTAACTGGGAAGATCGTGATAGATTTGTACTTTCTAAAGGTCACGTTTGTCCCATTCAATATTCCGCTTTAGCTTTACGAGGATTCGTTCCCTATGAAACGATATACACGTTAAGAGAATACGGTTCTCCTTTTCAAGGGCATCCAGATATGAAAAAGTGTAAAGGTATTGATATTTCAACAGGCTCACTAGGACAAGGACTTTCATGTGGCGTAGGTATGGCAATCGCAGGGAAACGAGATTTTAAAGACTATAGAGTTTTTTCTTTAGTAGGAGACGGAGAATGTCAAGAAGGACAAATTTGGGAAGCTGCTCAAACAGCAGTTAAGTACCAATTAGATAATTTAATTGTATTTGTAGATAATAACAGACTTCAAATCGATGGATTTTGTGATGAAATTATGCCATTGCAAGATTTAGAGAAAAAATTTGATGCGTTTGGTTTTGAAACAAAGCGAATTAATGGACACTTTATGGAAGAGATTGTAGAAACATTGGATGAAGTAAGAGTAGCGAAGAATGGAAGACCAAAATGCATCATCTGTGACACGGTAAAAGGTAAAGGAGTTTCGTTCATGGAGGATGTGGCTGATTGGCACGGGGTTGCTCCTAATGAAGAACAATATCATCAAGCAATGGAAGAAGTAGCAGGAGGTTTAAGATAATGAGCATACTAGAAAAAGATCTTACAGTAAAAAAAGCTACGAGAGAAGCCTTTGGAGATGAAATCGTAAAATTAGGGAAAGAAAATAAAAATATTTATGTCATTGATGTAGATATTGCAAAGTCGTGTAAAACAGTAAACTTTATCAAACAATTACCCGACCAGCATATTAATGTCGGTATTGCAGAGCAAAATGCAGCTGGGTTAGCAGCTGGACTTGCTACGACTGGTAAAATTCCTTTTGTAAGCACTTACGCGGTTTTTGGTTCGTTAAGAATGCTTGAACAAATTAGACAAGAAGTCTGCTACCCTAACTTAAATGTAAAGATTGCTTGTTCACACGGCGGTTTAACGCCAGCTAATGATGGGGGAAGTCATCAAGCTATAGAAGATATGGGTGTATTAAGATCGGTTCCAAATATGACCGTCATTATGGGAGCTGACTATTATTCTACTAGAAAGCTAGTAGAACAAGCTGCTAAAGTGTACGGACCTATATATCTTCGCTTTACTCGCGATACCGTTCCAATGATTTACGATGAAAATGAAGAGTTTACAATTGGAAAAGCGAAAAAAATTAAAGATGGAAGCGACATCGCTATTATTGCCAACGGCGATACAGTACGACTTGCTTTAGAGGCAACTAAAGAATTAGAGAAACAAGGCATATCGGTGAAATTACTAGACATGCATACGATTAAACCTTTAGATCGAGAAGCAGTGGTTGACTGCTTAAATATCGGAAAAATCATTACGGTTGAAGATCACAATATTTTAAATGGCCTTGGGAGTGCTGTATGTGAAGTAGTTGCGGAAGAAGGAAAAGGTACGGTTCGAAGAATTGGTGTACAGGATCAATTTGGACAATCTGCGCCTTACGAAAAACTATTAGAGTTAAATGGAATTACTGTAGAAAATATTATCAAAACAGCTAAAGAACTGATTTAAGACTAACTAAATTAAATAGAAGAAGCTAACAAGATGGGGGAAATATAATATGTTTGATTTAAAAGAGAGAGTAGCAATTATTACTGGTAGCGGTTCCAAAAAAGGGATTGGACGTACAATCGCCCTGACACTTGCAGAGCAAGGAGCGGCTGTTGTTATAGCAGATATTAATTTTGATGGTGTGCAGGATACAGTAAATGAAATAAAAGAAGCTGGCGGCAAAGCCTTAGGAATAGAGTTAAATGTAACAAGTAAAGATTCTTGCGATGCGATGGTTAAAAAAACGCTTGAAGAATTCGGCAGAATTGATATTTTAATTAATAATGCAGGGATTTCTCAAAAAGTTACCGTTCAAGATATGACGCTTGAAGACATTACAAAAGTTTTTAACGTTAATATGTTTGGGTTGTTTCTATGTACACAAGCAGTATTAGAAACAATGAAAGATCAAAAGTATGGTCGAATTATAAGCCTGTCTTCTGTTTCGGCTAAAAGAGGTGGAGGCGTGTTTGGTGGACCTCACTATTCGGCATCTAAGGCAGCAGTACTAGGTTTTTCAAAGAACTTAGCGCGCGAGGTAGCCTTAGATGGCATTACGGTTAACTGTGTAGCTCCTGGATTGGTTAATACAGAAATTTGGAAGTCCCTTCCTGAAGAAGATGCAAAGTCTGTGATTGATAGTATTCCTATGGGTAGACCAGGTGAAGTGAAAGAAATCGCGGCTACAATTGCCTTTTTAGCTTCAAAAGAAGCTTCGTATATTACAGGAGAAGAAATTGATATAAACGGTGGCTCACATATGGATTAATATTCAGGTTCGTTATACAGGCATGCCATTATGGTATGCCTGTATAGCTGTTTATTGATAAAATCATTAGTAAAATGAGAAACTGACTACATAAATAAGGATTTTTTTGCTAGAAGATGCTAGGCTTGTTGCCCCTAAAAATAGAACAGTATATAATAATTATGTCTACTTAATTATGAATAAAATGAGTTAATAATTATAGAGAGAAGTGATTTCCATTAGTTTTAATCCAGTTTCCAATAATAAATTATATATTCAAATTTATAATCAAATTCTTTCTGAAATTCAATCTGGAGCATTCCAAGTAGGAGACAAACTCCCTGCTGAAAGGGAGCTGTGTGAACAATTTGGTGTAAGCCGAGTGCCTGTTAGACAAGCCCTTAGCGCCCTAGAATTGAACGGTTTTATTTATTCTCGTCAAGGAGAAGGTGTATACGTTAAAGATTTTCAAACAGAAGCTGAAAATTCTCAATCAACACTTTTAACGGAATCTACCTCCCCTGAAGACATTGTAGAAGCAAGAATGAACATAGAGCCTCTTATTGTACGTTTTGCAGCTTTGAGAGCTACAGAAGAAGATATTAAGGAACTGCGCGCAACAATTGATAAGATGGAGGAAGAAACGAACGCAGGGGTGTATGTACCAGAAACAGATGAAGCCCTACATAATGGCATAGCGAAGGCTTCTCATAATGATTTATTTATTAGTATTATGGCAGCTATCAGCAATGCGATGAAACAGCAGGAAATGTGGAAGTTTATAAGAGACCGAACCGTCACTAGACCTGACTATAGAGAAGTTAATTTTAATGAGCATAAATTACTTATTAATGCAATTGAACAACATAACGAAGAAGAAGCTGTGAGAATTATGAATTTTCACATGCGAAACTTGTATGATCGCTATTGGAAAGCTTAATTCCAACTAATTTTTTATTAGAATAATACCAAATATAGAGTTAAAAGACAGCTAAAGTGTAGCTGTCTTTTTGCTGTTGAAAAGACAGCATAAAATGAGTAAGATTCAGTGTTTTCTTTCCAAACAAACTGTATATTTCTTTTTTTTAAAAGAAAATTAAGAAAATATTTAATCTAATAATTATATTGACAATTAGTAGGTATGTAAGTACACTGTTTATATAAGGTAACTTAGTATACAAGTAGCAAATCTATAAAACGGAGGTAATGTGAATCTTAAAATTCATTATTCTTTACAGCTCGATATTTTGTTGAAGAGATTAGCAGAAGGGTTAGAAAATGTAAGCGTTTTTACCGTTACTGTAGAGTACAAATGTTTTGGATTATTAGGATAGAAAGTAGATTTATAGTGTTTTCATATCGCTAGTAAGGTTTTGGTGCGTGATATTTTCTAATAGTTCTTACTTTTTAAAATGATAAATAATACAGGGGGATACTTCGCTTTTTCATTTTTTATATTTCCATATGAAAGGGATTACAGAAGTAAGGACTAGATTTACTGAGACTTAGAAATAGATCAATCATCTTTTATATAAACTTTTAATCCTTTTTGTCAATTAGCCTAGAGTAAATACTAGGGTCAAAGACCGAAGAGTATGAAGAATAGAAAGATGGTAACCCAGGGAGGAATTATTTTGGATCCAATTAACTTAGAACGTTCAACTACCAAAAAAGTAACATTAAGGCTCATTCCAT
Organism: Priestia sp. 53B2; assembly: GCF_056099005.1. Classification (NCBI taxonomy): domain Bacteria; kingdom Bacillati; phylum Bacillota; class Bacilli; order Caryophanales; family Bacillaceae; genus Priestia; species Priestia sp. 53B2. The sequence continues at coordinate 977,877 of NZ_JBLZXA010000020.1, forward strand.
TTCTATTTTTATGTTTTACCATATCTATACTTGATCGAGTGAATATCGGGTTTGCTGCATTACAAATGAATGAAGATTTAGGTTTTTCTAATGCTGTTTTTGGATTAGGGGCAGGGATTTTCTTCCTTGGCTATTTCCTTTTAGAAGTACCTGGCAGTGCTATGATGACGAAGGTCGGGGCTAGAAGATGGATTAGTAGAATAATGATTACATGGGCAGTAATTGCTATTTTAATGGCTTTTATCCAAACACCATGGCAGTTTTATACAGCAAGATTTCTTTTAGGAGTTGCTGAAGCTAGCTTTTACCCTTGTATGGTCTTTTATCTAAGTGGTTTTTATCAAACAAAACATCATGCAAAAGCAATTGCTGGTTTTATGATTGCAATCCCTGGTGCTAATGCAATAGGATCTCCTCTTTCTACTTATTTATTAGGTATCGACTGGTTAAACATGGCTGGATGGCAATGGCTTTTCATTTTGGAAGCGATTCCAGCTTTGATCTTAGGTGTGATATGTTTCTTCTATCTTGACGATAAGCTGGAGGATGTAAAATGGTTGACTAACGAGGAGAAGAAATGGTTAATCGACGTTACAACAAAAGAGAAGTTAGAAAAGCAGGAAGCCAAACACTATACATTCGCTCAGGCCTTAAAAGATCGTGACGTATTAACTCTATCTTTAGGATACTTTTTCTGGATGGTTGGCTACTATGGCATCGTCATGTTTTTACCGACAATTTCAGAAGGGTTGTCTAAGACTACTTCTCTTAGTACACATGCTATGGGGTGGATTTTAGGATTAATGTATGTTTGTGCAATGGTAACCATGATGTTGGTTAGTAACCACTCTGACAAGAAAAATGAAAGACGCTTTCACGTAGTTGCTTGCTTAGTAACAAGTGGCGTGGCATTGATTATCAGTAGCTACGTGGCAAATACGAACATTGTTTTATCATTTGTATTCTTAACGATCAGTCTTTGCGGAGCGTTCGGAGCATATTCTCCGTTTTGGGCAATTCCACCGTCTTTCTTAACGGAAGCTGCTGCTGCAGGTGCCATTGCTCTTATCAATAGTATTGGTAATCTAGGCGGTTTCTTTGGACCATATATCGTGGGATACATTAAAGATCTAACAGGATCTTTTAATGCTAGTATGACATTTCTAGGTATTAGCATGTTTGTAGCGTCCTTTATCGTAGCCTTTTTATTAAAACAATCAGGAAGAGCTATTAAAAAAAATACAGTCGATCGATTAGAAAAAACTAGTTGATTATTGTTTGAAAGAAATTTGTACTACTAGGAGGGGCGGACAATTAGTTTTTAGAGACTGTCGGACAACTTTCTTACATGGATAAGAATAACAGGGGTGTATGGCAATGATGAAGCTAGGAGTTTTAACAAGCGGCGGTGACGCTCCAGGAATGAATGCTGCTATTAGAGTAGTAGTAAAAACAGCTGATTATCATAATATAGAGGTAATGGGAATCGAGGGTGGTTACCAAGGTTTAATAGAAGGTAAACTTCATAGATTAACCTCTACGAATGTAGACTACATTGCGGATAAAGGAGGGACATTTTTAAAAACCTCCCGTTGCGCAGAATTTATGAAAGAGTCGGGCAGAATGAAAGCCTTAAGCATATTAAAGGATTATGGAATTAATCATTTAGTGGTAATCGGCGGTGAAGGCTCTTTTAAAGGAACACAAAAATTACATCAATTAGGTGTAAATGTCATTGGTATACCGGCAACGATTGATAATGATTTATCTTACACAGATTATTCAATTGGATTTGATACTACATTAAATACGATATTAGAGTGCCTCGGTAAAATTAAGGATACAGATTTATCTCATGAAAAGACTACCATTGTAGAAGTTATGGGAAGATATTGCGGAGATTTAGCCCTGTACTCTGCTTTAGCGGGAGCTGGAGAAATTATTTCAACCCCAGAGAGAAAATTGGGCTTTGAAGAGATCTGCTTCAAGCTTAATGAGAAAATTAAAAATGGTAAAAAAGATAACCTAATCCTGATTACTGAAAAAATGTACGATATTCAAGACCTACAAAAATATGTCGAGGATCGATTAGATATTAGCGTAAGGACAAGTATATTAGGTTTCATTCAAAGAGGAGGACAACCGTCCGCATTTGATCGTATCTTAGCAAGTAAAATGGGGATCACAGCAGTAGAATTATTACTCAAAGGGTATTCTGGCAGAGCTGTAGGAATTAAAGAAAACGACTTAATCAATGTAGATATTGAAAAAGTTCATTCGAAGCTATCTAGTAATGATGATAAATACAGCTTACTGGATACCATTCTAGCTTAAGGATATCTTTTCTATCATACAATGATTAATCAAAATAGAGATAAAACGAATTTGTCTCTAAAGAAATGGATTTGAATACAAACGAATTTTTCTACTAAAAAGGAGGAAATAGACATGAATAAGCAGGTTAATGTAAAGCAGGGAACTATCGTTTGTCAAGTATGTGGGAAAGTTATTGAGAATGTAGACAACTCTGAAGGGGTTAAAACATGGTACGGGAAGTGTTCTGAGGATTGTTCTAGGAAATAACGTATCGGGAAAAAGAGACTCCAAAAATCATTAGAATTTTAATTAAGACTATAGCTGAACAAGGAGAGTAATCTTATGAAAGTCATAATTGCTTCAGATCATGGTGGAATAAACATTCGCAAAGAGATTATAAATCTGCTAGATGAAATGTCCATAATATATGAAGATCTAGGCTGTGAATGCAGTAGCTCAGTCGATTATCCGGACTATGCGATTCCAGTTGCCCAAAGAGTAGCAAATGAAGAAGCGGATTTTGGAATTTTAATCTGCGGTACGGGAATTGGCATGAGTATTGCCGCTAACAAAGTAAAAGGAATTCGTTGCGCACTTGTTCATGACGTTTTTTCAGCTAAAATGACGCGTGAACACAACGATACGAACATTTTAGCCATGGGGGAACGAGTAATTGGGCCAGGTTTAGCTCGCGAAATTGTGAAGACTTGGTTAACAACCCCATTTGTTGGGGGCCGTCATGAAAATCGTCTCTGTAAAATTACAGAATACGAAAATGTATCAGAACCTTCTCTTGAAAGAAAATAAAGACAGAAAAGGCAAGAATCAATTTGATTCTTGCCTTTTCCTATTATTTCACTTACTGATATGATGATTATAGATCCTATCAGAATAGCAAAACTAACCATTCCAATTCCCATACCAGTTAACCTTCCGTAAAAGCAGCTTATTATGACAACACTGAGACTAATTATTTTTGCAATTAAAATAGATATAATAAAATATGCCTGATTTATTCTTGGGAGTTAAAGAAGTTTGTTTGCTGATGAAGAAATCTGTAAGGTTAGTATCTATATATAGGAGGAAGCGAATATGAAGGATAAAACGATGATAACAAAAGTTATGGCTTACATAACTAGGTTTAATGGTCATCATACAGAGTTATTAGTTTACAAACACAAAGATTATCCAGAAGCAGGAGTTCAAGTTCCAGCAGGTACTGTAGAACAGGGAGAAACAATTGAAGAAGCTTTATATAGGGAGGTCAAAGAAGAATCTGGATTAATGGAGTTTTTATCGGTAACAAAATTGAAAACATATGTTTATCATCCTGAAGGTAAAAGCCAGTATCATGAACGACATGTTTTTTATTTAGAAGTTAAAGAAAAAACTGCAGAACGGTGGGAATACAAGGTTAATTCTAAAGGGGAAGATGCAGGATTAATCTTTTCATACTATTGGGTTCCTATTCAAGCTATTCCCAAACTAGCTGTAAATCAAGATGATTGCATTAATCAGTTATTTTATAGTTCTAAATTTATTAATAAGAGAAATATGTAGGTATCAAAGAGAATAAAAGTAATTTTTATATTACATCAAACCGTCCAGATATACAGCAACGTTTTTACCCATTTTCAATAAATTAGCGATGCTAAGAATAGTGTCGCTAAGTCAAATGATTACCAAAATAAATGCAATATTTTCTTAAATTGCAAAATGAAAATATCTATCTCCTGATATACTTATCTAAAACCCCCACTAAAAGGAGAATAGGAAACATGCTTAATCAATTAAAGCTATGGGCTAAAAAGTTAAAAAAGCAGCTATTTATCTTATACTTAGCTTATAAAGATGAACGAGTATCTTGGTATACCAAAGTATTTACTGCTTGTGTTGTTGCATATGCCTTCAGTCCAATCGATTTAATTCCTGATTTTATACCGGTTTTAGGCTATATTGACGATATAATCATTGTGCCTTTAGGAATTATGCTTGCTTTGAAGATGCTACCTACAAGTGTTATAAAGGACTGCACAATAAAAGCAGAAGAGCTCATTCAAAATGAACGACCTAAAAATTGGGTTGCGGGTTCAATTATTATCGTAGTATGGCTACTTATTTTTATGTGGAGCTGTTTTATTGTTTTTAAGTTTTTAAACTGAATGCACTCTTACAAAGAAAAAATATATATTAGGTTTACTATCAATCGTTATGATACAAAATGGTAAATGATATATAAAGTTGAAAGGAGTACATTAGAACAAAAGCAGCAAATTGATATCCAAGAAAAAAAGATAAACAGAGCTCTCTTTCAATTTGTTTTTCCTTTTTACTTAAAACAAGGAACAGAATCTACTATCTCCCTTTTTTAAAAAGAGAATGGATTTAATTTATTTCAGTTAAACCAGCTAGAGGACGAATGTGCCTATTACGGCGACTTTAAAGTCTCTCATCGCGATATGAAGGCTTATTATTTGTCTTTCACTAATCAGATACTCTTTCCACACTCAGAAAAAGAAAAAGGCCTTCATCGATACTCAAATTCCTTAAATATCAGAAGGAAGTTAATGATGGATACAGACTGTACTACTTTCAACAAAAAAATGAGAGTAAACTTTTATTTCCCTAATATTCACCTTAAAGCAGAAACGAAGACCGTACCTTAACCCATAATTGGTAACCACATGTATTAATTATGGGTCAATTTATTCTTATGCCTTTTGAAGAAATGTTCAGTTTACTGGCTATATTTTTGATATAAATTAGGTCGCTTTATAATAGAAAATAAATGTTGAAATCGAGTTAATAATACGTTTGTTTAGTACGTTTTTTTACTACCCATTTCTTATAAATGTACTGTAAGAGAAAACTTCTGTACTGATTTATAATATAATAACTAACAAGATAGAGTATACTCCCAAATAAGAAGCTATTAAGAAACATTCCTGTTAAAAAATTCTTTCCTAATTTTGCTCCTAGTTCTAGTCGATTATCTAAATCTTCATCTGTATTCTGAAGTAAAGTTTGATCAAGATCGATTGGGAATATATATCCTCCAACTACTGTATTCAAGTAAAACATAAACGGAAAGGCCCACATAAAAAACATTCCACCAATAAGTCCTGCTATGCTGTTTCCTTTACATAATTTAGCTAAACCTACGGATATTATAAGGCCAAATCCAAAGGTAGGAACAAAGTTCACAACAGAACCTAAACTAAAACCTAGCGCAACTTTATGTGAATGATCTTTTAATCGTAATAGTTTAAGAAGTAAGTATTTAAACCGGCGCTTCAAAAACACTAATTTGCTCACATTATTCCTCCTATCTTTTTACGAGGGCATCCTATCTTTCCTTTTGGTGTTCACCATTATAGAAAGGTGTTTTATTGTATTCAAAATTTGGCGTTATATAAGTAAAAAGATAAATGAGGTTAAAGAACAACAGGTTTAACCATTATAAGTATATTTATACTTTATATTACAAAACAAATAATTACCTCCTAATAAATCAAGTGATTTTTGAAAATGTCACAAAAAATTCATAAATAGGTTGTTTCTTTTCTCTTTCTCCCTGCTAAAATTTTATAGTCAAGAACAAGAAAAATATAACATCGGGGGATATACTTAGTGAAAAAGATAATTTCTTCATTAGCTCTATGCTCGTCATTAATTGTTTTACCAACAATAAGCCATGCAGCTTTAGGAGACAAGCTATTAAAAGAAGGTATGACAGATCCAGACGTAAAAGAATTACAGGATGTTTTAAGACAGAAGGGGATATTTTCAGCTACTTCGACTGGCTATTTTGGTTCAATTACAAAAGATTCAGTTCTAAGCTTTCAGCGTTCTCATAGTTTAACCGCTGATGGAATTGTAGGACCCAATACATATAAAGCGTTAATAGCTAATTCAACAAGTACGGTTACAAGCAGTACACTTCTAAAATATGGAATAACTAGTAATGAAGTTGAAAAAGTACAGCAGCTGTTAAAGGAAAAAGGTTACTTTAACGCCACACCAACAGGGTATTTTGGCACAATTACTCAAACTGCCGTTATGAATTTTCAGCGGGATCATGGGTTAGCTGTGGATGGAATAGTAGGTCCGGCTACTTTAAATGCCTTAAATAACGCATCTACTAGCACCACTGGTTCTTCAACTGTTAATAGTTCAACGCAAGCGAAAGCTAGTGATATTGTTGCTTATTCTAAAAAATTCATAGGGGTGCCATATGTTTGGGGAGGCACGTCTCCAAACGGTTTTGATTGCAGTGGTTTCATTTATTATGTATTTAAAAATGGAGGTGGAGTAACTGTACCGCGAACAGTAGCTACCTTGTATCAGTCAGGAAAAAGTACATCTACCCCGAATATTGGAGATATCGTATTCTTCGATACTACTGGAGGTCCTTCACATGCTGGAATTTATATTGGAAACGGACAGTTTATTCATGCTGGAAGTTCAACGGGTGTAACTATTGCATCGTTAAGCAATTCTTACTGGGCACCTCGTTATTTAGGAAGTAAGTCTATCCTCTAATAGATTACTAGTAAAAAACACAGCAATTGAAACTAAACGGCAGCTTTATTATTTGTGTAAATAAAGTAAAAAGTCCTGATATATAGTCAGGACTTTTTATTATAGCAGCGGACAATGATCTTAATATAAAGGGTGAGCTTGCTTGAAAGAATTGGAGATATGTGTCTTCTGTAGAAGTTTGTTAATAACAATCACAATAGCTAACATACACCATTTAGCCATTCAAACGTTAAACATTCCTTATATAAGCTTGTTCCATTGACTGGCTTTTATATGTTTGAGTGTATGTGTTAAACATCGAAACATTGGTAAGTATTCCTGCAGCAAGCATTAACAATGTAAGCGAAGAACCTCCAAAGCTTATAAAAGGGAGGGTGACCCCGGTAATTGGAAGAAGACCCGTGACAGCTCCAAGGTTTACAAATACTTGAACAGCAATCATAACGGAAATACCAATAGCTAACAGTGCTCCAAAAGGATCACGACACTTAATAGCTGTTTTTAATCCTTTAAAAATAATAAAAAACAGTAGCCCTAATACAAGAAGTACACCCCAAAATCCCAGCTCTTCTGCAATAATGGCCATAATAAAATCCGTATGTGATTCAGGCAAGTAGCCCGTTTTTTGAATGCCTTGGCCCAGCCCCATACCTAATATTCCTCCATTTCCTATAGCCACATAGGAATTAACAAGTTGATATCCATCGCCTTGTTGATTTTCAAAAGGATGTAAGAAGCCAGTAAAACGAGCTAAACGCCCCGGAGAAAATAAAAGATCCATGTTTCCGGTTACTAATAAAACGGCTAACATAACAAGTATTCCAATTACGCCTAATAAACTAATTTTTAAAATAGATTTCTTTGAAATCCCTGAACATAACACAATAGCTACGACTGTTCCTAAAATAAGCAAGGCTCCGCCATAGTCAGGCTGCAAGATAATTAAAAAACAAATAAAAAGCACAACCAGCATGGGTGGAAGAATCGACCTTTTTAAAGCATTGATATATTCTTGTTTGTTTGCAAAAACAGCGGCTAAATAGATAATGAGCGTTAATTTTGTTATTTCTAACGGCTGAATAGCAATAGGCCCAATTTTAAACCAGCTTTGTGCATTACCTGCTGTGTGTCCAAAAGCTAAAACTAAAATAAGGAGTGCAACAGCGACACCTAATAAAACTTTTAATACTGCTTTTTCCCGATAAATTTTATACGGTACGATAGCTGCTAACGTGAAAAGGATAAAGCCTGCTATAAGAGCAAGCTTTTGTTTTTTATAAAAATAATCCCCAGATACACCATAACGACTAATTGCTGTTACCATGCTGGCACTATAAACCATAATTAAACCGATTAGGCTTAAAACAACTAACGCAGCAATAAATTTGTAATCGTAACACTTTAGAATTTTTTTGAACATAAAAAACTCCTCCTAAAAAAGCCACCTAATAACGGCTATATACAAGAGAGAAAATAAAAAAATACACATATATTTCAATACTTTCATACGAATCTTTAGGTCTGAATTTATCTCTTTAGCTATTTTTTTACTAGTCATTGTATTACCTCACATCCTGATCAAACATATAAGCCTTTGATCGAAAGCTTATATTTAATACTAGTCCCATCAAAAACATCGTACTCATTAACGCACTTCCTCCGTAGCTTATAAACGGCAGTGGTATTCCCGTTATCGGAAGAAGTCCTATACACATGCCTACATTTTCTAAGACATGAAAGAAAACAATTGAAATAACGCCAGTACAAATGTATGTAGAGAATTGATCTTTCGTATGAAATGCGACGGCAATAATTTGGTAAATAAGCACCATAAATAAGAAAAGGATAAGGCTAGTTCCTACGAAGCCATAACTTTCTCCAATTGCACTAAAAATAAAGTCTGAATGTTTTTCAGGAACATATACTGAAAACTTTGATGTATCTCTTCCTGAAATGGATCCTGCACCTATTGCTTTTAACACTTGCATATAGTTGTAAGACAAGCTACCTGCATAAGACTCCGGATCAAACCACGCATAGATACGGTCAAACTGATAGGATTGAACGTGCAAATATTTTTCTAATATTTTTGGGTGGTTCAAAACCATATATAAAATACCTGAAGCGATTCCTATAATAGAAGTAAAGGTAGGAAGAATGAGCTTAAAACTTACCCCTGAAACGAATATCATGACAAAGAATAAAAAGATCATCACAAGCGCCGTTCCTAAATCGGGCTGCTGCATAATAAGAAGAATAGGGACAGCTAACGTAGCTCCTAGCTTTCCAACGAGTAAAACATCGCTTCTTATATCTCTTACACGAAATTTTTCGTTGTGATTTCGTATCACTTTACTAAATGCTAAGATTAAAGAGATTTTTGTGAATTCCGACGGTTGTATCGATCCAATACCAGGAAGGACGAACCAGCTTTTTGCACCATTTTTGACAGGAGCAATACTTTGAGGAGAAACGATGAGTAAAATAAGGATGAAAATATTTAGCCCATAAAAGAACCATGTGAATTGGTCCCATTGTTCCTCATCGGGCCTCATGGTGAGGAAGATAATCCCAATACCTACTGCGTACCACTCGACTTGTTTAATTACAAAGTTTGTAGAATACTGTCCTGTTTTTTGCGCGTTATAAATAGCTATACAGCTAATGATAAAAAACAGCAACAGTGTAAAAGCAAGACCATAATTAAAGCTTTCTGACTTCTTGCGTTCCATCTTTAAAACACCTTTTCTTTATTAAATTTCTATTCCAATCACTGAACATAAGTTTCTCTAATATATGTAGAATTAAAAAAACATCAATAAAATAGATTCCTTCTCATGATTTATCCCAAACCTCCAATCTGTTTTACCTGTATTTTTTATATAAAAGGTCTACCAAGGGATAGCCTGTATAATTAAAAGTGTTTAATAGTCCTAATTTAATGAACAAGCTATTTTTTGACTTCAGCTTATTTTTTTTATTGAATACTATAAATTTGCCTGAAGGAAACTTTTTAGGCATAAGAAACCCTTTGAAAATAAAATTTTAACTTAGAAGAGACTTAAATGCCTATACGCGCTAGCAAATTATATAGTTGAATTCTAATTTATTTTTCCTTCGGGAAACAGTTTAACATTAAGGGAAAAAATTTGTCTAATAAAAAACTTAGAATCTTACTAAAGATTATAGTGCACTGGCTGAATCAATATAGAAAGCTATGATGTAGTTAATTCTCTTTTAACTTAAAAAGCTGACCATAATGGTCAGCTTTTTAAGTTAATAAATAAATTATTAGTTTGCTTCTTGTGTCATCGTGATTTTATCATAGAAAAATGAAAAATAAGTGAAAAGATAAATATTAATACAAATAAGTAAAAATATTAAATTCATAGAAATTTAAGGTGATTCATGAAAATATTTAGAAAGAATGTTTGTTAAAGTTTTATCTTCTAACTTTTATATAAAAGCTGTGATCACTTGCAGCGCGCAAAATTTTTTTGAAGATTACCTTTTTATTTTTATGAATATTGAGCTTTATGATACGATATGAAGTGAACTTTTTAAATGAGGGTCTATATGCAAAAAATTAAAGGTAGAAGAGTAAAGATCAGTATATTCATGCTGGGATTAGGGACGATTTTTTTCCTGTTTGCCGGGAAAGAGCTTGTGGTAAACGAAAAGCCTGTAAAATCTGACGTGATTATTGTGTTAAGTGGTGATAATGATCGACTAGAGAAAGGAATTGAATTGTATAAAAAAGGATATGCGTCTCATTTGATCCTTTCGAATGGTCAAGAGAATAATTTTTATCATCTAGCCAAAGACTCTGGAATACCAGAAGATTCAATTATATTAGAAAATCACGCTACAAGTACTATGGAAAATGCTAAATTTACAAAAGAGCTAATGATGAACTATCACTTTCAATCCGCTATCGTTGTTTCTTCAAACTATCATATGAAAAGGGTAGAAAAAAACTTTAATAAAGAATTTAGGGATACCCAAATACAATTAACCTATTGTTCTAGTGGAAGTCGTTATTATAATCCACAGAGATGGTGGGAAACTGCTTTAAATAGAAAAGTAACCTACACAGAATACGTCAAGCTTATTGGCAATTATTTTGGTTTTAGCGGAAAAAAATCTAAAGAATTATTAAGAGAATTTATTTAACAAAATCGTATAAAAAGTCCATAGGGGGTGCCTCTATGGACTTTTTGCTATTTAAAATTCCGACTTGTTTAACATAATCTTGTAAGCTCATATGAAACACAGTGACAATGGATTACTTGTTTAAGATAAAGGAAAGCACGGTGCCCCATATAAAGATTACTAAATAGAATAACCTTTGCAGCAGACCGGTAGGCATAGGAACAAAAAATACAAGCATAATGAGTATAAGGATGACTAGTAAGGAGACTAAGCAACCATAGGTCCAATACTTGCCGCTGGTTAAGAACGACGCATATATCCAAAGACCAGCTAAAACAGTAATCATACCAAGCTGAGCAAATATTGAATGCCAAAATAAATGTATATCAGCTGGTATAAAGCCTGAAACAATATTACCTAAAGCTAATATAAGAATAAAAACTGTTGCTAGTTGGGTTTTTTTTGTTTTCTTCAAATGTTGTGAAATGTACATAATGCCAGCTGAAAGTGTTAATCCGTTTATAATAAACAATACGTTCATCCAGAAATGGTGAGGAGAGCAAATTTCATGAGGTGCAATTGAATAGGTGTAGTTTCCACAAGACGTTACGCCCAGATCACTCATTGCGTGATATAAAAAACTGTATGGAGCAGTTGGAGTCAAAATAAAGAAAGGTTCAACTAAAAAATACAAGCAAGTAGCAACCCAGCTTAAAATGCCAACCTTTTTTGATATATACAGAATCATCACCTCTTAAAAAGCGCTATACACAAATTATATATCCAAATAATGTTAAATATAATGGTCTTGGAGACTGTTTTTAAGTAGGGCAAAATTGTTTAAACTTAGAGATGCTTACAGCAGGGTTCTACAAGAATAGAAGGACCTCTTTACTAATTCTTTGTAGCAGTAAAAAGGTCCGAAAGCATCTTAATTAGAAATGAATAACTGCTGATTATGCAGCCTTTTTATAAAATATACGTAAAGTTAATGTATTCTAAACGTAGTGACATTCAAGACGTTTTCTCTAGAATTTTATAATCTGATGTTTTTTGAATATCTATATCATATTCACTTGCAAATGTTTCTAGCTCCTTAAAAACGTTTGGTGGATTAAATAATGCTATTCGCATATTCCACCCCTTTTCTACTTGTACTACTGCTAATTTTGTTTTCCAACTCAACCGTTTAAATAAAATTCTTTTAATGTCCAGTGGTTTAACTGTTTTTGCATATACTTTAAACCATAATATATATGTTCTATAGGTTAAAGTATCTTTGTCTATCTGAAATTCATATCTCAGGAACATGGAAAGAAACGAACAAAGGATAGCAAAAAGAAGTAAAAAGTCAAGTGCTTTATATTGAACTGCTTGAATAATTAATAAAGCATTTAAAAGTAATAAAGAAAAAATAATAGTTTTTTGAGCAGTAGCTTTAAATAACATAGAATCTCCTTTCTTTAGTAAATAAGCCAACTGGTTTTTTCTATGATATTATTTAAGTGTTAATTTAGATTAGATTTATATTGGGAGGTCTTTTACATGTATAACACCCTTTCAGATTTTATCAAAGAATGGAACAGCGAAGCCATGCTAACTCAAAAAGTTTTAGATAGCTTGACAGATGATTCGTTGAAACAACAAGTGTATCCTGAAGGGCGTACGTTAGGGAGAATTGCTTGGCATTTTACAACAAATATTCCAGATTACCTAACTGAATTCGGATTAAGTATAGACAGAATTGAAAGTACAGCAAGCGTTCCATCTTCAGCACAGGAAATCGCTATAACCTTTAAAAATGTAAGTTCTCATGCTGCTAAAATTATCGAACAGCAATGGACAGACGAATCTTTAGGGCATACACAAGAAGCGTTTGGAAGACAGCAATCAAATGCTGCAATTTTAATGGGACTAATCAAGCATATTGTTCATCACCGAGGTCAAATTACAGTTCTGATGCGTCAAGCAGGACTAAAACCTGCTGGAGTTTATGGGCCTCCAAAAGAAGATTGGGTTCATTTAGGTGTAGAAAATCCACCGCTTTAATAATATCAGGTAAATAAAAAAGAGGCTGTCCACAGAAAACACTATAAAATTATTTTCTAGGCAGCCTTTACGTAAAACCTAATTAATCAGTTAGTATTTACTTTGAAAAAGCTTTTGAGTAATGCACAACACCTTGCATATTTTTTAATAATCCCTCTGTTAACTCTAAGGCCATAAAGAATTCTTCAGGCACGTCAAAATGTTCTTTCTTATCGCTGTATTCTTCATTTAAAAAAGCGCTTTTCACAACTTCTTCAGTTTTATTATATTCTTCAGTGAGTTCTTGTTTAATTAAGATATCCATAATTAGTATGTATATATTTTATAGTGTTATATTTTATGAGTTCACCTTTAACACATAATATTTGCAAATTATTTATGGTAAAATATACTATATATGTAAAATTAGAGTATGTAAAGAAGGGGTAATATCTGATGTTGAACGTATTATTTATATGTTTGGTAAGCTGCTTCATTATTTATATTGGGAAACGCGTATGGAAAAAAGGTAATACTAATTTCATTGCTGGGTATGGAAAGGTATTTACACCTAAGGATGAAAAACAGCTTGCTAAAGGAATTGGTCTTATTATTATGTTATTTGGCTTTGAATCTATGATATTTCCTATTCTCTCTTTGTTTTTTGAAGGGATTGGCTTTTATTATGGATTGCTGGTTGTATTAAACTTCTTCGCTATATTTGGACTTATGATAAAGGATCAGGTGCAGGGAAAATCCTAAGGGGGATAAAAAGATCAATAAAAATATTCGGCTTATGATTCGTTTAATCAGCACTATTATCCTGTGTTTCTATGGAGTAAGAGGTTTATTCGTATATAAAACAATACCGTTTTCTTCTTACCTCTTTGCGGTAGGTGGAGCTATTTCTACCATTGCTCTTATCTGGGAATTAAAAAAGAAAGATGCAGTTTAAATTGAAAGGAGTAATGATGTGAAAAGGCGATGGATTTCCTGGTGGATAGCTAATATAATTTGGATCATACTTTTCGCTGTAGGCACAGTTGCTGTCTGGACAAGAGAAGTTGATGGGGCGGCTGTTACCCAAACACCGGAGCTAAAATTATTGGCATTTATAGTGTTGCTGATTGCATTTATTTTCCCTTTGATTATTCAAGTTATATGGCTAATTGTTAATTTTAAAGCTAGTAAGCATGTACTATAGAAAATAGCAATGATGTTATGGAATAGAGGGGTGATATGTATGCAAAGCAAAAAGTGCTCTAAATGTGATTCAACTCTAATCAAAGCTTGTATTCAATCATCACCTGGTACAGTAGGTGTAAATAAAACACCGAGCAGCGTATTAAATAACAATCACAATTACAGTGAGTTAATACCTTATGTTTGTTCAAGCTGCGGTTATGTGGATTTTTATGTGGAGGAACCCAGAAAGTTTGCTTAATAGAATTTTAGGATTGTTCGTTTTCGAATACATTACACTAAGTCACTGAACTTGGTATATCGCCTAATGTCAATTACGATGGAAAATACGTCTAATAATATTATGGCTCTCTCTGATTCTGCTAAAACAAACATTCGCATAGAACCAGATAAGGAGTTAGTATCAGCTGTAAAGGAAGCAATTGGTTCAAATATTTATAATATGGATAACAATAAGTTAGGTATTGGTATGAGTATAGGAGAAATTCCATCTAAAGGAACAAGTAAATTTACTCTTAGTTATACCTTAGGAGCAAAACAAAAAAATAATGAATTATCTCTTTTGCCAACTGAAGAAAAACTAAAAAAGCTACAAGCTAATGCGTTAAAGGGTACACTCATTATCTCCCAAGATGACAAGGATATTGCAAAGTTTAGGTTAGATTCAAGCCAATAAACATGATTATAAGTTTAAATAGATTAATAGCTCGCTAATTCTGTATATCGTCAGCGTTAGCGAGCTATTGTTTTTATATTTATACGCTTGTATGTGGATTTACTTTTCCCAAAAATAAAATTGATTAGCCTTACTTATTTGGTTACGATAAGTGCTCGAATCATTTCATTCCAGTAGTATTTGAAGTTTTTTTCACTGGTATCTTTTTGCGTTAGAGTGATGGATTCCTTTGTATTTTCTTTTTTTATAGTCATTATGATTTCCCCTTATCTCTTTATATTTAGTATGTTGTGGTTTGATTTAACATATTTTATAATGAAATTAATAATCGTAACAGATGAACATTGCGATTGAATCAATCGAAATATCCGATTATAAAGAGGTGAGGGAAATCGAAATAAAACAATTGATTACATTTAAAACAGCTGCAGAAAACTTAAATTTCACCTATACGGCTAAAATTTTAAATTTTGCTCAATCAAGCGTTACCGCTCAAATAAAAGCTCTTGAAAATGAACTTGAAACGCCGTTGTTTGAACGTTTAGGGAAGCGCTTAGTCCTAACAGAGGCAGGTCGAGAATTTAAAAGGTACGCCGATAAAATGATTCAATTGACTAAAGAAGCAAAAAACGCTGTAAGTGGAGTGGAGGAGCCCGCGGGTACGCTTATCATTGGATCTTCTGAAAGCCAGTGCACGTATAGATTGCCTCCAATATTAAAAGAGTTCAAGGATCAATTTCCAAAGGTTAAAATGATCTTTAAGCCCATTTACTCTCAAGAACAAACAAGAGCGCAGCTACTAGATGGAACTCTTGATATTGCCTTTACAATGGAGCCTATTCAGCATCACGATGCAAATCTACATACGCAATGTCTTGTTGCGGAAAACCTAAAAATTATAGTTTCTCCTCAGCATCCTTTAGCTGATAAAGCGGAAATCTACTTAGAAGACCTTGAGAATGAGACTCTTTTGTATACTGAGTCGGGGTGTTCATATCGGGTAGTATTGGAAAACTTGTTTCGTGAGGCGGGTATTTGTACATCAACTAAATTTGAATTTGTAAGCGTAGAAGCTATTAAGCAATGCGTGATGTTAGATTTAGGTATTGCCATATTGCCCGAAGTAGTAGTAAAAGCAGAGGTTGAGAAAGGCATATTAAAAGAATTAGTGTGCACTAAAGTTGATACGCCTCTTTACACACAAATGTTTTGGCATAAAGATAAATTCATGTCTCTTCCTTTGCAATCTTTTATTCAATTAGCTTGTAATACCTTTGGGTTAAATTATAAGGGGATTGAAAGTAAGAATCTCTAGGTGCATTACACTGACTAAAGACTTATAAAAGGTATATAAAATAATCTCACATTATTTTTAATAAGATAAGGGGTGAAGGGAATTTTCATTACTTCACTAATATATAGATGAACCTTAATAATCTAGATTTTAATTGGTGAAATCTGAGTTAGGAGTTGATCTAATTTGAAAATGGTAGTAAATCAAATTGAACTAAATGATTTAACATTTCAATATCGAGAGGCGGGCGAAGCTTCGGCACCCGTCATTATTGCACTTCACGCTTTGGGAATGAGTGCAGAGTCTTGGGACGAAGTAGCAGATGTATTAGGAAAGGAATATCGGTTTTTAGCTTTAGATCAGCGAGGACACGGTGGAAGTGAGAGAACTGGCATGTATACGTTTGAACTGATGTGTGATGACTTACTTCAATTTGTAAATGCGATGAATTTGGAGCGCTTTACGTTAATTGGTCATTCTATGGGTGGTACGGTGTCCTATCTTTTTTCTGAAACATTCCCAGAAAGGGTGGAGCGGCTGATTGTTGAAGATACTCCTCCACCTTTTACAGGAGAGCAGTTCGAAATTCCTTCCAAACCTCCTGGTTCTTTACCGTTTGACTGGGAGGTTGTACCTTCGATTCTTCAACAACTGAACAACCCGAATCCTAAATGGTGGGCAAGTCTTACAGATATAATCGCGCCTACTCTTATCATAGGAGGAGGAGCCAGTCATATTCCTCAAGATAAATTGCAGGAAGTTTCTAATCGCATTCCAAATTGCAAATTGGTAACGATAGAAGGGGCTGGGCATGAAGTGCATGCAGGAAACTTATCCGCTTTTTTAACTGCTGTGAAAAGCTTCCTTGCTTCGTGACTTTCTGGATCTTTTATTTAATTTGAAAGTTTGGTTAAGTAAATAACATGGTAAAAGTTATTAAACTTTTATAGAAAGGGAGACTATAAGTTAGTCTCTCTTTTAATCCATGAATATGTTAATATATAGATTATATGTAATAAAATTCATAATAAAATAATTTTTATGGAAGATAAATAAACGCCTTTTAATAGTTATAGGGAATGCTATAACTCATTAAATGAGCATGTTTGAAAGGAGGAGAGTGTCTTGTTGAAATTTATAGAAAAAGGTTTTTTCTATGGCCTTATTTTAGGAGTATCATTAAGTTTCTTTGTGATTCCATATAAAGAAGTTGAATCAGTCGGTGATGGTGTAACAGAAACAACCTATTTAAACCTTATTGATTTTATTATTCACCTAATTCGTTTTAGTGTAGTTATAGCTATACTGGGAGCGGGAATTGGATTCTTTCTTTATAGAAAAAAGAGTTTGGAGTGATTCACCCAAGCTTTTTTCTACTGGTGATTAAGTACATTATGGTAGCTGCTAGTTAAATGGTGCCATATAAACATATATCTAGTTTGCGGAGGACCAAATTGAAAAACGTTTTAGTCAATATTCACTGTGGTTATCGTTGCTTGGGATGGTTGTTGGTGTTGGACAATACCTTACACCCATACATAGCCCCAACATTTTGTATGTATGTATTACTGTTTATTTGATAGGATTCTCATATGGAATAATAGCTTTTGGAAAACAAGAAAAAGGGTTGATGAAATATTTTAGTTTAATCTCTTTTGCAGTAATCCCAATATTTATTATGGCGAGCTTTTTATTTTTTGTAATGAATTTTGGTGAAAAATAAAAGAAGGTAGTTATAATAAATATTTTCATGTTAAAATTTGTATGTGAGATGTAAAAACACAATTCGGTTGGTAGTCCGGATGCATTGATATGTATTAATGTCAGTAACCTTCCCCTCCTCGGGATGTCCATCATTTCATAGTATGTTTAGAGGAGGGAATCGTTATGTCACTAACGATTTACCATGATGGTCAGTTTTGGGTAGGAATTATTGAAGTTGTAGAAGACGGTAAATTAAGAGCATTTCGTTATGTATTTGGAGCAGAACCTAAAGATACAGAGATATTAGACTTTATTTATTACAGACTTCTAGATATTATCAATCAATCGGTTCATTCAGGTCTTGATGTAAAAATAAAATCTAATAAAAAGTTAAATCCAAAACGCTTACAACGCCAAGTAGCAAAAGAAATAAATAAAATTGGTATTTCGACTAAAGCTCAAGAAGCCATGAAGCAGGAGTACGAAGAAAAGAAAAAAAGTAGAAAAAAGAAAGCTAAACAATACCATGAAGAACTAAAGGAACAAAAGTATTTGATGAAGAAACTAAAGGCGAAAGCTAGGCACAAAGGCAAATAGAGAGGCTGGGACAAAATTATTTTAGATGAAGTAAAAACCGAACTATTGATCAAGGTGTTTGATTCATGGTTTGGTTTTTTTTGTTAGAGTAAACGTAAGTTTCATGTGTGTAGGTCTTTCTAGCAGTTGATTGGAGGGCAAGGCGAAGACTCCTGCGGGAAAAGCGGAACAGGTGAGACCCCGCAGGAGCGTATGCGACGAGGAGGCTCAGCGGCCGCCCGCGGAAAGCGAAGTCTTGCACGGAAATCAACTGCGGTGTCACAAGCGGTTCAGCTCATGTATACTAATTGTTTGTCTTTAGATTGGATTCATTTCGTTATGTCTCAACCTCTTATTCTTTTACTATAGGAACACTCTTAAAAAAATGTGTTCGAGTATCCGAAGACTTAACTGCTTTATTGATCTTTTCTTTATTATCATCTATAAATTGTTGCGTTTTTTCTTTATCAAATAATTCATTGCTACTTGGTAAAGTTTGGACGTTTGTGGAAATAAACTGTTCCATTTCTTCTCTAGACGCTGAAAATTTTTGATTGTCTACTCTAAAGCTGTAACCTTCAGCATTAGGGACTAATATTGTTAAATAAATAGCATTGTAAAGAAAATTTTCCTCTAATGTATTCTTACCGTCAAACCAATACTTCAACATTTCATCTTCTGATAAAGAGCCCTCTTTAGTACCATACATTATTTTGGGTGTTTTATTATGTAAATCAATTTCTTTAAACGTTTCTCCTCCAGGCAATGCTCTTACGATAGCTACTACGTTAGAATTATCTCCAACATAAGTTCCACTGTGGTCTTTAAGCTCTTTTACATCAACAGTGTTAATGCTTGTGACTTCTTCTTTTGAAGAACAGCCGGTTATACCTACAAGGATTAATAAGATTAAACAAAAAAGCACCTTAAAATATTTTATAAAAAACTCCATTTTATTACTTAAATACCCTTATGTGGATATTATACGGAATATCAGTGTATCGTAAATGTGATGTTTTGAAAAGGTGTAGGTACTTTTGTACAAAACACCCTTTGTTATAGGAGACGTTTTGTCTACTGTAAGTAGAAGGAAGGAACTTTGAAACATGAAAAGACCCCAAAGCTTTCTTGAAAAAGAGCTTTGAAGTCTTCATGTCTCATGTTTTGCTAATCCCTACAATTGATTCGATAATTTGTGCCCAGTCCTCACTATGGACTTCATGTCCTGTACCATCAAGAGCTATTAATTTAGCATGGGAAATAGCTTTTGCAAGAGCAATTCCATGTTCGTATGGGAGTGCTGGATCTTCTGTTCCATGAATAATCAGCGTAGGTATAGTAATTTCACTCGATCTGTCATAATATTGGCCTCCTCCTTGAAGCAAAGCATGGTTAAATCTACTCGGCAGCTGGTTGGCGCGGGCAGCTTCTCTTTCCGCTAGCTTATACATTCTTTCCTCTTCATAAGGTTTTGTCCCACTTAAAATTTTCCATCCACCTGCAAGGTAGGAAACGGTCGCCTCTTGATTTGACCAGTCTATGGAAGTGCTCTTCGTGTGGTAATCAAGTATACGCTGATCCATTGGGGGCAATTTTTCCGCCTCCGTTCCAAATACGCTTGATGCAATTAAAGTAAGGGAGTCTATGCGATCCGGATATCTAAGTGCAAGGATTTGTCCTATCATCCCGCCCAAAGACATTCCAACAATATGAGCTTTGTCTATAGAGTAAGCATCTAAAACACCAATTGCATCGTCAGCCATATCCGTTATTGTATAGTTAGACGTACCGGGTGGATAAGTGGTAGACCGCCCTAAATCACGATGGTCGTAACGAATAACAAATCTCTCCCGTTCAGCGAGGCGAAGACAGAAGTCTTCATCCCACCAATCTAACGAGGACATTGCTCCCATTGCTGTCTGTAACATGTTGATAAGGCAGGAAAGTTGAATGCATGTATGGAAAAATACTTTTGTGAGGTGAAATAAGAATGAATGATTAATATGGAGAAAATACCTTTTAAACTTTAATTACATTTTTTCATGCATTACAACTTGATAGATTAATATACATAGACAGGATTGCTGAATTCGTGTGCTATTGGTGAGCATATGAATTCAGCGTTCTCATGAGGAGATGCTTTATGAAGCGGTTAATAAATAAAATTGCGATTGTTACTGGTGCTAGTCGGGCAAAAGGTATTGGTACTGAAATATGCAGGGAATTAGCTAGAGAAGGCGCAGATGTTTTTTTCACTCATTGGTCAAAGTATGATCGTTCGATGACTTATTTTAATGAAGATGATTCTAATTGGTCGAAGCATCTTATGGAAGAGATTCGCAGTCTGGGGGTGCGATGTGAATCAATGGAATTAGATTTATCGCAACCCGATGCATCCAGGAAACTGCTTGATGCAGCTCAAAACCAACTGGGTTCTCCATCAATTCTTGTAAATAATGCAACACATTCTGTGGACGTAGATTTTCGTTCTATAGATGCTGATATTCTCGACGCTCATTATAATGTAAATGTTAGAGGAACATGTCTTTTAACTGTTGAGTTTGCGCGTCAAATTGAAGGCAAGCATGGCGGGCGAATTATTAATATGGTGTCAGGTCAAGATAAGTCACCTGAGCCTGGGAATTTGGCTTATGTTGCAACAAAAGGGGCTGTTTCTACATTTACTAAATCAGTTGCTATTGAATTAGCACCTCTTAAAATTACTGTTAATGCTGTAGATCCTGGGCCAACTAACACTGGCTGGATGAACAGTGAGTTAAAGGAAGAGTTACTGCCAAAGTTCCCAATGGGTCGACTTGGTGAGCCCCGGGATGCCGCGAAATTAGTTATCTTTTTGGCAAGTGAAGAATCGGAATGGATTACCGGACAAATTATTCACTCAGATGGAGGCTTTTGGTGATTTAACATAGTAGTAGTCTTCCACTTTTTTAGAGGATTTTTGTATGAAACAAGCAGTTAAAAGGATCTTCGAATGAAGCAGTAACAAAGGCGTTTTCGTCAAAGAATCTTTTTATTTGAAGAATGTCTATAAAACTTTTTATATAAATAAAAGGGCTCATTTTTGATAGGGGAACATTTATTATGCGAATTGTGAATATTAGAGAACATGTAGAGTACAAAGATAAAGCTATTGAATATATCCAGAGTAAGTGGGCGAGTAAAGATAGTTTGAAACTTTATGAAGACTGTATTACACATAGCTTAAAAACAAATAGTTGTCTTCCAGTCTGGTACCTGTTAGAAGATGAAGGAGGAATTATCGGCTGCGCAGGGCTTATCACCAACGATTTTATAAGTCGCATGGATTTATGGCCCTGGGTGTGTGCTCTTTATATTGAAGAAAGTTATCGAGGTAAATCCTTAGGTGAGCAACTTCTTTTAAAGCTGAAAGAAGATACAAAAAAAGCTGGATTTGATAATCTTTATTTATGCACCGACCATGTTGGGTATTACGAAAAGTATGATTTTTCATATATAGGAGATGGTTATCATCCTTGGGGCAGTAGTTCAAGAATCTATAAAGCTAATTTAATTAAATCATAATGGTAATTAATGATATGAACAAAAACCACTGTAAGAAAAGAAACGTTGATGATTAATTATTAAATTTTTTTTATGGGATATTTTTAGTTGTTTCAACTAGTGAATAGAGGGTATAGGTTGATTATACAAGCGTAGTACCCCCCAGGAACATGCATGTATATTTCTTTTTCTTACTTACCCTGTTGAATCCTCTTTTTGCAGAGGGTTCTTTTTTGTGTTTAAAAGATAAAATATTTAGAGGAAATTCTTATTTTGCGAAATCTTCTATCACAGATTACTTTGCAGAAAATCAATTAATAGGCAATATTTAATACATATTTCAAGACAATTAAACTAATTCCAATGGGGACTGACCGACTTAAAGCAAGAATAAGAAATGGTTTAAATTCTAGGAAAACGCCTATACAATCAGTTAGCGGAAATATTAATAAAATGGTTGGTGTTCCTAAAGTTCCAGAGAGGATAGATAGTAGAAACCTAATTAAAGACCTACACTTTTTTGCATCTTTTATAATGAATCCCATTATTATGGAAAGAGTATATATGAACAATGATCATTTAATAAAGATCATTAAATCTCATGGACGCCTTGTATATTTTTATATTATTTACCGCAATTTAAAAGAAAAAGGTGAGGCTGATATAATGGCTAAAATAGTTCCATCCTTATGTATTTTGCTGGGGGCTTATGTTCTTATTGTATTCCTCGACGTTTTTCAGGGAAACTATATGCTTCAATCTCTTTCTAATATAAAACAGTATTTTACAACTGCTCGGGGGGAGGATTATTTTCTCACCATTTGATTTATTTTGATGTTCCTATTTTTTAGCATCTTTCATCTTTTAAATAAACAATAGCCTCTCTTGTTATGAAAGGGCAGGCTTTATTCTTTGCTTTATATATGCTGTGATCAGTAATAGCATGGGAATTGCTATATGAAAAGGGAGGTGCAGTAAATAAGGAACAACTTTGAGCCCTTCATTTATATGAGCTTGGTAACTAGGAGCAATCATCAGTGAGGAGAAAAAAATAACACCGCCAATTAAATAAATGTTTGTAACAGAAGGCTTCATTCGAAACAAATCAGCCGTGCCAATCACGGCACAAAAGAAATAGATGGTTATTTTAACAAAGCCTAAAATGACCATTAAAATAAGAATAAAAGTATCCAGCCTTTGAATAAAACTAGCTATGTTAATGTAATTCACAGCTGTAAGAGCTGGAAAAGAGGATCTTAAAACAGTCTCTGGCCCGAGCACACACAAAAGAATAATTGAATTAATCGTTAAGACAATTCCTCCTATTATAATGGCGGATAACCCAATTGCTGTAGCCTGACTCTTTTTATTCAAATAAGGAAGAATCATAGTAAAGGTAATCAATTCCCCGAAAGGGACAGTAATGCCAAGAGGAACTAATTCTTTCCCTATGTTTCCCCATCCATTTGCTAATACGGGTTGAAGGTTCTCCACCTTGATATAGCCTCCTACTACATATAAAACATTCAATATAAAAAGAGTCAGTAAAATAACAACAAAACATAAGCATGTAACTCGTGCGAATGCTTCTATTCCTAAGTAAATACTATAAATTAAAACAAAGGTCATGCATATGCCCAGCGTAATAATCGATGTAACATAGTAAGAAGAACTAATCAGTAATTCTTCAAAATCTCTTAGTACTCTAGAAGCAATATAAACAAAATAGATAATATAGCAAAAGCTGATAGCACTGCCTACGTATTTACCCCAGATTTTAATGAGGTAGCCAGTCAAAGGCATATTAGGGTATCTCTTATATAAGGAGATATAGACTAAATACAGTACACATCCAAAAAAAGTAGCCAAAAGGGGGACTATCCATGCATCTTGCCTAGCAGCCTTTCCGATATCTAAAAGCAACGTACTGCCTAATATAAAGATAAACATCATACAAAATAATTGAAACCCATCGATTTTTATTTTAGTCAATGCTTTTTCAGCTCCTCATCTAATTTACCTCATAAGGATTTGTCCGCATTCCGGTATTTATAATACTGACGTTCACATTCATCGATATCTTCGCGCTTGAAAATAGATTCTCCCAATTCTGTTTATGCTGACGCCAATAACTAGGGTTGGTTCGAGACAAGCTATCACCAAAGCCAAATATATCTACCTTTTCTTTTAAATTGATTTTATGGGGAAGGCCACTTAATTATTATGAAACTATAAATCAAAGGTTACCTAGTGAATTATCTTATCTAACCTCAAAAAATACTTAAGAACGCTGAATTTTAAATTTTATTGCCTTTTTCATCAGAAGCTTATTATTTGAAAAAGGGGATTCTGGTAATAATTATGAATACAATCTACAATATGTTTTAAATATATTCTTCAAGAATTAAAAATCCCCCC
Source organism: Priestia sp. 53B2 (assembly GCF_056099005.1). NCBI lineage: Bacteria > Bacillati > Bacillota > Bacilli > Caryophanales > Bacillaceae > Priestia > Priestia sp. 53B2. The sequence goes on from NZ_JBLZXA010000020.1 coordinate 1,002,329, forward strand.
ATCTTAGGCTTGCTAAGGTGGGGGAATTCAGTATAAGAACAATTTTAAAAATCGAATACAAGCTTATTAAAACTCACTTTCGTCTATTTCGTCTTATTTTTACGTAAGTAGTCGGTGATGTACCAATGACGTTCCCACAGGAGTCTAATGCTTTTACTTGAAAATAGGGGCCAACTGCCTGAGCACGAATATCTGTTTCAAATCCAGTACGAGGGGTACTAAATACCACTACTGCTAATCTAAAAGCTGTTGGTCCTGCAAGTACCTGCCAAGCAACTGTTTCTGTTGAACCATTCCATGATGCGTAAATTGTAGCCTCACCGTCATGCAATAAGTCTACAGTTATGCTAGGCGGATAAAGTGGTAGATTGATCAATACTTTTTAGCAGTTCTTTTAATTAATCACAATTACTTTGTAAGGGAAGCCGCAAATAATAACGATTACATATTAACTAGTCCCTCTATATGGAGACGTTAGCTCAAAGTGTTTATTAACAATCTAAAAAAGCAAAGTTAGATGATAAAAATGTAAAAATTTAATAATTTGGTTTTTATTTGTATTTAAAGAAATATTTTATAGGAGATTAGTGTTAAAATAATGAAAATCCTAGCTTTTAGGGTTGCCTTTAGTATATATGGTTATTCTATTGTAAACAAAACCTTTAGCATAACAGCTTACATTTCGGAAAGGGGAGAAGCGGATGGAATCTATTTGGCTCGAATACGTATGGGCATTATTGATTCTAATCGGGTTAGAAGGGTTATTGTCAGCCGATAATGCTCTTGTACTAGCAGTTATAGCCAAACATTTACCCGATGACCAGAAAAAAAGAGCGATTAATTACGGAATTCTCATGGCATTTATTTTTCGATTTGGAGCTCTTTTTGCCATTTCATTTATTGCCAACGTCTGGTGGATACAGGCCATAGGAGCAGTTTACCTTCTTTATTTAGGTTTCAAGCATATCATTAAGGCACGGTTTGGGAAACATAATGAGAATATTCATAATGATGATGAAAAGGAGTCTGCTGGAAAGGGATTTTGGCCGACAGTGGGAAAAATTGCGTTAGCTGACCTTGCTTTTGCCATTGATTCTATTTTAGCTGCGGTCGCTATAGCCCTTGGACTTCCGGATTCACAGTTTGGAGAAATCGGTGGTATGGATGGAGGGCAGTTTGCCGTTGTAGTTCTTGGAGGGATCGCAGGTCTTATCTTAATCAAGTTTGCAGCGACCTGGTTTGTAAAACTCCTTGAAAAGCGACCTGCCTTAGAAACGACAGCATATGCCATTGTTGCATGGGTTGGTGTGAAACTTGCTGTTATTACTTTTGCGCATAAAGATATTGGTGTCTTAGATCCTCATTTTCCTCATAGCACCACTTGGACCCTGATTTTCTATGGAGTACTAGTTGGTATCGCTCTATTAGGTTGGTTTGCACCGGGTAATAAGTCATCAGAGAAATCATCGGCCTAAAAGGAAATCGAGTGTAATAAGCAACTGTAAATTAGACTTCTATTAGACATTATCGTTTTTTGTTATCTTATAGAAAATACGCTTTCTAAATTTATCAATTATGCGGACTTTTTTCATCAAAACGAAGCCTCATTTTTAACATTTAAAAGCATGTTTAGCTTTTATAGAAAGAGTGAACTTTGCTGATTCATGCGTAGCTATCAAGTGCGTTAATCCAAGCCGGGTTAACGCACTTTTTAATTGAAACTAGTGCGCAAACGACCCTGGTTATTTTATTTATTATTTTTGTTCCTTTTATGAGAATCAGTAAAATAGGAAATTAAGAAAATCCCAATAAAAAAACCAATAAAAAGACCGATAAGACTTTCTATTTGAAAATTTTCTTCTCCAATTATTTGACCGTAAATTACCTGAATATAACACCAACGAAAGAGAGAACAACAGCCGTGATCGTAATACGTAAAAAATTAATAAAATCACACCTTTTTATAAAATATATTACCCTCTTTTACAATATTAAAAAGGTCTAGAAATAAATCCTCACACTTTGACAATTATAATTATATGGATTAGAAAGAAAATAACCTAAGAACATAAGCGAGTTAAGGTTACATAAAAAGTTCTTTTTCGATATGTCTAAAGAGGAAAAGAATTCTATATTTTATTCTCTTGAAAATAGATAATTCAACCTATTTTATACAATATTCAGATAATATTTTATAGTCTTTTATCCCATATCCGAATAAATTGGTTTTAATTGGCTGCTGGAGGATACACCTATTAGTAGAAGGACATATTCTATAGGGGTAGAGGAGGAGAAAATAGTGAAAGAAATTAAAGTAGCAGAAAATAGCGGTCAGGCAAATAAATTCATTGAAGATTTCTTTAAAAAAGGGTTTAGTAAAAGTGAAATTTATTTATTAACCTATAACAAAGAGCGCTCGGAATATTTAACAGCTACAACAAATACAAAAGCATATCGAGTTTCTGATCAAGGAGTTTTTGAATCTGCAGTTAATAAGTTATTTTCTCGTGAAGATGAACTTCATTCTAAAATGGCCTCATTAGGTTTAACGCGAGAAGAAGCTGAAAAATGTGTCGGTGAAATGAAACAGGAACGTATAATCATTATCGCAAAGAAAGATATGTAATGGTTTTCTTATACAATAACCTTTGAAAGAACTAAGTGATAGAGAAAAATTAGTAAACCTTGCTAGCATGTTGCTTTATATATAATATTTGTTCTTCTGTATGAATGTTTTATGAATCGGAAAGATACTGAATGAAAAGTATCTTACAAGAATCATTTACTAATCTCATATGGAGGTGAAAGGATAATGATTCAATTTCTTGGTATTCACATAGGGACGTTATACTTTCCTACAAGTATCCTTCTAATTACTTTATTAGTTTTAGTAGGTTTTATTATTTATTTTCTTAGTAAAAGAAAAAGAAATAGAGATCAAACGATTCATTCGAATGAGAATAGGGTAAAGGGGAAAAGAGGACAAGATAAAATTCTGTAAATAACCTAAAAGAAGAATTACTGTGTTTTGTCATCAAAAAGAATTGCAGTTTGAAGTGAAATTAGATCATCCTAGTCCTACAATTTCTGATACAGCCTTACACGACGGTTTAATCCGGTAAGAAAGTAATTTTTAAATAAATGTAGAGAGGGCCCTTGAATTCATTTCTAAGGGCTGTTTTTATTTTTATTATGTAAAAAACAGATCATCTTTTAACCTTCCATTTTTTAATATTTCTTATTTGTATATTCAAAGAGCAGTTTATTAGCGTTTTTTAAGCTCCTAAACAAGCCATTGAACCCTTGATAAATTTGAAATAGTAGTCTAACCTTCTTATTAAGGAGTGAAAATTATGAATGAAAACATTTCGGGTATCGATTATCAGGAAGTCATTGAATATGCATTAGATCCACTTATTATTCATTCAAATCATAAGATTATATATGTCAACCACGCAGCTGAACATTTTTTTCGAGGGAAAAGGGAAGATATTATAGGTGCAAGTCCTTTAGATATATTTCAAGAAACATCTAAGGCAGCGATAAGAAAAAGAATTCAATCGGCTTACGAGCGCCCAGCAGAGCTCATAGAGGAAAACATATTTAGAATGGACGGGACCACTGTTAATGTTGAATTATATTGTCATCCCTTGCTGCTGGGAGGTAAAAAAGTAATCCAAACCTATGTGAGAGATATTACGGTAAGAAAAGAGAGTGAAATAAGACAAAAAGAAATAATAAAGCAAATAAATGAACTGTCTACAACTCTTGTTCCTCTTTTAGAGGGAATTGCTGTACTTCCCTTAGTAGGATCCATAGATGAGGAAAGAGCAAACCAACTTTTAATGGCGGTTCCAGTAAAAGTGCAGATGCAAAATATAAATTGTTTAATTATAGATTTTTCCGGTATTTATACATTGAATTCAATTGTAACGGAGCATCTTTTTAAAATTAATAGCGTTATGTCACTACTTGGAGTGCAATGTATCTTAACAGGATTAAGACCAGAATTATCTCTCTCTGCTGTACAGCTAGGTATTAATTTAGATTCTACTCCGACAATGGCTACTGTAAAAAATGCACTTCATTTTTTAGGAATTACTTCTAGTAAATAACCGGTAAAATGAAAATAACTAAAGCAACTTTTACGTTTTTAAAGATACATATAAGAGTTGTATCTAGTGACGTTGGAAGAAAAATGGACTAAAGGTAAACAAAAAGGACGCTATGTAATGTCTTATAAAGTGGATCGCAGCAGTGTCTCAGGGTATGGCGGAAGTGGTACAACACCCCCTTATTATAAGAAGATATTACAACAATAAATAGTAAAAATTAAGTTTATGAATAAAGGAGCTTTGATCTATGTCTAAAATTTCTCTAGCAGAGGCTGTGAAATTGAAAAGTGTATTATCAAAACGAATACATGAATTAGAAGAAGAGATGGACCGAGTTGCATTGGTGCCCTTACTTATAAGTTAAGTAAGGGCCTTATTTATCTTATTTTTATTAGAAAGCTTTCAGTATAATAACACCTGTAATAATAAGAGTAACCGAGATAATCTTTCTCTTGTTTTTTGATTCCTTAAATATATAAATACCTAACAGCGTTGTACTAACAATTGTCAGCCCTGCCCATATGGCAAAAACGACGCCCATTTCAAAATAGTGTGTCGTTAGAGAAATAAAATAAATACAAGCAATGAAGAGTAGAAATGCGCCTATCGTAGGAACAGTTTGTCTGAAGCCTTTAGATAGTTTTACACACATTTGCCCTGCAATGCCTAAAACTAAGCCAATCGTTAAAAATGCGTATCCCATTACGCTGTGCTCCTTTCTTTAAAGCTCCCTTTAATGTTAAGAGAAACTGCACCGATTATAATAAGAGAAACTCCTAAAATTTTAGATAAGGAAATAGTTTCATCAAAAAAGATAATACCTGTGACAACAACAAGTACGGTTGCTCCTCCTGCATACAAAGCACTTGCTACTCCTACTTCACCTTTGGCGTTAAGTAGCATATAAGCAGCAATTGAAGAACAATAAAATAATATGGCAAAAACAGTAGGAACAAAGTTTGTGAACCCATTTGTAAGATTAAGAAAAAATACTGCGATTACCTCCAAGATGATGGCAAGAAACAATAGTAAATAAAACAATCAGATTTCCTCCTTTCAGTCACCTCATTTTAAGAACTTTACGTAATTGCTACTAAATAGCTGCAGTGGCACTCGGATGTCATTATTTTATCTAGAGGTTGATATCTTGTAAAATAATGATAAATGATTGTAGATATCACTATTATTAATACCTAAATGAATGTAAGTGGAAAGGAGGATGTTTATGGAAGTAGAAGATATACGCATATTTATGGCTGTAGCAGAATACGGCAGTGTAAGCCTTGCCGCTGATAAGCTAGGTTATGTTCAACCAAATGTAACAGCACGTATTCGGTCTCTTGAACGAAAAATTGGACACCCATTGTTTCATCGTCACAGACGCGGAATGACATTAAATGTAGAAGGTCGAAAACTTTTAACGTATGGAGAACAAATGATGAGGCTGATGGATGAAATACAGAAAGCTTTTCAAGATGAGCGTAACCTTGTTGGATCATTATGTATTGGATTAGTTGAAACGGTAGTAGGGTTTCCTGAAATCATTTCTTCCTATCATAATAAGTACAAAAATGTAGATATTTCTCTAGTATCAGGAGTCAGTACACAATTAATAGAGAAAGTTCTTAAGTTTCAGTTAGACGGGGCATTTGTAGCAGAACCAGTAAATGTATCAACGCTGGATCAAATTCCGGCTTTTGATGAAGAAATTGTACTTGTGTGCAGTGCAAATAAAAAAGGTAAGAAGCAGATTCAGTCTGCCAAAGAGTTACTGCACCTACCATTCATTTTATTTAATGAAGGCTGCCAATATAGAGAAAGACTACAGCAATGGTTAAAAGACGAACAAATAGTATCACCAAAAATTATGGAATTTGCTACACTTGAAACGATTATGGGGACAGTAGTTTCTGGTCTTGGTGTGACACTTATAGCCCGGTCATTAGCGGAGAGATATGAGAGGGAAGGGTTAGTACAACTTTTTTCAATACCTGAGCCTTACAGAAACCTCAGGATTGTCTATGTTCGTCGCTCCGACTCCTATCTAGGAGTAACCGAGCGTGAATTTATAAAGACAATCAGCGAAGTAAGAGAAGGGAAAAATCAGAGAACGAATTGAATCGATTATAGAAGATATAAACGAACACACGATTGTAGAAAGAGTTGACTCGGACGAAGTAGGAGGGCTAAAGATCTTTTTATCTCAAGGTTATTTAGTAGAGGTGTTTCCGGATACGTCAGAAGACGATGAATATAGTGAGTTCTGGAGACTTTTCAACCGGAAGGAAGACAGCCCTCACTTTGTTGTCACAGGAAATGGTATTAAAAACGAGTAATCTTATAATTAAAGAAAAGAAAAAAGCACAAACCCGTTGGTACCAAACGTTTTTGTGCTTTTTTCTTATTTTATAATTGAGTTACATATAATCATAAGCGGAATCATCAAAATAGAGCCAGTGATAATATTCAACCTGCGGATCTGTCATCTTCGAAACTTCTTCTTCATTGAATTTTTGATACTCAACTAATTTCTGCACTTTAGAATTTCTTTCCACTTGGCTCATTTTAAATCCTCCTTATAGTTTGAGAAGTAACAATGTATTTAAATTTAGAAAGCGTTTTCTTTTGTTCTTGTTTTTATTATATATCTCAATATGAGATTAAAACAATATCAATTATAGATGATTTTTCAAAAAACAATATAGAAATGGTATTTAAGCTACATAACCGGTATTTATCAACAATATTCCCCCTAACGGATTTTGCCGAGTCCTTATTAAAACATAAACTTTTTATATCTATACATCTCATTTTTTTAGTTGAACTTATTTTTTATAAAAAACTTACACATATGAACAACTATGTTTATTTAGCTGGACCCAACTGCTGCAAGGGTTCTTTTTTGTGTTTGGTTCCTATAGGAGTGTTTATGTTAACTAGCTATATGTTGTCCATCTTGACTATTTAACTATGGCACAGTGAGGAAGGGTTTCTCCAATTTTTAAGGAATTTATTAATTACTGTTATATGTAAATATAGATATTTATTCTGAAGGGGGCTGGGACTATGAATGTTTCTATCCTAAATAACTTAATGGGAAAAATAAGCATCTAAAAAGGACAAAGGGGAGTTCAATCAATGGACAGAAATAAATTCTCATCAATTGCCCACAGAGAACATTTATTTAGTAACCCGATCAGTGAAACTAAAATCAATAGAATTATTGATTTTCTTCAGTTAGAACCTCATGCAAAAGTGTTGGATATCGGGGCTGGGAAGTGTGAATTGTTAATACGTTTAGTTGAAAAGTATGGTATTGGAGCAATAGCCGTAGAGTCATATGAAGGTTCTATTTTAGAGGCAAAGCAACAGGCCAAAAAAAGAATTCCTGAAGAAAAAATTACGTACATTGTACAAGATGCCAAACAAGTGATAAGTGAATACGTTAATCATTTTGATGTAGGAATTTGTGTGGGTTCTACTCATGCTTTGGGGAGCCTGGAATTAACGTTACAAGCTCTTAAAAGAAATGTCAAAAAGGGCGGATTTATTCTAGTAGGAGAAGGGTACTGGAAAAAGAAACCTAGTCAGGAATATTTAGATGCACTTGGTGGAGCGGATGAGTCAGAATTAAAAAAACACCATGAGAATGTTTTTATCGGAGAAAGTATGGGGCTCGTGCCGATTTGGTCAGTTGTTGCAAGTGATGATGATTGGGACGAATATGAAGGACTATATGCTATGTCTATGGAAAAATATTGTTATGAAAACCCGAACGACCCTGATTATCACAGTATGTTAAATAAAATTAGATCATGGAAACGTACTTATCTTACATGGGGCAGAGATACTTTAGGATTTGGTCTTTATCTTTTTCAAAATCAATAAATTTTAACAGAGCCTGAGATTACTTCCATTATGGAACAAAAAATCTGAGCAAGAGGTGAGGATAAAAAAAGAAGGATGATCTTACAGGTTCTGGTTTTTACATAGGAATCATATTGGTCTCTTTGCTGACTTGGGTTCTCCTTCTATTGGTATATATCTTACTGCTAGTTTTCAAGGATTTGCACCTCAAGAAATGTTTATATATAAAAAGAATCCTTTGCTGATATTGGCAAAGGATTTTCAAATTTATTGGAATAGGGGGGAATACGTTATTAGTCTGTCCAGTTTTATAGATTAATATACTGGAAAGATAAAATATTATCATTTGTAAATAAATCTATTTTGTTAAATGGTAAGGTATATCGTTGAAAGTAATAAAGTAATTTAAGTAAATGTTAAAGCATCTAAGAAATATAAAAAATTTTATTATTTATACTCAGTGGCGACAAATGGGTTGTTTTTCTATACAGGGAGTAATAACTAACTCTGTTATTTAGCTATATAAACGTATTGAATTTACTTATCAAAAAGAAAACTGAGTAAAAATTCAGTTCTTTTGGTCTGGTTATTTTATTGATTATTTTGAGCCTTCTTTATTATAAAAAATAAAGAAGATTGCCTTCATATTACATAAATAAAGATCTAAACTATTCTATTTCGAATAAAAATCATTATAAGATTCAACAAATAATATTTATCTCATCATTAAATTGAAATTTATGTAAAAAAACAAATAAATTTTATTAACTTGAAATTTGGTAGTATTGGCATTTCATTATACTTCGAATATTCATTATATTTATCCTACAGAAATATACATTTGGTTTTTTCTGTATATAGCATATTAAAGTTAGGGGGGATTAGAGTAGCTGAGTATAAACACCCCACTGTAAAAACAGAAAAAGTACTAACATAAGTAATAAAAGTGGATTCATCCATTGGTTTACAAGCCGGTATTGGCTGTTCCATCAAGATTTTACGCAAGGACTGTTAACATCAGTCTACTTTTTCTTACTAAAGTATCTAAATTAAAATAATACAGGAGTGAAGAATTTGCGAGTAAAACTTTGTCTTTCCGCACTATGTTGTCTTTTTGCTGTGATGGGATTTATACCAGTTTCTACGGGCGCGGCGTATGCGGAAAAAGAGTATACGATTAATTCGTATCATTATTTAACAGTGGATGGAAAAGATGTGAATTTCCAATCTAAAGCGAATAACATTGCCGACACAGATATAAAAGTAATCATGGTTCTACCTAAACAGAATAAAAATGGTGATTGGTTGGCGTATGGATTTACGAGCAGGGAAGCTTTGAACGCATTTATTGAAAAAGATAAACAGAAACTTCAAAACAAAGTCAATATGATGGGCAGTGGTTCCTGTTGTACCGATTTCTATGAGTCTAAAAATAAAGGTGGACAGTATATTTATTGGAGAGACGGGTTTAAAAATTTGCCCTCGAGCTGGAATGACAGAATTTCATCCTTAAGTACGGCATCACCTTCTTCAAGCTATTCCACGACGCTGTGGGAGCATACTTCATCTCAAGGATATGGGAAAGGAGTTTCCTTTAGACACTCCGATTGGTATGGTAAAACTGCTAATATGGCGTCGGATTGGGACAACAAGGCTTCTGCAATCGAAATTAAATAATAGGTGATTGCCAACGGCCAGGCTAAAGTTTTTTGTTAATATCGTTGCTTAATTCCTAAAAAAACCATTATGATAACTAGCTCTATAAACTAGAAATAAAGCTAGCTTAACACAGCTAGCTTTATATTTTTTATACCGTTTTCCAGATCTGTAAATTTTCACCTGTCGTTCACTTTGTTATAAAAACTCTTTAACATTTTCATCATGTTACGGCCCGAAGTTCTTGACATTTGATCATTATCTTCATCATCATGAGTACTCAGGTACCAGCTTCCTTTGTTATCTTCATTTAATCTATATACCTTATTGGTTCTACTATCTGTATAAAAGTTTCCATCCTTCAGTCTCACACAATCCCCCCTCTACCAAGTGTCTATCCTGTATTATGCCCAAGATATCAATTTTATGAAAAATTTCATATACACAAAAACAGCAGGTTTCTTAATACGCTTATTATTTTGTAAGTAATATACAGAGGTGAAAAAATGGTGAAAGTTCATTGAATTTATGTACTGCTAGTAATTTAAATTAAGGTTTATTCAGATACATATATTTCCATTTTAAAATTTTATCTATTTTTCTGTATTTGCTATCTTCGGTTCTGTGTGTTACGCTTAGGTTAATTATTTTTGTTCGGTGTAGGATTGAGAGAAGAGAAATCTCTTCCATAGAAATTTTCATCTTAAGATAGTATGGTTGGACAAGGGTAGTAATACAAGTGTGGAGTATTCCACACCAGGAGGCAATATTATGGAACAAGGTACAGTAAAATGGTTTAATGCAGACAAAGGCTTCGGTTTTATCGAAATTGAAGGCGGAGACGATGTATTCGTACATTTCAGCTCTATTCAAGGTGAAGGCTTTAAATCATTAGAAGAAGGTCAAAAAGTAACGTTTGACATCGAACAAGGCCAACGTGGAGCACAAGCTGCTAACGTTCATAAAGTAGCATAATTAAAATGAGTAAAAAAGACTCCACCTAGGAGTCTTTTTTTTACTTTTGATTTCACTAGCTAGCAAAAAACATATTATATTTCATTTTAAAATCTCGTTATAATAGAAAAACCAGCGTTTTAAGTCTGGTCTCTGAGTCATACGAAGGGTACAAGGTATGGCCTAGTTATACCATACGCTAGAAATACGAAGCAAATATGGCATGTTTGTTTGGCAAGCAGGTTACTTTCAGTTAAAGAAGTACCGTAAGTTTTTTATAAATTTATACAACAGCCGGGCATAAATTATTTTTGATGGGGATTAGGAGACGCATCTAAAAGCCGTTCTCCTGTTCTCATTTTATGGCCACATAAAGGACACTTTTGATGATTTTGATAAGAGAAATTTTTTCTCATCCAACCATTACATTCTTCTGATTCACATTCCCAAATCTCTATTTTTTCTTTAGGTAAGGGCTCTTGATTTTTCTTCCTATGGTTATAATACATAACTGTATCATCCCTCCTCCTAAATAGTATACCTTTTAAAAGAGAAATAGTAAGAACCATATCTTTCTAAATTAAAACACACTTTATAGATCTTATAAAAATTTATAAATACACGGAAGTGCGGATAAAATAAGGCATGAATTCGCCTTGTATAGATACGCTAAAATAAGATGTTCGTGAATAATAACACTGATTTCCAATACGCAGAAATGAATAAATAATATCTCTGGTTAAAGAGTACTTTTCTCATTTCTGAATTTAAGTAAGAGAAGGAGCGCGAAAAAATGAAAAAATTTTCTGATTTTAATTTAAGCAAGGAAATTGAAAAGGCAGTTCATAACTTGGGTTTTGAAGAGGCTACGCCGATTCAGGCTGAAGCTATTCCGATAGCTATGACGGGTAAAGATTTAATTGGACAAGCTCAAACCGGTACTGGCAAGACAACAGCTTTTGGCATCCCCCTTATAGAGCGGGTTGAGCTTGGTGAAGAAGGGATTCAGGGAATAGTTTTAGCACCGACACGTGAACTGGCTATTCAAGTAGCTGAGGAGTTAAATCGAATTGGACAAGTAAAAGGAGTTAAAACGCTACCCATTTATGGAGGGCAGGATATTAATCGTCAGATCAAAGCTCTTAAAAACAGACCGCATATTATCTCGGCAACCCCAGGACGCCTTAAGGACCATATGAAAAGAAGAACCATTCGTTTAAATCATATTCGTACAGCTGTTCTGGATGAAGCAGATGAGATGTTAAACATGGGTTTTATTGAAGATATCCAAACGATCCTTGGTGGCATCTCTTCTCCCCATCAAACCTTACTATTTTCAGCAACCATGTCCAAGCAAGTACAAAGTTTAGCGCAGAAATTTATGAACGATCCTGAACTCGTAAAAGTAAAAGCGAAGGAGTTAACGGTAAAGAACATTGAGCAGCAATATATGGAAATTCCAGAGAATCGAAAATTTGATGTTCTTTGTAATCTTGTAGATCTTCAATCACCAGAACTTGCTATTGTGTTTGGACGCACAAAAAAACGTGTGGATGAACTTGCTGAAGGGCTAAAAAAGCGTGGGTATGCAGCAGAAGGCATTCATGGAGATCTTACGCAATCCAAACGTGCCGATGTAATTCGTCAATTCAAGAATCATACGATTGAGATTATGGTTGCAACCGACGTTGCAGCAAGAGGACTTGATATTACAGGTGTTAGCCATGTCTACAATTTTGATATTCCTCAGGACCCTGAAAGCTATGTTCATCGTATTGGCCGAACAGGACGGGCAGGTACTAAGGGATTGGCAGTTACCTTTATAACTCCAAGAGAACGTAATCACTTAAAAGTGATCGAAGATGTCACGAAAACCAAAATGTCTAGACAATCACCTCCTACTTCTAGTGAGGTAATGGCAGGGCATCAGGAAGCAATCATTCACCAGGTTTTGACCGCTATCGACAAGGGGGAGTTTGTGGAATATAAGCCAATGGCGGAAAAGTTATTAGAAGAAGTGGATTCTGTTTCTTTACTGTCAGCCACTTTAAAGCTCTTAACAAAAGAATCAAATATGACCCCTTTCCAATTAACTGAAGTGGCACCGCTTCGTAATAAAAAGGCAAAAACAGAACGTAAGAGAAATAGAGGTAGAAAAGAAACAGCAGGCCGTAAAAAAACGTATAGAAAATAATCCTTGATTACTTTTGATGCGAGAAAGGATAAGGGCTATGAGTGAGAAAATATTTAGTAATGGAGAAATAGTAAATATAAGAGTATCGAATGAATCAGTGACAATCTTAAAAAGTCATTATGTAAAAAACATGAAAAGATACTCTTATACAGTCGACAAATATCCAAGTACCTTTTTCTTTGAAGAAGAATTAAAAAAACATGAACTATAATTATTGATGAACAAGTTTTGATATAAAAATCTTTTTAAATAAAAACAGACTCTGAAAATAGAGTCTGTTTTTTATTATGGTTTCTTATGCTTTATTTACGTTTGTCGCTTGTGGTCCGCGTTGCCCCTGTTCGATATCAAAAGTCACTTCTTGACCTTCATCCAAGGATTTAAAGCCTTCACCTTGAATAGCTGAGAAGTGAACAAATACATCTTCTCCACCTTCACGCTCAATAAATCCAAAACCTTTGTCAGCATTAAACCATTTCACTTTACCGTGTTCCATTTTTTGTTGCCTCCTAGAATGAATATAGAAAATAAAACCAGATTATCATTAAATCTAGCTTATTTATTATATTATCCCAATAGAGACATCTTAAACTTAAATTAATGTGATCTTTCTAACTTTCTTTATCAGTACTCACTTCACTAAAAAGGTGATTAGGGTATGACGATCTACATCATAATGAGATTCTCGTGCAAAAACTTCAAAATATTTATAAATGATCTTTTAAACATGGAAAGGATGAAAGCCGAAAATTAGCCAATGCCCATACAATCATTATGGGCATTGTATTCATAAGTATGAACCTAAATTAGATGAGAGAGCATAATGAGACCGGTCTGTCCAAAAGAAAGGGAAGTTCACTGGGAATTTTTTGAATAGTAGTGTAAAAATAGATTCTATTAGATAAGAATCCATGTACCTTTTTCATATAAATACAACCTTCGCACTAGCATCCGTAAACTTGTTTACAAATAAAAAATGACGCCGTTGGAAGCGCCATTTTTTATAGAATAGAGAAGGACACACCCCATGCACGGGCGGTACTCTTAACACATCGTCTTGATTTGATAATACCCAGTGTTTAAATTTAATAAACCTTTTTTTTGGTATGACGATTTATGCAGAATATCTACATGTACCTTTTTAGTGAACATAAGGTTTCCTAGAGGCATCAATCAAAAGAGTTCTTACAAGTGCAGTTTTTCATGAAGAAATTTCAAATAATCTCCAGCATTCTACTGGAGATTATTAAGATTATTGATTAAATTTCTCTGGAAACTGCTTCACAACTCCCGCAGATATAGTACCTGCCATTAAGATAATATGTGAGACTCCTTCATCAATTGCAACGATTCTTGCTTCCCAATCTTTTTCTAAGCTTGCAGATAAATCATTTGTCACTAATTTTAGATGCATATACAGTAATTTTTTCAAATCTTCATTTTTCAAATAAGGGTTAGCCTGGCTAAGGAACGCTGCTATATCATCAGCATTTCTATACCATTCTTTGTTTAATTGATTCACCAAGGCTTTCTTTCCCGTTTTAGCCGCATCTACAATCTTGCCAGCAATCACAATATGTTCCTTAAGCAAAGCCGTAAGTTTGTTCCCAGCTTTCTCTCCGTATATCGGCTTCAAAGCATTCCCGATATCTTCCTGATTTTTTAATAACCTTGCCAACACCTGTTTTTGGTCTTCTGATCCTGCTGTTGTTGCACTTGTAATATAATTGCTTGTCCACAATACATGTTCCATCCAAAGTCTTCTAAATTCATTTTCAAACTTTACCTGAGATTGACTAACACGATGTTCTTGTGTTTCAGCACGAGCACTACTTGGTTCAACCAGCATGTTTAGCGAAAACAACAACATAAATCCCATCAATAATAATCTTTTCATAAAAACGGCTCCTTCCAATTTAAACGAATATGCGTCTTATTGTTTGTATATGGGATTTTTTACATTCCTTAAAATGTTACTTTCTAATAGTAATTTTTTATAGGTTATCTCCACATTTTCAATCAGCCAACATAGAGGAAGGGTTACAGAGGATACCTTTCTGTAAGGTTATAGCAGAAAAAATAAAGCCTTTTTTGTTCACTAATAAAGAAACAGTCATTGAGGTCTAATTTCCTTCCAATCTTTTTGACGCATCCAATTATTTATACATTCTCTAAAAAATGTATTTAACATAAGAACCTAATGGCAACACTATAAACAATAGTTAGTGAGTATGATTTCATTCCATATATTTACGATTTCGGTTAGTTAAAACTAGAAAAAACGAGATAAGAATTAATGAGCTATTTCTTTCACATAAGCTTGTCAAAATACTATCTAAAGAGAGGTCGAACAATATGAAAGTGACGGATATACTTGTTCAATGTTTAGAAAATGAGGGAGTTGAATATATTTTCGGAATACCTGGTAAAGAGACATTGGATTTTATTGATTCCTTATCTAACTCTAAACAGATTCAATTCGTGAATGTGCGGCATGAGCAAGGAGCTGCTTTTATGGCAGATGTATACGGAAGGTTAACAAACAAAGTAGGCGTATGTTTATCAACATTAGGACCCGGAGCTACTAATTTATTGACAGGTATATCTAGTGCAAAGCTAGACCATTCCCCTGTTGTTGCTTTAACAGGACAGGCTGCTTTGGGGAGACAACATAAAGAGTCCCATCAATATATGGACATTGTTAAAATGGTAGAACCGGCCACGAAGTGGCGTGTTCAAATAAAAGATTCACAAACGCTTTCTGAGATTATTCGAAAAGCATTTAAAGTTGCACAAATGGAAAAGCCAGGACCCGTAGTAGTAGAATTGCCAGAAGACTTAGCAACTCAAATCGTTCCCATTAAACCTATTTCACCTACATCTATACCCGTAAGTATACCTATACTGGAGTCAATTCAGGCTGCCAATACTCTTATTAAGCAGCATGAGAGACCTTTTGTTATTATCGGTAACGGCGCTGTTAGACAGGGAGCCTTGGATGAGCTTCAACCATTTATTGAACGCCTTCAATCACCGGTTACCCATAGTTATATGGCTAAAGGTGTATTATCTAAAGATCATCCGAAAAATTTCTTTACGTTTGGATTTAATGAAAAAGATGAAGTGCTCCCAGGCTTAAAGGAAGCTGACCTACTTATTGTAATGGGGTTTGATTTTGTCGAGAAGTTACCCAAAGAATGGAACACAGAAAAAACACCAATTTTACATATAGATACTTTACCGGCAGAAATAGATGAATATTATCCTATAGAAGTCGAATTGGTTGGAGATATAAAACAGACTTTACGAGTATTCAATCAGCTTGATATTCCTTCTAAACCATGGATTCCCTCTGGTAATCTCCAGAAACAAATTAAGCAATCTTATCACATTGAAGAGAAAAAGATAGACAGCAATTTGCTGCCTTTGACAATCGAGAATATCTTGCATAGTATTGACAAGCTCTCTTCAGAGGAAACAATTGTGATTTCAGATGTAGGAGCTCATAAAGTATCTATAGCCCGAACTTATCAGCCCAAAAACGCTAACAAGTTCATTATATCAAATGGTCTAGCTTCCATGGGTATTGCTTTACCAGGCTCAATTGGAGCTAAACTAGCCTGCCCTAATGATCCAGTTATTTGTATTACTGGAGATGGAGGAGCTTTAATGAATTTTGCAGAAATAGAGACGGCAAAGCGCTTAGGGATTTCATTCGTCATTATTGTTTTAAACGACTCTACATTAAAAATAGAGCAGGAAATGATGAACAAAAAGTTTGGTAAGAGCTATGGAGTAACTTTTACAAACCCAGATTTTGTTCAACTGGCAACCAGCTTTGGAATTAAAGGAGAACGAGCAAATAGTTTAGTTGAATTTGAAAATATAATGAAAAGAGCCTTGGAAAATTCAGATGAGATTGTCCTAATTGACGTTCTTCTAAAAAGCTGATTGCGATTTCTCCATTATTTTAACGAGTTATCTCTATTACGGGATTAATTTGGAGATTCACAAGGAAATAAATGTTTTTAATTTTTTTAAATAAGCTAAGCTGAGTTCAACCCAACTCCAACTATAAAGGAAAGTAAATACAAAAATTAAACCAGTAGTAGAAAGAGAAAAATTCTTGGAAATCACGGGACCTAGTACTGGGAATTTGAAACCGTACAATAAGGTGATAATTCCAACAGTTAATAGGGTGGCCCCACTTACAATAATGTACAATCTCTTTTTAAAAAAGTAAAAAGCAGCTCCTATGCCCATTCCCAATATTCCTGTTGTAAAAGGAAAAATAATAAGTTCACTTGGCTGGATAACCAGAAGAAGCAGATTTGTTAATATATAGGTAATAAACCCTAGAGGGAGCGAAAGTACAAAACAAAAAAGAATGGGTGCAGTAGATAATGGACTAATGGAAATTCCTATTCCTGGTAAGAAACCTCCTGCTGATTGAAAAAGGGCTGCTAAGCTGGCGAAAAGAGCGCCTGATACAAGCTGGTTAGTTTTAGATAGTCTATTAAAAAGAAGCTGCGCAGATTTTACTTCATTTGAAAGAGACTTTAAAAAGTACATGAATTTCACCTCGGTTAACTGTGTTTACATTATAAGGGGTTAAAGATTAATTTAGACCACTGCCCGATATATTAACTCTTATGTGTAATATATAAAGAAATTAAGAGGGAGGATTAATAAGTCGCATTTACTTTTACAGAAATAGGTCGTATCCGTTAAGATAAATTTCTTTATCTTTTTAAAGGTATGTACTGTAGCCCATAAAATGAATCTTTTATGGGCTTTATTGATTAAAGGCTTTTTTATTTTCTAGAAAGTTCATTTGCTCATTCCTATAAAATAGCTGGTGAAAAAATTAAGCTATAATTTTTTGGGGAAATTAATGTTTAGTCGAATTTTATAAGTGTAAATCATGGAACAATTTCAAAAACAGTACCTTGATTAAAGTCAGACACTTTCATAGAGCCATAAACTCCTAAATACAGCCTGGTTTGATCCAGATTCGTTCCCAAACTAACGTAGTAAGCCGATTGAGAACCAAAATTATAATCAATTTCCACAATACTAAAATCATTTAGCTTACAATCTGTACCTGCCTTGGTATAAGCTAAAACTCCTCTAACTGGGGATTGAGATTCATTAACCTGGGCAATATCCGTAAACATAACGCTTCCTGTTAAGCTAGGGATTTTGTTTCCCATATATGGCTGAACTCCTGTAAGGGAGGTCCCTCCAAATTTATTAGGGCGGGGATCTTTGTGAAAATAACTAGTTAAAGGCTGAAGACGTCTCGCTGAAGTTTTTACTGCTTCATTGTAATAAGCAATTATTTTCTCATCCAAGGCCGGATTTTCAGAACACCTTTTTATAAATGAAGTTGGAAAATCTCCTTCCCATCCCCGCCATCCAAGGTTAATAAATCCTTCTTGGTTGGGTTTAGCTCTCATTAAAGAAGCTTGAACAAGTTGAGGAACAGGTATTGGCTTATAATGAACAAATGAAAAAATAGACTCTACCACGTCTTGTCCCACGTTTCCCACATATTTGATGTACTGACTATAAAATTTTTGAAATGAAATGCCCGTTATATTGCGAACTCCTTTGGCAATGAGCGTAAGGGTTTCCTGAATAGGTGAAGGGAGTTCATGAAAGCGTGTGACTGCGGGTGGATTATGGATGAATGTATTCTTACTTACATCAATTTCAATTATTTTTCCGTAAATCTCCATATCATCCTGACTTAAATTAAAGGGGTCATATCCTGATCCGCCATCTCCGATTGTTAAGATAAGTTTTCCAGTTTCAGGTGAAAAGTTTAAGCTGTTGACACCATTATGATTAAAAAATGGTCTTCTTAAGTTAAGTAACGTTCGTCTTTTTTGAGGTTGACCATTTGGTTGGAAAATCCATTCTTCCACTGTATCAATATGATCATATTTAGTTTCTCTATTTATCCACTTTAGTTTTGAAGTTTTAGGATCACACGGGTTAGGCTTAAAATGTTCGGAAAGTGCACCTGGTCCTTGTGTTCCAGCTACTGAGTAATGAAGATAAAACAGACCTTTATAATAAAATTCTGGATGAAACGCTAGCCCTAGCAGTCCTCGTTCATCATATCCCCCGCGAGAAACACCTGGTTCAGAAGTACCCAATTTTAGGATTTGTGAGCGAATATCTAAAAAAGTCTGTATAGCTTCGTCTCTTATATAAAAGATCTCTCCTACTTGGGTGGCAATAAATAAGCTTTCAAATGAGTCACCTGGAAGTATAGCTGTTTTTAAAACGGTAGGTAAATTTATCTTACTAACAATAGGCCGTAAACTAACCTTAGCTTTGATCAACTAACTTAACACTCCTTTTTAATGTTTTCTCTTATAAGAATATGATTATAACTGTTCTATTAGTATCGATACTATTTTGTAAAGTGCGGTAATTTAATTGGGAGACCTAATCGAGAAGCTTCTTTCATAAAACTTATTTAGTGCTGGTTAAGCCTGCTATTTTCTTCTCTCAGCACTCAAGATTCTCCCAGCGTTCATAACTATTTGTGACTTCCCAAAATTGAAATTAAGGAAAAATAATAATTAATTCACAAAAAATAGTGATATTATTTTATGAATTGGAAAAGAATATGACTTGTGAAAGGAGTGAATGTAAATGTCTATGAAAAACTGGTTAACGGGATGGGTCGTTTTGTTTGCGATGGTTATCGGTGTGATAACTTCAGGGTCACTCGGCGTTTTGGCCGAATCTGACGTGGTAAGACAGCAAGCCATGGAGGTTCAGTTGAACGATGATTACTTTAATCCAGAAACCATCACTATCCCGAGTGGAAAGACGATAACATTGATATTGAAAAATGAAGGTCAGAAAGAGCATACCTTCACAGTAGAAAAACTCGGCATTGACGCTGAAATCCAGCCTGGAAAAGAAAAAACTATTACCGTGAAACCACAAAACCCAGGTACATATGAACTGATATGTAGGTATCATTTTAATAGTGGAATGGTAGGGAAAGTAATAGTCAAATAACAAGCAGGGCCAATCGGTCTCTGCTTTTTGAAGTGAATATAGCATACTTTCTCAGTTAACATAACGGATTTTAAAGGTATGAATAAATCGTTCACAATTTCAAAAAAGTAATAAATATTAATTTGAAATATATACTAAATGAAGAAAAGGCACAGGAAAGTATAGAATAAAAACAGCATCTATATCCAGATTATTAAAAAACGTATTCTTAATGAGCAATGAGCATTATTTAATTAAAAGGAGGAATTTTATATGGGGAATAACCAATCAAATGATTTAGAGCAGGTATCAGAGAATAATACAGATGAAACCGAATTAGGTGATCTTGAGAAAGAGTTTGTAACAAAGACTGCCAAGCCTTCTGATCCTTATCCGCATAAGTATTATACTGGAGACACTTCTATGGTTTCTAATGTTGTGCCAGGAAACGATAAAGAATAAAAGTTTCTTTTATATTAATATATAAGGGGAAATTTAAAACAGTTAAGCTTAAGGTCTGCATTTTTTCAGAAGCAAAATACACCTCATAAAAATATAGTATATCTCCTTTATTATTTTAAATTAAAAGTAATCGCTTTCATTTTTTGCTTTCCCGAAATCATTTGATAGGTTATAATAAATATCTACAAAAATATTAAATGATATGTAAGTAACAAGCAATTACACCCTTAATATTTAACTAAAAAGAAAAACTCTCTTAAGGCATTAGGGGAGTTTTTCTTTTTTATGTATACCATGTAGGGGGAAATTTACCCTAATAATAGGACGAACTCATTTTTCAATTCTAACTAATGTTTTTTCCGGCATGTCAATATCGTCAATGTCAAAGTAATGGATGTTTAATGTTAATTTCCTCTCTTGTTCTTCAGCTTCTTCCCCTACCCAACAACTATACAATTCAAAAAAGTCTCCTGACTTAAGATAGCGGTCCATCAATTTGCATAGTGCAATCTGTTTCTCTTTTGATTCTTTACGCCTGCTCTTATTCATATATTCCGTAATTTCAATTCCCCAGTCACTTGCAACTTCATAAACATAAAGGGTAGTAAATTGATGTTTCTTTATGTTCAATCGATTTCTTTCATCTGAAAAGCAGCTCCCAATAGTAACTAAATCATCTAATTCATTATTAATAGGTAATTCTACGTTCGAACCTATATAAGTAGCCAAACTCATTTGTATTCACTCCGTTCCTCATCTAAATAACCGATTAAATTTTGTGAAACTAACCTAGTTTGTTAACATCCTAAGAAATACATCCTGTTATCAAAAAGGTTTTTCACTAAACTTTATTACAAATAATCGCGTTTTATTCAAGGTTCACTATTATTCTGCTTAATGAGTAGGCTACGAAATGTTTATATATCTGTAAATGGGGGATTTACCATATAAGAACATTGATACTTAATTGGAAGGAGAATGAAAAATGAACAATAATACTGAAACCGTTGAAAATAAAGTAGGGGATAAACTAAATGAAATGAGTCAAGAGAAGAAAGACAACATCCTTTCTAGTTTTAACGAATTTAAAAGTTACTTAGGAGATAAAGTCACAAAAGGTGAGAAACTAGGGTTAAATGATAATCAATTAGCTCTAGCAGCTAAAAAAATAGCTGATTATCTCGCGGCACATGAGGAGCCACAAAATGAAGAGCAATACTTGTTACATGAGTTATGGAAAGTTGGAAACGAGGAAGAACAACATCATCTTGCTCATATGCTTGTTAAATTAGTTAAAGAATAATCTAAATCAATTATAGATTGCTTTTTGCCCTTATTTATTAGGGATTCAGGTGTATTCAACAACGTAGCAAAGAGCCACTTGTTTTACGCAAGTGGCTCTTTATAATGGTTATGTGTCAGGTAATATCGTTGCAGAAGTAAGAATAAGCTGAGATCGAAATATGTTATCTAAAAACCCTTTTATTGACGACTTAATAAAAATGTATAACTACAGAAAAGAAATAAAGGTCGGTTATTTTCTTCTCTTTTTATTCATTTTCTTTAGAATCTTCTTGGCAATGCTCATTTAAGTATAGGTTCTCTGTCGTGGCAAAATTAACAGATTGAAGGCTAGTTTCAGGATCCATTCCATAATAGCCTTTTAGTTCTGCATTTTCTAGCTCGCCACTTCTAAGTTGTGGTTCTTTTTTCTCTTTCATGCTGCACCTCTTTTTTCTTATAAATAAAGCTTATAGAAATATGGTATCAGTTATTGGGTTCTATTTGGAGATGGAAGAAAAGAATGTAAAAAAACTACATTCTTCCTTTCCGACTTTTTATTTTTCTTCTAAATCAAGGACTGGAACCATACGGTCTTCATCATGTGTTCCTCTCGCATGAACGGTAGCCATACTTGATGTTTCATCTACACTTTTAATCCAAATAGGAACTCCGTGGTAATGAACATCAATTTCCTTGGGGGAAGAAAGAATTTGTTTAGCTCGATTTATTTCCATGTTATCACCTCATTTTTTAGTATGTCCCTGTGATGCATCAATTAAAAGATAAAGCTATATTTCCTCAACAATAACTTGACTACATTCTATAACTCACTTCGTCAAAATTTAATCTATCCTTTAACCTTACACGAATCGAACATCAATGGGTTTGCTTAACCTCATTTTATTCTTTAATTAATTCGAATACGTATAAATACGAAAAATGAGCACATACTGTACCTAATCAGATTCCTCCTTTTGCTGACGAATCGTTTCTCCTTTAACATGTTAAGTTTACAAAAAACATCTGTCTTCACAGGTGTTTTTTATTTTGAGAAAATACATTAATTTGTATACAAACTAAGTTTTATTTTACTTCTAGTAGGGGAATAAAATAGTAAATTAAATCGGAGAGGATGAGGGATTTATGAGAGAGATGGAGGTAAAGAACCTTCAAAGGTCAGAACCTAAATTTAGAAAGGCTGAATCAGAATACTTAAATAAGGCAATCGAAGAATATTTCGTTCGTCGTACATACCATAATGCACCAGTAGTTGATGCACTTCGATATGTACTAACGATTGATAATAAAATTGAACGTTTAGAAAGTGCCGTTGAACTTTTTGGAGATAATATTAAAGAAGTAAATAACCAAGATATTATAAACTATTTAAATCAATGTAGATGTTATAAGGAAATAAGAGATATAGTCTAAATTTGATGCTATCTTATGAAAAAATTTATTGTTCATAAATAACCAAAAGGGGATCGGAGATATGAACTATAAACAAAAGGATTATTATATTAGCACAAAAGAAAATGAATATTATAAAGTACTAAATGTAGTCGATTATATGTTAGAGGAGGCAAAAAGCAACAATAAATATCCTATATGGGGTGAAAAGCTAAGAACTGAGTTAAAAGAAAATACTGGAAACAATCTTACTCCCTGGAATTTTAATACAATAATATCCGTACTTTTAGATTACGTACCTGATGAAGTAAAGAATAAACCTAATGCTAAGTCACTCTAAGTGAACTGAACCCGAAAAGTTAGACCCTTTATCTAAGCAGCGAATGAGGATTGAATTCTGTATTCTACAGGGGTCAATCCTTTTAATTTTACTTTTATTCGTTTGTGGTTGTAATAAACAATATACCT